>NZ_AUFU01000036.1 GCF_000426665.1 Centipeda artemidis DSM 19719 | reverse complement strand
GAGATTGCCGCCGACCTTCATATTGACCTTTTTGCCAGATGCCTGCGAGCCGATGATGTTGGTATCTGCGCCCGAGGTCATGGAGAGTTTTTCTTTTGTGGTAACAGCACTGAGGGCAGCGCCTTTTCCTTCGATGGCAGAGCCCTCGACGGAGAGGTTACGTTCGTTATGGAGTTCTTGACTCTATGACTCCTAGCGAAAAAGCACCGCTCTACCGCGAAAACATGAATACTCCATCCCCATAGTTACCTTGCTTTCCTTATCTTTTTTAATTTTGTTCTATTTTTTAGATAATAACCTCCCATAAATGTTGAATAAGCATAATAATCCCCACGACCATCAATAATACGCCTGGTATCCATATCCAGGAGAGTCTATCTATTGCAATCCTATTAAAAGCAGGTATTTGATTTTTCTCTAGCATAGCACTTGTCGTTTCGCTATTCAGGTATTTATTATATCTGTGTGCAGGATACGACGCGATAAATAAAACAGCTCCGATGTGAATCACCCCCACCATTTTTCCCGTATCTGATTGAAAAAATAATATCTCTCCAAACATGATTTTAAGAAAGATAGGTATGCATAGCAACAATATAGAACAAACTATGCCTGTCATATATATAACAGAATGAATACTTGCACGTCCTGCTTTATATTTATATAAAGTTGTGATTAGTGCAGTACCCAACATAGTGACAAAAATTAAAACTAGAAAACCAACCATAGACTATCACTCCTCACCATGAGCGAGGGACTCTTTTTCTTTGTCCGTTTTTATAGGATATATATCTTTTCGTATATAGTCCTTAATATACGCTCCGGCAGTTCCTCCAACAATTCCACCGGCATAACTGCCAATAAACGCTCCAACACCGACTCCGGTAAAACCACCGACTATGCCGCCTACACCCCCGCCTACAATAGTTCCCTCGGGACCGAGTACGGTTCCGGCAGTTCCACCAGTTAATGCTCCGGTGCCTCCACCAACAATTCCTCCGACATATGCACCACCAGTGGCTCCTAGGCTTGCTCCGAGAAGCCCTGCACCGATGGGAATCATATTTGTCCCCCATGCGATTGCCAAGTCTCCGCCACTATATTTCTGATAATCTTCATGAAAATCTGTGATCGAAAAGATTGATCCGGACGCACCGCCGACTCTGCCAAGCCACCTGAAGCC
>NZ_AUFU01000035.1 GCF_000426665.1 Centipeda artemidis DSM 19719 | reverse complement strand
TTTCTCTATTGTAATCTTTCAAGGCAGAGTTGCGCAACATAAGAATTTATCAGTGTTTCCTCAGAAACTATCAGATGATCAAAGAGAACAAGCACTAAAATTGTTGGGGCTTTATTTAAAAGGCAGAGCAGGTGCTATTAAAGCCTATGGATACTCATGGTATTACAAATCACAGAACGTTTATGATGATCGCGACACAAGCAACGGTCATGCGTGGGAGCTGCTCTTTAACGGCAGGAAACCGACCTATGAAGAAATCCAGTGGTATCTCGCGGAAGTGATCGAGAATGGCGAACTTCATGGGAAGCAGGGCGGCGGCGTCACAAAGAAATGCAAGATCATTGACGGGTTCCGCATATGGGTCAAACTGTATTCCGTCAACGGGAAACAAAAGCTCGTCGATGCCGGCCTTAATGTATCGATTTAGAGCAGGGAGGATCGCGTAATGTTTGATTATGATGCGTTTTTTGATGAGCTTGAGAAAAACTGGACGTGGGAGAACGGGAAAGAGAGCATTCGTAAGATTGAGAAACGGGTTATGGATCCGGAGATCACGGATGAACAAAAATCTCGAGGCCTCCAAATGATCGGTGAGTGGCTGTGGCATGCGGATCCGCATCTCGTAGATGACGAGGATATGTACGGCATCGGTCGTTTACGCGCTGCACTCAGATGTAATCCAAAAAACTACGAGGTCATGCTCGACATCGCAGATATCTTCGATACCTATCCGTATCCGTTCAACACCGTGGTAACGGAGCTTGAGACCATCGCGAGTCTCAAGGGGCTGATACAAGGCTTTTCGGAACTCACGGACGAGCAGCGTACGAATGCGCTCTCATTGCTTCAAAGCTATTTGGACTATAAGGAAGCGATCATCAAGAGATACGGCTATCCGTGGTGGGAAAATGAAACCGGGGAGAAGAAAAACGAGGACGAGTGAGCCGACATCGCATAAGTACCGTATAAGACAATCAATTTAAAGCGCTCTATGCGTGGAAAGCTGGCAGAGAACTCTATGACCTTGGCAAAGGTATCCATGAACTGACAAAATATAGAAACCTGCTCAGTCCTGAAGACTGCGCAGCCTTTGACAAGGAACTGGTGAACCCAAGAAAGCTGTTTAGTCTCAATATAGGACTCGGCAGCTCGCGCTCATCGAGCACGACGGAGATCCTCTCGCACGAGAACACAGGCAGCAAAATAGAGGCCGGCACCGACCTCTCCCTTCGTGCGCGCGAAAATGACATCTCCATGACAGGAGGAACCCTCCAAGGAAAGAACGTCACGCTGGAGGCGAAGAAAAATATCGACCTGCACGCCGCAGAGAATACCATACATACCGTGACCAAAGAACGCTCGAGCTCCGCAGGGATCAGCGTCACCTATAGCTTTGGGACAGGAACAATCACCGACGTCGGGATTCACGCCGACCGTGCAAAGAGCGACGGCGTCGGAGACCGTACGACCTATACCCCTGCCATCATACAAGCACAAGAAAAACTCTCCATGACCTCGGGCGCAGATACCAACATCATCGGCTCGCAGGCATCTGGCAAAAAGGTCAATAT
>NZ_AUFU01000034.1 GCF_000426665.1 Centipeda artemidis DSM 19719 | reverse complement strand
ATCACAGATTTTCATGAAGATTATCAGAAATATAGTGGCGGAGATTTAGCAAAGGCTTGGATATCGGATCTAATTCCCTTGGGTAGCGGGCTAGCTGGCGGAGCTGCCGGAACATACGTCGGTACATATATCGGCGGATTGGTTGGTGGAGGCTCCGGAGTATTAACTGGTGGAGCTGCCGGAACCATAGTTGGTCCCGAGGGAACTGTTGTAGGCGGGGGAGCAGGTGGAATACTTGGTGGTATTACTGGAGCCAGTGTTGGCGCACTTGTTGGAGGTTACACCGGTGGAATTGTTGGAGGGACTGCGGGAGCTTATATAAAAGACTATATCCGAAAAGAGCAATTTAAGATAAAAACAGATGAAGAAAAAAAGGAAGAACACTCCCAAAAAGATGATCAGGAGTAACGCTTATGTTTCCACTACTATGTATATTGTTACAGATACTAATGATCATTGTCTTACTTGATGCTTTTGATAAATACAAAAAAAATCAAGCGAGCATATATTTTTTTAAATGTATACTCGGAATAGTTTTGTTACCTATATTAATAATCATTCCTATGTTTTTAAATACACTTGATATATCAAGTGATTTTATTCATACAGACATAGGACAATCTATTGTTATTATTATTATGGGAATGTCAGTTTTTATGTGTTCATATCCTTGCCGAAAATATATGAAATACCTAAATAGTGAAACTGTAGATAGGTTGCCTGAGAAAGATAAACAAATCTACCCTTTCAAGATGTTTATAGACAGAGGTGCATCCCTATGGATAATTGGTGCTATATGGATGCTTGTCGGAGCAGGATTACTTATCTATGAGTTATATTTAATTCTTTCTAAATAGGATTTATTCTTCGACAAAAAGACGATCGAAGAGCAGCAGGAGCTCGCTGCCGTCTTCGGTGAAGAAGCATACCGACTCGCCCATAACATGAAAGACGACGGGAGCGGCAGAAAGATCCTTGTCCACGCAGCCATCGGCGGCATCATGAGCAGTGTCACAGGCGCGGGCTTTACCTCGGGTGCCGTAGGTGCGGGATTGAACGAAGCCGTGATCAAGGAAATCGACAAGGTTGCCAAGCATGACCCCGGCACCGCCCAGATCGTCAGCGCTATCATCGGTGCGGCGGCAGCCAAGGCAGCCGGTGGGAACGCTGCGGCAGGTGCGGCAACTGCTGCAAGCGGGACGAAGTGGAATCTTCTGCTCGACGATCATGCTCGCAAGGTGAGACAAGAAGTATATCAAAATTTTTCAGGACATGGTATAGTCAACATTGACCATACAAAACATGGTCTTCCTTTCGTAGAATTCGGATCTGGGTCTTTGGTGAATGAAACTTTGAGAAAGGCATCATTCAACATAAGCCTCGTTAAAAATGCCATGCAAAATGTATTAGGGGTGAATTGTCAAGTCAAGTGCAACACTTTATTGAAAAAGACTTCATAAGGAGTTCTCCATCCTAAGCATTTACGCGGACGCATGTTAAGTTCATGCAGGGAGTGTATAATAAACTGTGTAAGTAGGAAGAGAGCTCAGGAGCACTCCCCGAGAGGGGGATGTCAAATACAAAGGAGGAATCCTTATGTCAAAGAGATCCCCACGGCGCGGTGCAACGCTAGCAAATGCAATTATCGAAGAGTATCAACCCAAAACCGTAGAGGACATGCAAAACGCCCTCAAAGAAATCTTCGGCCCCATGTTTGAAGCCATGCTCAATGGCGAGATGGAAAACCACCTCGGTTACATGAGCAACGA
>NZ_AUFU01000033.1 GCF_000426665.1 Centipeda artemidis DSM 19719 | reverse complement strand
CCGAAGATGAACGGCAAGCGATAGAGGCAGAATATCGGGAAAAAGACAAAGAACAGGAAGAAAAAGAGAAAGAAGAAGCAAAAACTCAAACCGCAGGGGAATTAAATAACAAGTACTATCAGGATCATGTAGCCTTTAACGGTTTTCCTTTTTACCGCATGGGCGAAATAGAAGTTTTAGCAAAATCTCCTTTTTCTCAAGACGTGGCTGATTTTACATCCGGAGCCCTCGAAAGATTTGATGCGAACATGTCGTTCGGCATCATGAGAGAAATATTCCGAGGAATAAGGGGACGTTACCCATATGTGTCCGCCTCGAAATCGTATCTTGCAGGCAGATTATTTGGCGATACAGCCTCCATATACGCAGGGACGCGTGAAATTATTCTCGGCCTTATGAGCATTGGAGGCGGTGGTGGACTTGCAATAACGGGAAGTGGTGCTGTCGCGACACCGGGACTTGTTGCTGAGGGAGCCACTCTAGTTGTGCATGGTGGCACGAGTGCCTATCGAGGCGTGGAGAATGCACAAAAAGACCTTTATGCATTCTTTTCTAGTAGAAAGGGAGTCGAGACACCAACGCCGGAGCGGGGGATAGGAGGGAAAGGCTGGCGAGGAGATAAACTATGGAAAGAGAATGTTAAATCAGTCGAACAAGGAGGAGACATAGAAAAAATCAACGGTACTATTGTGACTCAAGATGAAGCCGAAACCTTAATCAAAGAAGCCGGAGGAACGCCATTAAGGGCAGAGGAGGCACATCCAGAAGGGTTTAATAGTCATCATTCATATCCACATATTAATTACACCACGGCAACTGGGAAAAAAGGAACGATAAGAATACAGGAGGTAGTCAGACCATATGGAACTGGAAAATTTTAAAACACACATGCAGATACTGAATCAGTATCAAGCAGATGAATATCGAAAAAGATATATCAATAAATACATTAATACAAATTCTAAATTTTATATAGATCGAATTGAGACATTAACACAATTCTCGGATGGGCTTTGTTGTACCGGATATTTATGGGAGTCTTTAAAATCCCCAATGTTCATTCATGAAGAGCAAATAGAGACATATAGAAGTAAATTGAAACAAGTTCTGATCTTTTGGGATAACAACTCCAAGGATAGAATCTATATCAAAGATTATTGGAAATTTGGGAAAAAGACGATGGTTCGGGTAGATTACAATTTATTTTTGGATCATACGCATTTTTTCCCGGAAGATGTATATCTTACAGACGAAACATTGCAGTGGACGATCGTATTTACGCATGAAGATGACATAAATAATCGTCGCCTTATCATGCAGGTTGGCTTGTAAAATTCATCCTGTGATCATCGATTGGCACAGATATCAATATAGAGAACAGCGCTTCCTACAGCAAAGGGAAAATCCACTCCGATTTCGGGAGGAATAGATTATGGAACGAATTTCGGATAACGAAATGAGAGATATTTTGAGCAGCATCAACTTTGTGGAGCGCTACCAGGCGCTCTGCATACCATATGCTATTGGTGCAAAGAACAGCTTTGAGAACTATGACAACAAACGCGTACTAGAGATTCTTTTGGAGGTGGGATATCAAAATGTAAAGTTTTGGAAGAGCGAAAACTTCTTTCGCTCGACCAATAAGCACGGTATTTATGAGTTTTGGTATCACATAGAGACAAAATCCGGTATGATTGATTTGATGTGGTATGCTAGGAGAGACAAGAAGTATTATGCCGGTGATCGGCTTACCAATTTAGAGAACTTTCTGTTCAACCCGGAAAAAAGGCACACGAGACCCGTCTTTCGTAATTATGAAGATCTCAAAGATTTTCTTACGGTTGGATATCAGCTGCAAGAGGATATAACGGCGGCATTCTTGAAGGCGCAAGGAATATCCGATTGATACCGCTTCAATCCAAAAAACTTTTTTCTGTCCCGGTACGGCAGCGTACCGGGCAATATTGATGT
>NZ_AUFU01000032.1 GCF_000426665.1 Centipeda artemidis DSM 19719 | reverse complement strand
AAGCATACCGTCTTGCCCATAACCTCAAGGACGACGGGAGCGGCAGAAAGATCCTTGTCCACGCGGCCATTGGCGGCATCATGAGCAGCATCACGAGTGCGGGCTTCACTTCGGGTGCTGTAGGAGCGGGACTGAACGAAGCCGTGATCAAGGAAATCGATAAGATTGCCAAGCATGACCCGGGCGCAGCACAAATCGTCAGCGCCATCATCGGTGCGGCGGCAGCCAAGGCAGCCGGCGGAACGGCGGGAGCGGGTGCATCTGCGGCAACAAGCGGGACGAAGAATAATCTTTTTTGGTTTGTTCCAATATTTGCGGGAGCAATAGGAGAAACTGCTCTTGCGGGAATAGGGACAGAATTGCTTATAGCAGGCGGCGCAGTTGTGGGAGCCGTTATAGGTAGTGTTGGCGCCTATGTGATCATAGATTCTTTTGGTAATCCTATCGCACGATTCGAAGAAAAAACTGGTCAGTGGGTTTCTGAAGCAACAGGAGCACCAATACAAAATATATCAACTTATGTAAAAAAGAAAACGGTTGATGGTCTTTCAGAATACGAACTTCCTGAAGTAATTGTTTATGGGAACAAGTCGAAAATAAGAGGGGAAGTGAATAAAAATAATACGACAATATTGCCGGAATCAGGCGCTATATTTGTCACTCCTCCAACGAATATTAAAAAGCCAAAAGTTGAAAAGACACCACCGATTGGAGATGATAAATGGAGAGAACCATATATAGAAAATATGCCTATAACTGAGGAGCAAGGTGCTCAGACAACGGCACATTCTACCCCTCCTCCTATTGATTTTCGTATACCTCCGACAAGTACAGGAATCTTAACGGGACCAATGATCTATGCTAAATCATTAGATCAAGAGTATCCAAAATCTGATAAACATACTGTAACAAAGAATAGAAAAGAGTTTGGAAAATTTGGTCCACCTAATTCATCAAAAGATAGAATAGATGAGGAAGGAAATATTCTTACTAGGAGATGGTATGATGAAAAAGGACGAGCATATAGAGATGTAGATTTTACGAATCATGGAAATCCTAGAAGACATCCCAAAGTTCCCCATGAACATAGATGGTATTGGGATGAGAGCGGGAAACCTATTAGAAAATAGTTTGGAGGAGTCGTTTTGAAGAGAGGGGTAAGTTTTTATATTCCCAATGAATGGGGGAAATACCTATGTGACGTGCTAAAACCTGTTATATGTACTCGTCAGTTTTATTGGGAAATATATGACGACGAGGCATGGGAAAAAAAAGATGGAGTAGAATTAGACCTTTTTAGTAAGAGAAAGTATATATCTGATGAATTTAACAGGTTAATTTCATCGGGCGTGTATTATATTGTTTCCGCTAGATTAGCCGCATATGATACATTTGAAGGCTATTCTAATAAGTTTTCCACGTATGAAGACTTTCAGAAGAGTTGTTGCCAAATGCTGTTATTTATAACAGATAGCACTTTCATAGAGATATATTCTAAAAACATACAATATATTAATATACTTTATGAAAATGCGATCGAAAAAAATTTTTTGGAGATCGAATATATAACTGATGAAAATGATGGCCGTACAGAATTTTAATATATCCACTATTTATCAGTGATTCCCTAAAAACAGGAAGGATAAGTAATGTTTGATTATGATGCATTCTTTGATGATATTGAGAAAAATTTATCGTTGGACAACAGCAAAGAGAGTATTCAACGGATTGAGGAACGATTACAGGATCCGGAGATCACAAATTTACAAAAGTCACACGGGCTAACAGTCTTAGGAGATTGGTTGTGGGATGCTGAACCGTATTTGCAAGAGAAGGACATACACGGTATTGATCATTTTCGTGAAGCGCTGAAATATAACCCCAATAACTACCATGCCCTGTTACAAATTTTAATGATATCTGTCTGCTATCCATTTCCTCAATATACTGTGGTTACGGAGTATGAGGCTGTAGAGAATTTCCAAAAAATATTTGGCGAGGCGTTTCAGGGAATCACTGATAAATAGTGGATAATCACAGCCAGCTGATCCGCAGACACAAATTTCACAAATTGCAATACAAAAGAGCGTGCAA
>NZ_AUFU01000031.1 GCF_000426665.1 Centipeda artemidis DSM 19719 | reverse complement strand
TGTAATATTTCGGAGCTCAATCGTGCAACAAAAGAATTTTTCAGCGTTTCCCTAACTTTTGGGGGGCAGGTCATTATGCAGTCCTATGTGTTTTTTCTTCACAACATACGAAATCCGTCCACAAGCACTGATTACGTCGCCTCATTTTCCTCTACTACAGGGGCTTCGGGCAGGAAATGTACCTCTACACTGCGCTGTGCTTTGGCAGAAAGCCACTCGGTCAGACGTGTACGCGCCGCTTCGTCCAGATCGGCTTGGAGATATACGAACGCAATGTGCGTTTCACGCAGAGACGCCGCTTTATTCGCCGCCGGATCCGGGGTGTGTACACTCCCGACGGCAATGCGGGAGATTTGCGGAAATACGATGCGTGCCTCACGATTCCAGTCCAAGATGTAAGTCCCCTTCTTCTCGCTTTCCTCGCGGGCAGACTTGAGTGCGGTCACGGTCTGCTGTTCCTGCACAGAGGGAATGGCTCTTTTTTCAACCTCGCTGAGTCGCCGCTCAATCATCGCCTCCATCTTTTCTCGCTCTTCCACTGTCTCCGCAGAAAAGACCTCCAGTTGGAACGGTCTGAGATGTGTCTTTTCATGCAGCTTTTCCGTCAATGCCGCCAAGTCGTCCTCCGGTATTCCGGCAGTCGTAAATACCGTCAGCATTTTCTTCTCGTTGTCCAACGTATAGGAGATTGCCAGACGGGGCGGTGCTTTGAAATTCTCCTCGATATAACTCTTTGCCTGCTCGTTCTCCAGATTTTCCTGCACGCTCTGATATGCAAAAAAACAGCTGGGCAATGTGACAAGTATGGCAGCGGTCAGCAAATAGAGTTTCTGTCTTGAAAATTCGACAGAATCCCGTGCAATCTTCGAGGGGATATCAATGATTTTGAGAACAACAAATGCCGTCAGACAGATAAAGAAACTGTTGATAAAGAACAGATAGAGAGCCCCCACCGCGTACGCTGTCACGCCCGTCGCAATGCCGTATCCTGCGGTACAGAGCGGCGGCATCAGAGCCGTCGCAATCGCAACACCGGGGATGACATTCCCGCCCTCTTTGCGGGTTACACCGATGATGCCCGCGAGCCCGCCAAAGACCGCGATCAAAACGTCCCAGATGGTCGGCGATGTCCGTGCAAGCAGTTCCGACGAGGGCGTATCAATCGGTGTCAGGGAAAAATAAAGCGTCGATGCGGCAACCGAAATGAACACCTGGGCGAACAGGCTTCCTGCACTGGAACGGATATATGTACTGTCGTAACTGGCAAGACCATAGCCAATCCCAAGGATCGACCCCATCAGCGGAGAGATCAGCATCGCGCCGATAATGACTGCCGTACTGTTCATATTGAGACCGATGGAGGCAATGAAGATCGCCAGCATCAGGACACTGAGATTCGTCCCCCGAAACTGAACGCCAGCGTTGATCCGCTCTGTAATTTCCTGTATTGACGCAATGTCTCCATGCAAGTCAAAAAATTTTTTTAGCTTATCCAAAATCAAACAAATATTCTCCTTTTGTCCTATATCAAGATATTGGTTATTTATGAAAATTATACCATAGAACACGCCGTGTTGCCTAATGCTTCTTTGAAAGAGATATTCAAAACATACAATATGACGAATGGAAGCTCTCCTATATTCTCACCCCTCAACACCAATCTCAATCCCGCCCTTGAAAACAACAATCACCGCTCCGCCCTCCTTAACCACAATGTGGTCGAGCAGCCCACTCCATAGCTCCTCGTCAAACGCAACCTGCTCCCCGTTGATACCGCATATCACTTGAATCATGCCCTCCAAGGTGTTTCTCTTGCTCTCCCTTTCGGCAATTTGCTCGTCCAACCTCATCAGATGATCCTGCTTTTCCAGATAGTGTGCACGAATCTTATTTTCCTGTTTCAGATACTCCGTCTGATCCTGTGCCACCCGTGCATTCTCACGAATCAGCATTTCGAGCCGTTCTGTCAAAACGCAGAGTTCCTGCTCTGTTCTATCGTGTTCCTCAGTCAACTCCCCTGTCTGGCAAACGCCGTTAATCAGGGATCTGAGTTCCGCAATCACATTCTCTTTGACTTCCACCAAGGAGTTCAGAGCCTTAACGAAAATCCGTTTGATTTCCTCTTCCGTCAAATGCCGTGTGCTGCACGGCTTCTCCTTGTGGGCATATTTCTTGTTGCAGCGGTAGATGATCCTGCGGTACTTATCCGTGGAGTGCCACACTTTCGCCCCGTACCATGCGCCGCAGCAGCCGCATTTGATTTTGTTTGCGAAGATACTCACGCCGCTGTGCTTCCCGTTCTGTTCTCTACGCTTTATCTCCGCTTGCACAAAGTCGAATAAGTCCGGCGGGATAATCGCCTCGTGGTGCTCTTCCACATAATACTGCGGAATCTCGCCCGTGTTCTTACATCGCGTCTTATCCAAGAAGTCTGCCGTATATTGTTTCTGAATCAGCGCATCGCCGCGATACTTCTCGTTTGTGAGGATGGAACGCACTGTGGAGATGTACCACTTGTCCTTTCCCGACGGGGATTTGATGCCCCGTTTCTCTAGTTCCTTGGTAATCGCGTAGAAGGATCGCCCACCAAGGAAGAATTTGTAAATGAGCTTCACCACTTTCGCCTGTTCTTCGTTGATTTCGAAGTCCTTGTCATAGCCGAGAAATGCACTGTAGCCCACACTGGTCTTGCCCTCGGCGAACTGCTTCCGCTTGCCCCATGTGGTGTTCTCCGAGATGCTGCGACTCTCCTCCTGGGCTAGGCTGGACATAATCGTTATAACTCAAACTTCGCAGATGAATAATCTGCTGTACCCTTGAAATATCTATCGTCTTGCCAAATAAAATAGCATGAGCGACATCCATTTGGTATAATTTTAAGTGTCAAACAAAAAACATCCAATGGAGGCTCATGCTATGAACAGTATAACACAAAACCACCAAGACGAGGAACTGCTTTC
>NZ_AUFU01000030.1 GCF_000426665.1 Centipeda artemidis DSM 19719 | reverse complement strand
TTTGGGTATATCCGTTGCGGCGATTTGCTGTATCCTTTTCGCCGCGCTCGTTGCTCATGTAACCGAGATGGTTTTCCATCTCGCCATTGAGCATGGCTTCAAACATGGGACCGAAGATTTCTTTGAGGGCGTTTTGCATATCCTCTACGGTTTTGGGTTGATACTCTTCGATAATTGCCTTAGCGAGCGTTGCACCGCGCCGTGGGGGCCTCTTTGACATAAGGGTTCCTCCTTAGTTTTTGACTTCCCCTCACGGGGAGTGCTCCTAAGCTGTCTTCCTACTTACACAGTTTATTATACACTCCCCTCTGCTGAATAATATTCTGTCTCTCCACGGCGCTCACGCGCTTCGTAATCCGCAATTATCCTTAAATCAAATTCATCTTCGAGACGCTCAAATACCAATTGCTTCATCATTGATGGAATATCACCATCATATATTTTGGCTGCTCTTGCTAATATGGATTGTTCTTCATCATTCAATTGAAGCGTGACGGTATTCATTATGGTTCCTCCTTCACCAGGTCGCGAGTTTTTTGTGTAATATGCTATCTTTATTATAACCTCTCAAAGACTTGATAGCAAGGCTGTTCATATAGATGTATCACACCAAGCTCCATGTGGAGCACTATGTGAAACACTAAGTCGAGCACTATGTCGGTTGATGAAAAAAGTTGTAAATTTTATCGAAAAGCATCTTGATTTTCATTCTCATAGGTGCTATATTATATACAGGCTTTCGTTAAAGCTCTCCTAAAATATAATACACAGCAAAGATAGTCCACAGTGGAGTGTGGGCTATTTTTGTGCATGAAGTCACACAAATATCTTGACAGGCATGTTATAATAATCAAAAAGTCAAAAGGAGATGATATGATGGCAAAAGAGCATATAACAAAGGATATTATCATCATCGGCGCGGGCATGGCGGGGCTGACTGCCGCGCTCTATGCGGGGCGAATGAACCTGCGGACGCTGGTGCTGGAGAATTCGCTCGTCGGCGGGCAGATCGCGACGGCGTCGGATATTGAGAATTTCCCGGGATTCGAACGCGTCAGTGGGATGGAGCTGATCGGGACGCTCGAGAAACAGGCGAAGAATTTTGGCGCGGAGATTGACGAGTTCGATCGCATTGAGCGCGTCGATCTCAAAAGCGCGCCGAAGATCGTGGAGACGGAGACGCGCATCTACGAGACGCCCGTCATCATCATCGCGTCGGGGATGAACCGGCGCAAGCTGCCGCTGCCGCAGGAGCCGCATTATTTCAACCGCGGGGTGCATTACTGCGAGCTGTGCGACGGGCACACCTATCAGGACAAGATCATCACGGTGATGGGCGGCGGGAATGCTGCGGTCGACGCGGCGAATTTCCTGACGAAGTACGCGAAGCATCTCTACCTCATCCACCGCTCGCAGCTGCGCGCGGATAAGTCCTCGCAGGACGCGCTCTATGCGAATCCAAAGGTGACGGTGATGCTTGAGACAGAGATCACGCATCTCGTGGGCGAGGATCGTCTGACGGCGATCGAGCTGCTGCACAAGGACACGGGCAAGACGGAGACGCTGCCCGCAGACGCGATCTTCGTCAACATCGGGGTGCTGCCGAACACGGATCTGTTCGTGGGACAGCTCGCGCTCACGGAGAGCGGCTATATTGCGGCGGATGAGAACTGCCGGACGGAGATCCCGGGGGTCTTCGTCGCGGGGGATATTCGCGAGAAGGAGATTCATCAGCTGACGACGGCGGCGTCCGACGGGACGACGGCGGCGCTCCACGCGGAGAAATATCTGGCGTCGCTGAAGTAAATTTGTCATATGATGTACGATATAGAGGGGGATTTTCCATGGTTCAGGTTTTTTCGTTCGACGCCTGCCCTTGGTGTGCCAAGGCGAAGAAGTACCTCGATATGAAGGGCGTTGCGTACGAGGTGCGCGACATCGAAAAGGATCCGGGGGCGTATGACGATCTGCTGAAGCTCACGGGCGACGGTTCCTGCCCTGTGATCAAGGCGGATAACGGTCAGTATGTGCGCGGTTTTGACCAGCCCGCGATCGATAAGCTGTTGGGGATCTGAGGAGGGCGTCCGTATGGTGAAGGTGTATTCGATCACGGTCTGCCCGTGGTGCGAGAAGGTCAAGCGCTATCTGAAATATCGCGGCATCGCGTACGAGGAGCACAACATCGAGCACGACGCGGCGGCGCTCGAGGAATGCCGCCGCATCTCGGGCGATACGATCGTCCCCGTCACGACGGCGGACGGCAAGGAGTATGCGCTCAGCTACGACCGCGAGAAACTGGACAAGATTCTCGGGATTACGGCGTGAAATGTGCTCTTGCGGTATCGTAAATTAGATGTGTGTCAGGGGCAGTTCCTTTGCTCATGACGATAGGCACGCGCCCTGTAACGATAAACGTCGGCGTATCGAGTAAGAAAAGGACTGTAACGGAAGTGTTAAAAACACATTTTGTTACAGCCCTTTTTCTAGCCGCTGTTTTTAGTTACGTCATTTGACAATATGGGATTTATCCTATATTATGAAAAGTGTACCGGAGGGGGGAGATGTCTAATATGAAAACACATAAGGATTTTCTTGCAGAACAGATGCGCGATCCCGGATTTCGCGCGGAATGGGAGTCGCTGCAGCCGGAGCGTACGATCATCGAGGCGATGATTGATGCGCGTGCGGCGGCGGGACTCACGCAAAAGGAGCTTGCAGAAAAATCAGGGATCGCGCAGAGCGATATCAGCAAACTGGAAAACGGAAATGCGAACCCGTCGCTGCGTACGCTCCAACGGCTTGCTGCAGGGATGGGGATGCGGCTGCATCTCGAATTTCTCCCCGCGCACTAATTGTTGCCCGCCGGTTACTTTTTTACTTGCCAAAATTTTTGAACGGGATTAAAATATATGTAGATGTATTTTCGGAATTAAATATAGGGGGTATTAACATGACCGGTTTGCCGCTCATCATTGCCTTTGTCGTGGCGATTGTCATCATGATCGTCATGATTTCGAAGCTGCGCATACACCCGTTCATCTCGATCATGCTGGTTTCGCTCGGGCTGGGTCTCGCTGCGGGCATTCCGCTCGTCGATCATAAACTCGAGGGCGGCGCGGTGCAGCACGGTCTTGCGACCGTCATCGGGCAGGGGTTCTCCGGGACGTTCACGAGCATCGGCATCGTCATCATCCTCGGTGCGATGATCGGGACTGTGCTCGAAAAGACGGGCGCCGCGCTGAAACTCGCGGATATGGTGATCCGCCTCGTCGGCAAGGACAATCCGGTCATCGCAGTGCAGCTCATGGGCTGGGTGGTCTCGATCCCCGTGTTTTGTGACTCCGGCTTCGTCATTCTCGACCCGATCCGCAAGGCGCTCATCCGCCGGACGGCGGTCTCTGCGGTCTCAATGACGTTCGCGTTGAGCGCGGGACTTTTCATCTCGCATGTCTTTATCCCGCCGACGCCCGGCCCTATCGCGGCGGCGAGTACGCTCGGCATCGGCGATTACCTCCTGCAGGTCATCGGGCTCGGTATGCTCTGCTCAATTTTCCCGCTCATCGCGGGTTACTTCTTCGCGCGCTGGATTGGGACGAAAGTGCAGTCAAAGGATGAGGTCGATCCGGAGGACGTGGCGAAGGTCTACAATGACCTGATGGATTCGTACGGAAAACTCCCCTCGGCGTTCAATACGCTCGCACCGATTGTCGTCCCGATTCTCTTGATGGCATTCTCGTCGATTGTGGCGATGGCGGGGGGCAAAGGGCTCGGCGCGGACATCGTGCGTTTCCTCGGCACACCGATCATCGCGCTCGCGGTCGGCATGGGCTTTGCGACCATCCAGCTCGCGGCGGCGGAGCGGATGCATGAGTTTTACAAAATCTGCAATGACAGTCTGATGACGGTCGGCCCCATCCTTTTCATCACGGCTGCGGGCGGCGTCCTTGGAAAGGTGATCGCGACGTCGGACATGGTGCATTATATCTCGCAGCATGCTGATGTGTTCTCGAGCATGGGGATTTTCTTCCCGTTCCTGCTCGCGGCGGTGCTCAAGACGGCGCAGGGCTCCTCGACGGTCTCGCTCATCACGACGGCAGGAATTGTGGGGCCGCTGCTTCCCGTACTTGGCTATCATACGCCGATTGAGATCACGCTTGTCTGTATGGCGATCGGCGCGGGCGCGATGACTGTGTCGCACGCGAACGACTCGTATTTCTGGGTGGTCTCCGAGTTCAGCGGAATGACGCCGGATCAGGGCTACCGGGTGCAGACGATGGGGACGCTCGTCCTCGGTATCGCCGCGATCATCGAAATCGCGCTGCTCAGTCTCGTGCTGCACTAACGATTTTCTTCGGTTTTAAGAGAACTTTCCTTGATTACATCCGCTGCGGCATGGTAAGATGCGGGTAATTTCAGTGAAGGAGGGATCTCTATGCGAAAAATTACGCTGCGTCTGCTCACGGTTACACTGATGCTGGTGCTTGCGCTGTCCGGCACGGTACTTGCGAAAAGTGCAAATCAACAGCGCGCGGAAATTGGTCGCCTGCACACAAAGGCGCTTGCAAACCTCTACGAGGTGAACCCGAATGTACAGGATGTCATCGCCGGCAGTTACGGCTATGCGACGATCAGCTCAACGGGGGCGAAGATCGGCCTGTTCGGCAGTGCACATGGGCGCGGGCTCGCCGTCAACAACGTGACGGGCGAACGCGTCTACATGAAGATGGAGGAGTATGCGCTCGGCATCGGGCTCGGCGTGAAGGAATACGATCTCATCTTTGTATTCGGCTCAGAACATGCATGGGATTCCTTCGTCTCAGGCAAGTTCAAGGTTGGCGGCGAGGCGACTGCATCCGCAACGGACGGATATTCCGGCGGCGCGATCGACGGCGCGGATGTCGTTGCAAAAGATATGTGGGTCTATCAGGTGACGACCAAGGGGCTTGCGGTCGGCGTCTCGCTCAAGGGGCTCAGCATCTATCCGAATAAGGATCTGAATTAGATATTCCCCTAAAAATTTCCATAGGCTGCATCGCGCAGAGAGTATGCGGTGCAGCCTGTTTCTTTTATCCGGGGTCATCATCAGCCGCTAGATTTGACGCAGCAGCGCATTCTTTTACTTGCTTTGCACGCGAAAACACCGTAAAATAAAAGAAAGAGGTGATCGCATGAGCTCCTATCGGATGAAGTCGTGGGAAGAGCTGACCATTTGTGACGACTATATGTTCAAGCTGATTATGAGCCGCAAACGCATCTGCAGGAAGGTGCTCGAGCGCATTCTGCACGTCGAGATCAGCGACATCCACTACCTCGAAGCGGAAAAGCCGATGAAGCCGAGTTACAGGAGCAAAGGTGTCCGTCTGGATGTCTATGTGCGGGATGACGTGCATACAGTCTACAACATCGAGATGCAGGTTCGCCAGCCCGAGGGTGACGGTCTTGCCAAGAGGACGCGTTACTACCAGTCGATGATCGATGCGGATCTCCTCGCTGCGGGCGCAGATTACGATG
>NZ_AUFU01000029.1 GCF_000426665.1 Centipeda artemidis DSM 19719 | reverse complement strand
AAAGAATAGGCCACTGAATATCTCCCAAAATACAAATCGAGAAGACTTTATATTGTCATGCAGCACTCCGAGAAATGGCAGGCAAATAATTAGAAGTACACACCCTAAAGGAAATAATAGATTATGTGTTTTTTTATAAACATACAGACTAAAAGCTAGTATGAATAAGGATGCCAAAGACATCACTACGATTTCTATATCAGCATTTCCCTGCCTCGCCAAGGCTCGACCGGCAAATACGCCAATGACAGCCACAAGAATACTGATATTTTTCTTCATATGTTTTACCACTCTTCATTTGGTTTGCTGCAAAATATTATAACGAAAGATCATTCCAGAGAACCATTGGAAGGCTTTCCATATAAACCTTGTCCATAAAGTCAATTGAGTATTTTCTCATAGAAATATCAGTGCTGCTGCGCCTCCGCAGCCTACGAGCCAAAACCCGGCTAAAGCCAACATCCAGTATTTCCATTGTTTATAAGAGATGATGTGCGGCGATATTTGGTGACTACCGGTAATCAGACAAGCCAATCCGAGGAAGGAAAAAAAGAGCACCCCACTAACAAATCCCAAAAGTTTAATTTGAGAGGTTCCTATGCTGTCCTGTAGGACATAGAGAAACAGCAGACCTACAACCAGCAGTATACATCCCAAAAGAAATATCCAATTATGATGTTTTCTATAGATGTAGATGCCGAAAAAGATTGCGACCAATGCCGATAAAGACCATACAACGATCTCTAACTCCGTATTTCCCTGTCTTGATAATGCGCGACCGGCCAATACGCCGCCAACTCCTACAAGAAGGCTAATATCTTTCTTCATATTATTTAGTTACCTTCATTTGGTTTTCCACAATAATTGTCTTTTGCAAGATCCGCAAGTTTATCAATATTCTTTCCAATAATACTTCCCAATACGATGCCTGCTCCAACGGCAAGAATTTCCGGGGCTGCTGCTGCAGCGAGTACTGCACCGACTCTATGCCTACTCCGGCACTTGCTACAGCGGCAAAAGTATCTATTGCGGCAGTCTTGTCCTCTGTCGTCACATCATCTCCTCCCTTGTCAGTAGTACTGTATAGATTTATTTTCCCCCTTTATTATTACAAAAGATAATAAGGCTTGTTATTTTCGTCTTAAAAGATATTGGTTCTTTCTTCAATTCTATTCAGGAGCATCATATAATTTCTATATTTTTTTAGGATACAATGTACTCAAAAAACCGACGCTGCTGCACGGCTGTGTGCAGCAGCGCCGGTTTTTAGTTGTACCGCTTTACTTCTTTTTCAGTGCGGCGAGTTTCGGTCCCATGATGCGCTTGTACGCTTCGACGCCGGGCTGGTCGAACGCATCCACGTTGGCGAGCTCGCCCTCGTAGGCGATGGACATGGAGAGCATGTAGAGCAGCTCACCGAGATGATACGGTGTCAGCTCCGGAAGGGCGAACACGGCGCTGTACCGCTTATTCGATGCGAGTGCGTCCGCGTTCGACTGACGCGCGACCTCAAGCGCTGCGCCCATCGTGACGCCCGCGATGTCTGCGAGTTTCTGAACATTGGGGAATGCGTTTGGGATCGTGATGTCGTCCGCCCATTTGTCGATGCGGATGAACTGCACGACCTTGTTCAGTCTGCCCTCTTGATGCTGCTGCGTCTGCGCGTGCATATCCGTCGTGCCGACGGCGACGACGGGCGTGCGTCCGTAGCAAACTTCCTTTCCATCCTTGTTGAACTGCTTGCCGAGGGATTCGGCGAGGAGCTGGATGTACCACTCGGAGACGGATTTCAGATAGTCGCCGTACGGCATCATGACCTCGATGTCGCGCCCGTGCTTCTCCGAGGCGGCGAACTTGAGCGCGGCGTTGAGCATCGCAGGGTTCTGCCAGAGGTCGTCATTTTGACACGCGGCATCCATATCGCGCGCACCCGCGAGGAACTGCTCGATGTCAAATCCGATGCACGCGGCGAGCGTCAGCCCGACCTCGGTAAAGACGGTGAACCGCCCGCCGACGCCGTCCGGCACGGCGAACTGCTGCCACCCCATCTCCATCGCGAGCTTCTTGAGGAGCGTCGGCTTCTCCTCATTCGGGTCGGTGACGGCGACGACCTCGACCTCGACGTTGTCCGCCTTCATAAATTCATCGTACATGACCATGAAGTTCGACATCGTGTCGAGTGTGCCGCCCGACTTCGAGATGACGAGCAGCATGATGCGGAGTGCCCCCGCGCCGTTCTTTTTCTTGATCTGTGCGACGTCCTTGAGGTGATTGATAATATCACCCGTGCGCCGCGGGTCGATGTTGTTCCCGCTGAAATAGATGCGCGGGTAGTTCCCACGCTGTTCGTTCGAGAGTGAGTTCCACAGCTCGCCGCAGTGCACGTCGAACAGCACCTTGTTCCCGAGGAACGAGCCGCCGATGCCGAGCGAGATGAGGACGTCCGTGTGCTCCTGCGCGTGTTTGCCGAGTTCCTTCAGCCGGGCGATGGACGACGGGGAGTTAATGTGCCCCTCCGCGATGTACGGCGTCTGCGAGAACAATACTTTCTCCGGTTCGCCGTCTTTGGAGAGATGCGCGCGGATGAACCCCGTGGCGCGCATGACCTTCATCGCCTCATGCGCCTTTTTGAGGGCGTCCGCATAGCCCGCGAGGTCGGCGTCCGTCACCTTTCCCTCGCCGTAGAGATTGTCGTAGTCAAAGGTAAACCCGGATTTCAGTACAAGACTCATCAAAACACTCCTTCCCGCTCAGCCGCGAATCTCTTTCAGCAGCTCGTCCGTCTTTTCCTTCAGCAGCGCGTGATCTGCGCGCGTCTCGACATTCAGGCGGATAACCGGCTCCGTATTGGACATGCGCAGGTTGAACCGCCATTTGTCGAACTCGATCGAGAGGCCGTCAACCTTCGTCACCTTGCCCTCTTTGCCGTATTTCGCCTCGATGCGATCCATAACCGCCTTCGCATCCGCGACCTTGCTGTTGATCTCGCCCGAGGTCGGGAATTTATCGATGCGCGCCTGCATCAGCTCCGAAAGAGTCTTGCCGCCCGACGCGCTCATGAGCTCGGCGACGAGCAGCCACGGAATCTGACCGCTGTCACAGTAGGAGAAGTCGCGGAAATAATGATGCGCGCTCATCTCGCCGCCGTAGATGGCGTTGACCTCGCGCATCTTATCCTTGATGAACGCGTGCCCGCTCTTGCACATGACGGGCTTGCCGCCGAGGCTCTCGGCGATCTCGATCGTGTTCCAAATGAGCCGCGGATCGTAGATGATGCTCGCGCCTTTGTTCTTCTTGAGGAAGGCTTCGGAAAGGAAGCCGACCATGTAGTAGCCCTCGATGAAGCCGCCCTTCTCGTCGAAGAGGAAGCAGCGGTCGAAGTCGCCGTCCCACGCCACGCCAAAGTCCGCGCCCGATTCGCGCACGACCTTCGCCGTCGCCTCGCGGTTCTCCTGCAGGATGGGGTTCGGCACGCCGTTCGGGAAGTTGCCGTCCGGCTCGTTGAATACCTTTACCAGCTCGAATGGGAGCAGTTTCTCCATCGCGTTGATGATGGGCCCCGCCGCGCCGTTGCCTGTGTTGACGACGATTTTATACGGCTTCAGCTTGCTCACGTCGACATAGGAAACGATGTGCTTGACGTATTCGTCAAGAATATCTACCTGCTCGATTTTACCCGGCGTGGATGCCGGTGCGGGATAGGTCTCGCCGACCGCCATCGCCGCAATGTCCTTCAGCCCCGTATCGCTCGATATGGGACGGGACTCCGCGCGCACGAACTTCATGCCGTTATACTGCTTCGGGTTGTGGCTCGCCGTGATCATGATGCCGCCGCCGAGCCCGAGGTGCGCCGTCGCGAAGTAGATCATCTCCGTGCCGCACTGCCCGAGATCCACGATATCGCAGCCCGCCTCGGTCAGCCCCTTTGCGAGCGCATCGCGGATCGCGGGACCCGAGAGCCGTATATCATGACCGACCGCAACCTTCTTCGCGCCAAACAGCGTGGGGAAACTGCGTCCGACACGATAGGCAAGCTCCTCGTTGACCTCGTCCGGATATACGCCGCGTACATCGTATGCGCCAAAACCTTTGTCCGTCACTGCCATAACGTCCCCTCCTCCTGAGAGGTGCCGCCCGGCGCCTCTCAAAACAGTTGATTCACTGTGCGCCGCAGGAACAAAACACGGCGCAAATATCATATATATAATGAAAATATTCGCCGCCATGCATCTCTTTTCCTGTCTATTTTGATAAATATAAAAGAAGTTTTCCTTTGTATTCCCATTGATTTTAATTGTACCTTGGATGTAGAATACAAGCAGCCGGATTCTTCCGGCACAGGCAGCGCAGCACAAAAGAAAGGCGATTCTCGTGGACACATCGGATTACCGCATTATCTATCTTTTCACCGATCTCCTCCTGCCGATGATTGTCGGCTATCTGCTCTACCGGCACGGCAAAATCTCGGACGCCCTCATCAATAAAATTCTCCGGGGCAACGTCATCGTCATCTACACGATCCTCGCGTTCATGAGCTGCTGGACGCTCCCGATCTCATGGGATCTCGCACTCATCCCTATCTACGGGATTCTCATCGTCCTCTTCCCTGCACTCGTCGGCAAGGCATTTTTCATTCGGCGCTATCACAGCCCTCTCGACCGCGGCGCGTTCCTCGCGAACGCGATGATGTCGAACATTACGACCCTCGGCGGCGTCTGCGCCTTCATCCTCTATGGCGAACAGGGATTTGCCTACGCGCAGATCATGGGTATCTTTCAAACGCTTATGCTCGTCCTCGCCGTCTTCCCCATGGCGCAGTATTATTATTTGCAGCACAAAAATCACGGCAAGCCCGGCAAGATACAAATGCATTTCCTCAGCATCTTCCTCTCCCGGAACCAGCTCAGCATCATCGGTATGGCGGCAGGGCTCGCGCTGAACGCTGCGGGCATCGCGCGTCCGCCCGTCCTCGGGGACGTATTCGAGGGACTTGTCCACTTCGGCGCATGGTTCGGGATGCTTCCCGTCGGTGCGCTCGTCAACCTCCACCGCACGCGCCGCTATGCACGATATACGCTCGACCTCTTCCCGCTGCGTTTTTTCATCCTGCCTGCCTTTATGATGGTAATCAGCTATCCATTCATCCGCGATCCTGTTCTCCTCGGTGCCATCCTCGTATTCTCCGTGACGCCGGGTGCGATCAACTCCGTCACCGCGGCAAAGCTCTATAGGCTCAATGTCGACTACACGATCGCGGGCTTCCTCACCACGAGCGTCGCATTCTTCTTCGTCGTCTATCCCGCGCTGTACTTTTTCCTGCGATAGGAACGTATCCATAATAAATATCCACCCGCATAGCGGGTGGTTTTTCATTTTCGGGCATAGCCCTTATGTAATTGGCGGCGTACAAGTACGCCTTTTATTGGCCTGCCAGCCATGCACAGATTACTTGCCACCCATAAATGGGTCTCTTGGGTCAAACAAGCTCAGTTGATCCTGCTCCCGATCCTTCTTCAGCTGGTCAGCTATGTACTCCTTAATCGCCTTGGTGTTCTTTCCTACGGTATCGACATAATACCCTTTGCACCAAAATTCTCGATTACGGTATGCAAACTTCATGTTCCCATACTTCTGGAATATCATTAAGCTACTCTTGCCCTTTAGGTACCCCATAAAACTCG
>NZ_AUFU01000028.1 GCF_000426665.1 Centipeda artemidis DSM 19719 | reverse complement strand
CTTCATGGCATAGCTGTCATAGATTGCATCCTCGATTCCCTCGTCCGAGAGACCGAACCAGTTCTGCATGAGATACATGCGCAGCATCGTTTCGAGCGGGATTAACTTCCTGCCACGCTCTTTCTGGACGTAGAACGGCGCAATGAGTTCCATCCATTCTTTCCAAGGGATGATGGATTCCATGGCATCCAGGAAGGCTTCACGCTTTGTTGTTCTATTACGGTTTGCGTATTCCATGTCTGTAAATGTTTGCTGCACCATTTTTGTCTCTCCCTCATCGTTTATTGTTTTTCTCTATTGTAATCTTTCAAGGCAGAGTTGCGCAACATAAGAATTTATCAGTGTTTCCTAAATTATTGATTCGAGGGAAAACGTCGCGCCTCCTGCAAATAGAGCAAAGAAACCGTTAAAAAATTTGAAAAAGGAAAGAGAAGGTATATCATCTTTTATCATAGAACAAACGAAAGCAAAAAGATGGA
Source organism: Centipeda artemidis DSM 19719 (assembly GCF_000426665.1). GTDB lineage: Bacteria > Bacillota > Negativicutes > Selenomonadales > Selenomonadaceae > Centipeda > Centipeda artemidis. The sequence continues at coordinate 5,821 of NZ_AUFU01000028.1, read as the reverse complement.
ATATAGTATAATAAAAAGAAAACAATTATACTTGTCAAAATCGGCACACATATAGAAAACCTCAGGCGAACCCTGAGATCCGCATTCTACCGTCGAGGTTTTCGATCACCTCACAAAAATATGGGAAAAGAGCGGACATATTAGCATATTTTTCCAATATACCCTCTCCAAAAGGAAGAAAACCTTGCGAAAAAGGGAAAAAAGTGATAAAGTACACACATCGGATGAAAACCTCCGCCGAGACCGGAGAGCCGCATTCCACCGTCGAGGTTTTCGAAATGTACCGATTTACGCTAGCACCCGCGCGGCTTCAGCGGGTATGCTGTTGCACAGGCGAATACCGCTTGCGGTATTGAAACTTGACGTAGCCGTTAATGACGTTCGCCGCGTACGGTTGCACAGGCGAATACCGCTTGCGGTATTGAAACATAGACGTACGGGTGATTGCCATCTTGGTCTCGTTGTTGCACAGGCGAATACCGCTTGCGGTATTGAAACAAGCCGTAATAACCTTGAACTATCAGTTTCACCGGTTGCACAGGCGAATACCGCTTGCGGTATTGAAACTAAATTAAGGTGATTTGCTGTACGTGACTACTTTGTTGCACAGGCGAATACCGCTTGCGGTATTGAAACTTCCCATTGGGCGCCAGGAGTTACGACTCGTTTATGTTGCACAGGCGAATACCGCTTGCGGTATTGAAACAGAACGCTCGCGGCCATTGAAGCGCGACGTACGGGTTGCACAGGCGAATACCGCTTGCGGTATTGAAACTCTATTGGAGTCATGTCCCCGAAGATACCTCTAGGTTGCACAGGCGAATACCGCTTGCGGTATTGAAACTTTAATGAGGAAGTTAAAAAGCAGGTAATAAGGTGTTGCACAGGCGAATACCGCTTGCGGTATTGAAACAGAAGCACTATGTTTTTCAACTTCCCGCCGTTTTGTTGCACAGGCGAATACCGCTTGCGGTATTGAAACTTTAATGAGGAAGTTAAAAAGCAGGTAATAAGGTGTTGCACAGGCGAATACCGCTTGCGGTATTGAAACTCCATGAATTGGCTCTCACAGAGGTCAATCTCGGTTGCACAGCTTACATATTTCATACAAAAAATACCACTCGAAAAATCGAGTGGTATTTTTGCGTGGAGATGCAATGCGAACATCCTTACAGGGAAAACCTTCTCAAAACGCTTTGTTAATGATTCCAAAAGTATGAGATTTAGCGTATAATCACTATGATGATTTGAGAGCTATTTTAACTACAGGGATTTGCGCATAGATATTAGGAAATTCGTGATGTGTGAGCGAGAAAGGGCGTGCTCCCAGGGATGAATGAGAAGCAAAAGGCGATACTGGCAGAGCTCAACGAGCAGCAGCGTCTTCCGGTGCAGGAGTATAAAACACCGTCGCTCATTATCGCGGGGGCAGGGGCGGGCAAGACGAAGACGATTGTCTCTCGCACTGCCTATATGATTGAGGACGGCGTGTCACCCGCTAATATACTGTTGTTCACTTTTACGCAGAAGGCTGCGGATGAGATGCGAACGAGAGTTATTCAAGCGCTTGGCGATGAGGCGAGAGGAATTTTTGTCGGGACTTATCATTCATTTTGTGCAAAACTTCTCAGGTATTTTCAAAATCGCTTTTCGGGGTATACAAATCAATTTTCCATTTATGATGAAAAAGATGCGATGAATCTCCTAAAAAAGGCGATGCGCAGCATCGGGCAAGAGCGCCGGGGTATTCCGGCTAAAATGGTCATGACGATTATCGGCCGATGGAAAGAAAAACGTGTCACACCAGAAATGGCAATAGCTCAAGAAAAAGAGGAATTAAGGCGGTGTATCGCTTCGTATTATGAAATCTATCAGCGGATGCTCAAAGAGGTGAATGCACTTGATTTTGGAGATCTTATCAATTTCGCGATCAAAGCCATGGAGGAATACGATGATGTTCGTGAAGCTGTCAACCGCAGATTTCGCTATGTGACCGCTGATGAATGTCAGGATTCGTCCTCTTCGGATCTGCGCTTAATAGAATTGTTATGTCCCGGTATGCGGGGGATGTGCATGGTGGGGGATGATAGTCAGAGTATGTATTCGTTTCGCGGGGCGGATTTGAAGAAATTCTTTCATTTTATTCAAAAGGCGCGCCTCAAAAAATTTTATCTGGAACAGAACTACCGCTCAACAAGGAATATCGTTGAGGGGGCAAATTGTGTGATACGAAATAACGAGCACTCGCTGGAGAAAAATATGTTTACGGAAAATACTGCCGGAACAAAGATTCTTTCTCTTGGTGCATCGGACGAATATGAACAAGCGAATCAGATTGCCAATATGGTTCGTTCTTTTGGGGAGAAAGGCATCGCGTTACGGGATATAGCCGTGCTGTATCGCTCCGGATTCCTTGCGGAATCCATCGAATACGGCTTGCTCAAGGAGAAGATTCCGTATCGTATCCATTCGAATACACCGTTTTGTGCAAGAAAAGAAGTGAAGGATATCCTTGCGTGTCTGCGATTGATTCATTCTTCGGGGGATTTTGCAGCGCTTGAGAGGGTTCTAAAACTTCTCGGCGGAGGTTTTCGTGCGAAAGACATACCGGATGTTGCGGTAATTGATATTTGGAGCGATCCTGCGCTTACCCTTGAGAAGATCGTCGTCACGCTGCGACGATATGAACGCGAGCAGACTAGAGGGCGTATGTATATCGGAGCCGTATATCGGTTCTTATTGCAATTAGCGGAATTGCGAGATGCGCACATTTCGGTTCAATCCATGATTCAGAGGATCATTGATATACTTGATTATCATGCAATCATTGAGCGCAGCTTGAGAAAAGGCGAGAGTATCGTTCCGCATTTTGAAAATATTAATACGATGCTCTCGGTGGCAAAAGAATATGATTCGTTGGATGAGTTTATTGTTTCCGTTATGGCGGCGGAGGATGCGGGGGATGACGAAAGATTCGACGGCGTGAATTTAATGACCATACATGCTTCCAAAGGCTTGGAATTTCGGATTGTTATTGTCGCCGGATGCAGTGAGGGTCTTTTCCCAACCAATAAGGCGATACAGAGCGGTAACATCGAGGAGGAGCGCCGCATCTTTTATGTGGCTATGACTCGTGCAAAGGAATATTTGGGGCTGATATATCTTAAATCCATAACGAAATCCGTCGGCGATTCGCAACGATATTTTTGCTCGCGCTTTCTAAACGAAATTGATGAGCGTTATATTATTCGGCGAGAAAAATAAGAGAGATAGCAACAGTCTCATCCAATCGGTATGGTCGGATGAGGCGGTTTTTAGTGCAGCGGGGTGTTGCCGATGGAGAGTGGCAGCGTGTGTGCGGCGTCTGCCATGGCGCGGAGCTTTGCGGCGCTGTATTTTGCCCAGATTTCGGAGACATTCTTTTGGAAGGCAAGGGCGGAGCGTGGCTGAGCGAGCTGTGTGCAGACATTTTTTCGGATGATCTCCGCAAACTCCTCGGGGATCCTTGCCGTGCGCTGTGCGAGCAAGATTTTCAGATTTGTATCGACGAGGTAGAGATGGATGGTCGGATCGCGCAGGTCTCTCTCGCTCGGCAGCAGTTCGTCCTTGACGAGGGAGAGGGAGAGCGGTGCGTCACCCCATCCGTCTTTGAAGATGCCGTCGATACGGTAGAGGAAGAACAGAATGCCGCCTACCTCCGTGACCGCGATTTCGATTTCGCCTGTGCGGAATGCTTCGACGGCCACGACGTCCGCCCGTGATAGCTGGAGCAGGAACATTATCCCGTTTTTATCGACTTGGAACATCCCGCCGTCCGCCTGCGCGAGAATGGGCAGGGGGAACGGTTCGCCGACAGCAAAATTAACTGATTCGCTCATAAAAGTCCTCCTTTATTTTCCTATATCATAACATAGACAAGGAAAAGTCGCCATTCTTGTCGAAATTCTATAAGCATCAAAATGGAGAGGTGACGTATGATAAGAAAGGGCATCATCCTCGCAGGGGGCTCGGGAACGCGGCTCTATCCGCTGACGAAGGTCGTATCAAAGCAGCTCATGCCGATCTACGACAAGCCGATGATTTACTATCCGCTCAGCACGCTGATGCTCGCAGGGATTCGTGACATTCTCATCATCACGACGCCGGCCGACAGCGAACTCTATCAATCGCTCCTTGGCGACGGCAGCCGGTATGGTCTTTCGATTTCCTATGCCGTACAGCCGCATCCGGACGGACTCGCGCAGGCGTTCCTCATCGGAGAGAACTTCATCGCGGGCGAGGGATGCGCACTTGTCCTTGGAGATAACATCTTCTATGGATCGGATTTTGCGCAGGTACTGCAAAATGCTGTGCAGCGCGATACAGGCGCAACGGTCTTTGCCTACTACGTCTCTGATCCGGAACGGTACGGCGTCGTTTCCTTTGATGAGGTGGGGAATGCAACCTCTTTGGAGGAAAAGCCGAAGCATCCGCAGTCCAACTATGCGGTGACGGGACTTTACTTCTACGATGCAGACATTGTGGACGTCGCGCGGACGATTCGCCCCTCGGCACGCGGGGAACTGGAGATTACGGATGTCAACATTGCGTATCTGACGGCCGGGAAGCTTTACGTTGAGCGTCTGCGGCGCGGCTACGCGTGGCTCGATACGGGGACGCACGAATCCCTCCTCTCGGCGGCAACATTCGTCCAGACGATACAGGCGCGGCAGGGACTCAAGATTTCCTGTATCGAGGAGATCGCGTATCGCATGGGCTACATCGATGCCGAGCAGGTGATGCGGCTTGCGGAACCGCTCGCGAAGAACGAATACGGCGACTATTTGAAACGCGTGATTAACGATAGATAGAAGGAACTTTATGAAGGTTATTGAGACGAAACTGCCCGGCGTGCGCATCCTGGAGCCGCAGGTATTCGGGGATGCGCGGGGCTGGTTTATGGAGAGCTGGTCGCAGAAGAAAATGGAGGATGCGGGCATTCACGTCGACTTTGTGCAGGACAATCACTCTTTTTCGGTACAGAAGGGAACGCTGCGCGGACTGCATTATCAGCTGAATCCCATGGCACAGGCAAAGCTGCTGCGCGTATCACGCGGCGCCGTCTTTGACGTTGCGGTCGACATTCGCCGCGGCTCGCCGACCTATGCACAGTGGATCGGAATCGAGCTTTCAGCAGAGAATTATCGTCAACTCTTCATTCCGCGCGGCTTTGCCCATGGGTTTATTACGCTCACCGATAATGTTGAGGTGCAGTATAAGGCGGATAATCTCTATGCGCCGGATTGTGACGGTAATATCCGCTGGGATGACCCTGCCATCGGTGTCGCGTGGCCGTTCACCCCTGTCGTCCTTTCGGAGAAGGATGCCATTGCGCCGAGTCTTGCGGAGCGGACAGAACTGAACTTCGTTTATTAAGATGTAAGATATTCACTCATTTTAGCTTAGATTTTTTCAGCTTTTTTGACAAAATCAAGAAAAAGGGGCTTGACGAAGAAAAGCCGTTGTGTTATATTATGACAGTCGCGCTGATGAAGGCTAGAGGCTCTCGAGGCGCACGAGATGTACCCTGAAAACTACACAATGCAGAGAGGTTAGAGTAATATCTAACCGAAGCCAGATGCAACATCGTTGATAATTTGGTCAACGAAAACAATTCTTTTACAGAATGACATTAATGAGTCTAGAGAGGCTCTTCTTTTACGGAGAGTTTGATCCTGGCTCAGGACGAACGCTGGCGGCGTGCTTAACACATGCAAGTCGAACGGAGCGAATGAAAGCTTGCTTTTATGAGCTTAGTGGCAAACGGGTGAGTAACACGTAG
>NZ_AUFU01000027.1 GCF_000426665.1 Centipeda artemidis DSM 19719 | reverse complement strand
AAATGACATCTCCATGACAGGAGGAACCCTCCAAGGAAAGAACGTCACGCTGGAGGCGAAGAAAAATATCGACCTGCACGCCGCAGAGAATACCATACATACCGTGACCAAAGAACGCTCGAGCTCCGCAGGGATCAGCGTCACCTATAGCTTTGGGACAGGAACAATCACCGACGTCGGGATTCACGCCGACCGTGCAAAGAGCGACGGCGTCGGAGACCGTACGACCTATACCCCTGCCATCATACAAGCACAAGAAAAACTCTCCATGACCTCGGGCGCAGATACCAACATCATCGGCTCGCAGGCATCTGGCAAAAAGGTCAATATGAAGGTCGGCGGCAATCTCAACATTGAGAGCCTGCAGGAAAAAGACGACTACAGAGAGAAGAACTCCTCGTCGGGCTTCAACATCAGCGCATCCATGAGCGGCGGGATCAACACCAACGATCCCGACATTGGCGCCTCCTACAGCAAAGGGAAGATCCACTCCAACTGGAAGAGCATCACCGGGCAGGCAGGCATCTATGCAGGCGCAGACGGCTTCGATATTCATGTAAAGAAGAATACCGACCTCAAGGGCTCCGTTATTGCAAGCGAAGCGGCTTCCGATAAGAACACGCTCTCCACGGGAACCCTTACGTTCAGTGACCTAGAAAACACAGCATCATACAAAGTCAGCGATAAAGGCGTATCCTTCCATGCAGGCGGCAATGTAAAACCGGGAGACAAAGGACTCTTACCCGAAGTCCATATGCCTATCCATGGATCAGCATCAAGCGTAACAAAATCTGCCGTATCGCCGGGAACCATCGAAATACTCCGGCGGTCTACACAGAACTTGAACGGGCTTTCGCGTGATACAAAAACGGTGCAGAACCCCTTAGAGAAAATCTTCGATAAAGATAAAATCCTCGAACAGCAAGAAGCGGCAGAACTCTTTGGCGAACTGGCGAATCGAGCCATCGGTGATATTGCGGAGAGAATGCACTGGAAAGAAGGAGACCCTAGAAAAATCCTCTTGAAAGGTCTTACCGGCGGTGTCATGAGTAAAATTGCCGGAGGAAGCTTTGGCAAGGGCATGACTGCAGGCGCTGTCAATGAACTGCTCATAGCGAGACTGCTCTCATGGCAGGATGCCTATGGACATCCTATCATCCCCACGGAACTTCTGCAGGGGATCTCTTATGGCGCGGGAACGGCAATCGGCGGAACACAAGGCGCCGTCATTGCACAGAGCGGGACAAAAAACAATATATTCGAGCATTTTGAAACATACCTTGACGAACAAAAAACACAAGCTCTGCTAAAAGCCATAGAAGAATGTGGATCAGACGAAAATGCGATTTACAACAAAGTAGCTAAGAAATATATTAATGAAGTGCTTGCGCGGATCGGAAGAGAGCCGGAAGATGGCTATGAGTTTAAAGTTCTCGTTCGAACAGAAAATGGGAAAAAATATCTGGTAATTGCCGAAGTCATGAAATCACGTATCGGCGAACCCGGATATGAACATACAATAACAGGAGAAACGTACGTCCTACGAACGAATGGAGATATTGGTGAAGAACCGATCAACTGGGGTGCTCTTATTGATGATGATAACCAGCTGACACCTTTAAGATATAGAGGCCCCTTTGAAGGAATTTTTTCCAGTGGAATAGGATCGTTTTATCATGATATAAGGGATTTTACATCCATGGTGGTTCATCCGGGAGATACTTATGATCACCTAAAGGCAGCTGTTAACTTGTTAAGAAATGATCCTAATTTCTGGGACACGCTTCGTAAAAGCGCCAAAGATAGTATAGAAGAAGGTCTACGTATTTTACATGAAGGCGATTCTTATCAAGTTGGAAAATTGTTTGAAGGTATTGTTGGCGGAGGCGTATCGTATCTAATTCCCGGCGTAGGCTTTATAAAAGGAGCAAATAAAGTCAAACGTGCTTTAGATATAGCAAAGGATATTGAGGGCGTACAGAAGGCTGAAAAAGTTGTAAAAACTGCGGAATCTGCGGGTCAGAAAGCAGAAAAAACTCTAAATAAAGCAGGAGAAAAACCTGTATATACAGGGAACTACGGAGAGACGGCTGGAAAGCCTATCAAAGAAAAACCTGCTGGAGGAACAGATGAATCCCCTATATCATCCACAAAGGCAGGAGAGCAAACTGGAAAAGTCCTAGAAGACGCATCTGTCGGACGTAAAGCTGAAGAAAGTATCCAGCCAGAAAAGACAGGCGATCGTGTAGGGGAAAGTGTAAAAAAAGAACCTGTCGACGGAAAAGCCGAGAATCCTCCAAAATCTGAGAAGGTCGAAGAGTCTACGGGAGTGAAGGCAGACAAAACTGCTCAGACTGAAAAGACCGGAGGAAGCGTATCAAAAGAGGCATCATCGACCACAGGCGAGTTAAAAGGGAGCAAATCAGTTGACGATCTTTTGGAAGATGCAACGCTGGGGAGAAAAACTAAGGGGAAATCCACGCAATACATAAAGAAAGGAGGATATGAGAAAGCTAAAGAGGAGTTTGATGCTTTGGAGAAAGTGGAAGGGAGTGTAAAAGAAACTGATAAAGGCTTCACTGCTCAGTTACCTGATGGAAGAGACGTAAATGTAAGAAATCAAAGTAGGGAAGGAAGTCCCACTCTTGAAATATATAATCCGATAAATAAGAGACATATAAAAATACGATATGAGGAATGAGAGGAGAATATATATGTCGTATGTTCACTGGCATAAGTGGATTCCAATTCAAGGTATTCCTAATGAAACAATGTATGTGGATGAATTAACCGATGGCATTGGGGAAAAACGTTTAAGGATAAAGCTGTCAAATGATGCTGAAAGCTACTTTTTAGAAATAACGTTTGATGCTCCTGCTCTCTATATGTACTCAGACGAAGGAAAAAGACTAAGAACACTAACAAAATTAGAAGAAGAATATGGACGTGACTTTTATACAAAATGGACGTTATTCCAAGTAGAAAATTCGGAGATTTTGTCTTGGGTTTATAATGAGTCATGTCTAGGGGAAGCAAAGGATGTAATTGTATTCAAACATTATGTAATTGCAGGAATGGATGAATTTATTGATGTCATCTCTCAGTATGAACCTGAAGTAACCATGCATCGTAAAGAATGACCTCTGCCCGATACTCCTACAGAAAACACTGCCCGACCGTAGCTCTGGGAATAACGGAACAAAACTCTCGTGCCAGGCACCGACCTCTCCCTTCGTGCGCGCGAAACCGACGTCTCTATGACGGGAGGCGTATTCCGGGGGAACAACGTCAATCTTGAGTCCAAAAAGAATATTGACCTCCGTGCCGCGGAGAATACCACGCATACAGTGACCAAAGAACGCTCGAGCTCCGCAGGCGTCAGCGTCACCTACAGCTTCGCAGGAGGCATCACAGACGTTGGGATTCATGCCGACCGTGCAAAGAGCGACGGCATCGGAGAACGCACCACCTATACCCCCGCGCTTGTGGAGGCAAAAGAAAAACTCTCCATGACCTCGGGCGCGGATACCGACATCATCGGATCGCAGGCATCGGGCAAAAAGGTCGATATGAAGGTCGGCGGCAATCTCAACATCGAGAGCCTGCAGGAAAAAGACGACTACAGAGAAAAGAACTCCTCGTCGGGCATTCATATCAGCGCATCCGTAACCGGCGGGAAGATCAACGCCAAAGATCCCGACATCGGCGCCTCCTACAGCAAAGGGAAGATCGACTCCCGCTGGAAGAGCACCACAGGACAGGTAGGCATCTACGCAGGCGCAGATGGATTCCGTATTCATGTAGATAAGAACACCGACCTCAAGGGAGCCGTCATCGCAAGTGAGGCGTCTCCCGATAAGAATGCACTCACAACGGGAACGCTTACCTATGGGAACATAGAGAACAGCGCCTCCTACAGCGCAGGCAGCAGCGGCCTTTCCTACCGTAAATTCGCAAACGGCGCGTACGGCGCAGGAGAAGGCTACAACATGAAAGGGCTGACGCCCGTCCTTTCCGTTCCCGCGAGAGGCGATGCAGACAGCACAACCAAATCTGCCATTGCGCCGGGGAGTATTGACGTGCGCGAAAACCCGCATCAAGACCTCTCCGCACTCAATAGAGACACGAGCAACGCGCTGAATGAGCTCGGGAGAATCTTTGACAAAAAGAAAATCGAAGAACAGCAGAAACTGGCAAGTGTCTTTGGAGAAGAGGCGTTTAAACTCGCGCATAAACTTCCGAACGACGGCAAAGGAACGAAAATCCTTGTCCACGCGGCCATCGGCGGCATCATGAGCAGCATCACGGGCGCGGGCTTTACCTCGGGCGCTGTATAGGTGCGGGACTGAACGAAACCGTGATCAAGCAAATCGACAAGATTGCCAAGCATGACTCCGGCACGGCACAAATCGTCAGCGCCATCGTCGGTGCGGCAGCAGCCAGAGCAGTCGGCGGAACGGCGGGAGCGGGTGCGAGCACGGCGGCAAGTGGGACGAAGTGAAACTATTTTCTCATAGAGTACCCGGAGGCATTTGACTTTGATAAATTGGCGCAAAAAACGTTAAAAAGAAAAGATGGCAAAGAGCTTTCTGAAGATGAAGTCTTGAGACTGCTCCAAGGTGTATCTGATGTCTTTGCGGAACATGAACCAACCCTTTCAAACGCTTTGAATACTCAATCAGAAAGTGTAAAAAATTATAAGTATGCAGTTCTATATCTAATGAATCAAGGTATAACAGGGGAAAGCGCAAATGAATTCTTAAAGGGGTATAACAAATATCTCCGAGAGCAGATGGACTGGGAAGCACCTCATAATCCAATTGGAGAGTTTGATGCTAGCGGTAATTATGTATTTAAACGATCCTATAACCAATGGATTCAAGCATATCGACCACAGAAGTTTTTGGGGCATTGACTTCAAAACAATGGAGTTGATAGAGCCTCCTGTAAGTGATAAAGATAATGATGGGAGTAATGTAAATCCAAAGAGCACTTCCCCAAAAGAAAATACAGAATCCATTCATAACATTCTGGATGCCGCCGGCTTTATTCCCGGAATCGGAACGCCGGCAGGCTTGATAGACGCAGGCATATATACGTTTATCGATGGGGATTATACGTCTGGGTTTATTGCTGCCGCGACAAGTATCCCCGGTCTAAAACAGGTAAAAGGTGTAGCGGTCATAGTAAAGAGAACGATGCCGACGCTCACAAAAGCCGAAAAGATCGCAAAAGAAAGCGAGTTCCTGACATCGGCAGGAAAATTCAGCGAAAAGGAGTTGGAAGAAGGCTACCTGATCTATGTTGCCAGAAAGGAAAAACAGGGCGCTCCCCCGCGCGATCGTATCGATTGGAAAGAAGCACGCGACTATCTCCTAAACGACTCGCCTATGGCACGAGGGAACCGGTTTAATGACAAAGCAGAAACAAAAGCATGGTATCCGTATAACGAAGTGCATTTGGGAAATGAGAAACGGCTCGATTCCTATAACCCGGAGAAAGGAGAGATTGTATCGCGCAAAGCGACAGATCTGGAGATGATAGAGATGAAGACCTTTGAATCCTATCTGCGAGAATTGAAGAATAAATACCCGCCCGGCACAAAGATACGGTCGAACAAATATGACCAGATAGACGGACAAGAACTGCACGGTATACAGATCTTGGAGATTCCCGCATCCAATCGGAACTTTGAAAGGATTGATGAATATGTAGCGTTGGCAAGAGATAAATATGGTATTACAATCAGATTTCGGGAGGAATAAGTTATGGATCGACAAATGATAGAGGTATTGAATACTATTGATTTCGCGCAAAGATATAAAACCCTTTGTAATCAGTATCCTTTTGATTACTATAAGGAACGATTTATCAATTATAATAACAGCTGTGTTCTTGACATCCTTTTGAATATAGGATACCAAGTAAAATATTTAAAAAAAGAGAATTTTTTTCAGTCGAGAAAAACGCTAAGCATATATCAATTTAAATATAATATTAGCATAAGGTCTGGTGGTGTTGAATTAATATGGTATGTTAGGAAAAACAACAAATATTATGCTGGAGATAGTTTTTCAAATTTAGAATATGACTTGCTAGGATTAGAAAATAGACGTCCACTTCCAATCTTTCGTAATTATGAAGATCTCAAAGAGATTCTTATAATTTCGTACCAGTTATATGAGGACATGACGGCGGCTTTCTTGAAGGCGCAAGGAATATCCGATTGATACCGCTTCAATCCAAAAAACTTTTTTCTGTCCCGGTACGGCAGCGTACCGGGCAATATTGATGTGCGCGAAACCCCGGATCAAGACCACTCCACTCTGAGCAGAGATACAAGCAATGCCCTGAACGAACTCGGGAGAATCTTTGACAAGAAGAAAATAGAAGAACAGCAGGAACTTGCCGCTGTCTTCGGTGAAGAAGCATACCGTCTTGCCCATAACCTCAAGGACGACGGGAGCGGCAGAAAGATCCTTGTCCACGCGGCCATTGGCGGCATCATGAGCAGCATC
>NZ_AUFU01000026.1 GCF_000426665.1 Centipeda artemidis DSM 19719 | reverse complement strand
TTTAACACCTTCTTGGATGAAGTATACGCTATTGAAAATGTTTCTTAATTAAATCACTGTTCAACTTGCTCTTGCAATTCACGAAAATAAAAACATCGTCTATAGCATATGATATGAAAATAACTGAATGTTTTCATTTCTATTGACAATTCTTTTCAATATCGTTATGATTCACTTCATGAGACTTACCCCATATTTATTTTCACTCTAAGGAGATCGATTACCCATGCGTAGTACAACGAAGATTCTCTCCCTTTTGATGCTCGTCCTATCCCTCGCGCTCGTCGGCTGCGGCGGTACGGACAAAGCGGCGGAAAAACCTGCGGACAAACAGCCGGCGCAGCCGTTCCGCATCGTCACGTCGTTCTACCCGATGTATGTTGCCACGATCAACATCACACAGGGGGTCGACGGCGTTGAGGTACACAACATGACGAAGCCGCAGACAGGCTGTCTGCATGACTATCAGCTCATGACGGAGGATATGAAGACCCTCGAGAATGCCGATGCATTCGTTATCAACGGCGCAGGCATGGAGGACTTCATGGACAAAGTGACCGAGCAGCAGAAAAATCTCAAGGTCATCGACGCGTCACGCGGCATCAAGCTCATCCACGACGAGGAGGGCGACAACCCGCACGTCTGGCTCAGCGTGACGGATGCGATCCAGCAGGTGCGCAACATTGCCGACCAGCTCAAGGAAGCCGATCCCGCCCATGCGGACACCTATGAGAAGAATGCTGCCGCCTACATCGAAAAACTCACGTCGCTCAAGACCGAGATGCACGCCGCACTCGATAATGTGCCGCACAAGGACATCGTGACATTCCACGAAGCATTCCCCTATTTTGCCGAGGAGTTCCATCTCAACATCATCGGCGTTGTTGAGCGTGAGCCGGGCACGGAGCCGACACCGACCGAACTGCAGGAAACCATCGAACAGGTCAAAGGACTTTCTGCCAAGGTTCTCTTCACCGAGCCGCAGTATTCCCCTGCCGCCGCAGAGACCATCGCGCGCGAGACAGGTGCGAAGATCTATACGCTTGATCCCGTCGTCACGGGCGAGGCAACGCCGGCGGCAAAGGATGCGTACCTCGACACGATGCGTAAGAATATGAATACGCTCAAGGAAGCGCTTCAGTAAAAATATACCTCTTCTCTTCATATAAAGTCTCATACAATCGAAAACGGGACTGCCGCTCTCTGTCATACAGAGGAACGGCAGTCCCGTTTTTTCGTTAATTGATTTAGCCCGCGGCTTCCTGATCCTCAGGGCTCGGCACATCGTCCGAGAGGTCGATGCGCGGTGCTTTTCCCTTTGGCAGCAGCGAGAACACAGATTTGAGAAGTTTCTGTGTATACGGATGCTTTGCATGTGCGAGATCTTTGCCGTCGAGTTCTTCGACAACCTTGCCGAAATACATAACGACAACGCGCGTGCAGAGCATGGAGACGAGCGCAAGATCGTGACAGATGAAGAGGATCGTGAGATCCCGCTCCTTCTGAATACGGATGAGCAGTTCGACGATTTTCTCCTGCACGGAGACGTCGAGTGCACTCGTCGCCTCATCGCAGACGAGAATCGCCGGCTCGAGCGCAAGGGCGCGGGCGATGCCGACGCGCTGACGCTGACCGCCGCTCATGTTCGCGGGATAGCGATCCGCAAAGTCCTCGGGCAGATCGACGAGACGCAGCAGCTCCGCCGCCTTATCGCGCGCACTGCCCTTGAGGAGACCAAAGTTCCGCAGAGGCTCGCAAATGATGTCCTTGATCTTCATCTTCGGGTTGAACGCCGTATTGGGATCCTGAAACACCATTTGGATGTTGCGACGCATATTGCGCGCCTCTTCCCCCTTCAGCCCCGTAATCTCCTGCCCGCGGAAGAAAATCTGTCCTTCCGACGGGGCGTGCAGCTGCATCAGTGTACGCACGAGCGTACTCTTTCCGCAGCCACTCTCTCCGACGATGCCGAGCAGCTCCCCTTTGTAGACGGGGAACGTCACATCGTCGCAGGCGGTCAGAACCTTTCCGCCCGCAATGGGGAATCGCTTCGTAATGTGTTCGATGCGCAGGATTTCCTCACGCTCCGGCTGCATAGCTTTCCCCTCCTATCTGCGGTACGGCGAGCAGGAGCTCCTTGGTATAGTCGCTCTTAGCGTGCTCGATGACCTGTTCCGCCGTCCCGTGTTCCAAGACCTTGCCGTAACGCATAACCATGATCTGATCCGACATATAGGCAGCAACACCGAGGTTGTGTGTCACCATGACGATGGACGTGCCGTCTTTTCTGCAAATATCCATCAGTTCGTTGACGACCTGTGCCTGGGTCGTCACATCGAGCGCCGAGGTTGGCTCGTCGGCAAGAAGCAGCGCGGGGCTGAAAAACATCGCCATCGCAACACCGACACGCTGACGCATACCGCCGGACAGCTCGAATGGATAGCTCTTCATCACATTCGCAGGGTTGTTGAGGTGCATCCGCGCGAGCATATCCTGCGCGCGCTCCGCTGCCTCCTTCGTCCCCACGTCCTCATGTGTCTGAATGTATTCGACGAACTGTTGTCCGATGGTCTGAATCGGATCAAGCGTACTGCCGCTGTCCTGAAAGATCATTGCCGCCGTGCCGCCGCTGACCTTGCGCCAGTCCGCGTCACTCGCCTGCGTCATATCCTTCCCATCGAACAGAATCTGTCCGCCCGTGACCTTGCCGACGCTCGGCAGACAGCCGATCATGGCGCGAATCACGGTCGTTTTGCCGCTGCCGCTTTCACCGACAATGGAGAGCACTTCGCCTTCGCCGAGCGAAAAGCTCACATCATGCACCATCTCCGTGCCTTCATAAGCGACGCAAAGGTTTTTCACCTCGATCTGCATCCGCGCTTCTCCTTCCCTTCATGACGCAGGAAACGCCGGGGGTAAGACCCCGACGCTCCCGCCTGATAGTCCTAGAAATTTTACTTCGCTGCCGGCATGATCTTGTTCGTCAGCCAGTAGTAGTCCGCGGGGTGCATGATCGCGCCCGTAATCTTGGTCGAGCTGACAATGTTCGTCTCGGGATAGCCGAGGAAAAGAGATGCCGCATCATTGAGGAGAATCTGCTGCATGTCGATCATGAGCTGGCGGCGCTTCGCCGGATCAAACTCGACGGCAAGTGCGGCGCATTTCGCATCGTATTCCGGGTTGCTGTAGCCCGAGCCGTTCTGCGGGTTGTCGCCGTTGATATTCGTACGCCAGTACCAGTTGAGGTAGATCTCCGGGTCGCCCGTATTCGCCGTCGTGATGTTCGAGATCAGAAGGTCATATTCGCCGTTGATGCCAATCTTGTCAAGGAGATTATAGTCCACCGTTTTGACCTTCACGTCAATACCGACCTTCTTGGCATCCGCCTGCACGGCCTCGGCATAGATCGGCAGCTCCGCACGGCTGTTGTAAACGATGAAGTCGACGCTCAGAGGCTTGCCATCCTTATCACGGATGCCGTCGCCGTCCGTGTCCTTCCAGCCCGCCTCATCGAGGAGTTGATTCGCGCGGTCGACATTGTAGGCGTTCGGGTCGACGAGCTGATCAAATCCATAGTCGAGCGAGGGCGGTACCGGGGCCTTGCCCGGAATGAACGTGCCCTTGAGGATCACTTCATTGTAGGACTTGCGATCGCACATGCTGATAAACGCAGCGCGCACCTTCGGATCGCCGAGAATGCCCTTCTGATTGATGCGTGCAAGCACCGTTCGCAGGGATGCGATGCGGTCGACATGGAATTTGCTCGTGTCGTTGAAGAGGCCGAGGTCACCCGCAGCGATGTTGACCGCCATATCGACCTCGCCGGACTGCAGGGCCATCGCGCGCGTGTTCGGATCGTCGATCGAGGGGATCTCTACCGTCTCATACGGCACTTCGCCGCCCCAGTAGTTCGGGTTCTTCTTCATAACGGCCTTTTCCTTCACGAAGGATTCGCAGACATACGGCCCTGTGCAGATCGGTCCCTGCTT
The DNA here is from genome assembly GCF_000426665.1 of Centipeda artemidis DSM 19719. Lineage (GTDB taxonomy): Bacteria > Bacillota > Negativicutes > Selenomonadales > Selenomonadaceae > Centipeda > Centipeda artemidis. The sequence continues at coordinate 4,637 of NZ_AUFU01000026.1, read as the reverse complement.
TGCAAAATCGCGTTCCCCTTCACTCTGCGTATCGACGATAAGGAACAGAGGATCAGCGAGATATCCGAGCATACTCGGCGCCGGCTTATCTGTTGTGATCTTGAGCGTCTGCCCGTCCGCCGTCATGTTCGTATACTTAAAGAATGTTGCCGCCCGCGTATTCTTTGCAAACGTACGCTCAAGAGATGCCTTGACCGCCTCGGCTGTGAGCGGTCTGCCGTTCGAGAATTTAACGTCGCGAATCTTGAACGTCCATGTCAGCTTGTCATCGCTGATCTCCCAACTCTCGGCAAGCCACGGCTGAATATTCATCTTTTCATCGAACTGTGTAAGGGTTTCGCCCATGCCGTAACGCATAACGACCCAGCCGAAAGCGTTCTCTGTCGGCTCGAGTGAATCCGCGAAGTTCGTCACGCCGATCTTCAGCGTCTTCGTATCCGCTGCCTTATCCCCTCCGCCGCCGCAGCCGGTAAAGACTGCCGCCGACATGCACACGGCGAGCGCCGCCGTAAGCATTTTTTTCCATTTTTTCACAGAAAAACCTCCTTGCATAACCCCAAACATCCGGCGGGAGCGTCACTTTCGCCCCCGTCCCTTTATCCGAAAAGGCTTAGTTCGCCTTGCGCGGATCCAAATAGTCGCGGAGCGCGTCGCCCCACAGGTTGAACACGGCGACGACGATCACGATCGCCGCGCCCGGGAACATCATGAGCCACGGCGCCGTCTGGAGCGACTGCCGCCCCTCGTTCAGCATGAGCCCCCACTCCGGTGTCGGCGGCTGTGCGCCGAATCCGAGGAACGAGAGTCCTGCGAGCTCCATCATCATCGCGCCGATATCCATTGCCGCTGTCGTGAGCACAATCGGAATGATATTCGGCACGACATGGCGGATGAGCATGTCGCGCGGCCGCGTGCCGCTCGTGATCGCAGCCGATATATAGTCCTGCTGGCGAATCTTCAGCGCGACGGAGCGCGCGAGACGCGCGTATTTCGTCCATCCGACCGCAACGAGCGCGAGAATCGCATTGACGATACTGCCGCCCATCATACCGGCAATCGCGATCGCGAGCACAATGCCCGGGAACGCGAGAAATATATCGGCAAGCCGCATGATGACCGTGTCCACCTTGCCGCCGACATAGCCGGAGACGACGCCGATCAAGGAGCCGACGCCTGCGATCAGAATGACGACGGTGAGCGCCATAAAGATCGAGATGCGCGCCCCGTAGATCACACGTGTAAAGAGATCGCGCCCGAGCTTATCCGTACCGAACCAGTGCTCGGCGGACGGCGGCAGAAATGCCTGCTGCATTACGGACTCATAGGGATTCTGTGACAGAATGAACGGAACGAGCAGTGCAACCAAGAAGATAATGCCCGCCATAATCGAGTATCTGCGCAGAATTTTGGCGTCCTTGCTCATGCTTTTGTCCCCCTCTTCAAGCGCGGATCAAGATAGGTATAGGAAATGTCCACAATGAAGTTGACCAGCATATAGAGAATGGCAATCCAGAGCACAAAGCCCTCCAGCAACGGATAGTCGCGCGTCTCTATCGCGCGCACCGCAAGGCGGCCCATGCCCGGCCATGAAAAGACGATCTCGATGACCGCAACGCCGCCGAGCAGCCAGCCGACCGCAAGACCGAACAGCGTGATCAGCGGCAGACACGCATTCGGCAGCACATGCCGCCAGAGAATGCGCTGCATCGACAGCCCGCGCGCACGCGCACCGACCACGTAGTCCTGTCCGAGTTCCTCGAGGATTGCCGTGCGCACCTGCCGCGTATACTTCGACGAGAGGAGAATGGCAATCGTGAGTGCCGGCAGCACCATACGGTCGGGCGTCACCTCGCCGCCCGCGATTGGGAACAGGCCGAGTTTCAGCCCGAACACAAAGAGGAGCAGCAACCCAACCCAAAAGCTCGGCATCGATACGCCGAGGAAAGTAATCGCTCGGATCAAATGATCCGGCCAACGGTTCCGATACACCGCGGCGATGATGCCGCACGGCAGGGAGATGACGAGCATCATCGCCAGCGCCGTTCCGGCAAGCGCGAGCGTCCCGGGCAGTGCTTGGGCAAGTTTGTCGACGACGGGAATCTTCGCCGAATAACTCATGCCCATATCCCCGTGCACAACCCCGTTCAGCCAGTGGAAATACTGCTCGTGAAAGGGCAGGTCTAATCCAAGCTCATGCCGTGTCCGTTCGATGGTTTCCTGTGAAACGATCGTATCGCCCGTCTCTAGGATTGCATCAATCGGATCACCCGGTGCGAGAAATGTCAGACCGAACGTCAGGAACGTCACGCCGAGCAATGTCAACAGCATCTGTCCGAAACGTGTCAGAAAAAATTTGGCAGTCAAGTCTCCATCTCCTTTTCCCTTTGCCTTTCTCTACACAAAAACCGCCTGTCTTAGAAAAGACAGGCGGCCGGACGCACAAAAACAAGGTCATAAATGCCCGTGCGGGCATACAAACCGTGCATCCATCTCCCCATCTCTCGTAAGTCCATCGATGAATCCTATTGCAAGCAGGCTTTCCGGCTCGTAGATCAGCGCGTTCCTCCGCCTTCCCGGTTGGTCACCAGTGACTTTAACAGGCACAGGCTCTGCGCCTGTGGAAGAACACTCCCTACATACGGCTGCGGGACAGCACGGGCATTGCACCCGTTTTCCTCTCATCGCTCGGAGACCTGCATCTATTTTCATATCCCCCTGATACGAAAACATCTCTCCGACACTTGCAACGTTTTATGCAGTTTTATAGGATTATAGGCGTAGTATATCTACATACGACAGACTTGTCAAGAGATTCGTCCAGAATAATCATAAGTTATTATTGTTTATCGAAGCAACAAGGACATTCGGCGCATATTTCGCTCGGTATACACCGCGCAGGAGGAATGTAGCGCAGAGTGCGCGTATCGTCTGATCAAGTGCGAGGGAGAGCCACGCCCCTGCAAGTCCCATATTCATTTCGTGCAGGAACACATAGGTGATGATGGGGCGCAGGAACGTGATGCTGACAAAGGAATACGCTGCGACCTGCGTGGTCTTTCCGCTCGCGCGCAGAATGCCCGCGCAGATCATCTGATGCGCCTCCGGGAAACTGACCGCCGCGACATAGATGAGAATTATGCTGCCAAGTGCAAGCAACTCCGGATCGCTCGAATAGATACTGAAGATCTCCTCGCGGAACACGAAGGTCAGCAGGAATGCGACCGTCGAGAAGAAAAAGCCCCATGTAATGCCGATCCATACGAAACGCCGCCATGCATCCCGCTTTTCATCGTCGCGGTTATGTCCTGCGAGTACTGTGCTCGCTTTGCCAAGCCCCCCGCCGAAGCTGTAGTAAAAGTCGCAGAAATTCATCGCGATGGCGTGCACGGCATATGGAATCGTCCCAAGCTCGGCGACCATGCGCGTATAGACGACCATACCGATGCGCTCAAATCCCTGCTCGCTGAAGATGCCGCCAAATACGCCGAGGAACTCACGGAAATAATCGCGTGTCGGCAGATAGCTCCCCTGTCCAAAGATGCCCCAGCGGAAGAGAACGCGCACGCTGAGGAGAAACGACCAAATAGAGCTGCCAATCGTACCGATGGCGGCGCCGAGCACCCCGAGGGCGGGAAAAGGCCCGATGCCATAGATGAGAAACGCGTTGAGGATGACGTTCAGCACGTTCCCCTGCAGATTGATGGAGAGCACGGTCATAGACTCGCCGCGCCCAAGCATAACCGCCTGCATCGTCGCCGAGAGCGATGTGATAAAGACAGCGGGCAGCGTCCACGATGCATAAAGCACTGCGTCAGCGATATAGTTTTCCTGTGCGCCCATCCATAGGAGGATGTCCTCGATATAGATAAAAAAGACAATATGCGCGATGCCGAGAACGACAACGACGAGTGACAAGGTCTTTTTCATCACATCGCCGTAGCTGTCGCTCTGTTGTCTGCCAAACCGCTCCGCAATGAGCAGAGTGACGGCGGCGGCAACGGAACGTGCCACGGTGAGGAGCACCATACGAGGCTGAGTAAAAATACTGACCGCCGCAATTGCAGCCGTGCCAAGCGAACCGACCATGATGATATCCGCGTTGCTCAGGAGGATCATAAAAACGCCCTCAAGCGCCGCAGGAATCCCCACACGCAGATAGATCTTGTCATACGACGTGACCATGTTATCCCCCCCGAGAAAACCTCACAGTAACGCAGATTAGATTATCATAACTGATATTTACTGTCAATATATATTTATGTTCATATGATTATTTTATTTGCGAAAAGGAGGATGATATGACTGAACCGAATAAATATCCACCCGCATAGCGGGTGGTTTTTCATTTTCGGGCATAGCCCTTATGTAATTGGCGGCGTACAAGTACGCCTTTTATTGGCCTGCCAGCCATGCACAGATTACTTGCCACCCATAAATGGGTCTCTTGGGTCAAACAAGCTCAGTTGATCCTGCTCCCGATCCTTCTTCAGCTGGTCAGCTATGTACTCCTTAATCGCCTTGGTGTTCTTTCCTACGGTATCGACATAATACCCTTTGCACCAAAATTCTCGATTACGGTATGCAAACTTCATGTTCCCATACTTCAGGAATATCATTAAGCTACTCTTGCCCTTTAG
>NZ_AUFU01000025.1 GCF_000426665.1 Centipeda artemidis DSM 19719 | reverse complement strand
AGTTAGGTTTGCGCGATATAAAGAGCGCAAAGCTATACGAATCGCTTATGCGACGGTTACGAAGTCGGGAGACTGAGTAAATGTCGCTACGGCGTGGGTAACGTCCCAAGAACATGAGCGAAAGCGAAGTGTGGTTGGCAGACGTTGACCGCTCATTGGTATTTCGCAACTAATTTGCAAAGAGTTTCTTCTGTCTAGTTTTGAGTGAATGAATAGTTTACTCAATAGTGCGGTGATGATGCCCGGACGGTTCCACCTGTTCCCATTCCGAACACAGCAGTTAAGCGTCCGCAGGCCGAGGGTACTTCGTTGGAGACGACGCGGGAGAGTAGGTAGTTGCCGCAAAGATAAGCTCGTGAGAAATCACGGGCTTTTTTGTTTTTTGATTTCTATTCTTTGTTTCTAAATTTTGATAAGGAATATCAATTATTCGTTTTGTTTATATTGAGTGTGCTAAGTTATTGACATTTTATATGAAAGCCCCTACAATGATGAAAATATGAATCCCGAGTATTTTTGTAAGGATTAAATATACTGTTGATTTTAAGGAGAGTTTACTATGGCAGATGCATTGCTGCAAATAAAGGATCTTCATGCCAGTGTGGATGGGAAGGAGATTCTCAAGGGGCTCGATCTCACCGTTCGCAAGGGTGAGGTACATGTCATTCTCGGCCCGAACGGGTCGGGAAAGTCGACGCTGATGAACGTGATTATGGGACATCCAAAATATGAGATGACGGGCGGCAGCCTTATCCTTGAGGGAGAGGATATTGGTGAGCTTCGTGCATTTGAGCGTGCGCGCCGCGGTCTTTTCCTCGCGTTTCAGACGCCGGAGGAGATTCCGGGAATTACGGTTGAGAATATGATTCGTACGGCGCGTCAGGTGATGACGGGCGAAAAAGTTAAGCTTCTTCCGTTCCGTAAGGAACTAAATGCGATAATGGCAGAGTTGAAGATTGATCCGAGTTATGCGCAGCGTTATCTCAATGTTGGGTTCTCCGGCGGTGAGAAGAAACGCAGTGAGGTCTTGCAGCTCCTTATGTTTGCACCCAAGGTTGCACTTTTGGATGAGACGGATTCGGGGCTTGATGTTGATGCCGTTCAGATCGTTTCCGAGGGTGTGGCGAAGTTTCACAATAAGAACAACGCATGTATTATCATTACTCACAACGCGAAGATTCTTGATAGGCTCAAGGTTGATTATGTGCACGTTCTTGCACAGGGCAAAATTGCACGTGAGGGCGGTGCGGAGCTGATTGAGGAGATTAACGAGGAAGGTTTTGCTAAAATCCTCGGAGCTCAGGATAAGGTAGGGTGAGCGGCATATGGAAGATTTCGTACCAAAGAAAAAGACCTATGTCGCCGATATTGAGCGTACGATATACGATATCACGAACGAAGACCGTTCCGTGTATAAGGCAGCCTCGGGGCTGACAGAGGAGATTATCCGCGATATTTCTGTGCGGAAACATGACCCTGAGTGGATGCTCGAGTTTCGGCTAAAGTCACTCGACACTTATCATGCGATGGAACTCCCCCCCTGGGGGCCTGACCTCTCAGACCTCGATATGGATAATATCGTCACCTATGTGCAGCCCGACGCAAAGATGGTGGGCGACTGGAATGAGGTGCCCGAGGACATCAAGGAAACATTCGACCGCCTCGGCATTCCGGAGGCCGAAAAAACATCACTGGCGGGCGTGGGAGCACAGTACGACTCCGAGGTCGTTTATCATTCGATTCAAGAGTCGCTTGTGAAGCAGGGCGTTGTCTATACGGATATGGAGACGGCACTGCAGGAATACGGTGATGTCGTCCGGCAGTATTTCATGACACTCGTGCCGCCGAAGGCGCATAAGTTCGCCGCACTCCACGGGGCAGTGTGGTCGGGTGGTTCTTTTGTCTACGTACCTGAGGGCATCAAGGTAGATATTCCATTACAATCCTATTTCCGCCTCAATGCGGCGGGAGCAGGACAGTTTGAGCATACGCTGATCATTGTCGAAAAGGGAGCAAGCCTTCATTTCATTGAGGGATGTTCCGCACCCAAATATAATGTGACGAATCTCCATGCGGGCTGCGTCGAGCTGTTCGTGAAGGAGGGGGCGCGTCTGCGTTACTCCACGATTGAGAACTGGTCACGCAATATGATGAATCTCAATACAAAGCGCGTCAAGGTAGAGAAAGACGGCACGGTGGAATGGGTCTCAGGTTCGTTCGGTTCTCATGTCTCAATGCTCTACCCGACCAGTATTCTGAGCGGTGAGAACGCAAGCTGCGAGTTCACAGGTATTACGCTCGCATCGAAGGGGCAGGAACTCGATACAGGGGCAACGGTCATTTTCGATGCTCCACATACGTCGGCGAATATCAGCACCCGTTCGATTTCAAAGTCCGGCGGCATTGCTGTCTATCGGAGTGCGGTTAAGGTAACGCCGCGTGCCGTGGGGGCAAAATGCTCGGTGGACTGTGAGTCACTGATGCTTGACTCGGAGTCGCGCAGTGACACGCTGCCCGTGATGGATATTGCTTGCGACCAGGTGGATATCGGACACGAGGCGAAAATTGGCCGCATCAGTGATGAGGCAATATTTTATTTGACAAGTCGCGGTATCGACGAAGAGGAGGCACGTGCGATGATTGTGCGCGGATTTGTCGAACCCATTGCAAAGGAACTCCCCCTGGAGTATGCGGTGGAGATGAACAACCTTGTCAATATTGAGCTGGAAGGGACAATGGGGTGAGCGCTGTGAATGAAGTTTTTAGCCGTATCCCCATGTCGACATGGCGCTGGCTGGGTGTGAATGACCTGCCGATGCCGGCACAGCTCGGCGATACGAAGACGATAAAGTTCTCCTGCGCGGCAGGGGAATCGCAGCACCATGTCGTGGAGCTGCGAGAGAGCGGCCTGCAGGAGATTCATGCGGAGGTTGCGGACGGGGCAGAGATGCACCTCACCTTCATACAGGTTGTGCCGATAGATGCCGCTGTAGCGAGCCGCATTGAAGCAGAGGTCGGGAAGAAAGGACTGTTCTCCTGCACGCTTGTTGAGGCGGGCGCCGCACATACGGCGGCGGAGCTCCGTGTCAATCTCGCAGGCGACGAGGCGCGTGCGGATGTGTGGGGGCTTTATTTCGGCGATGCAGAGCGAAAAATTGACCTCAATTATATCATTCGCCAAGCGGGACGGCTCACGGATGCGAACTTGCAGGTGCGCGGAGCCTTGCTGGGGCACAGTAAAAAAACGTTTCGCGGCACACTGGATTTTGTCGCGGGTTCACGCGGTTCGGCCGGCAAGGAGGACGAGGAGGTCACCATTCTCTCGCCAAATGCACGCAACCGCAGCGTCCCGCTCATGCTTTCCCATGAGGGCGACGTGGACGGTCATCATGCAGTCAGTATCGGCAGGATTGACGCGGATAAACTCTTTTATTTGATGAGCCGCGGACTTGATGAATATGCTGCGCAGCAGCTCGTCGTCGAGGCGTCGTTTGCACCCGTTCTTGCCCGCATAGAGAGTGAGGAGCTGCGCACTGAGATTACCGATTACATTGAGGGGAGGCTTATGAAGTGAGTAAGAACTTCAACGAGTATCTGCAGGATTTTCCTATTTTGCAGACAAAAATGAACGGCCGTCCCATCGTCTATCTTGATAACGGTGCAACCACGCAGAAACCGGAGGCCGTCATCAAAGCGGTTGCCGATTACTGCACCTATTGGAATGCAAATCCACACCGCGGCGCGTATGAACTTTCGGTCAAGGCAACGGACATCTATGAGACGGCGCGTGTACGTACGCAGAAATTTATTGGTGCGGCACGCTCTGAGGAGATTATCTTTACGAAGAATGCCTCTGAGGCGCTGAATCTTGTTGCGTACAGTTATGGGCGCGCCCATGTGCAGGCAGGCGACGAGATTGTCATTACCGTCGCCGAACATCACAGCAACCTTGTGCCGTGGCAGTTCGTTGCCAAGGCACGCGGTGCAACACTGAAATACATCTACCTCGAAGAGGATGGAAATCTCTCGGCGGCCGATATTGCCGCGCAGATTACGGAAAAGACCAAGATTGTTGCCGTGACGCATGTGTCCAATGTGCTCGGGCTCGTGAACGACGTCAAGGCGATAGCGAGCCGTGCCCATGCCGTCGGTGCCGCCCTCGTTGTCGACGGCTCGCAGAGTGTGCCGCATATCAAAGTGGATGTGCAGTCGATGGGGGCAGACTTCTTCGCGTTCTCGGGGCACAAGATGCTCTCTCCTATGGGAATCGGCGTCCTCTATGGGAAATATGATATCCTTGACGCGATGCCGCCGTTCCTCTTTGGCGGGGATATGATCGAATATGTCGGCGAACAGGAGACGACGTATGCGGAGCTTCCCGCAAAGTTCGAAGCGGGTACGCAGAACGTCAGCGGCGCGGCGGGACTCATCGCTGCGATTGACTATCTGGAAAATGTTGGCTTTGACCGCATCGAGGCGATCGAGCGAGATCTCCTCTCCTATGCACTGCCTCGGTTGCGGGAACTTCCCTTTGTCGATCTGTACGGATGTGAGAGTACGCGCGACAACAAGACGGGTATCATCACCTTCAACGTGAAGGATGTTCATCCACACGATGTTTCGACGATCCTCGACGGCTACGGCGTCGCCATCCGTGCGGGGCATCACTGTGCGCAGCCGTTGATGAAATACCTCGGGCAGAATGCAACCTGCCGCGCGAGTTTCTATCTCTACAATACGCATGAGGACATTGATAAATTCATCGATGCACTGAAAAAGGTGAGGGGAGTGCTCGGATATGCCGATTGAAGGGGAAGAGGCTCTGCACCAATTATATACTGAGGTCATCGGCGAGCACAGCCGCTCGCCGGAGAACAAGGGAGAACTCTCGTCGGCAAATGTGCGCGAGCGCGGGCACAACCCGAGCTGCGGCGACGAGATTACGCTCTCTCTTGAGATCGCGGACGGCATCATCAAGGACGGCGCGTTCTCCGGTGTCGGCTGCGCGATCTCGCAGGCGAGTACCGACATCATGATTGATCTCATGCGCGGCAAGACCGTTGAGGAGGCACATCGCCTCACGCAGCTCTTTACCTCCATGATTAAGCGTGAGGTCACGGACGACGCAGCCCTCGAAGAACTCGACGAAGCCATCGCGCTCAAAAATATCTCCAATATGCCTGCGCGCGTCAAATGTGCTGTGCTCGCATGGCATACGCTGGATAATATCCTAAAGGGAAAAACTGTATAAGAAATCGGGACCGGTTTGGAAGATTTTTCTTCACAAAACAGTCCCGTTTGTATTTTTCCTCGCGTGGATACTAGATTTTTCGCCCCCGGGCATGTATAATAAGCAGGTATTGCAAAATTAGCACTTTTGAAAAGAAAAGGTGGGAGCTCGATGCGGATGACAAAGGCAATGAAATGTATCGCTCTTGGCATCACGGCGCTGGGACTTAGCGTTATGGCAGGCTGCGGCGGAGATCGGCAGGCGGCGGGTGAGAAGTCCTATAAAATCGGTGTAGTACAGCTCGTGGAGCACAATGCGCTCGATGCGGCGAACCGCGGTTTTGTCGACGGACTCAAGGAACGCGGCTATGAGGAGGGGAAGAACCTCACGATTGACCGACAGAACGCGCAGGCGGATCAATCGAACCTCCAAAACATCGCGCAGCGTTTTGTCAGTGACAAGGTCGATCTCATCTGTGCCATCGCAACGCCTGCGGCACAGTCGGTTGCAAACGCAACGCGGGATATTCCCATCGTCGGTACGGCAATTACAGACTATGTGAGCGCGAAACTCGCCCAGTCAAACGCGGTTCCAGGAGGGAATGTGACCGGGACGAGTGATCTGAATCCGATTAAGCAGCAGATTGATCTTCTTATAAAGATTTACCCAAACGCTAAAACTATCGGCACGATTTATTCCTCAAGTGAGATCAATTCGGAAATTCAGATCAAGACCATGACCGAATATGCACAGTCAAAGGGGCTGACAGTACGCGCGGCAACAGTTTCGACGGTCAACGATATTCAGCAGGCGGCACAGAGTCTCGTAGGGGATGTGGATGTGTTCTATGAGCCAACCGACAACGTGATTTCCTCCTCAATCCCGACCCTTGTCAGCGTCACTGATGCGGCGGGCAAGGGCGTCATCTGTGCAGAACCCTTTATGGTGACGGGCGGCTGTCTTGCAACCTACGGCATCGATTACTACAAGCTCGGCGTGCAGACGGGCGAGATGGCGGCGGACATCCTCGAGGGGAAGAGTAAGCCGGCGAATATGCCGATCGAGACGGCACGCGATCTAACGCTTGTCATCAGCAAGAGCGGCATCGAAAAATTAGGGCTGACCATTCCGGAGGACGTGCTGAAAGATGCAACCCTTGTGGACTAAATTATTTAACAGAGTAAAGGTGGAGTCTCGATGCAGGTGACAACAGTCATAAAATGCGTCGCTCTTGGGATGGCTGCTTTCGGTCTGCTCGCATCGACAGGCTGCGGCGGGAGTCAACAGGCGGCGGGAGAAAAAACATATAAAATCGGTGTGGTGCAGCTCGTTGAACACGGCGCGCTCGACGAGGCGAACCGCGGATTTGTGGACGGGCTCAAAGAGCGCGGCTACGAGGTCGGGAAGAATGTGAAGTTCGATCAGCAGAACGCGCAGGCGGATCAATCGAATTTGCAGAACATTGTTCAGCGGTTTGTGAGCGACAAGGTCGATCTCATCTGTGCGATCGCAACGCCGAGCGTGCAGTCCGCCGCGAACGTGACGAAGGAGATTCCCATCGTTGGCACGGCGGTCACGGACTATGTGAGTGCCAAGGTCGTTCAGTCCAATGAAAAACCGGGCGGCAACGTCACCGGAACGAGTGATCTCAGTCCGATTGCCGATCAGATCGACCTCCTCATGAAGCTTTATCCGAATGCCAAGACTATTGGAACGATTTACTCCTCGAGCGAAATCAATTCCGAGATTCAGGTCAAGGCGATGAAGGAATATGCCGCATCGAAGGGGCTGACGGTACGCGTTGCGACGATCTCCACGGTCAACGACATTCAGCAGGCGGCGCAGAGCATCGTGGGCGAGGTGGACGTCTTCTATGAGCCGTCGGATAACATCATCGCCTCTGCGATGCCGACGCTCGCGAGCGTGACCGATCCTGCGGGCAAGGGCATTATCTGTGCCGTGCCGACGATGGTGCAGGCGGGCGGCCTTGCGACCTACGGTATCGACTACTATAAGCTCGGTGTGCAGACAGGCGCAATGGCAGCCGACATCCTTGAGGGTAAGCGCAAGCCTGCGGATATGCCGATCGAGACAGCGCATGAGCTCATGCTCGTGATCAACAAAAAGAATGCGGAAAAAATCGGACTGACCATCTCCGACGACATACTGCAAGGGGCGGTCATCGCAGAGTAAACGATTGACAAGGAAAGCGGAGCGGGCACGCAGCGTGTCCGCTTTTTTTCCGAAATATAGGGAGTGACATTATGGATTTGGTCATCGCAACAGCGGCACAGGGCGTCCTGTGGGGACTCTATGCGCTGGGCGTCTATTTGACATATCGTGTTCTGGACATTGCGGATCTGACTGTCGAGGGCAGCTTCCCCCTCGGTGCAGCGGTTGCCGCCTCCATGCTCGTGGCAGGGTATTCGCCCCTCGTCTCGATCTTTGCTGCATGTGCGGCAGGATGTATTTCCGGCATTATCACAGGATTTTTCTGTACGAAGCTGAAGATCCCTGCGCTCCTTGCAGGTATCCTCACAATGATCGGGCTCTACTCCATCAACCTGCATGTTATGGGAAAGGCAAACTTGCCTCTGCTCCAGCAGGAGACCCTCTTCACCGAGTGGAACATTTGGGGGCTGGATACGGCGAGCAATATCCTCGTCATCGGCACGATCGTTGTCGTTCTCGCGATCCTATTGACCTACTGGTTCTTTGGCACGGAGCTCGGTACTGCTATCCGTGCGACCGGCGCAAATCCGCACATGATCCGCGCGAACGGCGTCAACACCGACGTCATGATCGTCATCGGGCTTCTGCTCTCCAACGGCTTGGTCGCGATCTGCGGCGCGCTTGTCGCACAGAGCAACGGATTTGCCGACGTCGGTATGGGGACGGGGACGATCGTCATCGGGCTTGCCTCCGTCATCATCGGCGAGGTGCTGTTCGGTACGCGCAGCTTTAAGAACTGGCTTATCTCCGTTGTGCTCGGCTCCGTCGTCTATCGCGCTGTCATCGCGGTCGTGCTGCAGCTCGGTATGCCGCCGAACGATCTCAAGCTCTTTACGGCAGTACTCGTCGCGATCGCGCTTTCGCTGCCGCTCATCCAGACGAAATACCATGCGATGAAGAAGGGAGCGTAACCATGCTGCGCATAGAGGACATCAAAAAAACCTTCAATCCCGGTACGATTACGGAAAAGAAGGCACTCTCCGGCGTTACACTGCATCTTGAACCCGGAGATTTCGTCACCGTCATCGGCGGCAACGGCGCAGGCAAATCAACGCTCATGAACGCTATCGCAGGGGCGATTTCTGTGGATGCGGGGAAAATCTCCATCGCCGGCGAGGATATTACCAAATGGCCGGAGCATCGACGTGCACGGTTCATCGGACGTGTTTTCCAAGATCCCATGATGGGGACTGCCGCACGCATGATGATCGAGGAAAATCTTGCAATTGCTGCCCGCCGTGGACAGACACCGACCCTGCGTTGGGGATCGACCGACGAGATGCGCGACATCTTTCGTGAGAAACTGGCAGGTCTAAAGCTCGGACTCGAGGATCGTCTCTCCTCGCGCGTCGGACTCCTCTCTGGCGGACAGCGGCAGGCGCTGACGCTCCTCATGGCGACGCTCGTAAAGCCGAACCTGCTGCTCCTCGACGAGCACACCGCCGCACTCGACCCGAAGACCGCCGCGCAGGTGCTCGAGCTGACTGAAAAGATCGTCACGGAGCAGCAGCTCACCACCCTTATGATTACGCACAATATGAAGGATGCCCTTCGTTACGGCAACCGCCTTATCATGCTGCATGAGGGGCATATCCTCTTCGACGTACCGCAGGGGGAGAAAAAGGGGCTCACAACGCGCGATCTCCTCTCCATGTTCGAACGAGCCGCGGGCAGCGAACTCGCTAATGACAGTCTCCTCCTAAGCTAATTGAATAATAACACAACACGAAAAACATAAAGACATTCAACATCAAAAAAATCCAGCAAAACAGCGGTCTAGCGGGGTATCCCTGCATCTGC
>NZ_AUFU01000024.1 GCF_000426665.1 Centipeda artemidis DSM 19719 | reverse complement strand
CGTCGCGCCCCGCACGGGGCGCGTGGATTGAAACAATGCGGAGAAATCCGCAACAAAGGAGGACATCGTCGCGCCCCGCACGGGGCGCGTGGATTGAAACGAGGAAGAAAGCCTGATTTGGACCGTTAAACCGGGTCGCGCCCCGCACGGGGCGCGTGGATTGAAACGAAACGATGTGTTCAAGGTCGGCATGACGCGGCGTCGCGCCCCGCACGGGGCGCGTGGATTGAAACTTATATCTCCCCACGCCGAGATACAAAGATCCGCGGTCGCGCCCCGCACGGGGCGCGTGGATTGAAACCTCCAATCTGTGCGCTGTCGGTGTACTGCCACATGTCGCACCCCGCGAGGGGTGCGTGGATTGAAACATGAATCGGGAGATCGGCATCTTTGCGAAACTCGTCGCACCCCGCGAGGGGTGCGTGGATTGAAACATCTTCGATTTTTACAATGATACCTTCGTTGAGGTCGCACCCCGCGAGGGGTGCGTGGGTTGAAACTTCGCTGCGGATATAGCCAGCTCGTTGTGCTGCGGTCGCACCCCGCGAGGGGTGCGTGGATTGAAACCCTCCTTAAACCTATGTCGCCTTATGCAAGGAACGTCGCGCCCCGCACGGGGCGCGTGGATTGAAACTACGATGCCGCCCAGCGGAACCTTGCTCGACACGGTCGCACCCCTCGCGGGGTGCGTGGATTGCAACGCCGACATACGTGACAACAAGGAATTTGAAGGACGTCGCGCCCCACGGGGGCACGTGGATTGAAACCTGCCACTCTTTGCGCGCTTATTGGCGATGATTGTCGTACTCCTCGAGGCACGCGCGGGTTGAAATGCCGAACAGCTCTACAAAGTCTATGTCATGTTCATCGCGCTCGCTCCAGGTGGATGTGCGGATTTGATCTTGCCTCCGTGTTCGTGGACAAGATCAAAACATTCAAATCGATCGATATTTTCCAAGGGCTTTAGAGATTCTGCATTGCATGGATACTTGTATGAAAAGCCTTTTGTTGATCGGCTTTTTGTTGCTTAATTTCTTTATGGAAAATTCTGCGATGCGGCGTTGCTGCCAAGGTGGCGATGGGGAGCGGACGAAGGAGATGCGTGCGGATGCTTTGACTATGCGGATCCCTACTGCGTGATCTTGGGACGGAGCCACTGATCTCAATGCGACTCCTGTTACAGCCTGAGGATATGCGCACAGGAAATCAATAGCTCGTTGCCGATACCTCTGTTTTGTTTATAGGCCACACATCACTGGGCTCGTGTGAGTACCTGCTCTGTCTTGCCTTTGCGGTGCTTGCGGAGGTTCAGACAATTTATCGGACTTTTAGCATAGGGGACATTGCTGTCCTGATGTATAGTACTCATCGTGTTGTACGGCTTATGGGCGACTGCGTGCTTACCCCGTGTACTTTTTCATACAGAGAAAATCTCTTACAAGAGCGTATGTCCACGTATGCTCTCGCACAGGAAGACGAGCTGTCATCGCTTTTGTAGGGAATGCTTGCGGCGGGGGATCTCGAACGGTTGCTGCGGCAGGCGGCGTACTATCGCAGGCACATGTTGAAATAATGGTCAGTGTGCATCGACCCGCTTTCCGAGCCCATGGTGACCGTCATTATTGGATTCGTAATTTTCTTCGGGAGGCTGTCTTGCTGCATGCCTTTGAGGCGATGGATCAGATGATGTAAAAGGGCTTGTTGCACGAATACGTTTTTAGCGTAGGTGCAGCAAGCCCTTTTCGTATAAAAATCAGCCTCTCATTAGTTCAGCTTTGAGCTTACGATAGGCGCGTGTCTCGTATGCGCCGATTTGGGACTCGGGGTGATCCGAGCCGTAGGCGTGACCGCTGACGGAGAGGATGGGCGGGGACTGGATACGCTTGGCGACTGCCATGCCGGTATAGAGCCCCCACCAATGTTCGAGGTCGGCGATGAAATCCGTTGCCGTCGGGAAATATGCGGCGACAAGTCCCGCAGCGCAGCCGATATATTCTTCGAGCGTGTTTTTCGCATATGCCCGCAGGATGTCCTCGGGGAGACGGTTCTCCTCGGCAAAGGCGCGGAAGAGGTAGTCGTGGTACGGGTAGCGGATGGGGTCGCCCTTTCCCTCGTCGACATTCTGCGCGTCGGACAGCTCCGCGCTCGGCACGATGTCGATGATGCCCTGCGGGATCGCTTCGCGTCCGTAAACCTCGGCGTTCAGATAGCGGGCGAGATCGTAGACCTGATATTTCCAAAGATCGGCGAGCGCGGCGAGAAAACCTGCCAAATCGCCGTAGAGGGTGGCATAGCCGACCGTGCATTCCGCCTTGTTCCCGTTGCAGGTAAAGCCCGCGCCCCACGCAGCCGCAATGCTGCTCAGCACGCGTCCGCTGCGGTTGCGCGCCTGCATATTCTCGCGGACAAAGGAGGAGATCGTCAGATGTTCGCCGGGTGTCGCCGCCGCGCCCTCAATGGGAATCTCCGAAAGCTGTGCGGCGGTATAGGCGACACTTTCCTCGATGGGGACGATCATGGAACGGCAGCCGAGATTTTCCGCAAGCCGTGCGGCGAGCCCCTTCGTCGTTTCCGAGTTGAACCGGCTCGGCATGTTGACGAGGAGCACGCGATCCGCGCCGATGGCGTCGACATAGAGCGCGGCGGAGACGGCGGAGTCGATGCCGCCGGAGATGCCGACGACGACGCGCTCCATATGAATGCGCTCCAAAAATTTTCGCACGGCATAGCGGAGCGTACGGTAGACAGGTGCAATAGACGTCTCTTCCACCGCGGGGGCGAGCGAGGTGAGCTGTGTCGTATCGACGACAGTCAGCCCCTCCTCATAGGGCGCGGAGGTCAGCACCGGCGCGCCGTCCGCACGATAGACGCGGCACACGCCGTCAAAGGCATAGACGGTTTTTCCCATATCCTGCACGCCCAGTGCGTTGACATAGACGACGGCTTTCCTGTGTTTGCGTGCGAGCGCCGCGAGTCCCGCACCGTGTACGGGCGTGGGGAATGGCGCGGCATCGACGGCAATGAGGACGTTTTCATCCGGGAGGGCATAGGTGAGCGGGGAGAAGGGGCTGCTCGTATGGAGCGGGCGGCGCGCAATCTCCGTGAGTACGCCGTCGCGTGCGCGGAGGAGCGTGCGGCCGTCCGATACGGGACGTTCCGCCTCGTCCGCGATGCTGCCAAAGAGGACGGTGACGCCCTCCGCCGCGTGTGCAATTTCCTGTGCATAGTCCATGCAGTCGTGCAGGAATGCGGGCTGCGAGAACGCGCTTCCGAGGAATTTCCCCGAGAGTGCAAAGGCGGGGAATACCGCCGTCTCCGCGCCCGCGGCTTTGGCTTCCTCTATTTTCTTTCGGATATGCTCCATGTTGAGATCGGGACGACCGGGGATAATCTCCATGGATATGAGTGCAATTTTCATTGACAGAGCTCCTTTCCAAAACGACGCGTGCTGTGCTATAATAAGTACTATAATTGATATAAGTATTGAAAAACAATAGGTTTTTCAAATACTACAACCGTTGTGACCCTGATTTGACCCCCGAATAATTTGGGGGTCATTTTCTATTGCCTCTAAGACGACATCATGCTCTTTGGGGTATAGATGGGCATAGGTTCTTAATGTCGTTTCGATTTTATCATGTCCCAGACGTTTTGAAACCTCCATAATGGGGACACCGATATGTATGAGATATGAGGCGTGAGAGTGTCTTAAATCATGAATACGGATAAGTTTGACTCCTGCCTTTTTAGCGCCGGTGTGAAGTCTGCGTATAGATGCTCTAGTCACTATAAAAAGACGCGCATTTGGATCAAGAGGTTTGAGTGATTCGAAAAAGCTCATTAGGTTATCAACCAAAAAAGAAGGAAGGGAAACGACACGGTTACTCCCCGGAGTTTTTGGAGGACCGATTAAGTCCTTTCCCTTTAGCCTTATGTAAGATTTTTGAACGCGAACAATTTTCTTTTCGAGATCGAAATCGGCATATGTCAAAGCCAGTAATTCCCCGACCCTCATGCCGGTCCAAAATAGAAGCATAAATATCGTTTTATGCAAAGGGGAGGATTGCGTTAAGATGAATCTATTAAATTCATCTACTGTCCAAAACTGCATAGCCTCAGCGCTGCTTTTTCCAATGGTGTCTACACTTTTCATAGGATTTACGTAGAGACCATAATATTTAACGGCAAAATTAAATAGCGATACGAGTTGTCCGTTGATCATCTTTAGATACGTTGGGCTGTATTCGTCGGCAACCAACAAGTTCTGCCATTGACGTATGATTTTGGGAGTAATCTTATCACAGGGATATTGTCCTAGATGGGGAAGGATTCTATTCGAGAATATACTTTCTTTTGTGCTATAGGTCGTTGGTCGGATTCTATGCCTTAGATCCTCCATGTACAGATGATATAGAGATTCTAAGGTCATAGAAGGTGATTCGGTTTTTTGGCGTAAAAATTCTTGCTCGAAGAGCTGAGCGTCCTTCTTTTTTGCAAAGCCGCGCTTCGTTGTCTCTTTTTTATTCCCTGCCCAGTCTGTGTATTTGATCTTTGCAAACCAAGTACCGCGTTTTAAGTCTTTGTGGACAGACATAATGACTCCTTTCAGAATGGGGGTGCAGGGGGCAACGCCCCATGAGGTGGAGGGTGGGGAGGCGGTAGCAGAAAGCATGAGTGCAACTGATGCTTTCTGCGGAGCAACGATTCATTCAGAGGAACAGGTTTTATGCGGCAATGTGACGGTTGAGACCGCCACGATATTACGGCGTCGCGGATAGTAATGCCAAGGCATTTCTATCCCGGGAGTCGTAATAAAGTGCGGAGGAAACGGTCACATAGCGAAAATCCTGTTCCTATCCTTTTCAAAATACAGTATACTGATTATTGCCACAGCCCCGAGAGCTTAAATAGGCAGGAGGGGAGGTGTTTCCATGATTTTCGTATTTCGTGTGCTTGTTGAGCTGCTAATTAGTGTCCTCTGTGACCTGATAGAGCGGTGGCTAGGATGGTAGCGCACACGCCGTCATTGTGGCACTAGCCGTTAATCTCTGCTGTATGGCTTTTTGACCATACAAAAAGCCCTGCAATTCGCACTTGCAGGGCTTTTCTGGTGTTTCAATGCTTTTCGTTTTCGTGTTTTTATATTATAGCATCTAAACACAATGGTTTCAAGCCCCGCAATGAGCGCCTATTTTTTATGCAGTTTGATCCAGCGTCGCAGGCGTGGTGAGAGGAAAAATGACTAGTTTTTTCCCCCGGCAGCAGCGGCAAGATTGTTTTTATGCTTTAGATAATTGATAAACTCGCGTACTTCAAGCTCCATATCCGGAGATAAGTCCTCGAGATCCTGTAATACTCCTTCATGACGTGAAGGAGCTTTTTCTTTTTGTGGTGGGGTAGGATCGTCTGTGCGCCCGAGGAGGTAGTCTGTTGTGACCCCGAAATACTCAGATATTTTCAGCAACGTTGATGAGTCTATGTCGCGTTGTTCTGTTTCCCATTGCGATATTGTATTTTGAGCAACGTTTAGTAAACGACTAAATTGTTTTTGACTCATATTTTGAGCCTTACGTAATTCTGCTATTCGATTCATACCAACCTCCATGGTATCTATATTATCTCAAATAGCGATTTTACTTTGAATACTGTATCTCAAAATGAGTTGACTTTTTTTGATAAACACAATATAATCTCATTATGAGATATAAGGAGGGGTGATATGAAATTATTAAAGAAGCTACGAATGAATGCATCGTATTCTCAAAAGTCATTTGCGAAAATTGTAGGGATTTCTCAAAATCACTATTCCAACATCGAAAATGGAATACGGAGACCGTCTCCAGCAGTAGCAAAAAAAATAGCCACTGTCCTAGACTTTCCAGAGCAGTGGTACAAATTGTTGGAGGATTAAAGGAGGTATTACGATGCCAACAGGCTATAAGACGGCAAAGAGTAACTTCATCACTGCACCGGAGATTGCCGATGTGTGCGCGATCTCAGTCTCCAAGGCGTACAAAATTCTTGCAGAACTCAATGCCGACCTGCAAAAGATGGGCAAGTGTACGCTGCGCGGCAAGACGAATCGGCGGTACTTCGAGATGAGGTATCTCGATGTATGAGCAAAAAAGGAAGGATAACAGTGACACTATCAGAAGTAAAAGCGCAGCTGATAACCGAGTGTGCGAAGTCAGGTGCAAAGGCTTGTGTTATCGCGACAACGGATGGAAAAACAGCGCGAATCAGTTTAAGGGGCAACGAGGATGAAGTTTTACAGCTAATTACGAATTGCTTTGATGTTGTTAAAAGGGGGCAAAAAAAATGCCACCGATAAAATATCGGCAGCATTTTCGTCTGCACTAAACAGACTGAACCTTTGTTTAGTATAGCAGACTTTCGCGGAAGAAACAATAGGCGAAAGGACTGATTTTCATGAAAACAATATCACTCATTAACAAAAAGGGCGGCGTAGGAAAGACGACGATCACGGTCAATCTTGCCTATGCGCTCGCCGAGAGCTGCGATTTGCGTGTTTTGGTCGTCGATAACGACGATCAAGGCAACGCTACGCAGTTTTTTGATGTTACGCCGGACTTTACGCTTGCAGATGTTTTGACGGGGATGGATATTCGCTCCTGCATCTCCCGGACACGCTATCCCTTGATTCATCTCCTGCCGAGTGACGAGCGGCTGTTGGACGCAAATGTTGCCGTTATCAAGGACGAGACAATCGTGCAACAGTCGATACTCAAAGACGCCCTCGCATCCGTGCAAGATCTCTATGATGTATGCCTCATCGATAATCCGCCGACGATCAACGCATCGGTGATCAACGCACTCACGGCAAGTGATGAGGTTATTATCGTTACGACGCCGGATCTCTATGGCATCCGTGGCGTAGAGCAGATGATTTCCTATATCGAATCCATACAGGCAGATTACAATCCGCATCTTCGTTTTCGCGGATGCTTGCTGAATAAGTTTTCCGCGACGCCACACGGATTCCGGACGATTGCCAAAATGCGGAAAGATATTCCTCTCTTTACGGCACGCATTCGTTACACCAAGGACAAACCGGAAGCGGCAGCGGGAGAACACTGCAGCATCTTCGAGTATTCGCCGAACTGTGGATTTTCGTGCGATCTCGTGAAATTCCTGCGCGAACTAATGGAGGGTATGTGAGATGAAAAAGCAGTCGTCAGCGCTGATCGCAAAGCTGCTGAACAAAAACTCGCAGCCGCAGTCGCAAGGTATCCATAATGAACACCTTGCGGAGCAAATTGTAATGCGCTCTGTCCATGACCTTGT
This sequence comes from Centipeda artemidis DSM 19719, assembly GCF_000426665.1. Classification (GTDB taxonomy): domain Bacteria; phylum Bacillota; class Negativicutes; order Selenomonadales; family Selenomonadaceae; genus Centipeda; species Centipeda artemidis. The sequence goes on along the minus strand of NZ_AUFU01000024.1, from coordinate 4,222 downwards.
GCCGAATCCAAAAAACACGGCATATCGGACGGATAATATTGACGAACTGGCGGCGATGATTGAACTCACACATCGGATTGAGCCGCTGATCGTGAAGCAGCTCCCCGATGAAGAGGGGAAATACATGATTCTGAGCGGACATCGCCGGCGTCTCGCACAGCTCTATCGTCTCGAAAGCGGCATGACCGACGATCCGTGCGTACCGACAATTACACGGGAGGTCATAAATCCGCTGGAGGAAGTCATCACAGGCGATGAGATGGAAACGCTGAACATCGTGTTTCCGAATAAGGGATCTCGCCGAAATCTTTCACCCGTGGAAGAAGCGGCGGAGATCGCTCTTATTAAGCCGATCATCCGGAAGATCTATGAATATCAGAAAGAACGCGGAGAGATCGCCGGGAAGTTCAGAGCGTTTTTTGCAAGCCTTCTTGATATATCCGAAACGACCCTCGCCCGCAAGGAGGCGATAGGGAAACTATCGGATGCGGCAAAAGAAGCCGTTGAGGAGGGACGTATGACTGCGACGGCAGCCGCCGAACTTTCGGCACTGCCGGAAGAAGAGCAGGATGAGATGCTAGAGATCATCGAGGCGCAAGGAGAACGCCCGACGGTTGAGACCGTGCAGCGCGTCAAAGAAAAGCGTCAGCCGGAATCTGTGGAGAATAAGATGTCCCCTGTGCCGCTATCGATGGAGGAAGCGCTTGAAGCAGAGGGGCAGGAACGGCTTTCCTTTGCCATAGATGAGGTCTTTGACGCTACCGATAATGATACGGTCGATTCGTTGGGGCTTGATGATACAGATGTAAATCAGTGGGTTACAGCCGCACTGATACATATTTGTAACACGATAGATCGTAATCTTGAGAAATGCAGAGTACTGGGACGACCGGACTGTGCAAAATGGGAAGCTCGCAGCAATATTCTGTTGGATGTCCTCAGAAAAGCTCTAAATGAGCATCTTGAAAAGGCGACAGAGCTACAGATGAAGCACTTGAGCGAGGGAGAAATATGACCGGGACAAGCTGCCTTACTTACGATTCACCACTTACTTTTTCGCCGCTCCTAGCTGCAAAAATTGGCATGAATGAAGCCGTTTTTTTACAGCAGCTTCAATATTGGATCAGCCAAAAGATGGGAAAACAAGATGAGTATGGGCGCCGCTGGATCTATAACACGGTCAAACAGTGGAACAAACAGTTCCCGTTTTGGTCGGAGCGCACAATCAAGCGGATTATAACAAACCTTGAATCCGAGAAATTGTTGCTATCTGTCAGGATCGGAGATGGATTCGATAAGAAAAAGGCGTATACGATCAATTATGACCGTATGGCAGTCATAAATCAAGAAATTGTCCATGCACAGGCAGAAGAGAGTATGAGCCGAGCAGATGAGAAGATCTATATCCCTGCCGGGATTGTTCCTGTGCCCTCGAATAGGCTTTCACCGTCAGAGACTCTATCGCCGCAGGACGAAGACGATGAAGAGCGCGTATATGATCTTTCCGGGGAATATTCGTCGGTTGAAAACGTCCGGGATGAGGAGTGTCAAAATGACACTCAGGAAGAAAGTCAAAAAGTTGAAGTTAGTGGCACTATCGAGAGTGCCAATTTGACCCGACGGGAGTGCCAAAATGACCCGACGGGGAGTGCCAATTTGACCCGACGGAACACCTCGCCGGAACTGCCGAAAAATCCAGTATCGGCGCGGGATTACACCCCCTCTCCCTCGCGCACGCGCGCAAAGACTACAACAGAGAATACACAAAGAATAACAACAACACCATGTATAGAAAGATCAAAAAGTCAAGAAATAGAGCCTGTTGTTGCCGATGATTTGATTTCTGCTTGTGCGGAGCTGAACATCCCGGAGCACGTGACGGTGAATTGCATCCGCCGGTATGGGGAGAGTGCCGTACGGGAAAAGGCAAAGATGCTGCGCTATGCCCATCAGCGCAATCGAATCGAAAATGCGGCAGGCTGGCTGATCGCCGCATTGAAAGACTCGTATGTCTATACTCCGTCAAGGGATCCGACGAAGGAGCGTGAAAAATTCCGACGGACACAGCAAGAGCAAACAGAGGCGCAGCAGCACCGTCAAGAAGAGCTGCGCGCAAAAGAGCACGCTCGTCTTGCAGCGATGGAGGAGCATCGGGCAAAGGCTACTCCACCGGAGCGTGTATCCGCGCTCTTGCGCGACTGGCACGCACGACACGGACGAGCAAGCCCTTGACCGTAAAGGTGTCCATAATGGACACACTAGCCGAATGCCGAAGGAGGGAGTATATGCAGATTGAATTGACAGTCAACGGAACGAGTGTATTTCGAGCGGAAAAAAGTGCAATGCATGAGAATGGCCGTGTGTGGTATAACCGCGACGCCGTGCTTTCTATCCGTGCCGATCATGAGATGCTGCACGCGGAGCTAACAGGAGGTGTTGAAATGCCCAAAGACATGGAACAGTTAGAGCGTGAACGACTTGCGTTCGAGGAGAAATACGGCGTCATGCGTGAACCGGGGCAATTATTGCCGGAGGAGGAGCGTGTGCTGTGCACGCCGGAGGAGGAACTGGACGATGAGGATAGGGAGATCCTGCGTATGCTGCAAACAGAGATCCCAAATCCGATAGAGGAGGCGAATGACCATGAGTGATGTGAGTGAAGCACGCAAAGCGCTTGTTGAGCAGGTCGCCGCAGATATTGCTGCCGGAAAGCCGTTTTTTTGGGAGTCCGGTATCATCAACGGTGGTCGCCCCAAAAATCTCACGCGAGAAGGGGAGAGTGCAAACTACCACGGCGGAAACAGAATGCGGTTGGCGTATCAAGCCATGCGTATGGGTTATAAGGATAACCGATGGGCAACATACAAACAAGCGCAGTCAATCGGCGCGCAGGTCAAGAAAGGCGAAAAAGCAACCGTTGTTGAGTATTACCAATTTGAGCGGGAGATCTGGAAGAAAAACGAAAAGACGGGGAAAAAGGAACCTGTCTATGAAACAGATCCTGAGACAGGGGAGAAAAAAATCAAAAAAGTGCGGCTCGACCCGCCGCTGGTGAAGAGATCCCTTGTATTTAACGCTGAACAAATGGAAAATGTGCCGCCACTGCCTGAGTTTGAACGTCCGGTTGAGGCTCTGAACGAGAAGATGGAGAGAATGATCGCCAATAGCGAAGCATCGATTCATCACGATCAGCATCATCAAAATTTCTATACGGTGTCAACGGACGAAATCCATCTTGTTTCTCGCGAGGAGTTTAAGACGGATGCTTACTACTATGCGACAGCTGCACATGAGATCGCACATAGTACAGGTCATGAGTCACGCCTTAATCGGGAATTTGGAGGGCAAGCAACGGATACCTATGCGCGGGAAGAGCTGCGTGCAGAGCTGACCTCAATGTTCCTGCATCAGGAATACGGTATCTCGTTTGATAAGCAACATTATGATAACCATGCCGCATATCTCAAGTCGTGGGCAAATGCACTCAGGAAGAATCCTGATGAACTGTTTCGTGCTGCGCACGATGCGGAAAAGGCTGCCGATTACATCAAGACAAATATGATCGAAAAGACAATGGATAAGGAGAAGGTACAGACACAGGCTGTGCAGACGGAACGCTTGGCGGTGGTCACAGAGGAGCGCCCGGCAGAAGAGAAAGGCGTATCCCCCGTGCTTGCCGCGCGCATTAGCAAGATCCGAGCGGCAAAAAAAGCGCAGCAACAGGAAGCATCTGCAAAGCAGAAGCCCGTCGCACGGAAAAGAACGGTGAAAATGGCGCCGAAGAAAGAGGCGGGGAAAAGCCGGAGTCTGAGCCGATAGACGAAGAGGAATAAAAAACAAGGTGTCCATTATGGACACCTTGAAACACCTTGCAAGCAATGCAAACGATTGGTATAATGGGAGTGTATAATAAACTGTGTAAGTAGGAAGACAGCTTAGGAGCACTCCCCGTGAGGGGAAGTCAAAAACTAAGGAGGAACCCTTATGTCAAAGAGGCCCCCACGGCGCGGTGCAACGCTCGCTAAGGCAATTATCGAAGAGTATCAACCCAAAACCGTAGAGGATATGCAAAACGCCCTCAAAGAAATCTTCGGTCCCATGTTTGAAGCCATGCTCAATGGCGAGATGGAAAACCATCTCGGTTACATGAGCAACGAGCGCGGCGAAAAGGATACAGCAAATCGCCGCAACGGATATACCCAAAAAGTCCTCAAAACCTCAG
>NZ_AUFU01000023.1 GCF_000426665.1 Centipeda artemidis DSM 19719 | reverse complement strand
CTTCCATTGTGGTAGAATAGGCGTAATCCATAGTGATTGCTCCTTTGCTGATGTTTTGTAGCGGAACCATTATAGCACGGGATGTCACTATGGATTTTGTTTTTGTTTAGCTGTTCAACTTCATTTTACAACGAACCCTCTTTTGATTTCTTTGAAATATGTTATAATAGGGACGCAAGTTTGATCGAGCCAATCTCTATGGGAAAGATTTGGTGGAGCAGAGTGAAGATATTCGATAACGTCACAAACACGGTGCGCGACGATCTGCGGGCAGAGATTGTGCGCGGCAGCAGGGTATCCATTGCGGCGGCGTGTTTCTCGATGTATGCGTATCAGGAGCTGCGGGAGCAGTTGGAGTCCGTGGAGGAGTTCCGTTTCCTCTTCACCTCGCCCACATTTATTCGGGAAAAGGCAGCAAAGGAGAAGCGCGAGTTCTATATCCCGCGCATCTCGCGTGAGACGAGCCTTTACGGCACGGAGTTCGAGCTGCGCCTGCGCAACGAGATGACGCAGCGCGCGATTGCGAAGGAGTGTGCGGACTGGATCCGTGCCAAGGCGCGGTTCAAATCCAATACCGGCGGCGAGCAGATGCCAGGCTTCATGACGGTCTCCTCTGCTGAGAAGCAGACCGTCTATGTTCCGATGAGCGGATTTACGACCGTGGATCTCGGCTGCGAGCGCGGAAACAACGCCTATAACATCGTGCAGTGCGTGGACGAGCCGCAGGCGACACAGATGTATATGCGCACATTCGACGAACTCTGGAACGATCCTGTGAAGCTCCAGGACGTAACGGATGCCGTTATCGAGAACATCAGCACCGTCTACGCCGAGCACGCACCCGAGATGATCTATTTCACGACGCTCTACCATGTGTTCAGCGAGTTCCTGGACGACCTGTCCGAGGACGCGCTGCCGAACGAGGCCACGGGGTTCAAAGAGAGCAAGATATGGAGTATGCTCTACGATTTCCAGCGCGATGCCGTACTCGCGATCATCAACAAACTCGATACATACAACGGTTGTATTCTCGCAGACAGCGTCGGCCTCGGCAAGACATTTACCGCACTTGCGGTCATGAAATACTATGAGAACCGCAACAAGAACGTCCTTGTCCTCTGCCCGAAGAAGCTCGCGGAGAACTGGAACACCTACAAGGACAACTACGTCAACAATCCTCTTGCTGCGGATCGTCTGAACTACGATGTGCTCTTTCATACCGACCTCTCGCGCAGCCACGGACAGTCGAACGGACTCGATCTGGATCGCCTGAACTGGGGCAACTACGACCTCATTGTGATCGACGAGTCGCACAACTTCCGCAACGGGATCGGAACGCACAGCCGCACACAGGAGAACCGCTATCAGCGTCTGATGGAGCGCGTCATCCGCGCGGGTGTTCGGACGAAGGTGCTCATGCTCTCTGCGACGCCGGTCAACAATCGTTTTACCGACCTGAAGAACCAACTCGCCCTCGCCTACGAGGGGCACGCAGCAAATCTCGACGACCGCCTCGGCACATCCAAGGGGCTCGAGGATATCTTCCGGCAGGCGCAGAGCGCATTCAACACATGGAGCAAGGAGGCGCCGGAGGAACGCACAACGGATGCGCTGCTGCGCAAACTCGACTTTGACTTCTTCGAGCTGCTCGACAGCGTTACCATCGCACGCTCACGCAGACACATCGAGAAATATTATGACACGAACGCCATTGGCAAATTCCCCGCACGTCTGAAACCCATCTCCCGTCGACCGCAGCTCACGGATCGTGCGGGCGCAATCAACTACCGCGAGATCTACGAGCAGCTCATGCAGCTCACACTCTGCATCTATACCCCGTCGAACTACATCCATCCGAGCAGGCGGGACAAATACACGGCGCTCACGCACAACATGGCGGAGAACCTGACCCAGACGGGACGCGAGCGCGGTATGCAGCGCCTCATGAGAATCAACCTCCTCAAGCGCCTCGAGAGCTCCGTCCATTCGTTCCGTCTGACCATTGGAAAAATCAAGGCGGGCATTGAGGCTGCGATTGCTGAGATCAACCACTTCGAGCAGTCCGGCCGCGCGGAGCTCCCCCTGTACGAGATGGAGACGCCCGACCTCGACATGGACGATGAGAACACCGAACTCTTTACGGTCGGCAGGAAGATGCCCGTCGATCTTGCAGACATGGATTGGAAAACATGGCGGAGGGAGCTGACAAAGGACAGCGAAATACTGGCTGTTCTCACGAAAATGGTGGCGGACATCACCCCTGCACACGATACGAAGCTGCAGGAACTCCTGCGCCTCATTGCAGACAAGATCGAGCACCCCATCAACGAAGGGAACCGCCGTGTTCTCGTCTTTTCGGCATTTTCTGATACAGCGGAGTACCTCTATGAGCACGTCAGCACGTATCTCAAGGAAACATACGGCTGCGACACGGCACTCATCACCGGCTCCATCGACGGGCGCACGACGATCGCGGGCTTTCGCGCGACGCTCAACAACGTGCTGACCTGCTTCTCCCCCATCTCGAAGGGGCGGGACGTACTCATGCCAGGCAGCGCGGCGGACATCACCGTCCTGATCGCGACCGACTGCATCTCCGAGGGGCAGAACCTGCAGGACTGCGACTACATGGTCAACTACGACATCCACTGGAACCCCGTGCGCATCATCCAGCGGTTTGGGCGCATCGACCGCATTGGTAGCCGGAATGCGTGCATACAGCTCGTGAATTTCTGGCCGGATTTGACCCTCGACGACTACATCAACCTTAAGGCGCGCGTCGAGACACGCATGCGGATCAGCATCATGACCGCTACGGGCGACGATGATCTCATCAACGCCGAGTAGAAGGGCGATCTTGAGTATCGCAAGATGCAGCTGCAGCGCCTGCAGGAGGAGGTCGTCGACATCGAGGATATGAGCGACGGCATCTCCATCATGGATCTCGGACTCAACGAATTCCGCCTCGACCTGCTCGCGTATCTGAAGGATCACGGCGATATGGACAAGAAGCCGCGCGGGCTGCACGCTGTCGTTCCTGCCACGGATGAGCTCGGTGCGGGCGTCATCTTCGTCCTGAAGAACATCCGCAGCAGCCTAGGCGTTGATACACGCAACCGCATTCACCCATTCTATATGGTCTACATCGGGCAGGATGGGACGATCCTCTGCGATTATCAGAATCCAAAGAAGATGCTCGACGATATCCGCCTCCTCTGCCGCGGGAGGATGGAGCCGATCCGGGCGGCATACGAGCCGTTCAACCGCGAGACCGACGACGGGCGTGATATGCGCGCCGTCTCGGCGCTGCTGAGCGATGCGATTCGCTCCATCATCGACGTAAAGGAGGAGAGTGACATCGACAGCCTCTTCTCTGCGGGCGGAACAAGCGCCCTGCGAAATGACATTGCGGGGCTCGACGACTTTGAACTCATCTGCTTCCTCGTCGTGCGGTAGATAGGAGGCGAACATGCTCGGACTGCCGGCCTCTACGGAATGCAACCGACGGATTCCAAAACAGAAATTTTATGAAAAGAGCGAGCTCAGTCCTGCCCTCAAAAAGGCGTTCAGCGCGCAGATCGCATCCATCCACTGGCGCAACAAGATCGCGCCGGAGGTTCTAAGCCTCGCTGCAGGGAAGGAGGTGCAGGAGCTCGAAGTATTCGAGCTGCGTCTGAACGATGGGCAAATTGATGAGGCTGTTCTGCGCCTCATTGATCGCGCGATCCCGTATCATATCCTCTTTGTCCTCGTGTGGGAGGATCGGATGCGCCTTGCTGTTGCCTACAAAGAAACGCCCGACGCAAAAAGCGCAGGCGTGCGGGTGGAGCGGTACTATTACACGGACTGGATGCCTGTGGGGGAGGCCGCTCTGCGTATCGAGGGGCTGTCGATGGATGCCGTCTATGAGAACCTCGTCCGCAGGATCGCGGGCAGTGCGCTCGGAGATGCGCCGACATCGACACTCAGGGAGAGTGTCGCGGAGCAGGGACGCAGAGAGCGGATCGAAAAGCAGATTGCCGCGCTCGAGGCGAAGCTCCGGCGGGAGAAACAGCCAAAGAGGAAGTTTGAGCTTGTGCAGCAGCTACGAGCGCTGCAGGCGCTAATGTAACCTTTTGAAAATCCTTGGGAGATGACTATATGCCTATATATGTAACTAAACATAAAATTGAGCAAGAGTGGCGTTCAACCATTAGTAGCCGATATAAAGCTGTAACAAAGGCGTTTAACAGCGTGTTTTGGGAAAGTGACAGCGAGACTGCCCATAGCCGATATGTCGGATCGTATGGACGTGGGACGGCAATACAATCCAGTGATCTGGACATTTTGCTTGAGTTGCCTCCAGAAGAATATCACCGATTTGATAAAACAAAATGGAATGGACAATCACGTCTATTACAGGCTGTGAAACAATCTATTGACAAACATTATTCACTGAGTGATATTCGAGCAGATGGACAAGTTGTAAAAATTAACTTTTCGGATGGCATGAAGTTTGAGTTATTACCTGCCTTTAAGGAGCAGGATTGCTTTGGGGATTTTACCGGCACATATACATATCCGGACAGTAACATGGGCGGATACTGGCGATCGGCGGATCCAATCACAGAACAACAGGCGATGAATGTAAAAAACGGTGATGCTAATACAAGAGGGCTTCTGGTTGATACCTGTAAACATATTCGGCATATCCGGGATACATTTTTCAAGAGTTATCATCTTTCGGGAATTGTTATAGACTCTTTCGTGTATGATGCAATTGGCGATTGGCATTGGGTGCGTGAAGGTGAGACGAGTCAATGTCCTCAAGGATCTTATGAGCAAAGATTGCTGAATCACTACAATACGATACAGAGACAGATTCCTTGTCTTTCGGCACCGGGGAGTGCCGCTATCATAGATGCTTCCAATAGTATGGAATGTCTTGGAAAGGTTCTGCACAAGATTGCCGATTGAGATATCTTCAATCATATAATGGAGATGATGAACTTGGAGCAATATCAAGTATTGCTTGATGTAGTCAGGCAGCAATATGCGAGTGTTGTATGGACGCATAAGATTCAGGAAAAACAGGCGGATATATATTTCAAACGATATAATCTTCTTGAGATAGTTAATATTGTTTTCGCATCTCTGACATCGTGTGGGATTGTAAGCACCATTTTTTGGGGGGAGTTATGTGCGAAAATCATAACTATGTTTTTTTCCTTTGTGACGCTGGCTATTACAGCATATTATAAGAGTTTTGATCTAAAATCTATTGGATATGGGAATAAAGTTTCTGCAAATGAATTTTTGGTCATTCGAAACAGATTGCTCCATATTATTGCGGACATACATATCCATAGAAAATCATGTGAAGAAATAGAGGAAGATTTTTCTCATGTTATGGAAACGCTGGATAATCTATATGCTCACGCGGCACAAACAACGGACGGTGCAGTGAAGATGGCGATGAAAGGTCTAAAAGAGCGTGAAGAATATACCTATTCAAATGAAGAGATTGATCGATTTTTACCTCCCCAGCTGCGTGGTCGAATTGATTCATAGTGGGTCATTTATAACAAAGACCTCATCTCTGCAAATATAGGAGCGTTTTTGCTTTCTCTGAATTAGGCTATAGTAAAGAAAATGGTTTTTTGATGTGAGCGGAATAGGAGAGCGCGATGGAGTGGATGAAGATGCACAGCAGGGACAACGTGGCGCAGAATATCGAGGCGGTGGGACGGCTGTTCCCGAACGCCCTGACGGAGGTCATGCGTGACGGGAAGCTCGTGCAGGCGATCGACTTCGATGTGCTGCGGCAGGAGCTATCGCGTGAGATCGTGGAGGGGCGTGAGGAGCGCTATGCGTTCACATGGCCGGACAAGCGGCAGGCGATCCTCGCGGCGAATGCGCCGATTGCGGCAACGCTGCGTCCCGTCGTGGCGGACAGTGTCGGGCGCGATGGCACAGAGGGCGCGTTCGACAGCGAGAATCTCTACATCGAGGGGGACAATCTCGATGTGCTGAAGCTGCTCCAAGAGACGTACCTCGGCAAGGTGAAGATGATCTATATCGATCCGCCCTACAATACCGGGAATGATGCCTTTGTGTACGATGATGACTTTGCGATGGAGGGCGGGGATTTCGTTTCGGCGAATGTTCCCTATGATGAGCATGGGAATATGGTCTATGATTTCAAAAAGAATCTGGACAGCAACGGACGCTTTCATACGGACTGGCTGAATATGATCTATCCCCGTCTCAAGGTGGCAAAGAGTCTGCTTGCGGAGGACGGCGTTATCTTTATCAGTATTGATGACAGCGAGCAGGAGAATCTCAAGAAGGTTTGTAATGAACTTTTCGGAGAACAAAACTTTGTTGCTACGCTTATTTGGGAAAAAGTCCATACACGGAAAAACTCCGCAATAAATTTCTCCTCTTCTCATGAGTATGTTTTATGCTATGCGAAGGTACGAAGGAACTCTATAACAGACAATAGGGGATGGAAACGAAATTTACTACCACGAGAAAATACCGATAGCTATACCAACCCTGATATGGATCCGAAAGGCCCATGGAAGGCGGATCCAATTACCGCCCATAATTATTATGCTGCCGATTATACGATTACGAAACCCAATGGAGAGGTGATTTGTCGGCCACAAGATCGGTATTGGGCGTATAGCGAAGCCTCTATCCGGCGATTCATTGAAGATAATAGCATTCTATGGGGGGAAGGCAGAAGTATGCCGATGGTAAAGCGCTATTTGTGTGATGTCCAAAATGGCCTCGTTCCAGTTACCCTGTTTAAACGGGAGTTTGCAGGAGACACATCGCAGGCTAAAAGACAAATAGATGAATTGTTTTCTGAGTGTAGGGGAATCTTTGACTATACTAAAAGTGTGGATTTGATGTATCGATTGGCGCAAATTTCATTGAACCCGGGTGATATAGTCCTCGACTTCTTCTCCGGCTCTGCTACAACCGCCCATGCCGTAATGCAGCTGAACGCCGAGGATGGTGGTCATCGTAAATTCATCATGGTGCAGCTGCCTGAGGCGACGGACGAGAAGAGTGAGGCATATCGGGCAGGCTATCGGAATATCTGTGAGATCGGCAAGGAGCGCATTCGCCGCGCGGGGGCGAAGATCGCGGCGGAGGCGGGGGAGAAAGCAGCAGGGCTTGACCTCGGATTCCGCTGTCTGCGGCTCGATACGAGCAATATGACCGATGTCTACTATGCGCCCGATGCGGTGACGCAGGACGGGCTTTTCGCGCAGGTGGACAATGTCAAGGCGGATCGTACGCCGGAGGATCTGCTCGTTCAGACGATGCTGGATCTCGGCATCCTGCTCTCGGAGCCGATTACGGTGGAGGAGATCGCGGGGAAACGCGTCTTTAACGTTGCGGACGGCTTCCTCCTCGCGTGCTTTGACCGCGCGGTGACGGACGAGGCGGTGACGGCAATCGCCAAGCGAAAGCCCTACTACGCGGTGTTCCGTGATGCCTCGATGGTAGACGACTCTGCTCTCACGAATTTCGACCAGCTCTTTGCGGCGTATAGTCCCGCAACGGTACGAAAGGTACTGTGATATGGCAAAGGATCAGAAGAAATTCGCGTCGCCGGCACAGAGTTCGGCTGCGACATACCTCACGTTCGTTGCCGCTGCGGGTGAGAGCGATGAGCGTTTCGAGATGCGCTATGAGGATGAGAATATCTGGCTGTCACAGCGTATGATGGCAGAGCTGTATGATGTGTCTGTTGCAGCAATTTCGCAGCATATCAAGCGAATCTACGAAGACGGGGAGCTCACTCAAGAGGCAACTGTTAAGCAATACTTAACAGTTCAAACAGAAGGGATGCGTGAGGTGCGCCGTACGGTGACGCACTATAATCTCCAGGTGATCATTGCGGTCGGGTTCAAGGTGGGGAGCCCTCGTGCTGCCCAGTTCCGCAAGTGGGCGGGGCAGATTGTCAAGGACTATACGATCCAAGGCTGGACCATGGACAAGGAGCGCCTGAAGAAGGGGCATATGTTCACGGATGCGTATTTTGAGCGGCAGCTGCAGTACATCCGTGAGATACGCCTCTCGGAGCGTAAATTCTATCAGAAGGTGACGGATCTCTACGCGACAGCGTTTGACTATGATAAGGATGCTGCAACGACGCGCCTGTTCTTTCAGACGGTGCAGAATAAGATGCACTTCGCCGTACATCGGCATACAGCGGCCGAGCTGATCTATGAGCGGGCAGACGCCGGCAAGGAACATATGGGACTGACTTCATGGGGGAGCGCTCCGCATGGGAAGATTGTCAAAGCGGATGTTGCGATCGCAAAGAACTATCTGAGCGATGAGGAGATGCGCTATTTGGAGCGGATTGTTTCGCTCTATCTCGACTATGCAGAGCTGCAGGCGGAACGAAAGATCCCAATGAGCATGGAGGACTGGGCGAAGCGGCTGGACGGCTTTCTGGAGTTTAACGGCAGCAAGGTGCTCACAGGTGCGGGGAAAATTAGCGCTGAGAAGGCAAAACTTCATGCTGAGACGGAGTTTGAAAAATATCGCATTGTTCAGGATCGCGTTTATGAGAGCGATTTTGATCGGTTTATCCTGCCGGAACTCAGAGGAGAGGAATGATGAAATTTCACTTTAAGGTGCAGCCGTACCAGACGGATGCGGTGGAGGCGGTTGTCAGCGTGTTCGAGGGACAGCCGTATAAGGCGCATACGGACTATCGGCGCGATGTGGGCACGGGTGCAGCACAGGGCAATCTGCTCCGCGTGGAGGAGAGCTATCGCGACGGGGCGTACACGGGGGTAGATACGGCGTCGGATGATGGCTTTCGGAATGAAAAGCTGGCTCTGACGAAGGAGCAGCTGCTCGCGAATATTCGCAGTGTGCAGAGTGCACGCAACCTCCATCTGTCTGATGCGCTGTCCGAATCGCTTGGGGAGTGTACGCTGGATGTGGAGATGGAGACGGGCACGGGCAAGACGTATGTCTATATCAAGACGATGTTCGAGCTGAACCGCCGCTATGGCTGGAGCAAGTTCATCGTGGTGGTGCCGAGCATTGCGATCCGCGAGGGCGTGAAGAAGTCCTTTGAGATGACGGCGGAGCATTTCATGGAGCACTATGGGAAGAAGGCGCGGTTCTTCGTCTATAACAGTGCGAATCTGAATCAGCTGGATGCGTTCTCTGCCGATGCGGGTCTCTCGGTGATGATCATCAACACGCAGGCGTTCGCCGCGTCGCTGAACGAGGAGAAGTCGATTGAGGGGCGCGGCGGGAACAAGGAGGCGCGCATCATCTACTCGAAGCGCGATGCGTTCGGCTCGCGCCGTCCGATCGATGTGATCGCGGCGAATCGCCCGATCCTCATCCTCGATGAGCCGCAGAAGATGGGGAAGAAGGACTCGGTGACGCAGAAGGCACTCGCGCAGTTCGCCCCGCTCTTTACGCTGAACTATTCGGCGACGCACGCGGAGCGTCACAATCTCGTCTATGTGCTGGATGCGGTGGATGCCTACAATGCGCGTCTGGTGAAGAAGATCGAGGTGAAGGGATTCGAGGTGAAGAATCTGCCGGGTGTGGGGCGCTATCTCTATCTCGCGGAGATCGTGCTCTCGCCCAAAGTTCCGCCGCGTGCGCGGATCGAGTTCGAGGTGGCATATAAGGGCGGGGTGAAGCGCGAGCTGCATATTGTCTCTACAGGGGACAACCTCTGCCATCTCTCGGGCGGGATGGCGCAGTACGAGGGCTATGTGGTGGAGGCGATTGATGCCGCTGCGGGGACGGTGCTTTTCCTGAACGGAACAACGCTCCATACGGGGGATGTACAGGGGGATGTATCGGAGGCGGATCTCCGGCGGGTGCAGATCCGTGAGACGATTGTCTCGCATTTTGAGAAGGAGCAGCGGCTCTACCGACGTGGGATCAAGACGCTCTCGCTGTTCTTCATCGACGAGGTGGCGAAGTACCGTCAGTATGATGCAGACGGAAATGCCGTGCTCGGGGAATACGGGCGGATCTTCGAGGAGGAGTACCGCGCGGTGATGAACGAAAACTGCGACATTTTTGATCCTGCATATATGAAATATCTGGATAATGTGCCTGTAGAGAAGGTACACGCGGGCTATTTCAGCATTGACAAGAAAACGGGACGCGCGGTGGACAGCAGTCTCAGGCGCGGCTCGGATCTGTCGGATGATATTTCGGCGTATGATCTGATCCTGAAGGATAAGGAGAGGCTGCTCTCGTTCGATGAACCAACGCGCGTGATTTTCTCCCACTCGGCGCTGCGCGAGGGCTGGGACAATCCGAATGTGTTCCAGATCTGTACGCTCAAGCACGCAGCGAGTGTGACGGCGAAGCGGCAGGAGGTGGGCAGAGGCCTGCGTCTCGCGGTCGATCAGGGGGGACAGCGGATGGATCGGGCGCTGCTGGGGGATGCAGTGCATGAGGTGAATGTGCTGACGGTGATCGCGAGCGAGAGCTATGCGGGGTTCGTCGGCGATCTGCAAAAGCAGATGGAGGCGGAGCTGTACGATCGTCCGAAGGCGGCGACGGAGGCCTACTTTGCTGGAAAGACGGTGCAGACAGCGGATGGTTCTGTGGTTCAGCTTGATAAAACGCAGGCGCGTGCCATCTATAAATACCTCCTGCGTTATGACTACATCGACGATGATGACCATGTGACGGAGGACTATCGCACGGCACTTGCGGCGGGGACGCTCGCGCCTCTGCCCGAGACGCTCGCGCCCATGGCGGAGGGGGTTCATCGTCTCGTACAGGCAATCTATGACGAGAGTGTGCTGCGCACGATGATTTCGGATGCGGGGGCGACGAAGACACCGGAGAATAAGCTGAACGAGCGATTTTATCAGAAAGAGTTTCAGGAACTCTGGAAGAGGATTAACCACAAGTACGCCTATATGGTCTCCTTTGACACGAGACAACTCGTACGGGCGGCTATCGACCATATCAACGCCGAGCTGCGTGTCAGCCGTCTCCAATACACGATCACCTATGGCAGTCAGCAGACGGATCTGGATGTGGGCATGGTGGCGGACGGCACGAGCTTTGCCTACGGCAAGAGTCGGACGAGCACGCTGAAACGCGCACAGGGGTCTGCGGTGACGTATGATCTGATCGGGCGTATTGCGGCGGGGACGACGCTCACGCGGCGCACGGCCGCGGAGATTTTGCGGGGGATTAAGGCCGAGGTATTTGCAGGTTACCGCTACAATCCTGAGGAGTTTATCCGAACAGTGACGCGGCTCATCCTCGAGCAGAAAGCGACACGCATCGTCGATCACATCGAGTACAATACGATCGAGGGCAGCTACGATGCGAGTATCTTTGCGACGGAGAAGCGCCCCTACACCGAGGCATACGAGGCGGAGAAGGCGATTCAGAACTATGTGTTCACGGACGGCAATGTGGAGAGGAAATTTGCCCAGGATCTTGACGGCGGGGACGAGGTGCTGATCTATGCGAAGCTGCCGCGCGGGTTCGCCATCCCAACGCCGGTCGGAAGTTATGCGCCGGACTGGGCGATTGTGTTTCGCGAGGGGAAGGTGCGGCACATCTACTTCGTCGCGGAGACGAAGGGAACGCTCTCCTCGCTCCAGCTTCGTCCGATTGAGGAGGCAAAAATAGCGTGTGCAAAGAAGCTTTTTGAAAAACTGCATAGTGACTGCGTGATCTACGAGCATGTGAATGATTTTCAGACGCTGCTCAATCGCGTGATGACGTGATGTGTACATGCAAAATGCCTGTCCTGTATGGGACAGGCATTTTGTAATATGCATAATAGGAGCAAAGAGAGTGTTTCTCATACTGCACACAGTAAAGAAGGTGTGCAATGCAGCGACGGAGCTATATTCTGCTGGGGCTGGTGCTTGCCGTGCTGGTCGGCGTGCTTGTCTGTCTGCGCATGCAGGAGCGGGCGCTGATCGACTTCGAGCAGGTGGAGCCGATCCCGGGGTACAAGATGGAGATGCGGGAGCCGCCGCTGCGCGTGGCGATCATCTCGGTGCTGAACCACGCGCGCACGGAGGGGCATCAGAGTCAGATGGTGCGCAGTCTCGGACATCTGCTCGGGCGTCCGGTCCTCCTCCTGCACCGCCGCAGCTACGCCGAGATCAACCAGCTGCTGGCGAAGGGGGACGCGGATGTGGCGTTCCTCTCGAGCGGTGCGTATATGGTGTATGGGAAAAAGGAGGATGTGCGCCTGCTGGCGATGCCGGAGCGGAATGGGGCGAGCAGCTATTTCTCGTATGTGATTGTCCCGCGTGCGAGCCGCATCGAGTCGCTTGCGGAGCTGCGCGGGCGGCGGTTCGTCTATGTGGATCCGATGAGCTACTCGGGCTATCTTGAGCTGCGTGCACATCTGCGGAAAATGGGCGAGGATCCCGAGCGGTTCTTTCGCTCCTCTTACTTTACCTACAGCCACGACGACTCGCTGCGTGCGGTGGCGGACGGTCTGGTGGAGGGCAATACACTCTTTGCGCACTGCGTGGGCGCGGGCAAGACTTTCGAAATGGTTGCATCCATCATGGAATCGAAGCGACTAGGCATGTCGCACAAGGCTCTGATGGTCGTACCCAATCATTTGTCAATGCAGACGGGCAAGGAGTTTTAGCGGCTCTATCCGCGAGCGAAGATTCTCGTAGCGACGGAGCGCGACTTCCAGAAGGATCGCAGGCAGGAGTTCATTTCCCGCATTGCTACGCAGAATTGGGACGCCATCATTATGGGCGAATCACAATTCGGCAAGGTCAAGCTCTCAAGAGCACGGGAGAATGCCATGCGTGAACGCGCAATCAGGAATCTGGAAGAATCGCTATACCGGCTGCGCGAGGAAGCGACGCGCAAGAATAACTTTTCCGTGCGGGCAGTGGAGTCGCTGCTGCGCCGTCATAAGGAAAAGCTCGCCAAGCTGTAGAAGGAGAATCGAAAGGACAAGGACGCAACCACCGCCTTTGAAGAACTCGGCATCGACAAGCTCGTCGTGGATGAGGCGCACGAGTTCAAGAATCTTGAAATCTCAACGAAGCACGGGCGTGTCAGCGGCGTTGGCACGACGACCTCGGTGCAGAAGACATGGGATCTCTACCAAAAGACGCAGTACATCAACGAGATCACCAACAAGCGGGGATTGATCTTCGCGACCGGTACACCTATTTCAAACTCTATGACCGAGCTTTATACCATGCAGCGCTACCTCGCGCCCGATCGGCTCCAAGACCTCGGCATCGAGAGTTTCGATGCCTGGGCAGCTGCTTTCGGCGAAATCACCGTCGGCATGGAATTGAAGCCCGAGGGCAGGGGCTATCAGCTCAAGGAACGCTTTTCACGTTTCCACAATCTGCCGGAGCTTATGAATCTCTTCAAGGAATTCGCCGACATCCGCACGGCGGATATGCTCAAGGGCGACATCCGCGTGCCGGAAGCGGAAATCATCGTCGATCGCGCACCTATGACGGGAGGACAGCAGGAGATGATGGACGAGATTGTCGAACGCGCCGAGTACATTCGTGCCAGAAGACCGCAGACCGTCATCAAGAAAGACGGAACAGAGACGGAAGACAGTTTTCTCTTGATTACTCAAACTTCGCAGATGAATAATCTGCTGTAACCCTTGAAATATCTATCGTCTTGGCAAATAAAACAGCATGAGCGACATCCATTTGGTATAATTTTAAGTGTCAACCAAAAACATCCAATGGAGGCTCATGCTATGAACAGTATAACACAAAACCACCAAGACGAGGAACTGCTTTCCAAGAACATGCAAGTCTTTTCCGTCGCTATCAAGTCAGTCGCATCCTCCGTGCGGCAAATGCGTACAAGCTTCGCGGCGTCCCTGTCCTCAGCATCTTCCTGCTGGTTTTCCGCATGGTGTTCCAGCAGCGTTCCGTCTACACGCAGATGCATCTCCAAAGGACCGCTATGCCTTTCGGCAAGGATACGTTCTACCGCTTCATGAACTCTTG
>NZ_AUFU01000022.1 GCF_000426665.1 Centipeda artemidis DSM 19719 | reverse complement strand
GGAAGGACAACTTCCGGCATGTTGAACAACTTTACCAATATGGCAGTGATGTCCGTCGTGTCATGTACACAACAAATGCGATAGAGAGCGTCAATGCAAGTTTTCGCAAAGTAACGAAACAGGGGGCATTTCAAAGCGAGACGGCTGTGTTCAAGGTGTTTTACTTACGGATCAAGGAGCTGTACAAGAAATGGAAGGGACACTCCATTCAGAACTGGGCGATTGTGATGAATCAACTCTGTATTGATGAGCGGGTCGGACAGATGATCCGAAAATATTCCGCTCTATAAGAAACTTACACACTTTACTTGACATACCCCAGCAGAGCAAATGTGGCATAGGGCTTGATGATGTACAGCGTCATATTTGAAAAACAGGTATATCGTCAACTCAAGAAATTAGATCCTTTCACCGCATTTATGATTCGTAACTGGATTAGTAAAAATCTTGAAGGCTCAAACGCCCCCGTTCTCATGGAAAAGCGTTACAAGGGTCATTATCCGGTTATTGGCGTTATCGAATAGGAAACTATCGCTTGATTGCCCGTATTGTTGATGAAGAGCTTATCATAATCGCCGTATCTGTTGCACACAGAAGCAAAGTCTATCGCTAAAAAATACCCCCGCCGTATAGAGCATTTCTGCCCGTACGACGGGGGATTTTTCATATACAACAGTACCTGAGGCGCTTTCAGCGGATGTGCGTGTGTTACACAACGCCTTTATCACATCAAGATGCTGTGATTAGAAGTTGTAGGTCAAGCGCATCCCCGCATAGTTCCCGAGGGTGAATTTCTCACCGCCGTAGAGGGTATCGCGCGAACCGATGCCCTTTGCATCGAAGGTGTAGAACGCCTCGACGAGGAGGTTCTCGACCGGCACATAGCCCGCACCGACGGAGAAGCTGCGGATACCGTCCAGGTAACGGTCGGGGAGATATCCTGTGCCGTTGCCGCCGAAGAACGAGCCGTGCTCGAAGTGCTTGTAATCTGCAAACACATTCCAGCTCCCCTTGACCGCCATATCGCTCTTGCCGATGTCAAAGCGCAGCGTCCAGAAATGCGGCGTGCCGCCCATGGCGTGCCCTCTGATGTTGAACTGATCCGATCCCGACGGATGCTCGTAGATCGTATGCCCGTTCATATGGCGGCCGAATGCCGTGCGGTTTTGACCGTAGTCAACCGACATAGAGGCATTCTTGCCCATCTTCCACTTCGCACCGATGCCAATGACACGCGCGAGCCGGGTATAGTCATAGACATCGTTGCGCTTGCCGTTCGCATGTTCCGCATGGTAATTTTCACTTCCCGTCGAGCCGAGATACCACAGAGAGATCCCGACATTCGACGTAAGCGCATGTTTTGCCTGGAGGAAGATCGCCTTGTTGATGGGCGGGATACGGTCGGCTTCGAGAACGGTGCCCTCAACTTTGATGACAAGTCCCGTATATTTCCCGAGAGCGTCACGCGGCATCAGACTGCCGTACTCTGTCGACTGTACACGCTGACCGACTGCCGTGAAATACTGTTCTACTGCTCTGGAGAGGTTATTAGAGGTAATAGGATTCGAAAATTCGTCTTCAAAGTTGTTGTAGTGCAAAGCGTTGTAAATATCATCATCCGAGTCTGTAATTTGAACATTGGTAGCGCCTGGATGCTTATCCAGCTGAACGATTTTCTTCAACACTTCATAGAGACGAGCCTTGTTTCCTGCCCACCACTGCTTTAACGCAGCGGAACCATCTCCATCCAAGGCGTTTGGATAGTCTGCCATCGACATATAGAGTGTTGTTAAATCCTCCTTATGGCTTCCTATCCATGCATTATAATCGAAGTTCCAAAGAGAATCGGTCTGTTCCACACCATGTTCATCCGTGTATTTATAGTTAAACATCATCGGCGGATCCATCTGTAAATATGAATCACTGGTTTGTATACCGCCGGCTTTCAGAAAATCTTTGCCGTATGCCCCCACAGCGATATCATACATACGCTTCACGATAGCTCTCTTCTCTTCGATTGTGGTAGCCGCTTCAAGCTGCTGATAGAAATTCATCTTATCATTTGCCTCAGGAACAGGCGCAGGCGTCGTGAACGTCGTATATAGATCCGATATGTTCAGCCCCACAAATTCAGCCATCGTCGGTGGACGATAGAATACGCGATGCGTTGCATGGGTATATGCTGAATCAGAGATCCCCGTACTGTGCTTGAAGTTGCCGTAGCCGAGCTGTATCTGTGTGTGCGCATTCGTCCAAGATGCGCGGATACCGTCGTACTCCTTGCCGAAGTAGTATCCCGTGACACCAAGCCGCTCATTCAGGCGTCCCATCGAGATATCGAGATTCCGATTGTGATAGGTGACGTCGAAATTGCTGATGCGCAGGTGGTTCAACGCCTTTGACTTCGGTATATCCGTCCGTGTATCTACGCCGTCCTTCCCCGAGGCCGTAGCAAGTACGGAGATGTTCAGATTGTCATTCGCACGCACGTCAAATCCGAAGCGCAGACGCTGCGAGAAGCCGTGTTCCTTGCGGTCGAGCATATTCTTCTCCGCTGACCCGACGAAGCTGTCTTCCGTCATCTTGATCTGTGGACGATCCGCGCCGCCGTGGGTATCCCACTCGAGCTGATAATCGCCGATGAGCTTGATGCCGCGCAGCTTCTCCCGGTCAAAGGGACGTGCAAAGAACATATCGGGTGAGCCCTTCGCAAAGGTATTGCTCGTCTGTGCGAAGAAGTCCTTCTCGTACGCCGCATCCTGCGCGGCACGTGCCGCCTTCTCTTCCTCGGTGAGCGGCGCTTTTGACTGCGTATTGCTGTCGGGGCCGAACTTCAGGTTGGCGCCCAGACGGTAGACGCGCGCCTGGGTTGCGCGGTTATCGTCTCGATGGTTGAAGAGATTGTCCACACCGAGATAGACCATCGCATCCTCGCCGAATTTCTTCTGCAGCATAAGGTTCCAAATGCCGAACGTCTTGGTTTGGTAGCGCTGCGCGCCTGCCCTTGCGTACTGATTTGCGAAGATATAGCCGCCCTGGAGGTCGCTGTCCATCTTCATATAGTTCGCATTGCCCGTAACCGAGTTGCTGTCGAGCATATGAATGTAGTAGTCGCCCCAAAGGGAGGCACGGAATCCGCCGCGCACGTTCTCATAGTCGATGCCGATGTCGAGCTTGTGCTGCGGTTTGTCGAGCAGGCGCTTCGGCATGTTCGGATCGCTCTTGTTGATCGCATGGAGGAACGTATAGCCGACCTTCGTCGACCAATGCTTGTCGAGTTTATTCTTGACCTCGAGCTCGAGCCCTGTGATCTGTGCCTTCCCGATATTCTTAAAGCTGTAGAGCATATCGGGCGGGTACCCGAGTTTCTCAGCCCCCGTGATATTCGGGTGGAAATCGATGTTGTACCCCGTGTAATAGGTCGTCATGTAGTTGCGGATCGTATTGTGAAAGAGATTTGCCCGCATCGTCATGTTCTTCGTCTCGGCTTCGTAGCCGATATCGAAGTTCACAGATTTCTCCGGTTTTAGATTCGGATTACCGGTCCAGTACCAGCCGAGACGTGCACGATCCTGATCGACGGGGCTGCCGCCGTACATCTCCCAGTTGTAGTAGAGCTCACCCATGCCCGGCTCTGAGTAACCGGTTCCAATATTTGCCTTAAATCGCCGGTGCGGATTGCCTCCGAGGTTGTGCGTGATGCCGAAGTTCGCCGTGATATTCGTGCCGAACAGGCTGCTGTGATCCATGCGCAGGATCGGCGTAAAGATCGTATCATTGTTCAGCATCCAGGTATCGCCAACAACCAAATGATACTTATTGATGGTTGCCTCTCCCATAAGCAGCTGGTTTGCTAACGATTGCTGGACTTCGGCAAATTTTTTCCCGTTCAGTGTATAATTATAATTATTTGGATCATAGTAATACACGAGCCCGTGCCAGTCATAAACGCCACTGCCCTGCATGAGGTGTCCGGCGTTTTCTTGACGTATTTTAGAATTGAACTCATTGTATCGTGCGCGAGCCTCGGGGGGCATATTGTTCAATATTTGAGTGAAGCTCGTTTCGGTACCATTGTTAGAATACCGCAGGTAATCTTCCTGTGTAAACGACGGTTTATAGGAGTTAGGATCACTTTTGTTATAGTTATAAAGCTCATAATCCACATCCCAACGCAGCCCTCGTTCCGGGTCGGGCGTAAGTTTATGCGCTTGAATAAAGGATGCAATTGTACCTTTTTTTAGACCAAATGCCGGGGCATCCCTTTGCACCACCATTAGGCTCTTATCATAATCCCATGGGTCGATCTTTTTGAGATAGGTATTCGGTGCGCTCTTGAGACGACTGCCCGAGCCTGTCTCATGGGCATAGCCAAAGTTATACATGAGCAGATGCTTGTCATTTAACTGCGTGTTGAATGTGGCATCGAAATTCATCTGCGCGTGGTCGATGTTGTCGACGTAGTTCAGCATGTTCTTGCCCGTATAGGCCGATCTGCCATAGTTGCTGGTCAGCGTGAGATCGTCCTCGAGCATACGGGCGTGGTTGAACTCGATTTTCCAGTCGGTATCCTTGTTGCGCCCTTCCCATCCGATGTTGTAATTGTTGCGTCCCGACTTGCGGCTGTAGTGCTGCTGCGGTTCCATGATGGAGTCCGTGCGCTTGACGTAGCGGTTGAGATCCTCATTGTAACGTTCCATGCGGAAGCTGAACGAGTTGTTTGCATCCGCCTTGTAGCTGCCGATGAGGCCGATGTTCGTCGCCTCGCCGTAGTAGCGCAGGCTGTTGTCCTCAAAGTCCGTGACGTAGCTTGCGAGCCCTGCCTTAACACGCGCCTCAGAGCCGTAAACGGGCATGATGTCGCGCTTGTTCCCGTAGACGCCGAATTGCGCCTTGCCGATGGTTCCCGTATCGGCACGCAGGAACACATTCTGATAGGGAAACAGACCGTCGGTATCGGCGGTGCGCCGTCCCTCGACGTTGAACTTGATGACAGGTTCCTTGCCCGCCTGTTTTGTGATGACATTGACGACACCACCGATGGCATCCGAGCCGTACTTCGCGCTCGCGGCACCCTGGATGATCTCAATGCGCTCGACGTTCTCCGTGCCGAGACGCATCACCTCGTCCGCTGCGCCGTAATATTTGGCAAAGTCGCCCATGACGGGCTGACCGTCAACGAGGATGAGCGTATGGCGCGGCTCTGCACCACGGATCGAGACGCCGACACGTCCCATGGCATCGACGGTGCGGGAGACTCCTGTCTCGCTGAAGATGATTTCCTCAACGGACTTCGCCTGTTTCTTCTCGATGTCTTCCTTGGTGATGATGGTCTTCTGCTGAGATTCATACTTTGCCTCTTCCTGCGCGGCGTCCGCCTCCACGCGAACGTCCGCAGTCGTGACATTAGTATTCCCCCCGGATGCAGCTTCGCTTGCCCATGCGGTATAGGCGGGCAGGGCAAGCCACGTCGTTATGGCATAGGAGAGTAGACGCACGGATCGCCGACTCTGTTTTCTGAGCATATACTTTTCCTCCATGATAACTAAGGACTATGTTCCGCCCGTTCCGGAACCTCCTCGTTCCTCATACGGCTGAATATTATATGAGGCTGCCTAAATGAAAATAATAATTGCATTCGTAAATGCAGAGGATATTATAATAGCGAATCAGATTCATTACAAGTGTTTTAGGCAACATTTTTAGAATTTTCTTCTCTAATGAAATAATTGAGCTTATATTCATAGATAAAATTTATTCGACCTATTAAATATTAAGTAGGTATAAGCATTAAGGTTATAAATAATTAAGTATACGAAGTCTACCATGAGAGCAGGATGCCAAACAAAAAGCCCCTGGACGCAGAATACGTACAGGGGGCTCTCATTGCCGTGATATTGTTGGGATTGCGTTATAGGATCTCGAGGAGGTCGCCGACCATGATGCGAGGGAAGCGTTCGCCCGTGAGGAGAATGTCGCCGGGTTGGAGTTCTTCGCCGTCATCGTTTTCTGCGAAGCGAAGGGTAACGTGCCCATGTTCCCTGAGATTTTTATTCGCATTGGCACCAAGTCGTGCAACGCTGTATTCGCGCTCCGCGACGAGGACGGTGTCTCCGGGGGTGATGTCCTCTGCGAGGTCGCCCTTCGTATGCGTGAGCACCATGTTCTCATAGGCAAGCGGGACGCCCTTGTCAAAGATAATGAGGCTGCCGCGCGTCCGGAGGAGCTGCAGTGCAAAGTCTCCGATGGCGGTGAATGTGACGCTGTATTTCACGATGATCACGTTCCTTTCCTGTGACGGTTTATATTGAAGGAAGCGTTATCGCATCCTCTTTCGTATAGGGTTTGATGTCGATCACGCTGCTGCCGTCGAGGGCATCGAGATGCCGGACGCGCAGGATGTTCCCGTCACATGCGACGAACTCCACGATGCAGAGGGAGAGCGGATTGGGACGCCCCGGAGAGCGCGTGGCAAATACGCCGTAAAGCTCACGCGCAGCGGGCGGCAGGGTCTTTAGGATGTCGCGTTTCGCCAGATGCGCCCAATAGAGGACGATGAGATGCGTATGCTTTTCGATGCGGAAAAGCCCTTCGGCAAATGCGGGGTGAATCTCGATCTCGGAGACGGTATCGCCGAAACAGCCTTGGCGCGGGATGTCTTTGAGTTCTTTGTAGTCGTTGTGAACGATTCCGATTTCTTGCAGCTCCATACGTTCTCCTTTCCACAATATCAAATCCTGCTTATGTTGTGCGCGCATACCTTGATGCCGGGACGGCAGCGCCGTCCCCCTGCGAGACGCACATCAGACGATTCCTGCACGAGCTCCGGCGCCGGGCGTGCGGGTTCCGATCGGAAATGCAGCATAGAATCTATGCTAGACTCTTTATCCTCTCCCCCTCGGGCGTCTCGGTGAGACGCAGCATGAGGAGCGGGTACAGCGCCTCAACGGGGAGCGTGCCGCCCGAAAGCACACCGAGCTCAGCTGCGCGGACGCCCACCTCATAGCGCGTGATGTCCGCGCCGTCGTAGACGCACTGCGTTGTCAGCACAACGGTGCGGCCGCAGTCGTGGGCATGGGCGAGTGCGGGGAGCAGACTTTGCTCGTTGATGAGCGGCACACCGCCGCTGCCGAATCCCTCGATGATGAGTCCGCGGTAACCCGCATTGACGTATACGTGCACAATATCCGGAGGGATACCGGGGTAGAGTTTGATAACGGCGACACGTTCATCGAGTACATCGCGCAGGCGAAACGGCGCTGCAGGAGCGGCCTGTATATCCGCCGTATCCCCATCAATGGAAATTTCCGGCGCGCCGATGCTGCGGAAGGCATCATCACGGACGGTGTAGAGCTTCTTTGCAGCATTGCCGCGGATGACGCGCCCGCCAAAGGCGAGCACGACGCCGGGGCGGCCTGACAGTGCGACGCGATGCGCCAGACGCAGGTTGTCCTCCGCATCGGAGCCGGATACGCCGAGCGGACGCTGCGATCCCGTGAGGACGACGGGACGATCAAGGTTCTCGAGCATATAGTAAAGGGCGGCGGAGGTATACGCCATCGTATCCGTACCGTGGGTGACGATGAATCCGTCGTAGTCGGTACGCAGATCGTCGATCTCGCGTGCAAACTCCTCCCAATACGCGGGTATGATATTGCAAGAGTCGAGGGAGAGATAGTCACGTATTTCGATCTCATCCCACTCCGCGCCCATCGCTGTGCGCAGTTCTTCCCCCATGAGGACGGGGCGCAATCCGTGTTCTCCGCAGCGTGACGCGATGGTGCCGCCCGTTGTGATGAGGAGAATTTTAGGCATGGGGCAGTCCTTTCTTTTCCCGCCGGCGCGCGGTAAAGTCGATCCACATGTGCCGGAGCGTTGTGAGCGGGTGGTGCAGGAGCATCCGCGGGCCGCTGTAGCGCATGACGTCGCGCACCTGTGCGCGCATGTCCTTGCTGTAGCAGTGCACGGGGCAGACGGAGCAAAAGGACTTGATATCCATGCGCGGACACCCTTCGACACGGCTCAGCGCATAGTCAAGCAGCCGGCGGCAGTCGGAGCAGAGCGCTGTGATTCCGTGCGCCGCAGATGTCCGCCCCGCATGCCCCTTGCCGCGGCAATAGATGGCGATCATCTGCTCCATGATGCGGGCTTCATGGGCGCGTTTTTCTTCAGTGTTCATCGGCGTAGTCTTTCCTGTAGAATCGTTAGGACTTTGCCTTGCGCGCTTCCTGTGCGCGGCGGAATTTCTCGAGGAGATCCATTTTGTGCTCCATTTTCTGCACAAATGTGCGCGCCGCGGCAAGATCGTCGGCATCCGGGTGGCTTTCGGCGCGTACCCAGCGTTCCTGTGCCTCGGGGCTGTTGTGCGAGTCATCCTTTGCGCCGCGCTTGCGCTTTTCGATGAGGGCGGGGGCGAGTTTGCCCTGTGCGGAGAATGTGCCGAGGATTTCGCAGCCCGCGCCGAGGAGATAGCCCGCGCGAGCAAAAGAGGTGACGGCGTGCTCGGAGCCGACGTCCGCGCCGTGCGTCTGAAAGAGGGCGATGCGTGCGTTCTGGATCCGCGGGAGATACGCCTTCATGAGGTCGTCGGGGCCGCCGCGCCGCAGCCAATAGCCGAGCGCGACTGCCTCGTACGCGGAGAGATCGGCGGGGGCGTCCTGCACGCGGAAGAGGTCGGCGCCCGCCTCCTCTGCCATCGCGGCGGCGACCGCCTTTGTATTGCCCGTGACGGATGAATAGATCACAGCCCATTTCCTCATATCTGTGTGCTCCTTTACTAATGATGTTCCTACTATTACAGCACATTTCCCCCGCCCATGCAAGCGCAATCATCACACATAGGTTGAAATTTCATCCGCGGCATTGTAAAATCAGAGAAAAAGGAGGCGATTAGAATGGCTGTCGTTATTGAGCTCACCGGTGAGGAGGAACGTCTCGCCGAAAGCTATGCAAAGGTGCACGGGACGTCCGTGGAAGAGGCGATGAAGCGGAATTTCTTCGAGCTGATCGAGGACGAATATGATGCCGCCGTCGCGGATGCGGCGTATCGGGATTATCTTGCAAATCCAAAGACCTATTCGCATGAGGAAGTTTGGAACGCACTTTTGGGGGACGAATGAAATACCAATTCATATACTCGGTGCGTGCGCTGAAAGAACTCGAAAAACTGGATCTCTATACGAAGCGTATGATCAAATCATGGATCGAGAAAAATCTCATTGATTGTGAAGATCCCCGCGCACACGGCAAAGCTCTCAAAGCAAACCGTAAAGGAGAGTGGCGGTACTGTATCGGCGACTGTCGTCTGATATGCATTATTGAAGATGCAAAACTTGTGATTGTCGCAATCAATGTCGGCCACAGAAAAAATATTTATGCAGGATAACTCTTCCCAAGGCTGCTGCACAACGGTATACACCGATGTGAGGCAGTCTTTTTTATCCCCTTATTCTCATTTTAATTATTTTGTTTTGAACTATTGAAAAGTGAACTCAATTCAAGTATTATTGAGGTAGTCATTTTATTGAGTTTTATTATCAATATGGGAATCTGTGTTGAACAAAGGAGGTTTATCATGCTGCAAAGCAAGAGCTGGGACGGTTTTGAAGGGGGCGTCTGGCAGGAGGAGGTCAATGTCCGCGACTTCATTCAGCGGAACTACACGCAGTATGACGGCGACGAGCGCTTCCTCGCGCCGCCGACGGATGCGACGAACCGCCTGTGGGGACGCGTGCAGGAGCTGCAAAAAGAGGAGCGCGCGAAGGGCGGCGTCCTCGACATGGAGACGGAGGTCGTCTCAGGGCTCACGGCGTACGGTCCCGGCTACATCGATCCCGCGCTGAAGGATCTCGAAAAAGTCGTCGGTCTTCAGACGGACAAACCGCTCAAGCAGGCGTTCATGCCGTACGGCGGCATCCGCATGGCGGAGGAGGCGCTCGAAAACTACGGCTATAAGGTCAGCCCGAAGCTCCACGAAATTTTTACGAAATATCACAAGACGCACAATGAAGCGGTCTTTGACGCATACACGGACGAGATTCGCGCGGCGCGCCGCAGTCACATCATCACGGGACTGCCCGACACCTACGGGCGTGGGCGCATCGTCGGCGACTACCGCCGCGTCGCGCTCTACGGCATCGACACACTCATCGCGTTTAAGAAGGAAGAACTCCTCAACTATGGCGACGGTGTGATGACGAACGACGTCATCCAACAGCGCGAAGAGCTGTCCGAGCAAATCAAGGCGCTGAAGGGCATGAAAGAGATGGCGCAGATTTACGGCTACGACATCTCGCAGCCCGCGCGGAATGCCCACGAGGCGGTGCAGTGGCTCTACTTCGGCTATCTCGCGGCGATCAAGACGCAGAACGGCGCGGCGATGAGCGTCGGGCGCATCTCGACGTTCCTCGACATCTACATCCACCGCGACCTCGAAAACGGCACCCTCACCGAGCCGGAGGCGCAGGAGCTCATCGACCACATCGTGCTGAAGTTCCGCATGGTGAAATTCGCGCGCATCACCTCCTACAACGAGCTGTTCTCTGGCGACCCGATCTGGGCGACGCTCGAGATGGCGGGCATCGGTATGGACGGACGCCACATGGTGACGAAGAACGACTTCCGCTTCCTCCACACGCTCGAAAATATGGGTCCCTCCCCCGAGCCAAACCTCACTGTGCTCTACTCGTCGAAACTGCCCGAGACGTTCAAACGCTATGCGGCGCGCATCTCCATCCGCACGAGCTCGATCCAGTACGAGAACGACGACGTGATGAAGCCGGAGTGGGGGGACGATTACTCGATCTGCTGCTGCGTCTCGGCGACGCAGACGGGCAAGGAGATGCAGTTCTTCGGCGCGCGCGCGAACCTCGCAAAATGTCTCCTCTACGCCATCAACGGCGGCGTGGACGAAAAGAGCGGCGTGCAGGTAGGGCCCGCGTACCGTCCGATCCGTACGGAGTACCTTGAGTACGACAATGTCATTAAGAAGTACGAGCGCATGATGGACTGGCTCGCCCACGTCTATGTCAACGCGCTGAACGCCATCCAGTACATGCACGACCGCTACTACTACGAGGCGGCGGAGATGGCGCTCATCGATACGGACGTCCGCCGCACGTTTGCAACGGGCATTGCGGGCTTCTCGCACGTCGTCGATTCACTCTCGGCGATTAAATACGCGAAG
The DNA here is from genome assembly GCF_000426665.1 of Centipeda artemidis DSM 19719. Classification (GTDB taxonomy): domain Bacteria; phylum Bacillota; class Negativicutes; order Selenomonadales; family Selenomonadaceae; genus Centipeda; species Centipeda artemidis. The sequence goes on along the minus strand of NZ_AUFU01000022.1, from coordinate 4,257 downwards.
GTGAAACCCATTTATAACGGCGACGGTGTTGTCGTAGACTATGAGACGACGGGCGATTTCCCGCGCTACGGCAACGATGACGACCGTGCGGACGAGATTGCAAAATGGGTGCTGAAGGCCTTCCTCGCGAAGATCAAGTCGCGCCACACCTACCGCAACTCCGAAGCGACGACCTCCATCCTCACGATCACGTCGAACGTGGTTTACGGGAAATACACGGGCGCGATGCCGGACGGGCGCAAGGCTTGGACGCCGCTCGCACCGGGCGCGAACCCGAGCTACGGCGCAGAGTGCTGCGGTCTGCTCGCGTCGCTCAACTCCGTCGCGAAGCTCCCGTATCACTGGGCGCTCGACGGCATTTCCAACACGCAGAGCATGAACCCCTCCGCGCTCGGGCACAGCGAGGACGAGCGCGTGACGAACCTCGTCAGCTCGATGGACGGCTATTTCGACCAGGGGGCGCATCACCTCAACGTCAACGTCTTTGGACGCGAAATCCTCGAGGACATCATGGAGCATCCGGACAATCCCGCGTACGCGAACTTCACCATCCGCGTTTCAGGCTACGCCGTCAAGTTCATCAGCCTGACGCGCGAACAGCAGCTGGACGTCATCTCCCGTACGTTCCATGACCGGCTGTAAGGGGCGGATCAACGCAACGGAGAGTTTCGGCTCGGTTGACGGTCCCGGCATCCGCTTCATCGTCTTTGTGCAGGGCTGCCGCTACCGCTGTCAATACTGCCACAACCCGGAGACATGGGAGACGGAGGGCGGCTACGAGGCGACGCCGGAGGAAATCTTTCGGCAGGCGCTGCGCTACCGCCCCTATTGGAAGAATACGGGCGGCATCACCGTCAGCGGCGGAGAGCCGCTGCTCCAGCTCGACTTTGTAACGGAGCTCTTTCGCCTCACGAAGGCAAAGGGCGTGAATACCGCCGTCGATACGGCGGGCGAACCGTTCACGCACGCGCAGCCGTTTTTCGGGCAATTTGAGCGGCTCCTGCCGCTGACCGACCTCTTTCTCCTCGACCTCAAGCACATCGATCCCACCCGGCACAAGCAGCTCACGGGAACGGACAATCTGAGTGCTCTCGCGCTCGCGCTGTTCCTCTCCGAACGCGGCAAGCCGATGTGGATCCGCCACGTCCTTGTCCCCGGCTATACGACGGATGAGGACGATCTGCGGCGGCTCGCGGCGTTCATCCGCAGTCTCGCGACCGTCGAGCGCGTCGAGGTGCTCCCCTATCACGCGATGGCGGTGCACAAATACGAGGAGCTGCGTATCCCGTATCGGCTCGAAGGCGTAGAGCCGCCCGACGCCGCGACAATCGCGCGTGCGGAGGAGATCCTCGGCGTCGCGGACTATACGGGCTATATGAAACAATAAAAAAGAGAGTGTTGACGATACGATATTTCTACGTCAACACTCTCTTTTTACATGCAGCGACAGCGCTATTTGGAAGGCGTAAGCAGAGCAAGCATAAAACTAAGTGATGCGGCAGCCTGGATGCATAGCGAGGCATGAGGAGAACGCAAAGGAGCCGCAGTTAAGAGCTGCGTCGACTGTAGCATTCAACGAAATAGCGATGCCGGGCGCCAGACTCCCGCGTCACGACTTACATAGCCGGATGACCGCATCCTCCAGCAGCTCTTCCCCCGCCTGCCCCGTCTTCATCAGATAGTCCGCATCGGCGAGGACGAGCATTACACTCTCGAGCGTCGATTCACGAAAGCCCTGCGCGCTGCGCCCAAGTTTCTCCCCGATGAAAGGATTCAGCTTCATGGCGGCGCCCAGCCCCCGCAGCGGCGTTCCCCGCGAGAGGAGGCGTTTTGCCTGCCACAGTTGGCGCGTATTGCGCGTAAGGAGCGCGAGGAGAACCGTGAAGTGGACGCCATCCGCCATGCAGCGGGCGAGGAGTGTAAGGGCGCGCGCGCAGTCCCGCGCATTCACCGCGTCCATGAGGGCAAAGACGGAGACCTCCGGCATCTCGGAAAATGCGGCGCGCAGGTCGTCCTCTGTAAACGTTTTCTCGTCCGTGTAGAGCATGAGCTTTTCAAGCTGACGATCGAGGAACTCGAGCGAGATGGTCTGCATCATGCCGGTGATATTGAGGAAGAACGCGCGCGCCCGCGGATGCATTGCTCGCCCCATCTCTCGCAGGCGCGCATTCAGCCACGGCTCGATCGTCCACGGGCGCAGCGCCTCGCTCTCAAGGATGCGCCCCGATTTTTCGACCGCCTTGTAAATTTTCTTCCGCTTGTCAGGCTTTGCGTGCAGTGTAAAGACAGCGTAAGTGCTCAGTGGAAGATCCGCGAGGAGTTCGCACAGTGCGTCCGCATTCGTATCCTTCTGCGCAGGAGCATCGGACTCCTCCGCCGCCTCCTTTTTCTTCCCGCCGCCAAAGAGCGATGCACCGTGAACGAGCACAACGTTTTTTTCGGTAAAGAATGGAATTGTCTCGAGCGACTCGGCGAGCGCGGGCATCGGCGGCATTTCCTCATAGCGGACGAGTGCATCCGCACGTTCGCTTTCATCAGGAAGCAGCCGGCGCAGGATCGCCTCCTCCGCGCGCACGATATAGTACGGCTCCTCGCCCGCGAGGAGAAACACATGCGGCAGCTCGCCGCGGGCGAGCGACGCCATAAAATCCGTGTAGTTCATCGGTAGCGAGCCATCTCCGCGCGCACGGTTGTCTCCTCTGTATGCCCCGAGTAGAGTACCGTATCGGGCGGCAGTGTAAAGACCTGCGACGCGATGCTCTCCCAGAGCGTGCGCGTATCGCCGCCCGGGAAGTCCGTGCGGCCAACGCTCGCATAGAAGATAGTATCCCCCACGAACGCAGCGCCGTCCCGCGCGCTGTAAAAGATGCAGGAATCCGTCGTATGCCCGGGTGAGTAGCGCACCTCGAGCGTCATCGTGGGATTCGCCGCGAGCGTGATGATCTCCCGGTCGGCGAACGTCTTCACGTCCGAGAGCGTCACGGGCGCGCCGCCCCATATGGAGAGGTTCCACCGCGGATCGCCCGCATAGCGCGCACTGTCTTCGGCAGCATAGACAGGGCAAAGGATGTGCCGCCGGAATGCCTCCACGCCGCCGATGTGGTCAAAATGACAGTGCGTTAAGAGCAGTTTTTCAATCGTCCAGCCCTTCGCCTCGGCATAGGCGGCGAGCCGATCGCCCTCTGCGCCCGCATCAATCAAAAATCCGTGTTTCGTCTCGTCGTCGATATAAAAGAACGAGTTGGTCTCGATCATATCGCCGACGGTGATGCACTCGATCATCGTAGTCTCCTTTATTTCGTCCATTCGTAGGCAAGGCGCGGCGACCGGTCACGCACATAGATCGTGCCGCAGAGGATAAATCCGCTGCCCTCAAGACAGCGCTGCATCGGCAGGCTATCCTCGTGTGTGTCCGCGCGCAGATGGTCGTATCTCTCGCGGGCGAACGTGAGGATGTCGCGAAAGACGCCGCGCTCCGTACCGTCGCTCGCCGCGCGGTGAATCGTCGCATAGGGAGAACCGTCCCGCCACGCGCCGCCCTCGATATATGCATAGGTGGGATCCTCGCCCGGGATCAGTGCGAAGGCGGCATGGATACGCGCATCCGCATTTTCGCATACATAGAGCACGCCGCGCGCCATATCCGCCTGTACGATCTCCCCAGACGGATAGCTGTCCGTCCACTGCGCTGTATTGCCCGCCGCGCGCATAAAGGCGCGTGCCGTCTCATAGATGCGCAGGATATCCGCGATGTCCCGCACCGCCGCCCGCCGTATCGCCATATCCGTCCCTCCGTTTTGTTTTCTATTTTACACGAGGATGCACGATTTGGGAAGAAGAAGTATTGACCAAAGTCATTGGACAGCTTATAATTTTTATAGAGAAAAAGGAGCGCAGTTTTGAAGAAAGTCAGGGAATGCTATGAGCTCCTATCGGATGAAGTCGTGGGAAGAGCTGACCATTTGTGACGACTATATGTTCAAGCTGATTATGAGCCGCAAACGCATCTGCAGGAAGGTGCTCGAGCGCATTCTGCACGTCGAGATCAGCGACATCCACTACCTCGAAGCGGAAAAGCCGATGAAGCCGAGTTACAGGAGCAAAGGTGTCCGTCTGGATGTCTATGTGCGGGATGACGTGCATACAGTCTACAACATCGAGATGCAGGTTCGCCAGCCCGAGGGTGACGGTCTTGCCAAGAGGACGCGTTACTACCAGTCGATGATCGATGCGGATCTCCTCGCTGCGGGTGCGGAT
>NZ_AUFU01000021.1 GCF_000426665.1 Centipeda artemidis DSM 19719 | reverse complement strand
ACTTCCATCCGCTGCAAGGTGGAGCATCCGTTCCTCATTGTGAAGCGGCTGTTCCAAGCGGGCAGGACAAGGTATCGTGGCATCAAGAAGAACCTGCTCCGTTACTATCTGCTCTTTGCATCGGCGAACCTCGTCATGTGTTTGAGGGCAGGAAGGCAGAGGGCGTTCTGCATGACAATGGGATAAGTGCGCCCTTTTTCCAAAATTTCCCGGTGAAATGGGCGATTCGGGGAAGAAAAAGGGGCAATGAGAGCAGTGTTGCACGCTCTTTTGTATTGCAATTTGTGAAATTTGTGTCTGCGGATCAGCTGGCTGTGATTATCCACTATTTATCAGTGATTCCTTAGACGAAATCATTATCATCTAGATATATAACACAACTTCATAAATCAAATGAAAAAAATATTTTTATATAACATTTACCAGAATGGAAAAATTTTTATCATTGTGCTATAATTGTTTTACAATAAAAAAGACTTTTGTCTCAGAATATCCGGTATCTTGCCGGTGTCATTGTGAAAGGGCGTGACGCTTCCCATGGAAAGCATTCGAGCACTACTCTTTGACACGCGATCGATTCAGCGGTACATATTCTCAGGCAGCCGCCTGAAAACGCAGATCGGGGCGTCGTATTTGATTGCGCAGGTGTTTCAAAAATTTCTTGTGGAGGAAACGCTGTGCAAAGATGTATTCAGTCCGTCGGATGTTGAGGATCTGAGCGATGCGAACGCGCTTGCATCCGGTCAGTCGATCGATTGGAGCAAGATGGAGACGAAGTGCCGCGTTGCCTATATTGGCGGCGGCAATGCGCTCGTCCTTTTGCGCGGCGATGTGACGGAGGAGACGGCGAAGCGTATCGTTACGTCCTTTACGACGCATCTTCTTGCGCATTGTCCGGGGCTGCATACCGGAGTGGCGTTTGCCGAGCACATTGATTTCTCCTCGCCCGTATCGTTCCGTGAGACGTTTGATGCGCTGTATAAAAAGCTAAAACAGAATCAAAATACCGTATTTCCCGCTGTCCATATGCCGTATACAGGACTGACACACGCGTGCAGTCTCAACGGCGAGACGGCGGATTTTTTTGATGCGAATCATATCCTAGCGCGCGATGGTTCGTCGCAGCGCTTCTTTTCACAGGAGATGGCGGCAAAAGCCGTTGCCGCGCAGGGGGCGGATCAGCATCTGCATAAAATTCTGTCGCATTTCCTCGCTGTCATGGATGAGCGCGACGGGACGGAGCGGCATCTGAAATTTGATGAATTTGCCTTCCCGATGGAACTCGATCTCATGGGACAGCGCAACGGCGGCACGACGGCAAACGATCCGTGCAATGATATAGCGATCGTGCATATCGACGGCAACAACATGGGGAAAAAGTTCCAACAATGCGAGGATCTATCGGCGCGCCGTGCCCTTTCCCTCGCTCTTCTGCGGCGTTCGCAGGCGGCGTTTGCAGAACTCGTCGCGGGCATCATGGACGAATATGAGACTTATACGTTCCTGTCATTGGAGCACAGTCCAAAGAAATATCTGCCCCTGCGCCCGATCATTTTGGGCGGCGACGACATCACGTTCGTCTGTGCCGCGCAGGTCGCGCTTCGTTACACGACGCGTCTCATGAAACTGCTTGCAGCACCGGATGAGAAGGAACCTGCGGGGTTAAAGAAAGGCATGGACTGCTGCGGCGGCATTGCCATACTGCCGACGTCCTATCCGTTTTTCCGCGGGTATGAACTCGCGGAGCAGCTTTGCGGCGCCGCCAAAGCAGAGATGCGCAAGAGACTTGCTGCGGACGGTACGGGCAGCAGCTCGTGGATCGACTTCGCCATTTTGCACGGCGAGCAGCCGCCGGAGCTGATACAGCTGCGGGAGCAGGAGTATCGCGGGCTGCGCGGTACGCTCCATTTCGGTCCGTATCGTGTGGATGCGGGCGAGGGAGATGTGCAAAACGCGGTACATCTCGTGCGCGCGGCGCACGCTCTGCATAAACTCCCGTCGAATAAGGTCAAGGAGCTGCGCGAGATCCTCACGCGCGATGAGCATACCACACGGCAATTCTTGACACAGATGGCGCATCTCGATATCGACTTTCCGGTCGTCGCAGGCTGGGAAGCATATGGGAAGGACGAGGCTCTGTGGCACGAGAACCGTACGCCCTATGTGGATGCGATCGAGATGATGGATTACATTCCGAAGGAATTTGACGAAGAGGAGGACATGCGATGAAGGCGTTTGAGGAACGCTCCGTACGGATTCAAACTCTGTCGCCGCTGCATCTCGGCTCGGGCAGAGCGCAGGTCGTCCTTGATGCGGAGATCGTACACGATGACTGCGGGCTGCCCTATTTCCCCGCAAAGCGGTTCAAGGGATTGCTCTATGAGAGCGCTGTGGAGGTTGCCGAGATGATGGACGCCTGCGCCGCGGCGAGCGATTTGCGCGCAGAGATCGATGCACTGTTTCGCCACGGGACGAGCGGTGACGCGCAGATCGTCGTGCATGATTTCCACATGGAAGGAGCGGAGAAAATGCATGAGGATTGGCGGCGTCTTCTGCGTGATTATCCGGAGATCCTGCGCACCGAGGATGTACTCGAGCTTTATACGACGGTACGCTATCAGACGAAAATTGATCCCGAGACGGGGACGGCGGCGGATACGTCGCTGCGCAATTTGCGGCTCTTAAAAGAGAACGTCACATTTGCCGGCAGTATCGGTCTGGAGAATCCCGCCCCGCGTCATTGGGGCATCATTGCGCTTGCCCTGCGGAACTTGCGTCATGCGGGCGGGAAGCGCAACCGCGGCTTTGGAAAAATCAAGTGCACACTCGAAAAAGAAAGCGATCACGCGAAGCTCATAGAGAATACGATAAAGGAGATGGGGTTATGCAATCGATCAAAGTGATGCTAAAGACGCTGTCGCCTGTCGTCGTGTCCACGCGGAGCGGCGCTGCCGTCATGACCGAAACGCAGGAGTTCTTCAGCGGGAGCATCCTGCGCGGCGTCTTTGCAGGACGATATATCGCCGTGCGTGGACTCGGAAAAAAAGCGCACGAAGATGAAGCGTTTCGCCGCCTTTTCTGCGGCGACCTGCGGTTTTTGCCGGCATATCCTGCCATCGGCGATATGCGCAGTTACGTCCTCCCTCTTTCGCTGCAAAAGGACAAGGCGGGGAATGAGTTGCGCGACCTAATGAACGATCTGCCGGAAGCCGGGGATAAGAATTGCCAGGGCTTTGGCACGGTCACCGCGGACGGAATCGTGCAAACCGCACACATCCGCACGGAACTCTCTCTGCATATGAGCCGGTCGGGCGATACCGAACGGATCGCGGGGCGCAGCGCGGACGGGAACATCTATAACTATGAGGCAATCGCGCCGGGGCAGACATTTGCCGGTATGATCATCGGCAGTGATGCGGATCTAGAGGAGCTGCGCGCGGCACTCTGTCCGGATGATCGTCCGATGCACTGCTATATTGGACGCTCGCGGCATACGCAGTATGGGAAATGTGAGCTGACGTTCTCCGCCCCGGCGCCTTGCGCTGCGGGGGATATACCTGTGCCGCAGGACGACGTGCTTTATTTGCGGCTCGATACGCCGTTCCTTCCGCTTTGCGGATGCTGTAACCATGCCGGGAATGCATTGCGTGAAATCGTATCCGGGCTCGGCGAAGATGTCCGGCTCGATATGGAGCGACCGATCTTCTCCGCCGCACAGGAAGCGGATAACTTCGTCGGCGTCTGGGGACTGCGGCGCCCGCGTGCCGTAGGATTAGCAGCAGGCACCGTCTTTGCCGTACGTAAAACCACAGGCGCGTGGAGTGCGGAGGATCTGCGCCGCGTGCAGAAACTGTGCGCACGCGGTTTTGGACGGCGCATGGAGGAGGGCTTCGGACAGGTGCGTCTTTGGACGCAGCATCCGCAGTTGACAATGGCGAACGGTGTCCTGACCGAGGAGAAATCCACCGAGAAAAGCACGGTCGGCGAGCTCCACAAGAAGGTGCGCGGCGGTGTGCAGCGCATCCTTAAAGAGCGCTGCATCGCACAGTTCCGCCTCTATGCGATGGCGTCTGCCGAAACGATGTCTTTGGAAGAAAGCTCGAACCACGTCTTTGCGCGGCTTGCATACATCCTGCAAGCGGATCGTCCTCATTGGACGCAGAAAGAATTTCAGGAGCGGTTTACTGCCGAGATGGAGGGAGCGGGCGACACTTTCAAGAATAATCTCGCCAAACTGCGCCCCGACGGCGGACGCAGCATCGATAAGATTCTGCAAGGCGATATGACACAGCTCTACAAAGAAAAGCTCGTATCGTGGCACGAAGCGGCATTCGGAGAGAAGGCGGGAGCGGCAAAAGAGCTGATCGACGCCGTGGGATTCCGCCCGGAGGCCTATGCCGACGAACTGTGCCGTGCCTATTGGCAGACGTTCCTGCGCCACGCGCGCAAGCACGGCAATGCGGGGAAGAAGGAGGGCGCGCAATGAATCCAAGCATCGTTGGAAAATTTATCATCACAGGGAAAATGAGGCTGCTCTCGCTGCTGCTCATCGGTACGGGCAGTCCCGATGAGACACGGAACGAGTGCGACATTCAAGTACTGCGCGACCGGGAGGGGCATCCGATCATTCCCGGATCGTCGCTCGCAGGTGTTCTGCGCGACTTCTTCCGCCGGCAAAATCCCGCCGGATATACCGTTCTCTTTGGCAGCGAGGGGAATGCGAAGAAAGAAATCTATCAAAGCGCGGCCGCCATCGATGATGTAAAGCTGTCGGGCGGAGAGATCACCTTCCGCGACGGCGTGTCCATCGATGCATATACGGGCACGGCGGTCATGGGGATGAAATACGACTATGAGGCGGTGGAGCGCGGCGCGGTCGGCGACTTCTCGCTCACGGTTACCGAGCGTACGTTCATGCACGGCAGCTATGACATAGAGGAGAGCGTGCAGACACTGCTGGATTTCCTCGCCGGGGGCTTTTCCGTGGGGGCGCTGACCGCCGTCGGATTTGGCCGTGTGCGCTGTGAGGAACTCGCCGCCGGATATTATGACTTTGCGCAGAAGGAAAATGTTCTCGCATGGCTTTCTCAGGAAGAGCCCGACGCGGTACATGCGGCGAAACGCTTTGCGCCGCGCGCAGAAGAGCTCCCTCTGCCGGGTATGTGCCGCGTGACGGCGGACTTTGCCCTGCGCACCTCTCTGCTCGTGCGCGATCAAGACGTCAGCGATGTGAAACTGAGGAACGCCGTTGACGACTATGACCTCTTGGGCAAGAACCGCGAGAGCATCGACACCGTTCAGCGCATGAGCCGCAAAGACTACCTCGTCCCGGGCAGGAGCATCAAGGGCGTTCTGCGCAAGCGTGCCGTTCATATCCTGCGCGCGATCTGCCGTGACATCACGGGCACGCAGAACGCCGCCGTGCAGGAGACGTTCATCGACCGGATGATGGGTATGTCGGATAAAAAAGCGAAACAAAAGAGCAGACTCAGCGTATCGGAGATGTATCTTTCCAAAAAAGATTTCACCGCGGCGGTACAGCCGCGCGTACGCATCGATCGCTTCGTCGGCGGACATATGGACAGTGCGCTCTTTTTCGACGCACCCATTTGGCAAAAGGAGAAAGACCGTGCGGGACTGCATCTTGCGCTCGAACTGCGCGCGTCGGAGGATACGGAAGAAGGGCGTGCGCGGAGCGAGGCGGAGATCGGATTGCTGCTCCTCCTGCTCAAGGATCTCTGGCGCGGCAACATTGCGATCGGCGGAGGAAAATCCGTCGGGCGCGGTCGTCTCATCGGCAAGGGCGCAGTGATGGAGCTTGACGGCACGCGTTACCGGTTGGATGCCGACGGGAAACTCGTCGAGGGAGATGCGGTGCAGTTAGAGAAGTATATTGCGGCGCTCCGGCGAGCAATGGAGAAAACGGAGGTGCACGCATGAGCGGCATCAGCTTAGCAAAAGAACCGTACAAAGTGTCTGATATATCAAGTCAAATAGAGCACGTGCACATCGCCGGAGATGTGCAGTCACTTTGCGACGAAGCGGCAAAACATATCGAACACGGCGTTGTCATCCTGTGGCAGCTCCATGCGGTCACATGGGGGCAATTTGTAAGTGGGCAAATCACACTCGCGGGCGGCGCGGAGGTGAATCCTCTTTATATCCGGGAACTTCGTGTCTTTGATGAGAATGCTGAGCTGCATCTTTTGCACAGCGGCGATGCATTTACCGGTCGGTGGCGCATCGATGGCACGGGCGAAGAGGTGCAGTATATTGACAGCTTTAGCCCACTCTGGGGATCGCGTGAGAGTGACGTCGCGGGCGGCTATGCCGTTCTCGCGGACAGGGAGCGCGGTCTGCGCATGGAAGTACCTGTAGAAGCGGAATCCGAGCAATACGGTCTCCTGACGCGCGGCTACATCGTCACGGATGAAAATACGGGGCAGGCAGGCTATGGCGATCATCGGTTTATCGGGATTGCACCGGTGTAAGGGGGGAGAGACTTATGGCTGACAATGAGCTTACGAATGCACTTCTTGCAATGTACGGAAAAGATCATAATAAGGAGAAGCAGCAGAAGACACAGGCGCAGAAGAAGAAGAAAGCGCCAAAACCGATTATTATGGACACGGGGAATAACGCCAGTCGCTCCATGGGGAGATCGGGTGGAAATGCCGGCGGCGGGCGATCCGGCGGATACGCGGGAGGCTCTTCCCATGGCGGCGGACGGCAGACGGGCATTTCCCATGGCGGCTCCTCGCGCGGCAACAACTGGCCGTCGCCGAGACAGCCCGACGGAAATTTTAGCATCGCCTACAACTTCGTCTCGCTTCCCGAAGCGATCCTCGCCTCGCCGCTGGAGGATGTCGTTCACGGTGCGCCTTTGCGTGCAAAGAAGAAAAAAACGAAAGAGGACGATGCGGCGTATAAGAACGCGTACCGTTCCTACATCGAGAACGTCGGCGTTTGCAGCGGTCATATCGACCTGCATTTTCAGACACTCACGCCGCTCTTTATCGGCGGCTTTGACGCAGAGGAAGAGGAGGTGCACGGATTTTTCTCGCCTGCGGGACGCCCCGTCATCCCGGGGAGTAGCCTGCGCGGCATGGCACGCAGCCTTTTTAAGATCGTTACGGCGGGATCGATGCGCGAGGGAGAGGACTTTACCAATCGCCATTTATACTTCCGCGGCATGGCGGCAAGACGAGGTAGTTTCCACGACCATTATGTCGATGAACTCGTGCAGTCCGTTCCCGGGCAGAGAAAGAGCAAGACGCGTGCGCAGGCGGGCTTTCTCATGCGCGTGGGGCAGAACTACTGCATCTCGCCGGCAAAGCATGAACCCGTATCGGCATCCGGCAACGACCTCATAGGTCCGAAAGCCTGGTGGTCGGATCAGGATAAGAGTGTCGTCTGCGCCACCGGAAAAATGCAAAACAAAAAGCACAATGAGCGCATCTATGGTGCACAGTGGAACGTGCGTCATACCATCCCGCAGGAGGTCGTCAACGATTATACGAGCGATAAGAGCAGGTTCAGCGGCGACCAACAGAACAAAGAGTTTTCACTGCTGGATGCGCCGAACCTTGCGCTCACTGCGCCTGAGAAGATCAAAGCCTTCACCGGGCGCGACGACATCGACTATCTTGTGCCGTGCTTCTACGTCGAGCGACAGGGCGTTGTAAAGCATTTCGGTCAGGGCCCGTATTACCGTATCGCCTACAACGACAGCATCGCGGATCGTGTGCCGGCATCGCTGCGCGATGATCTCATCGACTTCACCGACGCCGTGTTCGGAGCGACGGAGTATTGGGCGGGGCGCGTCTCGTTTGAGGATGCAGAGCTCGAAGGCGAGGTTAAATTCCTGAGCCCTGCACTCTCAAAACCTCTGATGGAAGCAAAACCGACGTCCTTCCAACTCTATTTGGAACAAAATGGCAGCCACACAATGCACTGGGATGAGGACACCTCGATCCGCGGCGCAAAACTTTATTGGCATCGCAAGATCGGCGATAAAGAGTGGCGCGCCACAAAGGATGATCCTGTCATCACCGGAACGAAGGAGATTCGTCCCGTCGCGGCGGGGGCTTCGTTTACAACGCGGCTCTATTTTGAGCGTCTGAGCCAAGTGGAGCTTGGGGCGCTGCTCAAGGTATTCTACCTTCAGCGGGATTCTCGTGCAGAGGGAAAGAAGATTGCCTACAAAATCGGCAGAGGAAAATCACTCGGCATGGGAAGCATCCGCCTGACCAAGCACCCGCAGCTCTTCATCGATGATGCCCGGAGCGCTTACGGGAGCTTTCTCACGGACGGCACGATCGCGCCCTCCGTCGCTGCGGAAGAACCGACATCGTATGTCGAGGCATTTGACGCATTCGCCAAAGAGCATATGGCGGATAAAGAGCTGAAGCGTTATGATCTCATGATGGAGGAACTCCTGACACTGCTCGACTGGAGCAACACAGAAAACCAGGTCTGGAAGGATAAAACGAAGATGATGGGCGTCGACAACAGGAACTTTAGAGAGCGGAGCGTCCTCCCCGACGCACTGAGCTTCGTGAACTCTACGAGGAGTCCTCGCAGATGATGCTCGGGGCGCTTCTCCTGCATTTGCGCGCGACCGGTGCAGGGTCGATGCCCGTTCATGCAGGGCGGCTGTTACATGCCGCCCTGTTTTGTATGCTTCGGGACAAAGCGCCGGCATTATCCACGGTACTGCACGACGACATGCAACGCAAACCGTTTACCGTCAGCGATCTCATAGGAATGCACGCACAGCCCCCTGCGCGGGGGCATAGACGTGTACGCGCAGGAGACACATACCGCTGGCGCATCACAGCGCTCGACACGGAGGTTTTACACATCCTCATGGAGCTGCGCGTAGGGGACACACTGCGCGTCGGCGCAGTGGATTATATCATCGACGAGATCGTCGCGGATCGCGCCGTCTCCGATGAGGTCGGCACGGTGGATGCCAAAGATCTCGTTGCCGCCTGCATGGCGCAGGAAAATGTCGGTGAACTGATACTTGAGTTCCGTTCGCCCGTCTCCTTTCGCTCCTTTATCGACGACTATCCGTTCCCGCTGCCAGAGCTGATCTTCACATCGCTCGCGGATAAATGGCGGCAAATTGAAACATCCTTTGATATTGACAGAGACGCGCTGCGCGAACGTGCCGCGTCTCTCGTCCCGCGGCGTTGGTCGGGGGAGAGCCGCACCGTCTTTCTCGAAAAGCAACGCGGTGTCACAGGCTTTATCGGCAGCTTTACATTCTCACTGCACCGACTGGCGGAGGAAGAACGCGGGATATTTCTCCTGCTCGCGCAGTTCGCCTTTTTCTCAGGAGTCGGGCGTCTCACCGCGCAGGGACTTGGGCAGACACACTGCAAATTTGGCTAGAGAGGACGTGAATCTATGGAAGTCCACGGCATGATCTTGTTTTTAAGCACCATACATTTTAACAAAGATGGTACTCTGCCCGTCCCAACGGATTATCAGACGGAGGATAGACGCGAGATCAAGGGATGCATTCAAACCAACGAGGCGGCGATGTGCGCGCTTGCTCGTGCGCTTGAGCAACAGAACAAGCAGCTCGATCATGTTTTTTACTTCGCCTCTGTCGAGGTTTGTCGAGACAAGATGATCGGAGGCGAGATGACCAACGAGGCGGCATTTGTTGAACAGCATCTCAAGATGATTTGCCCGAGCCTGAAGCAGACCCGTTTTCACCAGATCGCCTATGATGAAGAGGATCCCGTCGAAGAGAGCATCCATTACATCGGACGAATGGCGGAGTTCATCAATCGTACGCTTCGAGGGAAAAATAGAGTGCGCAAAGAGATCGTCCTGCACGCCGATGTGACGGGGGGACCGCGCAACGCGAGCATGATGATGCTCAACGTCATGCGCCTCATGGAGTATTGCGGCATTCGTGGCGGCGAGGTGTATTACACGGACTACAACAAACGGCTCATCTCCTCTGCACGCAGCGTTTATCGCACCTTTGCCCTCGTCTCCGGCGTCGACGAATTTGTCCGCTACGGTAGTGTGCGCTCCCTTGAGGAGTATTTTAACGGCACGCAGAGCGAGCTAGAGGAAACCTCTCCCGAGCTAAAAGCCCTCCTGCGCGCTATGCATGAGTTCTCCGACGCGATTCGCATCTGTAGGACGGGCGTACTCGAGGAAAACCTGCGAGCGCTGCATAACGCCCTGCGGGCATTCCAAGAAAAGCGGGACAGAGAGTATCACGAAATGCTTTTTGGAACCCTGATGAACACCTTGAGCGGGGAATACGGCGCCCTGCTCACCGAGGAAAAGCCCAATCGGCTGGACATCATCCGCTGGTGCCGGGACAAAGGCTTCCTGCAGCAGGCGATGACGCTCTGCACAGAGTGGCTGCCTGTATATTTTGTTGACAATAAAATATACTATACGGACGATGAATGTATTATTGACCGGTGTGATAACGGACAGCGTACATGGGAGATGGAGTTTGTTATCAACTATAAAACAATCCCCGTCTCCAAGAAAACCGATACACTAGCCAACCGTATCAAGGCGCTGAGAGCTCTGTTCAGCGAGATGAAGGAGGATCAATCGCTCATACCAAGCCCGGAACAGGCGCCGTTTCTAATAGAAAAGGATCTTAACTTGCTTGCCGCAGTACAGCGTATTGATAATATGCGTGCAAGATTTGGCGGTGAGTGGAGCAAACATCTGCCTGCTGTGCAGAACCTCGTTCGGTATCTCTATGAGAATAGGCCTACAGCCGGGACTACGAAATGGAGCCAATTTGAACGAAAATGCACACATAAACACGTCCTTAATATCATGCATACGCTTCCCGTAGATACCTTACAAGACCTCTTTTCATTGGGGGCGGAGGATGGGGAAGAGGATTCGATAGAGATTCCCTGCGATGTAGATTATACAATGAGAAGATACGCAGAACTGCTGGAAAATGGCATCGCTAAAACAAACTATGGTCAAGCCGAGGTGCTGAGTATCCTAGAGTCCTACCGGCAGATCCGCGAGCAGCGCAACCAAATCAACCACGGAAACTATGAGAATGTCAGATCTGCCGAGGAGGTCGAGAAGCTCATCGACCTCTGTCTCGCACAGATCGACAGTCTCAGGCGTCATGGAGATGCACCCTCTGATGTCTTGCAGAGGAAAATTGCCGTCTGGCAGTCCATGCCACGCAACAATCCATCGGAACTTGCCGCCGCAGACGGCTTCTTTGATGCGCAGCTCATGCCGCTCGCCAAAGAAAAATTCTGCGCGCGCGCACAGAAACAAAAACTGCCCGCCTATTACGGCATGATCCTCACGCTCGGCACCTCATGGCAGCCGCTCGCGCTGACACTTGCCGCGCTCCGGCCGCAGCGCGCGCACATCCTCTGCACAAAAGAGACCGCACATCTATGCGAGCGTATCCGTGCATTCCTAGCGCTGTCCGAGGACAGCCTATCGCATACCGTCATTGGACGCAGTGACGCGGACGCTGTCTTTGCTGCCGTGCGGGAACGGCATAGCGCATGGGCGGCGCACGGTGCATGTGCCATGGACATCACCGGCGGGACAAAGGCGATGGCGTCCGCCGCCGCCATGATCGCAGCTGTCCTCGGCATAGACATCTACTATGTAGAGAGCACCTATCTGCCGCTCTACCGGCGTCCCTTGCCCGGCAGCGAACGACTTGAACGACTTCCGAGCGCATCCTAAACTCGCATGTTTTTCTGCTGTTACTCACATATCGCGCATGTTATACTCTCTTCGTAAAGGGACATATGGAGCAAACCGAGAGGAGGACAACATGCGCTATATCATTTGTTATGATATCACCGAAGACCGCATCCGCAGACGCGTCGTGAACTATCTCGAATCATTCGCCTATCGAATGCAGTACAGCGTATTTTGCTGCGATCGCAGCACACGCGAGCTTGAGAAGATGCGTAAAGAACTCACGAGCCTCACAGCCGCCTCTGAGCGATGTGCCCTCCTCATCGCGCCGCTTTGCGAAAATTGCGCGAGCCGTATGTGGCAGACGGGGACATGGATGGAAGAGGAACGGCTTTGTGTCGTCGCCTAATGGACAGCAGAAAGGCAGGGATGAACATGTGTGTCGTATACTTATTGCAGGATGGCAGCAAAGCAAAAAAACAGGGCGGGCGCATCATCGTCGAAAGCCGTGACGGCGCCGTCAGCAGTGTACCGATTCAATGCGTGACCGGCGTTGTCGTCGGCGGCGCAGCGCAACTCTCCACACAGGCAGTATTCGCCCTCTTGGAGCAGGGCGTTGCTCTCTCCTACATCGACTTTTATGGACGCGTCAAAGGCCAGCTCTCCCCATCGGGCGCCGATGCCGCCGCCATGCATGCACAGGCACGTTGCCTTGGGAATGAAGGTTACTGCAAAACACTCGCAAAAGAGCTCGTGCAGGAAAAAATCACAGCCCAATATCGCCTGCTCTCTTACTACAGCAAAAAGTACATTGCATCCATCCTCACCGATACCGTCTCCGAGCTCAAGGTCATGGCAAAACAAGTCTCATGGGGCGGCGGCATTGACCGCCTGCGCGGGCTGGAGGGAACGGCGGCGCGCCTGTACTTCGAGGCATTTGGCTACCTCGTCAAAAAACTCGGCTGGGCATGGAGGGGACGCTCCCGCAGACCCGCAGCGGATGGCGCAAATGCCCTTCTCAACTATGGCTATGCGTTTCTCGAGCGCGACGTGCGCGTTGCCATGGCGGGCGCGGGGCTCGACGCACGCAACGGATTCCTGCACAGCAACAACGCTCGCAAGGACAGCCTCGTCTATGACCTCATGGAGAAATATCGTGCGGACATCACAGAGCGGTTCAACCTCAAACTCATGCATCTGCGTATCCTCACCGAAGACGAACTCGTCTCTACCAATGAAGGATGGCGCATCTCCGATGAGGCGAGGAAAAAATACTGCGAACGTTACGAAGCATACATGGAAGAACCCACCAAAGAGCATGACGGCAAGAGCAGACGCGCCCTCCTGCGCGAAAGTGTCAAGACATTTGCCGATCGACTCGGAGACGTCCTGCTCGAAGCAAGCTAAAAAGGAGAGGGGCGTCAATCTGCGCCCTCCGCCCCATATCTCGGCGTATGCTAGAAAAGGAGAAAAACATGGAAAAGCATATCATGCTGCTCTTTTTGAGCCGCATCCAAACCAAAGACGGAAAGCTCTCTCCCGCACACTATAAAGATATTGATGACGCTACTTATACTACCAATGAATCCGCCGTACGCTATCTCAGCAAGAAGGTCATCATTGACCACATGTTTGCACTTGTTACGGAGAGCGTAGAAAAAGGCATCGTACCGGCAGAGGAGGCGCTCGGAAAGACACACCTCGGCTATTTTCAGCATCGAATCAAAGATATATGTCCCAATATTGATTCCAAGGAGTTCTTTACACCGTGTCACTATGACGAGAAAATGCCTGCCGGTGAAATGCTTCTCGCCGTCACCGGTATCGCAGACCAAATCATGGAGTATGTGCGTACGGCACGTGCGGCGGAGGACGATATTATCCTACACGTCGATACCACTGGAGGGATGCGCCACACCAACATGATGCTGCTTGCCGTCATGCGCCTTTTGCAGTACAACAACGTAAAGATCGGACGTATCCTATACTCCGATTACAGAGGGGCAAATAATGAGAGTATCGTTGAGGAAATCAATAACGTCTACGGACTCTTTGACGTCATAGCAGGTGCAGAAGAATTTGTCCGATCCGGCAGCGTATCCACGCTCAACGATTATTTTCATGCCGATGATAAAGAGCTTTCAACGGAGCTGTCGAATCTTTTGACCGCCATGCAGAAATTTTCCCAAGAAATCAAGCTCTGCCATCGCGGCAGTTTCATTGATGCGGCGACCCAGCTCAAAGAGGATATGCAAATGTTCTTTGAACACAGCAAAAAAACGTCGAAAGACACGCGTAGACAGTGGGACGCCCTCATGGCACAGATCGAGCCGCGCCTATGGGGGGATTACCGGGATCTGATCACCTCCGGTGACATCAATATCGACACCATATCCCTCATACGCTGGTGCCTCAAGAACGATCACCTCCAGCAGGCGCTCACACTCTACACCGAATCGATGCCTGATTATTGGCAAGAATCCGGACTTATCACAATCACGCCCGCAGGGAGAGATATGGCGAAAGCGAGCAGGAAAAAAGAAGATAAGCGCCCCCTGGAATTTTGGCTGCTAACCGCTTTTGATCCCACAAATGACGAGGGGAATGAAAACTTGACGGAGGAAGACAAGGCAAAAAGGAAAGAACTGGCATCCTGTGAAGGAAGCGAAAAACGACGTGCGGCAGAGACCGTTAAAAAAATATTTGAAGACAAAAAAATAGAATGGAGCGCCGCGCAAGAGATCATCGAGAATCTAGTGAAGGAATTAGAAGATCAATACATGCACATTGCCGAAAAAGACGAATTGTGCGCATGGATCGAAGACCTCCTGAGCGCCAGCGCAGCAGGGGAACACGAACTCGATAGCGACAGCAAAGCCGTACAAAAATACAAAGAAATCCACGCAAAAATCAAACCGAAATCGTTGCCTGACGTTGCTAAAAAGATTGATTTGGAGAGTAGCCACGTCTCGGTGACCGCATTGTGGAACGTCTTTGCGAACCTCAATAGAGATCAATGGAAAAGTAAAATTTGCCGTGCGGAACGAGATCCTGCATTTAAGTTAAAATTCCTGTGCAAAGAAGGCTTCGTCGAAACCCCGATGACAGGCGCAGAGATGGACGCCCTCATCGAGCACTACCAAGAGCTTCGCGACGAGCGCAACCACGTCAACCACGCCCGCAAAGACAGGGGAAAATTCACCTCCGTCGATGCACTCAAAGGCTGCATGAATGACGCACTTGACGACCTTGATGAACTCGTGAAAAAATATAAACATTAATGCGGAGAACAACTCCTTGGGGACATCACGGTAGCGCAACACTTTTGCCGCAAACGGAACAGCCAACGCCGCCCCCGTAGGGGCACGGCGTTGGCCGTGCCCTCTAACAACATACGGCGGCATCGCTTTGTTATCGCTTAATTGTGCTCATACTGCGCCGCCGTCTCCCGCAGCACATTTCGCATCCGCTCCCGCCATACCGTGGGTGAAAGAATCTCCACCGCCGCCCCCAGCGATAAAACCTTCTCGAACACCTCCCGCGTATCGAACGCATAATAGCGTACCGTCAGCACATACGAACGACCCTCCCGGTACGCCTCCTTATCATACGAACCAAACAGCAAAAAACACCGCTCCACCGCATTGTTCCGCTCGTGAACACGCAGACGCAGAGAGCGGCGTTTTTTATTGAGAAACGCTTGAAATATCGCTTCCATATCCTCAGGAATCGGCGCCTCGACGCATCGAACTGCAGAGAACTGTGACAGACGCAGCTTGAGGATGCCTCCCTCCACCGCATCCCAAACAAGCAGCATATACACATCGCTCGACAGATCATACACCATACGGCAAGGGGATACAGTACCCTCCTGCACATCCCCGCCGCACTTTTTCATCCGGTAAAACACCTGCCTGCGTTCGAGAAAAGCCGTGCGCAGTGTCTCTATGTGCCGCATCACACGCATGTTGCCGCATTGACCCGTGGGCACAGAGAGAAGAGGAACGAGTGGATCAACATTCGGCAGCAGTGCACATAGCCGCCTGCGCAGCTCCCGCGGCAGCAGAAACGGATAGCGCATATCGAGCGCCATCGTCTTGATCCAACGCAGCTCCGTTTGCATCGGCGGCAGCGTCACATCCACGTCCGAATACGGAAGACGCAGCCCCACATAACGCCCTGCCGCATTAAAATCAAAGAGCGCATCCATAAAACCGTCCTGCATCCGGGCGGATAACTCCCGCCACGCAGGACAGAGAGCGCCAAGCCGAGCGCGCAGCATCTCACGCGAACAAACTGACCCGCCCACAGCCTCGTGGATCACCCGGACGAGCGCAAACCAAAGCGCACCCCTGAACGCATGAAAGAGAGGAAAAATAGAATCACTCATACCGCCGTAAAGCCTCCCTCACATCTTTTAACATATAGCTGCGCAGAGACTCCGGAGCAATAACGGCGCAGTAGGGATACATCGTTCTGAGAAAAGGAGCCAGGGAACGCGGATCTCGCGCAGCAAAATGCACCGTACAGCTATGACTTTTCTCACGTACAAATACAGCCAAAGGAAACTGCACCCGAATTCGCGCAGAGAGCGCACGTCGCATCGCCGCCGAATCAAAACAAAGACGCAGAGCAATCTCCGTATCTGCCTCACGCTTTTCATCTCCTCCTGCGCGCGCCTTCTGTCTCCGTGTTGATGCCCTCACAACACGCACATCGGACATCTTATCAATACGCAGCGAGAGCTGAGTACCTCCCTCCACTCCCGTCACATATCGCCGTTGATCCGATGTGCGAACCGATAGCGTATACGGCATCATCGTCCTGCACAGTGCAGAGCCTTCATAACAAAAAGACACTGCCTCCCTCCGCTCGATCGCAGAGATCAAGGTCAGGAGAACAGCGTCATCGAGAATGCGCACCGCAGGCGCATTTTTGAATAACCATAGCGTTTCGGTCGGCGCAGGAGGGAATGACCGATCAAGCACATCTGCCGGATCATAGCCCGGAACAGCAACGAGCGCAGCCTGCCGGTAGAATACCATAGCAAAGCGCAAGAGACGTGCATCCTCCGCCGAGAGAGTACGCAGCGGATTTTTCACAGCAGTAAATTGAGCCATCCCCATAGATGTACGGCGCAGGAGTCCCACCTCACAAAGGAGACGAAGATAAGAACGCAGCGTCGACTCATTCAAGTCGGGCATACCAAGAGCCAACCGGTTCAGCAGCTCTACCCGCGGCACTGAACGATCTAACGTCTGTACATATTGTAGAATGGAAAGCAAACAAAAGACCTGTATCGGACTTGTAAAGCCGGCACAGCGGAACGAATGAATCAAATAATTATTTGAAGACAGATAGGCATCTCCCCGGAGCGTCACATTCTGCACGTTCTTATGACGGGACTTCCTCACATACATCTCCGGCACGAACACCTCCATACGTCGACGCAGATCATCATAAGAACGACCGCTCACACCAAGCGCAATAAAATCTGCGCGCGCATAACAACCGTACGAAATACGGCGCAAAAAAGAGCGAAGCAAATCATAATGCTTCATAAAGGGCGTAAAAGGAGCGCCCTTGCGTCGCCCCATCCTCTCCGCGTCCCGTGCCAATAGAATCTCCTCCTATCAGTTTCTTATATAAAGGAATCACTGATAAATAGTGGATAATCACAGCCAGCTGATCCGCAGACACAAATTTCACAAATTGCAATACAAAAGAGCGTGCAACACTGCTCTCATTGCCCCTTTTTCTTCCCCGAATCGCCCATTTCACCGGGAAATTTTGGAAAAAGGGCGCACTTATCCCATTGTCATGCAGAACGCCCTCTGCCTTCCTGCCCTCAAACACATGACGAGGTTCGCCGATGCAAAGAGCAGATAGTAACGGAGCAGGTTCTTCTTGATGCCACGATACCTTGTCCTGCCCGCTTGGAACAGCCGCTTCACAATGAGGAACGGATGCTCCACCTTGCAGCGGATGGAAGT
>NZ_AUFU01000020.1 GCF_000426665.1 Centipeda artemidis DSM 19719 | reverse complement strand
ATTTTTATGGCAGTCAAGGTTGCTATCAACGGTTTTGGTCGTATCGGCCGTCTCGCGTTCCGTCAGATGTTCGATGCGCCCGGCTATGAGGTCGTCGCCATCAACGATTTGACGAGCCCGACGATGCTCGCACATCTCCTGAAGTACGATTCCACGCAGGGGCGTTATAAGTACGCGGACTCCGTGACCGCGGGCGAGGACTCCATCACGGTCAACGGCAAGAAGATCAACATCTATGCGCAGGCGGATGCCGCACAGATTCCGTGGGGCAAGCATGACGTCGACGTTGTGCTCGAGTGCACGGGCTTCTACACGGCAAAGGCAAAGGCTGAGGCGCACCTGAAGGCGGGCGCAAAGAAGGTCGTCATCTCGGCGCCTGCGGGCAATGATCTCCCGACGGTCGTATTCAACGTCAACCACAAGGTGCTGACGAAGAATGACAAGGTCATCTCCGCGGCTTCCTGCACGACGAACTGCCTTGCTCCGATGGCAAAGGCGCTGAATGACCTCGCACCGATCAAGAGCGGCATCATGCAGACGATCCATGCCTACACGGGCGACCAGATGGTGCTCGACGGTCCGCAGCGCAAGGGCGATCTGCGCCGCAGCCGCGCCGCCGCACTCAACATCGTTCCGAACTCGACGGGCGCGGCGAAGGCAATCGGTCTCGTCATCCCCGAACTCAACGGCAAGCTCATCGGCGCGGCACAGCGCGTCCCGACCCCGACGGGCTCCACGACGCTCCTCTATGCCGTTGTTGAGGGCAAGGTCACGGTTGATCAGGTCAACGCGCAGATGAAGAAGGAAGCGACGGAGTCGTTTGCCTACAACACAGACGAGATCGTCTCGAGCGACATCATCGGCACGACCTACGGCTCGATCTTCGATGCGACACAGACGATGGTCAGCGACACGGGCGACGGCAACACGCTCGTTCAGGTCGTTTCGTGGTACGACAACGAGAACAGCTACACGAGCCAGATGGTTCGCACGATCAAGTATTTTGCTGAGCTCGGCTAAAACTTCACAATGAAATAAGCACGATCTTTCGAGGTCCGGCCGAACGTTTGGGCCGAACCTCGATTTTCATTTATGGAGGGGACAATATGAACAAAAAGACCATTCGCGACATCAACGTCAAGGGCAAGAAAGTCTTTGTCCGCGTGGATTTCAACGTGCCGATGGACGAGAACCAGAACATCACGAACGACACGCGCATCCGCGCGACGCTGCCGACGATCAATTATCTCCTCGACGGCGGCGCGGCGGTCATTCTCGCCTGCCACGTCGGGCGTCCGACCGAGGCGCGCGAGCCAAAATTCTCGACGAAGCCCATTGTCGCACGTCTCTCCGAGCTCCTCGGCAAAGAGGTGAAATGGGCGCCCGACTGCGTTGGTCCCGAAGCGGAGAAAGCCGCGGGCGCGCTGAAGCTGGGCGAAGTCCTGCTCCTCGAAAACCTCCGCTACCACAAGGAGGAGAAGAAGAACGACCCCGCCTTTGCAAAGCAGCTCGCTGCGCTGGCGGATGTTGCTGTGGACGATGCGTTCGGTGTCGCACACCGCGCACACGCATCGAACGTCGGCATCACCGCCGATCTCGAGACGGTCGCGGGCTTCCTCATGGAGAAGGAGATCAACTACATCGGCAAGACGCTCGAAGCGCCGCAGCGCCCGTTCGTCGCCATTCTCGGCGGCGCGAAGGTCTCGGATAAGATCGGCGTCATCGAGAACATGATCGACAAGGTCGATACCATCATCATCGGCGGCGGCATGGCGCACACCTTTGACGCGTCGAAGGGCTATCCCATCGGCGACTCGCTTGTCGAGAAGGACAAGATCGAGCTTGCGAAGGAACTGCTTGAAAAGGCGGCGAAGAAGGGCGTGAAGGTCGTCCTGCCCGTCGATCTCGTCATCGCGGATAAGTTCGCGGCGGATGCCAAGACGCAGACGGTCGACGTAGACAAGGTGCCTGACGGCTGGCAGGCGCTCGACAGCGGCGCGAAGACGTCCGAAGAGTATGTGAAGGCCTTGAAGGGCGCAAAGACGGTTATCTGGAACGGACCCATGGGCGTCTTTGAGTTCGACGCATTCGCAAAGGGGACGGAGGCGGTCGCTCACGCCGTTGCGCAGGCGACGAAGGAGGGGGCGACGTCTATCGTCGGCGGCGGCGACTCCATCGCGGCGCTGAAAAAGACCGGGCTTTCCGACCGGATTTCGCATATCTCGACGGGCGGCGGGGCAACACTCGAGCTCCTCGAGGGCAAGGTGCTCCCGGGCATCGATGCCATCGCGAATAAGTAATTTGTTGTTTTCACTTGGAAGAGGGGATTCAAATATGGCAAGAACACCAATTATTGCAGGCAACTGGAAGATGAACAACACGATTGCCGCAGGAACGGAGCTCGTGAAGGAACTCGCGCCGCTCGTGAAGGGCGCTAAGGCGACGGTCGTCGTCTGCCCGACGGCAACGGCGCTCGCCGCCGTGACCGAGGCGGCGAAGGGGACAAATATCGCGGTCGGCGCACAGAATGTGCACTGGGAAAAGAGCGGCGCCTTTACGGGCGAGATCTCGACCGACATGCTCAAGGAGATCGGCGTCTCTTACTGCGTTCTCGGACACAGCGAGCGCCGCGACTACTTCGGCGAGACGAACGAGGGCGTCAACAAACGCGCGCACGCGGCGTATGCGGCAGGCATCACGCCGATCATCTGCTGCGGCGAATCGCTCGAGATCCGCGAAGCGGGGACGTATCTCGCCTACGTTGCGTATCAGATCGAGGCTGCGCTCGCGGGCTTTAAGTCGAAGGAGGTCGCGAAACTCGTCATCGCCTACGAGCCGATCTGGGCGATCGGTACGGGCAAGACCGCAACCTTTGAACAGGCGGAAGAAGTCTGCGCTCATATTCGTGCGACCGTTAAAGCGAAATACGGCGCAGCTGCGGCAAATGCGATCCGCATCCAGTACGGCGGCAGCGTAAAGCCCGAGACGATCGCGGGACTCATGGAGAAACCGAACGTCGACGGCGCGCTCGTCGGCGGCGCGGCGCTCAAGGCGAAGGATTTCGCTGCGATCGTCAATTTCTGATTTCCTCTGCGAGCACATTGCTCTTAGAAAGAGTTCATCATGGCAAAACTGAAAAATGCCCCGGTTGCCCTCATCATCATGGATGGATTCGGCGACGGCGACCCGAACGACATGAAATACAACGCCATTGCGATGGCAAAGACGCCCGTCATCGACGGACTGCTCAAGAAGTATAAACACAGCGAGATCAACGCCTCCGGCGAATACGTCGGACTGCCCGACGGACAGATGGGCAACTCCGAGGTCGGTCACACGAACATCGGCGCAGGGCGCATCGTCTATCAGCAGCTCACGCGCATCACGCGCGACATCAGGAACGGCGACTTCTTTAAGAACGAAGCGCTGCTCACGATCGTGCGCGGCGTCAAGGAGAACGGCGGTGCACTGCATGTGATGGGGCTTGTCTCCCCGGGCGGCGTACACAGCCACGAAGATCATCTCTTTGCGACGCTCGAACTCGCGCATCGCGAGGGGATCAAGACCGTCTGGATCCACGCGTTCCTCGACGGGCGCGACGTCCCGCCCAAGAGCGCGAAGGAATATCTCGAGGCTGTGGAGAAGAAAGCGGCGGAGATCGGCGAAGGCAAGATTGCGACCGTTGCGGGGCGTTATTATGCGATGGATCGCGATCACCGCTGGGAGCGCGAGCAGCTCGCCTATGAGGCGATCGCGCACGCCAAGGCGAAGACAATTGCACCCTCGGCCGTCGAAGGCCTGCTCGCCTCCTATGCCGATACAAGCGAAAAGCCCGAAGGCGTGACGGACGAGTTTGTCGTTCCGTTCGTTGTCGCGGGCTATCCCGGGATGAAGAACGGAGACGGCGCGATCTTCTATAATTTCCGCCCCGACCGCGCGCGCCAGCTCACGCACGCCTTTGTGGATAAGACGTTCGACGGGTTCAAGCGTGACGAATCGCTGAAGATTCCGTTTGCCACATTCTCCCAATACGAGGCGGGCATGAACGCGCTTGTCGCGTTCCCGCCGGAGAGCATCGACAACACATTCGGTCAGTATGTGCAGGATCTCGGCATGACACAGCTGCGCATCGCCGAGACCGAGAAGTACGCGCACGTCACGTTCTTCTTCAACGGAGGCGTCGAGACACCGTACAAGGGCGAAGACCGTATCCTCGTCCACTCCCCGAAGGTTGCGACCTACGATCTCCAGCCCGAGATGAGCGCGATCGAGGTCACGGATAAAGTCGTCGAGGCGATCAAATCGCGCAAATACGACTTCATCATCCTCAACTATGCGAACTGCGACATGGTTGGGCACACGGGCGTTGTTCCCGCCGTCGTCAAGGCGGTCGAGACCGTCGACACCTGTGTTGGACGCTTCGTTGACGCCATCCACGAGGTTGGCGGAGAGGTCTGCATCACGGCGGATCACGGCAACGCGGACAAGATGTGGGACTACGAGACGAATCAGCCGTTTACGAAGCACACGACGAACCCCGTGCCGTTCATTGTCGTCTCCGACCGCGTGAAGGAAGTCCACACCGGCGCCCTCTGCGACATCGCGCCGACCCTGCTGACGCTCGCGGGACTGCCCATTCCCAAGGAAATGACGGGCAAACCGCTTGTTACGCTCAAATAAATAAATCACCGACCATGGGATCGCCGCGCTCCGTGCGCGGCGGTCTTTTGCATTGGCGGGATTTCGGTTTCTGTGATGTGGGAGGTGCGGTATGTTCGATTTCGGTCACGTTGTGTTGGGGATATTGAGCGCGGGCATCCTTCTTGCCGTGGGCTGCGTTATCGTCACCGTCATTTATCAATGCGTACGTGACAAGCTGCGCGAGAAACGCAATGCGAAGGCGCGTGCCGCAGAGCTGAAACGTCTGCGCGAAACACTGACGCCCTGCGACTATGCGCGGACAGTCGATGATGCCGTCAATAAGAGCTTTGATTTTATGCATCTCCGTGCCGGCGACCGCGTGCGCGTCCGCAAGAGTTTTACGGACTATAACGGGAGTCTTTTTGAGGCGGGCGACACATGGTACTTTGCTTGCGCATATTATCTTCCCTACGACGGGGGATATACGCTGTATATTTCCCATGATCGGGTGACAATCGGCGGTATCTATTTGCAGGTGGAAGAGCAGTCGGACATCTGCGGACACGCGGAGAAATATTTTGAGATTGTTGAGGAGGGTGCAGCTTTAGAACGATAAGTTGTGCCGTTCTTCGATTTCCGCAATCGCTTGCCGAATGACAGAGACGGGCGTTTCCGCGAGTTCGGTCAGTCCACGCTCTTCCGCGCGGGCGAGGGAATTTTTTACAAAATTAATACGTTCCTTGAGCTGTGCTGTCTCATTTTGCGTGAGGGGGCGTGTTCGTTCCCGGTCAAATTGTTGGAGGAAGTCCGCGGCGGTATCGGCCGCCAGGACTTCACTTTCACGCGTATGCACATGGTAAGAGGAGAAGAGTCCGCTTTCGGCGAGTCCCGTGAGGTTCTTCGACAGAACCTTCACGACGAGATCATGATGCTCCTTGTTTACGGCACGGCCGATGTCCTCCATACAGCCGATGAAATAACGATCCAGTGTGCCGATGTAGCTCGCATCGCTTGACACAGCGATGACATGAATCTCGGAGGCGTAATCCTTTGCCGAGAGCGCTTGTGCGAGACGGAGCGGCACCTCAAGCGTGCGGAACGTCCCCTCGACCATGATGTTATAGTGCTGTTCCAAGAGCATATCAAGCAGGCGCTCGGTGACGGCGCCGGAGAATTTTCCTGTTTCCGCAACGGCGGCGGTACCGAGCGCGCGGCAGATTGCCTTGTATTGGGGATGATAGTTTCGGTAGGTGTCCGGATTGACAAAGAACGTATTGGGATGCGCGTTCTTGAGCCGTACGCTGATGATGCTCTTTCCGGCGCCCGGCTGACCGCCGAGGAAAAATGCCTTGGGATGTGCGGCAGGCGTATGTGAGGATACGAAATCTTTCCAAATGAAATCGGCAGCGGTCTCCACATCGCGCGCGGTAAATTCGTATGCCATATCGTTATTCCTCCTCGTCCCGCAGCAGTTCTTTGAATGCTCTCAGCCGTCCTTGTATCTGAAACAGCTCGACCGGGTCGGAGGTCACGGCGAGCCGATCGATGTCGCGGATGCATTGCGCATGTATGGATTTGAGAAACGGGGTCCGTGCAGCTTCTGCCGCACTGTAATCGCGCCGAATGTCTGCGACAATCGACCATGCGAGTTCATTGAGCACCTCTTGCTTGACCGACATGCTCCATGTGTTTTCTGCGTCGATTACGATCATAGGGAGAACCTCCTTCGTTTTTGTGAAGTTTTATATTTAATAAATATACACGGCTTTTCTTGATATTGCGTTATAAAGAAAGTCTTGCAATGCATTCATGTTGTGGGAATACGTGCGCGAAACGACCGCGTCTTGCGTACGGTTCTTTTATTTGAAAGCATTGCGCGGGGGTGGTATACTACAAGGACAAACGATGTGTGGATGGAGGTTCTTATGATACGGTTTGTGACACTTTTGCAGGCGCTGCGGCGCGATATTGCGGTGCTGCTCTTTGCGATGCTGCGGCGGGATACGCCGACGGCGGTGAAGGTACTTTTTCCGCTTGCTCTGCTCTATCTCATCAGTCCGATCGATATCATCCCTGACGCGATTCCTGTATTTGGGGCGCTCGATGATGCGGTGATTCTCCCTGCGGCGACGGAGTTTCTTGTGCGGATGCTGCCGCCCGCTGTGCGCGAGGAGACGGAGCGGCGCGTTACGCGTTACGGAACGATAGTGTTTATCGCGTCCATCGTGGTGCTTGTCCTTTGGATTGCCATTCTCGTTTGGGCATTGTCGAAGGTGTTTGCATGAGGCTCTATATCGCGGAGAAACCGAGCGTCGGGCGCGCGCTTGCCGCCTGTCTGCCGCAACCGCACCGCAAGGGAAACGGCTGTATCGAAACGGGCGCGGGTGTGGTGACATGGCTTTTCGGTCATGTGCTGCGGCAGGCGGAGCCGGAGGAGTACGATGCACGGCTCAAACGCTGGCGTGCGGAGGATCTGCCGATCCTGCCCGAAGAGTGGCGGCTCGTTGTGAATGAGAGTGCGGCACAGCAGTTCGCCGTCGTGAAGGGGCTGATCGAGCGTGCGGACGAGATCGTGCACGGCGGCGATCCCGACCGCGAGGGGCAGCTGCTCGTAGACGAGGTGCTCGACTATCTCCACAATGAAAAGCCCGTGCGCCGCATCCTCATCAATGCGCTTGACGATAAGAGCATACATGATGCCCTCGGCGATCTGCGCGACAACGCGGACTTCCTCCCGCTGAAACTGTCGGCGCTTGCACGTGCCCGCGCGGACTGGCTCATCGGGATGAATCTCTCGCGCGCCTATACGCTCGCGGCGCGGCGTGCGGGACATGATCGGCTCGTGCTCCCCATCGGCAGGGTTAAGACGCCGACACTCGCGCTCGTCGTACGGCGGGAGCGGGAGATCGAGAACTTCAAACCCGCGACGTACTATCTTCTCGATGCGCTCTTTCAACATGCGGGGACGGGCGAGTCTTTTCGTGCGCGGTGGAAGCCGTCGGAGGAGCGCACGCCGCTCGATCCCGAGGGGCGGCTCGTCGATGAGACGGCGGCGCGCGCGGCGCTTGCAAGCTTTGGCGATGAACCGCAGGACGGAAAGGTCGTCAAATACGAGCGCAAGAAGGTGGAGGAGCCGCCGCCGCTGCCCTTTTCGCTCTCAGCGCTTCAGGTGCTCGCAGGCAAGCGGTACGGCTACGAGCCGCAGCAGGTGCTCGACACAGCGCAGAAACTCTACGAGGAGAAGCTGACGACTTATCCGCGTTCGGACGCGGAGTATCTGCCGAAGAGTCAGCATAAGGATGCGCCGAAGATCCTCTCCAACCTCGCGGGACTCTCGGATTCTCCGCTGGCGGCGTGGGCACAGGCGGCGGACGCGGAAAAGAAGTCGCGCGCGTGGAACGATGAGAAGATCACGGCGCATCACGCGATCATCCCGACGACGGTGGCGGCGAATCCCGCACGCCTGAGCGAAATCGAGCGGCGTATCTATGAGCTCATCGCGCGCGCCTATATCGCACAGTTTTATCCGAACTATGTCTACGACCGGACGAAGGTCGAGCTCTCCTATCACGGCGAGACATTCGCCGCGAGCGGGCGCACGGAACGCGCGGCGGGCTGGCGCGCGATGTATCGCACCGGAAAGACGGCGGAGACGGACGACGCGGAGAAAGACGACGAGGAGAGTGCCGTCCTGCCGCCGATGAAGAAAGGCGATCATGCGGATTATGTCTCCGGCGAGCTCGGGACGCGGCAGACGAAGCCGCCCGCACGGTTCACGCCGGCGACGCTCCTGCAGGGCATGAAGGAAATCCACAAATACGTCAAGGACGAGGCGGCGAAGAAGATGCTGCGCGACGTCTCGGGCATCGGGACGGAGGCGACACGCGCGAGCATCATCGAGGATCTGATCCGGCGCAGATTCCTGCATGCGGCGGGGAAGAAAAAGGTGCTGACGCCGACGGATGCCGCCTATCTGCTTATCGACGCGCTGCCCGATACGATGACCTATCCGGACGCAACGGCGATCTGGGAGGATCAACTGCACTCCATGGCGGCGGGCGTGGGAACCCCTGAGGAGTTCCTTGCGGGGCAAGCGAATTTTGCACGCGATCTCTGCGCGGCGGCGGCACGGTCGCAGATCGCGGGCGGCGGCGGTGTGCCGTGTCCCGCGTGCGGGCGTGGAGTGATGACCAAACGCAAGGGGAAGCACGGCGATTTTTGGGGCTGCTCCGCGTACCCGCAGTGCCGCATGACGGCGAACGACAAGCGCGGTGTCCCCGATTTCACAGGGAAACGTATTCCCACCGCACAGGGCAGTGCACCGCACGATACGAATGCACCGAACTCGGCTCCTTCGTTCACCGCCCCCCGCCCCGATACGCCGGCTGCGGCGCCTGTTGCGCGCCGTTTCTATACGCCGACGGCGGATGAGCAGGCGGAGATGGACGCGTTGTTTTTTGGAGGATGATATGAGTACGTTCAGAGAGCTTGGCGTTCCGCAGCAACTTGCCGCAGCGCTCGAAAAGCGCGGCATCAAAGAGCCGACGCCGATACAGGAGGCGTTCATCCCCGCTGCAGGGGGCGGCGAAAACCTCGTCGGCGCTGCGCCGACGGGAACGGGCAAGACGTTTGCCTATCTCCTGCCGTCCCTCGCGCGTATTGATATGAACCTGCGCGCGGTGCAGCTGCTCATCCTCGCACCGACGCACGAGCTCGCCGTACAGATTGCGGACGCGGCGCGCACGCTCGTGCAGGCGGTGGAGCTGCCGCTGACGGTGCAGGCGCTCATCGGCGGCGCGAATATCAAGCGGCAGATCGAGGGACTGAAGAAAAAGCCGCAGATCGTCACGGGCTCAGCCGCGCGCATCTTGGAGCTCAGCCGCATGGGGAAGCTGCGCCTCTCGGATGTGCAGATCCTCGTCCTCGACGAGTTCGACCGCTTGCTCGGTAAACAGCTCGCGGACGATGTGCGCGCCGTTATTCGCCTCCTCCCGCAGAACCGACAGGCGCTCCTGCTCTCCGCGACCGCCCCGACGGCGGCGATTCGCGCGGCGGATGGACTCTTTGCTCCGCGCATCATTCGCGTGGAGGACGCGCAGACAACCTGTGAAAACTACTATCATCGCGCCGCGTTTCGTGATAAAATAAAGGCAGTACAAAAGCTGACGCGGCGTCTGCCGATTCGGCGGGGGATCGTCTTTGTCGGACGCGGATTTGACGCGGAACGCGCGGTGGAAAAACTGCGCTACGAGGGCATTCGCGCCGTGTCTCTCCTCGGGCAGGAACGCCGCGATCGGCGGCGCGCCGCGCTCGACGCCATCCGTGCGGGACGTGCCGAGCTTCTCATTGCGACAGACCTCGCGGCGCGGGGACTCGATATTGAGGACGTTGACTATGTCGTTAATGTTGATCTTCCGGAGGACGTGCGTACCTATCGCCACCGCGCCGGCCGGACAGCGCGTGCGGGCAAGTCGGGTGCGGTCGTAACGCTTGCGGACGATAAGGAAATGGCGCGGCTGAAGGAACTCGCCGCACGCATGGAACTGGAACTAAAGACGCTGCCGGCGAAATAACGCGCCGCGATTTCCTGAAGGAGGACTCATCCCGTGGACATAGTGCCCACAATACTCGATTTATTGCTGGTTGTCTTTTTGATCTTCATGAACGGCTTCTTCGTTGCGGCGGAGTTCTGCTGCGTGAAGATGCGTTCCTCGCGTCTTGAGACGATGATCGCCGAGGGCAGCAGCCGTGCGAAATACGCCAAGCAGCTCACGGATCATCTTGACTCTTCGCTCTCCGTAACGCAGCTCGGCATTACGCTCGCCTCACTCGGGCTCGGCTGGGTCGGCGAACCTGCGGTTGCGCAGCTCATCCTGCCGCTGACGCGCAGCGTAGGATTGTCCGACGATGTGGGGCATACGGTCGCGCTCGCAATTGCGTTTTCGCTCATCACATCACTGCACATCGTGCTCGGCGAGCTGACGCCGAAATCCATGGCGATCGCGAACGTGGAACGCATCATGCTCGCGATCGCGTTCCCGATGGTGCTCTTTGGCAAAGTCATGAAGCCCTTCGTCTGGATACTCAATACCGTTGCAAACCACATCAGCCGACATCTCGGATATGAGATGACAGGGGAGAACGAGGATGCGCACACGGAGGAGGAGATCCGCCTGCTCATGAAGGAGAGCTACCGGCAGGGTCTCATCAACAGCACAGAGGCGGATTTCGTCGACAATGTATTCTCGTTCACGGAGCTGAACGCACGTGAGATCATGGTGCCGCGCACGGATATGATCTGCCTCTACCTCGACGATACGCCTGCCGAACGCATCAAGACCATCCTTGAGGAACAGCAGACGCGCTATCCCGTCTGCTACGAGGACAAGGATCACATCATCGGATTTATCCATGTGAAGGATCTCCTCCCGCCGCTCGTGCGCGGGGAAACGCTCAATCTGCGCCGCTATATAAGGAAGGCTCTGATCGTGCCGGAGAGCATGGACGGCAGCGTTCTGCTCCGCACGATGCAGGCGCAGGGATCGCAGCTTGCCATCGTTGTTGACGAGTACGGCGGGACAGCGGGGATGGTGACGGTCGAGGATATTGTTGAACAAATCGTCGGCGATATCCGCGACGAGTTTGATGAGGAGCGTGAGAGCCTCGAATGGCGCGGCGAGGATCTCGGCTCCATCGACGCCAAACTGCTGCTCGAGGAGGTCAACGATCTCCTCGGCATCCGCATCGAGGACGAGGATGTCGACAGCATTGGCGGGTGGATCTATGACCGCCTTGGGGAGGCGCCGCGCGTGGGGCATATGACGGCGCATACGGGTACATTGTTTTTTGTCGAGGAGGTGGACGGCGTACGCATTACGCGTGTGCTAGTGCGTTTGCCGCATACGGAGGCGGAGCAGGGGGGAACATCCGCTGACAACAAGGAGGAATAGGGAATGTCTTTTGATCGCAGGCACTTTGCCGACATCATCGCGCAGTTTACGGTTGATGCGGAACATCTGCGTGGGGTGGCGGCGGATTTTCGCCATGATATGCGCCTTGGACTTGCGGGCTCGTCCGATTCGTCGCTGCGGATGCTGCCGTCCTATCTTGGACTGCCGACGGGGGAGGAGCGCGGGGACTATCTCGCGCTCGATTTCGGCGGGACGAATGTGCGCGTGCTGCTCTATCGCCTGGAGGGCAGCGGACGCTATGAGGTATTGAGTCATGTTGCGAAACCGCTCAAGGTCAGCGGAGGCTACGACTATGTCGGGGGAGAGGCGACGGCAGAGCAGTTGTTTGACTTTCTCGCAGGGCTCGTCGAGGAGGCGGTTGGCGGCGATCAAAAGACGCCGTATCTCCTCGGGCACACCTTTTCATTTCCGTCCACACAGACGAATATCAACGATGCGCGGCTCATCATTTGGACGAAGGAATTTGCCGTGCAGGGGGTTGAGGGCGCGATTGTCAATGATCTCTTGAAGGAGGCACTCGTACGGCGGGGGCTGGCGAACGTTACGCCGAATGCCGTCATCAACGATACGGTCGCCGTGCTGCTCTCCGCTGCCTATATCAACGGGGACACACAGATCGGCGCGATCTACGCCACGGGGCACAATACCTGCTACCTTGAGCCGTACGCAGGAAGTGCGCAGCAGCCGATGATCCTCAACATGGAGTCGGGCGGCTTTCAAAAGCTGACGCCGAACCGATTTGATATCGCGCTCGACGCCGCCTCGGAAAAGCCGGGCGAGCAGCGGCTCGAAAAGATGGTCGGGGGGCGCTACATGGGCACGCTTTTTGACATGGCGCTTGCCGAACTTCTCGGAGAACAGGGGCGCCTCTATGGATTCACGAGCGTTGACATCAGCCGTATCCTTGAGGATCAGAGCGACGCTGCGGATTGTGCGTCCGGTATTGTCGAGATGATGACAGGACGCAGGCTTTCGGAAGAGGATGCGTCGCGCGTGCGGGAGCTGGCGCATGCCATCGTCGTCCGCTCTGTGCGCCTCATGACGGCGACCTTTGCGGGGACGATGTGGCAGGTTGCGGGCGCAGGGAAAATCCGCCGCCAGCACATTGCCGTGGACGGCTCCGTCTATGAGAAAATGCCGCACGTTACGGAAAACATCATGCGTGCCTTCTCGGAACTGCTCGGTGAGGACGCGGCTCTCGTCGATACGCTGCTTGCGGGCGGCGGCTCGGGGCTCGGTGCGGCGCTTGCAGCGGCGATGACGGCACACGAGGCGCAGGGGTGATACATTTCCCTTGCGCGCACGGCGTTCTTTATGGTATCATGAACGCTGTATGATAACATATTGACAAAGGAGGAGCTTTTTCTTGCTCACACTCTTAATGGTGCTTGACGCGATTGTCGCGATTATTCTCATTGCGTCCGTGCTTGGACAGGAAGCAAAGTCTGCCGGCATGGGCGGTCTCGACGGCGGCGGCGATACGGTATTCTCAGGCAAGGCGCGCGGGATGGATGCGCTGCTGGCACGTGTGACCGTGGTGTTTGCCGTGCTGTTTGCCGCGATTACGATTGTGATTGCGCGGATGTCGAGCTGACGAAAAATTTGCTGCGTCGTCTGAGTTCGATGATTTGAATAGGGAGCTTCCCTGTTGCCGCAGACGCGGTGCAGGGATTTTTTCAACATGCACGGGCGCGCCTTTGTTAGGATGCTGTACCCCTGCGAGGGGCGATTGCGTGCATCTAGGCGGATGCCGGAATGGGAGGGACAGACATGCATTTGCAAGGAGCGGAGCCTTTTTTGCTCCCGGGCGGACGGCATGGCGTGCTGCTCGTTCACGGCTTTACAGGGCTGCCGGCAGAGCTGCGCCTGCTCGGGGAGTATCTGAATGCGCGCGGCTTTACAGTGCTTGCGATTCGGCTGGCAGGGCACGGGACGACGGTCGAGGATCTGAGCCGCACGGATCACGAGGACTGGATGGATTCGGTGCGGGACGGCTATGCGATCCTCAGCGGACTCTGCACACATATCTCGGCGGTCGGTCACTCGATGGGTGCGGTCTTTGCGATGCTGCTCTCGGTGGAAAAAGAGATCGCGCGCGTCGTGAGTCTCTGTGCGCCCGTCCTGATCGCCCCGGAGCAGGGGCTGGAGCATCTGCCGACGCGCGATATGTGCGGCATGCGCTGCGTACCGAAGGCGCGGCGTAAACTCCGCGATGTCCCCGCGGGGGCGAACAATACCTATCGGCGGATGCCGCTCGTTGCCGTGCACGAGGTGCTGGGCGTCATCGATCGGGTACGCGCGGAGCTGGCGCGCGTCGATGTGCCGATCCTCATCATGCACGGGGCGCGCGACCATACGGCGGATCCGCGGAGTGCGGATTATCTCTATGAGCACGTTGCAAGTGCGGTCAAGGAGAAGGTCATCCTGCCGGATGCAGGGCATCTCCTGCCGCTCGATACACATGTGCGGGAACGTGTTTTTCAGCGGGCGGCGGAGTTCCTATCCGCTGCCGAAGAGCATTTTGATAAGATCAGATAAGAACGGAAAAACGAGGAAATTATGGAACAGGAACAATTGGATATTGTGAAAGAACGCATCCGCGCCTTTATGCGGGAGGACGCCTATCGCCCGCTGAAGGAGGATGAACTGGCGGCAGGACTGCGCGGCGTCGGGGAGGACGTACCGGGCTTTGCCGAGGCTCTGGCGGCACTTGAGGCAGACGGCGCCGTCATCCGCAACCGCAGCGGGCTCTACGGCGTGCCGAGCCGCATGAACCTCGTCGTAGGGCGGCTCTCCATGTCGCCGAAGGGGTTCGGGTTCATCATCCCCGACGTACGCGATACGGAGGAAGAGACGGACGTGTTCGTGCCCGGCAGCGCTCTTGCGACCGCGATGCACGGCGACCGCGTCGTGGCGCGCGTCACGCCGTCCGAGCAGCCGGGGCGCGCGAGAGAGGGAGAGATCATCCGTATCCTCGAGCGTGTGAATACGCGGATTGTCGGCACGTTCGAGCGCAGCAAGGCGTTCGGCTTCGTCACGCCCGACAGCGCGAAGATCGGGCGCGACGTATTTGTCCTGAAAAAGGATTTTAACGGCGCGAAGACGGGCAGTAAGGTCGTCGTCGAGATTACGAAGTGGCCGGAGCAGCGCCGCAGCGCCGAGGGGCGCGTGGTGGAGGTGCTCGGCACCGCAGGCGATCCGGGCGTCGATGTGCTTGCCGTGATGCGCGCCTATGACCTCGATGAGAAATTCCCCATAGAGGTCGCGGCGGCTGCGATGCGCTGTCCGAAGAACCCGCTCCCCGAGGAGTATGCGGGGCGGCGTGATCGGCGCGATTTCCCCATCGTTACGATCGACGGCGAGGATACGAAGGACATCGACGACGGCATCTATGCGTATGAGAAGGACGGCGGATTCTTCCTCGGGGTCTACATCGCGGATGTCAGTCACTATGTCCGCGCGGGCGAGCCGCTCGATGTGGAGGCGGCGCGGCGCGGAACGAGCGTCTATCTCGTCGACCGTGTCATTCCGATGCTCCCGAAGGAACTCTCTAACGGCATATGCAGTCTCAACGAGGGCGTGGATCGTCTCTCGATGGCGTGCGAAATGGAGATTGGCGCGGACGGTGAGGTAAAGAGCTACGAGATCGTGCCGTGCGTCATTCACGTTGCGCGCCGGCTCACCTACACGCTCGTCAACAAGGTGCTCGCGGGCGAAGAGCCGTTCGTCGCGGATAATGCGGACATCCGACCCATGCTCGAGACGCTGCGCCATCTGCGCGATACGCTGCGTGCAAAGCGTCACCGCCGAGGCTCTATCGACTTTGAACTCTCGGAGATCAAGGTCAAGCTCGACGCAGAGGGGCATCCCATCGCCATCGAGAAGCGCACCGGCTCCCTCGGCGAATCCATCATCGAGGAGTGTATGCTCATCGCGAACGAGACGGTCGCGCGCCATATGGAGCTGAAGGAAGAACCGTTCGTCTACCGTGTGCACGAGCAGCCAAACAGCGAGAAAATCGAGCGGTTCCAAAGTCTCCTCACGGCGCTCGGTCTGCGCCTGCACGTCGACGAGAACGGCAAGGTCAGCTCGCGCGACATTCAGAGCGTGCTCGATAAGGTCAAGGGGAAACCCGAGGAACGCATCATCGGGGCGGTTGCCCTGCGCTCCATGCAGCAGGCACGCTACAGCACGCAAAGCCTCGGGCATTTCGGTCTTGCGGCGCGCTACTACACGCATTTCACCTCTCCCATCCGCCGCTATCCCGATCTCATGGTACACCGCCTCCTGCGCGAGACGTTCGCCACGGGGCATATCTCTGCGGAGCGTCGTGAGAAGCTGCGCGCCATCCTGCCGGAGACGGCGGAGCACTCCTCGGCGCGTGAGCGCATCGCGGTCGAGGCGGAGCGCGAGACCACGGATATGAAGAAAATCGAGTACATGGCGCAGTTCGTCGGCGAGACCTACGAGGGCGTCATCAGCGGCGTGACCGCATTCGGCATCTTCGTCGAGCTCGATAACGGCGTCGAGGGGCTCGTGCACGTCTCGACGATGGTGAACGACTACTACAGCTACGTCGAGGAGCAGTACGCGATGGTTGGCGAGCGCACAGGCACGCGCTACCGCCTCGGTGACACCGTGACCATCATCATCACGCGCGCCGATATACAGGCGCGGACGCTCGACTTTGTTTTGAAGGATAACGGCGTCTACGAGCCGGGCGCGGTGAAGCAGCCCGCGCAGAAACCGGCGCAAAAGCCTGCGGCAAAGGACGGCGCAAAAAAAGGAAAGCGCTCGCAGAAGAAAAAGCCAAAGGGCTCGGCAGACATCATTGCGGCAGTCCCATCCGCTCCTGAGACACGCCGCAAAAAGACGCGCGGCGCCCACGGTACGGGCGGCAGCAGCGCGCAGCGTAAAGATCGCGCGGCAAAGGCAGCTGCGGACAGCGTGCCCGCTCGCGCCGGCGCACCCGCCCGGCATGCAAAAAGCGGCAAAGCACCGGCCGGGGCACAGGAGGAACGTCCTGGACGCGGCAATAGGAACGAACGCCGCCGCAGCGATGCCCCGCGCGCCGGAGCGGGCAGCGGGCGCGGTGAGGAGCGCGGTCTGCGCGACTATCACCGCGTCACCGTCACAGGGCTCAACAGCGCCGTCTGGCCGGATCCGCCGGGCTACCGCACACAGAGACCGGATGCAGAGACCGCAGAAAAACCACGGCGCGCCCCGCGTCCTGCGCGCCGCATGAATCGTAAAACGGAGGGCGGCACAGGAAACGCCGACTGAGGTACCGTTATGGGAAAGAAAAACGAAAGCGTGAAGATCGCCTGCGAGAACCGCAAGGCGCGGCACGACTACTTTATCCACGAGACCTATGAGGCGGGGATGGAGCTTGTGGGGACGGAGGTCAAGTCCCTGCGCGCCGGCCGCGCGAATCTGCGCGACAGCTATGCCTACATCAAGAACGGGGAAGTATTCCTCGAGCACATGCACATCAGCCCCTACGAACAGGGCAACCAATTCAACCACGACCCGCTGCGCGTGCGGCGTCTGCTCATGCACAAGGCAGAGATTCTAAAGCTCTTCGGCAAGACGCGCGAGAAGGGCATGACGCTCATTCCGCTGAAAGTTTACTTTAAGCGCGGGCGGGCAAAGCTCGAGCTGGCGCTTGCGAGCGGCAAGCACAATTACGATAAGCGTCAATCTCTGAAGGCAAAGACCACAAAGCGCGAGGTGGAGCAGGCACTCAAGGAGCGGCAGAGAGGATAACAGAGGACACAGGAGAAAAGATGCAGGAACAGGAAAATACGCCCGCGCTGCGGCGCGGACTGAAGAACCGACATCTACAGATGATCGCGCTCGGCGGCGCCATCGGCACGGGGCTCTTTTACGGATCGGCGTCGACGATTGCGCTTGCGGGCCCCGCGGTCATGCTCGCCTATCTCCTCGGCGGCGTCATGATTTTCTTCATCATGCGGATGCTTGGGGAGATGGCGGTGGACGAACCCGTCTCCGGTTCGTTCAGTCACTACGCGGGCAAATTCTGGGGCGACTTTCCGGGATTCCTCTCCGGCTGGAATTACTGGTTCAACTACGTCATTGTGTCGATGGCGGAGCTCGCGGCAGTCGGCATCTATATGAATTTTTGGCTGCCTGATCTGCCGCAGTGGATCTCCGCGCTCGTCTGTCTCGTCGTCATCACCGCGCTGAACCTCATCAACGTCCGCGCGTACGGTGAGATGGAGTTCTGGATGGCGCTCGTGAAGATCACGGCGATCGTCCTCATGATCGTGCTCGGCGGCTATCTGCTCGTCGGGGGGGCGCCGTTCCCCGAGAACGTGAGCAACCTATGGGCGCACGGCGGATTCCTGCCGAACGGCTGGTGGGGATTCTTCCTCGGAACGGCGGTCGTCATGTTCTCCTTTGGCGGCATCGAGCTCATCGGCATCACGGCGGGCGAGGCGGAGGATCCCGACCGCACGATCCCGCAGGCGATCAATCAGGTCATTTGGCGTATCCTCATTTTCTACGTCGGCACGATGGCGGTGCTCATGGCGCTCTGGCCGTGGAACGAGGTCGGTATGGAGGCAAGCCCCTTCGTGCAGATTTTCCAAAACGTCGGGATTCCCGCCGCTGCGCACATTTTGAACTTCGTTGTGCTGACGGCAGCGATCTCCGTCTACAACTCCGCGATTTACAGCAACAGCCGGATGCTCTACGGTCTATCGCAGCGCGGTGATGCGCCGCCCGTCCTGCAAAGCCTCTCGCGGCGCGGCGTCCCCGTGCTCGGGATCCTCATCTCGTCGGGCATCACGCTCATCGTCGTGTTCCTCAACTACTTCTTCCCGGGGGACGCGTTCCTCTATCTCATCTCGATCGCGACGTGCGCTGCCGTCATCAGCTGGACGACCATCGTCGTCACACATCTGAAATTCCGGGCAAAAATGCTGCGTGAAGGCACGGCGATTAAATTTCGCGCGCCGTTTTATCCGTGGATCAACTACATTTGCCTTGTATTCCTTGCGGGCGTCGTCTTTATGATGGCGCAGATTCCGGGGATGCAGCTTGCCGTGCCGATCCTGCCCGTGTGGCTGATCGTCCTTTGGCTCGGCTACCATGTGAAGCGGCGGCAGGATTCATAAACATACGGTCTCAAAATGGAATAACCGGCGGGTATATATGCAGTGATGCATGTATACCCGTAATTTTTCGTGGTTTCGTTAGACAATGAGAATAATTTTTGCTAATATATGGAAATATATATCAACGGAACTGAAACGATGAAGAAAGGAGGCAACCGAATGATATGCAAAGAATGCGGAGAAAAAATATCGGGACTGACGCGCATCTGCCCGCACTGCGGGGGACGCGCGCTGATCGACGACGAACTCGAGA
Source organism: Centipeda artemidis DSM 19719 (assembly GCF_000426665.1). Classification (GTDB taxonomy): domain Bacteria; phylum Bacillota; class Negativicutes; order Selenomonadales; family Selenomonadaceae; genus Centipeda; species Centipeda artemidis. The sequence continues at coordinate 4,580 of NZ_AUFU01000020.1, read as the reverse complement.
CATGGAGCTTTATTGCGGATACGGCGGCAAAACACCGAATGAACATGCCGGATGCGGTTGTGCCGAATACACCGACCGATGTGCCGGCAGATTTGAACGCGCAGATCGAGGGGCTTGAGCGGCTGAAAGAATATTTTACGAGACACAGCAATCTCTATCAAGTGGTTGAGGATCTTGAGTCCATGGAGGGCGGCAAGCGGCGTCCGTCCATCGGCCTATGGGCGCTTGGCGGCGGTCTTGCGGCGGCGCTCATTTACCTGCCGCTCTCGCCGTTTCTGCCGCACTTCGTATGGACGTATTTCTTCGTCGTATGGGGCGCGGTGACGACCGTCGGCTATTTGCGCGCCGCCCGCAAATACGAGCGGCGCAAGGCGGAACACGAGCTCTTCCGGCGCCTTGCGGAGAATGAGCTGTGTGTGATGTATAATTCCTGCCCGGACTGTTTCCTGCCGCTGGCGTGGACGATGCCGCCGCGTATCACGCGCATCATCGATGCGCTGCGTATGGGTGAGGCATACTCTGTGCAGGAGTTCTTAGTGAGAGGAGTGTAAATGTGATGGCTGAGATTCGGATCAAACGTGTTTATGAAGCACCTGCGCCGGACGACGGGTTTCGTGTGTTGGTGGATCGGCTCTGGCCGCGCGGGATTTCAAAGGAGCACGCGGCGCTCGGCGCATGGTGGAAGGACATCGCGCCCTCGCCGGAGCTGCGCAAATGGTTCGGGCATAAAGCGGAGAATTTTGCCGCGTTTACGGAAAAGTACCGTGCCGAACTTGAGGCGAGTGCAGAGTTGCCCGCGCGCATCGAAGAGATCGCAGCGCATCTCGCCGCGGGGGAGAATGTCACACTGCTCTACGGTGCAAAAGATCCGGAACTGAATCAGGCGCGCGTATTATGCGACTTTCTGCATAGCTTGCCGCATACGAAAAATAAATAAGAAAATGATCCAATAAAAAAGTGCCTGCAAACAGGCACTTTTTCTATGCGTGAAATATGCTGCTAACCGCGCGGAGCGTACATGATGATACATACGCCGATCAGCGCGACGGCGCCGCCCGCAAGGTCAAATACATCAGGACGTATGCCGTCAACAATGCGCCCCCATAGAATCGAGAGCGCGATAAATATGCCGCCATATGCCGCGTAGACTCTGCCGAAACTCGCCCCCTCAGGCTGGAGCGTTGGAACGACCCCGTACAGGGCGAGTACGACGGCACCCGCAAGCCCCCACAGAAGACTTTTTTCGCCGCGGAGCCAAAGCCACATGAGGTAGCCGCCGCCGATTTCGAAGATACCGGCAAGCAAGAAATAGAAGAGCGATTTCACGATATCCATACGGATATTACTCGGCTTTCTGCGCTTCACTGTTGAAGCGGTAGCCCGAGCCCCACACCGTTTGGAGCCATTGGGGATTGGAGGGATCCTCTTCGATCTTCTCCCGCAGGCGGTTCATATGCACGGAGACGGTGGAGGTGCTGCCCATCGCGTCGAGATCCCACACGCGATCGTACAGCGTTTCTTTGCTGAACACGATCTGCGGATGCTCGGCGAGGAAGAGGAGCAGCTCGAACTCACGGCTCGCCAGATGCACCTCGCGTCCCGCGACGAAGACGCGATGCGTCCACGGCTGGATCTCGAGCGTGCCGAATCGCAGCGACATCGGCTCGGTAGGTTCGCCTCCTTTGAGACGGTTATAGCGCGTGATGTGCGCCTTTACCCGTGCAGCGAGCTCGCTCGGGCTGAACGGTTTGACGATGTAATCGTCCGCACCGAGACCGAGCGCACGGATCTTGTCGATGTCCTCGAGACGTGCGGATACCATGAGGATGGGGATATCCAGTTCCTTTCGCACGGCGCGGCAGATGGCAAAGCCGTCCGCACCCGGCAGCATCACGTCGAGCAATACCAGCTGATAATCGCCCGTGAGCGCCATGCGCTGCCCTTCGTCGCCGTCGGAGGAAATATCCACGGAAAACCCACTTGCCTCCAAATAATCCCGCTCCAGTTCGGCGATGTCCGTATCGTCCTCCACAAGCAGAATCTTCGTCATCCTGAATCACCTTGGTCTTTCTGTTTCCCTGCAATGGGCATTTCTATATGGATACGCAGCCCGCCAAGCGGCGAAGCTGCGGCACGAACCGTTCCGCCGGATGCCGTCACGATTTGACGCACGACGGCAAGTCCGAACCCGCTGCCCGCCGCAACATTTGCGCGTGCGGGGTCGGTGCGGTAAAAACTGTCAAAGAGCCGCGGCAACTCCTCGGGCGCCGCGCCCATGCCGTCGTCGTCGATGTCGATCGCAAGGACGCCGGCCTCCTCCGCGAGGGAGATACGCACATGCGCGCTGTCGCCGCGCCGGTATTTTCCGCTGTTTTCCCATAGATTCCGGAGGACGCGCGTAAACTCCATGCGGTCAATGCGTATGACTGCCCGGCACGGTGTATCCGCCATGGAAAGGAACACGCCCTGCTCTGCAAAATCATCCGCAGCCTCGGCAACGGCGGTGTGCACATAGGCGCGGGCATCGACGTCCTCCCATGAGAAGGGAGACTGCCCGCTCTCGAGCCGCAGGAATGTGCGCAGGCGTGTTGTGAGACCTTCCATCGTCTCGGCGGCATGGATGATGCGCTCGGTGTATTTGCGCTGTTTTTCAGGGGTCGCAGCAATCCCTTCAAGGAGACCGCTTGCGTAGCCTTTGATTGCAGTCAGCGGCGTCGCGACATCGTGGAGCACGCCGATGAACAGCTCTCTGCGGCGCTCCTCCTCCTGCTGCTCACGCGTCCGCGCACGTTTCAAATCCCTGCGCATCGCGTCGAATGCGCGGCAGGTCATGCCGACCTCGTCGTCGCCCGTCTCCGGGAGTGCGCGGTCAAAATCGCCCTGCTGCATAGCGGCGGCAGCCGCGCGTATCTCGGTGAGCGGCGTGAGGATCTGCGCGGAGAGAATATGCGCGAGATACCTGCCGAGCAGCAGGATGCCCGCGGATGTCACGAGAAGGACGAGGATGAGCAGAGCGTTCAAAATGAAATCTCGTTCATCGTGAGAAAAGAGCGCTTCCTCCGGACTCCCGGTCATCGGTACGTCGCCCGCGCCGATGATGAGCACGCCGTTGCGCGGATTCTCCCAGCGGAAGAAGAGACCGTCTTTGTCCCATATGAGCGACGAGCCCTTCCGGCCGTGTTTTTCGAGAGCCGCGCGCTGCAGATCGCCGGGATCTGTATCCGGCGACAGATAGAGCCGTTTGCCCTGCTGCTCGACCGAGATGTGGACGCCCGCGCCCTCGAGGAGATGCAGATCACTCTCAATATTATGGAGCTTAATCTTCTTTTTTTCTGCCTCGGCATGCAGAGAGCTCAGCGCGAACTGCACGGAAAGAGAGGTACCCTTCTCCGGCCAGAGGAGCGCGAGTGCCTGTTGCTGGAGCGTACCGACATAACGCAGGCCGCCGAGCAGCACAGTCCCCGCGGTAAGCATGAGGACGATGGGGATGATCACCATGAGCGCGTTCGTGATCAGCAGTCTCTTTTTGAGCGAAATATCCCGCAGATGCACATCCGCACCCCCTTTTGGCTGAATCTTTGCTCTTATCCAGTGCCATTATAACCGAAACAACGTAAAAAATCTGCATGGAAGTGAAGAATTTCTAAAAAGTTTTTCCGGTGTTTACATTTTGTTTAATATTTTCGCCTATGATACAGACATCGACAAGAACAAAAAGAAATGTATGCCGAAAGGCAAGGAGGAAATGACCATGGAAATGAAGAGTATCAAAGCAGCGTTTGCAAACGTATTCAGCCCCGCACACCTCAAGAAGATCGCAGCGGCCGCCGTGCTTTGCGCGACCGTGACCGCAGGCGGTGCATATATGCACATGCAGCAGGCGGAGGCGCACAATGCGGCAAAGGCGCAGGCACGTGCCGAGATGGTACGTACGCAGGCGGCGGAGCAGGGTGTCGAACTCATTGATGAAGCGCAGGTGCGCGCGATCACTGCGGCGACGATCGGTAAGGACGAGTCGGAGCTGAGCATGTGGGAGATCAAACTCAAGACGCGCGACCATGATAAGCGGTACCGCAATGACGGGCAGACTTTTAGCCCCGTTTATAAAGTCGAGTGCCACGCGGGAACGATGGAGTACGAGCTTCGTATCGACGCCGTGACGGGCGATGTGCTCTCGTATGAGGCGGAAGTCGACGACGATAGGTTTTGAAAATAGTATACAGTGACAAGGTTTGCTGCATGAGCGTGTCGAGCGCCGTGCAGCAGCGTCGGTTTTTTGTATAAAGAAAACCACGCGATAGTCGCGTGGTTGGAAAGAGCTTAAGCGGTGAACAGAAAATCCCCAGTGTGCTAAACTATGCGTAAGCCTGCCAGCTTAAAAATAGTGAAGACACTAGGGAGGAAACAGCATTATGTCGAAACAACAAAATGCCGATACGCATAGTTTAGCACACACAAAGTGGAATTGTAAGTATCACGTTGTGTTTGCACCGAAGTATCGGCGAAAAGTATTCTACGAAGGGAGACGGCTGGAAATCCGGGAGATCCTAAGAAAGCTGTGCGCGTGGAAGGGTGTAGAG
>NZ_AUFU01000019.1 GCF_000426665.1 Centipeda artemidis DSM 19719 | reverse complement strand
CATCCGACCAGCAGAGCGTGAGCATGCGGAAGCCATAGGAGAACTCCTTCTTGGCGTGGTCGTAGAGACGGGCGAGAAGCTCCACCTTCTTGGAACGGGGGCGATGGTAGATGGAATCGTCAAGGATGAGCACGTTGATGAGATCCGCCTGAGTCAGGGGAGCGAGCGTGGCATGAATGATGGCGGCGGCAAGCTCTGTCGTGAACCTGCGCCAGTGGATTCGGCAAGAGTTCATGAAGCGGTAGAACGTATCCTTGCCGAAAGGCATAGCGGTCCTTTGGAGATGCATCTGCGTGTAGACGGAACGCTGCTGGAACACCATGCGGAAAACCAGCAGGAAGATGCTAAGGACAGGGACGCCGCGAAGCTTGTACGCATTTGCTGCACAGAGGATGCGACTGACTTGATAGCGACGGAAAAAGACCTGCATTTTCTTAGAAAGCAGTTCCTCGTCTTGGTGGTTTTGTGTTATACTGTTCATAGCATGAGCCTCCATTGGATGTTTTTTGTTTGACACTTAAACTTATACCAAATGGATGTCGCTCATGCTATTTTATTTGCCAAGACGATAGATATTTCAAGGGTTACAGCAGATTATTCATCTGCGAAGTTTGAGTTCAATATAAGAACCAACCTTGATGCTGTTATCATATCAAAGCAGTTGTCCCATCTCTTGGACATATAAACCAAAAGAAAAGACATCGCTTAAATACTGTTATTCAAACGATGTCTAATGTATCTATTTTTGAATCCATAGGGCGCGGGAGAGCACCGGGACATATTTTATTCTAGTTCTATGGTTGCGGGCGGTTTCCCGGTGCAGTCATAGAGAACGCGGTTGACGCCGCGCACTTCGTTGACGATGCGTGTCGTGACCTTGGAGAGCACTTCCCACGGAATTTGTGCCGCCTCTGCGGTCATGAAGTCGCTCGTGACGACGGCGCGCAGGACAACGGCATAGTCGTAGGTGCGCCCGTCTCCCATCACGCCGACGGATCGCATATTCGTGAGCGCGGCAAAATACTGACCGAGATTCTTTTGCAGGCCGGCGTGTGCAATCTCCTCACGATAGATCGCATCCGCGTCTTGGACGATCCGCACTTTCTCCGCTGTGACCTCGCCGACAATGCGGATGCCGAGCCCTGGGCCCGGGAACGGCTGGCGATCCACGAGATAATCCGGGATGCCAAGTTCGCGCCCCGCCGCGCGCACTTCGTCCTTAAAGAGAAGCCGCAGCGGTTCGACAATCTCCTTAAAGTCCACATGGTCGGGCAAACCGCCGACATTATGATGCGACTTAATGACCGCCGACTTCCCGAGACCGCTCTCAATCACGTCCGGATAGATCGTTCCCTGTATGAGGAAGTCTACCGCGCCGATTTCATGCGCCGCTTCTTCAAACACGCGGATAAATTCCGCGCCGATGATCTTGCGCTTCTGCTCGGGCTCCGTAACACCTTTGAGCTTTTCATAGAACCGCTCCTGCGCATTGATGCGGATAAAGTTGACGTCATAAGTACCGGCGCTGCCGAACACTGCCTCCACTTCGTCACCCTCGTTCTTGCGCAGAAGCCCGTGATCGACAAAAACGCAGGTCAGATTTTTGCCGATGGCTTTGGAGAGCAGCACGGCTGCAACGGAGGAGTCTACACCGCCTGAAAGGGCACAAAGAGCACGACCGCCGCCGATCTTTTCACGCAGTTCCTCAATCGTTTTCTGTACGAAGGAATCCATGCGCCACGTACCCGTGCAGCCACAGACGTTGTAGACGAAGTTGTGCAGGATCTCACTCCCGTGCTCCGTGTGCATGACTTCCGGATGGAACTGAACGGCATAAAGACGCTGTGCCGCGTTCTCCATCGCCGTGATCGGACAGACAGGCGTATGCGCCGTCAGGGCAAATCCCGCAGGCATAGCGCTGATATAGTCGGTATGGCTCATCCAGCAGACGTTCTTTTCCGGAATCCCCATAAAGAGGAGAGAATCCCGCCCCGTGATGTCCACCTCTGTTCTGCCGTACTCGCTCGTCGGCGCGGTCTCAACCGTTCCGCCCAGCAGATAAGCCATGAGCTGCGCCCCATAGCAGATGCCAAGCACGGGAATCCCCATGGAAAAGAGTTCCTTCGGCGCCGTCACCGCCTCCGCGCCGTATACACTGTTCGGTCCTCCCGTCAGGATGATGCCGCGCGGCGCAAGCGCACGAACCTCAGCGAGTGAAAGCGTGTGCGGATGCACCTCGCAATAGACGCTGCTCTCGCGTACGCGGCGGGCAATCAGCTGATTATACTGTCCGCCAAAGTCGAGCACCAAAATCATTTCCGAGGCATCGGGTTGATTCATCATGCAAGTCCCTTTCTGCTGTTATGCTTCTGCACCTTCTGTAAAATTACGCACGGCGGCATGGGCGGTATCGACGGAAAAGCCCTTTTGATAGAGATTTGCCATCATCTTTTGCTTCTTATCCGTCGGTTTGAACTTCATCGCAAGCACACGCTCCGCCGCAGCTGCCTCGCGCTCCGCCGTGTCCGGAGGAACCGCACTGCGAATGAGTTCCTTATCGAATCCGCGCTGCATGAGCTTGACGAAAATCTGCCGCACGGAATAGCGGCTCTCGTTGTAGAGATACATGAACTGCTGTGCGCAAAGATCCGCATCGTCAAGATACTTCCGCTCGATGAGCCGTTCTATCGCCGCGTCGATATCTTCCTGCGGAAAGCCCTTGCGCTGAAGTTTCTCGCGCAGCTTCTTCTCACTGTGCGCTTGACGCGCGAGATAATCCACCGCGGTGACGAGCGCCGTTTTCTCTGTGGCATTTTTTCGCCCCGATTTATGTTCTTCCTCGGTCATGCCTCAGTCTCCGCGTCAACCGCATCCGGTGTATCTTCTCCGCCGACGCCTCCGATCGTCAAGAGCTGCTCACGAATTTTTCCCTCAATCTCTGCGATGAGTTCCGGTTTGCTTTCGAGTGCTGCCTTTGCGTTTTCCTTCCCCTGGCCGAGACGCGTCCCTTCATAGGAGTACCACGCACCGCTCTTATCCACGATGTCGAGATCGACGCCCATATCAATGATGCTGCCAATGCGTGACACTCCTTCGCCGTACATAATATCAAACTCTGCGGTCTTGAACGGCGGCGCGACCTTGTTTTTAACAATCTTTGCACGCGTACGGTTGCCGAGCGAATCCGAGCCCTGTTTAATCGTATCACTGCGCCGTACATCGATACGCACGGATGCATAAAATTTCAATGCACGCCCGCCCGTTGTCGTCTCCGGGTTGCCGTAGGTAACGCCGATCTTTTCGCGGAGCTGGTTGATAAAGATGGCCACCGTGCGTGTCTTGCTGATAATGCCCGTGAGCTTGCGCATTGCCTGACTCATGAGACGCGCCTGCAGGCCGACATGAGACGATCCCATATCCTCATCTATTTCCGACTTTGGCACAAGGGCTGCGACGGAGTCCACGACAATGATGTCAACCGCTCCGCTGCGCACGAGCGCATCGACGATCTCAAGTGCCTGCTCCCCCGTATCCGGCTGTGATATAAGAAGCTCCTCGATATTAACACCGAGCCGCTTGGCATACTCCGGGTCAAGTGCGTGTTCGGCATCGATGAACGCCGCCACGCCGCCTGCTTTCTGCGCTTCTGCAATCATATGAAGCGTGACAGTCGTCTTTCCCGAGGACTCCGGTCCATACACCTCGATGATACGGCCGCGTGGGATGCCGCCTACACCGAGAGCAATATCGAGCGGCAGAATACCTGTCGATATAACCTCGATGTTCATGTTCGCCTGCGCTTCACCAAGGCGCATGATAGCGCCTTTGCCGTGCGCTTTTTCAATCTGCTTCAGTGCTTGCTCAAGTGCCTCCTCCCGCGTCATGGGCTTATCTTTTTTACTGTCTTTCTTTTCTTTCTCCGCCATGTCGTCCGCTCCTTCACATCAATAAATTCTCACTAATTATACGAAAATCCCCGGTGTTTTGTCAAAGAAAACACGGGGATTTCCCACTGTTCCGCAAATATTTATTGGAGCAGTGCGCGAACAGTTTCGTTGACGAGCTTCCCGTCCGCACGCCCCTTCACGCGCGGCATCAATGCTCCCATCACCTTGCCCATATCCTTGGATGAGGCGGCGCCGACAGAGGAAATGACTTCTTCAACAATCTTTTTGATCTCGTCCGCACTCAACTGCTCCGGCAGATACGGCATGAGAACGGCAATCTCCGCCTGCGTCTTTTCGACGAGATCGGCACGTCCGCCGCGCTCAAACTCCTCGATAGAATCGCGGCGCATCTTGACTTCCTTCCCAATAACACCGAGCACCTCGTCGTCAGTGAGCGTCTTTTTTCCATCAATTTCCGCTTGTCGTACGGCACCGCGTACGAGCCGAATAACGGAGAGCCGCTCCTTCTCGCCCTGCTTCATCGCTTCCTTCATATCTGCGGTCAACTGTTCCATTAATGTCATGAGATAACTTCCTTTCTGCATCATTTCGGGGAACACATATAAGGATAAAGAAAAACATCCGTGGTACAGCGTCCACGGATGCCCTTTGCAATCAGCCTCTGTATTTGCGTTTACGCGCTGCCTCAGACTTCTTTTTGCGGCGAACGCTCGGTTTCTCGTAATGTTCACGCTTGCGCACTTCTGCAAGTGTGCCGGCTTTCTGTGACATACGCTTAAAGCGGCGGAGAGCACTGTCGATCGACTCATTTTTGCCGACCTTGATTTCATTTGCCATGCATTTCCCCTCCCTCCACGCGCGGAGTAATTTCGCGCCAATAAATGACACGAGTACATTATACTCTATGGGGATAATTCATGTCAATCATCGAACTAAAATTCTCATAAAATACTCATTCTCATTCTATGCGTTCCGCACTCACCCCGGCGGCCACGTCATAGCCCGCCCGCCGAGCAGGTGGAAATGCAGATGCCCGACGGTCTGTCCGCCGTCCGCGCCGGTGTTCGCGACCAGTCGGAAGCCGCCCTCGTCCACGCCGCAGGAGCGCGCAACGGCAGGCGCGACCTCGGTGAGGATGTGCCCCGCGAGTTCCTTGTCCGCGCCGGTCAGCGCCATGATGCTGCCGATATGTTTCTTTGGGATGATGAGGATATGCTTCGGTGCCTGCGGTTCGAGGTCGCGGAACGCGAGCACGCTCTCATCCTCGTAGACTTTCCCGGAGGGAATTTCCCCCGACGCGATTTTACAAAAGATACAATCCGCCATATCGTTCACTTCCTTTTCTACGCTTTTCTATGCGTTTGTTTTACCCAAATGATTCGCCGCAGACATCCATATTCCTGCACAATGTTCACACGGAATATCATTTCCCCGCGTCCCACATCTTTACCTCTTGTCCGGTATCGAGCAGGAAGAGCCAGCGTTCCTTCACGGGTCTCCCGAGAATGGTCTCCACGGCGTCTCCGTACAGATCGATTTGAAATTGGTAGCGCGCCCGCGCCGCCGCGGCGGAGATTTTTCGGTCGGTCTTGTAGTCGAGCAGGACATAGCCGCCGTCTTCCTCCTCAAAGAGAACGTCGATAATGCCTTGCAGAAAGATTTTGTCCTCCGCGTCCTGGGCTTCAGCATAATATTTCTGCGCGGGCAGGAGACGCCCGAACGGGAGCTCTCGGTAGACCGCCTTTGCGGCACGCATCCGGCGTCCGAGCCTAGATGCGGCGAATTTCCAGACGTGTTCGATGCGGATGCTCTCGCGCTCTGCTTCGGTGAGTATCCCCTTCTCAAGCAGTGTATTCGCCTGCCGCACGATGGCGTCGATGTCCGCGGCATCCGTGAGATCAAGCTGCTGCATGAACGTATGCATGGCAATGCCGCGCTCCATGGGCGTGAGGTACGCGCGCGTGTCGCTGCGGAGAAAGCGCGGTGTTTCCCACGCTTCCGCCGTCTCTGCGCCCGCATCTCCAAGCGCGGGGGCAAAGGGCGGCGGCATCTCCTCGATGAGCTCCGCGCGGCGGCGTTTGAGCTCCGTGACGCTGGTCTTCGCGTGGATATGCTCCGTGCCGCGCGCGTCGTAATGCCAATCTAGGATGCGCGCAACCTCCTCCGCCCTGCCGCCCTCGGGCAGAGGATCGTCGGCACGGACGGCGGCAAGGATCGGATCGTCCTCGTCCGCCGCCCGGCGACGGGCGGCACGCGCGTCTTCGTCCAATAAATGGACGTCAAACCGCGCTGCGGGAGATACGGGCAGGTATGGGGCAATCTCCGCATCCGCGTCAAAGAGCTGTGCGCCGTCCGGATGCCGCATAAGCGCAAGCGCGATCCAATCGAGATAGGATTTCCCGCCGAGAATTGACGCATCCGGCAGGACTGCCCCCGTCTCCTGCGCATACGTCAAGCATTTCTCACGCAGTTGCTCAAGTTTGTCCTTGCCGCTGCGCGTGACGTTCAGCGTTCCGGTCAGGATCAGTTTTTCCTGTGCGCGCGTCATGGCGACGTAGAGGATGCGCATCTCCTCTGCCTTGGTCTCGCGCGCGATCACGTCTTTGACGCGGCGCAGGGAGAGTGTATCGTATCGCTGACGTCCCGCCTCCGTGTTCTCGAACAGGCGAAGCCCGATGCCCTCCCGCGCGTGATAGAGAAGATCGCCGCCCGTATCCTTCTCGTTGAACGATCCGCCGATATTGGAGAGGAACACGACGGGAAATTCAAGCCCTTTGCTCTTGTGAATGGTCATGATGCGCACGACGTTCTCGCTCTCGCCGAGCGTACGCGCGGCGGAGAGATCCGTGCTGCGGCTGCGCAATGCGTCGATGTAGCGCAGGAAACGGAAGAGCCCGCGCTCATTCGTGCGTTCAAATTCGGACGCACGGTCGATGAGCATACGCAGATTTGCCTGCCGCAGGACGCCGCCGGGCAGCGTCCCTACATAGTCGTAGTATCCCGTATCGCGATAGAGCATCCAAAGGAGTTCGGGAACGCTGTGCACGAGCGCATAGCGGCGCCACGCTCGGATGCGTTCAAGCGCGTGCCGGGCGCGTGTCATGAGTTCCGCGGGCAGCTCGTCTCCCCCGTCTGCCGTCAGCATGTCGTAAATGCTGCCCCGGGGCGTATGCGCACGCAGTTCCGCAAGCTCTTCCATGCGCAGCCCGATCATGGGCGATGCGAGTACCGCGGCGAGCGCGGTATCCTGCCGCGCATTATCGAGCGCCGCGAGCAGGGCGAGCATCATACGGATCTCGCCGCTCTCAAAGTAGCCGCCCGGCTCGTCGGCATAGGCGGGGATACCCGCATCGCGCAGGGCATCGATGAGAACCCCCGCCCGCCCCTTCGCCGCGCGCAGGAGGATCACGATGTCGCTGTAAGTCAGCGGATGCCCGCCCCCGCCGTCGTGCACGATATATTTCTCGGAGATCAGTTCTGCGATGCGCCGCGCGATAAAGTGCGCCTCCACCTCGAATTTGCCGAGCTCCTCGCCGCTTTCTTCCTCCCCCTCCTCTATTTCCTCTTCATCCGCGCGGTCGGTGTAGTCGACGCGCAGCAAGTTCAGCTCCATGGGCGCGGCAAGGGATTTCCCGCCCGGGAGCGCGTCGAATTTGCGCCCCGGATTCAGGCGCGCCTTCTCATCGTACGCAATATCAACGGCGGTCTCCGTCATGATCTGTGAAAATATGTAATTGATCGGTTCGAGCACTTCGGCGCGGCTGCGGAAATTCTCCGACATCGTGACGAGCGTTCCTTCCGCCGCCCCGCTGCGGTACGCGCGATAGGTCTGCTGAAAGAGGACGGGATCGGCAAGGCGGAATCGATAGATGCTCTGCTTGACGTCGCCGACGATAAAGCGGTTGTCCCCGCGCGCGATCTGCCGCAGAATGCCCTCCTGCAAGCCGTTCGTATCCTGATACTCATCCACCATGATAGCGTCAAAATGCCCCTGAAGCTCGACGGCGATGTCCGTGGGATCGACCATCGTCGGATCGGCTTGCAGCTGTTCCGGGTGCGCACACAAAAGATGCAGTGCTTCATGCTCGAGATCGCTGAAATACAAGATGCCGCGCGCAATCTTTTCACGCTGCATCGCCGCGTGAAATTCTATTGTGAGCTGCGCAAACCGGCGTATGTCCGCGTTTGCGCGGTTCTCCGCCGCGCACAAATCCTCCGCAGTCTCGGGGAGACGCTTCAAGAGCTTATCCCACGCCGCAAAGATAGTCTTGGTCAGACGATTGAACTCCGCGGCAATCTCCGGCGCATATGCGTCGAGGTCTTTGCGTGGGATCGCGCCGCGCTCCTTTTTTGCCGCCGCTGCGGCGGACACAAATTTTGTCCATGCCGCCGTATTCTGCGCGTGTGCGAACGCCTCGACCTCTCCCGCAAGGGCTTCGTAGATGCCCAGATGCTTCAGTACGGCGTCACGGGTCTTTTCCGCCGCCGCACGGAACGCATCGTCCCCCTCCGACAGCAGCGCGAGGGCGCGCCGGTAATCCGCACAGATCTTCCCGAGCGCCGTGCGCAGCTCGTCGACGAGGAGCGAAAATCCGGCGCGTTCCCAATACGGCGTATCGTCCGGCTCGCTGCCCTGCGCGGCGAGCCACGTCTCGGGCGAGGGCTGACTGAGCGCGAATTTGTAAAGGGCGAGCACCGCCTTTTGCAGCCGTTCGTCGCCCCCCTTATCCCCGACGTAGGCGTCGGCAAAGGCGAGGAATCCCTCCGCATCTCCCTGAGCCGCCGCGGCGGTATATTTCTCCTCAAGCAGCTGCTCAAAGACATCGTTCGTCAGCAGAAGAATCTCCTGCTCGCTTGCCAGCCGATAGTTCGGCGGAATCTGCGTCGCCTCGATATACGTCTGCAATATCCGCTGACAAAAGGAGTGAAAGGTCGAAATATCCGCGCCCGTCAAGAGAATGCGCTGACGTTCAAGAGCGGCGATCTCTTCATCAGCGTCGGATGCCGCCGCATGATCTGCAGCGATGCGGTCAATCTCGACGTTGAGCGCAGTCTCGATGCGCTCGCGCATCTCCGCCGCCGCCGCTTTCGTAAAGGTGAGGACAAGCACGCGATCAAGCGAAAGTTCCCCGCTCCGCACCCGCGCAATGATGCGCTCCACGAGGACGCGCGTCTTGCCCGATCCTGCCGCCGCCGCGACGAGGATGTTTTGCCCGCGCGTATCAATCGCCTGCCGCTGATCCGCCGTAAAGCGCATGTCATTCGCCATCCGTATCTCCCTCCTCTCTCACGGCGTCCGCAATCTCCTCCATCGCCGCCTGCGCATCGTCCGGTATGTCGCGGTAACCGTCCCCGAGCTCCGGCGCAAATCCGCAGACGACGCGGTACGCGCAGAACGCACACGCCGTTCTCTGTTTGAACCGATACGGCGCGGCGGCAATCCGACCGCTCAGAATCTCCTCCGCCGTTTCGCGTACGAGCTGCGGCAGGAATTTGAGCAGGCTCTCAAACTCCTCCCGCGCGCGCAGATACTTTTCGGACGTTTTGGAAAACGCATTCTTTTGTGTAATAGAAACGCAGAGATGCTTTGTGAGCGCATCGATGCGCCGAACGATCTCCGCATCGTCGATGAGGAATCCCGTCAGCTTCGATTTCTTTGCAGATGCATCTTGCAGTGCGTCATCGTCGAGCCGCATATCGGGTTCAATCAGCGGATTCACGGCGGGCGCATAGAGCATTCCGGCGGGCGCGCCGTCACGCAGGAGGCAGTGCACCACATAGAGATAGAGGAGCAGCTGCATCTTCAGCCCGTGTCGAATCTCCGGCAGCTCTAGGGACACCGTACCCGTCTTGTAGTCGAGCACGATGTAATACGCCCCGTCCTCCGAGACGTCATAGCGGTCGATCTGTCCGCGCAATGAGAGCGTCATGCCTCCTGCGAGCGGAAACTCTGCAATCCGAACGCCGTCATGCCCCCCAAATCCGACCTCAAATCCCTGCGGGCGGAACTCGGATGCCGCGGCCCACGCGGTCAGGCGTCGGATCACCTGACGCGCCGTCCTGCGGATGCGCTCGACGCGATGCCGATAGCTCGCACGGCTCAGGAGCACCGCAGAGCGAACCTGCGGCACGATCTGCGCGAGGAGTTCGTCGATTTTCTCCTCGCCCTCCTGCGCCGCCGCGCTCCAGTCATTCCCATGCGCCGCGCGTACCCATTCGCCGTAGCCGCGCAGAATGCCGTGCAGGAGCGTGCCGAAATCATTGTTTTGAAATTCGTAGACCTCGCGTTCCTGCAGCGCAAGTCCGTATTTCGCAAAATGACTGAACGGACACGCGCGGAACGTTTCGAGCCGCGTTGTGCTCCCGGCGATGCGGCGGTGCGGCGCAAAGAGCCGCACTGCGACCGCAGGGGGAATCTCCGTCTCGCGCAGATGCGCAAAGAGCCCGCCGACCATGAGACGCAGGGGCGGGCGCATCTCTTCATTATCCCGCATCCAGTTGTAAACGTCCCGCCACAGGGGACGCATGTCGCCGCGCTCCTTTTGCCCGAGCAGCGCACCCGAGAGCGCCGAGAGCGCGGGACGCTGCGCTGCGAGTACGAGCGCATCCTCCCGTTCCACGGTCGCCAGCGGGATGGATAAAAATGACGGTTCGAGACGGCGCAGGCGCGCGATGAGCGGCGACGGGGAGAGCGCAGAGCCGTCGCTCCCCGCAAGCGCGTAGGATACCCACAGATATTCGCGCGCCGCCGTGAACCCCCGGTACAGACGGTATCGTTCCAAAAAGCTCTGTTCCCGCCCCCCGCCGAAAATCTCAGGCGCGGCGCCCTCATGCAGCGCATGAAACATCTCGTTCATGGAGAGCCGTTCGGCATCCGAGAGCACGCCCTGCTGCGCGCCCGCGCGCGGCATTGTTCCCGCGTTCGCACCGACGATGTAGACGGCACGAATGCCCGCGAGACTGTTTTGGTCAAAGGATGCAATCGTCACATGGTCAAGTCCCGGCGGGATGAGCGCGATGTCGAGTGCGTCCAGCCCGTCGCCGAGGATCTCCTCATAATCGTGCGCGGAAATCTCCTCGTCCCCACCGGTCTCGACCATTTGATCAAAGAGGTTCATGCAGGACGTCCAAATCTGCCGATGTGCCGCCGCATCGGCAAGCCGCCCCTCGGCATCCGCCGCCGTGCGCCATGTCTCCAAAATGCGCGGCACGTCAAGCTCTGTCAGCAGCTCATAGAGCGCCTGTGTGCGCGTGCGCGCCGTCCCCTGTGCCCGGCTCAGGCGTTCCTTCAGCAGGGCGAGCGGCGCGGCAATCCGCCTGCGCACGGCGTCGATCGCCTCCTCCTCGGCGATGCGCGCGGCATTGTCCTCGCTCTCATAGGCATCCGCCGCGATCGCGCGCCGCGCAAAATCCCAGTCCTCCGTCGCCGTCCACTGCCGCTGTGTGCGAATGCCGTACGCGAGACAGTAGTTTTCAAGGCGATCCACCGCCTCCTGCCAATCACCCGAGGGCGCAAGTACCTGCGTCTCTTCCTCCGATGCGCCTAGCACGGGGAAAAAGCCCGTACGCAGGGCGCGGAACATCGTCTCATAGTCCCATCCGCGCCACGCCGTACGGGCGGCGGCGCGCAGAAGCTCGGCGAGCGGATGATGCGTGCTCGGACGTTTCGCATCCAAATAGCACGGGATGCCGTAGTCCGCGAAGGTCAGCGTCAGCAGCTCCGCATAGCAGGGCATATCGCGCACGAACACGGCGATCTCACGATAGCGGTATCCCTGTTCGCGCGTAAGACGCAGGATGTCCGCCGCCGCGGCTTCCATCTCAAGACGCGGGTTCGCCGCTTCCACGAGCCGCAGCGCGCCGTCCCCGCACGGTGAAAGCTGCCCGTGCCCAAAGAGCCGCGTCTCGATCTCCGCAAGCGAGAGCTGCGCCGTGCGCCGCTGCTCCTCCATGAGCCGAATCGAAGCCGATGCCTGCGGATCGATTTCCGCTAGGATTTGCTCAAGATCGCGCATCGCGCGGTAGCCACGGGAAAACAGTCCCGTTTCCCGCGTGTTCTCCGGCAGGTTGACCCGCACCGCCCCGTCGGTGCAGCGGCCCTCCATGGTGAGCGTCACATGGAGCGCGCCCGCAGCGTGAAAGAGCGCACGAAAGACGGCAAGCTCCTGCGGGTTGAAAAAATCGAAGCCGTCCACCCAAATCTCCGCATCGCGCAGGAAGGACGCCGTGCCGAGCTGCCACGCGAGACGCTCCATCCGGTCCGTTTGATCCGTATAGCGTCCTTCCATGCGCGCCGCAAGCTCCTCCATCACGATCGAAAGATCCGCAAGTTTTTGCGGCAGACATCCCGTCGACGACCGATCGGCAGCCGCACGCAGTATATCCGGATGAATCCGATAGCGTTTGAGCTCCGCGATTGTACTGCCCAGCGTCTCGGTAAATCCGCGCTTATGCACGGAGCGTGCAAAGGCGGAGAGATCGCCCGCACGCTTGATGAGGATGTCCTTGAGCAAAATGCGCATCCCGATATCACTGATGCGCGGCAGATGCGCCCCGCCCGTCTCGATCAGCACCTGCCGTGCAAATCTGCGGAAGCCAAAGACATACGCCTGCAAAAAGCCTGCGCCGCTCGTCAAGACCTCGGCGAGCGCGCGCTCCGCGGCGTAGGTCATATGCTCGGGCACGAGCAAAATCCGCTGTCTGCCCAGCGGCTCGCGCGTGAGCGCATCCTTCATCGCCATGAGACAGGCGTGCGTCTTGCCCGTCCCCGCGCGCCCGATGATAAACTCTAATGTCGCCGTCATAACGCTTCCGTACCGCCCTCCGTAAAGCGCGCCCTGCTTCCCTGCGCCGTCCGTTCTACAAGGAGGTGGACGGGGATGCGCGCGCGCAGTTCCTCCACATGGGAGATGATGCCGACGAGACGTCCGCCCTCCCGCTGTACCTCGAGCAGGGCGCGGACGGCGACGTCCAGCGTCTCGCTGTCGAGCGAGCCGAACCCCTCGTCGATGAAGATCATGTCGAGATGCATCCCGCCCGCATAATGCTGTACGACATCCGAAAGTCCGAGCGCGAGCGAGAGTGATGCGAGGAAGGTCTCGCCGCCCGAGAGTGTCCGCGACCCGCGCGGAAGTCCCGTGTACTCATCGAACACGTCGATCTCAAGCCCCCACCACTTATTTTTATGCCCGCCCTCGCCGTGGACGAGGCGGTAGCGTCCGCGGCTCATCATGACGAGCCGCGCGTTTGCCGCCTCGATGACGTCGCTCAGGATGGAGCGCAGGACATAGGTCTGGAAATGCACTTGATACGGCGGCTTTGCCGCGGCGACCCGCGCCAATTTGCCCATGATGCGGTATTTCTCCGCGCGCTCCTCGCCCGTTTTTTCGAGCGCCGCAATATCCTCCGCCATGCGGCGCAGCCCCGCGAGCCGCTCCATGCGGCTTCCCTGCGCCTGCGACGCCTCCTTGACCGCCGTGTCCGCCGCCGTCTCCGCCGCCGTGAGCGCGGGCATATCGGGGGTGGTCAGACCTGCGGCGGCAGTTTCCGCCTGCTTCAGCACTTCCAATGCGCCTTTATAGTTGTCCGTATGCTTCTTGATACGCTCTTCGACTCTTTTATGAAACGCAGGGTTCGCCCAATCCCCCTCGACCGCCGTACGGTATTCTTCCTCCGTTGGAAATCCCGCTTCCGTGCGTGCGGCGGCAAACGCCTCCGCAGCCGCACGATGCATCTGCGCACTCTCCTCTGCGGCGATCTTTTTCACGTGCAGTTCCGTTTCCGCGCGCGCAAAATCGGCGCCGGTTTCCTTTTCCTTCCGCTGTGCCGCGAGATAGGAGGCGTTTGCCGTCTCCAGCGCCCGGTTGAGTTTATTCAGCTCCGTTTCGAGCCGCGCAGGATCGCGATATTCCTCGGGAAGCTGCGCTTCGAGCCCCTGCATCTCTCCCTCACGTAATCGGAGTTTATCGTTCGCCTCCTGCGCCGCCTTCTCCTTCGCTGCGGCTGCTTCCTCCAGCCGGGCGCGGCGGGTCTTCGCCGTGCCGAGCAGCATCTCAGCCTCGGTACGCTCCTTTTGTGCACGTGCGAGCGCGTCGCCGCGCTCCTGCGTACGCCGCGTCAATTCCTCTAACGTATCCGCGCCGAGGTAATCCGTCAGCGTTTGCCGGGCGTGGCGCACGTCCTGCTCTGCGCGCTCCCGCTGCGCTCTGCATTCTTCCTCCTGCACGCGGCATTGCCGCAGATTCTGTTCCGCCGCGTCCTCCGCCTGCGCCGCCGCATCCAGCTCCTGCGCCGTAGGAATGTCTTCCGCATGTACGGCGGGATGGGGATGAGATATTGCCCCGCAGACGGGACACGGCGTCCCGTCCGCGAGTTTTTCGGCGAGCCGCGCGGCGCTGCCGAGGTCATAGAGCGTCTGCATCCGGCGCCGCTTTATTTTGGCGTCGTTCAAACGTTGCTCCGCATCTTTGAGTGCCTGCTCTGCCGCCTGCTCCGCATTCTTGAGCGCGGGGAGTTTAGCTGCGTATTCCGCCTCTTCCTGCGCTGCACGATGGCAGCGATTCAGCCGCTCGGATTCCTGCGCCGCGGCTTCCGCAGTCGCTAGGATTTGGTCGCACGCGGCAATTTGCTGCTCCGTTTGCCGTATCTCCTCCATCAGCGCGCTCAACGCTGCGGCATCGGCAATTTTCTCCTCCTGTGCGCGCGCCGTCCGGGTGCGCAGGCTCTCTACCGCGCTGCGGCACTCCATGAGCCGCGTCGCCTGCGCGCTGTACCCCGTAAGCGTCCTGATCCGCTCCGCGAGCTGTGTGCGCTCCTCTTCGCGCGCCTCCTCGCGCTTCAGCGATTCCTGCGCCGTACGGGATGCCTCCTGTGCCTTTGTAAATTGCTCCGCCGCGGCTTTATATTCCTCGGCTCTGCGCTGCGCCTGCGCGTCCGCCTGCCGCAGTTCCTGCTCCTTATAGAGCGCGGGCATCGCGCGCCTTGCACGGTCGAGTTTTCTGCGAAACTCCTCCACGGTATCTACTTTCGCGCGCATCTCATCTGCTTTTTTCCGCGCTTCGGCAAGCGCGCCGAGACGCATCTCCGCCGCCGTGCCCTGCTCTCGCGCGCGGCGTGCCTCCCGGGCAGTCTTTTCCATCTCGCCGAGACGCGCCGCATACTGTTTCGTATCCGCGTTGAGCCGGTCGATGCGGTCACGGAGTTCTTCGATAGATGCGAGCTCCTGCGTTTGCAGCATTTGCTCCGTGCGCGCACGATCCTCCGCCGATGCGCGCTCAAGTACGAGAGCTTCCTCTGTCAGCGCCTCCTCAAGCCGCCGATACCGCTCCGTGCGGAAGATGCGCTGCATGATCGCGCTGCGGTCTTTGACCTCGGCGAGCAAAAACCGCTGGAACTGCCCCTGCGGCAGCAGGATGACCTGACGGAACTGATCGGCGTCGAATCCGATGAGCGTTCCGATGCGCTTTGAGACCTCCGTCACATTCGAATCCAGCAGTACCTCTTCGCCCTCGTCCCCCACATCCGGCAGACGATAGAGTTCCCCTGCCGCGGCGCGCCGCGTCATCTTTCCCCGCGACATACGCTCGTAGGAAGGGGAGCGCAGAACACGATACCGACGCCTGCCGAGCGCAAATGTATACTCCACTTCCGTGACGCGTTCGGGCGGTGCGGCGGAGGAACGCAGCATAGCTCCCTCGCGTACATCGCCGCTTGATTCGCCATACAGCGCAAATACAATAGCGTCTAGTATCGTCGTTTTCCCTGCGCCCGTCGCCCCATGGATGAGGACAAAGGGCGCGCCCGACAGCGCCGTCTCGAAGTCCAGTATCTGTTCCTCGACATACGAACCGAACGCCTGCATCCGCAGCTTCAGCGGTCTCACGCTTCCCTCGCCTCCTTTTCCAGTCCGTCGATCACGCGGATGAGTGCGTGCTCCTCCTCCGCCGATAGCTTCTCCCGTGTCACATCGGCAAAGAACTCCGCAAAGAGGTGGAGTTCCGACTTTCCGCGCTCATAGCTTCTCTCATTCGAAGAAAGACGCCCCATATTGACATTGGGGCGCGTGATGGAAAAGAGATTCGGATAAACATGGCGCAGCTTCTCATGCGCGGCGAGCACGGCGTCGCTGTCAAGCAGCTCGACACAGATATAGTCGTCGTGCGGGAGCGGGTCGAATCCATCCGCCATGAGCTCGTTCATGAGACCGCTGACGATACGCACATCATGACGCGGCGTGAGCGGATAGAACGTATGAGACGCCGCGCCCGCACCGTCGATTTCGACGAGTTCGGCGCCCTTCTTCTGCCGTGCTTCGTCAAACGAATATTTGAGCAGCGAACCGGAATATCGTATATGCTCCGCGCCTGCCCGCTGCGGTGCATGGAGATGTCCGAGCGCCGTATAGTCGTATGCCGCAAAATTCTCGGCGCTGACCTGATCGCTGCCGCCAACCGAAAGCGCATGTTCGGATTCCGAGGTCTGCCCGCCGATGACGAAGGCATGTGCGACCGCCACACTGCGCGCACCCACAGGGATCTGCGCCCGCGCCGCGGCAATCTGCACACCAAGCGCCGCGTCAAAGGACGGCATCGTCTCTAGGGCAAAGGCATCCTTTACATGCGGCGGATCACCGTAGGGAATCAGGGAAAAATAGATGTCCCCATAATCATCGGAAAGCACAACGGGCGGCTCTGCGGCGCGCACCATCCCCGCAAGGTAGACGCCCGAGGCGCGCAGCAGCTCCGCACCAAAGCCTAGACGCACGGCGCTGTCATGATTGCCCGCGATAAAGAGCACCTTGACGCCGCGCAGGGCGAGCTTTGCAAGCGTCTCGCTGAAGAGCGCCACCGCCTCGGGCGGCGGGATCGCACGGTCATAGATATCGCCCGCGATGACGAGCGCGTCGGGGCGTAGGTCGTCGCAGAGCGCGATCAGCTCGTCCAGCACATACGCCTGATCCTCCGTCATGTGCCGTTGTCCGAACAGCTTTCCCAAATGCCAATCCGCCGTATGGATAAAACGCATAGATCCCTTCACTCCATTCGGATGCGATTCCGATCCAAATTATTCTTCTATCATCCGCCGTAGCGCCGCTTCGTCCAGCACGGGAACGCCCAAGAACTCCGCCTTCGCGAGCTTGCTGCCCGCCGCTTCGCCCGCGACGAGATAGTCCGTCTTTTTCGACACAGAGCCTTTCACCGTGCCGCCGTGTGCCGTAATGAGCGCCGCGCATTCCTCGCGCGAGAGCGTCGGCAGGGTTCCCGTAATGACGAAAGACTTGCCCTCGAGCGCCGTTCCCGTGCGTTCCCGGGGCGCGGATACAAAGTTCACCCCCGCCGCACGGAATTTCTCAAGCAGCCCCCTGCCCGCCTCTGAGTCAAAGAACTCCGCGAGACTGCGCGCGCTGACTTCGCCCATATCGGGCACGGCGAGAATTTTCTCCGCATCGCCGCGCGCCGCTTCCGCAAGAGCATCAATGGATGGAAACGCCTGCATCAGGGAGATTGCCGCCGCGCGCCCGATTCCCGCGATGCCGAACCCCGTGAGGAGACGATCGGGGGGATTCTCCTTGCTGTGCACGATCGCGTCGAGAAGTTTATCAACGGTCTTTTCGCGACCGATAATGCCCGAGGAAATCAGTTCATCACGATGTTCATGCAATGTATAGATATCGGCAATATCATGTAAACACCCCGCATGTGTCAATGCGATGACCGTCGCTGCGCCGAAGCCCTTGATATCCATCGCCGTACGGCTGACAAAATGAAGAATGTGATTCTCCACCTGCGCCGGGCAGACGGGATTTTGACACTTCATATCGGCGGTGTCCGCCTCGCGCACCGCCGGCGCGCCGCAGACGGGACAGGTATCGCCGATGACGTACGGCACGGTGCCCGCGGGGCGTTTCTCGAGGACGACCGCCTTCACGCGCGGGATGATTTCACCGGATTTATAGACGAGGATCGTGTCACCGATGCGCACATCCAGCCCCGCGATATAGTCCTGATTGTGCAGGGTCGCACGCTCGACGCGCGTACCGCAGAGCTGAACAGGGTCGAATACCGCCGTCGGCGTGATGCGCCCCGTACGACCAACGGAGAGCTCGATCTCTCGGAGCACCGTCTCTTTTTCCTCGGGCGGATACTTATAGGCGATTGCCCAGCGCGGCGCCTTTGCCGTCGCCCCCAGCTCCGCGCGCTGCAAAAAATCATTGACCTTGACCACCGCGCCGTCGATGTCATAGGGCAGACTGCCGCGGCGCGCCCCGATCTCCTCGATTGCCGCCCACACTTCGTCCGCCGTGCGGCAAACGCGATACCCAGCGATGATCTTTATCCCCTGCGCGCGCATAAAGTCATATGACGCCGTATGCGACGCAAACGTCCGCCCCTCCGTGCGCTGCAAGTTAAAGACGAACATCGAGAGCCTGCGCTCGCGCGTTACGCGCGCATCGAGCTGACGCAGTGTTCCCGCCGCACAGTTGCGCGGATTCGCAAACGGCTTCAGCCCCAGCAGCTCCTGCCGCTCGTTGACTGCCGCAAACGCCGCGCGCTCCATATAGACCTCGCCGCGCACTTCAAAATACACGGGCGCGTCGCTAAGCTGCTCCCGCACATCTGCAATCATGCGCGCGTTCTCCGTCACGTCCTCGCCCTGCACGATGCCGTCGCCGCGCGTGACGGCACGCGCGAGCACGCCGTTTTCGTAGCGCAGCGCGAGCGACAGCCCGTCGATCTTCTCCTCGACGACAAACTCCGCCGCCGGAAAATGCGCGCAGATTCCCGCGACAAAATCCCGAATCTCCGCCTCGCTGAATACGTCCTGTAAGGACAGCATAGGGACATCGTGCTTCACGAGTACTCCCGCCGTCCGCTGCGCCGAGCCGCCGACCTTCTGCGTCGGTGAATTCTTCGTGATGAGCTCGGGGTACTCCGCCTCGATCGCCTTCAACCGGAGCATGAGTTGATCGAACTCATAATCCGATATGTCGGAAGCGTTGTCGTCATAATACTGCTTCGAATACCGGCGAATCTGCCTGCACAGTTCCGCCAGCTCCGCCTTGACCATCTGAATGTCGCTCATAGCATCCTCACAATTTCAAAATGGGTGCATATTTTTGCACGAATTTTTTGATTCCCTCGCCCGGAAACGCGATGGTCAGCTCCGCATCTTCGCCCTCGCCGCGGATGGAGACGACGCGTCCGTCGCCCCATTTGCTGTGACGTACGGCGTCGCCCGCCGTAAACTTTGCCGCCGCATCGGGACGAATCACGCTCCCGTCCTCCGCCGTATGCTGCGGCGGGGGCGGCATATAGGGACGCCGCACGCCGTTTGCCCCACGCCCCCAAACGTCGGTGCGCCCGCCGCGCATATCGCCCTCCGCCGCAAAGTCCGCCTGCTTGTGCTCCACGAGATGCTCCGGAATCTCCGCGAGGAACCGCGAGGGGCGCGACATCTCCGTCCGCCCGTAGATCGTCCGCTGCCGCGCGTGTGTCAGATAGAGCCGCCTCTCGGCGCGCGTGATGCCGACATAGCAGGTACGTCGCTCCTCCTCGATCTCGTCGTCGTCGAGGAGCGTCCGTGAATGCGGGAACAGCCCCTCTTCCATGCCCGCCATGAATACGGTCGGGAACTCCAGCCCCTTCGCCGCGTGGAAGGTCATGAGCGTCACGCTGCCGTCCGACTGCTCCGCCTGATCCACATCCGAGATCAGGGAAATCTGCGCGAGGAAGTCCTCGAGACCGTTCTCCCCCTCGGCTGCGCCGTCCTCAAAGTTCTTTGCCACGCTGATAAATTCGCGCAGGTTCTCAAGGCGATCGCGATTGTCCTCCTTTTTATCCTCCTCGAGCGCCTTCGCATAGCCCGACTCCTCGATGATGTCCTCCACGATCTCGTGCAGCGGACGCGTGCCGAGCTGCCCCATGAACGTAAAGACGAGCGCGGCGAAATCCTCAAGCGCAAATTTTACCTTCCCGGAGAGTTTTGGAATCATGGCGAGCATCCGGCTGTCCGTAATGATCTCGAACAGCGATATTCGGTGCTCCGCCGCCAGCTCCGCCATGCGCGCAAGCGTCGTCTGCCCCAGCCCGCGCCGCGGCACGTTGATGATGCGCAGGAGACTCAGCGTGTCGCGCGGATTGTAGATCACGCGCAGATATGCGATGATATCCTTGATCTCGCGCCGATCGTAAAACCGCACCGCGCCCACCATCGAATAGGGCACGCCCGATGCGTAGAATGCCTCCTCGATGTTGCGGGACTGCGCATTCGTCCGATAGAGCACGGCAATATCGCCGTATTTAACGTTGAACATCGTATGCAGACGCTCCACCTCGCGCACGATATAGGACGCCTCGTTCTTCTCCGTCGCGCCCTCGTAAACGACAATGGGATCGCCCTGCACATTGTCCGTCCACAGCGCCTTCTTTTTGCGATCCAAATTGTTCTCGATGACCGCATTTGCAGCTTCGAGGATATTCTTCGTCGAGCGGTAGTTCTGCTCGAGCAGGATGACCGTCGCCTCCGGATAGTCGCGCTCGAAATTGAGGATATTGCGCATATCCGCGCCGCGCCAGCCGTAGATGGACTGATCTGCATCGCCCACAACGCAGATATTCCGATGCCCGCCCGCGAGAAGCTTCGTGATGTTGTACTGCGCCCCGTTCGTGTCCTGATATTCGTCCACGAGGATGTAGCGGAACTTCTCTTGATACTTCCTGCGCACCTCTTCGTTCTGCGAGAGCACCGCAACCGTCAGCATCAGGAGATCGTCAAAATCGAGCGCGTTATTCGCGCGCAGCTTCGACTGATAGAGTTCATAGACCTTCGCGACCTGCTCGGCAAAGAAGTCGCCCGCCCCCGCTGCGAACTGCGCCGCTGTCAAGAGATTATTCTTCGCGTCCGAGATGTGCGACTGCACCGCACCCGGCGCCGTATGCTTCTCGTCGATACTCAGCTCTTTGAGGCATTCGCGGATGAGACCTTTACTGTCCGCCGCATCGTAGATGACAAAATTTTTCTCATAGCCCTTTAGATGCTCGATCTCAATGCGCAAAAAACGCGCGCAGAACGAGTGAAACGTGCTCAGCCACACATCATGCGCCGCCTCGCCGATGAGCGTGTCGACACGGTCGCGCATCTCGCGCGCCGCCTTGTTCGTAAACGTGATGGCGAGGATGCGGTACGGCGGCACGTCGTGCGCCAAAAGATTGGCAATGCGGTAAGTCAGAACACGCGTCTTGCCAGAGCCTGCACCCGCCACGATGAGCAGCGGTCCCTCGAGACAGGCAACGGCGCGTTGCTGCGGCTCGTTCAGCCCTTGAAACAGATCCATGAAAGCTCCTTTTCCCAATAAGAAAGGCGGGCTGCCACATGGCAAACGCCGCCCCTATCATACTGACGATTTTTACGATTTAATACGCTTGACTGCCTCAGAGAGCGGCGGAATGATCTGCTTTTTCCGCGACATCACGCCCGGCAGATAAAGATGCGTTCCGCTCGTATCCTTGCGGAACGCTTCGCCGATCAGCGTACGCGGCGAGCCGGTAAAGAGCAGATACGTCGCTTCCTCGAGGATGTCCGTAATCATCACGAGACTCATGTCAAAGCCCTCAGACTCGCAGATCGACTTCATTGCTGCGATCAGCTCGTCCTCCTTCTCCATGATTTCCTTTGTCCCCATGACCGAGGTTTGGCTCACAATCACACGATATGTACCGATGGTAAATTCTTTCAGATCGTTGCGCACGATCTCCATCGGCGTCATATTGCCGACGCTCGACCCTGCCTTGAGCATATCCAGCCCGTAGGTATTGAGATTGACGTTCGCGATCTCCGCAAGGCGCTCCGCCGCCTTCTTATCGGCAGGTGTACAGGTAGGAGACTTAAAGAGCACAGTATCCGAGATGATTGCAGACAGCAGCAGCCCCGCAATCGACGGCGGGATATCAATGTCGTTTTGCCAGTGCATATTCGACACAATCGTTGCCGTGCAGCCGACCGGCTCCGCATGAGTGTAGATCGGCTCGCTCGTGCTGATTCCGCCGAACCGATGATGATCAATGATCTCGACAATCTTCGCATCCTCGATGCCCTCGACCGCCTGATTTCGTTCATTGTGGTCAACGAGAATGACGCGCACAGGTTCGGAGACGACGAGCCGGTCGCGGCTCACAAGGCCGACGATGCGCCCGTTCTCGAGCACCGGGTAGTTGCGGAAATTCGTCTCCTCCATCGTCCCCTTGATATCCGAGAGCAGATCAAGCGGCTTAAAGCAGATCGGATTGTCGTGCATAATGCGGCGAATCGGCACGCACTGGTTGATGAGACGTGCCACCGTATAGGTATCGTAGGGCGTCGACAGGACAAAGATGCCGCGCTTCTCCGCCTCCTCAATCGCCTCTGCGGGAATGCGTCCGTCTCCGGTCACGATGAGACAGGAAATGCCCTGATCGATACATGCAAGGACAATATCTTCCTTGCGGTCGCCGATGAGGACAATGTCGTTCTGCTTGACAAGTTTTTTAATCGTATGTACGCTGCCCGCCGCGATGCGGATCTGCCCCTTGATCGTCTCACCCTCTTCGCCCGAGACCAGCACGTTGCTGTCCGTCGCATGGATGATGTCACGATAGCGCACGCGCATATCGGAGAGATTCGTCATGCCAAGCTCTTGGAAATAACGCTTCGCGAGGTCGCTGACAGAGACGATGCCGACGAGAATCCCCTGACTGTCCGTCACCGGGATCGACCTCAAATCATTGTGGCGCAGCACCTCTCCAAGATGACGCAGCGTGTCGTGCTGACGAACGACAATCTTGCAGTCCATCGCGATGTCCTTCACGCGCGGATAGAGATCGGGAATGAGCAGCGGCTGTTCCACATGGAAATATTCCAGCGCGAACTTTGTCTCCTTATTGATTTTCCCTGCGCGCGCTGCCACAGCGTTGACCCCGAGCGACTGTTTCAGATGAGCGTACCCGATCGCTGAGCAGATGGAGTCTGTATCCGGATTGCGATGTCCGATGACGTAAATCGGCTTTGCAACGTTCAAAATAATTCCTCCCTAGAGCGGTCTCGATACACCGCATACTGTGGTTTTATTATAGCATACTCGTTTAGATGATTCAAATTTTGAAAAATAAAGGCTCTTTGTCAATTGTCATGGACTCAAACTTCGCACATCAAAAACGTTCCACAGACCTTGAAAACACTGACTTTATGCCAATGAAAATACTCTCTTTATGCACATTTTCGTAGTTTTTGCGACAACAGTACAGGCAGCTCTTTCAAGAAGCCTTGCAGCTGCCCCTGGATCTCCCCTTCATCCAGCATAGGCTTCTCTTGGAGTCGTTCGTTCAACAAACAGCAGCAAAAGGAGGCGCATGGCTTCCACGAAGCACACATCCGGCAACTCATCCACAGATAGGTAGAACAGCTCCCCCAGACTTCGTGCATCCTTGCACTCGCGCTGCTCCACTGCCAGGAACATGTACCGCGTGAACACGATGGAGACATGCGCTGTCATCGCGTCATACGAAAGAGAGCGGCAGTCCTTCTCCAAGCGCAGGAAACTCTTGCACACCTTGAAGAACACCTCGATGCCCCAGCGCTTGCCGTAGATGCGGATGACTTCTTCCGCCGTGAGGCTCATGTCCGTCGTCACCAATACCAGCCAGTCCTTCCGATGGTTGCGATTGCGGACAAAGACAAGGCGCACAGGGAGGGATTCTTCGCCCTTGACGACAGCGGCTTGCACACTCAGCAGATACTTCGAGCGGCCACGCCGCTTTCGGTGTTGCTTGTAGATCGCCTTCACATCCTGCAGGCATCCTTGATGGAGATCGTGTATCTTTTCCGTCTTCTTTGCCATGGCGACCACATCGTAGCCAAGACCGTGAATCTTCAGGAGCGATGCCGGGGAGCAGAACCATGTGTCGAACAGGACGTGGCGCGCGGGGATATCGGCAGCCTTCGCTTCCTGCAGGAGCTGAAGCATCACCTCGGTTGCCTTCTGCTGGGCAAGTTTTCGCTGCTTGTCGCCATTGGAACGAGCGTCCACTTTCCGTGACGCCTCACGGAGGCGATTCTTCGTATTCTCGGTAGAGAGCAGCGTATGGCTGACGGGCAGAAGCGTATTGCCATCCGACCAGCAGAGCGTGAGCATGCGGAAGCCATAGGAGAACTCCTTCTTGGCGTGGTCGTAGAGACGGGCGAGAAGCTCCACCTTCTTGGAACGGGGGCGATGGTAGATGGAATCGTCAAGGATGAGCACGTTGATGAGATCCGCCTGAGTCAGGGGAGCGAGCGTGGCATGAATGATGGCGGCGGCAAGCTCTGTCGTGAACCTGCGCCAGTGGATTCGGCAAGAGTTCATGAAGCGGTAGAACGTATCCTTGCCGAAAGGCATAGCGGTCCTTTGGAGATGCATCTGCGTGTAGACGGAACGCTGCTGGAACACCATGCGGAAAACCAGCAGGAAGATGCT
>NZ_AUFU01000018.1 GCF_000426665.1 Centipeda artemidis DSM 19719 | reverse complement strand
GTTATTATTCAATTATAACGCATTACATTCGCATGGTATGTATTATCTGCACTTCCTTGAGACACAATGTTTTTCGTGTCCTATATGACACTGTATCTCCATTTTTTGTTAGAGTACAGGCTGTCACGAAGCTGTCAAACACCATTCCGCGAAAGCATGGATTTTAAGACAAAAAAGGGACGGTATCATTCCCCCCGCACTGCACGCTATCTTGTCCTAAACGTAACATCTGCCCTCTGCGCTAAGTCTTTCGAAGAAAGCGATTGATAAACTTCGAAGATTTTAGAATCGTATTCATGCGTTGAATAAGGTTCGCCTAACTGTGTCAAGACAGCTCGCCTAAAATAATTCGCGAACTTGCTATCCGTTGATATGAGACGGATCGCGCATATCTTCTTTGTCTGTATGTCAACAAGGAAGAACTGAATCGGCAGGCCCTCTCCGTCTTTTGCTGGCTGCAGGATGATCGTCGCCCCCGGATGTCGTCGAATTGAATACGGGGCGTCCATCCATCCGGTTCCAACGCCTTGTATTTTTGCGCACATGAAAATGACCGGAGCTTTTACCGTGATGGCAAGCTCTATCTTTCCATCCTTCACGCCGTCGATTTCCTTCTTGTTCGGCGCACTGAAAAACAGTACGAACGACGCGCCGCTTTCATCTGTATAATCGAAATACAATCCGTCCTGCTGAAAGACTTCTCCTGGCCAGCGATCGCCTACGGCAAATCTTGTGAGCTCAGTCATTGTTTTTCCCTCCTACATACAGGACCTTATTGAGTGCATCGTTGAAATATCTGAGTGATGCAATGATGGCGTCCGAGGCCTTCTTCCCTGTTTTCTCCTTGATCTCCTTCAGCAGGAGCTTCATTTCCTCGTTTTGCTCCTCTGTAATACGGAGGGTCGTTGCTTTCTTCGTTCCCATTATCGCGCCTCCCATGCTCTTGAAAATTCGTTGTCCACGAACATCGCGGCAAGACCTGTGATCTGCTTCAACCGGATCACCTCATCTGCATCCATACCGAGATGCTTCATGATCCACGCATTGCTTTTGCCCATATCAACCAGCTCCCGGACGATGTTGCTCATAAGATCAAGGTCATGCGATCCACGGGCTCTGTTGTGCCGGATCGTGCTTGCCATTCGGTCGCCTATTGGTTTGTCGATGACCGAAACAGGCAGCTTTCCGCCCTCCCTCTCGTAGATGTCTTTGTGCCGCAGCATGACGGAGTACCGATGAAATCCGTCAACGATTTCATACATATCGTCTTCTGGATGATAATAGCATACCACGGGCATCGTATACCCGTCTTCCTTGATGCTGTCATACAGCAGTTTCATCTCCGGCGGCGCAACACTATTCGGGTTGTATTCGTTCGCCCTGATCTTTTCAATCGGTACGGCAATGACGCCGTACACGGGGCTTTTGTATTCTTTCATAGCTCCTCCTATAGGTTTTTATACTTCTCTACAATTTCCCGCTGACGCTTCGTGAGGTCTTTTGTTATCGTGAAGCACAGCCCCTTACAAATGTAATCGTTCTTGATGATGCACATAGCCATCCGCTTCCATGTGCATAGGTCTTGTCGATTGTCCAAGCCCGGCAGTTCATCAAGGACCTTTCGAGCGCGGATCATCTCTTTGTCGCCTTTCCCGCGATTCGAGAATTTGTGAAGGTTCTCGATCGCGTCCGGGCAGGTTCTTTCCAGCTCCTCGATGATATCTGCCGGAACAGGACAGCCCGTGCGCTTCCAGTACTTTATGAACTTGATAAATTTACACCTATAGTTATTTGCCGCCTCTTTCGGCAGTGTCGTCAGCAGAAATTTACAGAAGCTCCGCCATGTATGTCCCTTCGGCAGCGTGTAATCTGCGGTCATGATCTTTTTCCCAGCGTATATATTGCCAAAGTTCGCACCGGAAACGCGGTTCACAACGCGTGCCCACGTGTCCGGCTCAATCACGCGAAAGAGGTTCAGCCCTGCTTTCGCTTCGTTCCCGAACGGCTCGTCCACGCGCATCTTGTGAATTGGCACGCCTCCCCGATAGAACAGATCGTACAGCCGATTATACGGCTTGTTGAATTTTCCGTAATATATCCAGTCGTCTTCCGCCGCCCAGTCGTAGATCGGATAAAAGCTATAGCAGTTCTCCGCCATCTTCTGCGACCATGCGATGTCCTCGTAGTTATTGACCTGTGCGCCGTCCGAGGCGATCGCCCGCCATCGGTTCAGCGATTCGTCTGTCCGTATCCCGACGAGCTGCGCGGTGCTCTTCCCCTGCCCGTACCACGCCGCAAAGTGGAGAATGAACTTCTCAAACGGCATATTCTGTGTGTAGAACGGCAATTCCTGATTATCTAAATTCACCACCCATTTATTTTTTTGCATCGGCCGCACCCAAATCGGACGCTTTTCCGGCTGCCACCATATCCACGTTGGTTCAAGGTAGGACAGGCTATTAGGGCTCTCCATCGGCAGGCATATCCAGTACGGCTCGAGGACATCCTCATTTTCGCGGAACATTCTCTCGACATATTCGATTGTCATTGAATAGAATGCCTCGAGGTCGATGAATAGGACGCCGACTTTGCGCTTTCGCTCCCGTGCAATGTCGATGCACATGTTCAGCAGAACGCCTGAATCCTTGCCGCCGGAAAAACTCACGCAGATTTTCTCGAAGTTATCAAACAGGAAGTTGATCCTTCGCTGTGCCGCAGTGTATACGTCCTCGTCTTGGTATACTTTCTTCATCCTTCCCTCCTCATATTCACCCATGCTTTACCTTTTTTGCCCGTCTCTTTGAATCCGTGTGAGACATATACGTGAGCAAGGCAGATTCGTGTCGTGACGGTAATGCTGCGGTTCCCGGCAAATTTAACAGCACGGCGTACCAGCTCTCGGAGCACGCCCTGCTTCCGATACCCCTCCATGACGTAGGCGGCGTGAATGTGAATCCCCTGCGCTTTCGGTTCGACGGCCAAAAATCCAGCAATAGTGTTTCCCTCTAGCGCGGTGACCCACGTCCAGTCCGGCTCGTTACTGAGCGGGTATCCGTCGAGCTCCTTTCGGATGGCACGCGAGGCAAATAACGCCCCGAACCGCAGATAGAAATCCGGGTCCGTTTCTGCTGAGAAGTTTTTGTACTGCATCGTTAGTTCTCCTTTCCATTGGTCGATTTCCTTCTTAAAGGTATCAACGAGGCTCTCCTTCCGCGAGAGACATCCTTCGATAAGTTCATCGATCGTCCCGCCGCAGCATATATCGTAAATTCTGACCTCCTGCGTCTGCCCGATACGGTGCACCCGATCCTCCGACTGCATGCGTGTCGCAAGGTCAAAATCATTGCTGTAGTATATGATGTTGCGACAGAACTGTAGATTCAATCCATAGGCGCCGCACACCTTGTTTGCTACAAAAAATTGTACGTTGTTTTGAAACGCCGCACGGTTCTCTTGCCGTTTCGGCTGCGATAACTTCCCCGTAAAGGTCACATGCGTGAGGTTCATTTCAGATAGCAACGCCTCGATCGTATTGATCTCGGATTGATACTTTGCGAAGATGATGCATTTCTCCGTTCCGATGTCCTCTATCAGTTCTTTTAATTTTTGTATCCTCGGGTTGTCGTGCCAGTCCGAAAAGAACGGCGCTGTCTGCATGCGCTCTTGTGGTCCCGACAGGACGCCTCGTCCTGAGACGACATGCTGTAATGCGGTGAATAGCTTATAGATCGTCTCTGCCCGCAGCTCGTTTACGCTCTCTAGGTATTCCCATTTGATCGCGTCATACAAATCCGCCTGCTCCGGCGTCATTGTAAAATACATCGATCGGTATTCTTTTTTCGGAAGATGCAGGCAATCCTCTTTTCTGATCTGATAGGTATAGGGCGCGATCTTTTCTGTAAGGTAATCCACGTTCAGAACGCGCGCGACCTGATCAGTCTTGTGTTTTATCCCCGTTCTTGGGTCTTTTATCTCTTTATACTCGAGGTGATTTGCGGCGAAACTATAGAACGATTTGTATCCGAGTATCCGCCAGTCTAATATCACCCACTGCGCGAACATATCCGCCTCGTTCTTCGAGACGGGCGTCCCGTTAAGGATGAGTTTATAATTGCAAAACCGCCCGATTCTTGTGATCCTCGCGGTGCGTATCGCCTCGTGATTTTTGACAAGGTTGCTCTCGTCCACGATTAGGTAGACTTTATGTGTTTCTACCAGCTCGAGGAGCTGAAGATACAGCCGCCCCGAAGATGACAGACTTTCAATCCCCCGTATGACAAAGTTACCGGGGATCTCTCCGCAATGATAGGTAATGTCTTCGCGGAGATTCTTCTTGACGCTGCACGGGCATAACCACAGCACAACATCAATCTTTCCCGCTTCCTCTCGCTCCTTGATAAGCGAGAGCGTCGTCCTTGTCTTTCCGGTGCCCTGCTCCATATACAGGGCACCAATCTTTAGTTTTCTGAGCTTTTCTACCGCCGCCGTTTGATGCGGCAGCAGTTCAGTTTTCAGATTCATTTTACTCGTCCAGCAAATCGTCTAGGACGTCCCTGCTAGACGACATTATCTCTTTGACGTCTTTCGTCTTTGGCGTAGCTTTCTCCGCTTTTTTGACAGTCGTCCGCGCCTTCTCTAGGTCTGCCTGTTCCGCCTTTGAGAGCAGCTTTTCTGCGCCGGGCGAAATCTTAAAGTCGTTCAGGTCTGCGAAATCCCGGATTTCTGCGAAATACCGAGCTTTTACGGTCACACCGCCATCCTCATACCGAGCCCCCGGAAGGTCTTTGATATATGAATATAGTACCGGGTTGTATTCCCAGTAGATACGGATCACATCGTTTTCTACTACAATCCATCGCGCTGTCCTTTGCTCAAAAACAGCATTGACCGCGCGTTCGCGCAGGGCTTCATCTTCGATTTTTACAATGATACCTTCGTTGAGGAGGGCATTTCCAATTTCCGCAATGCGGTCATCCTTGTCGCCGTTCATGACGTTCATCTTGAGCCGCCACGCTTGATACTCAGAATCCCACCGAAACCCGTGTTCTTTGGCCGTGTTCCGGATTGTATCGTTCTTCGGTGAACGTATGACTACATCGCCGTCGAGCACATAGACATGAGCGATATCTTTTGAGACTTCGTTTTCTGGATACACAACGGAGGGGGCTTCCGTTTCGTCCGCTGCCGGTTCATCGTACGAAGTATCAAATCGGACGGAGGCGATTTCTTCATAAAATTTGTCAATTAGCCCCTCCGGGAGCCAGTTTCTATTATCGATCCACCACTTCGCTGCCGTTTTCTGCCCAAAGAACTGTACCGCTTGACCGTACAGTTCGGGCTCGATCTTTCCCTTTTCCTCCTCCATCTTTTCAAAGAAACTCTTTCTAATCGTACGCGCCCAATGGATCTGCTTTTCCGATCCATCAAGCGCTGGGAGTCCGTAGGATTCTTCAAATGCGCTGTTTTCTGCGTCTTCTTTTTCAGCCCTGCAGTGGGGGCATACATCGTCAGCGAGGTGTTCTAAATAGGCGCCGCTGACCTTTCCCATAAGGTTTACTGATGCGCTGTGTCCGCACGAGAATTCGATATCATATCTTGACATGGTCTTCACGTCCTTTCTGTTTATGCTTTTAGTATATCACCTTTTCTGTATTTGTAAATACTTTTTTTTATTTTGTATATACTTTTTGTAAAAAAATAACCTCGAAGGATATTCTCCCTCGAGGCTTTCAACTTATATTCACTTTACCACTCCGCGACAGTGTAAATGACACTCCCGCCCTTAACATCGCCGCCCTGTCCGTGGACAAGTCCTTCCCATCGTCCGACCTGCAAGCCCGCCGTCCAATACGTACGGCTATCCACCTGTGTCACGCCCGCCTTGATCTTGCGCCGCTTGTCGAGGTTAATTTTGTAAACGCCAACTTGATAATCTTTGTTATCCGGCTGCGGTGCAACGACGGTTCGATCCGTCTTTTCGAGCGCCTCAGCCGGCAGTGTCGTATCGTGCTTGTTAATACGCTCCTGCACCTGCGCCGCTGCTCGCTCCACCGTCGGCGCCGTTACTGTGACGTGTGTGACAGGCTGCACTTTGCCCTGCTGTGCTCGTTCGACGGCTCGGGCAAGCTGATCTGCCTGTCCCTCTGAGATGCGCAGCCTCTCTCGGAGTGTCTCGGCGTCCCTTGCTTGCTCCGCCGTCATCTCCTGCGCCTGCCTCAGAGCCTCCTCTGTCCCTGCGTGGTATCGATACGCAAGGATGCCGACAGCGACGAGGACAAAGGCGCACAGCAAGGCGATGATGATTTGTTTACGCGTGATATTCTCGAGCATTGCTTTCACCTCAATTCTGCGCATACCAATTCGCCTTACCCCGGACTTCCGGCAGCAGCACATAAAGATTTGTTCCGGGGCATGCGGTCGGCATTAAATCGCGATGCCCGACGACGTGATCGTCGTCGATCGGCAGACCGTAGTCGTGACATACATTCGCGAGCAGCATAGCAAGCGCCTCAATCTGCGCGTCCGTCGGCTCGGCGAGCTCGAAATTACCGCAGACGTGGATCCCGATCGTGTGATAGTTCTCCTTGTACGCATGCGCGCCGACTGTCCAATGCGGGCGCCCCGCCTCGATGGTGCCGTCCTTACGGATAACATAATGGTAACCGATACACGCCCATCCCTGCGCCTGATGACTTGCATTGATCTCCTCTGCCGACAGATCATCATCTGTCGGATTTCCGGTATGATGCACAACAACCATATCTGTTACCGTTCTCGGTTTCAGCGCCCCATAGTAGTACGCCAGATTTACTTTCTTGATGTTTACTCTCTGCATAATTTACTCCTCCTTCTTTACACCGAGTCCGCTCTTCTTTCGGATGAGCTCATGCAGCTCTGCGGCCTCTGTTACCCCTGAACGCTCCATATTCTCGAGAATCGACAGCATTTCGGTCACAGACAGGTATCCGACCACAACGACGACCGCGATAGCCGGTGCGCCCGCACGTGTGCACATCGAATCGACAAGCCACGCGGCTGCGACAACGCCGAAGTAGGTGAGCATCTTCGCGACAAATCGCGTACGCATTTCCTCACTCCGGATATACCCAGCACGTCGCGCTTTTGGGATATTCTTGAGACACGCCCAGAAATGGATTTTCTTGCGGCCGCGGTCAGTGAGGTGCTGACGGGACAGTGAGAGCCACTTCGTCAGTAGGTCAACGCACACAAGCGCCGCAAACGCAACAGCCATCTGGAAGTGCGTGTGTGAGGCAAGTGCTATGATGCAGGACGTGCAGACTTTGAATGCCCACGCTTCCTGTAGTCTCTCCAGCACCTTCATCACGATATCCAACATAGCATTCTCCTTTCAGTGTATAAAAATAGCCGCCCTATTGAGCGGCATGAAGCTTAAACGGCTTTTGCGATCATATACGCATAAGCATGGACTTCGGAATACCAATCTACGATGGGATCATACCTCGGCGGTACCCCTTCGTATTTGTGCTCTAACAGTACTTTATTAATGGATACTGTGTTATTCGACACGTTAATCAACGGTTTCCACGCTCTGTTGCTCCCCACTGTTCCCGCCTCTAGGTAGATGAGCTGATCCACAATTATGTCTTCAGACAACAGAAACAACAGCGTATCTGCATCGTACACGTACGACGCGGGATCAGCCCCCCCACAATAGCTTACATCAAGATATCGCGCGTTAGATGAATATACCACTCTTCCGTTTGCATCGAAGACCTCCAACCCCGTGAGGTGCTCGGATGGGCTACGCTTTTTCGTCCCGAATATATACAGGTTTCCTACATTGACGATGTCATCCCTTGCCACGGTCGTAAAAAGGGTCGGCGGATTGTAGAATTGCATGAGAGCCCATGTATTAGGGTTGTCATATTGGCGCTCGATATCTACGCAAAAGGATTTTCCCTGCAACTCTGCTAAACTGACGCCGAATAAATAATAGTCATCCTTCGCCGCATTGCTCGGTTGCGGAACTACATAATCAACGCTTCCGTTAATTGATCGTTTCTCGCATCGTGACATTGGTACGATCTCAATAAGCTCAAGATTTTGGAAAGAGTCATTGAGGATTACGCGTTCATCATCTTCATTGAGATACTCAAAATATCTATCCATATCAATACACTCCGTACAGTATCATCCCGCCATATGGCGCGGGAGTATTCTTCCAGTAGATACGACGGTCAGTTATCCCCAACACAGGATGTTCATTGTTTACCCCAAAAGGATGGACTAGTACGACCATCCACGGATGCTGATTCGGATACTGCTCAAACGTCAATTCTCCGGTTCCCGAGATTGTCATGACACCAAGAACCTTTGTAAGGCGCTTAGTCATGTCGACTTTTATCTTACCGTTTTCGTCAAAGACCTGTAAGCCCTGCGGCATCTCCTTCGCCCACCCTTTCATCGGCACACCGTCTTTGTAAATTGTGACGGGATACTCCATCGGCACAGGTTCAGCCCTATGTCTCGGCGGTTCCCGCGAACTGATCGGCTCTTCCTTTACAGGAGGGCTTTCTGTGCTCGAATTTGCCCTCCGTTTCCACAAGAGGAACACTACCAGCACAACCAACACGAGCCCTACTACAGCATACATACTCATTTCACACCTCTCTTATACTGCTCGAGCTATCATATAGCCATATGCATAGCTCGCTAAATTCCTGTACTCTATATTCTCATCATCTCCGTGATGCCCCCCCCCATCGCCGCCATCTCCAACGTCACCCCCATACGCTGTCATAAACACCGATGCCGCAACGCTCACCGTATCCGCTGATACGGTGAAGGTCGGGCGGATATTGGATTCCGTCCCCCACTGCCCCTTATGCGAGGACTTTACTTCCACGTATACATCTTCCCCAAACGGGATAGCGATCGTGCTGTCATCATACGGTACGGTCGCCGCATCGGGGCCGCAACGGATAACATCCATGTATCGGGCGCCGGACGAATACAGAACGTTACCAGATTCGTCGTATAGCTCTATTCCGCTCAAATGCTCTGCCGGTTTTCGCGTTCGTATAGCAAATGCATAGACTTTCGCAACCGCTGCGATATCATCTCGAAAAACGGGGTGCACTCTTTGCGACGCAGGTAAATCCGGGTCGTAAAGATACAGACGCCTTTCATAGTAATCTTGAGTAACATTTATGCAAAAGCGCTTACCCGATAATCCGGTTAAGCCTAGTCCGTGCACTAGTACTTCCTTGCCGGGCGTCAGCCCGGGAATCGCAGGCAGCGCGTAAGAATAAAGCGTCGGAGTAGTAGCATCTTTCCTGCACTGCGAAAGCGCAGTGACATCAACAAGCTCGAAATTCTGAAAGCGATCATCCAACACGATGCGCCCGTTATCCTCGCTTACATACTCAAAGTAGCTTGACATTCAGCACACCCCATATACCACTACGCTTCCGCGTACCCCTTGATTGCGCCATATAATTTTTCTTCCGGTTCTGCGCACAAGCGGGACTACGCCACGACGCCCGGAAG
Source organism: Centipeda artemidis DSM 19719 (assembly GCF_000426665.1). Lineage (GTDB taxonomy): Bacteria > Bacillota > Negativicutes > Selenomonadales > Selenomonadaceae > Centipeda > Centipeda artemidis. The sequence goes on along the minus strand of NZ_AUFU01000018.1, from coordinate 31,286 downwards.
CTCTCGGATAGATGATGCACCACGGATCAAGATTCGGGAACCCGTCGATCGTAAATTCTCCGTCGCCCGATAGTGTCAGCTTTCCAAGAACACGTGTGAAGCGTTTACTAAAATCCACCTTCACCCGCCCTTGTTCGTCGAACACCTGTAATCCTCCGGCCATTTCACCATACCCCCATTCTTACGCGTAACCTATCCTTATCGTCATAGACAAGGATCAGGTTATCGTGGATCTCCGTCCGTGCACCGCTGTCGGCTGTACGTAGCGTACCAATCTTGGCTGTTATCGCCGACAACTCGTCGACTTGTAGGCGGTCAGCGCCGATCGAATTTGCGACGATACGGTCGCCTTGTATGCTTCCCGCCTCGATATTTTTTGCAATGACGCCGCGCTCAAACTTTGTGTCTCCCGTGACGTGCAGAAATTTACCGTCGATTTGTACGCCGTCCGGGGAAAGGTTAATCTGATTGATCACGTCCCCCTTCTTGACGCGCAGGTTGATATCGTCGCCGAGCTGCGCGATCGCGGTGTACGCACCATCGACTTTTTTAACGATGTTTGTATAGCTTTCAGCCGCGGTCTTGCCTTTGTCGAGTGCATCCTTAATCGTTTCATCTACCTGCTCGATGCCGATCTTGATGTTTTTCAGCCACTCAGGAGGGATCGTTGTCGATACAGTCGTCATAACGACGTCCGACTTTGCGCCCTCGCCAAACATATCGAGGTATGCAACGGCGACCTCGTAGGCCCCCGCGTCACCGGTGAACGTGAAGGTGTTGACCGGTAACACGTACGATTCGGTGTTGATGTAGAGTTTCATTGCTTTCGCCCGCGGCGGAAGCGGGGAGGCAACGACACCGAATCCCCCGAGAAGCTTATGCACCTGCGGAGCCGCGGGCTTGACCGGCGCGGGGACGTTATACTCACACGCAGCGGCCGCGCTGTACTTACCAATCGCGTTACATGCGAATAGATATACGGTTCCCGTGCGCTCCGTCAGCGGTATGGTCGCCGATGTGCTCGTCGTTTTGAGCAACAGGTTACTGTTGGCTGTGCCCGCGAACTCGTCGAAGCGCAACTCGTAGAATGCGACATCTGAGGTAAAATCATCATCCCATCGTGCGACGGCCTCGTTGCCGAAGGAGATGCTGAAATTCTGCGGCGTATTCGGAACGACGTTCTTCCCGACAACGTGCACCGTCGTCTCCGTTGCTATCGCCGCGCGGTTGTTGTACGCGTCGACTGCGACGACCTTAATCTGCCACTCGTCGCCGATGCGCGCCTGGTTGATCGTCGCCTGCCGATCTCCCCGCATCACGAAATCCCACGCACTGAACGCCGTCTCTCCCGCAGGCTTGACGCGCGCGTACACATCGGCGCCCGCGTAACTCGAGATCTCGGGCGGCGTCCACGAGATGATGACGTCGTACCCCGTCCGCGCGTCCGCAAGCTGCCGATATCGTGTCACAGCGGCGAGCTGTGACACTGCCGGCACATACGCCGAAGAGATCGTATACTCATGTGCCGTTACCTCGTCGAGCGCTTGCTCTTGCAAACCGAAGATGTTGTAGGACGTGAGCTTGACATAAATCTTCTTGCCAACGTCGCGCGCGTTAATCGTGTGTTTGAACACGCTGTCGTCAAGGCGTACGTAGTATTCGGTCGGGCTGTGTGATGTCTCCAGCGTTCCATACATACCGCGATGCAGTCCCGTCAGGCTGTATAGATCCTTTCCGATGAGCTCCGCCCCCGTGTGCGCGATGCACTCGCCGTTAATCCAGCCGAGCGTATTGCCACGCTCGGCATCTTGTACGGTGCCCGGGTAAAGCCGCCCCGAGATAAGATTGACAACGCACACCCCATCGCCTGTAGAAGGTACGCGGGATCGGACATCGAGCCGTCCATAGGTACAGCCGCTTGTAATCTTCCCCGCGGCAACATACTTCTCGTTGTCATCCGATACCCAAACGGTAGCGCCGCCCCAGTACTGCCCGCCACTCGTAACGAGCCACACCTCGCTTCCGGATGTCGTAACATCCGCGGGCGGTTGGAAGATGAGCGGCTGATGGGCATCCCCGGGCGTCGCGTTATAGTCGATACTCTCGCTCGTCGTCTCGTGCGTCTCGTATCGTGCCGGTGAGTATATGCCCGGAGGCTTCGCGATGGCCGTGAATTCTAGGCCGCCGTCCGCGGCCTCCGTGACAGTCTTGATAACGACGACCTTCTTATCGATGCCAAGGCAGCGGTCCGTGAGTGTTACGAGATCGCCGGGCTCCAATCGGCAGTGTGCCCACGCCGTTTTAAACGTATACGCATTTCGGCTGTAAAGGTTCCGAAGCGCCTGCTGCTGAGCGATGAGCTGCGCCCGTGCCTTGGTATAGACCCACGGAGCGCTCAGCGTACTCGCGGCGCGCAGCCCTCGTTTCGCAATGTCGGAAGTGATTTCGAAGGATACTGTCTCCTTCTCGTATCCGTTCGCCCGATTGATGAACTCCACCGTGGCCTGATTGTACGCCTCGCTGTTGTCCTTTCGTTCGAAACGTACGAGCGTCCCGTCCGTCTGTGGAATGAAATCGTCGGCCGTGAGATCGTACTGCACATCCTTGTTTGCCTTCCAGCTCCCGACGTCACCGTCGGCGAGCGGCACAAGCTTGAGCTTATTCTGCGACCAAAAGCCGTATGTGTTCGTCAGCGTGCATATCGTCTCGACGATGCTCTGCACATTTCCGCGCGACGTATCATCGGGCGGCGTGGAAAAGAGCAGGTCGGCAGCGGCGCAGTAACGCCTAAAGTTATCGAGCGCGTCAAGGTCGATACTGTACTCGTTGAATCCGACGCCGTCGTTATGATCGGCGAGAATATGCAGAAGCAAGTCGGCGGGGTTCACGTCGACGCCGTCGCCGCTTCCCGCGATTGGATTCTTCACCTCGAAGTTATAGACCGGCAGACTTCCACTGTTACCGAGATCCACGACGCCCGCGAGATACGCCAGCCCGCTATACGGGAGCGCTCTTTCGGGATGCTTGCCCTTCATATACGACCACGGCTCTTGACCGTTGCGGCCGTCAAAGAGCGATAGGCCGAGGCCTTCGCCGGGATAGTTTAGCACCTCTTTGTTGCGCCATACTTTACCGATCCCCTGAATCGGTCCGGCGCAGAGAGCGATCGCAACGGCAACGGTATATGTGTAATCGATACTGACGGACTTCACACCGCCGCCTTTTCCGCTCCTCTGCGTATGGCGGTGTTCATACGCCGTAAAGTCTGTGTAGTCAATAATATTGCCGCTGATGCGCGTTGTCCCGAGTACCTGAGGCACCGTTGCCCCATATGTCGCCGAGTTGATTTGAAAGTCGGATATCTTGTCCGCCCTTGAGGTGATTGTCGTCTTGCCGAAAATCCCGCTCATGTCTTAAACCTCCATATGCCGGCGAGACGGCTGCGTCCTCGCCCGTCGAGAAGAAGCGCCTCGTCATTGTTGGACAGGATAACGCCGAGCCGTACGTAGGCGTGGATCACGCGCGGCCACGCGTCGACGATCGCACCGTGACTGATGCACCGTCCGAATTTATAGAGCGCGAAGTCTCCGGGCTGCGGCTCCCCCGTCACCGGTTCGCAGTACCGCTCGATAAATGCAAGGTACTTTTCCTCGCTCCGGTGCAAGTGCCATTCCTGTGAATACGTGCCCGTCTGTACCGTGCCGCGCTGTATCAGCCCCGCATCTTCCACGGCCGCGATCAACAGCTGACCGCAGTCAATGCCGACGCCTTTCACCTTTGCGCATCCTTCGTACGGCGTACCGAGCCACCCATACGCGGCATCGCGTATCTTCTCGCCCGCCGTCATAGGACGCTCTCCTTCTTCGGCACGTACGGCGTTGCACAGTTCCGCGCCCAGTTATTGAATTTCTGCCGGCAGGTCTCGGGCTGCTTGTCGCACCCCGGATAGATCTTCATGCGGTCGCCCGCGGCGGGGATTGCTTCTGCCGGTACGAGAATCTCTATGCGACGACCGTCATAACTCTTCTTGATTGGGGACACCTGCCCTGCAAGCGCGCCGGTCAACCACTCGACGCCGCCCGTGTCGTAGTAGCCGGCCGCGAAGTCTACGCTGACCACGAACATGACGTCGCTCTCTACCGTCTGCACGACCGCATCTTTTCGATACTTTTTGATATCAACGCCGCAGCGCGCGCCGTAAAGAGAATACGGACAGGACGGATAGAACTTACGCGTCGGCCACGCGACATTGAGCTTCTGCACCTCGCTCTTGACCCACAGCTGCAGCGTCAGCCCGCCGCCCTGCCGGATCTCAATACTGCCGGTAAACAACGGAACGGTTCCGACGATCTCGTTATCGTCGCTGAAGAATGCCCGCTTGAGCGTGAGTTCTCCGCCATCGAGGCCGCCGTTATGCGCGATCTGCATCAGTGGTTCGGTATGGAGCTTATCGACGTCAGTAACATACATCGTTACGTCAAGCTTATCAACCGACATACTCGACTGCAGCTTGATCTGATTCCGAACGAAGATCGGGCCGTCATGCCGGAACGTATGGTTGTCGGCGATAATGTCGATATCAAAGTCGGTATAGTAGAGCCTCTCGCCGTTCGCAAGCACGAACTCATAGAGATCGCACGAGACATACCGCTGTCTTTCGTTCAGATACTTTTGCAGAGCTTCATTGACTTCTTTCATCGCACCGTCACCAGCTTCATTGACTTTGACCTCCATATGCTGTCGAGGACAACCTCGATCGTGAACTTATCGTCTGAGAGACGTACGCGCCAGTAGTAGCCGTAGGACGCTGTCACCTTCGCGCCATTCGGCGGTGCAGCCGCAAGCGTGATGATGCCGTTGTCGTCTACGGTTGCCTCGACCTTCACGTCGTCGACCTTGACTTCGAGCGTATCGGGCTTTAGGTCAAGGACGGGCTCCGCCCATGTGCCGAACCGGCGCAACGCTTGATACTTCGTCTTGGCGCCCGTGCCAATGCCGAGCTGTATGCCCTGCTCCGCGTTGTGCTCGGGGTCCGGCCATAGAAAAGGCTCATACCTACCGCGCAGGCTCGCGAAGAATCCATAGAGTAAATCGCCCGCCTCGGGCGTCAAAATAGAGTAGCTTGTCTCGATCGTCCAACGCGGATATGCCCAATTCGTCAAGACGCGTTCTTTGCCGCTGCCGGCTTCCTTCACCGTCGTTGACCATGCCTGCGCCTTCGTAGACTTCCACGCGATGCCATCAGTCACCGGCAGCACCTTTAATTTCATGCGAACGCGCCTCCTCCCATACTGAACTCTCTTGCGCTGTCAGCGAGATAGCGCTTCAGCTCCACGCCGCCGCCTGTCTGCAGCCAGTGAGAAAAGCTTCCCGCGTCCATTGCGCTGACTTGCAGCGTTACGTTGCCGCCGATCCCTTGTCCTGCGATCCCCTTTGCGATCTCGCCGAACGTATTATCATTGAGCGGCAGGACAGCCTCGGGGTGCTTGCCCTCACCGATGAGTGCCAGCGTCGGACCGTAGGCGTAGCCGCCCTCTGCCATCGCGCGGAACGGCGACGCGACGCCGAAGCCCGTAAACGATCCGCCGGCAAACGGGATGCCTGTTCCTGTACCTCCGAGACCTCCGAAGCTTCCAAAGCCACCGAAACCTCCTGTGACAATCATCTTCGGAATTGCTGCCGCCCACCATGCAGCCGCCAATGTCGCGGCTTGTGCGGTGCCTGTAGCAGTTTCCTGCGCCTGCTGTTTTTTAGCAAAAGCAGCGGCGAGCACCTGCTGAATACGCCACTGAATATACATCTGGATCATCTGCTTGATGACACCGCCGAGGGCGTCGCCAAGCGACTTTGTCCCCATGATGAAGTCTGTAATGGACTTGCTGAAGTTCTGCCGGAACTGCTCCATGATTTGAAGGGAGAATGCACTGTAGCTTTCCTCCGCCGCCATGCGCCAGTCATGATACTGCTGCAAGGCCGCCTGTCTTTCTTCTAGGCTTGCTATGAACGCAACATTCTCATCGGAGAGCGCCGCCTGATAACGCTGTACGTCCCCTTCATCCATCGCCGCGCGCATCTCCGCTTCGATCGCTCTTGCGCGCGTGCTGTTCGCGAGCATCGCTTTATTGGCATCTTCTTCGATCAAGGTACGGCGCTTTGCGACCTCTTCCGCGGCGGCAGCCTCTGCTTCCTGCCGTTCGAGCAGATACCGCTCAGCCTCCGCAAGGATCGCCGCGTCGCCCGTCTTCTCGGCATCGGTTTTGATCTTCACCGCTTCTTCAACGGATTTGCGATACTGCTTGAGGAAGTCGTCAAGGCTCTGCTCACGACGAATCCGTTCCTCTTCGATCTGACTGTAAACTGCCTGCGCCCCGTCAAGCATACCGACTGAGAGCTGCCGCCCCGCGTTCGCGAAGTTATCCGTGAGTTCGCCGGAGGATTCAGTTGCCCGTTTAATGTCATCGGTGATTTGCTCGATCTCACGCTGCAAGCGCTCTGCTTCGGCTTTGGCCTTGCGCGCTTCAATTTCTGCTTCGTGCGCTGCGGAACGTCCGCCGCCTCCGCGGGAGCCCCCGGAAGAAGCCGCACCGAAATTAAATTCCGGTATCTTGGGAGGCGCGTTAAGCTGCTCCACTTCCGCTTGATGTTCACGGTCTGCCGCATCCGCTGCCTCATCTACCGCGGCGTTGATCTCTCTGCGTTTTTTGATTGCCGCGATTTTGTCAGGATCGGCGTACGCCGTCCCTGCCTCCTCGTCAACCGTAAACGCCTCCATACCGTAGTTCTTAAAAGCTTCGTTCTGCTTATATGCGCTGTACGCAACAACGCCCGCAGCAATGGCCACGGGTCCCGCTACCGCAAGACGTGCGGCGATAGCGGCATTACGCATCTCAACGAGTGCGGCGATGACCTCTCCTATGCCGGTGATCAGTGGCCCAAAGGTAAATATCAGCGCGCGAATCCCAAGCCCCAGCCCGCCGATTGCGGCGGCGACCTCTAGGGTAGTCAGCATTGTATGTTTTTCTTCGTCCGACATCTTGCTGATCTTGCCGGAGGCTTCTTGCACAAAATCTGCAAGCCTTCTTAACTCCGGCAGTAAGAGACTACCAACCTGCACCCCCGCGCCAACCATCGCTGCTTTCGCCTCGTTGATCTGAAACGTCATGTCCTCCCATGCCTGCGTCGTTTCGTGGTCGAGCACAAGCCCCGCAGCACGGGCACGCTGCGTCATGCCGTTCAGCTGTTCCTCCGTGAGGTTCAGCAAGTCGTTCAGCTTCGCGCCCGAGCGGCCGAAGATCTCCATCTCCATCGACGTCTTGGCAACACCGTTCGCCATCTCGCGATGACGTTTTGCGACGTTGGCCAATATATCCTGCGCCGAGAGCAACTTGCCGTTCGCGTCGGTGATTGTGATGCCGTACTTCGTGAAGATATCAGTCGACTGCTCGCCTGCCTCGTTTGCCTTCACAATCGACTGATATGCCGTGACCGAGTTCTTCGACATCTTGGACAGGCTGTCCCCCGCATCAGACATACTGAGTCCGACAGCCTGCGTAACATAGAGCAGCTCGGAACAGCTTTCGGCAGACATGTTCGTCTTATCCTCGAGATCGTTGACCGCCGCCGCCCAAGACTTGGTCGCCGCGATCGCGCCACCGACCGCCGCAACCGACATGCCGCCGATACCGACCATCATGTTGCTGATGCCCTTCAAGGACTCCTGGAAGACCTCGACTTCTGTCTTAGCTTTCTTGAGCCCCTTGACCATGTCGGAGCTGTCCGCGCCAAGCTGTACGATGAGCTCTGCAATCTTCAATCCGTTTCTCCTCCTCTCTGCCTTCTGTCCATCGCCATAAAATACTCTCTATCCTTTGCCAGCTCCGCCTCCGAGATCTCCCGCCGCGGCGCAAGTGGCTTATAGATAACGTCGGGCGGGATCGCCTTTTTGACGTGCGGCGCGATGATCCAGCTCACGAAATACGATCTTTCCTGCTGCTCGATCTGACGCCGCAGTCGGTACCCCTCGATGAGATCATAGAACTCGCTCGGGGTGAGCGCATAGAACGTATTCGGCATCAGCGCGAGCGGTCCGTATGCGATCGGCTTTGCCGCATTGATCCAGCCGGCAAAGGACGTTATTTTTTTCCGCCGTTCTCGCTCGTGATGGGCTTCTCCTGCTTGCCGTAAATGCCAGACTTGTAGAGCGCCATGACGAGAGCGCCAATGATCGCGATCAGACTTCCACCCTCATCGATGCACTCCTGCACCTTATCGCGGATCGTCTTATCGTCAAGTTCCGGATGGCAGTGCTTATATGCGATTGGCAAGGCCTTGAACACAAACATCGCGCCGAAGTCGTCGTCGCCCATCAACTTGAATACGCTTTTGCCCGTCGCCATCTCGAGCATCTCGATGTCGGCGATCGTGAATTTCAAGTAGTCTGTATCGTCTCCGAAGTATGGGAATTTAACTTTCATTGACCTGTCTCCTTATAGCAAAAACGGGGGCTCCCGCCCCCGCCCATCTGATTAGCCGCCGGCTGTGATCTTCGTGCCCTGCTTGAGCGGGCCCTTGCCACTGAGCTTGATCGACAACGTCGCAACGTCCGTGTGCGACGTATCAATGCTAAACTCCGTCACGGCCGCCCATCCGATGTAATTTGTCCCATCCGGATAACGGAACCGACAATGCACCGGCTGACCGTTCGTGAACGCGAAGTCAACGGCCTCGGCGCCCTTGTCATCGATGATAACGACGGCATCCGCCTCCATCGACCAACTGCGCAGACCTGCCGCAGAATCCTTCCAACTCCCCGACGTCTTATGACTTGCGTCGATCTCGTCCGCCTGACGGGACAGCTTCGTCGTGCGCTGGCCGCCGACCGCCGTCCAAGTCGGCGTATCTTCGTCAGCGCCCGTGTTGACGTCGAGAATGAAATCCTTGCCGAGGGCAAGATGCAGAGCCGCGTCTTTGGGCGTCGGCAGCTTTGTAATCGGCATATGTTATTCCTCCTTCTTGGTATTGAGCACATCCGCCGCAAGCGTTATCACACCGTGATACCCCGAAGGATCCTCGGCGAATGCCTCGAAAAAATCTATCTCCTGCCGGACGACTTCGAACTCGTCGTCAAGCGTTAATCGGCTGTGCTCGATGAGCAGTGCAATGTCGTTCGTGATCTGCTGCACTTCCGCGCGACCGGACTCCGCCGACCACACGTCGAGCTGCAGCGTCACGTGCGCGACGTCATCCTGCTTCGTTCCATCGGGCTTATAGGTAAATGCGCCGAACGTGATGCACGGCAAATCATACCGCGCGTTAACGTCGTCCGGTACGGCGTCGTAAACAGGGACGTCCTGACACTCCGTCAGCCGTTTGTAGATCGCCCGCTGGAGGGCGATGAGCGGAATCCGTCGTGCCATTCGATCACCTCTTCTTCGGCTGCAGGGCCTTTTGCAGGTTCTGAATATACCGCGATCGCTCGCTCGAAAATGCGGGGCTCATGTACGGATGCGCCTTCGATCCGTGATGCTTATACGACATACGGTAACCGATGCCGGGGATCTTCATTGCTTTCGGCACGCGGCGCCCAAAGAGCCCGACCTTCGGTTTTGCGCGGACGGGATTCGTTGAGCGCAGCTTTGCCTTGCTCCCCGCCATTCGAACGCCGTGCGTTCCGAACTCGACGAGATGCGCATGCGGGGCGGTGCTCCGCACGGTCCCCGAGATGACGCGCGCATCGAAGGTCTTTCGAATGCGCTTTGCAAGATAACCGGAGCGCGAATGTATACGAGCTTTCGCACCCCGGCGTATCGCATTGAGACTGCGATTGACGGCTCGGGCGAGCCGGTCTTTCGTCTCCGCTTCGTAGCTGTCGATCGCGAGGAACACCTCTCGAACGCTCTCGGTTTTAACCCGTATAAGCATCAGCTCTCCACCTCCCGCACTAACGCGCACTGCGTCTCAAGGTCATATGGCTTGACGTCAATCACCTCATAGCGATGACGCCCCTCGACGACTTGATCGCCGCGCCGTATTTCGATACCGCCGCGGCGCGTCACAATCTCGCCCGTGAGCTCCGTTGCGGGAGTTCCCGCCGCAAGCTGTTCACGGATGCGCGGGCTCCGCACATCCGCCCATAGCTGACCGACGTCCTCCCATTTTGACGAATACCCGCCCATGCCGTCAGGCTTCTGTATGCGCCTCCGTACGATTACACGGTAACGCATACGCCCGGGGTTCATTTCTTCCCCTTTCCTTTCGCCTTTTCGGGCTTTTCGGGCTTAAGGGGTTCTGCCGGCTGTTCCGGTTCCGGCTCTGGTTCCGGCTCTGGTTCCGCCGAAGGCGCACTCTCTTCGGGAGCTTTCGGATTCCCGATCGGCTCGACGAAGTCGCTGTCAAGGTAGAGGCGCAGCTCTTCTTCTGTTCCTTCGTACACATCGCCGACGCTCAGCCAATGACCGCTGATGACGGTTTTAATCAACACGCGTACTTTCATGCTATTCTCCTTTCTCCGTTTCAAGCTGCAGCATGAGCGCGGTAACGGAAAACGGCAGCTCGGAGCCCTGCCCCGCCAGCTGCCGATTTTCGTACCAATGCGCGACAAGGAACTTAACGATCAGCATTCCCTTCTCGTTGTCCTCCCGCACTTCAACGCCCGTGCCGCTTTTGATAAAGCTGACGGCGGCGGCTATCAGCCCGCGCAGCAGCTCGTCTTCATGATCGTGGTCGATCCGCAAATACAGCTTTACGGCTTCCAGCATGCCGCCTGCCTCCTCTCTTACGCGAGCGTAATCTGTCCGTAGACAACCGCTTCGGCATCAACCTTGCGCACGTCGAAACGCGTGATGCCCTTGATGTCGAAGCTGTCACGCTCGAATGACTGCCCGCCAACCGTCGTCCCCTCGAGGCTAAGCGCCTGACGGTCAAAGAGCGTGATCGCATCCTCAAGCGAGCCGATAAAGACCGGAACCTTCTTCGTTTCGGTCGGCAGCGTCCGATTCGAGACGACGTGCACAGGATGGCTGAACAGCATCTTCTGCGTCGGCTCGAGCGGATTCGGCTGCAGGAGATAGCGCCCCTGCAAATCCTTGAGCGTGTCAAGGTAGTTAAACCCGTCCTGATTCGTGACGACCACAGAAGCCAGCGCGATCTCGGGATCAAGATCAACATTGAGCACGCCCTTGATGCTGTCGACGTCCGCAAGCGGCTTTGCCGTCAGTGTCTTGAGGAGGGCAACGATCTTCGCGTTGCGCGTGACAACGTCCTTCTTGGCGAGCCAGCGCGTCACATAGTCGATCAGATTCTGATCGGTGTCCGCGAGAAGCTCTTTAGACATCGGCAGGATGCCGCCGTACTTTTTGATCGCGTATTCGATCCGGACGAACTCAGGCTTGTCGGTGTCAGCCAGCTTCGCAAACTCGGCGACATCCGCGAACGCGGTCATCACCGACGACTTCTCGATGACGCGCGAGCCGGACATCGTGACGACGGGTTCAATACGCACGAGCGCGTCAAGCGGGTTCAACGTGCGCTTGAGCTCGTTGATGCGCGTCTGCACATCGACCGGCACGATGTATCCGCCCTCGGCTCCCGTCGTCTCGTTGAGCCCTGCCGACGCACGCACGGAGGGAATCAACTTGCTTTCCGCCTCGGTGATTGCACGTCCACGCAGGAGCTTTGCAAGGACGTCGGCGCCGCGCACCTCGGTCTCCTCTACGCTCGTCTCAACTGTTTCCGCGCCGCGTGCGGCGGGCGGTACGACCTGCGGCAAGTCAAGCTCGCGCATGACATCGAGCTCGCGCTTCATCTTGCGGAGCTCCTCCGTCTTCTCCTCGGCTTCACTGAGCTTGTCCGTCTCAAGCAAGCCGCGAATCTCTTCCTGCTTCTGCTCCATCGCCTGACGCAGAGCACGTTCTTTCTCGTTCATGTGTGATCCTCCTTTAGTCAACTAAGCATTCTACTTCAACGGCAAGACGCCGTTTCAGAGTCTCTCTTTCCTCAGCCGCCTGTCGAGCGGCTTCATCGGCAGCCTTCGCCGCGGCAAAGGCGCGTTCGCTCGCAACGGCTTCCGTATCCGGATAAGCCGGCGTCGTAACGATTGACACGTCCCACAAACGCGCGATCTTTGTGACCTCGCGGTGATACATGTCTATGTCATGCTCATACGTCCACGCCTGCCCGTCGTCGGCAACCGTGAACGCGAACGAGCACTGATTCACCACGCCCGCGCGCATGTTGCGCTCGAGGTCAGCTGCATAGCTCGTTTCGGTCGGCGTCAGCGTAAAACGTAGGCCGATGCCGTCAACGGTAAGCCGCAGGCTCCCCTCGCCGCTCGGCACTGTGCTCCGCGCAAGCGGATAACTCGCGTCATGGTTATACAGCGCGACGACGTTCGACATGTCTGTCCCGTCAAGACAGTTCTCACGCAGGATTTCGTCAAAGCCGCCGAGGTTCTCGGAGCGCCTGTTAAATTTAAGCGCGTAGCCTTCGAACACACGCCGCTTGCCTCCGGCACCGTCATCGATCTCCCGCAGTTCAAGCGCCGTCGTCAGCGTCCGCCGCTCTCTCTGTGCTCCCATCCCCCCTCACCTCCTTTCAAGCGCGCCGAGCCGGCTTTCGCGAGCTGCAGCGCTTCAAGATTATCCAGCGTCGTATAGTTAAGCGAGACGAAGTGCTTGTCTCCGTTCTCACCGATCGCAAGCTGCTCTTCCATCGCGCGCACCTCGTTGATCGTGTAGACGCCCGTCTCGAGCATCTGCTTATAGTACTGCGCGCGCATCGCACTGTCGCCGCGGAGCTCGGCAGCCGCGTTGAATTTGACGTAATACTTCGTGCGCTCCGTCTCCGTGAATAGCTTGTAGTTGATCTCCTGCTCCCACTGCGTAAAGATCGGAAGGAGCGTCGTCTTGATGTAGTCAAGTCCCATCGCCTCAGCATTCGCATAGGTCGCACGGTCAAGCTGCGCGAGTTTGTGCGGCGGCACACGGTAAACCTTCGCAACCTCATTGATGCCGAACTTCTGCGTCTCGATGAACTGTGCTTGATCGAGCTGCATGCCGAGCGGCTTATAGTCAAGCCCCATATCAAGGACGGCCACCTTGCCCGCATTCTCAGGTGTGCCGTAAATCTTATCCCACTCGCCGCGCAGCTTGTTCTTTGCTTCCGCGTCTATCTTCGTGGACGCCTGCAACACGCCGCTGACGTGCGTGCCGTTTTTGTAGAAGTTCCTGATGAACTCCTTCGTCGCCTTCTGCCCGTCGAGCTCCGGCGCGAGCGTCTTCCACGGGGGCACGCCGACAATGCCGTTAAGTGTCATCGTACGCAAATGCAGCACGTCGGACGGCTGTAACACGTACTGTCGCCCTGCGCGGTCGTGCGTGTGGTAGGTCAACTGACCTGTCCCAACGTCAAGCCGCGGCACCGTAACGGACGGATCAAGCACCCAGAGCGCATCGGGATATCCGGACGGCCCCCACGCAATCAGCGCGTAGGCGTTGCCGTATAGTCCGAGATGCGCCTGCAGCGTCTGCTTGAATGTGAATGCGGACATCAAGGGGTTCGCGCGTTCGTATAGCAGACGCGCCGCGGGATGCTTTTTCCCCTCGTCTCTGCCTCCGTCAACGGTGAAGGTGTGGATCGGAAGCTTGGCGATATCGTCGGCAAGGATACTCACGCACGCATATACGTTCGAGTTCCGCGCTGCCTGCTTCGCCGTGATACTCCCATCCTCTCCGCTGAGTGCGGAGATCAGCCACGCGGCGGGATTCAGCAGATCGCTCGCCGGATCATCCACACCGAGAAAGGCGCCGCGGCGGGAGAATAGTTTCTGCAGGATCATCGTTTACCGCCGCCCTCGATGTCCGACCTCACACGCGCTATGATGAGCGCGGCAATAAAGCTGACCAAACCGAGCACGAAAAGCCCTAGGATAGGATCAAGCATCGTGCTCCCCACGACGATACACGCCGCACTGAACACCAACAGGCCGTCGTCAGCCCAACGCCATAACTTACCCATATTCACAACCTCCTCACAAACTAAAATCATCGCTGAGTATATAACTTTCAAGATCGGTATCCGCCATAGACAGCGCCCGCGTGAACGCGTTCATCACGGACGCGATCGGATCGATCCTATTTGTTGACTTCGCTTTATCGAGCATGATGTTCCCCTGACTGTCGACGCGCATCACCGCGTTGCTGATCGCCCAGTCAAGGAGCGGATTTTCAACGTGCAGGATGTCGCCCTGATAGGCCGCCTCGCGGAATCCCTTCGTCGGCTCGGAGAGCGTTGCGACACCCTGTCGTACTTCGACGCACGTGAGCCCTGCCGCGTCGAGCTCCTGCGCGTAGTGCGTGGCGTTATACGGGTCGTAGCAGATCTCGCGGATGTTGATTCCGAGCTCGTCCGCTTTCGTGAGCAGCCACTCAGTCATATACCGGTAGTCGACCACCTCGCCCGGCGTCACCGTCAGATGTCCCGCCCGCGCCCATGTGCTATATGGGACGCGGTCGGTCTTCTCCTTGGCGTGCATCGTGTCTTCCGGGATAAAGCTGTGCCCGAGTACAAGATGCCGCCACCGATCTTGATATTTGACCGGGATAACGATCCCCGCCGACGTGAGGTCGATCTTACTTGAGAGGTCGATACCCACGTATGCGTCGGCGCCGTGATAGTCGACTGACGCAAGATCGACCGCGCCGCGGGCTTTCCACTTCTCCATATCCATGTAGGATTGGGCGGTGCGATTGACCCACAGATTCATATTCTTCGTCAAGAACGACTCCATCTTCTCGGGGCTCTCTATCGCCGCGTTCAGCTTGCTGCGGATATTCGCGACGCCTTCGTCGTAGGACGCGGCTATCGGATTCGCTTTGATCCATGTCGTTTCGTCGTTGACGTCGTCAAGCAGATTACCGGATTCGTCATGGTCGAGCTCGTTGACCATGACGAAGTAATCGACAACGTCAAAGTCAAGCGCGGGGTTTAGTATCTTCTCGACGAGCGGATATTCGACGCGATAGCACGGCCCGCCGAAGTTCGAGCCCGCTGTCGTAATCACAAACAAGAGCGGCTGCGACCGAGCGATCATACCGGTGTTAATCACCTCGAGGATCTCGTCTGTCGGATGCGCGTGGTACTCGTCAATCAACCCGCCGTGTGGACTCAATCCGTCGCCCGTCTTACCATCGTCTTTCGACAGCGCACGCATGACGCTGTCCGTCTTCGGATGCGTGATGATGCTGTACTTCTCGTGCCACTTGCCGCGGAAAAACTCAGGACTGCGCCGCAGCATCGCGACGGTTTCCTTGTAGATGATCTCGGCCTGCGCCTTCTTCGTCGCGCCGATATACACCTCGCTCATTGGTTCCCCGTCCGCCATAAGCAGATAGTCACCGACAAGCGCGAGGCTCTGCGACTTCGCGTTCTTGCGCCCCACCTGCCAATAGGCGCGACGGAAACGGCGAAGCCCTGTCTCCCGATGTACCCAGCCGAACACGTTGCCGAAGATAAATCGCTGTATCGGCGCAAGCTCGATCGGCTCGCCGGCAAGAATCCCTTTCGTGTGTTTGTGAAGGCGAGCCCACGCGTAGAAGCGCTCCGCCCGCGGCTCGTCAAATACGTACGGGAAATCATCTGTGCCCGCGCGCTCGACGTCGCGCAGAAACCGCATGCACGCCCATCGGTGCTTGACACAGCAGCATGCGGCATCAGCGATGCAGGCTTTACTATATGCCTCGAGTTCTTCGAGCAGGCTCATACGTCAAAGCCCCTTTCCGCCGCCGCGTCAAGCTTCTTCTCCGGCGTCTTCGGTACGTTCTTGATTTTAGCAACCGGATTGAGAAACAAGCGATCCTCCATCTTGACGAGCGCATCCATCTTCGCGTTGATTGCCTTGTCGAGCGCGAGCAGACCCGCAACCGAGAGGATGTAGTCGATCTTCTCAAAGGTCTTCACTGCGCGCTGCCGGGAATAAACCTCCGGCAGAACAGCAGTGAGCAGGCCCTCATCCATGCCGTCAATCTTGATCTCGCGTATGCGCTGCCGGTGCTCGACAAGATCGAGGTATTCGGCGTACGCCACGCAGTACCGCGCAAGCATGCCGACGTCACCGGAGCGGACGAAATCAAAGCCCTGATAAAGCTTTACCATCTCCCGCCACTTCTTCGCGGCCGCCGGAAGTGCTTTCACAAACGAGGGACAAACAAGTTTCGAATCGCCGAATTTCACTTCGGCTCTTTTGCGGTGCTCGATCTCGGCTTTCGTCAAGTGCCTCTTATTGCCGTTTACAAGATGCAGTTCAATCGGTTTTGCGTTTCGTCCCATGCGATACACCTCCTTTCATCAAACAAACGGTTTAATCTGACAGCTTTGTAACACGAAATTTTTACAGAAAAAGGAAAGGCGCGGTACGGTAAATTGTCTGAAAACTTTTTCACCGCCCGGGGGCATTTCCGAATCCGCCGTCCTCTCTCGCCGTCTTGCGGTCATGACAGCGCTTTGACATCGCCTGCCAGTTAGTTTTATCCCAAAACAAATTTTGGTCGCCCTTATGCGGCTTGATATGGTCAACGACCTCCGCCATGAGAGGCGCGCCGCTCGCCACACACTCAGGACACTCGCACGTCGGATGCGCGGCGAGGAACGCTAGGCGTTCGCGCTGCCACCGCGCATTATATCCGCGGCGGCTCGGCGATAACCTGTCGCGTTCGCGCGTCTTCTTATGCGCTTCGCAGAATCGTTCGCGCGTCAAGACATGACAGCCCGGCATGCAACACTCGTGCAGCGCTCGCCTCATACCCTCGCCCTCCTTTCATCCCATGCAAAAAGGACGCCGCCATAATGGCAACGCCCTTTTTGCGTTGTAGGTTAGTTTGTTTTCATCATACGCGCGGCACGCGCAGGATCCTTCTTGACAATAACCGCGAAGGCTCGGATGAGCTCCCACTCGTCATCAGAAGCTCGCGTCTGCCTTTGCTTTCTCAGTTGTCCGTCGGGAGACGTACGCGGACGCCCCGCCCCTTCGCGCGCACCGCCCCATCCGTTAGTCATGGCGCACCCTCCAGTACACGACCCATGCGGATAGCATTACGCCGACGCCGACGCCTAACAGCCAGTCTAGCCATTGTATAGTATCTGCTCTGCGCGCAATCAGTACGGCCATCACGACTGAGAAAAACAATATTGTCTTCATCGTCCTACATGTGATAGAATGTCCACAGGTCAGGGGCGATTGCTCGCCCCCTTTCCTGTGGCTCCGCTGTCAGCTATTTGCGCTTCCGACGCTTTCGACTGCGGGGCTTTTTCTTTTCGGATTTCTCTTTCGACTCTTTCTCGGTTTTCCTTTCTTCGAGCCATTTGCCGAGCTTGTAGAGTCCTTCGCCTACCGTCATCAGCGCGGCGGCGAGTTCGATGTAATCCGTGCCCTTTTCTATCACATGTACCACCTCCTTTCTATGGTTTTATTATATCGCCTCCTCTTGTTTTTGTCAATACTTTTTCTAGCTATTTTTATATTTTTTTGCTGAAAAGGCGAAGTATCTTGTCGGACGCTTCGCCTCATATTCCACAGCCTACACTATACCACAGATCAAATAGGAACTTCTAGGCACTCTTTTTCAAAAGCTCGTAATGCTGCGCCGTGCATATGTGTCACCCATCGGTATGTATACCCCATCGCACAGGCAATCTGCTCCCAGCTCTCGCACAGGATATACCGCCGTGTCAGGACTTCGCGATAACGCACGTCGGACAGCTTCGCGATCAGCGCCTTTGCCTCCTCGCGCTGCATGATTACAGTGTCCCACTGCCGATTGACACGCGCGGCGTAGTACTCGAGTTTTGCAATCGCGGCGGACAAGTCCGTGGGTTGACCGCCTCCGCTGACAATGGTCTTGTTATAGCTAACGCCCTTCAGGCTGATAATATCGGCTTCACACTGTACGCGTTCGGATTCAAGGAGACGCAACAAACGCTCTCCTTCTCGTACTTTTTGCAGGTATTCTTTTGCTCTCAACGTGCGCCGACCTCCGCTTCCTCCATCATCGCAAACGCCATCATGCAGCGCATACTCGCGTTGATGATATGGCTGTCACTCCGATCACCTGCAAGCCACAGCGAGAGATGCCGCAGTGCGCGTGCGGCGTGCTCCTCTGCAGGGATACTGCGCCACGTTTCGCCCGGATGCTTACGCGCCCCTGCCGTGAGTCCCTCGGCAATTTTATCAAGCCATGGGAAATGGATATAGCGGTATTCGTTCTGCTCTTCGTCCTGCGGATACCTTTCAAGCCCCTGTGGAGAGATCAATCCCTCCTCCATAACGGAGTATTTCTTCACCGCGCTTTGTTCGCTCATGCCATCCTCCTATTCCGTCCTCTGCCAGTCATAAAGCCTTGCCCATGCCTCAAGCCTGTCTAACGCATCCTTCTTCGTGGGATACGCCCCTATAAGTACTTCTGGCGCCTGTCCCTGATCAGCATAGTACACCGAGTACCGCAGCCTCCCTTTTGCTGATTTCCCATCCGGCGCGACGTAGTAGACTATGCCGAGCTCGTCCTCATACCGCATCTTGTACCTCCTTTTCGTATCGCTCCGCACGGTAACGAAAGGTAGCAAGCGGCATACTGCACGCCCGCGCTGCCGCACTCCCTGTAATTTTCTCTGCTTTCCACTGCCGATAGCATTCAAGAAAGTTCTCCGGCAGCGGGCGCGCCGGTCTGCCAAACTCTACACCGCGCGCTTTTGCCGCCGCGATCCCTTCGGCTTGTCTCTGCTTGATGTTCGCACGTTCGCTTTCGGCAACGAACGAAAGCACCTGCAAGACAAGATCGCTGATGAACGTTCCGATGAGGTCTTTCCCCCGCCGTGTATCAAGCAGCGGCATATCGACGACCACAATGTCAACGCCTTTTTCCTTGGTCAATATACGCCACTGCTCTTGTATCTCTTCATAGTTCCTGCCGAGTCGATCGATACTCTTGATATAAATCACGTCGTCCTTTTTCAGACGCCGCACCATCTTCTG
The DNA here is from genome assembly GCF_000426665.1 of Centipeda artemidis DSM 19719. Lineage (GTDB taxonomy): Bacteria > Bacillota > Negativicutes > Selenomonadales > Selenomonadaceae > Centipeda > Centipeda artemidis. Next base: position 12,265 of record NZ_AUFU01000018.1, on the reverse strand, counting down.
ATAAGCGGGGCGGTTAAAGTCTTTGCCCGATTGCTTATCGACGAAGATATTTTTCTTTGGTATCTCAAGCGTTTGCAGGGCGATTATTTGCCGATCCTCATTTTGCTCGCGAGTGCTAACGCGCACATACCCGTAAATTGACATGTTGCCCTCTCCTCCGGCGCGTCACCGAACCTCCTCACCCGTGGGCATCTGATAATGCTGCACATTGATAACACGCTCAAAATTCGGCATATGTCCGTATTTCTTTGCCCATTTTACAAACGCCGCTGTCAGCATATCGGACAGGTCTTTTTCCTCCTCCTGTGTGACGTCTGTCATCCATTCATCTGCGACCTCGTCACACTCGTTTACAGCGTCCTCTTGCAGACACTCAATAACCCATCCACCGCAAATATGCGACACATACGGGACGACCTCGCCAACGTATACATCCTTGTAGTCCGGATCATATTCGTGCGCATATTTCAACGCCTCCTCCGCGGATACAAACTCGCCCATAAAAGGATCTGCCTCGTCAAAGCTCCACGCATATTTTTTCATCATCGCACCTCCCGAAACATCAACCCCGTCCCCCGCATCTTGTGCAGGAACAGCTTCTTCCGCAGTATGTAGTCACGCGTCTTCATGCCCTTTACTTCGACGACCTCAGTATGCCCGTCCGCGTACCGCACGAGGAAATCGGGCGTGTAAGTAATCGGGAGCTGCTTGTACCCTGCGTTGTCCACGAACCCCTCAAGGAGCTCAAAGGACGGTTGCAGCGTGATTGATACCACCTCGCCCCGACGCTTGAGGTCAAGCAGCTCGAGGTAATATTCTGCCTCGCGCTTGCTGTCAAACGTGCGCCCGTATACCGTCGTTTTCTTCGCACCGTACTTGTTCGGCTTGCGTCGCGTGTGCAGGATCATATCGTTCTCCTCTCTGTATTGCGGTCAACGATGGCGTTGACAATCTTTTCGATCCGCTCATATGCCGCCCCGACGCTCTCTCCGATCCTCTCAAGTTCGCGAATTTCGATGGCGTTTACCCGCCCGCTGTAATCGAGGGAGACACACCGCGTAAACTCTTTGATTTTTAGTCCCGCACGCAAGACGTAGTTGACACGCATCAAAAGCTCCGCGTTCTGCCGGCGCAATTTCTCCTGCCGTTTTTGTATCACGCGCCGCTGTTCTTCCTCCTTGCGCGCGTTCCATAGCTGCGTCTGCTTTCTATGCCGCGCAAGTTCTTTTTCGCTCATCATTCGAACGGTGCGAAATCCGTCCCTGTCAACGTTTCCGATTGCCGCCCGTGCCGTCGGGTCGCTTTTCTTGCAAGGTGTGTATTCGTCCATCATCCTACCTCCTTCATCCGCCAGTCGAGGCTTTCCATCCGTATCGGCTCGCACATCCCGCAAATACGGCTCACGATGCGCTCGCCCATAATGTCTTTCTCCCGTTTCTTCGGGTCTATCTCCGATAGGTGTTTGCTCAGTTGCTCGGGCGCAAAATTCGACGTGACAATCGTCGGCAACTCCTCGTTGTAGCGATGGTTGAATATCCCGAAAAGCTGTTCTCCAACCCATGAGGACATGCGCTCCGTCCCGAGGTCATCGAGCACCAACATTGGCGCCGTTCGTATCGCTTGCGTTACCTCCTGCGTCGTCCCTTTTCCGAACGTTGCCTTGATGTCGGCGAGGAGGTCAATCGCACTGGCAAAGAGGACGTTCTTGCCGCTCTTTGCCCGCTCATTCGCGATGATAGCCGCGAGCATCGTCTTTCCTGCGCCCCGTCCGCCATGCAGGAGCAGCCCGCCGCTCTCTGCCGTCACCATCCACCGCGCAGCCCTTACCGCCTCTTTGTTGCGCTGTGTGACGCGGTAATCGGCAAAGCCAAGATTGCGGTACCGCTTCGGCACATGTGCCGCTTGGAAGAGGCGGTCGAGCCGCACCTTCTCACGGCGCCTCCGCTCCACATCGCAGACGGTATAGCTCACACCATAGCGGCCGTAATCATCCGTGACGACAGGGATCATCCCCTGCGCGGAGCCGGTCTTGTAGCACGTCCCCGCACAGCCGGCACACCTATCCCGCTCGTCCTCGATCTGGATGATCTCCTCCCGGTGCATCTCGATCACCTCCTGCGGGAGGTTGTATGTCCCACGGACGCGGGGAGTTTCGTTTTCGCTCCTCCCACTCTCTGAGCTGCTGTATCCACGGAGTTTCATCTGCGGAGACATCCGCGCTATGATCTCTTTCGCCTGCTCCATCTGCCACCGCTCCTTTCGTTTTTCGCTGTGTCTTAAATCCGTCTCTTTGCCACCGTTCGAGGATTGCCGAGATGTAGCGGAGATTGCGACCGCCACACTCTACCGCCTCCGCGATTGCGGCGATGACCCATTTTGCCCCGTAGGTGTCGTAGAGGTCAGCGAGTTTATCCGCCTCTATCGCCCCCGTAACGGGATGGATGTTGTCCGAGAAGGTACGCATCACTTCTCCTAGGTCATCATCCGGCTTATCCCTAGAATGCGGCGGCTGCGGCTCGTCCTCACGCGCGCACGCACGCGGTATATACTGCTGCTGCTGTTTATTATTATTTGTTTTAGTTTTTGTTTTTGTTTTAGGGGGCTCGGAATCCATTGAGGCTGTAGGCTCTGCGGCGTCCTTTTGGGGGAATTTTTCCCCTATAACCTCCCCTAAAACCTCCCCTAAAGATTCCCCTAAAACTTCTTTTTGAGGGAATTTTTCCCCTAAAACATTGTCTTTATAGGGGAATTTTTCCCCTATAACCTCCCCTAAAGATTCATCCGAGTTTCCATTATAGGGGAGTTTCTCCCCTAAACGGATGATGTGATACTGCGTTGGGATGCGTCGATCACCAAGCTGAACAGAGATGAATCCCTTCTCGATAAGCTCCTGCCGTGCCTTTTGAATCGTCTTGCTCGTGAGCCCCGTGACCGTCTCTAAAAACGCATTGCTCGCCTCGAACCACTCTGCCCAGCGGCGTTTGTTGTTGAGACCAAATAGCTGTAGATAGAGAGCATAAGAGGACGCACTTAAAGACACCGCCGCAGAGCGGTCAATAAATGCGCTCATCTGCCGTATGTAGTCCATGCGCGTCCCCTCTCCTTATGCTTCCTCTGCCGCCTCATCCGGACGCAAGTCGTCCTCAGGATCACAATATCGCCCTTTGATGTCCTGTTCAGCCCACCATTCACGACTTCGGTCTTCATACTCCACGAGATACCCGATATATGCCTCGAAATCGTTAGTTTCGCATTCCTCAACCGCAACAACAGTGCCGCAGACACCTTCAAGGTCGTTGTATTGTACCTCGTCACCGACTTTATATTTTGGATTAAACTCAAAATCCATCTTTGCTACTCCTTCCTCAGCTTGTAGACTGTCGCGATCCGCTCATCCACCCGTACAGGCTCTAGGATGTACCGCCGAAAGAACGTCTCATGCCCTATGCGGTGAATCTCCGTGTGATGCGTCCTGCACAGTGGCAGAACCTTCATGCCTATATGGCAGATTTCCTTTCTGTTCCTGCCCATCCCGACCACGCTCCCCGCGCAGTGATGCAGCTCCGCTTTCCTGCCGCACACCGCGCACCGCTTGTTAAGGGCGCATGCCCACACATACCGCCCGATGTCCTCTGCGAGCTTGTAGAGAGGCTCGCCACACGGAATGTCGTGCAGGAGGCAAAAGTCGATGAGGAACGTGATATAGAGGCGTGCAACCTCCATCGAGCAGTCCGAGAGTGAGAACATCTCCTCCAGTGTCGCGGGCTCGCTCTCCTGAAAGATCCATTTCGTGAGCTCCTTTGCCGTTTCCATCGGCGTTCCACCCATCCATAGGGAGATGTCCCTGATGAGTGCGTATGCCTTGCGCCGCTGTTCGGGACTGATCCTGCGCGGGTCGCACAGCTCGATATTAACTCCCCGCCTGTATTTGCCCTTGAGAGCCTCCTTGTCGGCAGCAGGGAGGAGGATGAGAAAGCCCTCCTCTACCTCCTGCACAACCTTACCCGGGACGATCATCAGAACGGGATCATTTCATCAGAGACGGGCGTTCCGCCGTATCCCTGCGAGGTGTTATCCCCCGTGCCTTTATCCCCGAGGAACTCGACATTTTCGGCGATAACTTCCGTCGCGTAGCGCTTCGAGCCGTCCTTCACCTCGTAGCTGCGCACCTGTATGCGCCCCTCCACCGCCGTCCTGCGTCCCTTTGTCAGATAGTTGCCGCATATCTCGGCGAGCTTGTCCCATGCAACGACGGGGATGAAATCTGCTGTTTGCTGTGCGTCCGCATCTTTACGGACGCGGCGGTCAACCGCGAGCGTAAATGATGTGACCGCCTTGCCGCTCTGTGTGTAGCGAACCTCCGGATCGCGGGCGAGACGCCCGATCAATACGACTTTGTTCATGCCTGCTCCTCCGCCTCGAGTTCGAGGACTTCGCCCGTTGCCGCATCAACGGTACGACCTTTTTCCTCGATGACTTCAGGGGCATCCTTCTCGACGACCTCGGCATCGATATAATCCGTCTCGTCCGCCTGTTCCGCCATATCTGCCGCAATGGTCGTCTTAATCGTCTCATCCGTGCTGATGCTGCGAGCGAACTCAGTTTTAATCGGGGCGTATTTCAGACATCTTTTCAGGACGGTCTTTTTTGCCATCTCGTCAAAATTCGACTTCCACGGGCTGAACGAAGACCCGTAGGGTTTACTGTACTTCCTTGCGTGTTCCTGAACGTCGTCAACGCTCATGACATTGAATCCATAGCCGCCGTCCTTCGTGTGGAAAATGGCGTAGTACATGATAACTGCGCCGCGATTCTTCATTGCTGGGATATGTTTCAATTTCGGCTCAAGCCCGAGTTCGTACTCAAAGGTGTCATTCTCGTGTACTTCGTGCGCCTGAATGTCCTTGACCTCGCCGCTCCGATAGGCAAGGTCGATCAGCCCCTTATAGCCGAGTTGGAAACTGCACTCAAGCGTGCCCTTGTTCTTGTATGGGATGAGATACGCCTGCCCGAGCGGCGTATTCGGCTCGACGCCGAGCTGTGCCGCCTGCATCATCGCGCCGAGAAAGCTGTTCGGCGTGCACAGCTGGAGATCCTTATTCGTGCTCATCGCCGTGAGTACCATGCGCGTGAAACGCTCGGGCGTGATGACGGAGGGCAGGGCTTTTGCGATCTGCCCCTCCATCGAGATGATGAGGTCTTTCATCGAGCGCTGCGTCTTGACCGCCGCGCTCTTTTCCGTCTGTGCCTTTTGGATTGCTCCGCCGTTGACATTTGCCATGATGTATGTCCTCCTTTGCTCCTCTGTTAAGCGATCCGCAAAACGCGTGTCGGTGCGCCCTGCTTCTTGTACTTGTTATAGACTTCAGGCTCTTCCGCCTTGAGGCGCTTGGCATCGATCCCTTCTCGCCCTGCCTGCGGCTTCCAGGTGACTTTGTAATCCCCCGCATAGCCGATCTCGCTGTCTCCGAGCATGGCGCGGAGCTCGTTCTTATGGCGGTTGAGTTTTTCCTCCGTGCTATCCTTGACCTCCTCGAGCTCCTTGATGATCTTGATGACGTCAGCCGCTTTCTCCGGCAGCGTGAGCGGCTCGGTGCTCCCGCCGCGAAATTCGTTTTGCAGGGCTTTTCGGCAGTCGTCGCTCCCGTCCACATCCGGCATGATGCCGTTTTGTACCTTGTCCCAAAATGCAATCTCCGCCTGCAGGAGCAATTCAATCTCTGCGTCGCTTCTGGGGATCTCCTTCCACACAAACCGGTTACCGCCAATAAGCACGGCGATGTACCATTTCGCGCAGCCCGTCACCATCATGTAGTGCTGGCATTGCACATAGTAGGCGTCCGGGATTTCGTCGTCTTCCCACTCTTTGGCGGCAAATCCGTTACAGGTCTTGCACTCAAGCCCTGCGTCCTCGCCGACCACCATGCGATCAACGGAGGCAAGGATGAAGGGATGGTCATCGTGCTGCAAGAGTCCGCGACGCTGAACTTTCTTGCCCGTGACCTCGCAGAAGCGATCTGCGACCGCCTGTTCAAGGACTTTGCCCCAGTAGACGTACTCGTTGTTGCTGAGGTCTTCGGGCTCCGTCTTGCCGGTCTTTTCAAGCCACAGCTGATACGGAGACTTCCACCGATTCAGCCCAACAACGACGGCGGCGTCACTTCCGCCAATCCCTGCGTTTCTCGCGTTCAACCATTTCGTTTCATCCTGCATCTCTGCAACTGTCATAATCAGTTTTGCCATTACGTCCTCCTTGTGATATAATGACCTCGTCTAGATTTATTCTCTTGCGCTCGTATCGGTGCCAGCCGGTGCGGGCGCTTTTTCTTTTGCGTTAAGTTCGCGTGCGCGTTTGAGCGCCTCTCCCTGTGTTCCGTAGATCGAAATGTCTGTTTCGCGCATCCCGTCTACCATGCGGCACGCGCGCCACATCGGCAGGATGCCGCCGACGCGTTCGGAGCAGGGTGCCCATTGCGTCATTCTTTTCCCTCCTCGCCCTTCACCCAGTAGGTCAGGGTAATTTTGTCCCCGGGGTAAATTTCCCCCTTCCGTTCAAGGAGCCACGGGTTCAGCTCCTCGATGCCGGATTTGTATTCGAGGATGTAGCGGCGCGTGCCGGTATTTTTGGCAAGGTACTCTTCTGCGATACCCCAGATGGTATCTCCGGGGCGTACGGTATATACCTCCTCGACAAGGACGGCGTTCTTGTCGTCGTCCCAAGGGTTACACGCCCCTGCGCAGAGGATCGCTAGTCCCGCGATCACACATCCTGCAATCACTTTCTTGCCGCTCATGCGACTGCCTCCCTTCTCTTGCGCGGACGACCGCGCCCGTGTGCCTCGCTCATCTGCTTCGCATTCTCCACAATCGCCGCTGCTTTGGTTAGGTCGCGGTGCGATACCGCTACATCATCAAGCCACTGCAGCAGCGCTCGACGTGATACCTTGATCGTCTTTCCCACCCAGAAGGCAGGAAAGTCGCCCATGCCATGCCGTGCGGCGTGTGCAAGGGCGCGTATCTGTGCGACACCAATGCCCATATATGCGGCAGTCTCTTCGAGGTTGAGCACCGCCTTTTCCCAGATCGGGATCAGGTCTTTCTCCATCCCCTCACCTCCTCTCGCGGTTGTTGCCCTCCTCTCAGCGTGGTATAATCAATGCGGAAAGGAGGTGATGATATGAAACGTGATCTTGACTTACTGCGTAATATGCTGCTTCGCATTGAAGAGGCAGAGTCAGAAATTGAAAACAGTGATTTCGATGATCTTTCGGATAATCCGCAAATCATCGGTTTCCATATACAACTGCTGATTGACGCGGACTTCATTTCCGCTATCGACGCTTCTTGTATTGGCAGCCCGGATTATTTTGTCATTCACCGATTGACCTTCAGCGGATGTGAATACCTGGATTCCGTCCGCAGCAATGACGTATGGGGACAGGCAAAGAAGAAGCTTGCCGGCATCGGGGGAAGTGCCTCTCTTGATGTCGTCACGACTCTCTGCTCAGCGCTCGCAAAAGCGCAGTTAGGCATTTAGCCTCAGAAGCCTGTATATCTGCGGTGTTGTCGTACAGGCTACATAGTGCGCGCGCCTCGGTCACAATCACCTCGTCGATCTTCCCGAAAAGCTCTGCGTATTGCACGCGGAGCTTTTCGCGCTGTAGCGGTATTAGTGGGATTTTCAGTTCATCCGCAAATTTAACCCTCGTCTGAATCAAAAGACCAAGCCGATGTTGTGAGAACTCACTTTCCCTCAAAAGTTTCTTCATATCTTCCACCCTGTCACCCCCTTTCATGCTGACAACGCGCGGCGCTTGGTTTTTCTTGCGTTTATGCAAGTTTTTCGGCAAAAAAAATCCTATCGGCTTCATCCGTGGTGAGTCTCAGAATCATGCGTAGCAGTTGTACTTCCCCGCGCGTGAAGTCGCTTTCACCGTTGATTTTTCTATACAGCGTGGTGGCGTTTATACCTAGCTTATTGGCGATAGTCTCCATTGACGCATTGGCGCGTCCCGCATGAAATTTGAACAAGTTTTTATCAAACAACGCCTATCTTCCTCCTTTCTTGCGTCTACGCAAGTACAATATAGCACATTGGATACTCTTAGTCAATGCGTCTGCGCAAGTTTTTTAGCATTTTCGGTAAAGATATTGCGAAAATGCAAGAAACAGAGTATAATGAATTAAGTTTTCACAACAAGGCGGTGATGTCATGGAGATAAGAGATTTAATCCGGCAAAAGCGAATAGCCCTCGGTATGACCATGAAAGAGGTCGCGGATAAAGTCGGTGTGAGTGAAGGGACAATCTCGCGGTGGGAGAGCGGTGAAATTGCCAACATGAAACGTGGAGCGATTGCATCGCTCGCTAAAGTCTTGCAGCTATCCCCCAATAGCATTATGGGTTGGGACGACGATGAACAGGAATCCGCCGCCCCCGCATCAGACAATCTGCCCGACCTCACTCCAAAAGATGAGCGCGAGATCACCCGCATGATGGACGATATGAAGGAAAAGCTCATGCAGGAGGAGGGGCTGATGTTTGACGGACACCCCGCAAGCCCCGAGAGCATCCAGTCCATCCTTGACGCGATGCAGATCGGGATGGAGATGGCGAAGAAGCGCAACAAGGCAAAGTACACGCCGAAGAAATACCGTCACGAGGATTGAGCAATGAATGCAAGGGAATGTGCAATCAAACTCATGAGGCGGTGTAACTCCAACGATCCTTTTACGATTGCCCGGGCACTTGATATCGTACTGATCTATTGCCACCTCGTCGATCTCAACGGGTTCTACCAGTATCATAAGCGCAATCATATCATCTATCTTTCAGAGGACTTGGATGAGATTACACAACGCTTCGTACTTGCTCACGAGCTGGGGCATATGCAGATGCACCGAGACTTAAACACGGTTTTCATGGACACAAAGACATTCAACCCGCACAGCCGATTTGAACGGCAGGCAAATACATTCGCTGCTGAGCTACTACTGCCGGATGAACTCCTTCTCGAATCCCCCGAATGCTCTATCTATCAGCTCGCGCAGTCGTATGGCTTGCCCGTGGAATATGCTGAGTTAAAGTTGCAAGGGATGCAAAGGCGAAATGTCCATCGACAGATGAATTTGTGGTAAGGACGAGGTGCGAAAGCGAATAACTTTTAACCTTTTTGGATGGAGTATCGTGTAAGGAATAGAGAGAGAATGAATTTAGGGGAAGTGACCATTGATGGACGAACACTATAAGTACACAGAGCCATGGTACATCAGTGATTGGATTCTTATTGTTTGCGGGATAGCTATTTTTGCAACTCCAATAACCCCAATGGCCGGGATCACGCTTTTAATACTGGTCTTCTTAAAGGTTAGGCATGCGAAACGATATAGCGTGCGAGCCCAGGCCGGTATACAAAAAGAACGTGAAACAATACTAAAAGAAGCCAATAACACCGTTGATGAGCTCATTAAGGAGGCTGAGGTAAAACTCGCCGTCATAAATGAGAAGGCGGCTGATAAGCAGGCTATTATTGATCAGGCAAGGGAAGATGCTTTGTCTGAGGCTATTTCTCGTATCAAAGATAAACAAACTGAGCTAGACCGAATAAATGCAGAGATCGAAAAGAAGGATTTTTATATCGCAGAAATTTCCCGCACAAAAGAAGAACTCGAATCTCTTGAAAAGAAACTTGTCTCCCGTGAGGAAAAAATAGATCGTTTGGTGACAATCCAAAATGCTGTCAATCATACTCTGAAAACCTATTTCAAGGGATCGACAGAACCGTATGACCGATATCTCACTTTACCCGTAGAACTCATGAGGGATATCGATGAGTTGGTTCCTGTCGTAACACTAAAGCTCCATAGCATGGATTACAAAGATCTCCGCCGAGCTTTCCGGGCAAATGAGAAACTCATTGACAGTACATTGGAGCGCTACGAAGGGCGTTATAGCACAAAAACAAATCAAGCGATCTATCAACTCATGGTTATTGCACTCCGAGCAGAATTACAAAATATCCTATATACGCTTACGTATTCCAAGTTGAGCGACGGAATTGAAGCCGTAAAAACGATGACAAATAGGTACATCAATATCGCGCAAAGCGGAAACCAAACGATAGCTGCTACACTGGCGAAATTTATAGGCGAACTGGAATACCTCTTTATAGATGCCGTAAAAATAGAATACGAGTATTATGTGAAGCGCGAAGCCGCAAGGCAGGAGCAACAGGAGCTACGCGCACAGATGAGAGAGGAAGCCGAGGAGCGCCGCCGTTTAAAAGAGCAACAGGAGCAGATGAAAAAAGAGGAACTCAAATATACTGCTGAAATCGAAAATATCCGGCAACAGATGGTAGACGCCGAGGATGATGAAAAAACAAGGTTACTACAAGAGCGAATCAAAGAACTCGAAGGTCAGCTACATAACCTTGAAGAAAAACAGGAAGAAATAACGCGTCTGCAAAACGGCAAAGCCGGCTATGTCTACGTTATCAGCAATCTTGGGTCGTTCGGAGACGATGTGTTCAAGGTCGGCATGACGCGGCGGCTAAATCCACAAGAACGCGTAGACGAACTCGGAGATGCTAGTGTCCCCTTCAAATTTGACGTACACAGCTTCATTTTCTCCGAAGATGCCGTGAAGCTAGAATCTGATCTGCATGTGGCGCTCGAACAAAACCGTGTGAACAAAGTAAATGCGCGAAAAGAGTTTTTCAAAGTGTCTATTGATGAACTTGAAGGATTGGTCGATAAATATGACCCGTCCGCAGAGTTCAACAGGACTATGCAAGCGGAACAGTATCGCCAGTCTCTTTCTCTGGTGGAGGAAGAAATAGCTTAGTTTTTATATCTCCCCACGCCGAGATACAAAGATCCGCGATTTTTACTATTTCAAAGCATACCTTACATTTTCGGCATCAATATCTGAAAGTATAGTTTAAATCTTTGACGCCATCTCCCGCAATCCCTTGATACACGAGGAGGCTACCCAATGCCAACAAAAAGAAAAGACGGGCGCTACCAGTCGAGCGTCACCGTCGAAAATCCAATCACAGGGGAAAAGGTTAAGCGATACATCTACGCATACAATCTGCGCGACCTCGAAATGGAGCGTCGCCGCGTTCTTGCGGCGAACGTCTCCGACTTTTTGGCGGTCGAAACATTTCACAATTTCGCCGAAGAATTTCTCGCCGCGAAGCGTGACGTCGATAAACTGGAAAGATCGACCATATCGACCTATCGCAAGTTCCTTGATAATCACATTCTCCCCTCCATCCCGGCAGAAATGAAGATCGCGGATGTAAAGCCTGTGCTAATCAAGAAGCTACTCGCAAAAATCAAAGGTGACGGAAGCCGCCGCACCGTATATATCCTGCTGTACTCAATTTTCAAGGCGGCAAAATTCGAGCAGCTCATTGCCATAAATCCCATGGATTTCGTTCGCAAACACAAAAACGCTCCTGTACGCGCCGGTATCGTCACCCCCGAAATATATCATGCCCTACTATCAAAAATCGAAGGGACGCAGCTTGAATATCTATACAAGTTCGCCTGGGACACAGGCTTGCGACGCGGCGAAATCGTCGCCCTGCGTTGGTCTGATTTAGACTGGGAGCGAATGGTGGTACACGTTACAAAATCGCGTAAGTATGCAGGCGGAGAATATGAGGGCGCGCCGAAAACGGCAAGCAGCATCCGGAACGTGACGCTGACGAACGTAGCGCTGAAAAACCTCCTGGAGTGGAAAAAGGTTCTCGCAAAGAGCCTTTTCGCCAGAGGTATCCGAATCTCGGATCATGACTACGTGTTCCGTTCTTTGCGCGATATAACACAACCCATGACGCTGGGATCGCTTTCTCACTCATTCTTCAGCCTAAAGCGAAAGCTGGAACTCCCTGAGAATTTGCGGTTTCACTCGTTCCGGCACACCCATGCGACGCTTCTCGCCGAACAGGAGGTCAGTGCAAAGAAGATACAGGTTCGCCTCGGTCATTCCTCCGCCGCGTTTACAATGGATCACTACATCCACAATACCGATCACATGCAGGACGGCATAACAAATAAAATTGATCATATCGGTGAGAAATACGGCAGATAAGACGCCCCGGGCTGTCAAATAAGCTGTCAAAAAAGAAAATCCAGTAAAACGCAGATGCAGGGATACCCCGCTAGACCGCTGTTTTGCTGGATTTTTTTGATGTTGAATGTCTTTATGTTTTTCGTGTTGTGTTATTATTCAATTATAACGCATTACATTCGCAT
>NZ_AUFU01000017.1 GCF_000426665.1 Centipeda artemidis DSM 19719 | reverse complement strand
CGGTCTTGGGGGACTTCAATCCGAACGCTCCCATAGCTGCTGTTTAATGTCTTGGATTTGTACCCATTGCGAGCGTTCTCATTGGCGGAGCGTTGGGATTTTTCGTAGCCTAAATGGCTGTCCATTTCCGCCTCCATCATTTCCTTGATGGTTCCGCCCAGCAGGTCTTTTAGTGCGTCTTGGATGTCGGATGTGCTCTCAATGTCATACTCTTGAAAGAGTTGCTGAATGATCGCTCTTTTCCCATCGGTCATTTTGACTTTGTGAACTTCTTTTTGTTGTTTTGCCATAATCAAAGGCCTCCTGTGATTAGATTTTATCATAGAAGACCTGTTTCTTCGAGTGTGAAGTTTTTTACAGAGTTTCTTTCACACACTCGGGAAATCTTATGCCTCGACCCTACAATATTTAATCGTTGATTTTCCAGTGTCCGAATCGTTTGCTGCCAACGCGCTCTACGCGACCAGTCTCACGAAGCTGTTTTACTTCACGTTCAATTGTCCTTTTTGCTACGTTCAGTCTTTCTGCCATTTTAGCCATTGTTATTTTGGGATTATCTATGAGCAACTCCAGAATCCTACCCGCTATACCGACATCCAAACCGACATCTAAACCGACATCATGTCGGTTTTGAGATTTTGGATGAGCAATAAGTGCACCTTGGAGTGCCTTGAAATGTACTCGAAGTCCATTTCCTCGTAGTTCATAAAACGGAAGGTCTGCCCCCAGCTCTTTACAGGCCTCGCAGATTTTTTCGATACCGCGTCCCCAATGTTCAATGTATCCGGCACGATAGAATACATTTGCAATATCTGGATTATACGGTACGGAGTCATGAGGCTCCATCAATGTCTCTACCGTCCATCCATCTGGAAGAATGCACTGATTGCTTATGATAAATGCCTCATCCTCAATGCGAATCTGAACGGGAGTCCCAAACATATAACAGGTGTGGGCAATCGCGTTATATACTGCCTCACGGATGGCATCTCTTGCATAAGGGTATGTTTCCACCCGACGATCATGTATATATGACACATTAGCTTTCAGATACTTCAGATAAATCAGGTCGATTACTTGATCTGCATTCTTTATCAACGAATTTTCAAGATCATCATGATATTGCAGATCCGCTCCATCTCCGAACTTAGCGATTTTTATATAACTACCATTTTGTACAACGCTGGGATCGTGGTAAAAGAGCAACACTGCTGATCTTTTTAGTTTGCCGTTGGACATCAGATGCAACTTGCTTAAAAGCTCTGTGTTAGAAAGATCAAGATCCTCCTGAACCATTCGTTTGCTTCTTAGGGCTTCTCTACGAAAGATTTTGAAGCTCTCCTCGTCGAGATCATCTACTGTAATGTCCTCGACTGTTACATCCTCCCAACGAACCCCCGTCTTTCGCATAATAAACTGCGATAGCGCAATTCCGGTTAGTTGTTGTTTTGTGGCTCCGCTGCGATAATGGAATTCTCCATGATAGCTGATAGGGAAAGTGCTAGGCTCTACTTTGATTTCGAGATACTCCACACCATCTTTTGTGTGTTTGTTGACATCCGCAACGATTCCAAGACCGGACTGGATTTTATTCGGAATATCCTCCATCAGCTTTTTGATGTTCTTTACACCGACGATGTTTCCGGAATCATTCACACCGATGTACATCGTGCCGCCCTGTGCATTGGCAAACCCACAGAGCCATTTCAGATACTCGTCCCGCCAAGACTCTTTATATTCTACATTTTGACTTTCGGGCATATATCGATTCCTCCAAAGCATATTGTGCTTCTGTATTGTTGGATCCATTCTAACAATTGAGATCACATATCTTCACTATACAAATTGAGGGGGGCATACCATACTCTATTCTTTTATATAACATAATAGAGCTCCATGCTCAAATTTTTCAAAGGTGAATAAGGATTATTGATCTTCCGCATTATACACATCATTCAAAAATCCATACCTACCTTTTTCTTTGTTTCTAGAGAATTGAATAACATGGACAGCATTTTCCTCACTGTCAGTGGGAATGAAGGGCATACGTTTTGTTTGCTCAACAATGATGACCTGTCGTTCGTGGGCATTAGAGATGAGATAATTTATGAAATTCTGTTTTATGGTATCGTTTTGTTCTTTATGTTCCGCTTCAGAGAGCTGCGTCAAGGAGGAATCGACTGCATAGAAGCCGGGAGCACTCCTTCCAAGATCAATGAGGTATGAACTCATCGCCATTGTTGTGATTGTGTTCAGTAGTCCGCAGAAGCCTCCACCCATTGAGACGGATTTTTTAAGCCCCTCAATCTCAATGTCGAAGTTCTCCATATTAAGTCTTGCTGAACTCGCTCCTCCAATATGGGCGGCTTTCAAAATCTGCCGAAGTTTCTTTTCAAAGCCTTTGATGAGATCGTAGTCATAATCCTCGAACACATTATACTTCGAGGGGCGCGATACTTCTTCTGTTTCCTTGTTGAACAACTCACTACTGTACTGTATTTCGTCTTGACGGACAAAATCGAGCTCTCCTGAAAGCCGTATCAGTTTTAGATGTTGTTCAAGTTTTTCTTCAAAAGAACTTAATTGAGGCTGTAATTGCTTAGTAATCAGGGTATCAATAGCATCTTTCTTTTCTTCTAATGCCCTGATTGTGGTAATGATCGTTTTTTGTTGATGATTGACGCCTTGCTGAGCAACATTTAGTTCGGATAGATGATGTTTAATTTTTTCAAGTTCAGCTGCAGATGCTTCAATAAAAGATGTGCTCTGTACACGTTCTGCATATTCACCGCAGATAGGGCACTTAACTTTTTTTCGGATAGGTGAGATACTCGCTGCGCCATCAACAATAAACTCGATTCGCCTGATATCAGCTTGATACTGTTGGTGTAGGACAGAGAGATTATGTTCTACAGTTTTTGATTCGGAGAGTTTACCATTCCATGCATAGATTTCCGACATAATCTGCTGACTTTCTTTTGCAGCAGAATCCATCCGTGTCTGCAGGTCAGAAATCTCTTTTCGAATACGCTCGACGCTCGTACGAGGATCTGTGATATTTGAGGATGAGAGAGCAACTTCTAGTTTTTCTCGTCTGGCAGTGAGTTCCTTTACTTTTTCTTGAATGTATCCAATCACAGCCTTCTTTTTTGCTTCGCTGATTTTAGGATCTTCTGTTGCAATAAGGGAATTGGCATCTTTCCCGGTTAATAAATACAACAACACTGATGCCGATGCTGTGTGACCTATGGTATTGGGCGAAAGTAATGCTGAACTTTCTCTTGCGACATCTCCTTGCCGAATGAAAAACAGATGGAGCATGCTTCTCCATGTTAAATCTTGGGTTTTAGTGCCTGTTTCTGCCGAACGAATAACATGCGGTTCATCAATTCCAAGCAAATGAAGATAGACAGCGTTGATATTCTTCTTGGCGTTATGACTTACGCTGTATGTACCATGCTCAACTGTTGGATCTGTGCCGCTGACGAGAATTTTTGAATCACCTATTTTGCGCTTCAGAATAACGCTTCCTGTGCCTGTTGCCAAATGGAGCGTGACATACTCATAGCCGTATTGGTTATCAACAATTTTTGAAGGTCGGTTTTTCTTCGGGGAGAATCCGAATACATAATCCAAGCATTCCATGATGAGGCTTTTTCCTGTATTGGAAGGTCCCAATATAAAATTCAAACCAGGTTTGAAATCAATGACGGTGTCTTTATGCCATCCACCGGACACGATCAGTTTTTCAATATAAAATCTATTCATGTCCGACCTCCTTTAGTGATTGAACAGTAAGTTTGTTTATTTCTTTCAACATCGCCTTGGCATTTGCTCTATTAAACTTACTAAGTACAGCATGAGTTGCAATAATGTATTCTTTTGCATAGTCATTGTCAAATTGCTTACAGACTGCCATTCCAAGCTCTGTAATAGCGTATCTGTATCCGGTTGGGGTGGGGAATAGGCGAACATATCCATCCAGTACAAGGTTTTTTAAAGCAGAATCCACCATATGCTTTCTTGCTGGATATTCACTAAATCTGTAATCGCCATATCCGTGCAGGTTTTCATCCAGCAGACCAAAGTCCGATGCGTAAACAGAGATGAAATCTAATGCACTGACTTGTGGTTCATCTAATTTTGAAGGAAACAACTCTTTCAGCATGAGAAGAATACGGAGAGAAATTTCAAAGACTGAGCCAAGGGCGGATTCACTCATTACTTCTTTCTTCTCCTTATCCATGTCAGTTTACCGTCGTTCACAAGATGATGGCACACACCTTTTTTGATCCTTCCCCCGATCCAATATGGAGATGCGCTGAGAACATAGTTTGTCATCGGTGTGGTGACTGCCTGCTCCATTACTGCAAGCATACGCTCATAACCATTCGGGTGTGTTCGTTTTGCTGTGTCTGTCACGCCGACAAGAGTTTCGGATTTCAAGATGTCAAATTGATCGGTTAGACTGCCACTGCCCAACTCTAATACTCCGCGCCGTATGCTTTCAGCCGCATAAAAATCGATACGGCGACCATTTAAATCCTCCTCATAATCTGGAAATGATGGGAGGTCATTCGCCGAAAACACATTCATGCCCTCGGCATCGCCGTATGCCAAAAACAACTCATCAATATATGTTTCCTCATTTTGAGTCGCTTCCTTAGGAACCGGTACATTAGCCGGACGGGGGAGCGACTTTATTTTTTCTTGGATGTCATTGATCAGCGTCAGATCTAAATCAGATTTTTGAGAGGGGGGAGATGAGGCAATATTGTTGATGATGTCTAAGATTATAGACTCTAACAGGTCTGCACATGCTGTGGCTGGATCATCACTTGAAATGTTATGGCTACGTAACCAGGCTGAGATCTCATCATAAGAGTCTGAGTCAGATATCCGATCCCATATCCAATTCGAGAATTTTTCCTTATTACGGTGGTCATAGAGATATTGTGCATCCTTTACTTGAATGAGGCGGATTCCTTTGATGTATCGATACTTTGTGTCATTCTGTCTCTTCAGTAGTTTACAGGCGTCCATTGCAGCATCTTGTATGAAATTCCCGATCAGCTCAGTGAAATAGTCATACTCCGATTTTCCATATGAAATATAGGCTGAAAGACCTCCAGCATATTCAGAAAAAGTCATGACTATATTCCTCCTGTTTGAAGATTTCCTTTCTGTCCGAGAGCGTCCGGGAGTGTCCGTCCAGTCCGATTTTTAAATAAGCTATTTTGCTAAACTGCTGTTAGTAAGTTGATTTTGTAGAAGTCCTCATCAAGCACAGCATATGAAATCTCTCTGTGAAGATAGTGCATAGAACTATTATAACACATTTCCAAGACAGTCCTTGCACCTTTGTCGTTTTATCAGGGAGAGCAGAGGAAATCTAGTACATCTGAATTATAACACGAGCAAGAGTTTCTTTTCTCGCTTTTGTGAGAAAAACCAGAAAAAATTCTAATCAACAAGCGGTGACCAAATCGGATGTATGTGTCCGCTTCTATGTAGAGAAAGATTTTTAAGGTGGTGGTAGGAAAAATCAAATTCGGTTTCCCTAGGTAAGTCAATCTGTTGTCCAAGATGGCCATAGGACGGCGGGATGCGAATAGGGATGCTGACAGGTAACGAGCTTGTCAGTATCTCTATGCTCCCACCGTGCTTCTTTATGCCCATTTTCGGATAGAAGCCCGTGCGTAGTTTTGTATCCCGCCGTTCGGCAAGAACGAAAGGAACGCAAAACTATGAAAATCCAGCTCGACGGCATCATCAAAGACTACTCCGCGCAGGAGGTCAAGGTACTCCAACAGCAGGGGCATCGCTTTCAGATCAGCAGAAAGCTCGGCGTGCATGTCCCCGTCCCGATTCAGATCCACGAAAACGGAAGATTCCGCGATACGGGCATGGACGAACTCGTCCGGCGAAAGGCTACCGGAGAAAAGTTCCTCAAGGCGTCGGAGCGGGCAATTTATGCACCTGTCGATGCCGAGCAATACTCTGCTGTCATGCGACCGATCTGGCGGGAGGACAAGCGGGAAAAGCGTGGGCAGCACTGTATCTATGAAGGAAAGCCCTGTTGCGCCAACCGCAGCTGTGACGGATGCTTACATCCCGTGTATCGGACAATCTCCTTGGAGCGTGCGGTAGAACTCAACGATCCCGAACTTCCTGTCCACGAAGATGCCGCCGACACCGTCAGCTGCAGAGAGCGCAATCGTAGACTGTACGAGGTCCTCAGTGAACTCGATCCCATCGACTATGAAATTCTTGTCCGCAAGGCGGCGGGAGAGTCGGAGCGTACCATTGCCGCCGCTGTCGGCTTCAAATCTAAGGAAAGCATTCGTAAGCGCATGAATAAGTTCATGCCCGGGCTTCAGGCACAGCTCAAAGATTTTATGTAAAAATCGGTGACCAAAACATACGGCGGTGTCCTCTTCTTTATAGGAAAGTGAAAATCCCCGCAGTCAATCGAAAGGAAGTGATCTCCATGCGGGAGGAAAATGAAGCAATAGCCGAGCTTATCGGCGTTCTTCACCGACTGGTCGATGTCTTGGAGGAATTCGTGCAGAGTTCCGAAGGAGAGGAATCGTTACCAACGGAGAAGACAGAAGCACCGACCCTTGAGGAGGTACGCGCCGTACTTGCGAAACTCTCTGTCGAAGGACACAGTGCCGCAGTCAAGTCATTGATCGCAAAGTTCGGCGCGGACAAACTCAGCGACATCGCACCGGAGCAGTATGCGGCACTCTTGAAGGAGGCTGAGCGCATTGGCACGTAAGCACGCCGTCCTCTCTGCATCCTCTGCCGCACGATGGATTGCCTGTCCGCCGTCGGCACGGCTCAATGCGGAGAAATCCGACACGCCAAGCGAGTATGCCGCACAAGGAACAGATGCGCATATGCTCTGTGAGTACAAACTTTGCAAGGCTCTGGGTGAGCGGGTACGCGATCCGACCAAGAATCTCGCCTACTATGACACTGAGATGGAAGAGTGCGCTGAGGCATACTGCCAGTTTGTGATGGAACTGGTCGGTCAGTTCCGTGACGAGAGCAAGGACACGATGGTGTCGGTGGAACAGCGTGTGGATTTCTCGGACTTTGTGCCGGATGGCTTCGGTACAGCCGACACGCTCATCATTTCGGGTAAGACCGTCTGCATCGTGGACTACAAACACGGCAAGGGCATCGAGGTCAGTGCCGACCATAATCCACAGATGATGTGCTACGCGCTCGGCTGCGTCCAGATGTTCGATGGCCTGTACGACATAGACGAGGTACGGATGGTGATCTTCCAACCGCGTCTTGCCAACATCTCGGAGTTCAGCATCTCGAAATCCGACCTTCTGGCATGGGCGGCAGATACACTCGTACCTGCGGCAAAGCTGGCACACGCAGGAGAAGGTGAGTTCTGTGCCGGAGCGCACTGCCAGTTTTGCAAAATCAAGGCGACCTGTCGCAAACGGGCAGAGTACAATCTGGAACTCGCTCGTTACGATTTCGAGATGCCGCCGACACTGGAGGACGCAGAGGTGGAGGCGGTGCTTGCAAAAGCCGACACGCTCGCCGCATGGGTCAGCGACATCAAGGAGTACGCCCTGCAGCGGGCAATCCAAGGAAAACAGTGGGCGGACTGGAAACTGGTCGAAGGCCGCTCGAATCGGAAATACACCGACGAGGCGGCTGTCGCCAAAACCGTCAAAGAAGCAGGCTTTGAGCCGTATGAGCAAAAACTGCTTGGGATTACGGCGATGACTGGTCTGCTCGGAAAAAGTAAGTTTGAGGAACTGCTCGGCGCTTTCGTTATCAAACCACAGGGGAAACCAACCCTCGCTCCCATGAGCGACAAGCGGCCGGTAATGAATACCGCAGCAGAAGATTTTAAGGAAAGTTGAGGAAAACACATCATGGCAAAAGTTATCAATCCGACAAAAGTAATCACGGGAGTCAAGACACGTTGGAGCTATGCCAACGTCTGGCAGGCAAAGTCCATCAACGGCGGTGCACCGAAGTTCAGCGTATCACTCATCATTCCGAAGAGTGATACCAAAACGGTGACGGCAGTCAAGAACGCCATTCAGGCGGCGTACGAGGAAGGGCAGTCGAAACTCAAGGGAAACAGCAAGTCCGTGCCCGCGCTCTCTGCAATCAAGAACCCGCTCCGTGACGGCGATGCGGAACGCCCAGACGATGAGGTGTACAAGGATTGCTACTTCATCAACGCAAACTCTGCGACCGCGCCCGGCATCGTGGATGCTGCCCGCAATCCGATCATCGAGCACTCGGAGGTCTACTCCGGCGTTTACGGACGAGCAAGCATCAACTTCTACGCATTCAACTCGAACGGCAACAAGGGCATCGCTTGCGGACTGAACAACCTGCAGAAGATTTCCGACGGTGAGCCGCTCGGGGGCAAGACCCGCGCCGAGGATGACTTCGCAGACGAAGACGAGGATTTTCTCAGCTAAATAAGAGTTGACCGACACGGGCAGCGGGGATTCTTCCTCGCTGCCTTTGTCACGGAAGGAGAAGTGACATGGAATCATTGTCCGTTGATCTTGAAACTCGGAGCAGTGTGGATATTAGCAAGAGCGGCGTTTACCGTTACGTCGAGGCAGAGGATTTTGAGATCCTGCTTTTTGGCTATGCCGTGGATGGAGGTACGGTGCAGGTCGTTGACCTCGCTAATGGGGAGCGGATTCCGAAGGAGATTCTGGATGCTCTGACCGATGAGAGCATCATCAAGTGGGCGTTCAACGCCAATTTTGAGCGGGTGTGCCTGTCGCGATACTTGTCGAACTTGGGGATGACCCTCGATCCGTTCCATGATAATCATCCACTTTCTACGGTGTGTGCCCGCTTTCTGAATCCCCGCAGCTGGCGTTGCACAATGATCTGGTCTGCGTACATGGGACTGCCGCTCTCACTTGCCGCCGTGGGCAGGGTGTTGCGACTGGAAGAGCAGAAAATGGCCGAGGGCAAGTCTCTGATTCGCTATTTTTCTACGCCTCCGTTCCACAAACCCACGGGAGAGAGGTGGGAACTGTTCAAGTCCTATAACCGGCGCGATGTCGAAGTGGAGATAGCAATACAGAAACGTCTGTCCAAATATCCTGTGCCGCAGTCGGTATGGGATGAATATGTGCTCGACCAGGAGATCAATGATCGCGGGATACGTCTGGATATGCCGCTCGTAGATAACGCTGTTAGGATTGACTTGCTCACTAAGGAGCAGCTAACGGACAAGCTGAAAGCCTTGACCGGGCTTGAAAATCCGAACAGCGTGGCGCAGATGAAAGAATGGCTCAGAGACTACGGTGTCGAAACGGAGTCGCTGGATAAGAAGTCTGTGACAGCTTTGCTCAAGACCGTCCAGTCTCCTGTCTCCGATGTACTGGCGCTTCGTCAGCAGCTTGCGAAATCCTCAGTGAAGAAATATCAGGCGATGCAGAATACCGTTTGTGCGGATGGCAGAGCACGAGGAATGTTTCAGTTCTATGGGGCGAACCGTACCGGGCGGTTTTCGGGACGCATCGTGCAGCTGCAAAATCTTCCGCAGAATCATTTCTCCGACATCAAGTGCGCCCGTGATCTCGTGTGGCAGGGGAACTATGCAGCACTCGAAATGCTCTATGACTCCGTGCCGGATGTGCTTTCTCAGCTTATCCGTACAGCCTTTATCCCAAAGGCGGGCAGGAAATTCATCGTTGCGGACTTTGCTGCCATCGAGGCACGGGTGCTGTCATGGCTTGCCAAGGAACGATGGCGCATGGATGTTTTCGAGGGCAACGGCGACATTTACTGCGCTACGGCGGGCAGGATGTTCCAGTGCAACGTAGTGAAACACGGCGAGAACGGGCATCTACGGCAAAAAGGGAAGCAGGCAGAACTGGCGTGTGGCTACGGCGGATCTGTTGGCGCACTCAAGGCATTCGGTGCATTGGAGTCCGGGATGAAGGAAGAGGAACTAAAGCCGCTCGTGGATGCTTGGCGTTCGGCAAGCCCGAACATCGTGGATTTCTGGTGGGCGGTGGATCGTGCGGCAAAGGACTGCATCAAGGAGCGCAGCACAAAAGTCACGCACGGAATCCGGTTCATCTATCAGGGCGGTATGATGTTCATCGAACTTCCGAGCGGCAGACGGCTTTCCTACGTAAAACCGCGCATCGGAGAAAATCAGTTCGGCGGCGAATCCATTACCTACATGGGGCTGGATCTCTCAAAAAAGTGGGCGCGGATCGAATCCTACGGCCCGAAGCTCGTGGAGAATATCACACAGGCCATCAGCCGTGATATTCTCTGCTGCGCCATGCAGACGCTGCGAACGATGGATATTGTCGCGCACGTCCATGATGAACTCATTATCGAATGCGATGAGCGGATCTCCCTTCCTGTCATTTGTGAGCAGATGGCACGAACCCCGCCTTGGGCGGAAGGGCTTCTGCTCCGCGCTGACGGCTTCGAGTGCCAATTCTATCAGAAAGACTAATTTCCATCCTCCCAGAAAATTGGGAGGATTTTTGGTGACCAAAACCTCTCGGTTCGTCCTCTTACTGATGAGAGGAACTAATCTGTTTTCAAAGGGAGGAAATCTTATGTTCTATGTCAAGGAAAACATCAATGACGCTCTGGAGGTCACGGTGGAAATCAATGACGAGAATGTCTTTTGCCATTGTCCGCGCTGCGGAGCAGAAGTGCCTGTCGACCTCAACGAGTTTTTCGGCGATGCGGAGTTTGACCTCTTCGGTACGGCGATTTGCTGCACGGAATGCAGCCGAAAGATGCGGTGTGAGAAATGATCGAGCGCAGGAACCACGAGGGCTATGCCGACCCTACGGCATACGCCGCTCTGACTAAGGTAAGCCGGGAGGGCAGATTTGTTTATATCTGCTCTCCTTATCGGGACAATCCGCGCGTCAACGTCATGCGGGCGCGGCAGTACTGCAAGTTCGCTGTCAGCAGGGGGCGCATTCCGATTGCCCCGCATCTGTATTTCCCGCAGTTTATGTCAGAGACAAACGAGCGTGGGAGAGTGATGTCCATGAACCTCGAACTTTTGCGGTTGTGCGGCGAAGTCTGGGTGTTCGGCGAAAAGATCACCGAGGGCATGGAAACGGAGATTGCTCATGCCAAGAGGCTGCGGAAGAACATCCGCTATTTCACAACCAAATGCGAGGAGGTATCAGGATGAGAGACTTGGCGATTGCCTACGGAAACAGCCGTCAGGCAAAGAATTGGGTGAATAAAACCATTCGGTACGAGGATTTGAAGGAGCGGCTCAAGGTCACCATCCGTACAGCGGAATCTGCGGAAGAATACGCAAAGATGTCAAAGGCACAGAGAGATGTGGCAAAAGACCACGGCGGATTTGTCGGCGGTGCGCTGAAAGGCGGTCGCCGCAAGGTTGATGCCGTGGAACTGCGCTCGATGATCGCTCTGGACGGCGACCGTATTGACAAAGCGTTCCTCGATGACTATGAAACGAATGCGTCGTACACTTCATGCCTTTACACCACGCATTCCAGTACGGAGGCGAATCCTCGCGTAAGACTGGTATTCCCGCTGCTGCGGGATGTCACCTCGGAGGAGTTCGTGGCAGTATCCAGGTATCTGGCGCAGATGCTGGGCATTGACTTTTTCGATGAATGCTCCTATCGGCCGAATCAGCTGATGTACTGGCCGTCGTCTCCGCAGAACGGCGTATTTGTCTTCAAAGAAGTGGAAAAGGAATGGCTCGACCCGGATGCGATCCTGTCGGCGCACTCGGAATGGACGGATCCGATGAGGCTTCCCACATCCTCTCGTGAGAGCAAGGCGAATCAGGTCACGCAGCAGAAGGTGCAGGATCCTCTTGAAAAAGAAGGCACAGTCGGAATCTTCAACCGGGTATTCTTTCCTGTCACCCGTGCTCTTGAAACCTTTCTTGCCGGCGTATACGAGCCGACCGAGAGCGAAAGCCGCTGGCATCTCATCGCTTCCAGCAGCATTGCGGGCGTGGAGATCAAGGATGAAAAGTTTGTCTATTCCCACCATGCGAAAGACCTGGCATATCTGAAACTCTGTAATGCCTTCGATATCGTCCGCGTCCACAAGTTCGGTGATCTGGATGATAAGGCATCCTTCCGCGCCATGTGCGATTTTGCCATGCAGCAGGATGAGGTCAAGATTGTGGCGGCAAACGAGCGACTGAGTGAGGCAGAAAAAGACTTTGCGGAATCTGTCGATGACGAGTGGAAGAAACGTCTGCAGCGCAATAAGAACGGTGTACTGGAAAACAGCCTCCATAATATCCGGCTCATCATGGAGAACGATCCGTACATGAAGAACATCGTGTTCAACCAGCTGGCGGACGGCATGGAGATTCGCGGCGCGGTTCCGTGGAAACATCCTGCGCGGTTCTGGCGGGATGCGGACGATGCACAGCTCATCTGCTATATTGACGCAAGCTACGGATCCTTTTCACAGAGAAATTATGACATTGCCGTGACCAAGGCCGCAGATGACCGCTCCTACCATCCGATCAAGGAGTATTTCGACGGTCTGCCGGTGTGGGACGAGATGCCGAGAGTGGACACCGTCCTGATTGATTATCTGGGGGCGCAGGACAACGCCTACGTCCGCGCTGTGACCAGAAAGGCACTTTGCGCGGCATATATGCGTATCTATCATCCCGGCATCAAATTCGACTACATCACAGTGCTCAACGGAAATCAGGGCATCGGGAAATCCACGCTGATCGCCAAACTCGGCATGGAGTGGTTCGCCGACAGCTTGACGCTTTCCGACATGAACGACAAGACGGCAGCGGAGAAGCTGCAGGGCTACTGGATTCACGAGATCGGTGAGATGGCAGGTATGCGTAAAGCAGAGCTTGAGAAGGTGAAGGCGTTTGTATCGAGGCAGGATGATAAGTACCGCGCCTCTTTCGGCAGACGGGTCACACCTCATCCGAGACAGTGCATCTTTTTCGGCACGACCAACAGCGAGAACGGGTATCTTCGCGACATTACGGGAAACCGCAGGTTCTGGAACGTCAAGGTTACGGGTGACGGCAGAATGAAGCCTTGGGATCTTGGCCAAGAGATGGTGGATCAAATCTGGGCGGAGGTCATCGTTCTTTCCAATGCCGGAGAGGAACTGTTTCTCGACCACACCTTGGAGGACTATGCCAGAAAGGAACAGTCCGAAGCGATGGAGCAGGATGACCGCGAAGGGCTTGTCGCACGTTATCTCGATATGCTTCTGCCGGAGACATGGGACACGATGGACGTGCATCAGAGAAGGGATTATGTGCAAGACCCGGACGGTCTCCTGA
The DNA here is from genome assembly GCF_000426665.1 of Centipeda artemidis DSM 19719. Taxonomy (GTDB): domain Bacteria; phylum Bacillota; class Negativicutes; order Selenomonadales; family Selenomonadaceae; genus Centipeda; species Centipeda artemidis. The sequence continues at coordinate 33,895 of NZ_AUFU01000017.1, read as the reverse complement.
ATGCCAAAGGAACGATGCACCGGGAGACCGTTTCCAACATCGAGATATGGTGCGAATGCTTCGGCAAAGCGAAGGAGGACATCAAACCTGCGGACAGTTATGCCATATCTGCCATCATGGCAAGGCTTCCCGACTGGTCGCGTCCTGAAACGAGGCGGCGCATTCCAATATACGGTCTTCAGCGGCTTTATAAAAAGATGTGACAAGACGGCGTGACAAGGTGGTTCGTGTGACAACGCAGGTAAAAGTTGTCACACTTCCATCGTCGTATTTCTTGGCATTTATGACGATTTGTGACGGACAAGACAGTAAATTCTATATAAGAGAAAAACAGTAAATGTATACCCATAAGGGGAAACCGCACACATATTCGCGCGTATAGGATTTTTAGTCACTGTCGTCACAGGGGAGAACGATGAGAGAAAAAGACATTGAGCAGGAACTTGCAGCGAGAACCAAGGCGATGGGAGGCATCGCTCCAAAGTTCACCTCACCGGGATTCGATGGAATGCCCGACCGACTAGTGCTTCTGCCGCATGGCAGGATGGGATTTGTGGAACTCAAAGCACCGGAAAGAAAGCCGAGACCACTTCAGATGGCACGGCACAGGCTGCTTCGGCGACTTGGATTCAAGGTGTATGTGATTGACGAGATAAATCAAATTGACAGCGTATTGGAGGAAATCGACCATGAATGAACTTACGGTATTGGAACATAACAGCATCCGTGTCATGACCACGGAGCAGCTTGCCGAGGCGTATGGATGCGCTCCGAAGCAAATTCAGCAGAACTTCAGCAACAACCGTGTGCGGTTTATTGCGGGAAAGCACTTCTTTGTTCTGGAAGGGCAGGATTTACAGACCTTCCGCTTGCAGGTCGAAAATATCGAACTGCAAATTTCCCCGAAAACACGTCATCTGCATCTCTGGACAAAGAGAGGTGCGGCTCGCCATAGCAAGATGCTGGGGACGGAGCGGGCATGGGATGTTTTTGATGAACTGGAAGAAAGCTACTTCAATCCCATGAAGAATATGACGCCTGAGGAATTCCTCCTCTACAGTGCACAACGAATGGTGGAGCAGGCAAAAGCAATCAAGGCCGCAAATGCCCGTATCGACAAGGTGGACGAGCGGCTTCTCGAGGTCGAGTCCAAGCAGATGACTATCGATGAGCACCACTACACCATCATCGGCTATGCAAACCTCAGGGGAATCCGGGGAGTGGGTCGGGATGCCGCCGCAAGGCTTGGACGCAGAGCCTCGGCAATGTCCAGAAAGCAGGGCTATCACATCGGCAAGGAGTACGATGCCAAATATGGCATGGTGAATACCTACCATGTGGATGTGCTGCAGGAAGTGTTTCGGTAATGAATTCCGCTGAGATTGGAGGTGATGCTCTATGAAGTTCATACCGCATGATTACCAGCAGTACGCCATCGACTTTATCGAAAGCCACCCGACTGCTGCTGTACTCCTCGATATGGGACTTGGAAAGACCGTGATTACCCTCACAGCTCTCAACAACCTTCTCTTCGACTGCTTTGAGATTTCCCGTGTCCTCGTTATCGCTCCGCTCCGTGTAGCGCGGAATACATGGCCGCAGGAGATCGGAAAGTGGGAGCATTTGAAGCATCTCCGCTATTCCGTAGTAGTCGGAACGAAGAAAGAACGCCTTCATGCACTTCGGCAGCGAGCCTCCCTCTACATCATCAACCGTGAGAATGTGCCGTGGCTCGTGGAGAAAACCAACTTCAACTACGATGCCATTGTGATAGACGAACTCTCCTCGTTCAAGAATTGGAGCAGCAAGCGATTCAAGGCACTCATGAAGGTTCGCCCCTTGGCAAAGAGAGTCATCGGACTGACGGGAACGCCATCCGGCAACGGATTGATGGATCTCTTTGCAGAGTTCAAGGTACTCGACATGGGACAGCGTTTGGGGCGGTTCATCACGAAGTATCGGCAAGATTACTTCAAACCGGATAAGCGAAACGGACAGGTGGTCTTCTCCTACGTTCCCTTGCCCGGAGCCGAGGAGCGGATCTACGAGAAAATCTCCGATATCACCATCTCTATGAAAGCCGCCGACCATCTGAGGATGCCCGAGCTGATCGAGAGCGAATATAGCGTTCGCATGGATGAGGCCGAGAAGAAGATGTACGACTCAATGTGTGAGCAGTTGGTTTTGCAGATGAAGGGCGATGAGGTGACGGCGGCAAATGCCGGTGTCCTGTCCGGGAAACTCGCGCAGATGGCAAACGGCGCAGTCTACGCCGACGATGGAGCTACGCTGCATATACATGACCGCAAGCTCGATGCCTTGGAGGACATCATCGAGAGCATGAACGGCAAACCGCTCCTCGTGGCGTATTGGTTCCGGCATGACGCAGAGCGCATTGAGGAGCGTCTGGCATGCGTCCGACTGGATACGGATGACGCAATCGCCCGTTGGAATCGCGGAGAAATCTCCGTCGCTCTCATCCATCCTGCAAGTGCAGGACACGGTCTTAACCTTCAGAGCGGCGGTTCGACCATGGTGTGGTTCGGCATTACATGGAGTTTGGAACTCTACCAACAGACCGTGGCACGGCTCTATCGGCAGGGACAGAACGCAAACACCGTGGTGGTGCAGCATATCATCGCCGAGGGCACGATTGACGAGAGAATCCTCCGTGCCTTGAAACGGAAGGACAAGACACAGACGGCACTGATTGAAGCCGTCAAAGCGGAGGTGGCATCATGAACTATGAGATTCTGGCAAACGCCATCGTCGAACAGGCGGCGAAAGACTATCGGTGGGCGAGGGCGGCTCTCGGAAAAGACGTAGAGAACATTGCAGCGGTAGTGATGCGCTCTGAGACAGAGCGGTTCTTCCGTTCTGCATGGTTCGGACAGCTGACTAGTCTGGACGGAGAGTGGCTGCTTGAAAAGTTGGAGGGGGAATTTGCATGACAGCGAAAGAGTATCTCAGTCAGGCATGGAACATTGACCGACGCATCAATGATAAGGTCGCCCATGTGTCGCGGCTGCGTGACATGGCAACAAATGTGAGCACCGTCATCAGCGACATGCCGAAGAGTCCGAGTCCGAACAATCAGCGGATGGAAACCATCATCGCGCGGCTGACCGACACGGAAGATGAGATCAATGCAGACATCGACCGTCTGATCAGTCTGAAACTCGAGATCATGAATACGATCTGGCAAGTTGAGGATGAAAACGCTCAGATGGTGCTTGAGCGTCGTTACCACAGCTTCAAATCGTGGGAAGATATTGCAGCGGATATGAGCGTCAGCGTTCGGTGGATACACAAGATTCATGGCAAGGCACTGGATGAAGTTGAAAAAATTTTAGAAAAAAAACAGCAGAGTTCATCCGAGTTCACATAAGTTCACAAAGGTTCACGTTGCGTTCATAGGGTTGACAGTGATATGATAGACTCAGCAAGAATAGTATATGGAATCAGCCTTCTCGGAGAAGCAATTCTCCGTGAGGGCTTTTTTGATGGAGAAACGTAATGCCGAGAAAGCCGAAACGTCCCTGTCGCATGACGGGATGTCCGAATCTTACAGACCGAAAAAGCTGTTACTGTAAGGCACACGAGAAAGTCATGCAGAAACATTACGAGCATTTTTCCCGTGGCTACGATCAGCACGCGAGATATGGCAGCGTATGGCGTAGGATTCGTGACCGTCACTTGGCAGGGCATCCGATCTGTGAGATGTGCAAAGAGCGGGGGAGATACGTTCGTGCAACGCTTGTGCATCACATCCGACCTCTTGCTGACGGTGGCACACATGATGAGAGCAACTTGATGTCGCTCTGTGTCTCCTGTCATGAACGGATTCACCAGCGCGGCAGTGGTGACCGCTAGACCCCTAGGGGGCGGTCAAATCTCTAAAACCGCGCCGTTACTGGACCGGGGAGGGGGCGTACGCACAAAAACGTCGGTTCAAACGGGGTATTAAAGGAAGGGGGCGAAAAGATGGCGCGGGACGGAACAAATCGCGGTGGACGGCGCATCCGGGCGGGAGATAAACCCGAACCACTCGCAGATAAAATCGCGGGTGGGCGCACGGCGCACATCATGGAGTTCCCCATGACGGAACTGGACGGCACAGATCTTGTGGATGCTGCCGACCTCTACGGCGAGGAGATGCCAACGCCGAGCGAGTTCCTGTCTGCGCGACAGCGGAACGGAAAGCCGCTCGGCGCGGATGAGATTTTCCGTGAAACATGGCTGTGGCTGAAGGAGCGCGGCTGTGAGCGGCTTGTGAATCCACGGCTCATTGAAAGCTACGCACAGGCATTTGCCCGTTTCATCCAGTGTGAGGAGGCAATGAGTCAATACGGGCTCATCGGCAAGCATCCGACCACCGGAGGGGCAATAGCAAGCCCCTTTGTTCAGATGGGGCAGGCATTCCAGAAGCAGTCGAATCTGCTCTGGTATGAGATTTTCGACATCGTAAAGCAGAACTGCACCACCACATTCGTCGGCTCTCCGCAAGAGGAGCGGATGGAACGGCTGCTGCGTTCGAGAAAGTAAGGAGGGAAGTCATTTGAACAAAACAACATCGGAAATGAAGCTCGTTCCGATCAGTAAACTCGTGCCATATGCCAACAACGCACGGACGCATTCGCCCGAGCAGATCAACAAGCTGCGCGGCAGTCTGCGGGAGTTCGGATTCGTCAGTCCCGTCATTATTGACAAGGACTACGGCATCCTCGCAGGACACGGACGTGTTGCGGCGGCGCGGGCGGAGGGGATGGAGAGCGTGCCGTGCGTATTCGTCGATCATCTGACGGAAGCGCAGAAGAAAGCGTACATCCTCGCGGACAACCGTTTCGCACTTGACGCAGGATGGGACGAGGAAATGCTGCGCGTCGAGATGGAAGCCTTGCAGGGTATGGACTTTGACATCTCGCTCACGGGCTTTGACGAATCCGAGATTGCCGATCTGCTCTCACTGGATGATGGTGAAGCGCAGGAAGATGATTTCGACGTGGATGCGGAACTCGCAAAACCCTGTGTTGCTCAATCGGGTGATGTGTGGCATCTCGGCAAGCATCGTGTTATCTGCGGAGATTCCACGTTGCCGGAGACGTATGAACGTCTGCTCGGCAGTGAGAAGGTAAATCTCGTATGCACGGATCCCCCATACATGATCCAGCTTGAAAGCACATCGGGGAAAATAAAGAACGACGATCTGAATGACAAGGACGCCTATGAGTTCCTCAAATCTGCCTTTACCGCCTTCCACTCGGCAATGGCGACAGACGCTTCCATCTATGTATTTTACGCAACAGCAAAAGCCCGCATCTTTCATGACGCTTATGAAGATGCGGGCTTTAAAGTTGGCGCGGGCTTGGTTTGGAAGAAAGACCGACTGGTTCTTACGCGCACGGACTGGAAGTACATCCACGAGCCGATTATCTGGGGATGGAGGAAGGACGGACGGCACAGGTGGTACGGCGATCAGAAGCAGACCACTGTCTTTGCATTTGACCGCATCAAAGACTCGAAGAAGGACGGCTGCGGACATCCGTCCTCGAAGCCCGTGCCGCTTATCGCGTACCTTGTCAAGCAGTGTACGCAGACGAATGGTATCGTTCTTGACGGATTCCTCGGCTCGGCATCAACGCTGATTGCTTGCGACCAGCTGGGGCGTATCTGCTATGGCGTGGAGCTTGAGGCGAAATTCGTGGATGTTGCTGTTGAGAGATACATCCAGAGCAAGGACGGCAATACAGAAGATGTGTTTTTGGAACGTGACGGTGAGCGCATTCCGTATGTGGATGTGCCGAAACCAAAGGAGGAATCGTGATGCGTGTGTTTTTGAATCCGGGTCATGCGCCGGACGGAAATCCCGACCCCGGCGCGTGCGGATACGGGCTGCGGGAATGTGACGTGACAAAGAACGTCGCTGACCTTGTGGCGGGCTATCTCGTTGCCGCAGGTGTAGAGGTAGTTGGCACTTTGCAATCGGACAGTCTGCATGAAGTCGTTACGGCTTCCAACAACAGCGATACGGACGTATTCATCTCCATTCACTGCAACGCCTATAACGGCAGTGCAAACGGAACGGAGGTCTGGCACTTCTATGGAAGCGGCGCAGGGGAGATACTGGCACAGTGCATCCAGAACCAGATTGTGGATGCGCTCGGCACTGTGGATCGCGGCGTGAAGGGTGCAAAGCCCGGTGTCAACGGACTGTATGTTCTGAGCAACACTGATGCGGTCGCAGTGCTTGTGGAGCTTGCGTTTATCGACCATGCGGGCGATGCAGAGCTTCTTGGGACGCAGCAGGATGAATTTGCACGTGCGATTGCGCGTGGGGTAACGGACTATGAAGGAGAGTGTTGAAGATGAAACTGGAACACATTCAAAATGAACTGAAAAATCATGTGGGGGACTTCGTGCGGACGGAAGCGAAGGAAGCGACCGTCCTCTGGATGCACGAGAAGGGGCTTCCCGCAGCGCGTGAGGTGTCGGCGGCGTACACGGCGGCACTGAAGGAGAGCGCGGAGAAGGAGACAGGATGGTGTAGATTCCGCGACCGCATCTTCCTGCCGCTTGTCATCGACGGGGCGATCTGGGTGACAGGCAAGATGCTTGAGCGCATGACGGTATCCTTGGCAGGGAAATGATGGGCATAAGATCTATTTGATGAGATAGAGTTGGTGTATACAACAGAATCCGCTTGCTAATTCTTCCCACGTGAGTGATGAATGTAATGACCAAAGTACATGAAGGAGGTAGTCACCATGAAGGTCAATTACAACATCCAAAAGGAAGAGCGCAAGGCGATGGTCGGGATCATCAGCAAGGTGCTCGGCGAAAAGCCCGTCTACTGCGGCGCACCGACATTTTCCTACAAGATCGGCGCATTCGAGATCACGAAGGACGGATGTCTTTGCTTCGACGATGCCACCGACGAAGCGACCGTTGCGTGTGTGCGCACGGCACTGCGCGAGGAGGGCTTCATGTCCGAGGATGGGGAGGACGAGGCTTCCTGCGCGGATACAGGGGCAGACGAGTCGATCCTGACGGAAGCGGCAGTGGATGATCTGACACCGGCAGAACCTGCTCCGACAGAGGAAGCGATTGCAGAAGCCGATGAGGACAGCCTTTCCATCAGTCTCCCACGCAGCCTTTTCACGGAGACATCACTGCAGAATCTCGATGCACTCCTCCTGAGCAAGGGGCGGCTCATCCGGCACGCCTTTGACATTCGCGAGGCGACCTACACGCTGACCGATGACCGTATCACCTTCGCATGGCTGCACGGCACGATCACTAACGAGACGGCAAAGGCATATGCCGAGTTCATCAGTAAGCTCTGCCTGATGGCGCGGACGCAGAAGCGCGTCACGGCGAAGGAGAAGATTGTGGACAACGAGAGATACGCATTCCGCTGCTTCCTCCTGCGTCTTGGCATGGTCGGCAATGCCTACAAAGAGTCGCGCAAGATTCTCCTGCAGAATCTCACGGGCAGCAGCGCATTCAAGAGCGGACATCGAAAAGGAGATGAGCGCCATGCATTTTCCGAGTAAGGAACAGATCGCCGCACTTCGAGAGCGGTATCCGCACGGGACGAGAGTGGAACTCCTCGGAATGGACGATCCGCAAGCACCACCCAAAGGGTCGATGGGCGAGATTCTAGGCGTTGACGATGCGGGACAGCTTCTCGTCCGATGGGAGACAGGCTCGTCACTCAGCCTGATCCCTAGCGTGGACTCCTTCCGCATCATGCAGAAAGGGGGCAGATCATGAACGAGAAGGTTTTCGCACAGATCATGGACATCCGCGATTCGGGGCGGGTGAATATGTTCGATATTCCCGCTGTTCAGAGGATAGCGTTTAAGATGGAATTCTACGAACTCATCTGCTTCATCGAGGAAGACCGTGCCGCATATATTCGCTTCATCCTCACGGGTGAAAAATAGGCTACGATTTCAGCGATTCCGCACAGCCTTTCGGGGCTGTGTTTCTCTCGAAAAATAAGTGTGATTTATCGAAAATAAGACTTGCTATATTCTGCGTTTAGAGTGATATATACACATGACGAAGGGAACAACCTACACACAGAAAGCGAGGAACACAAAATGAAAAGCGCAGAAGCAAGATGGCCGAAGACCACCACGATGGAGCACCTCAATGAAATGCGGTTCGGGACGAGCGGCGCGATCCTGCGCTACGGCGAGCAGATCCTTGTCGTCGGGATGGAGTGCTGGGGCTTCCACGCAGCCATCTACGAGATGGTCGAAACGCCGGAGGAGACGGGATTTGCAGACATCGAATGCCGCCTGAACCTCGTCGAAGTCGCCACCGAGCTTTTCGAGGACGGCGGGCACGCGATGGCTTGGTGCATGAAGCGCATCTAAGCCGCGCCAAATAAAAAACAGCCCTTCGGGGCTGCTTCTCGTTTCAGATATTGTGAGTCGCTGAGAGCGGCTCTTTTTTGATGGGGGGTGATTGCTTGCGAAAACTGACGGACTATAAGCCGACGGAGTTCATGGCAGAAAACGCGCACTATGACAAAGCCGCTGCGGACTATGCCGTGGGCTTTATCGAGTGCCTGTGCCATACGAAGGGGACGTGGGCAGGAAAGCCCTTTGAACTCATCGACTGGCAGGAGCGGATCATCCGAGACGTCTTCGGTATCCTCAAGCCGAATGGTTATCGGCAGTTCAACACGGCGTATATCGAGATAGGGAAGAAGAACGGGAAGAGCGAGCTGGCCGCCGCCGTTGCACTTCTCCTTTGTTGCGGCGATGGGGAGGAACGTGCCGAGGTGTATGGCTGTGCCGCTGATCGTCAGCAAGCGAGTATCGTGTTCGAGGTCGCAGCAGATATGGTGCGGATGTGTCCTGCGCTCAGTAAGCGGGTGAAGATCCTTGCCTCACAGAAGCGGATGGTCTATCTGCCGACGAACAGCTTCTATCAGGTGCTTTCGGCAGAAGCATATTCAAAGCACGGCTTCAACATTCACGGTGTTGTATTCGACGAACTTCACACACAGCCGAACCGCAAGCTCTTTGACGTTATGACGAAAGGCTCCGGCGATGCGCGTATGCAGCCGCTTTACTTCCTCATCACTACGGCGGGGACGGATACGCAGTCCATCTGCTATGAGACGCATCAGAAAGCGAAGGACATTCTCGAAGGGAGAAAGATCGACCCGACCTTCTATCCCGTGATCTACGGAGCGAAGGAGGATGAGGACTGGACAGACCCCGAGGTCTGGAAGCGGTCGAATCCGTCCCTCGGTATCACGGTCGGCATCGACAAGGTACAGGCGGCTTGCGATTCCGCACGGCAGAATCCCGCCGAGGAGAACAGTTTCCGTCAGTTGCGTCTGAATCAATGGGTGAAACAGTCCGTGCGGTGGATGCCGATGGACAAGTGGGATGCGTGCGCTCTGCCTGTGGATGCGGAATCCTTGGAGGGGTGCGTCTGCTACGGCGGATTAGACCTTTCCTCCACGATGGATATTACGGCATTTGTCCTCGTGTTTCCTCCGACCGAGGAGGATGAGCCGTTTGCCGTGCTTCCGTACTTCTGGATTCCCGAGGAGAACATTGACCTTCGCGTGCGCCGCGATCATGTACCGTATGACGTGTGGGAGAAGCAGGGCTTTCTCATGACCACCGAGGGGAATGTTGTGCATTACGGATTTATCGAGACGTTCATCGAGAAACTGGGCGAGAAGTACAACGTCCGCGAGATTGCCTTTGACCGATGGGGCGCGGTGCAGATGGTGCAGAATCTTGAGGGGATGGGATTCACCGTTGTTCCGTTCGGGCAGGGATTCAAGGATATGAGCCCGCCGACGAAGGAGTTGATGAAGCTGACGCTGGAAAAGAAAATAGCGCACGGCGGGCATCCCGTCATGCGCTGGATGGCAGACAACATCTTCATTCGCACCGATCCTGCGGGCAACATCAAGGCAGACAAGGAGAAGTCCACAGAGAAGATCGACGGCGTGATTGCGCTCATCATGGCTCTGGATCGTGCGATTCGCTGTGGGAATGATACCTCCGCATCTGTCTATGACGAGCGAGGAATCTTGCTGCTGTGATTCGGGGTCTGAATCAGAGTGCGGCAACTTGGAGTTTCAGTCCAAGCGGCTGCATGAGTTTGAGCAAGGTGTCGATTTTTGGTGTCGTTTTGAAAGATTCGATACGTGCAACGGAGGATTGCGGCAGACCGCAACGCTGCGCAAGCGTTCTTTGGCTGATGCCAAGGGCGGTGCGCCGCTCAATCATCGAAGAAACAATAGCTGCAATTTCTTCAATCTCCTCCATACTTCGACGGCTCTCTGCGTCAATGGATTTTACATGATTCTTGTAATCTTCCCATGTTTTCATTTTCCTCGCTCCTTTTGCTGACGAAGGTAATCGGTTCGTGCTTCTTTTGCACGGGCTAGTTCGCGCGGCGGTGTCTTCATACTTTTCTTCCGAAAGTGGTGCAGCAGAACATATTGACCGTCTGCGTAATAGAAGTAGAAGATCCGGTTGTTTCCGGGGCGAAGTTCCCATATATCATCTTCCAGATATTTTGTGATCTTACTCGGTAATCTCGTTCCGTTGCGTGCCAAAAGATCGATGTAAAAGATGATCTGATCATATTGAATCCGCGCATCTTTGTTCGTCTTGCTTTTTTCACGTAACTCCTCGAGAAAATTCCATACGTCGGATGTCCCGTTTCTTTTCTCGTAGAACTCAATTCGATACATATTATACTCCCTCTTAAAGACACTTTGATGATAGCATAAAAGCTATCATTGTGCAAGGAGAATAACATATGAACCTATTCAGCAAACTCTTTCGTTCGCGGGACAAGCCTACGAATCATCTCGGCGGCTTGTCCTTTTTGTTTGGGCAGACGGCGGCGGGCAAGGCGGTCAACGAACGTACTGCAATGCAGATGACGGCAGTCTATGCCTGTGTCCGTATTCTTGCCGAATCCATCGCAGGGCTGCCCCTTCATGTTTACGCATACAAAGGGCAGGGCAAAGAACGTGTACCGGAGCATCCGCTGTATTTCCTGCTCCACGATGCGCCGAATCCTGAGATGATGAGTTTCGTATTCCGCGAGACTCTCATGGCACATCTCCTTCTGTGGGGAAATGCTTATGCCCAGATACTTCGAGATGGCAGAGGGCGTGTCCTTGGTCTCTATCCGCTGCTCCCGGACAAGATGGAGGTCGGTCGTGACAGCCGCACGGGGGAACTCTACTACACCTACACGAGAAGCACGGAGGAGAATCCGAACTTCAAAGATAAGGGGCAGATTCGTTTGCGACGCGAGGATGTCCTCCACATTCCGGGACTCGGCTTCGATGGTCTGGTCGGCTACAGTCCCATCGCTATGGCAAAGAACGCCATCGGCATTGCCCTTGCGACAGAGGAGTACGGAGCAGCCTTCTTCAAGAACGGAGCGCGTCCGGGCGGCGTGCTTGAGCATCCGGGTGTTCTGAAAGACCCGTCAAAGCTCCGTGAGAGTTGGCACGCCGTTTACGGCGGCACGATGAACACGGGCAGGATCGCCGTCCTCGAGGAAGGTGTAAAGTATCAGCAGATTGCCATACCGCCCGAAGAGGCGCAGTTCCTAGAGACGAGGAAGTTCCAGATCGACGAGATTGCACGGCTTTACCGTGTGCCGCCGCATATGGTCGGGGATTTGGAGAAGTCCAGCTTCTCGAATATCGAGCAGCAGTCGCTTGAGTTCGTCAAATACACTTTGAATCCGTGGGTCATGCGATGGGAGCAGTCGCTGCAGAAAGCACTGCTGACGGATAAAGAGCGGAAGGATTACTTCATTCGCTTCAACGTGGACGGTCTTCTGCGCGGGGACTACAAGAGCCGCATGGAGGGATATGCCATCGGGCGGCAGAACGGATGGCTCTCCGCGAACGACATCCGCAGGCTTGAGGACATGAATCCCATCGAAGCGGAGGAGGGCGGCGATCTGTACCTTATCAACGGGAACATGACAAAACTGAGGGACGCAGGTTTATTCGCCAACAAGAAAGGAGAGGGCGATGAAACGTAAATTTTGGAACTGGGTGCGGAACGAGGGAGAGAAGCGTGTCTTGCTTCTGGACGGTGAAATCTCGGACGAAACGTGGTGGGGTGATGAAATTACACCTCAGATGTTTCGATCTGAGCTTCACGCCGCCGAGGGAGATATTGACCTCTGGATCAACTCTCCGGGCGGGGACTGCTATGCGGCGGCGCAGATCTACAATATGCTGATGGAGTATAAGGGGAACGTCAATGTCAAGATTGACGGGATTGCCGCTTCCGCCGCATCCGTCGTCGCAATGGCAGGAACGACCGTTGAGATTTCTCCCTTGGGGATGTTGATGATCCACAATCCCATGACCGTCTCCATCGGGGATACACACGAGATGGAGCGGACGATCACGTTCCTTGCCGAGATCAAGGAGAGCATCATCAACGCTTATGAGATCAAGACGGGGCTGTCCCGTGCGAAGATTTCACGGCTGATGGATGCCGAGACATGGATGAACGCAAAGAAAGCGGTGGAGCTTGGATTTGCGGATTCCGTTCTCTATGAGAATCGGGAACATCTCACAGGCGAGGCGGCAGACGGGCTGATTTTCTCCCGCGCCGCCGTCACAAACTCCCTGCTCTCGAAATTCGGGCAGGGGACACAAACAAATAATGTCGATGCAGAGCCGTTTAAGAAGCGGCTCTTTTCTATTTCACACTAACGGAGGGACAAGAACATGGATAAGATCATGGCAATGCGCGAGAAGCGTGCAGAAATGTGGGAACAGGCAAAGCAGTTCCTCGACGAACACGAGAAGGACGGCCGCCTTACGGCAGAAGAGGCAAAGGCATACGAGCAGATGGAGAACGAGGTGCTTGCACTCGGCAAGGACATCGAGCGCATGGAGCGACAGGCAATTCTTGACGCGCAGCTTGCAAAGCCTGTAACGTCGGCAATCACCAATACACCGGGCGCAGGATTCGCTTCCGAAAAGACAGGTCGTGCAAGCGAGGCATACCGTGCGGCGATGCTGAAGGCACTGCGTACGAACTTCCGGCAGGTGGAGAACGTCCTGCAGGAAGGTGTGGATGCAAACGGCGGCTATCTCGTACCCGAAGAGTACGATCAGCGTCTGATCGACGTTCTGGATGAAGAGAACGTCCTGCGTCCGCTTGCGACGGTCATCACAACGAGCGGGGAGCACAAGATCAACATCGCCGCCACAAAACCTGCGGCTGCGTGGATTGAGGAGGGCGCGCCGCTCACCTTCGGGGACGCGACCTTCGACCAGATCGTTCTCGACGCGCACAAGCTCCATGTCGCAGTCAAGGTAACGGAAGAGCTTCTCTACGACAACGCCTTCAAGCTTGAGAACTACCTCATTGAGCAGTTCGGCAAGGCACTCGGCAATGCAGAGGAGGATGCGTTCCTGAATGGCGACGGGACGCACAAGCCGAAGGGGCTTCTCACCTCGGCAAAGACATCCGTCACCACGGCGGCGGCAGACATCAAGGCGGACGAACTCGTGACGCTCGTCTACAGTCTCAAGCGTCCCTACCGCAAGAATGCGGCATTCATCGTCAACGATCAGACCCTTGCAAGCATCCGAAAGCTCAAGGATGCGAACGGTGCGTATTTCTGGCAGCCGTCGTACCAGATGGGCGAACCCGACCGTCTGCTCGGCTACCCCGTGTACTCCTCGGCATATATGCCGGCTATTGCAGCAGGCAAGACCGTCATCGCGTTCGGCGATTACTCCTACTACAACATCGGGGATCGCGGCACTCGCGCACTCCAGGAACTCAAGGAGCTGTTTGCGGGCAACGGCATGGTCGGCTACGTCATGAAGGAGCGTGTGGACGGTAAGCTCGTTCTTGAGGAAGCCGTGCAGACACTCAAGATGAAGGGCTGATGTATGTTTTGCGGCAAAGAGGGGAGGTGGTTCTATGCTTGTGCCGCTTGCAGCAGTCAAGCAGTATCTGCGAATTGACGGAGATGAGGAGGACGATCTCCTCACGCACTTTACGGAAACGGCAGAACAGATTTGTACTGCATTACTGAGCGTGAAGAAGCTGTCCAAGGTTGAAGATCAGGCCATTGTGCGCGTTGCAATCCTCTATGCTGTCTCCTATCTCTATGAACATCGGGAGGAAGCGGATCACAGAGGGCTTGCCTTGACACTGCGGTCGCTTCTCTTCGGCGTTCGGAAGGAGGTCTTTTAGATGCAGGTGTCTATGAGCGAACTGCGTCACCGAATTTCCATCCTGCGCCCTGTGACAGATACGGATGATGAGGGAAATATCCTCGCGCAAACAACACAGGAAGTCGGGAAAGCATGGGCGCTCGTTCTGCCCTTTGCCGCGAAAATCTCCGACGGGTATGCGGAGAAGGTGCAGGAGGTGGATTACCGCATCGTCATTCGTTACCGTACGGATGTGCGCGTGACGGATCGTATCCGTTGGGGAGATAAAATGCTCACACCGATTGCGCCACCGTATCCGCTCGGCGGGAAGAAACGGTGGCTTGTTCTGGAATGCGGGGAGTTGGTGGAAGATGGCTAGATACCGAGGTTTCGTCTCTGCCGAGAAGATATTGTCCGAACTCGGCGCAGAGGCGACGGCTGCGGCAAAGGCAGCACTCGCGCACGGAGCGGACGATGTGGTCGCGGAGGCAAAGAACCGCTGTCCCGTCTATACGGGAACAGATAAGCGCGTGGTCAAAGGTGCGCTGCGGGATTCCATCCACAAACGTCTGCGCCGGAAGGACGGCTCTGTTTGGAGGATTGCGGCGGATGCGGAGTCTCAAGATGGCGTATTCTACGGCGTTCTTGTCGAGTTCAGCCCACGCATCAACAAGCCGTTTCTCTATCCCGCGCTCGATGCCAAGAAGGACGGAATCCGTTCTGCCATCGTCGATGCCGTAAGGTCTGCTATTCGGAGGAGAGGGAAATGAGTACGGCACGGATGGTGTATCAGGCACTTGTGCGTTCCAAAACACTGTCTCAACTTCTTGCACATGGGAAGAAGGGCATCTATCACGGACGCAGTCCCGACGCGGGGACATATCCGATTCTCGTCTACTCTGTCATTTCCGACGTTCCTGCGCTCTCGGCAGACGGTGCGGAACTGGAACGCCGAATCACGGTGCGTATCCATATTCTGACGAAGGACGGACGGTTTCGGGAAATCCATAAAGCCGTAAAAAGTGTACTCCTGCCGCTCGGCTTTGTAAGGGCGCAGACGCAGGAGTTCGTTCAGAAAGATATATTCGTGGAAATCACAGATTACAGAACAGTAGTGGAGGGAGAATAAAATGCCGGGACCAACACCAACGGGAAAGCCCGCAGGGAATCTTACGAGCGGGCAGTTCATCAACATCCAGAAACTTCACATCGCAAAAATGCTCACCGATGAGGCGGGCGGCAGTGCGACCTACGAGAAACCCATTCCGCTCGGGAAATTGCTCCGCAAGGTGGACATCAAGCCGCAGACGAATCAGGCGGAGCTTTTTGCCGACGGTCAGTCCGTGGATACGGCGTCGAATACCGCATCCTACGATCTGACGTTTGATACCGCCGCGCTTCCTTTGGAATACACGGCGTATCTTCTGGGACACAGTATCGAGAACGGCGTAATGAAGGCGGGCAAGGACGATGTCGCGCCATACTTCGCCGTCCTCTTTCAGTCGGATAAGCGCAACGGGAAGAAGAGATACACCAAATTCTACAAAGTCCAATTCACGGAACCCTCTGAGAGCGGCAACTCGAAGCAGGAGAGCATTCAGTTCGATACGCCGACGCTCACGGCAAAGGCGATCTACCGCCTCTCGGACGGGCTGTCCTACGCCAAGGCTGACGAGGAGGCAGCGGGCTTTGCCGCAGAGACAGGCTCGAAGTGGTACGAGCAGGTCTGAGGGAGGACATGATGGATACACCGAAACTGCATATTGCGGGCAGGGAGATTACGCCGAACCCTCCGAAGATGAAGGTCTGGCGTGCGTTTCTTGCCTTTTTTGATGCCGACAAGGAAGGTCTGAGCCTTGAAGATTTTCTGAACGAGCATGTCCGACTGATCATTCTCGGCTTCGGACGCGAGGAAGTGACGAAGGAATCCGTGGAGGAGAATGTAGACGTTGCGGACATTGTTCCACTGACACGCGCACTCTTTCGATGGGTTCAGTCATTGACGTTTTCCAAACTGGTGAACCTCCCAAACGGGGAGACGGAGAAAGAGGCGTAGTTCTTTCTCCGTACCAGAATTTACTGCGCTATTACGAGCGGCTGCAGTCCGCATATGGATGGACGATGCGCGAGGTTGATTCACATGAGATTACGTTTTTGCTTGATCAGCTTGTCGTGACGGCACTGTGCGAACAGCAGCAATCCGAGCGATATATTGACGACGTGATGTAGGGAGGGGATAGGGTGGCAAAGCGCGGACAAAAGATTGATGAACTCTATCTCGACATCGGTCTCAACATCGCACAGCTGCAGCTGGACTTTGACACAGCGGGCAAGACCGTCTCGGATTCCATTGCGCGACTCAACAGTAAGGCGAATAATATCCATCTGAAACTGGATGCTGACCTCGCGAAACTCGACGGTGTGGGGACGGAACTCGACAAGATCAGGGTACGCCATCAGGCGATCAACCGCGAGTTGGATATTCAGCGGCAGAAAGAACAGATTCTTGCCGCTGTCCTCCAATCCGCAAAGAAAAACGATGGCGTGGACAGCGCATCTTACCGTAGAGCAGAGAGCAATCTCCTGCGTCAGCAACGAACCGTCGCGCAGACCGAAGCCGAGGTGCGAAAACTGAATAACCGCCTAAAAGAAAGTGCGGTTCTCTCCGGCACACTTGGCGGGCGCATCTCCGCAGGGATGACGGCAGCACAGGCAGGTGTCAAGAATCTCACGAGCGGATTCAATATCCTCTCCGCGAAGATGGCTGCCGTTATGGCAGTCGCGGCAACCGGCGCAGGGCTGTTCAACATCACCAAGGACGCGATGCTTGCGGGTGAGAACGTCTATAAGCTGACGCAACGACTTCACGTCTCTGCGGGGGAAGCCGCTGAACTGGGGCGTATGTTTCAGCTTGCGGATACGGACATCAAGAGCGTCATTCCGCTCATTGCACGTCTCGACAAGCAGGTGTCCGTTGCGGGAGAGAGCGGCAACGATACCGTCCGCGCACTTTCGCGCTTTGGCATTGCGCTCAAAGACCAGCAAGGGAATCTCCTGCCGCTGAACGAGCAGCTGGCACAGCTTGCCAAGGGATACAAGACCGCAAGCGAAGCAGGCATGGAGGAAGCATATACCGCAGAAGTCCTCGGAGCACGCGGGGCGGCACTCATCCCTATTCTTGAACAGTATGACGATCTGATGACGATTTCATCTCGCGTCAAGACCACGGGACTGCTTGACCCGGAGCAGGCGCATGAGACCTATCTCAAGTGGCGTGCGATGGAGATGGAAGCGGGGCAGCTGAAACTCGCGCTTGGTGCAGCTCTCCTTCCTGTCGCCGAGGAACTCATGCCGGAGATCAATGATGGGTTTGAATCTCTGGTTGAAATGATTCGGGACAACAAGGATGAGATCAAGGACGCCGTTCTAGGATGGGGCGAAGCACTCAAGACCGTTGCGGAGCTTGCGGGCTTTGTCGGAGAACAGATTCACAAGGTCAATGAACACGCAGAAGCGAATGCGTGGCTCATGAAGAATCATCCTGTGGCATCTCCGCTGATTGCTGTTCCGTTCCTCGGCGGCACCGTTCTAGACGCACTCTATGGTGATGAATACAAGCAGTACCAAGAACAGCAGAAACTTGCCAAAGAGAAAGCGGCGGCAGAGGAGAAGGCGCGTGCCGAGGCGGAGAAGAATGCCAAGGCGCAGGAGCAGAATGCCAAAGCTGCGGCAATCCGTGCGGCGGCAGAGAAAGATGCCGCAAAGACGGTCAGTGAGTCTGCAAAGGCGACCACACAACTGACGGACAGCTTATATACACTGACGCACACAGACATCCAGAACAGCCTTCATGCACTGGATCGTGAGGCCTTCGATTTCTTCCAGAAGGGTGCAGACCCGCATCTCATCGACGAATACCGTCTGGCGAAGGAAGCGAAAATCTACGCCGACTTTCAGCGGGACGTTGTGGACAAGGCGAATGCGCTCTATAAGACCGACCTGCAGAACAAGCTGGACTCCATCGCCCGCGAAGCCGATGCCTTCCGGCAGAAGGGCTTGGACGAGGTGCAGACGCAGGCGTGGCTCAGTGAGAGCAAAGCGCGTGTCATGGAGCAGTGGGAGAAGGATGTAGCGGGGAGTATCCGCTCCATTTGGAAAACGGAACTTGAGAACCGCCTTGCTGAGATTGAACGCGAGAAGGATGCGTGGGTACAGAAGGGACTGGACGAGGTCGAAGCGACACGCTGGGCGGAGAAGCAGAAGCTCGATGCCAAACGCAACGCCGCTCTGGAAGTCCTCCGCTCCCAGAAGGAGGAACTGCAGGTATTCAAGAAATCCGGGCAAGTCGGGCTGATGGAGTATCTTCGGAAAAAGAACAAGCTGACCGCAGAGGATCTGGGGCTGACACCGGAACTTTTGCAGCAGTTCCAGTCCGGGCGTAAATGGGCGATGGAGAATCTCCTGCCGAATTTCGCTCCCGAGAAGCGTGAGGACAGTTCCCGCATTCGCGTCAACGGGCAGGAGTTCTCGTATGCACAGATGATGGCAGGATTGGGGACACAAGCGCAGAGCATTCAAACTGCGGGGCAGGGTGCGAGTGTTCCACAACAAGGGAATCAGTCCGCGCCATCCATGACGGACAATCGACAGATCCACATACAGGTGCAAATCGAGAACGCCGTTACGGAGGACAATGAGGGAATGCGGATGCTCGCCGATCATGTTGCCGACCGCATCCGTCCTGCCGTTGAAAATGCCCTTGGAGGTGATTCCAATTCATATTCACATTGGTGAGGTACGGACATTATCCGTTGAAAACTGGCAGGCCATTCCAGACGACCGTCAACAGCTTTTAGAAATTGTTGGCGGCGTGGTGGTTCAGGATTTCGGTCATGTGACAGAGGGCGATCGTATTTCCTGTTCGGTCACGGTCACTTCTGCCGCATGGGAGAAGATCAAGGGCTACTGGGACAGCCGCGCGATGGTGTCCGTGACCGATGAGGGCGGGAACATCCTGCCCTCCATGCGCGTCGTGGTAAAGTCCTACGAGTATATGGCACATTTTCCGAAGGTATACAAACTGTCTCTGGAATTTTGGAGGGTATGACAATGGCAGAACTCTTGCATATCTATATGAACAATCCAACCGAGGGCGGCAAGGACGGAACAGAGGTCAGCTCCGGTACGGAACTCTCTCCGATCTCCGTTATGCTCGATGCGGGTAAGGGTGAGCAGAAAGCCGTCAAATGTGCCGTGCGGTGCGAGAGCGGCTTCCATATCGACGGAGTCTTGACGATCAAGTTTGTCGGTGATCATGCGGATAAGTGGAAAGCGGCAATCAATAACGGATACACCGTCGATACAGCGTTGGAGTCCGCCGAGTGGAAAGACAGTATCTCATTATCCAATGTTGCTGATAAGAATACGATTTTCTGGGTCAAGGCACTCAGCAGTGCAGATGAGCCGCCGCAACAGGATACGAGTGTGGACATTCAGGCAGAGGGACTCCTAGTCTCGAATTGAGGAGGTTCGTATGGCATTCAAATACATCAATCCGGGCTATGCGGAGCTACTTTCGGTTCGTGGCGGCACGACGGTGACGGGCGAGCAGTACAGTAAGACGGGCATATCCTTCTGGCAGCCGACCAGTGACAAAGGGCTGACGATTTCAGAATTCCCCACAGAGCTTTACGGGAAACTGGATCTGTACTTCAAAGCACCCGAGAATGCAGACCGTGCCAAACTTACCCTTGCAATTGGAGGCTACATCATCGTTAGTGCGGAAACGTCCTGGAGCAGGTGGCGCATGAAGGGAAACAACAATAACGATACCATTGCCACCTCCGACAGCATTCGCGCAAATGCAGTCAATACTTTGTGGTTTCATGTCAAACCGGGGCAAAACAATGACGGCATCTTTCGGGCACTCCTGAACGAACACGAGGTTTATAACAAGCAGGACTGCTCTTTTTGGTACGCCTACAGTTCCAGTGAAAAGACCATAACAGTTTGCAGCAGAACCGAAGACATTCTTATCTCGAACCTCATCCTATCGGATGAAGAGATCAGCCCACGGGAACAGGTTATCATGCTGCCCGCCCAAGCGACGCAGACGAATATGACCGACTGCGGCGATGGAAGCTATCAGGCGACGGCTGCGAATCAGGAGATTCTGCAAACGGTGGATGTTGCCGCCTTGTCCGCGCAGTATAGTGCGGACTCTCGTGTGACGGGGATTTCTCTTCTCGGTAATCCCGCCTACCGCACGGCAGAGGGGCTGTGCGCTCTGACAGCAATTGAAAAGAGCGGCGGGAATATCACGGAATACGGCAGACATATCGCCGAACAGAATCCAACATCAGTTGTGATGGACACGCGCACTGTCTCCATGTCGATTGCAGAACTCACGGGACGGCAGTTCGGATGGAGAGCGGGGACATGAGCATCAAGCTGAAACCTGCCGTCTGCATCGCGTGGCTGCCGTTCGGGCGCATTCACATCAAGTCTGTTATATATGCCACGGTGATTCCCGTATTTCGTCAATCGGTCAAGGTCAGTGGAGATACGTCGCGTAAAGTCACGTCATCTTGCTCTGTTCATGCAGATACTCTGCGCGATATTCGGATCGTAAAGCAAATCACGGTAACGGGTGACACAGAGCGGCGCATTGGCCGCTGTGGTACGGTTCTCGTAGATACGAAACGGACTCTTGTCAAACAGTCGCGTATTCTTGCAGATACGAGGATAGAGATTCCTCATACACTGACCTATGCAGAGTTCAGGGAGCGGGGGATTCGCTCGTTTTCCGTGACGCTCGGTGAACTCAGTCTCTCCGACAATATCCAGCTTGAAACCGTGAATCCTCTTTCTATCGGCGCGTGTGTAGAAGGGCGGGTGATGGATTATGCCTTCCGATTTCTCGTCGAGGAAACGAGTCAGCGCGGCATCGTGCAGTCTGTCAAGGGGACGTACAGTAAAGACACACTCCTCTACACGCCCATCCATATCTATGTCGAGCGGGCGAAGGTCTCGCGCTATGCGGCGGAGATTGCGGCGGCGCTTGGGCTTCGGCTTCATCGTCTGACCGATGATTTCATACCGTCGCAGAACTTTGAGGGCAGCGGTATGACCTACCATGACTTTATCTCCGCACTCTTCGGATGGACGGCAAAACTCCCGCAGCGTCAGATCAACGTCTTTATTCGCGGCGATACGCTCCACATCATTCAGCGCGGCATGGAGGAGTCTGTCATTGACATTACGAACTGGCCGCACGCACAGCCGACGGTTGAACGGAAACTCCTGCGTTCCGTCTGGCACAGTTCACATAAGGATTCCACAGGGGCGCACAACGAGGAGGACACCGTGCCTGTTCCTTTCACCGGCACGATTTCATTCAGAGAAATCAGCAGAACGTATTCCAACGGCTTTCTCGTGCGCGAGACGAATGAAAACGGCTACAGCACCTATACCTACGATGGGGAATACCTCGCGGAGAAGCGCACGCATAATGTGGACGGCTCCACAAGCCGCACGGATTACGCATACGCCTCCACGGGGCGCGACGTGTATCTCTTTAAGGAGTGGGAGCGTACAACAGAACCCGTCAATGACGGAAAGAAGCACACGGAATATGACTGGGAGGATTGGAGCAACGAGAAGGGGACAGAGCGCATCACCTACCACGCCCCGCTCGGCTACGGATGGTATGCGACCACAGTCTATGTGGACGGCGTGCTCGAAGGAAGCTCCCTCTCACAGGGAAAGCCCGGCGGCAAGGCGAGTCAGTTCACCGTCGAGCAGTCGAATCTCAGCCTTGGTGCAAGTTACGCCAGTGACGATACGCTGCCGTATTCCTCGCTCATCGATACGGAATTTCCCGTTGTGGGGGCAGAATATTTACAGACGCTGACAAAGGAGATCGAGTGGCTCAACCGCAAGACGCAGGAAACAGTTACGGTGGAGATTCGCGCACGGATTCGTAGCGGCGTTCCCGATATTGACCACATCGTCGATTTTACCGAACGCATCCGTTTTGAGGGATACGAGTATTTCCTTCAGTCCAATACGGTGGAACTCACGCCGCGTCTTTTGCGGCAGACAATCAAGATGGTGAGGTGGTACGGATGAACGGTGTTCTGGGGCTTGCAGCGGCGATACGGGCAGGAATAAAGAACTCGAAGGTGGCTGAGTCACAGGCACAGCGCGGCAGGATTCAGAATGGGCGCGTCCATATCGGCGAGCGATCATATCCTTTCCGCGCGGCAGTGGACTGTAACACCAGTGACGGCAGTCTTGTGTGGGTGCAGATTTCAAAGGGTGGTACCGCTGTAATCGTGGGAGCGTGATGTATATGCACAGGGCGAGGGTGAAAGCTGTGAGCGGGAATCGGGTGCTTGCGGATGGCGTATGGCTTACCTGCATTGGGAACCGCTCCGTTCAGGAAGGAGAATGGATCTGGACGGACGGGCGCTGCGTCTACGGGCATGAAGCTGAGGGTGGCAGCAGCTACATTCCAACGAATGCACTTTCCGGCATACCGCTCCTCCAAATAAAGTGGAAGGATCAAAAAAACCAGATGCTCCATTCGTACTATGCAAAAGGAAAGATTCATCCGCTCGGCTTTTCCAAAGAGGATATATGGATGGTCAACAGCAGCCGCCACTTCGCGTATGTCTCAGGCTATGGAATGCTCGATGCCGAAATGGATGAGCGGGGAAATCTCTATACCCTCGAAGCTGTGAATGCTCTCGTGTTCCCGCTCATCGGGGCAGATCAGCGTGACAGTATTCTCTCTGTCAAACGCAACGGAGAGATCATCGCCGCATACGATCTTGTGCAGATGTTTGGTGCTCCCGCCGTATCCGGTCCCACTAACCTCTATAGCTGTCAAACAGAAGGCGGGCGGGTGGATAAAGCTGGGAACTTCAAAGTGATGATATGGCACTCTGTATCAGAGCATGGGGGAGACGGAAGTCATGTCAGCACAGACCGTTATGTGTTCTTCGATGGCAGCAATCTTGAGCCTTGGATGGAGAAAACCAAAACAACGTCAAGAGACTCTGTTACAGGGGAATCCCATACTTCGGAAAGCAAATGGAGCGCACCGGATTATAGTGTCCGCTATCCAATCCATGACGGAATGTATATGCGCTTTCCCGCAAATCTGGATTACCTTATCTCCGGGAAAAAATATATTTCAAAGATTTACAGTGCAAAGGATGAGCTGCTTATGGAACTGGAAACAAATCCGACTGCCCGTACAAGTCTCTGCCCTCTGGGACAGGGGAAATATCTGGTCAGCACGGGATCGCCCTTATATTTATGGAAGGACGGTCAGCTTACAGAGCTTATGCGCGGATGCTATAACTACCGTCTGCGCAGGATGAGCAATCTCAATAAATGGAAGAAAGCAGGGGGTGTCTGATATGGATCAGATTTTGACAATACGCCTGTATGCGGCGGGCATCGGCATCGTAGTCGGGGAGTTCCTTGGCAGCTTCGATGATCTGCTCTATGCGCTCGTTGTGTTTGTGGCGACGGATTACATCACGGGAGTCCTCCGTGCGATTGTGGAGAAGAAACTGTCGAGCGCCATCGGCTTTAAGGGCATCTGCAAAAAAGTCTGCATCTTCACCCTTGTGGGCGTGGCGAATGTGTTAGATGTTCACATCATCGGAAGCGGATGCGTCCTGCGCTCTGCCGTGATCTTCTTCTACATCTCGAATGAGGGAATCTCGATCATCGAGAACGCAGCGCGGATGGGGCTTCCCGTTCCGCAGAAATTGCAGGACATGATGCACAGCCTCAAAGATAAATAACTGCTTTAACCTCAACGCCCGGCGAATGATCGTCGGGTTATTTTTTTACTTTTTGGGTGACCACAAGAGCCGTTTTTGTCTGCTGCTTCATGAAGGGAGATGTTGAAATGAGCAAGGAAGAAGGAATACGGGAAATGACGTATCAGATGGTGATGCGTGCTTCATGGAAAATGCTGCAGAGCGGACTTTTGTCAGAGGACGAGTATCTTGCGTTTGAAGCGAAAATGCGCGAGAAATATCGTCCCGTCATCGGGCTTCTATTTTCAGATATTGACTTGCTATCGTGCGGATAGTACGGGAATATGGGAGTGGAAAGGAGGGAGCACCATGAAGATACGAAGAGTTCAACCAAGCCCTATATTGCAGAAAAAGCTGCGTGTTGCGGCATACGCCCGCGTCTCTGTGGATACGCTTCACCACTCTCTTGCAGTGCAGGTCAGTTACTACAGCAATCTCATCCAGAACAATCCTGCGTGGGAATATGCCGGCGTGTACGCAGACGAAGGAATCACAGGGACAAGTACCGCGCATCGGACGGAGTTCAAGCGGCTGATCGCGGACTGCAACGCCGGGAAGATTGATCTGGTACTCGTCAAAAGCATCAGCCGTTTTGCCCGTGACACCGTGGATTGCCTCAATACCATTCGACAGCTGAAAGAGAAGGGGATCGCCGTTCGTTTCGAGAGGGAGAACATTGATTCCACATCCGAGGACGGAGAGCTGCTCTTGACGCTGCTCGCATCCTTTGCCCAAGAAGAGAGCAGAAGCATCGGCGACAACATCCGATGGGGCGTACGGAGACGATTCGCCGAGGGGATTCCGAATGGGCATAAAGCACCGTACGGCTACACTTGGGATGGCGAGATGTTCCGCATTGTTCCTGCTGAGGGCAAGATCGTCAAGGAGATATTCCGGAGATACCTTGCCGGAGAATCTGCCTACGCCATCGCAAAGACACTTGCGGGGCGCGGAATCACAGGACGGCAGGGGAGACCGATCGAGCAGACCACGGTAAAGGACATCCTCTCCAACATCTCCTACACGGGCACAATGGCGCTGCAGAAGAACTACATCACGGAAGGTCATATCCGCAAGCGGAATAAAGGGGAACTTCCCATGTATCTGGTGGAGGGGATGTTCGAGCAACTCGTGTCAAAGGTAGATTTCGACAAGGCGCAGGAGATACGGAAACGGAGAGCCGAAGGGGCGGCCAATCGGAATCCTGTGCTGATGCCATTCTCGGGAATGGTGAAATGCGGATGCTGCGGCGGCGGCTTCAGCAGAAGAACCGCCGGGAAGTACAGGCGATGGGGATGCAACACAAGGGAGCGGAAGGGCAGAGAATCCTGTGACAGCCGTCCAATCAAGGAAGAGGAGCTTGTTGCTGCGGTCAGAACCGTCATGGAGAAGGATGATTTCGATACCGCTGAACTCAGGCGTAAGGTGTCCAAGATCGTCATTTACGGCGATCGGATCGACTTCCATCTTGTCAACGGACGCATAAAAAAGACTGCCCGCATCTATAACGGGCAGCGCGGCAGCAATCCCTTCACCAACAAAGTGTACTGCGCTTCCTGCGGCAGCAAGTGTGAGCGCGATACATGGACGAAGGGGACTAAGGTGTGGGCTTGCAGTCAGCCGCGCACGAAATGCCGATTGAGGAGATTACCAGAGTCAGAACTGAAGGAAGCTGTGGCATCCTTTTTTGGCAACTCCTGTGAAGGGCAGATTGTGCAGAACGTCGAGCGGATTGTCATATCCGACGATGAGGTCATATTTCAACTCAAAGAAGGAGGCGCATACCGATGGCAAAGACAGTGCGGGTGATTCCTGCAACTCCCAGAGTGTTTCGGTCAGAAGTTGCGGCAGAACCAAGGCGGCGCAGAACGGCAGGATATGCCAGAGTTTCGACCGATCATGAAGAACAGGCTTCCAGTTACGAAATGCAGATGGCGCATTACAAGAACTACATCGAGAGTCGTGCAGACTGGGATTTCGTCGGCATGTATTCGGACGAGGGAATCAGCGGCACGAACACCAAGAAACGCGATGGCTTCAATCAAATGATCGAGGATGCCCTTGCCGGCAAGATTGATCTTATCATTACAAAGTCGGTCAGCCGCTTTGCGCGGAATACCGTGGATTCTCTGCAGAACGTCCGCAAGCTCAAGGAAAACGGCGTAGAGATTTACTTCGAGAAGGAGAACATATGGACGTTCGACACGCGCGGAGAACTCCTTATCACGATTATGTCCAGCCTAGCGCAGGAGGAAAGCCGCAGCATCTCGGAGAACACCACATGGGGCAAGCGGAAGCAGTTCGCCGAGGGCAAGACCAGTGTGGGCTACAGTGCCTTTCTCGGGTATGACAAGGATTTCAAAATCAACGAGGAACAGGCGAAAGTGGTGAAGCTCATCTACAAACTCTTCCTCGGCGGGCGATCCTTCTATGCCATTACCAAGGAACTGGAGAAGCGCGGCATCAAATCCCCGTCGGGAAAGGATAAGTGGTACATTTCCACGGTGCGCTCCATCCTCACGAATGAGAAGTATCGCGGTGATGCACTGATTCAGAAAGAGTATACGGCGGACTTTCTCGATAAGACGCGACGCAGAAACATGGGAGAGATTCCGCAGTACTATGTGGAGGAACATCACGAGGCGATTATCCCGCCAGATTTGTTCGACTTTGTGCAAGCGGAGATAAAGCATAGAGAACAGAACGGTAAGCACAGTGGCGTAAGCATCTTCGCGAACAAGATAAAATGCGGCTGCTGCGGCGGTTACTACGGTGCGAAGGTCTGGCACTCGACCGACAAATACCGCAGAGTCATCTATCGCTGCAACAAGAAATATGCCCACAAGGGCAAGCCGTGCAGTACAAGGCATCTGACAGAGGAGGAGATCAAGCGAATTTTCGTCAAGGCGCTGAACTCTTTGGTGGAAGTCAAAGAGAACGTGATCGCAGAACTGCGATCTCTGATTGACAGCGTTTGTCAGATGGAGGAGCTGATAGAGGAGCGCAGTATGGTAGAGCAGGAACTTCGCAGTTTGGCAGAACGGCTCGAAATGCTGATTCACGAGAATGCACGGGTGGCACAGAATCAGACAGCGTATCTGAAACAGGAAAATGAGATTCGTAGACTCTATGTGGAAAAGCAGGGGCATCTGGCGAGGTTGGACGAGCGAATTGCCGAGAGGGAGAGTAAGAGAAATATCCTAGAGGGCATGATTCAAGTGGTATGTGGTATCAACGGGGAGCAGGTTGCGTTTGATGAGGAGTTATGGGGCGGACTGCTTGATTACATTGTGGTCAAGGAAGATGGGCAGGTGATCGTCGTTTTCAAGGGTGGGATTGAGATTGGTGTTTGGAAATGAGGCCCTAGAACTTCCATCCGACAGAGAACCCGCCCGTCACCTTAGCCGTGTGGAACCCGTCAGGCTTTCGTACCGGCATCGCCGCAAAGACATCATAGGACAGAGCATCAATCATCCCGCGCACGCCGAACGCCGCCCCTGCGATCGTGTGCCCGTTGTAGAGATCCGCACCGGCGCCGTACACCGCACCGACATCAAGGCCGAGATAGAGCTCCAGCTTCTGCTTCGGGAACCGCGTCGCAAACTCATTGCGGAGATACCAGCCGTCCGTCCCCATCAGCGTAACCTCGCCGTCGAAGCCCCGTACCGTATACCGATTCCCCATGCTGATCATATCCGTTCCGTAGAGCTCCATCCCGTCCATCGTCCACTGCCCGTGAAAGGATGTCGTAAACGTCGCAGGACGGTGGCTGAACTCAAACGGATGCACATAGTCCGCATCCAGGAGCCACATCCGATACCGCGTCCGCGGCATATCCTCATAGGGACTCTCCTCCTGCGCGCCCATCCACCCGAGACCAAATCTATGGGCCAAACGGAAATAGAGCGTATCTCTTTTTAGATACAGACGCTCTGCAAGCCCGACCTCCACCGATGTCTGATGCATCGCCTGGATCGGAAGCTCGACATCGTTGAGGAAGCGATGCGAGTTCCGCTTGCGCAGACGAATGTCCATACTCGTCTTTCGATTTGACGAACGGCTCAGCACATAATCCCATGAAAGTACAGAGATATTCGTATCGCCTGCACTGATGAAATCATAGGGCATGCTTGCTACTGTCTGATGATATTTCGACCGCTGGTAGGAGAGGGAAAAGGTGTGGCGTCCGTAGGGATAGGTATAGCTGATATTATGCCCGCGCGTTCCCTTCTCATAGCCGTCGCGAGCACCATCGAGATTCATGCCGATGCGGAGCATATCGTTCTTATGAAAGAGCTGGTCGATGCCGAGCGATGTGTACCACTGGAGCCTGCCCGTATCCTTGAGTCCGGAGTCGTCGAATGAGATCGTTCCGTAGACATTCCTGCCGCGCTTCACATTCAGTACGATATCCGTCATCTGGGGCTCATCGGCAGGCAGGAGCCGAACGGAGATATCCTGTGAGGGAAGACGCTTTGCCTGCTCGATGCCCTGCTCGATGTCCCGTACATTGAGGACATCTCCCTCGCGGAAGGGGAAGAGATTCTTCCAGTAGACCGTATCACTGCCGTCAGCAAAACGGACGACATGAATATACCCCACGAGGAGGACAAGGCGCAGCTCGCCGGAGGAGAGATTCTGTTCGGGAACGGCAACGCGGCTTGTCGAAAAACCGCGGGACATGAGCGCGCGGTTCATCGCGGTGACGAGATCGTTGATCTCGCGCAGAGAGAGCTCTTTTCCCTCATAGGGGCGGGAAAGACGTTCGAGGAAGCGAAAACGTTCCGTTTGATTTTGGATCGTAATATGGGAGATATGAAAGCGTACACTTTCATCGGCGGAGAGATCAGAGGAGGGAGGGGGAGGCGCAACGACCTTCGCACGCTCCTCACTGAGCCGCTCCTGCCGCTCCGCCTCCTGCGCCCGTGACTGATCGAGCTGCTCTTGCTGTGCAGGGGTAGCGATAGCTGGGACGGCAGAGAGGGAGAGGATGGGGATGAGGAGGAAGGTCGTGGGGCGGTTGAGTTGCATCAAGTAGAATCGCCTACTTTCCAAAGAATATTTTGCTTATTTAATGCAAGCAAATAGTGCGAGCGTTCCCATTATAAAAAATAGATTGTGATAGCGAAATATAATATCTTATGATCTTTTATTTCGTTGAAAACTTGTAACTGATATTCTGAACGAGGATAGTTTGGCATTTTATCTAATTCTTGTAAAAAAACCAAAACATATTTTCTTAGTAAAATTGCTGTAATTCCAGTGCAATAAAGGACAGCTACCAACAATTCTTCTGTATAAGCACTTGTATAAGCACTGCCTAGTAGAAATAGGCAACACATTATAATCCATGGTAATTTTCCTATTAAGAAAAAACGAAAGTAAGCTTGCTTCACACGGGGGGACCAAAAAGACCCTGTTGATTTATAGTTCCATAATGCTCCTCCTATGATAATAATACTTCCAATTATGTATATATATAATCCAAGATTTGTAGATGCATTTATTTTTTCCAACACTTGCATTGCCCTTCCTAAAATGATATATGGCATTGATAGAACTATTTTGCCTGTCCATCTTTTAGAAGGATTTTTCTCAATTCATACTTTGCAATATCTCCTGCGACGCTACCTGTAATAGCAGCTGTTGAAGCAGTGAATATCGAGGCTGGTCCCGATTCAGTGGCGGCAAATCCGCCAATTGCAGAAAATAATGTTGGCAGTACATCCGTTCCTAGCGCTATAGCCAAGTTTGTTCCAGAATAAATGTACCAATCTTTCCGCATATCTCTATATGTCCACCCCATTCCTACGACGCCGCCTAATTTAAGATAGACTGAAAGCGATCTTACAAAATGTCCCTCCCTTTTGACTCCATCAGGGAGTCGATTAGAGACATCTGTAGCACTATTGATTCCGATTGAACCAAGTATGCTAAATTCTGTTTCTTTTTCAGGCAATACGAGATTTGTGCCATCAAAATTCTTTGGTGTGTGTATTTCTGTAACACGTTCGTATTGTTGAATATTAGAGGTTGAGTGTCGGATAGATTGCGCCTTTTTGGAAACTAATACGTCTCGATTCCAATAACCATCCTCTACTGCGACAGTTTCGGGAGAAGACCAACCAGAAGAACGAAGTGTTTCGTTATATTTTTTGAAGAATTCAATAGCACTTTCCTTTGTAATTCCGGCATCCATAAGATATCTAATAGCCTTGGGGTAGTTGTCGGTATTTTCTGCGTGCTTCCAAGCAGAGTTTGCAAGAGCAGGCTCTTGTTCTGATAGAGTCTTATGCATACCATCAATATATTGATCTATCTCTTCTTGTGATGGCGTTGTACCATCGTTTTTCTTTAGAGTTTCTTTTGCTATGGTTTCAACGGGATAGATATCTGGAAATTCCATTAAGAAATAGTTCCACTTCGTCCCACTTGCAGCCGCAGATGCTCCTGCGAGAGCATTCCCACCCGCGACTTTTGCAGCAGCGGCGCCAATGATGGCGCTGACGATTTGCGCTGTGCCGGGATCTTTGCCCTTTAGGTTCTTGATGAGCGCTTCGTTGAGTCCTGCGCCAACGGCACCCAAAGCAAAGCCGGCACCTGTGATCTGGCTCATGATGCCGCCGATGATCGCATGCACGGCAATCTTTCGTCCGCTTCCGTCGTCCTTCATGTTGTAGGCGAGACGGAATGCCTCCTCGCCGAAGACCGCGGCAAGCTCCTGCTGTTCCTCGATCTTCTTTTTGTCGAAGATTCTGCCGAGCGCGCATTCTCTGTATCACGGCTGAGCGCCGAGACGTCCTGTGTCGGATTTTCCCTTATGTCGATCGTACCGGGCGCGATGGCAGACGTTGTCGTGCTGCTTGCATCGTCCTTGACGGACATGGAGATGATCGGCAATCTTTGTACGCAATTTTATTTACTATAATCCTTTCCGTGCCATATTGTGCTCTCCATAAAATATGTATTATTTTCTTCATCTGCCAATTTGCTCTCCAAACAAAACTCCCGAACACTTTCTATATCTCCCTCAGAAAGCATGTTTCCGACAATCTCAAGCTCATAATCCCATCCCAGCGCTACTAGATATTTATGATAAGCTTTTGCCAAAGTTTCATTCCAAATCCCATGACGGATCAAACATTGAAAGGAAGAAAAAACCACAATATAGAGCCAGCAGACAAGATATCTCCCCGAGTTTATAAACTCTAAAATATCCTGTATGTCTTCGTCGTTGATATCCCCGTGAATATAATCAAGGAATTGCTTTATCTTCTTAGTTTTTATCTCATTTGGCTCAAACGCAATGTAGGTTGTATCTGAAAAAAACTTTGCTAGATTCATTTTATCCTCCTAGTAATAAATACGTAAATACAACATCATTTGCAACAACTTATTTTGATATTATTGCGGTTGGATAAAAATCCGAAATATAAAATATGTTTCCGATTTTTATCATTGTGATTCGTAAGTTTACTGGTACACGTTTACCGTAGCCATTACTCAGCAAAACATGCTCATTGCCATTGACGAGCTCTCCTTTATCTAGATTTCCTTGTGCATAATGCGTTAATGCGCAATTTATAACGGTTGTTAAAAGTTCCTTTTTATTGGTATATCTAAAGCTTGGAATTGTGCCTCCTTCTTGTGATTTATGATCCCTATAATAGGCATGACCTGTATTGATATGCAGTTCATCACCATCTCCCATGTATAAACGCATCCTTTCTTCTGTTGTGTCTGGATTGGTTATTATCGCATTATTGAGTGCGTATTCTACATTATTTGCGTTTATCCAAACGAATTTCCATAACTTAAAATAGTAGAAGTCAGAGAATTTATTCCACTTCGTCCCGCTCGCCGCCGAAATCGCTCCCGCTGTAGCATCCCCATGAATCGCTTTCGCTGCGGCTGCTCCAATCACGCCACTGATGACCTGGGCAATCGCAGGGTTAAGACCTTTCAGATTGTTAATCAGTGCTTCGTTGAGACCTGCACCTGCTGCACCAGAAGCAAAGCCCGCCCCTGAAAGCTGGCTGATGAGTCCACCGATGATGGTGTGAATCAGAACTTTACGTCCACTGCCATCGTCGGTGAGTGATGTTGTATAAATAAAGTTGACAACTTCTCTGCAAGGATTTTAGATAAAGTCAAAGAGGAGAAGGAGAGATCAAAATGGCAACAAACAGACAATACGATCACGAATTTAAGGTGCAGGCAATCAAGCTGGCGCAGGAAATCGGTCAGGCGAAAGCCGCCAAAGAGCTGGGAATTTCCAAGAACACAATGTATACATGGATGCGTGCTCATCGGCTTGGATATTTGGATCTTGGGTGTGGCACGCAAACACCGCAGAGTGCCCTAAGTCTGCACGAGGAACTCGTACAGCTTCGTGCACAACTCAAAGCACAGGAGAAGGAAATTCGACGGCTAAAGAAAGAGAATGACTTTCTGGAGGAAGCAAGCGCTTTTTTCGCCGCGAGCCGTCTGAAGTCAACAAAAACGAACGCATGAAGTTGATTGCGTTCAAGACCTCAGATGGCGCCCTCAAAGGAAATATCAGCTTCTGCTGCAAGATGCTCCATGTCACGAGACAGGGATTTTATCAGTATTTGACGAGCAAAGACCGCCCATGGAAATATCAGGAACTTGCCGACGCCATGATGCAGATTCATGCAGAGGACGAATGCAACGACACCTACGGAAGAATCCGCATGTATCAGGCACTCAAGATCAAACAGCCGGAAGGCGTCCGTATTCCGAGTGAACGAACTGTTTACCGTGTTATGGAAGAGATTGGCTTAAGTCATCGCCCCAATCATAGACCGAACGGTATCACCAAAACAGATCATAAGGCACAGATGTCAGAGGATCTCATGGGGCGCGATTTTACTGCCGACACACCTCTTTCCAAGTGTGTCACTGACATGACAAAGATTCCGGCGTATGACGGAAAACTCTACATTTCAGCACTCTTTGACTGTTATGATGCCAGCGTGCTCGGACTGTCTATGGACACGAACATGAAGGCTTCTCTATGCGTAAGGATGCTGGATAACGCTATGCTCTCCTACCCAAAGCTCAGGGGAGCAATCCTGCACTCGGATCGCGGCAGCCAGTATACGAGTCAGCTGTATCGGGAGGCAATTCATACCTATGGGATTCGTCAAAGCATGAACAGTGCCGGTGGACGCTGTCATGACAATGCGCGCTGTGAGAGTATGTGGGCGCGCATGAAGTCCGAGCTGCTCTATGGACGCTATGACACAAAGAAGATGACAATCGAAGAGTTGAAGGTACTGGTTTGGCGATACTTCATGAGCTATTGGAACAACCGTCGGATTTGTTCAACAAACGGGGGGCTTCCTCCGATGGTGAAGCGGCGTCAGTTCTATGACTCTATTGCCGCAGCTACTTAAGCGTTCATTCCCTTGTGAGAAATTTGTCAACTGTTCTTGACAATATCATCCGTTGTGGTAGAATGGGGGTAATCCATAGTGCTCCTTTGCTGATGTTTTGTAGCAGAACCATTATAGCACGGGATGTCACTATGGATTTTGTTTTTGTTTAGCTGTTCAACTTCATTTTACAACGAACCGAATTATAATAACATGGAATATTTCAACCAATGATTGTACGAGAGGAGAAAACGTGATGAGCAAGGCGATTACAAACGATTTCGAGACACGCCGTTATCGTCTCGCCGAAGTGGCGAAATCGGGCGATGTCGCGACGCGCACACCGATCTACGCGACGGAGTCGACGAGCGGGGTTGTTTGGGTGCTAAAGCCGGGGCAAACAATCAAGCCGCACGGACACGCCAAAGCGGACGATATCTGGATCTGCATTCAAG
>NZ_AUFU01000016.1 GCF_000426665.1 Centipeda artemidis DSM 19719 | reverse complement strand
CCCAAGAGTCCATATCGACGGGGAGGTTTGGCACCTCGATGTCGGCTCATCACATCCTGGGGCTGAAGCAGGTCCCAAGGGTTGGGCTGTTCGCCCATTAAAGTGGTACGTGAGCTGGGTTCAGAACGTCGTGAGACAGTTCGGTCCATATCCATCGCGGGCGCAAGATACATGAGGGAGGCTGCTCCTAGTACGAGAGGACCGGAGTGGACGAACCAACGGTGTACCGGTTGTCCTGCCAAGGGCACGGCCGGGTAGCTGCGTTCGGAAGGGATAAACGCTGAAAGCATCTAAGCGTGAAGCCCGTCCCGAGATGAAGTATCTCATCTTTTAAGAGAGTAAGACCCCTTGCAGAAGACGAGGTAGATAGGCTGGGCGTAGAAGTGCGGCAACGCATGCAGCTGACCAGTACTAATCGGTCGAGGGCTTGACTTAAGCAGAGAGTTAGGTTTGCGCGATATAAAGAGCGCAAAGCTATACGAATCGCTTATGCGACGGTTACGAAGTCGGGAGACTGAGTAAATGTCGCTACGGCGTGGGTAACGTCCCAAGAACATGAGCGAAAGCGAAGTGTGGTTGGCAGACGTTGACCGCTCATTGGTATTTCGCAACTAATTTGCAAAGAGTTTCTTCTGTCTAGTTTTGAGTGAACAACACTCTAGTAATGCGGTGATGATGCCCGGACGGTTCCACCTGTTCCCATTCCGAACACAGCAGTTAAGCGTCCGCAGGCCGAGGGTACTTCGTTGGAGACGACGCGGGAGAGTAGGTAGTTGCCGCAATATATTCCTCGGTAGCTCAGTTGGTAGAGCGTCTGACTGTTAATCAGAATGTCACAGGTTCGAGTCCCGTCCGAGGAGCCATTTTTGATTTCTCGCTGTAATTGCAGTAATAGATACAAGCGGTCAACGTCTGCCAATCACACGTCGCTCACGCTCGTGTTCTTGGGACGTTTTCGCATACGACCTGTTACCCGTTCATCGTTCGCGCTGTGCGCTCCGATTCACGGACAGGATCAGTAGTTGGGGTATAGCCAAGTCGGTTAAGGCACGGGACTTTGACTCCCGCATCCGTTGGTTCGAATCCAACTACCCCAGCCAATTTATCTCATCTCCGGATGGGATGTGTGGCGGCTGATAAAGGTTCACTAGCTCAGTTGGTAGAGCATCTGACTTTTAATCAGAGGGTCCCGGGTTCGAGTCCCGGGTGAGCCACCACTTTTTACTTTTTTAGGATACACTAGCGAAACGGAAGTTTTGATGCATCACTAGGCGCAAAAATCCCGTTTTGCGTCTCTATCATGACTCACTAGCTCAACTGGCAGAGCAACTGACTCTTAATCAGTAGGTTCACGGTTCGATTCCGTGGTGGGTCACCATTTTATGGGCGATTAGCTCAGCTGGGAGAGCGCTTGCCTTACAAGCAAGATGTCGGCAGTTCGATCCTGTCATCGCCCACCAAAGGATGCTTTTAGCACACGGCCCGGTAGTTTAGTTGGTTAGAATGCCGCCCTGTCACGGCGGAGGTCAGGGGTTCAAGTCCCCTTCGGGTCGCCATTTTTTATGCCTCGGTAGCTCAGTTGGTAGAGCAGGGGACTGAAAATCCCCGTGTCAGTGGTTCGATTCCGCTCTGAGGCACCACTTTTGACCATGTTGGTCATCTTTTGACGCAAAGGACAGTATCTCCGGCAGTTTGCTCCGATGTATCTGCCGCTGGCGTAGCTCAATCGGTAGAGCAGCTGATTTGTAATCAGCAGGTTGGGGGTTCAAGTCCTCTCGCCAGCTCCACGCGGGTGTAGCTCAATGGTAGAGCCCCAGCCTTCCAAGCTGGTCACGTGGGTTCGATTCCCATCACCCGCTCCATTATTGCCTACTGCGCCGGGGTGGCGGAACAGGCAGACGCAGGGGACTTAAAATCCCCCGGTTGGCAACAATCGTACCGGTTCGATTCCGGTCCTCGGCACCATTTTCATCTATATTGTCACGCGGTCGTGGCGGAATTGGCAGACGCGCTACTTTGAGGGGGTAGTGTTCACAAGACGTGTGGGTTCAAGTCCCACCGACCGCACCATTTTTTAGGCAGTAAATACCATTAACTAAATACAGTCACGCGGTCGTGGCGGAATGGCAGACGCGCTAGCTTCAGGCGCTAGTGATGGCAACATCGTGGAGGTTCAAGTCCTCTCGACCGCACCACGCGGTTGTGGCGGAATTGGCAGACGCGCTACTTTGAGGGGGTAGTGTTCACAAGACGTATGGGTTCAAGTCCCATCAACCGCACCATTTTGAGAAGATACCGTTACGGGAAACCGCAGCGGTTTTTTGTTGTGTTTTAACGGAAGAAAGAATTTAATACTCTCCGTCGGCATAGTTGATGTCCGGGCGCGCGACGATGGTATAATCGGGGAAGAGGGCGGCGATTTCGCTGCAGATGGCCTTTAGGATGGGGCGGTAGTCATAGCCAAAGTGGAAGGTGACGTCGAAGAAGAGTTCTTTGCGGCTGTCGTAGAGACAGATGCCGTGAAAGCCGGCGATTGCTTCCTGTGCGGCGGCATGACACGCTAAGATGTCGTGTACCTTTTTTGTGTTCGGCGAGGTGAAATCGATGGCGTAGAATCCTACGGTGACGATGCAGTTAAATTCTTTGAGGAGGTCTCGCTCAATTTGGAAGAGCAGGGGATAGGTTTCGCTCAAGGATTTGCTGCCGTCGAGCTCCACGTGGATGGAGCCGAGGTAGGAATCGGGACCATAGTTATTGAGCCGTAAATCATGCGCGCCTAAGACGAAGGGATAGGAGCGCACCTTATCATAAATCTCTTTCGTGAGTTCGCTGTCGACACGCTCTCCGAGGAGTATGGAGCCGGTTTCTTTGAGGATGTCAAGCCCTGCTTTGATAACGGCAAGGGAGATGAGACCGCCCGCATAGGCGTCGATATTGAGCTCCCATAGGAAATAAGCGGCTGCCGAGAGGAGCGTCACGACGGAGATGAGGGCGTCGCTTCTGGCATCGATACCGGCGGCTTTGAGCGCGCCCGAATGCACTGCCTGCCCTACGTTGATCGTGTAATTGGCAAGGAATACTTTTGCAATGATCGTGATGATAATGATGAGGACAAAGCCCGCGGAATATTCGACTGGCGTAGGATGTAGGATGCCTTCGACGGACTCTGCGGCGGCGCCGATCCCGGCGGCGAGGACGATCGCGCCGATGATGAGGGCGGTGATGTACTCAAGGCGCCCGTGACCAAAGGGGTGTTCTGCATCCGGCAATTTGCCCGCCATCTTTGTCCCCGCGATGGTGATGATGGAAGAAATGACATCGGACAGGTTGTTGACCGCATCGGTGACGAGCGCAAGAGAGCCCGCGAGTGTGCCGACGGCAGCTTTGACGATGACGAGGAGGACGTTTGCGGCAATGCCGATATAGGATGTGCGCAGGATGCGCGCCTCGCGTGAGCGTGCACCGGATGGAACGTTCATAATAGCTCCTTACTGTCAAGATGATATTCTGCGTGATGCGTATGATACCGGTATCTGACGTTATGCAAAGTGTATCGATCGTTTTTGTAGACCCTATGGAGAGCCGCCTGCCGGGGAGCGTCGTTAATTCATCGATTTTACCATAAAGATCCGGGGATTGCCAACGGATCATGGGAAAATCACTGCTTTGCGGTTAGGGGGAGGGGGAGACGATGCACGATTGCGATTGAAATTGACAAAATGGAAAAAGTATATGAAAATATAGTCTATGAATTTGACGGGGCGATAACGAGGAGATCATTGATGTGATGAAAGCGGCGAAGGAGCGGAACATGCTTGCACGAGTTCTATTATGCATTGTCTTTTTCGTTGTCATTGGCATGCCGCAGCGTGCGCTTGCTGTGCCGTCCGATCTGCCGTCGCTCCTTTTTGTGACGGCCGCGGCATCGGAGGCGGCGTACAGCGGGGAGCTCTCCGAGATGCTGCGGGCACGGCTCGTCGCAGCGGGTTGGCGCATTGAGGGTTATGAGACGCCGGGGCGGCAGCGGACGGTGGGGCGGTTCTTCCATATGGTGCGCACGGCGCCGGACGGCAGCGAGACGCACCTCCTCTCGTTCCCGGGGACGGAGCGCGGCAGCGACGTCTTTACCGACCTGCGCCTGGGGCGTGCGCCGTTCGGCGGGCATACGCCGGCGGAGTTCTTAGAGACGGCAAATGCGCCGGTGTCGGAGCGAAAGGAAACGCCGCTCGTGCACCGCGGCTTCCTCGACTATACGCAGGCGGCACTTTTTACCGACACGCTCGATGAATACGGCGGGCGTACGGCGGGGGAGGTGATTGCGGCGGAGCTGCGGGCGCATCCGTCGGCGAAGATCTATCTCACGGGGCACAGTCTCGGCGGGGCGGCGGCAGTTCTCGCGGCGGCGCGGCTCGCGGATATGGGCGTCTCGCCCACGCAGCTCGAGGTCGTGACGTTCGGCGCGCCTGCGGTTGGAAATGCCGCGTTTGTGCGCGCGTATACGGAGAAATTTACCCTGCACCGCGTCGTGATGCAGGGCGATCCGATGAAGGACTTGCTCGCCGCGCCGCTCGGATTTCGGCAGTTTGGCGAGCGGATCGCGTGGCGTCCCGCGCCCTCCGTGGCGGCGTTTCCCCATGCGATGATTGCCTATGTGGATGCGGCGATCCGCCGGCTCTATGACAGCGCGGGGACGGACAGCTTTCTCTTTCTCGCAGCACAGCCGAATCGTGCGGCGGGTCGGACGGTCTATGTCGCACCGATCGCGGCGGAGGTCGACGGTGTGCTCGCGGCGGATGCGCCGTATATGAAGGCGCTCCTGCGCGACGGGCTCTATGCGCGCAATGCCGGTACCGTGTTCGCGGCGGCAGACGGCGGACTCTCAGAGAATGGGCTGCTCTCGGAGCTCGAAGAGCACCTCACGGCGGCGCGGGAAGCGGGCGCGACGATGCTCTATGCATACCGCATCTCCGGGGCAAAAGTGCGTGACCAGCGTGAAACCTATCGGTTGACGCTCGAGCGCGCGGTCTACGATATGGAAGGGAACCTCGTCGCGGCATCGTCGCGGTCACAGGTGACGGGGATGTTGACGCCGATTGAGACTATACTGTATCTCTTCACCCAAGACTGAGATGTGACGTGCGATATTTGTGCATGGCGTTGTCATATCGTCGAATGCTTCGCTAGGAGTAGCTTTTTACTACGCCGTCGCTCGCATTCTCCTCATTCCTAGCCCTGCATCAAATCTTGCACGTCACTCAGGTTACGGCGGGATGTGACACGGGATTTTCGCGCCTAGCAGTGTCATTTTTGGCAAACGCTTCGTTGACGTAGGTTTTGGCTGCGCCTTCCTCGCGTTTGCCGCAATTCCTATGTACGCAAATAAAAAGACACGTACGCAACGTGTCTTTGTGCTGATATAATGGTTTGTGAGGTGCTGCCACAGCGGTAGGCGGTCAAATCTTGCCCCTAATTTTGAGGGGGTGGGTACTATGAACGAGACAAATGTAACACTGTTGCTTTTTATCGTCTTTGTCGTACTCTTAACAAGAAAGTAACCGCCCCTAGCTCACAACTTTAGGCGGTTACTTTTCCGTATAAAAGATTTGGGGCTGACCGTCTGCCGGAGCACCTTTTCTAGGCATATTATACGATAAGAGACGATTGATGTCAAATCTTACATAGTGGCAGGAGGTATGTTTGTGGATGCTGCGGCGCTTTGGCGACTGTTTGATATGATTGGGACGATTGCGTTTGCGGTGTCGGGGACGCTGGTCGGGATTTCGCGGCGGATGGATATCTTTGGCATCTCGGTGCTTGCTCTCGCTACGGCGGTTGGAGGCGGGATGATTCGCGACTTGCTCGTGGGGATTACGCCGCCGATGACGCTGCGTGATACGACCAATTTCCTCCTGTCGGTCGGTGTTGCCGTTATCACCTGTCTGCTCTACCAATGGACGGCGCTTCATCGGCTGCGGCGCCGGCGCCTCCTCACGGTGTTCAATGTGTCGGATACGATCGGACTTGCGGCGTTCACGGTCACGGGGGCGTTGACGGGGATTCGGTTTGTGCCGGAGGGCAGCTTTGTTCTGCCGATCCTGCTCGCTGCGATCACGGCGGTCGGGGGCGGGATGATCCGCGATGTACTAGCCTCGCGGATGCCTGTTGTGCTATATGCGGAGGTCTATGCGGGGGCATCGCTTGCGGGCGCGTTTGTATTTTGCCTCCTGCGCCCTGTGCTCGGCGTAGAGGTTAATTCGTGGCTTGCCTTTACGCTGGCACTCCTGATTCGGTTTGCAGCGATTCGGGGGAATTGGAGCCTTTACCATCCCCGCTCCCCGCGCCGGAAGGCATGAAGCAGGATTTTGGCGCATCGCTGTGTCATGTCGTCGAACGCTTCGCTAGGAGCAGCTTTTTTCTGCGCCGTCGCTCGCGTTCTCCTCATTCCGTGCGCTGCATCCAAACTTCTGCTTCACTCAGGTTATGGTATAAAAGATGGGATCTTGACGCTTAGCGTTGTTAGTCCGAAAATCCTGCACAAAAAAATCCCTCTGCGCGTACGGTGCAGGGGGATTTTGTACGCGTCGCTATGGTGCGGCGGTTTTATTTGCAGTGGTGGTGATCGACGCCGACCATGACGGACGTCGCCTTGATGACGGCGTATGCATCGCCGCCGACTGTGAGCCCGAGCTCCTCGATGGCGCTGAGAGTGATGGTCGCACTGATGACGTCGCCGCCCTTGAGCTCAATGCCGACGATGCCGTTGACGGCGCCCTTTTCGATTGATACAACCTTGCCCTTGAGCTGGTTTCTTGCACTCAGTTTCATAAAAAGTTCCCTCCTTAATTCATAATACTTATTTATTATAACACAAAACCCTCTGTAGATTTCGTGACAAAGGTCACATTTTACAGAGGATTTTGCAGAGGAAGGTGTATCGGCAGAAAGGGTCAGCGGATGAAGACGACGTTGGTGGCGTCGAGGAAGCCGCTTGCTCCGTTCTCAATGAGGACACGGCGTGCATCGTCGGCGGAGAGGACGGGATTTGCTCCCGCATCCACGGCGACAGCGCGGACGATGAGCGGATTGCGTCCCGCACGCGTCGCGTCGGATTCGCTGCGGACATAGCCCGCCATTCCGTTCTGCACGACTTTGTCGCTGTCAAGGTTCTTGTACCCGTAGATGGGACGTCCGTTGTCTGCCTTGATGACCGGGCTCATGACGGGACGCAGACCAAGTCCGCGGCAGTCGACGATGAGACCCGTATAGCTGCCGACGGCACGTCCGGAAGGCGCACTTGCGGCGGAACTGGTCGAGGGGGTGCGGCGTGCGGGCGCGGCAGGTGTTGTGTAGGTGCCGTATCCCGTGGTGTCGTAGCCGCGTCCGCCGTCGTAGGGCTCATAGACGCTGTCGGGAGACACCCATTGTGCACGCGTTTCGTTCCGTGTAAAGACGGAGCTTGCGAGTGAACCGACGCCAAAGACGGGAACCTCGAGGGTGACGGTGTAGGCACCGTCCTTCAGCGCTTTTTCACTTACGATACGTGCGCCGCGTACGAGGGCGCTGACGTGGGTGCGGACGGTGTCGTTTGCGACCATCATGTTCTCAACGGTGGTCGTGGCATCGACGTCCACGCCCTGAATCTGCTCGGCGAGCGCCCGGTAGGCGTCGGCAATGGCGGCACGTCGGGCGAGCGCACGTGCCTGTGCGGCACTGACGGTGCGCGCGGGGGCAATACCCGTCCCCTCGGCGCGGATGCTCCCGCCGTTCCAGTCAGTCGCCGCCTCCGCTGCGGGGAGCGAGATGAGCGCGAGCACACACACGAGGAGTGCGCAGATGCCGGATTTTAATAGATGCATAGAGAAACCTCCTTGGCAATATTTGTGCTTATGCTTTCTCTAGCAATATCGCAAAGAAAGGATAAAGGAGGATGAAGCCGGGATTAGTATTCTGTGAAATCGTGGGGGAGGCAAGTTCGGGCGTGTTTTGCGGAAAAATCCCTTGCCAATGCGCCCGCGCGTGTGCTATAATGCCACATGTCGCAATCGCGATGGAGAGGTGTCCGAGTGGTCGAAGGTGCTTGACTCGAAATCAAGTGTGGTGATGAGCCACCGTGGGTTCGAATCCCACCCTCTCTGCCAGTAAAATCAATGCTCCCGAGGATTTTCCCCCGGGAGCTTTTTTTGTGCCTGTTTTATAGGTGCCTGCCTCATATATGCCCAGCAGAAAACCCCGCCGAAGCATTACACCTCGGCGGGATTGATATGTGTGCTCCAACTATAATGATGAGACGTCTTTATTTGAACGGCCACACGAGCGGGATCACCGCGACGCAGACGAGCAGCGAGATAAAGACGAGCGGCAGCCCGATCTTCACATAATCCATGAAGCGGAATTTGCCGGGACCGAGCACGAGTGTGTTCGGCGGGGTCACGACCGGGGTTGTGAACGCGCAGGACGCCGCGATGCCGATTGCCATGACGACCGGGTACGGCGAGACGCCGATGGACTGCGCGATGGAGATGGCGATCGGTGCGAGCAGCGCCGCCGCCGCGGTGTTCGACATGAACTGCGTGAGACCGCACGAGAGGATGAACATGGCGACGACGATGAGGTACGGGGAGGGGGCGTCGCCCATGAGTCCGACGACGAAGTTCGCGATGAGTGCGCCCGCGCCGCTCTTTTCCATCGCGCTCGCCAGAGGAAGCATCCCGGCGAAGAGGAAGATGGTCGTCCAGTCGATGCCCTCGTATGCCTGCTTTTCATTGAGGCAGCCGGTGAGGACGCAGAGGAGACCGCCGATGATGGCGGACATCTGCATCGGGATGTGAATTTCCTTTTCGAGTACCATAGCGGTGACGACACCGAGGAGGATTGCGGCGCAGATCATCATCTTGCGCGTGTCCTTTGCCTCTTCCTTTGAACCGCTGCCGGCGGAGGCGTCGGACTCGACCATGTGGCGCGGGCAGAGCTTGCGGCCGATG
Source organism: Centipeda artemidis DSM 19719 (assembly GCF_000426665.1). Taxonomy (GTDB): domain Bacteria; phylum Bacillota; class Negativicutes; order Selenomonadales; family Selenomonadaceae; genus Centipeda; species Centipeda artemidis. Next base: position 48,970 of record NZ_AUFU01000016.1, on the reverse strand, counting down.
GTCAGCATGTAGATCATGCCGACGATGGACAGAGGCACACCGATCCATGCGAATTCGAAGAAGCCGAACGGCTCAAGCCCCGTTGCCTGGAGCGTCGCGCTCATGAGGATGTTCGGCGGCGTGCCGATCATCGTGATGGTGCCGCCGACGTTCGCGGCGACCGCGAGCGCCATGAGCTGCGGGGAGACGGGCAGTTTTGCCGCGGCGCAGATCTGGATGACGACGGGCATGAGGCACGCGACGGTCGCGGTGTTTGACGAGACCGAGGACAGCACGATGGTGATGAGCATCAGCGCCGCCATGAGCGGGCGCTCGTCACTGCCCGACTTCTTGACGACGGCGATGCCGATTTTCTGTGCGAGCCCCGTTTGGAACATCGCCGCGCCGATGATAAACATGCCGGCGAAGAGGACGACCGTGGAATTGGACAGGCCGGAAAAAACCTGCGCGGGTGTGAGGACGCCCAAGAGTCCGAGTGCAATCGCCGCACCCATGGCGGTGACGGCAAGCGGGATAATTTCGGTGGCGAAAAGAAGTGCCGCGACGGCGAGCACGCCTAATGTGAGCATTGCTGCATCCATTGATTCAACTCCATTTCTTCAGTTCTGACTGTGTTTCCATCGAAAAAATTTAGAAACCTACTATAATGTACTTCCTAAGAGAATACATAGATGTTAATATATACACCTCCTTTATTTTGTAATAATAACACATAATCAATGTTAATTCAATTCATAAATGATTTCAATTAAATTTGAATACGCTTTTCAGGAGTTCACTTCAACTTTAGATATTGAACTTTTTGTGCAAAGGCGGGGGCTTTGTGCTATAATAAGGCGGATATTGTCTTTCGATCGGATGTAATCATTAGGAGTGTGAAACCACTTGTTTGGAATATCTTCCATTTTGAAGCGTTTTCTTGGCGACAACAATGATAAGGAAATCGCGCGGTATCGCGAAATCGTCGATCAAATCAACGGGTTCGAACCCGCGATGACGAACCTCACGGACGATAAGCTGACTGGCTACACGCGCCGGTTTCGCGAGCAGATCGATAACGGCGCGCCGCTTGAGGAGATCCTTCCCGAGGCGTTCGCGGTCGTGCGCGAGACGTCGCGGCGCGTGCTCGGAATGCGGCATTTCGACGTCCAGCTCATCGGCGGCATATGCCTGCACGAGGGGCGCATCGCCGAGATGCGCACAGGCGAGGGCAAGACGCTCGTCGCGACGACGGCGGTCTACCTCAACGCGCTTTCGGGGCGCGGCGTCCACATGGTCACCGTCAACGACTACCTCGCACGGCGCGACAGCGAGTGGATGGGCAAACTCTACCGCTACCTCGGGCTCTCGGTCGGACTCATCGCGCACAACATGGATTTCCCGGAGCGCAAGGCGGCGTACGCCTCCGACGTCACGTTCGGCACGAACAACGAGTTCGGCTTTGACTATCTGCGCGACAACATGGTGCTCTCGGAGAGTCAGATGGTACAGCGCGATCTGCATTACGCGATCGTCGACGAGGTGGACTCCATTCTCATCGATGAGGCGCGCACCCCGCTCATCATCTCGGGTCCCGGAACAAAGTCGACGGACAACTACGCCGTCATGGCAAATGCCGTGCGCCACCTCAAGGAGGGCGAGGACTACACAGTCGACGAGAAGCAAAAGACCGTCGCGCCCGCCGACAGCGCAGTGCCAAAGATCGAAAAGCTCGTCGGCATCCAGAACCTCTATGCGCCCGAGAACATCGAGCTTTCGCACTGCTTCACCGCCGCGCTGCGCGCCAAGGCGCTCATGCACCGCGACCGCGATTATGTCGTGCGGAACGACGAGATCGTCATCGTGGACGAATTCACGGGGCGTCTCATGGAGGGACGCCGCTACTCGGACGGTCTGCATCAGGCGATCGAGGCGAAGGAAGGCGTAAAGATTCAGCGCGAGTCACAGACGCTCGCGAGCATCACGTTCCAGAACTATTTCCGCATGTATGAAAAACTCGCGGGCATGACGGGCACGGCAAAGACCGAGGAGAACGAGTTCCTCAAGATCTACAAGCTGCCCGTCATCGTCATCCCGACGAACAAACCCGTGCAGCGCATCGACCACCCTGATGTCATCTACAAGACGAAGGCGGCGAAATACCGCGCGGTCGGGCAGTCGGTGAAGGACATCCACGCGTCGGGGCAGCCCGTCCTCATCGGCACGACGTCCATCACGCAGTCCGAGGAGATGTCGAACGTTCTCAGGAAAAACGGCATCCCGCACGTCGTCCTCAACGCGAAATTCCATGAAAAAGAAGCCGAGATCGTCGCAAACGCGGGGCAAAAGGGTGCCGTCACGATCGCGACGAACATGGCGGGACGCGGTACGGACATCAAGCTCGGCGAGGGCGTCGAGGAACTTGGCGGACTCTTCATCGTCGGCACGGAGCGGCACGAGTCGCGGCGCATCGACAACCAGCTCCGCGGGCGTTCCGGGCGTCAGGGCGACCCCGGCGCGTCGAAATTTTTCCTCTCGCTCGAAGACGACCTCATGCGTCTCTTTGCCTCCGACCGCATCGCGAGCATCATGGATAAGCTCGGCATGGAGGAGGATGAGCCGATCGAGCACGCCATCATCACGCGCTCGGTGGAGCACGCGCAGAAAAAAGTCGAAGCGCGCAATTTTGACATCCGCAAGCACGTCCTCGAATACGACGACGTTATGAACCAACAGCGCGAGGTCATTTACGGCGAGCGGCGCAAGATCCTCTGCGGGGAGAACCTGCGCGAGAACATCCTCGCGATGGTCAAGCACATCATCAAGGACGAGATGACGCAGTACGCGAACGAGAAGCTCTATCCCGAGGAGTGGCAGCTCGACGCACTCATCGAGGATGCGGAGAAGGTCTATGCGCCGCAGGGCAAGTTGAAAAAGGAAGAACTCGAAGCACTCGCGCGCGACGAGATCCAAGAACTCCTCGAACAGCTTGCCGAGGAGGGCTACAAGAACCGTGAGCTCATGTTCGGCGAGGAGAATATGCGCGAGCTTGAGAAGGTCGTCATGCTCCGCGTTGTCGATCAAAAGTGGATGGATCACCTCGACCACATGGATATGCTGCGCGAGGGAATCAACCTGCGCGCGTATGGACAGCGCAACCCGCTCGTTGAGTATAAGATCGAGGCGCTCGAGATGTTCGAAGCGATGGAAGCCTCCATCATGGATCAGATCGCGAACCTCATGTACCATGTGAGCATCGTCACCCCGCAGACCGCGCCGCCCATGCAGAGTAATGTTGCGCCGGACGGCACGCCCGCACCCGTCGCCGATCCCGCCGCCGCACAGCGCGCGCACGAACTGCTCGCGCGCGAGCGGTCAAAACTCGAGGATCACCTCCGCACAGCCCGCACCTCGCACGGCGGAGAGAGCGCGCCCGCCGAGGCGCGCGCCGAAAAGGACGAGGACGGCAGGAAGATCGGGCGCAACGATCCGTGCCCGTGCGGGAGTGGGAAGAAATATAAAAACTGCCACGGCAAGGCGTGACGCGGGATTTTCGCGCCTAGCGTCGTCACTGTGTCGGTCGCGGCGGTCGACGTAGGTCTTAACTACGCCTTCCCTTGCGACCTCCTTGTTCCTAGCTATGCATCGAAACTTCCGCGTCACTCACGGTACGGTATGACGTGCGATCTTGGCGCATAACTGTGTCACTGCGAAAAATACTGCGCTCGTAGTAGCTTTTTCTACGACGTCGCTTGTATTTTTCTTGTTCCTTGTTCTGCATCCAAGCTTGCGCGTCACTTAGGTTGCGGTATAATGGCTGACGCGGGATTTTCGCACATAGCGTCGTTTGCGGAGCGGCGAGAAAGATACCCTGAGCCGCATATAACGTAAGGCTTTTCTACGCAACGGCAAGACACATGCCTGTGCGCTGCGGCAACCAATATGAATTTATCGAAATAGGAAAGAAACAACATGCTGGAAGATCTGAAACCAACACTCAATGATTTGGGCGAAAAGCTGGATCAGATGCGCATTTCCCTTGAAATCCCTGCGAAAGAGGAAAAAATCGCCGAGCTCGAATACAAAATGAGCGAGCCGACCTTTTGGGACGACGCGGCGGCGGCGCAAAAAGTCAATCAAGAACTCGCGGGACTCAAGGGCGGCGTCGACACCTACAAAGCCCTCGCCGCCAAATACGAAGACGCCGAAACCCTCTACGAAATGGGCATCGAGGAAAACGACCCCACCATGGAGGGCGACATCCGCGCAGAGCTGGACGCGATCGCCGAGGGGCTTGAGACACTCCAGCTCGAGGTGCTCCTCTCGGGTGAGTACGACGCCAACAACGCCATCCTCACACTCCACGCGGGCGCGGGCGGCACCGAGGCGCAGGACTGGACACAGATGCTCCTGCGCATGTACGGACGCTGGGCGGAGCGGCACGGATTTTCCGTTGAGACCGCCGACCTCCAGCCGGGCGACGAGGCGGGCGTCAAATCCGCGAGCCTTTTCATCAAGGGGCACAACGCCTACGGCTTTTTGAAATCCGAAAAAGGCGTGCATCGTCTCGTCCGCATCTCCCCGTTTGACTCGCAGGCGCGGCGGCACACATCGTTCTCCGCGTGCGACGTCATGCCCGAGATCGACGACGCCGTCGAGGTCGACATCGACATGGACGACGTGCGCGTCGACTACTACCGCGCGAGCGGCGCGGGCGGACAGCACATCAACAAAACCTCGTCCGCCGTCCGCATGACGCACGAGCCGACGGGCATCGTTGTCCAGTGCCAAAACGAACGCTCGCAGCTTCAAAACAAGGAGCAGTGCCTCAAGATGCTCCGCGCAAAGCTCTTTGAGTTGGAGCAGGAGAAAAAGGAAGAGGAGCTTGCCAAGCTCGAAGGAGTCCAGCAAAAAATCGAGTGGGGCAGTCAGATTCGTTCCTACGTATTTCAGCCGTATACCATGGTCAAGGATGTCCGCACGAACGCCGAGACCGGCAACGTGCAGGCAGTTATGGACGGGGAGATTGATCCGTTTATTAGGGCGTACTTAAACGCAAAGGCTAATCATGACTTTTAGGTGTGATGGTGTGACGCGGGATTTTCGCGCCTAGCGTCGTCATTTCGTCGAACGCTTCGTCGACGTAGGGTTCATCTACGCCTTCCTCGCGTTCTCCTCACTTCCTAGCTATGCATCGAAACTTCCGCGTCACTTGCGTTGCGGCTTGGGCGGTAGTGCCCGCGACATCGTGGTATTGAATGTCACACCGAGCTGTTGCGCCCTCCTTCGATCTGCGCGTGCGTTGCATCGTGCCGTACATGATGTGCGAATCCGTATCGCCGTTACCTATCGCACGGTGAGGGGGCGCATATCGCCGTCGCGGAGCTTTTACCCCATAGGGGCGTAGTATCTGAGCATACCGTCGGTGACGCGCACGTCGTTTGCGCAGCGACAAGAATGCGCCTGCGAACCGGAGATGCCGAAAAAATGCCTCATTTGCGCAGCAGCGAGAAAGATACCCTGAGCCGCTATACGTTGCATACCTCGCTTGCACAGCGACGTCGATATGCGCCCACGACCCAAAGACACCGCCGCGCATTCATCCCACAAAATACCCAAAGGAGGGACGCTCTCATGTGGAAAGCCGCCGTCACACTGCTCGTCGTCATTATCATCGCCGCAGGAGCGGCGCTCGTCCTCCCCGGCATTGCCACGAACCTCATTGTTGACGCTCTGCGTGAGCAGACGGCGGCGGAGGACGTACAGATCTCCATCACGGACAGCCCGCGTCTCATCTTCGGTGAGATCGGTGCGGTGGACGGCGTCATGCGGCAAGGGCGCATCGGCAAAATCTTTGTCCGCGAGCTCACCCTTAGGGGAACAGGGCTGCACATCGCCCCCATGACGCTCCTGACCGAACACAAGGCTGTCCTCACCTCTGCCGAGACGGCGGAGCTGCGCGGCGTGATCGACGCGGAGGCGATCCGCGAGCTGATTACAAAATCCTCGGGGAAATTCGAGGATGTCGCCGTGACCGTAACGCCTGCGGGCGTTACCGCGACCGCAAAGACCAAGGCGCTCGGGCAGACCTTTGACGTGACGCTTGAGGGCGCGTTCGAGGTCGTATCGGGCGATCTTTACTACAAGATTCGCCGCATTTCGGCGCGCGGGCGCGGCATGAATACGCTCAGCCTCGACTCCCTGTTTCCCGACGTCGTTGTCGCGCGTGCCGATGCGCTCCCCCTCGGGCTTACCTTTCGGAGCGTAGAGGCGCGCGATGATGTCGTTATCGTGACGGCGGGCAAGGACGCACCGTGATTTTCGCAGCGGAGAAGGAAGGTTCATGAAGAAATTTCACTATCATCCCGTGCTGCTCGCAGCCATATTCATCGGACTTATTGCCTCGCTTGTCATCGGTATGCAGCGCCACGCCGTCGAGGAGGAGAGCTGCACGGTGGAGCTCGCCATCGACTATGAGGGGCTCTTGGAGCTCGCCGCGCGCGAGGGACTGCCCGCGGACGAGGTGTTCGCGCGTGCGAAGGACGCGGGCATCACATCGCTCGCCGTCTACGAGACGACGTTTAAGAAGTTCAACGTGAACGGCAAGGCGGTCGCACTCACGGGCGCAGACATCCTCGCGCGCTACCATGCGGGGATGCTGACCAATCCGCTGTGGCGCGCAATGGTCGAGGACGGGAAAATCGTCGGGACGGAGATCTACATCGTCGGGCATGATGCGGCGGCATTCGCAGAGCTCAAGGACGATCTCTTCCGCAGGTTCGGCGCACAGCGCGTGACCGTCCACACAGTCGGAAGCGACGAGGTCATCGCGGTCAAGGACTATTACGAGGCATTCGAAAAGCGCAACATCGGCTTGCCGAGCGATGAGCTGCGTGCGGTGAACGCGGCGGGCTTCGACGTCATCGCGCGCCCGTCGAACTACCATACGGCAACGTCCGACGATGTGCGGGCGGTCTTTGCGCGGCTCGACGGTATCCGTGTCTCGGACATTGTATTTTCGGGGACGGAGACGCTCGGCGCGCCGAAAGCGCTCCAAACGACCATTGACGAGATGCGCGCGCGCAATTTAACCCTCGGACTCATCGAGGGCGTGACACAGCTGCAGTTTTACAACCAACAGGGCATGGAGGAGATCGCAAAGGGCGTCGGCTACGATCATGTCGCGCGGCTCTACTCCATCCCAAAGGATGAGTTGACAAAGCTCAAGATCGACGCCGCCGTTGAGCGATGGGTGACGACGGACGAGGAGCGCAACATCCGCATCAACCTCCTGCGCATCTACGAAGATCCTGCGCCGAATATGTCGCTGCTCGAAACGAATATGAAGTATTTTTCCGATACGAGCGCGGCGCTGCGTGCGCACGGATTCAAAATCGGAAAAGCCGGGACATTTGCCGCCTACGAGCCGCCGCGCATCCTGCGTGCCCTCGTCGTCATGGGCGTCGCGGCGGCGGGCGTGCTCTACCTCTCGCTCGTCGTTCCCGCGCTGAACCGCAGGCGGCGCGCCGTCCTGCTCTTCTTCGCCATCGCGGCGCTCATCGGCATGATGCCGATCCTCCTCGGTGCAGGGAGCAAAATCCGGATTCTCGCGGCGCTCGCGAGCGCCAACCTCTTCCCCGCACTCGCGATGGTGGGACTTCTCGACCTCCTGCGCGGCAGACGGTTCCAAAAGGACGCCCCCGTATGGCGCATCATCGTTGCGGGGCTGATACTGCTCTCCATCACAAGCGCGCTCTCGATGATCGGTGCTTCCTATCTCTCGGGCGCGCTCGCGGACACGCGCTACTTCCTCGAGTTCGACATTTTCCGCGGGATCAAGCTCACCTTTGTCCTGCCGATGATTTTGGTGGCCGTTGCGTTCATGCAGCGGTTTGACATATTTGACGGGCGGTTCGACACCTCCGCGGGCGTCATGGGACAAGTGCGGGAGATTTTGGACACCCCTGTGCGTGTCGGCTCGCTGCTCGGCGCACTTGTGCTCCTCGGGGCGCTCGTCGTCCTCGTCCTGCGCAGCGGGCACACCTCAGGTCTGCCTGTACCCGGCATCGAGCTGAAGCTGCGCGCCTTCCTCGAACAGCTCTTTTATGCGCGTCCGCGGACGAAGGAATTTCTGATCGGGCATCCCGCGTTCCTGCTCGGCATCTACGCGGCGGCGCGGCGGTGGAAAACCATGATCGTGTTCGGACTTGTCCTCGCCGCCACCATTGCGCAGGGATCGATGGTCGAGACATTTGCGCATATGCGCACGCCGATCGAGATGTCGCTCGTGCGCGGCGTCGGCGGTGTCCTGCTCGGAGGGGCGATTGGAGCCGTGCTTGTCGCGCTCGTTGCGGCATGGAATCGATTGCTCGAGCGGGTCAAGGCGGCATGATGCAGAGGGAACACAACCAATACTATGGGATCGAAGGAACGGAGGGGATCTGACCCGATGAAGCGGATCGTCGTATCGGGGTACTACGGTGCAAAGAATGCGGGCGACGAGGCGATGCTCGCGGCGATGCTCGAGGTGCTCGGAGACCTGGACCCGGAACTTCATATCACGGTGATCTCCGCCGATCCCGCCGACACGCGCCGCCGGCACGGCGTCGAGGCGATCGGCTCGTTTGATGCGGGGGCGATTTTTTCCGCCATGCGCCGCGCGGATCTCGTCGTCAGCGGCGGCGGGAGCCTCCTCCAGAACGTCACGAGCGGGCGCAGTCTGTACTACTACATGGCGGTGATCTTCCTGGCGCTGCTCCTCGGCAAACGTGTTATGCTCTACGCGCAGGGGATCGGTCCCGTCACGGGGGTGTTTGCCTGCCGCGCGATGCGCTGGCTTGGCAACCGTGTGTCGCTCATCACCGTGCGCGATGAGGGCTCCATGGCGGAGCTGCGGCGGCTCGGCATCATGCGTCCGCCTATGGAGTGCACCGCCGACCCTGTGCTCGGCATCCATCCCGTCGGAAAGGAGGCGGGGCGCGCCATCCTCGCGCATTACGGCGCGGACGGCGCAAAGCCCGTTGTCGGCATCTCTGTGCGCGACTGGCAGGGTTGGCAGCATTATAAAGAAGTCCTCGCCGAGATCAGTGATGCTGTCGTCCGGGAGCTCGGCGCGCGCGTCATTTTCCTCCCCATGCAGTACCCCGAGGACGTCCGCACCGCCGAGACCGTTGCCGCCCGTACGCACGAGGAATGCACCGTCCTCACGGACGAATACACGACGAGCGAACTCCTCTCCCTCGTCGCGAACATGGATCTCATGATCGGCGTGCGCCTGCATGCACTCATCTTCGCCGGCGTTATGGGCGTCCCCATGATCGGTATCTCATACGACCCAAAGGTCGACCGCTTCCTGCGCTCCATCGGCGAAAAACCCGTCAACGACCTGCAGGACATCACAACGGCAAGTGTCCTCAAAGAAGTGCGGCGCAAGTGGAACGAGCGCCGCAGCTTTGCCGAGACAAGCGGCGAACTCCTCGCGCAGATGCGCACTCTCGCCGCGCGCAACGCAGAGCTTGCTCTGCGGCTCATTCATGAAAATTGAGCAATAAAATTGGGCTTGCATCGCCGGAGAAATCCGATGGTGCAAGCCCGGTTTTTATTTGTTTTTCCTTGTCGCGGTCAATTGCCATACATACAAAAAACGGAGAAACCGTGCGGCTTCTCCGTATACTGTCGTCGATGGTGGAGACGAAGAGGATTGAACTCTCGACCCCCAGATTGCGAACCTGGTGCTCTCCCAGCTGAGCTACGTCCCCATGACTGACAAGGGACATTATAACGCGGCACCGGGAAAAAATCAAGCTCTTTTTTCTCATCGGGGGCAAAGCTTGTGTTGTGGTCAATGCGCGTGGCTGTGGTCGTGTGTGTGTTCGCCTGTAGTGCCGAAATCGGCGGGGGCTGCTTCGATCTCGCCGTGCGAATGGGTGTGGTGATGATCGGAGGACTGCACGTCATGCTTGTGCTCCACGAAATGCTGATAGACGGGGATGGCGATCATCACGGCGAGCATGAAGAGAATCGTGATGATGAGCGATCGGCTCGGGCGGCGGCTGCGTTTCGGCGGCTCCTGCCCCTGTGGAATATGTTCCATGCGGACGACCTTCTTTCTCGGTGCAGACGATGCGCACGTTCCGGATACCGACAGCATACCATAATTTTGGGAAAAGTGAAATGGGGGAACAGCTTTTACATCAGCTTCGTTCAGTCTCCGGCAGAGCATCTGATTTTTCCCGCCGTCTGCGCGTCGGCTTCACGGTCAGTAGAAATGCGGTCGCGTACGCGGTGATGGGGATGGCGCAGAGGAGCCCGATGCTGCCGATGAGCGAGCGTACGATCTCGGCGGCGATCATGTTGAGGTTCAGGACGCGAATGAGGTCGATATTTGGCTGTGCGGAGATGAGGAGAATGAGCGGCAGTGCGCCGCCGATATAGGCGAGGACGAGGGTGTTTGCCATTGTCCCCATGACGTCGCGCCCGACCGACAGCCCAGAGGAGACGAGCGCTTTGAACTTTGTCGCGGGGGCGAGCTGCTTCATCTCGTACTGCGCGGCAGCGATGGAGACGGCGACGTCCATGACCGCACCGAGCGCGCCGAGGATGATGCCCGAGAAGAGCAGTTCGCGGAAATCAACATCCTGCAGATAGAGCACCTTGAGCATGGTCGCCTGCTCTTCGTCGATGCCGGTCAGGTACGTTCCGTGAATGGCAATCAGCGCCAGAATACCCGCAACGAAGATGCCGCCGATGGTGCCGATGATCGCGCCCGCCGATTTCCGATTCCGGCCGCCGATGATGAGCTGCGTGGCGAGCGTGATGACGCTGCCGATGAGGAACGTCCAAAAGAGGATGTGCGACGGGGAAAAGAGGATGAAGGAGATCAGCCCCTTTGCGATGAGGAGCACCGCAAAGAGGAGGACGAAGAGTGCCTTGAGTCCCGTCAGCCCGCCAAAGAGCACGAGGAGAACGCCAAAGCCGATGAGCAGCCATATGATTCCGGGCAGGCGGTCATAGTCCGCAATGGCATAGCCCTCACCCTCGGCGCGCAGGAGCACATCCTCGCCCGCCTGCGGGTGGATGTCAAAGGCGGGATTATTCGCAGTCGCGTGCAGGAACGAGACTTCCGTCCCTGCGGCGGAGCCCGACGTGAGCCGTGCCGTGACGTCGTACTGGACGCTGCCGGGGGCAAAGGAAGCAAACGCACCGTCCGTCTGTGTCGCGGAGATGATTTCCGCCTTGTAGGTCGGGGGCTCGGCGTCCTCTCCGCCCGGCAAGTGGAAGATGCAGTAGAGCAGCACGGAGAGCGAGAAGCAGACGGCGAGAAAGCGTGCAAATCGGCGCGGGTGAATTTTCATAGCAGGCAGCCTTTCGTCTAGCAGTGGGAATGGTTGAAATTATCATACAATAACAACGTGATAATTGCATGAAGGAAATTGGGGCGTGTGCGCAGTATAAAACTTGACGAATCACATCGGAAGTCATATAATAAGCATAGAAAAGGTGCTGTATCTGCGGTGACGCGGTAAAGCCCCATATATGTGTTCTGGAATTAACCGCCACAAGATTGGAAGCTAGGGGCGGTTAATTTCTTTGTAGGAGAACCACGAGAACGACGAGGAGCAACAAAGTTACATTCGTGTTATCCATGGTGCTCACCCCCTTCCAGGGGTAAGAGTTAACCGCGCCTCCGCTGTGCAGAACAGCACCTCAAAACTATTATATCACAGCTTGCAGGCACGATGACAACGTGCCTTTTTGTTTTGGCTATACCTCGGCAATGACCTCGATCTCGCAGAGCGCGCCCGCAGGCAGCGCCTTGACGGCGAAGCAGGAACGGGCGGGTTTGCCCGTAAAGTAGCGTGCGTAGACCTCATTGAATGCGGCGAAGTCCGCGATGTCCGCGAGGAAGCAGGTCGTCTTGACAACGCGTGTGAGATCCGTGCCGGCGGCTGCGAGCACGGCGCCGAGGTTTTTGCAGACCTGCTCTGTCTGCGCGTCGATTGCTCTTGCCGTGATCTTGCCCGCAGCGGGATCAATGCCGATCTGTCCCGAGGTGTAGACGAGATTGCCGACCCGCATGGCTTGGCTATAGGGACCGAGGGCGGCGGGGGCGTTGGGGCTGTGGATTATTTCCATGGATAATTTCTCCTCCTTAAAGACGTGACGCCGTTATGGGACGCGGGATTTTCGCGCCTAGCTGCGTATATCCGCGCACCTACGAAAAGAAGCCGTCCAAGAATATTGAGACGGCTCCCTCCGGTTCATTTCAAAAATTAGTTGATGGTTGTGACGCGCACGGCGACGGAGCTTGCCTCGTTGTAGGTCATGCCCGCGACCATGACGACTTTGTCGCCCTGTGCGACGTAGCCGTGTGCGAGTGCACCGCGCGTGCAGGACTCGATCATCTCCTCGACGCTCGACCATTTGCGCCCGAGGATGGAGTAGACGCCCCAGCGCAGGTTGATGTGGCGCGCGACCATGTGGTTCGGCGCGTAGGCGACAATCGTTGCCTTCGGGCGGTACTTCGACACGACGCGCGTGGTGTAGCCGGACTGGGTCGGCGTGAGGATCGCCGCCGCGCTCGTCTCGTATGCGAGCTGTACGGTCGCGTGCGAGACGGCGTCCGTGACGGAGGAGCGTTCGCGGATGCTGCGCGAGCGGATGATGGTGTCGTACTCGAGCGATTCCTCCATGCGCAGGGCGATGGTGCTCATCATCTTGACCGCCTCGACGGGGTAATCACCGCTCGCGGTCTCGCCCGAGAGCATGATGGCGTCCGCGCCGTCAAAGATGGCGTTGCCGACGTCCGAGACCTCCGCGCGCGTGGGGCGCGGGTTCGTGGTCATGGATTCGAGCATCTGCGTGGCGACGATGACGGGCTTGCCGACGGCATTGCACTTGCGGATGATTTCCTTTTGGATGACCGGGACATCCTCTGCCGGCACCTCGACGCCGAGATCGCCGCGCGCGACCATGATGCCGTCCGAGACGGCGAGGATCGCGTCGAAATTATTGACGCCCGCGAGGTTTTCGATCTTTGGGATGATCTCCATGTGTCCGCCGTGCTTGGCGATGAGGTGTCGGATCTCCTCAACGTCCGCGGGGCGCTGGATGAAGGAGGCGGCAACGAAGTCCATGTCGTTCTGGATGCCAAAAATAATGTCGCGCTCGTCCTGCTCGGAGATCGCCGGGAGGCTCAGCTCGATGCCGGGCGCAGCGACGCGTTTGCGCGTGGACATGGGACCGCTGTTCTGGATCGTCGTCACGATGTCCTTGCCGCGCACCTCGTCGACGACGAGTCCGACGAGACCGTCCGAGAGGAGGAGCGTGTCGCCGGGTTTGACCTCTTCCCAGAGTTTCTTATGGTTGACGCTGACGTGCGTCTCGTCGCCGGGCGCGTCGTCGTAGGTCAGTGTGAATTTGTTCCCCTTTTCGAGATGCACCTTCCCTTCGGCGAACTCGCCGAGGCGCATCTCGGGGCCTTTGGTATCGAGGATGAGCGAGATGACCTTGCCCGAGCGCTCCGCCGCCGCGCGCACCTTCTTGATGCGCACGAGGTGTTCCTCATGTGTGCCGTGGGAGAAGTTAAAGCGCGCGCAGTTCATCCCATTCTCGATGAGCGCGTCCACAATCCCGTCCGGATCGGTCGACGGCCCCTGCGTGCATATGATCTTGGTTTTCTTCAGCATCATAAATATCCCCGCCTTTTATTCCCTGAGTGTTTGTAACTGATAATATTTTACACTCTTTTTTAGGAGAAGTAAAGAACGGCGCGGTGTTATTTGAAAAATCCGCCGGGCGGTACGCTTGCAAATATCTCTTATTTTTATTATAATAAATGAAGATGTGCGGGGGATCCCGCGAAAATCTTCTCTCTGCGTTAGGAGGATGACTGATGAAAAAATTTCTTTCTGCCGCGCTCGGCGCGGTCGTAGGGCTCGGGCTCTATGCGGCACCCGCGGATGCGCACGGCGTGTACTTTGCCAATCGGTTTGACCAAAAGGCGCTCGTCCTGGGCGAGGGCCCGATCGACAATGCCTATGATCCGGCGTGTGCGCTCGGCATCGATGCGTACGATGTGGACTTTATGCCGACGACGATTGAGCGCGTCGATTACAGCGACCACATGTCCGTTGTCCCGTCTGACCGGCTCGGCGTGACGGCGACGTTCTTTGACTACGGATATTTCGCAAAGACGACGGATGGGCAGGTCATCCCGACGCGCGATTACTCGAACATCGAGAATCTCGTCTCGGTGACGCACGCGCGCAAGTACAACGTGCATTATTGGAGCGAGGCGGTCAAGCCGGGCGGGCTCTACAACGTGCCGATCCAGATCGTGCCGAGCGTGAACCCGCTGACGCTGCGCCGCGGCGATACGCTCGAACTCCGCATCTATAAGGACGGTCAGCCGTATGCGAACGCGCCCGTCATCGCAGACGTCATCGGCAACCTCGCATCGGAGATGCAGGCGGATGCGAACGGCTATGTGTCCGTGCGCGTTGCGAACAACGGACTCAACGTCATCGGCGTCGAGGTCGCGTTCCCGACCGCCGATCCGAATGTGAAGGAGAAGGTGTTTAGTTCGCTGTCGTTTATTCTCCCTGCCGAGTGAGACGCGAGACGTGACGCGGGATTTTGGCGCATAGCGTCGCCATTTTTGACGAACGCTTCGTCGACGTAGGGGTCATCTACGCCGTCCTTGCGTTCGTCTCAATTCCTTGCTCTGCATCCAAACTTCCGTGTCACTCACGCTGCGGCGGGGCAGCACGAGATTTTGGCGTATCAAATGAGACAGCCACCCTGCGCAACAATGCGTCCGGGCGGTTGTCTCGTTTATTTTATGGGGGAGTACCAATGAAACATCAAATAAGCGACGCCTACACCCCCTTCGTCTTGGGGCGCCAAGCGGTGCTCGATGCGGTACGAGCGCATGCCGGGGCACGGCTCTTCACTGCTACAGGTGATGTCTTCCGTCCGGAATCATTCCGCGCCGTCTATGTCCCTTTTTGGCGTTTTCGTACCACTGCGATGTGCGAATATCAAGGTGCGTGGGACGAGGAGCAGGACTATGAGGACAGCGACGGGAACTGGCAGACGGACACCGACCGCCATTACATCAGCGGCACGGCACATTATGATCTCGACGACAACATCCTTATCTCTGGTGCAGAGGAATACACGGATTCCTTCGAGGAGGGGCTTTTCCCTTATGACCTTTCACAGGGAGAAAACGGTGTCCCGGGGCATACGGCGGGTGTTGATATTGTCTCCTGCACTGTCAATTCACAAGACGCGTGGGACGGTGCGCAGGCGGAGATACAGGACTTGCTTGCAGGACGCATCGAGGACGATTTGTGCGGGGAATATCAAACGCAGTCGGCAGAGGTACATGAACTGAATATCTCATACGGCGATATTGTGCCGGAATGTATCCTTCTGCCGCTTTGGGAGATCTCATTCATCCATGACGGCACGACCTATACCGTCCGCGTGAACGGTCAGACCGGAAGTGTCTGCGGGGATCTGCCGCTTGCTCCGCGGCGCACAGGATGCCCGGCGGCAGTGGCGGCAATACTGTCTATATTGCCGGTTTTATGGCAGTAACGTAAAAAGGAGCATCGTGATGGGATGCTCCTTTTTGGTATGCCGGTTTATCCTGTGACGGGAGGTCGTGTCTCTTTCCGTCCGCCTTACACAAACAGATCGTTCAGCGCCTCGCTCATGGTCGGGTGGTTGTAGATACTCTGTCCAAGCGTATGCGCGGTAATGCCGGCGTCAATGGCGAGTTTCATGAGGTTGATCATCTCTTCCGAGCCGGGGCAGAAGAAATGCGCGCCGAGGACTTTATCCGTCTTGGTGTCGACGATTGCCTTGAGCAGACCGACAGGGTTCCGGAGGACTTGCGCCTTTGGTACGGCGGCGGCCTCGAGCTTCAACATGCGCACGTCGTATCCCGCCGCGCGCGCTTCATCCTCGGTCATGCCGACGCGTGAGAGCGGCGGATCGAGGAAGACGGTGTAGGGAACGGCACCGCGGTTCTCCGTTGTGCGCGCACCCGCACCGGCGAGCTGATCCCGCACAATGCGGAAGTCGTCGAGCGAGATGTAGGTGAACTGAAGGCCGCCCGTCACGTCGCCCATCGCCCAGATATGCGGCACATTGGTTTGCAGGTGCGCGTCCACGGCGACCGCGCCGCGCGGCGTGACATCGATGCCTGCTGCCGAGAGGTTCAGCCCCTCAATGTTTGGTTTACGCCCTGTGGCGAGGAGGACGGCATCGGCGGAGATGGACTGCTCTCCGACAGAAGTCTGAACGACGACCGTCGTCTCTGCCGCATTGTCCTCAATACGCTGCGGTGCGGCATCGGTCAGCACGGTAATGCCGCGCGCCTTGAGCGATGCCTTGACGCGTGCCGCGATCTCCGTATCCTCACGCGGGATGAAGTTCGCACCGTCCTGGACAACCGTGACCTCCGAACCGAAATTCGCATAGTACGAGGCGAACTCAAGCCCGATGTACCCGCCGCCGATGATGACGAGGCGGCGCGGGAGTATGTCGAGCTCCATCATGGTCTCGCTCGTATAGCAACGCGCGCTCTCCGCCGCACCGGGGACAGCGGGGATGATGGGCAGGGCGCCTGTATTGATAAAGATACGCTCCGCATGTACCTGTGTCTCTGCGCCGTCCTCGGCAGTTACACAAACGGTGTGCGCATCAATAAAACGAGCCTCGCCGTCGAGGATGTCCGCGCCCGTCCCCGCGACTTTATCGTAGTTCTTTTGCCGCAGCATGGCGGTGAGTCGGCGTTTTTCTGCGATGGCGGCCGCATACCGGCGCGCCTTTTCTTCGAAACTGCCGCCCTCCGCCGCCGAGAGTCGTGCGCTGTATTCGAGCGATTTTGACGGGATGCACGCGATGTTGATGCAGGTACCGCCGTAACGCTGCTTCGAGCGTTCGGTGAGTACCGTTTTCTCGCCGCGTTTTGCGAGGAAGCCTGCGAGCGTCTTGCCCGCCTTGCCAAATCCAATGATGAGGTTTTGTACGTTTATTTCATTTGCCATGATCGGGTCTCCGTTTCTATCATTCATAATATGCGGCTCGCTGCCGCCTGCTTGTATCATAGGCGGTGCAGCGGCACTTGTCAAGAAGGCGGGAGACTGTCGTATCGTATTGTACGGAACGCTCAAATATTCCGACGGGAATTGTACAGGATAATTGCGCTGTTCTCACTTTCCTGTTATAATAAAATGGGATAATCAGGAGGAGGCATCTGTATGCTTAGCAACTTTTTCGTTGCGCTTGGCGGCGTGGTGCCGCTCTTCTGCTTGATGGCGGTCGGGCTCTTTGTCCGGCGCGTGCGGCTGCTCACGGATGAAGAGTTGTTCCACGTGAACGGCATGGTGTTTCGCGTGTTTTTCTTCTTCATGATGTTCTACAACATCTACGCGGCGAAGCCGGGAACCGTTATCAGTCCGCTCCTCGCGGTACTCGGCGCGGGCGGCGTGCTGCTCACGGCACTCGTCGCGACGGGGGTTGTCTGTATTTTTGAAAAGGACAATGCGCGCCGCGGCGTCATCGTACAGGCGGCGTACCGCGGGAACTACGTTCTCATGGGCGTGCCGCTCGTGGCTAATATCTTCGGATCGGATGCGGTCGCTATTCCGACGATGATGATTGCTGCCGTTGTTCCCCTCTATAATGTGCTCTCGGTGTTCATACTTGAGACGTTTCGCGGGGGACGGTTCGATCTCCTGAATATCCTGCGCAGTGTCGTGATGAATCCCATGATCCTCGGCGGTATCCTCGGAGCGCTCTGCCGCGCTGCGGAGCTGCATATCCCCGCACCGATCCTGAGACCTGCCGCAGAGATCGCGGCGGCGACGACGCCGGTAGCCCTCATCATCCTCGGCGCATCGTTCCGGGGCGGGAGTTTCCATACGCATTTACCGCAGCTCATCGGAGCGGTTGCGGCACGTCTCGTCATCGTACCGGGGATCATGCTCGCGATCGCGATCGCTCTCGGCATGCGGGATGTGGAGCTCGTGACGCTCATCGCGATCTATGCAACGCCCTGTGCGGTCGCCGGCTTTGCCATGGCGCAGCAGATGCACGCCGACGCAGAGCTCGCGGGGAACTGCGTCGTCTACAGCAGCGCACTCTCGTGTGTGACCATCTTCGGATGGGTGTTTTTGCTGAAGAGCTTGGGGTATTTTTGAGAGAGGAGGCGAAGCGTGGCTAGCCTGTCGCTGTGGGAACGCTATGCTTCCTATCTCCTGCCGCTCTTGGTTGTCTTTGTAGACTATGCCGCCGTGGTGGCTGCGGAGCTCCTTTCCTATCAGCTGCGCCGGCACTGGCTGCCCATCGCCGATCCCCACTTTTATATCCCCGACATCTATATCTTCGGCGTCGTTCCCTTTATCTTTCTCGGGTTCCTGTATGCGATGGGGGCGCGCAGCCGCAACATGCCTTTTTGGGTCATGGTGCAAAAGATTTTTTGGGCATGCGTCTACGCGGTACTCATCATCATCCTGCTGATGTATTTCGCGCAGGTAAGCGAGGTGGTCTCGCGTATCTTTGTCGGTGTGACGGGGATTCTTGCGGTGCTCTTCCTTTGGAGCGGGCGCTATCTCTATCGCAAATGCGTGCGTTCGCTGCATCTCTTCCGCGTGCCGGTGCTTTTCATCGGGGCGGGGCTCACGGCGGAGCGCGTGCTGCGGTCGTTTGAATACGACGCGGGATTTGACTACCACATCGTAGGCTTCCTGGACGATCACCCCGTCAGCGATAAAATCGCGGCGATCTATCCGATCCTCGGCGGATTTGACGATGCGGAGCGTGTCATTCGCGCCACCGGGGTGCGCGACGTGATTATCACCGCACCCGGCATGGAACAGGAAGCGCAGGTGCGGCTCATCAATCGCATCCAGCCGCTTGTCACGCGTGTTATCGTCGCGCCGAACCTCATCGGGATCGCGATGGGACGTCTCACGGCCATCAGCCTCGTGAGCGAGAAGATCATTCTGCTGGAGACGCACAATAATCTGCGCAGTGCGCTCAACCGCGGGCTGAAACGAGGCTTTGACCTCGTATGCAGTGTTGTGGGGCTGATCGCTGTTTTCCCTGTCATGGCGATCATTGCCGTGCTGGTCTACATCGATGACCCGGGGCGCGTGCTCTTTGCGCATCAGCGGGTCGGACAGAACGGCCGCATGTTTCCCTGCTATAAATTCCGCTCCATGGTAAAGGATGCCGGGGCACGCCTCGAACACTATCTTGCGGAGAATCCCGAGGCACGTGAAGAATGGGAACGGGATTTTAAGCTGAAGGATGATCCCCGCATCACGCGCATCGGGCATTTCCTGCGGCGTACAAGTCTTGATGAACTGCCGCAGATCATCAACGTCATCCGCGGAGAAATGAGCCTCGTCGGACCGCGCCCTATCGTTGAGAAAGAGATCGAGAAATACGGCGATCTGATCGCAGACTACTATCTCGTCCCGCCCGGCATCACGGGACTCTGGCAGGTCAGCGGCCGCAGCGACACCACCTACGACGAGCGCGTGCAGATGGACTCGTGGTACGTGCGGAATTGGTCGATTTGGCTGGACTTTGTGTACCTTATCAAAACCGTGCAGGTCGTATTCAAGAGAGAAGGGGCGTATTGAGGCCGGATATGCTGTTTCTGAAACGATCGCCTGTGCACTGCTGTGATAGATGTGGAAACGGAGCAAGGAAGGGCTTATATCTGGCTCTCATGCCGTTGCGAAGGGAATATTGACCGGCCCGAATCAAATTCATATTTCCTATGTTCACTCGCCGATGCGATACGCATGGGATCATCTGTTCAAGACCGTGAAGACAGTATTTACAGGAAAAGGAGCTTATTAGGCGTCGTTGTGCTGGAGGGGGTGGTTTCTTGCACAGAGACGATCATTCGCCTATGCGCGTGCTGCAAATTATCGGGAATGTATGCGGCGGCGGTGTGGAAGCGGTTGTCATGAACTATTACCGCCATATCGACCGCAGACGGATACAATTCGACTTTGTGATCGACGGTTATGAAAAATCGTTATTGGACGACGAGATCGCATCCCTTGGCGGACGCGTCTATAAGGTGGAACGATACAGCAAAAATGTTCTGAAGCAAATCTATCAGATCTATCGCATTGTCAAAGATAATAAATATGAAGTTGTGCACTCTCATATGAATACCCTTGCCGTATTCTCGCTCTGTGCGGCATGGCTGGGCGGCGCGCGCATCCGTATCGTACACAACCACACGACGGCAACGAGACAGGAGAAATTACGCTCCCTACTGAAATACATGTTGCGTCCCTTTTCGAGGACATTTGCAAACGTCTATCTCGCTTGTTCTATGGCGGCCGGCAAATGGATGTTTGGAGATCGTGTAGAAACAGGGAATGTGACGATTGTCAACAATGCGATTGACGTGCATCGGTTCGCGTACGATGAGAGGTTGCGTACAGAAGGGAGAAAGCGCCTTGGCATCGAGCCGGATGCACTTGTCGTAGGACATGTGGGGCGGTTCGCATATCAGAAGAACCATGCCTTTCTCATCGACATCATGGCTAAACTCGTGAAAAGAGATGCAACTGCTGTCCTCGTCCTCATCGGCGACGGACCGCTCATGGAGAAGATAGCCTATGAGGTAAAACAGAGGGGACTGGAAGGCAACATCTGCTTTTTGGGGCTGCAAAAAAATGTCGCAGAACTCTATCACATCATGGATTTATTTGTCCTTCCGTCATGGTATGAGGGGCTTCCGGTCGTAGCTGTGGAGGCACAGGCAAACGGACTCCCATGCATTGTTTCGGATCGAGTATCCAAGGAGTGTAAGCTCACATCGTCCCTGTCATTTTTGCGCCTTGAGCAATCAACTACAGCGTGGGCAGAGGAAATTTTGCGCCGACAAGGGAAACGAAATTCACACGCGGAAAAAGAACTGGCAGAAGCGGGATTTGATATAAAAACGGAAGCCGGTAGATTGCAGAACTTTTATGAGGCACTTGTGACGTGCATATGAGATGGGGGCAATACTTTGGTTGTTTTAGGTTATCCAACAGGACAGCTGGGAAACCGCCTATTTCAATACGCACACTGGATGGGAAATGCATGGGCGTATCGATATTCCCTTTACAATCCTAGCTTTGATGACTATGGAACATATTTCAATCGGAACAAAGTGCAAAGTATCTATGAAGCGAAAAGATCATTCCTTAGTTTTTGTATTGTTCGGAAGCTGGTGGTGTTCTTTTCAAAAATTGTTTTTAGATATCTGCATTTGCGGCAAAAAAACACAGTTGGAAATAGATGGATTCGGTTTTACCGAATACGCGACGACGAGGAATGTGACCTGCGAAATTCTGACTTTATCCGATTGCGTGAAAGTACAAAATGTCTGGTGGTACAGGGGTGGCTTTATAGAGATGTGACATCATTTCATACGTATGCAGATCAGATTCGGGACTTTTTTCGGGTACTTCCTGAGCACGAAAAAAACATTGAAATATTGATACATCATTTAAGAGACTCCTGTCCTCCCCCTGAAGTTGTCATCGGGCTGCATATACGCGGCGGGGATTATAAAGATTTTTTAGGAGGGAAATACTTTTATCCGCCGGAGCAATATTGTGGAGTCATGCATAAGGTCGAAGTCTATTTTGAAAAGAAAAAAATACGTTGGCTTGTCTGTTCAAATGAGGCTGTTGATATCGACCATTTTTCCGGATTTGATGTGATGAAGGGAAATGGTCAGATTGTGGAAGATATGTACGCCTTTGCTGCTTGTGACTACATTGTCGGAGCGCCAAGCACGTATACCGGTTGGGCATCATTTTATGGAAATAAGCCCCTATACTATATAGAAGACATCGAGGGAGAAATTGTATTCAGAAAAAATGAGGGATGAGGGATATTCGCCTAAAATTAGCATAATTACTGTAAGTTATAATGCACAGGCAACCATTGGACGAGCGATCGAGAGTGTTCTATGTCAGTCCTATAAAAACCTCGAATACATAGTGATCGATGGTGCGTCAACGGATCAAACTACTGCCGTATTAGATCGATACAGTCAAGAGATCTGTATGATTATGAGTGAGCCGGATCATGGTATTTATGATGCAATGAATAAAGGAATCCGGCATGCAACAGGTGACTACGTTTATTTTTTGGGTGCCGATGACTGGTTGTGCAACAGTGAAGTGATGTGTACAGTTTCTGATTTTATCGCTGCACATCCGGGGTATTCTTTTTACATGGGAAATGTCCTCCTGTATCAGAACGTATATCGGTTGGTCAAACGGAAGAGGGCACCCCGCTCAATGGATGATATGAAGAGGGGGGAGATGTGCCCCCATCAAGGATTATTAGTGAGCAGACGTCTCATGCAAGAGGGGTTCAACACCGAGTATCGAATTGCGGCGGACTATGAGTTTTTTTTACGCAACATTATGGGGGGAGCATCCTATTGTATAATGGATGTAGATGTCGCCTACTACAGTGTTTTTGGAGTGAGTTCAGGCAGTGACTTGTACGATGAATACATTGCCGTCATCCAGAAGTATATAGGAGAAGAGTATCTGAATCGAATCCATGAGATTCAGAAGAAGGATACAGATAAAAACTGCCTGCGAAATCTCATCAAAAGATTGTTGGTGACATTTATGGGAGAGAGGTTTTTTTTACGCATCCTAGGATGGAAAAGAGATGATGATGAGTCGCAAAGAGGGTAATATGGTATCGGTTGTAATTCCTGCCTACAATAGAGCGACGTGCCTCGTTAGAGCTGTTGAGAGTGTATTGACGCAAACCTATACAGATATTGAGGTTATTATTGTGGATGACGGCAGCACAGACGACACTGCCTCTGTCATTGAGAAGCTGCAAAGAGTGCATGGAGCAAGGTTGAAATATTTTTATCAAAAAAATTGTGGCGTTTCTGCTGCCAGAAATAAAGGCCTTTTCCATGCGGTAGGTGAATACGTTTCATTTCTCGATTCAGATGACTGTATATACCCGAAAAAGATAGAGCTGCAAATCGCCTTCATGAAAGAACAAACAGCAGATGTCTGCTTTTGCAACTATCGTGTGATAGAAAAAAAGAAATGCAGACGGGGCCTTCGCGGACAGATGGAAGAGCCTTTATTGCGTTATATGCAGAGTAGGATGACACCGCAGACTAATGCTTGGATGATCCGCAAAGAGCTTCTTGAACGGGCTGACATTTCGTTTCGTGAAGGATGTTCGTGGGGCGAGGATATGGAGTTCTTTATCAAGGTTATGTATGTGGCGGATAAGATTGTGTTTTTGGATGAGCCGCTTTTTGATTACTACAAAAATGGAACAGGGCTGTCAGAGTTTTCATGGGATAAGCTCGAACAGGATGTATTCATATGGAACGAGATCTGGTGCTGGCTAGAAAAACATGTGACCGATCAAGAGCGACTGCAGACGTATAAGAATGTCATTTTTGGTTATCGTATTCCATCACTTCTTGTCTATCGTTTATGGGAAGGGCGTAGTATGGCGTCGGAGGCAAGGGAATATGCGGCATACTACCGATCGTATCTAACCCGGATGAATTGTTCCAATGGTTTGCGCAGCGTGAAAATGGCAATAGTCTGGTGGCTGTTTCAGTTGAAAATGATTTGTACGAGAAAGACGGCGCGATGAAAAAGATATTGCTCCTGCATTCCGGTAGAGCGCATTTGCCGGAGCTCTCCATGTATAAGAAATTTTTTCAAGAATATTCTTTCACAGATTGTCAGGATGTGGATGCATATTCCATAAAGGATTTTGATTTAACGTGGCATTTTATGGGGACGGATTTTCGCCTGTCGAAGGATATTCCATGCGTTCATGAGTACGCGTCCCTATCTGTGGGACGCGCTGCAAAGCTGAAAGACATGATAAAGCGACATTTTAATGTGCAGCCGTCACTGAGGATATTTTTGAATCATGCGGTTCAGAATCAATATTCATTTCGTGACCGTGTACCGCATTGTTACCGAGATATGGGAATTGATGAGAATTTTTTTTGCGTTGGGACGGCAAAAAAGGCATATGATTTCGTCTATGTCGGAAATATGGGAACGGGTCGATCGTTTCATAAGGTATTGGAGTTTTTTTCCAAGCATCCAGAGATAAAGTTGCTTTTAGTTGGTCTTCCGGGGAATGCGTTATATGAGGAGTATAAAAAATATAGGAATTTAATATTTGCGGGAACAGTCCCCTATCAGGAGGTTCCTGCGCTTGCCGGCCAGGCAGAATATGCACTGAACTATATTCCTGATAAATATCCATATCATGTACAAACCTCGACGAAGCTTGTGGAATATGTTGCGATGGACTTAAAAGTCGTCACAACGAGTTATTATTGGGTGAATCATTTTGAACAGAGCAGGAAGATGACGTTCTATAAAATCAGTGAGGATCTTCATGACTTGGATATGGAGAGCCTAAGGAGATTTCCTTTTACCAATACAAGTGTCGACGATTTGCGTTGGGAAAATATTTTCAAAAACTCAGGCATCAAGGATGCCTTGCGCATCCTATTAGGGTAAGAGAATGGATGCAGACTACGTCCATGATTTTGAAATGAGGAATTGTATGAAGAAAGCGCTTATCACAGGCATCACGGGGCAGGACGGATCGTATTTGACGGAGCTGCTCTTTAAGAAAGGATATGAAGTACATGGCGTTATACGTCGTCACAGCACATCGTGCACGGAACGGATAGATCACATCTTAGAAGATGTGTCGCTGCGAGAACGTCTCTTTCTTCACTACGGGGATCTGATGGATTCCAGCAATGCACGCCAGTTGATCGAGAAGGTGCAGCCGGACGAGGTCTATAATCTTGCGGCACAGTCGCATGTGGGCGTTTCGTTCGAGGTGCCTGAGTATACGGCAGAGGCGACGGGTGTAGGGACGCTCCGTCTACTGGAAGCGGTGCGGCAGAGCGGCCGAGCGATTCGCTTCTATCAGGCGTCTACCTCGGAGCTTTTCGGCGGGATTCCGGAGACTGCGCCGCAGAGTGAGACAACGCCGTTTTATCCGAAGTCGCCTTATGGTGCGGCAAAGCTCTATAGTTACTGGATCACGAAGAATTATCGCGAATCGTACGGCATGTTCGCGGTCAACGGAATCCTTTTCAACCATGAGTCGCCGCGTCGTGGGGAAACTTTCGTGACACGCAAGATCACGCTGGCACTTGCCCGTATTCTCGCGGGAAAACAGGAGAAACTATCGCTGGGGAATCTATCGGCAAAACGTGATTGGGGGTTTGCCGGCGATTATGTCGAGGGTATGTGGCGCATGCTGCAGCAAGATACGCCGGACGACTATGTGCTGGCGACCAACGAGACGCATACGGTGCGCGAGTTTGCAGAGCTGGCGTTCCGTGCGGCGGATATTGAGCTTGAATGGCGCGGCTCGGGGCTTGAGGAAAAAGGATATGATCGAAAGAGCGGGCGGCTGTTGATCGACGTAGATCCGCGCTATTTCCGCCCGGCGGAGGTTGAACTCCTGTGGGGGAATCCGGCGAAGGCAGAACGTGAGCTTGGTTGGCATCGCAATGTTTCGTTCCTAGAGCTTGTTCGGATGATGGTCAGAGCCGATCGGGAAGTGTATGGACAATGATGGAGAAAAAGGATAAAATCTATGTTGCGGGACATTGCGGCATGGTCGGCTCGGCGATCGTTCGCGAACTCGAGCGGCAGGGCTATCAAAATATTGTTGTGCGGACACATACGGAGCTTGATTTGACGCGGCAAGAAGCGGTGGAAGCGTTCTTTGCCGAGGAAAAGCCCGACTATGTATTTCTTGCAGCGGCAAAGGTCGGCGGCATTGGCGCGAACAGCGAAGCCCCTGCCGATTTCATGTATGACAACATGACCCTTGAGATGAACGTCATTCATGCAGCATGGAAAAATAATTGCAGGAAATTGGAGTTCCTCGGCTCGTCCTGCATCTATCCGCGCATGGCGCCGCAGCCGATGAAGGAGGACTGCCTGCTGACATCGCCGCTCGAGGAGACGAACGAGGCATATGCCCTCGCAAAGATTGCAGGTCTGAAGTACTGCGCGTACCTGAACAAACAGTATGGGACAGACTATATCTCAGTGATGCCGACAAATCTCTACGGTCCGAATGACAACTACCATCCGGAGCACAGCCATGTGCTTCCTGCCTTGATCCGGCGCTTTCATGAGGCGAAGGAAGCGGAAGCTCCGTCCGTGACCTGCTGGGGCGATGGCTCGCCCTTGCGCGAGTTCCTCTACGTCGACGATCTTGCCAATCTCTGTGTGTACTTGATGAATCATTACAGCGGAGATGAGACGGTCAACGCGGGGACAGGGAAGGAAATCTCCATTCGAGAACTCGCAGAGCTGGTTGCACGCGTTGTTGACTATCGTGGTGAGATCCTGTGGGATACAAACAAGCCGAACGGGACGCCGAGAAAACTTCTTGATGTTTCAAAGGCAGAGCGGCTGGGGTGGCGGTACAAAATGGAGCTTGAGGATGGAATCCGGTTGGCCTACCAGGATTTTCTGAACAATCCGATGCGTGCAGAGAGATAAACTTCTCAGCAACAGGAAACTGCTTTATTGCGGAAAGATTAAAGCCCGCGTTGACAGCTTACATTGATGCATCTATACTATTGTGTAGTAGGTGTGTACTTTATTGTACTCACGATTTACGCAGAGCCTCAACGACTCCACATATAGCAGGGAGCTTTTTCTGAATGAAATTATTTCTGAAGATTTTTTCCATCTTCACGCCGAAGGAACTCCGTTACTGCGCGTTTCTTGTGATTGTGATGATGGTCGGCGCTGTTCTTGAGGCGATTGGCATTGGTGCTATTTTGCCCCTCATCTCCCTCATGGGGCAGCCGGATTTTCTTGTACAGCATCCGGAAATAGCAGGATATGCGGCGAAACTTGGCATTACGACACACACAGAGCTGATCATCGGTCTCGCGCTTCTGCTTATACTGCTCTACATCCTGAAAAATCTCTATCTCGCTTGGCAGCTTCGCTTGCAGATTAACTTCTCAATTTCCAATCAAATTCAGTTTTCCAAAGAACTGATGGCGAATTATCTTGCCAAACCATACCTTTTTCATTTGAATCATAATACGGCGGTACTGCTTAGGAATGTTAACAGCGGTGGTGTCGTTATTTTCTCGAATATATTGATTCCGACATTTCAACTACTCACGGAAATCATAACGGCGTTGACGATCTGGGGGATGCTTGTTTTTGCAGATCCGTTCACTGCGATTGTTGTCGCCGGAGTGATGGGAGTGATGATTTCTGCATTGCTTCGATCATTTCGACAAAGCATAGATGAAGCCGGGCATGTGCAGAATGAGTATGCTGCGCACTATGTTCAGTCTGTGAATCAAGGCCTAGGGGCAATCAAAGAAACAAAAGTCATGCGTAAGGAACCGTTTTTCCTTCAGGAATTTGCACGGAACTATGAACAATATGGACTGGCAAACCGGCGCTTCCTTTTTTTGAACCAGCTTCCGCGTATGATTATAGAGACCCTCGTTGTATGTGCGCTGCTTCTTCTTATTATTGGAAAGCTCGTCATCGGCGATGCTCCAACGGATATCGTACCCCTGCTCGCAGTTCTGGCTCTTGCGGCATTTCGCCTGATGCCGAGCGCGAACCGCATCGTAAATCTTTCCAATGGAATCAAATTCCAATTACCGTTATTTGAGGAACTTTATCGTGAGCTCATCGCTGTCAAATCGCGAAAATATCATCATCGGAGCCTTAAATTGACCGATGCGCCGCAACCGCTCCCTTTTTCGGGGGAGATTCGCATCGAGCATTTGGGATTTTATTATCCTGGTGTTGCGGAAGAGGTACTTACAGATGTCAGCTTTTCGATTCCAAAAGGAAGTTTCGTTGGGATTCTGGGGCCATCAGGAGCAGGGAAAACAACCTTTGTTGATATTCTTCTGGGGCTCTTTGTGCCCACGCGCGGTAAGATCACCGTTGACGGCGTCGACATTCGCCAAAAGCTGCGTGCATGGCAGGCGAATATCGCCTATGTTCCGCAGTCGATTTATCTAACCGATGCGACCATTCGCGAGAATGTGGCATTAGGAGAAGCCCCCGATGAAATCGATGATGCTCGAGTACATAAAGCCCTTGCGATGGCAGAACTCGATGAGTTTGTGAATGCTCAGCCCAAGGGAATCGAAACGATGGTCGGCGAACGGGGCGTCAAGCTCTCCGGCGGACAGCGGCAGCGTATCGGCATTGCGCGTGCAATCTATCAGCAGCCGGAGGTCCTAATTCTTGACGAAGCGACCTCTGCACTTGATACGGAGACAGAAAAGAGCATCACGAGTACAATAATGAAATTCAAAGGACAAATTACAATTATCGCCATTGCACATCGCATCAGTACCCTGGCTGAGT
Organism: Centipeda artemidis DSM 19719; assembly: GCF_000426665.1. Lineage (GTDB taxonomy): Bacteria > Bacillota > Negativicutes > Selenomonadales > Selenomonadaceae > Centipeda > Centipeda artemidis. The sequence goes on along the minus strand of NZ_AUFU01000016.1, from coordinate 20,528 downwards.
GTGATTTCAGGGTGCGGTTTGACTCTGGCAAAGCAGAAGTTTTATAAACGGATAAAATCTCTTATAAGAGATCATGAAAGGTACGACTTATGCGCATCTTGGCAATCATTCCAGCACGAGGTGGATCCAAGGGAATTCCCCTTAAAAACATTCGTATGATGAATGGGAGACCGCTCATTTCCTATGCAATTGCCAATGCCAAAAAAAGCAAATATATTACCGATATTTTTGTAACAACGGACAGCAAAGAAATTGCGGACGTAGCGCATTACTATGGAGCCGATATTATTGAGCGCAGCGAAGAGCTCTCCGCAGACTTAGTTACGTTGGATCCGGTTGTTTATCATGCAAAAATTCAGGCCGAAAAGAAGTGCCGCTGTACTTTTGATTATGTTGTGACAATGCAGCCGACATCCCCGCTGTTAACCGTATCAACGCTGGATCATGCGATTGAATATGCTGTAGACAGAGGATACGACACGGTTATCAGTGTAGTCAACAGACCCCATCTTTCCTGGGGACGGCGGGAGAATGGAGAAGTGTATTCACTTTATGAGGAGCGTAAAAATCGGCAGGAGCTTCCTCCTCAGTATTTAGAGACGGGGGCGTTTGTCATTGCACGTGGTCCTTGTGTCAGACAAAACACGCGAATCGGTGAGAAAATATCTGTTTTTGAAGTAGATGAAAAGGAAAGTATTGATATTGATGGGCCAAATGATTGGATCCTGTCCGAGAGCCTAATGCGGCGAAAACGCATTATTTTTCGCGTGGACGGTTATGTCGAGTTGGGTATGGGACATATATACAATTGCATTACGTTAGCACTTGCAATGATCGACCACGATGTACTGATTGTCACGCATGAAAAAGCGGAGCCGGGCATAACGAAGATTAAGGAGACAAATCTTCCATATCGGACATTCCGAGAGGAATCAGAGATGGACGAAATTATTGCATCCTATCGTCCGGACATCTGGGTAAACGATTGCTTGAATACAACGGAAGAGTACATTCGTAAACTCAAGTCACTCGTTCCGCGCGTTGTTACAATTGAAGACCTCGGCTCCGGCATAAATGCGGCAGACGCCGTAATTAATGCACTGTATGATGAAGATGAGCCAAGAAGAAATGTATACAGCGGCTATAAATACGTATGCCTTCGCGATGAATTTCAGATGGAGGAGCCAAAACCCTTTTCGAAGGAAGTTAAAAATATCGTCATTATGTTTGGCGGAACGGATCCGTCGAATCTGAATCGATTGGTCTATGATGCATTGATGTCACAGAATGATCACTTCAAGGGGATACGTTTTTTCTTTATTACGGGCATCGGATATGATAACGAGGCGAATGAAGTCGTTACCTGTTCAAAAAATAATATTTTTGTTTACCCAAACGTACCACGTGTGACAAAATATCTGAAGGATGCCGATCTTGTTATTATGGGGCAAGGACGATCCATCTTTGAAGCCGCATGTATGGGGGTCCCGGCTGTTGTTCTTTCGCAGAATGAGCGTGAAATGTCGCATAGTTTTGCACAGATGGAGCACGGTTTTCTTAATCTGGGCCTCGGAAAGAGCGTCGATGCCTCACTTATCTTAAATACACTTGAGTGGCTCGTGAGCACAGCTGCCGTCCGTGAAAATATGCATAACTTGATGCTACAAACTCCTTTGAAAAGAGGGCTGGAACATGTAAAACGTATTATTTTAGGGGAGGATAATATTGAACATAATTATTGAACTCGGATAATCGTGAGAGAGGTGTAAGTGATCTTTTTAGAATTGTTTTTGGAGGGATGAATGAGATGATTAATCGCTTTGATGAAAGCAAGGCATTTGATTATGAAAACGGATTTTATCTGACTACATCGGTCAACCGTATGGGGAATATTTTGGCGCACTATGAATTGTACAAGAAAATCATTGACTTGCCTGGAGCAGTTGTAGAGTGTGGCGTCTTTCGGGGAGGAACTCTTATCCAGCTCGCTACTTTTCGGGAATTGCTTGAAACGGAGAACTCGAGAAAAATTATCGGATTCGACGTGTTTGGAGAATTTCCTGAGGCGAAGAATGTAGCAGATCAAAAGTTTCGTGAAAGTTGGGTAAATGAGACTAACAACGAATTTTTGACGAGGGAGGAGTTAGCTCAAAGCTTTGCCTACAAGGGGATTGGAAACGTCGAACTCGTGAAGGGAGATATCTTAGAAACGGCAAGGCAGTATGTCGCTGATCATCCAGAGCTAAAAATTGCATTTTTGCATATTGATACAGATATATATGAGCCGGCGAAAGAGGCGCTCGATGTCTTTTATGACCGTGTCGTGAAAGGTGGAGTTGTAGTATTTGACGACTACGGGACGGTAGGTGGTGAGACTCTGGCAGTGGATGAGTTCTTCGGTGAATCGGTGCCGGAGCTTCGAAAAATCCGTTTTGCTCATGGGAAGCCAAGTTACCTCGTTCGATAGGAGTATATTTTCAGCCTCATGTTTAGAAAATAAATAGTTGGAGGGAAATCTCGTTGAGTAGGATCGTGGAGCACTGTAAAAAAGGAAAGTTTTCTCTTATTGCCGAGATTGGTGTTAATTACTATGATATTGCAAAGAAACTGCACATATCTCCGATGGAGGCAGCGAAGTTCATGGTGCTCTCTGCTCGGAACGCAGGCGTTCATGCAGTCAAATTCCAGACCTATAAAGCCGAGACGCTCGCATCAAGATACTCTCCCTCATATTGGGACACGACAGAAGAGCCGACCCCCTCGCAGTTCGAACTCTTTAAAAAATTTGACTCGTTTGGAGAACCCGAGTATCAGGAACTCAGCAGGTTCTGCGATCAGATCGGCATCGAGTTTTGTTCGACGCCGTTTGATTTTGAATCCGCTGATTATCTGGCTCCCTTGATGAACGTGTATAAAATCTCTTCATCGGATCTTACCAATCTGCCATTCATCGCGCATATGGCAAAGAAAGGAAAGCCGATTCTCCTCTCGACCGGCGCGTCAAATCTCGATGAAATCAGTGCGGCCGTTTTTTGTATACGAAAATATAATAATGAAGAACTTATCCTTCTTCACTGCGTTCTCGAATATCCGACGCCGTATGAGCATGCAAATCTCGATAAGATTAGGGCTTTGAAAAAGGCTTTTCCTGAAGTTACAGTTGGATACTCCGATCATACAAAACCGGATACTTCTTATGATGTTATTAAGACGGCATATCTTCTTGGTGCGACTGTTATTGAGAAACATTTCACTGTCGATAAGACACTGCAGGGCAACGATCATTATCACGCGATGGATCCGCACGATGCAGAAAATATACTTGCGGCAATCTATTATATTGACAAGATCAAAGGAAAAGATAAACTCTGCGCACTGGAGAGTGAGCAGCCGGCTCGAGAGAATGCGAGACGTTCCATCGTTGCAGCTGTAGATATCCCGGCGGGTACGATGATTTTGGAAGAGATGCTGACGTTTAAGCGGCCAGGGCATGGAATCTCGCCGAAAGAGCTCTCGAGTGTTCTTGGTAAAACAGCAAAAGAAACAATTAAAGGAGACACGGTTTTGATGAAAGATATGCTGAGGTGATATATACTATGCGGCCCGAAACCCTTCATGCGGAGCCTCTGCTTCGTTTTGGAAAACCTTATGCGGATATATGGAAAATCAAAACAGATTTCCATACTCAGAACCGAATCTTGTTAAGTGAAAGGCAACGTATAGCAGAGATTTATTCTCAGCAGCCGTTGCGCAGCGTATGCAAAATATGCGAGCAGAAGATAAGAGAAGGTGACACCACATTTATTTCGCATGGGATAAAATATATCGTATGCTCTCATTGTGGACATCTGAATGGAGCATATCAAGAAACTGCTGCGTTTAGTGAGCAAGTATATGAGCAAGACGATTATGGAAAAGTCTATCGCGGGGAAACAGAGGAACGGAATGCATATAAGGAACGTGTAGAGGCGGTCTATCTTCCAAAAGCGGAGTTTATGGTAGAGGCAATGACTAGCAGTATGCCGGAACAGACACTCAATAGGATGAAATTCTTGGATGTAGGTGCCGGTTCCGGATATTTTGTTGCGGCGATGCAGCGCCTCGGTCTGCATGCGCAGGGGATTGAGATATCTGCAGACCAAGTCCGTTGGGGAAGCCAATTTGTTGATGAAGGAGCATTGGTCCATTTCGCATACAATGATATTGTCAATCGTATCTTAAATGCAAAGGAGGAAGTTGTCTCCTTCATTGGTGTCTTAGAACATATTGTAGATTTACATGAAGTGCTGCAGGCAATTGAGGATAACCCGCATATTAGATATGTATTCTTTTCTGTGCCTTTATTTTCTTATAGTGCTATTTTTGAAAGTATCCATCCGGCGGTCTTTAATCGTCAGCTTGGAGGTACACACACACATCTGTTTACCAATGAGTCGATTGAATGGCTGTGCGGTCGTTTCAATTGGGAAATGATTGGCGCATGGTATTTCGGAACGGATATTGCGGATATGATACGCATGGTTATGGTTGAAGCGGAGATGGCCGGCAATCAAGAAGTAAGTATCTATTTCAAAGATAAAGTGGCTCAGATATTAGACCAATTGCAGATCGTTATTGATCAACAAAAATTCTGTTCAGAAGTACATATGTTGATTCAAAAGAAAGATAATATACAATCAATAACATAAAACTTTTCCAGCATTTTCTTTGTATATATAGTTAATAGTGGGGGAATAAAAGTCGTGGATATTGGAAATAGAATATATTCTCTCTGCGCAAAACTTTTTCCGATTTGCCGCAGCATTACCGGAAATGGCGTGCGGGAGACACTTCGTATTTTACAAGAAATTGTTCCGGAAATGACGATCCATGAAGTATCCAGCGGCACGAAGGTTTTTGATTGGACCGTACCCAAAGAGTGGAATATTCGTGATGCATGGATAAAAAATGGGAAAGGGGAGAAAATCCTCGATTTTCAGGAGATGAATCTTCATGTTATGGGCTATTCTGTTCCTGTGGATAGAGAGGTGTCTCTGGATGAACTTTTGCCCCTTATCTACACACAACCAGATCAGCCGGATGCCATCCCATATGTTACGAGTTACTATAGGGAGCGCTATGGATTCTGCATGACGCAGAATCAAAAAGATGCGCTCGTTGATGATACCTACCATATCTATATTGACAGTGAACTCAAAGACGGCAGCCTGACTTATGGGGAGCTCAGAATTCCCTCTACGGAGGGAAATGCCGAGGAAATTTTCCTCTCGACCTATGTTTGTCACCCTTCAATGGCAAACAATGAGCTTTCCGGACCGGCAGTTACGATATATCTTGCCAAGAACATTCTTTCTCAGAAACGGCGTCGCTATAACTATCGCATCATCTTTATACCGGAGACAATTGGTGCGATTACTTATCTCAGCGAATACTTGCCCGAAATGAAAAAAAATGTGCGTGCGGGATTTAATATTTCCTGTGTTGGGGATGACAGGACATACTCCTATGTTGCTTCGCGCTATGGGGAAACACTTGCAGACAGAGCCGCAAAAAATATTCTCTCATTCCATTACCCAAATTATAAAAGCTATTCTTTTTTACAGCGTGGTTCCGATGAGCGTCAATACAATGCACCAGGAGTTGATCTCCCAGTGTGTGCCGTCTGCCGCTCTAAATACGAGGAATATCCTGAATACCATACAAGTAAGGATAATATGAATCTTATTTCACCGAGCGGACTGCAGGGGGCTTATGAAGTTTATCACGATATTATTGAAGCGTTAGAACATAATGTGTGTTATCGAGTCAAATGTATCTGTGAACCTCAACTTGGTAAGAGGGCTTTATACCCCTCTGTCAGTCAAAAAGGGGGATTTGGAGAGTTGAAAGGGATGCTTGATTTTATTGCCTATGCAGATGGTAAAAATGATATCATTGACATTAGCAATCGAATCCGAGTGCCTGTAAAAAAACTTATCTTAATTGCAGAAAAATTATTAGAGAATCAGTTGCTTGAGAGTGTGAGAGAATGATTAGGCATGGGGGATGACGTTGTTGGTGTGAAGTGCAGAGCAGAAGTCCCTGAAACAGCCTTTGATATGGGGGGGATGAGATGGGGGGATAGATTTTAAGGCCCCTTCCTATTGGGGAAATATGATGACATTGATGTATTCCATATAACTTGATGATAACTAAGAAAGCTGCGGTGTTTATATTTGGTTTTCTCATCAACGATATTTCTCTTTTTATTTCTGCCGTTAACGGTAATAATATATTATAATCCTTTTATACAAGGACGTAGATTTCGCAATATATTTCTTTTACTTGCGAGCATCTTTTTTTATGCATGGGGAGAACCTTTCTTTGTCCTCTTGATGTTAGTAGAAATATGCGTTGGTTGGTTTATTGGAATAAAAATAGAAAATTCCTTTGAAGCTGCGTCACGAAAAAAGTATTTGAATTATGGTGTGGTATTTCATGTCGGGCTCCTATTCATCTTTAAATACCTAGGATTCATAGTGCGCGAAGCCGGGATATTTCTGTACCAAGATCTTTCATGGTTTCAAATTCCGTTACCGATAGGTATTTCTTTTTTCACATTTCAATTACTGTCGTATCTATTTGATGTTTACTATAGAAAATCTCACGCACAGAGGAACGTTTTAAATCTCGGATTATATATTTCGTTTTTTCCCCAGTTAATTGCTGGCCCTATCGTACGATATGATGTCATAGAGAATCAAATCCAGCACCGGAAAGAACATCTATATGGTTTTTCTGAAGGAATGATTCGATTTATATACGGGCTTGCAAAGAAAGTTTTGATTGCGAATTATATTGCGCAAATTGCCGATAATATCTTTGATGCAGGAGTGCCTCTGTCTGTGGGGACTGCATGGCTGGGAGCGATAGCCTATACGCTTCAAATATATTTTGATTTTTCCGGGTATTCGGATATGGCGATTGGCCTTGGAAGAATGTTTGGTTTTTGTTTTCCAGAGAATTTTAATTATCCGTATATCTCCAATAGTGTAACCGAATTTTGGCGGCGTTGGCATATGTCTCTTAGCTCTTGGTTTAGAGATTATGTTTATATTCCTTTAGGTGGGAATCGTGTTCCTGTCAGACGTTGGGTTTTTAATTTGTTTATTGTATGGGCATTGACGGGACTCTGGCATGGTGCAAATTGGACATTCCTTTGCTGGGGACTCTATTATTTTATTATTCTGCTTTTAGAAAAAAAGCTGAACCCCCAAAACTTCCTAGGAGGATTCTCACACATTTATACCCTTTTTATAGTTGTTATCGGTTGGGTGATATTTCGATCTGACAGTATTGCAGATGGGATATCTTTTGTTGGTATGATGTTCGGCTTTGGTTGTAATTCTATCATTGACGATGTCTTTCTTGAAATGGTTTATGCGGGGAGAAGTATTCTCCTTTTAGGTGTTTTGTTGTCCATGCCGGTCTTTCCTTGGCTTGGAAAGCGATTTGAGAGTAGAGGATGGAGTGTTTTTGAGTCTCTTTTTGTATTAGGCCTTTTTCTCTTATCATTACTTATTGTAGTGAGTTCATCGTATAATCCGTTTATTTATTTTAATTTTTAAGGGAGTATAGAGAGTGCATAAGACTCCAAAGATCTATACCATGATCTTTTGCCTTAGCGTGCTTGTTTTTGTTATGATAATGATATTTGTACGCACGCTTTCTTATGATGTACTGGTCAAAAAGTTCCATATGGATCACCCGATCCTTCATGTTATTTTTTTTGATAATAAAGGATTGCGCTCTTCGGAGCGAGAAACATCAAGACGTGAGAATAATCTCGGAATTGATTGGAAAGACCGTTATCCCTTTTCTAACATGGAGAAAGATGACGATTATGTATTGGTGAGAACCTTATTGACGACTATCAATAAAGTAAAGACAAAGGTTTATGAAAAAGAAAATAAGTTGATTAAGCAGATAAATGAGCAGTTACCTCTTTATGTTGCTGCAGTGGAACAAGGACGACGTTATGAGGAATTAATCGGATGGAATATTATAAATCCGGAGTGGGAGATCGCATTTTTGCCGGACGGATACCTGACGTCTGCTTTGAAGCGGAATAACAACATGAAAGAATATATTGATTCGGTGTCTTTTTTAGATAAACATACTAAGGAAATGGGGGGCGAGCTTTTGTTCGTGCAGGCTCCTTTTAAAGTATGTAAATATGGTGATTCTGATATAAACAATAAATTTGATTTCAGCAATGCAAACGCAGATGATTTAATCGCCGGACTAAGTAAGAATGGCATTCGATATATAGATTTACGAGACGAAGCAAGATCGGATTTTGGTGTCGATCAATATCATGAACTTTTTTTTCGTACAGATCATCATTGGAAACCGGAGACTGGGCTATGGGCCGCTTCTGTTATAGCACACACACTGAATTCTAAATACGGATTTCATATCGACTTGAATTTGTTTCATGAGGAGCAGTATGAAATTAAAGTTTTTCAACGATGGTTTCTTGGCTCTCTAGGGAAAAAGCTGACTCTTTCCAGAGTTGAGCCGGAAGATTGCTCTTATATGTTGCCCAGGTTCCCTCATGAGATACATTATGAAATCCCTTCACTAGGTATTAATGCTACGGGGACATTTGAGATCACATATGATCCTTATCAGTTTTCCTCTATTGACTATTATGAAAAGACATTGTATGAAGGGTACAACTACTCAGATAATCCGGTGATCCGGTTTCATAATAATCAAGTTATTGATGGGAAACGTATTCTGATCATCAAAGATTCATTTGCTAATGTTATTGTACCGTTTCTTTCTTTGGGGGTTGAAAATCTATGTGTTATTGACACGAGAATGTTTACCGGGAGTTTATTGAGATTTACTGATGAATACCGACCAGATATAGTGCTGATTATTGCAAATCCAAGCAGCTATGAACGACCAATTGATTGGGAATCGCATACGTCTTTTTTTGACTTTCGATAAAATGACGGAAATCTTTTTCTTATAGGATATCGTTTTGAATGTTTTATAAGGCTGTGGTATACTGGCCTTAACAAAACTCTTATGGGAGGATACCATGAAACATGTACTGCTTATGACTAGGAATGAAGGGTCTGATCATATTATCGAGGCTCTTATGGAACATGATGATGTCCATGTGGTATTAGAAGTTGCCGGGACAATTGAAGAAAAAGAAATTGCTGAAAGATATGCAAACCGCATAGATAAGATTTATGTATATTGTGAAGGGGATTTATTCAATTTAGAGACGGTTCATGGATTAGACCATGAACTTATAGATATATGCAAAGAAATTGAAACCGACTTTGAAGATGGTACGGGGCGGTTTGTAGACGATTATGCACTGATAAAATACAAATACTACACATCCATTGCTTTTTGGAATGATTTTTTTAGCCAGAATAAAATTGACTATATGATTATACGTGGGTTGACACATGGAACGGTACATGACAGCATACCTATTTTTTTTGCAAAAAAAAATAATATTCCCTGCTATCAAATGGAAAATAATTATTTTTCTACAGGATGTGTCTTTCTTCCTAGTCAACGAGAGTATATGAAGCTGGAGCTTGGAATGCATCTTCAAGCGCGCAGGAGTATGTTTTATCCGCTCGAATTTGGTGCCCTTTTAGCAAATAGGAATCCTCTCAAGAATTTGGCCAAGAAGGCGTTATATAAGATTGGCGGGCTTCTTCTTCTGCAGCTTGTTATGGATATCTTTAACAGGAGGATGACTCATAAACTATTTGGTATAGACGGATCTGAGCATACAACTTTTGGGAAGATATTTTCGTATATAAAGTATAAGAGAACAGAAGCTTATCTGAAGAATATTGCTAAGCCGTTTGATCCTCAAAAGAAATATGTGATCTACTATTTACAGTTTGAACCAGAAGCAACAACTCAAGTAAGGTGTACGTTAAAAAGTCAACTGATAGCAATAAAAATGCTGTCAGAAGCTCTTCCTTATGGATGGACGCTTTATGTTAAAGAACACCCGCATCAATTTCAGCTAAATACAATAGATTTATCGATGGACTATTGTATGATTACTGCTAATAAATATAAAAACAAGAGTTATTATGATAGAATAGCCTCCATGAGAGGCACAGTTTTAGTTGATCCGATGGTATCATCAAGTGAGATTAACAAAGAGGCTATGGCGATAGCTACTTTTAATGGAACTGTTGCAATAGAGGCAACAGAAACGGGGAAACCAATCTTGCTGTTTGGGGCTGACAATACATGGATGCGGTATTGCAGAGATGTTATATCGATACGATCGTTTGTAGATTGTCAAACAGCTCTTGATAAAATTGACAAAGGTTGGATGCCGGAATATGATGATTTAGATGAGGTAATTAATCGATACGGCTATCCATTAACTCCAGAAGGAACAGCTGCTGCTGTGGATAAGATTGTGGCGGATGCACATGCAGTGTGATGTGAAAATGCGGGAGAGAGGATGATTATTTGATGGAAGTGCATGAAATTCAAAGACTTAAGATGGAGTTCAAGGATTTGGATGCTTTTTCAATTACTATGGATGTTGATTGGGCTTCAGATTTTGTGATTGAGACTGCAGTAAAGTTTTTCCAAGAGCGGAATATACCTCTTACACTTTTCTTTACCCATATGAGCCCTTATATTAGAAAACTTATACAAGAAGAACAGATAACATATGGAATACATCCAAACTTCATTCAACCGAGCAGCCAGGGTGGAGATAAAAGTGAAATCATTGACTACTGCATGGAATGCTTTCCACAGGCTGAGGTGTTTCGTGCACATCGCTGGTATGCCGATAATGATATATACACAGAACTTTATCAAAGAGGGATTCGCTATGAATCCAATTTATGTACACTGCTTGATGTAGTGTCACCTTTTATTCATCGATCCGGAATGATATCCTTTCCCGTTTTTTTTGAAGATGGTGCCTATTTATATCATAAACTTGACCTTAAATTTTCGCAGGCAAAATCTTTTTTTGAGCAGCCGGGAATCAAGGTGATTAATGTTCACCCGATGCATTTGATTGTCAATACGCCTTACTTTCAGTACATGCGTGATATAAAGGATACTGTGAGCAGAGATGCATGGAACTCCTTCTCTGCGGAGACAGTAGACCGTGTTTGTAATAAAACGATGCGTGGCATTACAGATTTTTTAACCGAATTAATGGATTTCGTTATTCAAAAAGATGTGCAAGTATACTCACTTGCAGACTTGTATCATATAGCAAGGGGTTGATTGAACGTATGATTAGCGTGGTTGGATTGGGATATATTGGCTTGCCTACAGCTTTGATGTTTGCTGCAAGTGGAGAGAATGTAGTTGGCTTTGATAAAAATGAACAGGTCATTTATGAGTTGCAGCAGGGAAATTTAAATATAGACGAACAAGGAATGAAGGAACTGTATAAAAAAGCGCTTTCAAATATTAAGTTTTCGTCAGTACTGGTAGAGTCAGATGTTTATATTATTGCCGTACCCACGCCATACAATAAAAATTCGAAAAAAATCAATCCTAATTTCGTAATTACTGCTGTTGAAGAGATTGTACAGATTTGTCCCGATGATGCGATCATTGTTATAGAATCAACGATCTCTCCAGGAACCATAGAGGTTTATATTCGCCCTATTGTAAATAGAATCGAAAAAGGAAAGAAAGTTCATCTTGTCCATGCCCCAGAGCGAATTATTCCAGGGAGTATGATTTGCGAACTTCGAAATAATGCAAGGACTATTGGTGCAGATGATCCCCGTATTGGTGAGTTGATAAAAAGTAAATATAATCTCTTTTGTGAGGGGGAAATTATCCTTACAGATATTAAAACTGCCGAGATGACAAAAGTTGTTGAGAACACATACCGTGATGTGAATATAGCTTTTGCAAATGAACTTAGCAAAATTTGCCATGTTGCCGGTATTGATGTTCATGAAGTGATTCGAATCGCTAATATGCATCCGCGTGTATCTATCCTATCCCCCGGACCGGGAGTAGGAGGACATTGTATTGCCGTCGATCCGTGGTTCTTGGTTGGGGATTATCCTCAGTTGGCAAAGTTGATTCTTGCAGCCAGAACCGTCAATGAGTCTATGCCTGATTTTGTTATGGAACGGATGGCTTTTGTAATGCGGGAGAACCATATACATAATCTAGAGCGTGTCGGTATATATGGTCTTACCTACAAGGAAAATATTGCAGATACCAGAGAAAGTCCATCACTTCAGCTTTTAGACAAGATGCAAAAACATATGGCGTTTGGTGTCAAGGTATATGATCCTTATGTTTTAGACGACATCACGGATAACCAATATCATGATTTTAAACAATTTATTTCGGATGTAGATTTTATTGTGGTTATGGTTGCTCATGAAGAAATAAAAATGGCAGAGGGGAACCTTGGAGATAAAATTATTTTAGATTGCAGGAATGTACTTCATTCCGAAAAGGTATATCATCTTTGAGCAGCACGCTTGCTTGTTGAAATTTAGATATTCTATCATTACGGGGTGTACGATATGAAAAAGATAGCAGGAAAATGTATCCGTTTCATTTTGAGTCTTATATCCAGAAGCCCAAAATTATATGATCATGTGCAACGGATATTTCCTAAAATAGGAGGTGCGCTATATATTTCTGAGCAATCATATGCTACAAACCTTGAGGATCTTATGGCGAAGTTTTACTGCAATCAACATCGCGCACAAGAGGGGGCTTTTATGTAGATGTTGGCGCACTGGATCCGTTTAGATTTTCGAATACATATGCATTATATTTGGCGGGATGGCGTGGAATCAATATTGAGCCACGTAAGGACAGTATAGCTAGGTTTAATCTTTATCGTAAAGGGGATATCAACTTAAATATAGGGGTATCATCTGACATTGGCGAGTTGGAGTATTTTCATTTTGCTGAACCGGCCTTTAATACAACGAATAAACAGCGTGCAGATTATGTAGTGGAACAAAAGTATTCAAACCTTCTCGATCATTATATGATTAAGACAATGCCTTTGAGGGATATTTTCCAGCGTTATGGGGTTCCTGTTGGCGGAATAGACTTTCTTGCGATTGATGTTGAGACATATGAGTTGCAAGTTTTACAGTCTAATGACTGGGAAAAATATCGCCCCTATTTCATTACGATAGAATCGCTTATGTCAAAGGAAAATGGATATAATATAAAGGCTCTGGATAAAGATCCAGCTGTAAGGTTTCTGTTGGAACAAGACTACAACATTGTGGCTAAGATACGAAATAAAATATTTTTTCTTGATGCTCGACAATGAACGTATAAAAACTCTATGAGGTGCTGACTATGTATGATATAGGTTTGGCTTTTTTTGTGTATAAAAGACCGGAACACACGCAACAAGTGGTTCAAAGCATCATTGAGAATCAATTTTGTAATATATACATTTTTCAAGATGGTTTGCGTGACCGGCAGGATGAAGAGAACTGGAAGAAAGTACAAGAAATCATCCGTCCGTTACAGAATCTGGATGGAGCGCACGTTGAACTGCATATATCTGAGATAAATAAGGGCTTGGTAAACTCTATTACACAGGGAATTACATATGTTTTAGGAAGACATAAAGCTGTTATCGCATTAGAAGATGATATTTTATTGGGAAAAGATTATCATAGATATGCCTCTGCTTGTTTTGAAAAATATGAAAATAACCCGCGTGTTATGTCGGTTTGCGCTGCTGGCGCTAGTGATGCTGTTGTAGCTGATAAATCATACATGCAGAACTATAAATATGATGTTTATTTTACATATCGGTTGTCAAGCCAAGCTTTTGGAACGTGGCGTGATCGGTGGAAACTATATCGCCGAGATCGTGAATTTGCTGAGGCTTTTTGGAATGATGAAGAAAAAAAATATCAGTTAGGTGAATTGGCCGGCAAAGATAATTTAGAATATCTGAATGCCGTTATTAATCATCCAGAGAAGATAAATACATGGGCATTATACTGGACTATTCTTCAAGTAATATCCAGAGGAGTAACGGTTACGCCAATCAGACCCCTTTCTTCTGATATAGGAAGAGATGGCTCGGGAACGAACTCGACAGCCCCCTCACGTCAATTTGTAACATCAATTACTGACCTTCCCGAACGACTACATCTTCCAGAAGCGGAAGATGTAGTCGTTGACAAATATCTCATGCGCAGACAAAATATTGTTGTGGAGAATCCAAGATCAATTGTTAGGGGCGCTAAACTTACATTTGCAAGCATTGCAGAAAAATTCTAGTGTAGGGGGGAATATTATGTTCTGGAAAATGAAAAAAATAAAACAAAGACTAAATCAAATTCATCAAATATCTCAAGATGTTGAACAACTGCGGTATTCTATCGGTGCAATGGAAGCCTTAAAGGTCGGTCCAGGTGCTTCTGTGCGAGAGTTCAAGGTGTTTTCTCAGAGTGGAGAAGATGGCGTCATTCAATGGCTGATTCATAATATTCCCATACAAAATAAACGATTTATTGAATTTGGTGTACAAAATTATACTGAGTCAAATACGAGATTTTTGCTTATGCATGATAATTGGTCAGGCCTCATCATGGACGGAAGTCAAAAGAACATGGATTATGTCAAGCAAGATAATATTTGCTGGATGCATGATCTAAAGCCTGTTCCTGCCTTCATTACTGCAGAAAATATCAATATACTTATTCGGGATAATGGTTTTGACGGCGAAGTAGGGATTCTATCAATTGACATTGATGGAAATGACTATTGGGTGTGGAAAGCAATAAGCTGCGTACAGGCTGATATTGTGATTTGTGAGTATAATAGTCGTTTTGGCTCTGAGCGTGCAGTAACTATTCCATATGATCCTAACTTTTATCGTACGGATGCGCATAGTTCAAACCTATACTTTGGCGCAAGCATCCGTGCATTAACATTGTTGGGAAAGCAAAAGGGTTATGCGCTTGTATACGGAAATGAGATAGGGAGCAATCTTTTTTTCATTCGGAGAGAGTTATTAAATGATATTGTGTATGAGAAAACTATCGAGGAGTGCTATGTACGTGCAAAATATCGTCAAGCAAAAGATACACAAGGGAAATTGATGCTTCTTAGTATCGAAGATGAAGAAAAACTCATCGAAGGATTGCCGTTGGTGGATGTTTCAATTGATTTTCGACGGGAATAAATGAGTGTTTATCTTATATTTTCAAAGAGGTTATTAGCGTGCGTTGGCTCAAACAAGTTTTATGTCAGGTAAATCGCTTCTGCCAATATTGTATTGTCAAGGCACTACAAGTGAAAACTAGGAAGAATATTTGTTGTGAGCAAGATTTGAAACGACCACAAGGTTGCTTCTCATCTATTCTCGTCATCCGTTTGGATGAGATTGGGGATATGGTTATGATGTCTCCTTTTCTGCGTGAGCTGCGACAGAATTATCCATCAGCACATATTACACTTGTTGTAAATCCAATCGTATATAATCTGGTAGAGCTATGCCCGTACGTGGATAAAGTACTGTGTTTTTCACGCATAGGAGGTCGTTACTCTTTTTATGTCAACTTATGGAGAGGGGGGGTATTTTCGTATCGTTATTTAAAAAAAGAACACTATGAGTTGGCGCTTGTTCCACGATTTGATGCTGATGCAGGATATGGAGCAGGTATGTTGGCGTTCCTTTCTGGAGCTAAGAAGCGTGTTGGTTATAGTGAATATGTATTGCCCCATAAAATGATCTCTGACAAGGGCTATGATGGATTTTATACGAGACTTTTATTTTCTAAAACGGCTGCTGTTTTCCATGAAGTGGAACGCAACTTGGATGTATTGCGATATATAGATGGGTATATTGCAGATGATTCTCTTGAAGTATGGTTTGATGATGCAGATCGGAATAAATGCCGCGGCATGTTATCCTCTTTAGGAGATGTAGAAGTTAAAATTGTCCTTTCAATATCATCGGGTAGTCCAAAACGTGAGTGGCCTGCTGAAAAATTTATAGAACTGGTAAAAGAATTAACCCCCTTCAATATAGCTTGGGTCATTGTTGGTGCTGGAGAACGAGCTGTTACTAACGCTCGTAAAATAGAAGAAGTGTGCCCTTTTGTTGCCAATCTGGTTAACCAGACCACGTTACGGGAAACGGCTGCCATTATAGATGCTTGTGATATATATTTAGGCGGGGATACTGGACTCATGCATATTGCTGCGGCATCGAAAAAAACGGGCGTAGTGATTTCTTGCCATCCAATTGGCGCGGATGAAGATCATGCAAATTCTCCTAAAAGATTTGGACCATGGAAAAGTCCAATGCAGATTGTCCGCCCCAAAGCCTTGCCAGGGTGTGAGCACGGATGTAACAGGGAAGATGCTCACTGTATTCGGGAAATCAGTGTTGAGGATGTGAAAAGACAGGTATTACTACTTTTGTGAGATTGCGTTAATATAAAAAAAGAGGTGACGAGATGAATATAGAGGATAAATATAAGTCGTATTTTTCGAGTAGAGGAGTAGATCCCTCTATATATAAAAATGCCAGACTTCCATATTACCTTAGAACTGTGTTTCAAAAAGGAAAGTCGATTCTTGATATTGGTTGCGGCTTTGGTCAAAATATGTATGCTTTATTGAATGAGGGGTATACGAATGTCCATGGTATTGATGTATCGCAAGCAGCAGTAGAATATTGCTTAACACAGGGGCTGTCTGTTGAACATTGTGATATTATGAATTATAGCGGAGACCGCTATGATTATGTGCTTATGAGTCATGTTCTCGAACATTTACCTAAAGAGTGTGTTGTTCCGATATTACGAAAGATTCGTGAGGAGATTCTTGCCACAGATGGTGCTTTGTGCATCATGGTACCAAATGCGCAGTCCAATACAGATTGTTATTGGGCATATGAGGATTTCACACATTATACGCTTTTTACAGCAGGAAGTTTGCTTTATGTACTCCGTGAGGCCGGTTTTACAGATATTGAGTTTCTTGATCCCGATGGGCTGAGCCCGTCAGCTGGATGGAAGAAGTGGATCAAATATTTATTACTGAAGGCATATGTCGGAAATAAACTGTTTTGGAATAAGGTAACAGGAAGTGCATATCATCGACCTAGTCCTATGATATTTACATGGGAGCTTAAATGTTTAGCAAAAGGTAAACATAATGCAAATCCGATGTAGAAAAACAAATACTCTTATTAACTATACCATGGTAAGAAGTGAGTGTATTATAAGCCTTGTTTTTATCGTTGATTATGGGAGGCTGCGATGAACTATCGTACGCTTGTATTTCCGGAGAACAGTTTATTTCTCGTCACAGGCGGTGCTGGATTTATCGGCTCGAATCTGTGCGAGGCGATTCTGTCGATGGGGCATAGGGTTCGTGTGTTGGATAATCTGTCGACGGGATATGCGAGGAATATAGAGGGATTTCGGGATAGCCCGAAGTTTGAGTTTATCGAGGGCGATATTCGGGATGCCTCTCTCTGTGACCGTGTGTGTAAGGGCGCGGACTATGTGCTGCATCAGGCAGCAGCGGTGAGCGTTCCGGAGAGCATTGAGCAGCCGGTGGAGTATACACAGACGAACATCATGGGCACGGTCAATATGATGGAGGCTGCTGCGAAAAACGGCATCAAGAAGTTTACCTATGCCTCGAGTGCGGCGGTCTATGGCGATAACGAGACGATGCCGAAGCGGGAAGAGATC
The DNA here is from genome assembly GCF_000426665.1 of Centipeda artemidis DSM 19719. GTDB lineage: Bacteria > Bacillota > Negativicutes > Selenomonadales > Selenomonadaceae > Centipeda > Centipeda artemidis. Next base: position 2,787 of record NZ_AUFU01000016.1, on the reverse strand, counting down.
GTTGGGAATCGTCTCTCGACGTATGCGGTGACGAAGTTTGCCGCAGAGGAGTATGCCTATCAGTATACGATGCACTACGGGCTTGACTGCTACGGCATGCGTTACTTCAATGTTTACGGACGCCGGCAGGATCCGAATGGGGCATATGCTGCAGTGATTCCGAAGTTTATTGAGTGCTTGCTTCGGGATGAACCCCCGACGATCAATGGCGACGGGGAGCAGTCGCGTGATTTCGTCTATGTGGAGGACGTTGTCCAGGCCAATCTACTTGCGTGCGTTGCACCGCATGAGGCGGCGGGTGAGGCATATAATGTTGCATCTGGCAAGCGGTTGAGCCTCAATGAGATGTATGCGGTGCTCAGCGAATTGCTCGGAAAAGATCTGAAGCCGGTGTTTGGGCCAGAACGGAAAGGCGATATTCGGCACAGCCGGGCAGATATCTCGAAGATTTGTGAGAAACTGGGCTATGCGCCGGAATATGATTTCGAGAAGGGGATCAAAGAGGCGATTCAGTGGTATAAAGAGAATCTGTAGAAATGAAAAGATGCAGCTGTGCGAAGTTATCCATCTTCGTGCAGCTGCATCTTTTGCATGAGCACCTCAAAACATATTTGCAAAATCATGTGTAAAATCTGTGATAACACCCTCCTCCGTCACAATCGCCGTAATCAGTTCGTGATCGGTGACATCGAATGCGGGGTTATAGACCTTTACACCGTCTGCGGTCATGCGTTCCTTGTACCACATATCGGTGACTTCGGCGGCGGGGCGTTGTTCGATGTGGATGTCGGCGCCGGTGGGCGTGTTCATGTCGATGGTGGACGTGGGGGCACAGACGTAGAAGGGGATACCGTAGTGTTTGGCGAGGATGGCGACGCCGGAGGTGCCGATCTTGTTGGCGACATCGCCGTTGGCGGCAACACGGTCGCAGCCGACAAAGACAGCGTCGATCCAGCCGTTTTTCATAACGGTAGCTGCCATGTTGTCACAGATGAGTGTGACATCCATGCCGGCAGCACTGAGTTCGTAGGCGGTGAGGCGTGCGCCTTGGAGAAGCGGGCGCGTTTCGTCGGCGTAGATTTTGAAATTGTAGCCTTTTTGGTGTCCGAGGTACATGACGGCGGTTGCGGTGCCGTATTTGGCGGTGGCGAGCTGTCCGGCGTTACAGTGGGTGAGCAGTCCATCCCCCGGCTTTACGAGGGTGAGCGCGTGCTCGCCTATTTTTTTGCAGATGTCAATGTCCTCCTGTTTGATGCGGAGGGCTTCGTCACGCAGGAGCGTTCGGATTTCGGGGATGGATTTGCCCTTTGCGTTTTTGACGACAGTTTCCATACGGTTCAGCGCCCACGAGAGGTTGACGGCGGTGGGGCGCGAGGAGTTCAGGTAGTCGGCGGCTGCGTGGAAACGTCGTGCAAATTCGCCGTAGTCGTCGGTGTCGATTTCAAGGGCGGCGAGGTAGATACCGATGGCGGCGGCATCGCCGATGGCGGGCGCTCCGCGCACTTGGAGCTCGCGGATTGCCGTCCAGATTTCGCCCTGCGTTTTGAGGCGGAGGTATTCGGCACGGTTTGGCAGTTTTGTCTGGTCAATGATGACGAGGGCGCGTTCCGCTTCGTCGAGGGCAAGGGTTTCCATGTCGAGGATGTTGGTGTTCATTGTGTGCCTCTTTTCAGGTTCTATGATAAATTATGCCTTACATGCCCACGCGAACGCTGAGAAGCTGTGTAAGGCACGTAGGATGTCAATATCCGGTGAGGGGCTATGCTTTGATTTCGGTCGGATACTTCCACTTTGCCAGTTCGTCTGCAGGGATTGTCTCCGGTTCGTGTCCGAGGACGGTGAGGCAGCGGTAGTAGATGTCGGCGAGTTCTTCGACGTAGCTTGCTTTGAGCAGGGCTTCTTTGAGGGTTTCGGCGACGGCGACGACACCATGCGCCTGCATGAGAGCAACGTCGGAGATGGCGAGGGGGCTGAGGACGTTTTCTGCCGCTGCATGTGTGCCGGGGCGGCCGTATGGTGCGACGGGGACATAGCCCTCCTTGCAGCCGAGGATGGAGAGTTCGTAGACGATGGCAGGAATCGGTTTGTTCATGACGGCGAATGCAGTCGCTGTGCGCGAGTGTGTGTGCGCGACGGCGCGGACATCGCTGCGGCTTCGATAGATCGCAATGTGCATCATCAGCTGGCTGTGATTATCCACTATTTATCAGTGATTCCTTAAAGATCGGGGAGTGTATAATAAACTGTGTAAGTAGGAAGACAGCTTAGGAGCACTCCCCGTGAGGGGAAGTCAAAAACTAAGGAGGAAACCTTATGTCAAAGAGGCCCCCACGGCGCGGTGCAACGCTCGCTAAGGCAATTATCGAAGAGTATCAGCCCAAGAGTGTAGAAGACATGCAAAACGCCCTCAAAGAAATCTTCGGCCCCATGTTTGAAGCCATGCTCAATGGCGAGATGGAAAACCATCTCGGTTACATGAGCAACGAGCGCGGCGAAAAGGATACAGCAAATCGCCGCAACGGATATACCCCCAAAGTCCTCAAAACCTCAGCAGGCGAGGTTCCCATCAGCGTCCCAAGAGACCGTGACGGCTCTTTTACACCGCAAATCGTTCCCAAAAGACAGACGGACGTTTCGTCCATTGAAGGAAAAGTCCTCGCGATGTATGCCAGAGGAATGAGTCAGCGAGACATCTCCTCCACCATCGATGACATCTATGGCTTTATGCTCAGTGCTGAGCAAATCTCGCATATTACAGACAGTGTGCTTGACGAGCTGCATGAATGG
>NZ_AUFU01000015.1 GCF_000426665.1 Centipeda artemidis DSM 19719 | reverse complement strand
CTCTTTCAGACGTGGACTACCGCATTGCCCAAAGACTCTCGCAGAACCGCATGACGAAAGAATACAAAGGAATGAATTGGGACAGACAGATCGAGCACGAGAAAACTTCCATCCGCTGCAAGGTGGAGCATCCGTTCCTCATTGTGAAGCGGCTGTTCCAAGCGGGCAGGACAAGGTATCGTGGCATCAAGAAGAACCTGCTCCGTTACTATCTACTCTTTGCATCGGCGAACCTCGTCATGTGTTTGAGGGCAGGAAGGCAGAGGGCGTTCTGCATGACAATGGGATAAGTGCGCCCTTTTTCCAAAATTTCCCGGTGAAACGGGCGATTCGGGGAAGAAAAAGGGGCAATGAGAGCAGTATTGCACGCTCTTTTGTATTGCAATTTGTGAAATTTGTGTCTGCGGATCAGCTGGCTGTGATTATCCACTATTTATCAGTGATTCCTTAGGAGCATCGCTGTACTCATTTTCCCGCAACATTTATCATAGAACCGAATTTCCCCGAACGAATTATATCACAGAAATGTACGTGGATGTCAAGGCGCGTAGCAAATGTAACGGATTATTTTCAGCAAAGTATGATAGAATGGACACTCTAATGAAAAATTTATGATAGGAGATATATAATGAAGGAATGCAAAATGAAAGACAGCCGCATCGTCATCAGTGAGGTCATGATGCCGAGCCAGACGAACCCGAACGGGAATGTGCATGGCGGCGAAATTATGAAGTTGATGGATTCGGCGGCATATGCGGCGGCGCGGCGGTATGCGCGGTCGAACGTCGTAACGGCACGCGTGGACGAGCTGGAGTTCCACCTGCCCATCCGCATCGGCGATCTCGTCGTCGTGACGGCGGACATCGTCTATGTCGGGCACAGCTCGATGGAGGTCGCCGTCAACGTCATCGTCGAGGACTTGGACGACGGCGGCGAGCCGCAGCTCGCGCTCTCGGCGTATTTCACCATGGTTGCGCTCGACCGCAACGCACGGCCGAAGTCCGTGCCGCCGCTCACGCTCGATACCGAGGAGGCGCGTGCCGCCTTCGAGGAGGGCAAACGCCGCTATGAGGCGCACAAGGCACGCAAGCGTCGTGCTGTCACGCCTGCGGGCGGCTGTGTCTGCGATGCCATCGCGCAGCAGACGAAGGAGGGGCAGCAGTAGGGACAGAACCACTGCCGCATCATATGACAGAGAAGAAGCGCAGCGTCACATGGTGCTGCGCTTCCTGTAAGGGGCGTCCGCTCACAGAACCCCCTCAAGACCCAGCAGATATTCCTTCTTGTCGAGCCCGCCTGCGTAGCCCGTGAGGCTGCCGTCCGCTCCGAGCACGCGGTGGCACGGGATGATGATCGAGATCGGATTGCGCCCGACCGCGCCGCCGACTGCCTGTGCGGACATGCGCTTTTTCGTCTTTTGCTCGATGCGTCGTGCGATCGTGCCGTAGCTCGTCGTCGCGCCGTATGGGATCGTTCGCAGAATCGCCCACACCGCCTGTTGGAACGCCGTGCCCGTGGGATTGAGCGTAGGGCTGAAGTCCGGTTCATGGCCGGCGAAATACAGATCGAGCCAACGCATGGCCTCTCCGAATACGGGGAGGTCCTTTTTGTGTGCCGCATCGCATGGCGGACAGCCCGTTTCCCCATCGAAGTACAGCCCCGTGAGGGCTATGCCGTCACTCGCGAGCGTGATGCCGCCGAGCAGGGAGGTGTAGTGTGCTGTGTAGATCATGGGCGTTCTCCTGTCAGTTGATGTAGTTTTCTATTATAAGGGAAATAATTGCGCTGCGATAGTCCCCCGTGTGTTTTCAATCAAAATATGATATAGGAATCTCTTTTTTGTTGCAAAGAATCATTAGGCAACATACCCTATCCTGTGTTATAATTTTCTTATATTTAAAACGTGGGAGGGAAGGCCGTTGTTTGCAAAGACTTATGGTGCGACGACCCTCGGGATAGATGGACGGATTATCGACGTTGAGGTGGATGTGTCTCCGGGGCTGCCGGGCTTTGAACTCGTAGGGCTTCCCGATACGTCGGCGAAGGAGTCGAAGGAGCGCGTACGTAGGCGATTCGCAATTCGGGCTTTCAGCTGCGGCAGGAGCGCGTGACGGTGAATCTTGCTCCTGCCGATGTGCGAAAGGACAGCGCGGGGCTTGATCTGCCGATGGCGGTCGGTCTCCTTGCATCCTATTGGAATTAAACTAAAATTGAAAGGCGGAACAACAAAACATGGCGCAAGAATATGTCGAATTTCCAGCAGCAGGAGAAGTGCATCCAATTCCCGGGAGTAATACTCGGTATCCATATCAACATCAGCTGGATGCGATCCGTGCCCTTGACCATATGGACGAAGAATATGCCAGTTATAGTACTCTTGTGGTACTTCCCACAGGTGGGGGAAAAACGTATACAGCTTCCACTTGGCTGCTTCGTCATGCGCTTGACAAAAGGAAAAAGATTCTCTGGCTTGCCCATCGTCAGACGCTTCTTGACCAAGCTGCTGAATCCTTTCAGAAATTTGCCTATTCCACAGAAATCCCCCACATATCGTTCTTCCGCTATCGCATTGTGTCCGGCTCATCGAATCATGATAAAACAGTCAACATTGATCCGAAGGATGATTTGCTTATCATAAGTAAGGACAGTATTGGCAGGAAGTCCAATCTGGAGCGTCTTGAGCCGTGGCTTGCTGGAGAGAAAGAAATTTTCCTCATAGTGGATGAAGCCCATCACTCGACGGCAAGAACATATCGGAGAGTCATTGATTTCGTCAAGGAAAAGGTGGAGCATGTTAAACTGATTGGTCTCACGGCTACACCTTTTCGTACTGCTAAGAATGAGCAGGGGCTTTTAGCGCATATCTATAAAGATGGCATGTCGGATGGCAAATCGAAGAAAAATGACATAGGCATTGTCTACAAAGTTGACCTCAAGGAGCTCATCAATCGGCAAATTCTCTCTCATCCTCATTTTGAAACATACTATACGGATGAGGAATATGGCAGAGATTTGGGGCTTGAAGCATGGGAAAGCATCCAGCATCTTGACACACTGTCTCCTGAACTGTCTCAAAGCATCGCGGAGAGCGGCCCACGCAACAAACTGATTGTGGATACCTATTTGAAGAAGGCTAACGAATATGGGAAGACCATTGTCTTTGCCGTCAGCGTTAACCATGCGATTGCTCTTGCAAAACTGTTCAACAAGGCGGGCATTAAGTCAGAGTACATCGTCTCTTCCATCAAGGATATGGGAACGGGTGCGACCATCAGCGCCAAGGAAAATGATCGTAAACTGGAAGCATTTCGTGCCAGTGATGTGCAGGTTTTGGTGAATGTAAATATTCTCATAGAGGGCGTTGATTTGCCTATGACGAAAACGGTGTTCCTCGCTCGCCCAACAGTATCTACTATACTTATGACACAGATGATCGGCCGTGCTCTTCGTGGCGAAAAAGCAGGCGGAACCAATATGGCCTACATTGTCTCTTTTGTTGACAACTGGAATGAACATATTGCATGGGTAAGCCCAGATACTATTTTTGTTGGAGACAGTGAATGGCCGTTAAAAGATAGTCCGGAGTATAAAAAGCAACAAATTCGATGGATTGCGATTTCCAAAATTGAGGAGTTTGCCGCCATCCTAAACGATGCCATTGACACGGAACAGCTTGAGGCGGTTCCTTTCTGGGAGCGTATTCCTGTGGGTATGTATGCGTTCCAATACATCAACGAGGAAGGGATCGACTTCTCTTATCAGGTCATGGTATATAACAGCACCCAAGACGCCTATGAGAAAATGATGCAGGCGCTTCCAGCTTTGTTTGAGGGCATCGATACCGATGACGAATATCTCTCCGACGACGTGCTGGGCAAATTGGAGTTGGCGTGCAAACAACGGTTTTTTAATCGCGAAATGGTGCCACCCTATGACCCCAGAGATGTGCGGCATATCTTGAAATATTACGCACAGAAGGAATCTGAGCCGAAATTCTATACGTTCGACCAAGTGGACAGAAGCAAGTTGGATGTTCCTGCGATTGCCAAGTATGTTTGGGATGAGGATCTTGGCCCAAAGAAGAAAAAGGACTATCTTGATACACTTTGGGAAGGCGTAGACGACAATCTTCTGCAGCTGTTCTTTTGTAAAAAGATCTATTTCCTTCGCATGGTGGATATTGAGCTTCTGAAACTTTCTGATCCGTAAATTTATGAGGCAGAGACAAATGTGACTTACGATAAAAGAACCTTGGAGTGCCTTCCTTTGGATAAAATCAAGGAAGTAGACCCGGCATTGGAAGAAGAGTTGCGGGAGGGGGCTTTTGCCAAGGCGAAATTTGATTCCGGCTATGTTTGTGCTCATTGTGGAAAAGTATTTTCCAATCGGCAATACCTTAATGTAGACCATATTATCCCCATGAACAAGGGTGGACGCTCTGTGCTCGAGAATTTGCAGATCCTTTGCCGTAGCTGCAACGGAAAGAAGGGCGATCAATCGGAAGGGGAATACTGATGGAGGAACTCCTATACACTGCCTTGGATGTAGCCTGCATTATTGCTATGGAGGGATTATCTACCAAGGAAGCGATCCAACTTGCTCATCGGATGCACACAGAGGATAAATCCTTTTTGTCGATGGAATATCGGCAAAACTATCGAAAATGGCTGTTGGACATCCTGTATTGGTCGGACTATATGCAGGATAAAATCATTCTTGATGCCGAGTTCCCGTCAGTGCAGAATCTATCTGACGGAAATTTGGATGTATCTGCATTGATGTATGATGATTTTAATACAGATCTCTTTTTCAAGAAACTGCGTGTGCAAATTCTTTATCTTGGAAAAAAAGATTACGCCCGCATGAAACTCAGGACGTTAATGGCGGAATATGGATATCAACGCCGCTCGAAGGAGTTTATACGCTTCCTAAAAATTCGGCTCGTTTTTTACCATATTCAAACGGCACTTCGAGGGAATGAGATCTGCGATGTGGAGACGATGGACTGCCTTGATGATATGATTACATTCCGTGTGATATAACGAGAGGGGCATTGTAGTATACTCCCGTAAACTCATACAACAGAGATTCCATTCGTCACCTCTGACGTTTGGAATCTTTTCTTTTGCAAAGAATCATTAGGCAACATACCCTATCCTGTGTTATAATTTTCTTATATTTGAAACGTAGGAGGGAAGGCCGTTGTTTGCAAAGACCTATGGTGCGACGACCCTCGGGATAGATGGACGGATTATCGATGTGGAGGTTGACGCTTCTTTTGGTTTGCCCGGATTTGAGCTGGTGGGGCTGCCCGATACGTCGGTGAAGGAATCGAAGGAGCGCGTGCGCACTGCGATTCGCAACTCCGGCTTTCAGCTCCGGCAGGAGCGCGTGACGGTGAATCTTGCGCCTGCCGACGTGCGAAAGGACAGCTCCGGACTTGACCTTCCGATGGCGGTGGGACTGCTCGTCGCCTATGGACTGGTGCCGGCAGAGTCTGTGGAGCACGCGCTCTTTTCCGCGGAGCTTTCGCTCGATGGGAACTGCCGTCCCGTGAGCGGCGTTCTGCCGATGGCGATTACAGCGCGGGAGCGGGGGCTGACGGATTTTTATGTTGCAGGCAAAAACGTGGACGAGGCGCTTCTCATCGACGGACTGCGCGTCTATGCCGTGGAAAATCTCGCACAGCTCATTCGCCATCTCACAGGGGAAGTCACACTGACGCCCGCCGTTCCCACACAAACGAAGCAGTCGGAAGACCCCATCTTTGCAGATGACTTCGCGGATGTGCAGGGACAGTATCAGGCAAAGCGCGCCTTGGAGATTGCGGCGGCAGGGGGTCATAACGTCCTCATGGTCGGTGTGCCGGGCTCGGGCAAGACAATGCTTGCACGTCGCATGAGTTCAATTCTGCCGGAGATGACGAAGGAAGAGGCCATCGAGGTCACGAAGATCTACAGCATCTCGGGGCTGCTCGGGAAGGAGGCGGGACTCGTCACGCACCGCCCGTTCCGCAGCCCGCATCACACCTCGTCAACGGTTGCAATGATTGGCGGCGGGAGCGTGCCGCGCCCCGGCGAGGTGACGCTCGCACATCACGGCGTTCTGTTCCTCGACGAGCTGCCCGAGTTTAGCAAGAAGACGCTCGAGGTACTGAGAGAGCCGATTGAGGACAGAACCATCACCGTAGCGCGCGCGAACGCAACGCTTTCATTCCCGTCGAGTATCATCCTCATTGTGGCGATGAACGACGTAACATCAATAACGATACAATGTAATGAGATTGGGAGAGTAGCTTGATCTCTTATGTGAAGCTGTGACATTTGTAGTATGGAGAGAAGATGAGTAATTTATTTATTATAGGGAATGGGTTTGATTTGTCACATGGTATAAAAAGCTCCTATAAAGATTTTCGTGAATATCTGAAGAGGAAATATGCTCCAACAGAACATGAAATATATGATATCCCAACGATTAATTTGGAGCATATCTATGATTATAGTGATATAGCAGATTTTTGGTTTAATGTTTTTGATGCAAATAATGATATAGAATGGAGCAAGTTTGAGGACTCTTTATATGGACAGTATTATGGTGATTGTTTCTCTGAAATGGTCATGGATAGAGATGGGGAAGAGAATCTCTTAAAGACTGCAGGAAACAATGAGCCATTATCGAAGTCAATAGTTAAGATTGTTCCTTTTATAAATCAATTCTTTACAGAGTGGATAAACCAAGTAGTAATTGATAATGTAAAGCCTAGAAAAGAATTTCAGGAGCTCATTGATCACAATAAAGATATCTTCTTTTCCACAAATTATACGCTCACGTTGGAGAATGTTTACAATATAAGAAAAGTATGTCATATTCATGGAAAACTTGGAGAAGATTTCATATTTGGTCATGGAGAAGATGATTCGCTTTACGAAAAATATGAGCAAGAAAATATTGGAACGGAGGGGTATCTTTCTGATATTGATAGGATGCTTAGAAAAAACGTACAGAACGCATTGAAAACTCATCATAGTTTTTTTGAGTTCCTTGGCAAAACTCCTGTTGAAAAGATATATTCGTATGGTTTTTCATATGGAAAAGCTGACTTAATATATGTGCAGGAGATAGCGAAGTCATTGAGTAGAAACGTAGTATGGTATTTAAATAGTTTTGATGATACAAATGGTCGCAATAGCACATTTGAATACTCCATAAGAGCGTGTGGATTTAGAGGAGGTTTCGATAGATTCGGTTGATGAGGGAGAATCCGAACTGTTACCCGGGGGAATTCGCCATAAATGTGCGAGTCCCCCTCGTTTTTTGTAAAAAACAGTGAATGAAGTATAGAATGTGTTCATAAGGGACTAGACCATCTACATTATGGAAATGTGTATGCTAACTAATTTGACGATAGACTAGTATTGTGCTATTATCAGACTAAAAATAGTCTGGAGGTAAATACTTATGGATCATAATCTTATTTATTTAGATACATATATTCTTCAACAGGATATGCGTATTAGAATGCCAAAGAGCATATTATCAAATTTAAATGTTGAAAAAGGGAAGTCAAAATTCAATATATTTTTTGATAAAAAAAACTCCTGTCTTGTACTAAAAGTGGATGAAGTGACCACAGAGGATAATAAATGAAAAAGGTGAATGATACTCATAATATACGAATTGAACGAATATGGTCTATGCCCAATAAGAATACCTTTGAAATGACGCCTATTAAAAAACTGCTGTCTGAAGAAGTTGACTTGACAAAAATGTGGGTAGACCCTTTTGCCAATCAAAACAAGATAGCAAGTATCACCAATGATCTAAGCAAAGAATATGATACAGATTATCATATGGATGCCTTGGATTTTCTCAATATGTTTGATTCCGAGTCTGTTGATGGTGTTCTTTATGATCCTCCATATTCTCCGCGTCAAGTCAGTGAATGTTATAATAGTGTCGGGTACAATGTCACATGGGATACAACCAAAGCTTCTTTTTGGGGAAATCATAAAAGAGCGATTTCTCGTATAGTTAAGCTTGGAGGAAAAGTTATTACATTTGGATGGAACAGTGGTGGAATAGGGTACAAATATGGTTTTGAGATAGAAAGAATATTACTTATTCCTCACGGTGGTTGGCACAATGATACTATTTGTACTGTGGAAATTAAAACCCATAAAGGTGACTATAGTGCTGTTGTAAAACCAGAAGACAAACAAATGAAGGCGGTTCCCATGCTTACATCACAGGACATGCAGCTAATTGAAGTTCTTCAAAAACTTCCGGCTAACTATTGGGATTTCAAGGAAGAAGACACAAAAACGTACACACATGGCATTCATAATTATCCTGCTATGATGGTTAGTCCGATCAGTAGAAATATCATAAAAATAGTACGTAATATTCAATCTGTAAAATCTATATTTGATCCTTTTGCTGGTTCGGGAACTGTACTCGTTGAAGGAATGCTGAGTGGTATGGATCTAGTTGCTGGTAATGATATAAATCCATTTGCATTGCTCCTTTGTAAGGTCAAAACGACTAGGTTAGATTATCCAAAGCTAAAGAGATCGTGTGAATTACTATTGGAAAATGTACATAATAGGCTATGCGCTAACAAAGAGGCCTTAGAAAAAGTCGATACATACATTTCTGAAACTCTTGAGCTTGATATTTCTGCAAAAAAGGGATGGGCTGACGATGCGCCATCATTACTGCTTGAATTTTGTAATATAAATAAACTGGATATCCAAATCCCCGACTTCAAAAATATTGGATATTGGTTTAGACCGCGTGTTATTTTAGAGCTGGCAATTATCAAATCGGAAATCCATAGAGTCGCTGATTTTGACATTAGAGACTTTATGTTTGTCGCTATGAGTGAATCCATACGTCTTGTATCAAATCGCCGCAATGGTGAATTTAAAATGTTCAGGATGCCAGCTCCAAAAGTGCTAACGTTCAAACCGGATGCTTATACCGAGTTTTCCTCTATTCTCTTACGCAATGTAGAAAAAATGAAAGATTTTTGCGATGCTTTAGACAAAAATGCAGTTGTACCGAAAACAACAATTTACAGTAACAATACTTGTACTTTAGAAGATGTTCCTGATAATTCATTTGACTTAGTAATAACCTCTCCTCCATACGGTGATAGTAGAACTACTGTCGCATATGGTGAGTATAGTCGGCTCTCGCTACAATGGATAAACCTACATAATCTTTCTGAGAAAGATATTATGGGGTTAGATAAAACATTGATGGGGGGAAATAAGTATCGAAATGGTTTTGAGTTTTCACTTCAAAGTGAAACACTGCGAGCATCTCTCTCAAAAATAAAAGACCTCGATATTGAACGAGCCGGTGATGTATACAGCTTTTATAAAGATTTAGATGCTTCGATAAAGAGCGTTGCAGTGAAAACTAAATCCGGTGGCTATCAGTTTTGGGTAGTAGGCAATCGTACTGTAAAAAATGAATTGCTAGAAACAGATGTTATCATTACAGAGCTAGCTTCACAGTATGGTCTAGTTCCTATTTATATAATAAACAGAAATATACCAAACAAAATTATGCCTTCGCGAAATTCGCCTACGAACGAAATAGGGAAGACCCATACGACTATGACCAAGGAGCATATTGTTATCCTTCGAAAAGAATAACCACTATCTCCTTGCTGTTTGAGCATACTGGACCCTAATTGAGATAATGGGAAGAGAAAAAGCCCTCTTGTCGTAAATTCAAGAACGAAACAAGAGGGCTATATTATGTCATGTCTAGTACTAAGTTTTATGGACTCAGCAAATCATAAATCAATCACTTAATGATGGGATATCTCCTGCAAAGGAGGCCACATTGGCCTCAGAAGGGGAGAATACGGACTATTTTTATACGATTCTGTTGTTGTTTTTAAATAACAGAGAATGATCATTTTCTTTGATTCGGAACGCCGTTCCATGATCATGAGTTTGTCCGTCTTTTTGATCATCGTGATATTGTCCTATTCTTAGATCTACGTATATTTTTCCTTGCTCAAGCAAAGTAACAAAAGAGTCATAGTTAAACCCAGAAACCTCATATGCCTCTACAAATTTAAACTCTTCATCTTTCCCAGAACCTTGTGCTTGTGCCTTAGCATAAATAAATTTATTCTTATACTTCTTTTGGAAGGCCGTTCTCAACGCCTCCCTTGTCCAGTACGCATGTTCTGTTTCGGCTCCGTCTATAATTGATATTTGGGTTGGGCTGCAAGAGATTTTAAGACTATGCCCCGTGTTTGCGATTGAGGTAAATCCAGCTGCAGATAGCGTTGCATGAAGAACCTTTTCGTCGTTATTATACGCATCACTTGAGTATCCGAATGTCATTCGCAAAGTATTAATTGCTCCTCGGGGTTGAGGTGTTTTTGTGAAGATAGTAAGCATACTATTAGATCCAAGACGACATGACTTAAGTTCATAGTCACCGAAGTCTGGACCATCGATGTTGTTTTCCTGAATTCCAAGGAGATCCTCTAATGTTTTTCCGATTCCCGTAGGTCCAGATCGGTGGGTTCGAATCCATCCCATATTGCAAATTTTATTATATTCACGAATAAAATCATCCAATGTATGAATCATTTATGATCGTTCCTTTCAGTTAACATCAACAATAACATCAACAACTATTAATGAATTTTCACATTACACATTAGAAGTATTCGACATTTACAGCCTTAGCTCCTGCATATTGATTTTTGTCATTTTTAGTATAGCCTTATCATCATCTCAAAAGAGGAGTTCTACATAGTAAGCCGCTCTCATGTCATGTCTTGATGACACGGGAGCGGATCCTTTATAGGATAAAAATGATCAGAATGAAATACAAATCGGATTATATTCGAATATTATGGGGAGAAATTTTCAACTTTATTGACATGACATCAGATATTTAATGAATATGAGTAGGGATATTACTTATAGGGGCATCTTAGGTGATAATATAGAAAATATTGTAGAGTTAATCATGCGACAAAGATTATTGATGAAAATATAAAAGCAATAAAAATAGTTGACGAGTACATAAATATTTGATAAAATGAGACCATACTTGAAAGAGGTGACAAAAATGCCAACAGATTTCGATAGAACCTTGTTTTTTGACAATATCTCCTATTTGATAAAGAAGCATGATCTAAAAATAGGTGAGATTGAGAACAGTGCAGGAGTTAGTGCCGGATATATTTCTCGTGCCAGCAAGGACGAAAAGTCAAAGCCGGGGGTCGAGTTTGTAATGAAGATCGCAGAGTTGCTGCAGATCAATGTCGACACTTTACTGCGGGCAGATTTGACAAATGCTACGCCGACCGAGAAGTATCTTATGTCGTTCTTGGGCAAGCTCAATAGTGATACCATCACAGATAGTCTTGACTGGATACGGGAATCGAAGGAGGAATTAAATCGGCTGCAGGAAAATCAGTATGGTGATACTGGGCATCCATTATTCAAATTACGTACGTACGATGCATCAAATGATTACGATGAATCAGTCGGAGAAGTTACTCAGGTTGTGTTCGCGTCTCATAACTTTGATTGCAATACGGGGGTGCATAAGGATTGTTATTCCTTACGAATGAAGAACGGTACACTTCTACATCTAATGAATATCTGTAAAACATACTCATCTTTTTCAGATCCTGATACCTTTGCCATAGAAATCTGGATGACCTCGCCGGGACAGGAACCTCAGTTCCTTTGCGATAATAAGGGAGAAGCTACGATTTCTCGCCTTATTGATGGCTTATATACAACCGTCAGTGAGAATATGAGGCATCCAAAAATTGACAAGAACATACGATACGTCATTGATGCATTTATGAAGAATGACTTGGAAGATGATCCACCGGTATTTGACGCAGATGATATCCCATTTTGAGGAGGTTCCTTGTGTATGAAGATACAAATTCGTAGCCTATGCAGCGACTGTGCCAATCCTCCACGCTTCTGCGATGCAATCCTTGAAGAGGATGAGCAAATTTATCTGGTTCGCAAGGATCAGAAAACAAATCGGTATGTCAAAATCCTTTGGGAAGATGTCGTTTACCAAGTGAATAAATTGAAACCACGAAACATGAAGCTACCGCAACATGCCCCGTAAATAACGTGGAGCTAACCGCCGGAGTTATCTGATTCAGCCATAAGGCTAAATGGATAACTCCGGCGGTTTTTTATTTGTCAAAAACTCGCGGCCTTCAATTGTAATTAAGCTAGGAGAGGGGAAGTCTTTTTGAGGAGGGGAAAATAATGAGGTCGTAAATTCTTATATCAAGTGATTCAGTTTAAAACCTCAAAGCCTTGAGATGGCCATTAAAGGCGGCGGGAACATACGAAGACCACATTGCAAAAAAATGCAATGAATACGGCACTTCGATGTCCCACCGTTTACCGCTATGTCCATTTTTAGGTAATTGCGGCCGGTGTACGTCAAGTGCATCGGCCTTCGTTGTATCCCGCTGACCTTGTCTTGTCAGAAAGGATACGACGATGAAGCAGTATTTCATTCCAATGGAAGTTACCTCCGAGACGATCAGGGATTTCGAGATTGATCCCCAAGATATCGAATGGTGGTGGATCGGCAATCGACGGGAAAGCGTTGTGAAGATTCCGGTGACGGAAGAGGTATACCGCGAATATATGCGCCCAATATGGCGTGAACAAAAGGAAGCAACGCGAGCGAAGAAGCTTTGTGTGAATCAGAGCCGTAAGGATGCATGCAACCATGACTGCGATCATTGCACACAGCCTGTGTTCAGGGAATCCTCTATTGACATGATGCCCGAGGAGGCGGTTTCTTCGATGAGCCTCGAGGATTTCTGCATCCAGAAACTCATGATAGAGCAGCTCCTTGAGGCGATGGAAGATCTCGCCCCGGAAGATCGACTGCTTCTCCAACTGATCGGAGAAGGCGAATCCGAGCGTACGATCGCCGACATTCTTGGTAAATCCAAGACCGCTGTTCACAAGCGAAAAGATAAGCTTTTTGCGATACTCCGAAATTTTTTTGAAAATACGGTGACCGTTTCGCCGGTTTCTGTCCGCTCTCCTGTGAAAGGAGGGAAGAGGAATGCGAAGCAAGGAAATCGCAGCCGTTCTCATGGTAATCAGTCTGATTGCCCGTAATGTCGCAAAGAAAATCTTGATGAAAGGAACTGATGGACATGGTTGATCTGAAAGATCTCCCCCAAATGCTGCGCGACGCAGCCGAAGCACTGGAAGCAATACAGTCTGGACAGACAGACGAAAAAGCCGTCTCACTTGAAGCTGTACGCGCTGTTCTCGTGCGTAAGAGTACGGAGGGAAAGCGTGAGGCGGTCAAGGCACTCATTACGAAGTATGGTGCGGATCGATTGAGTAACATCCCCGTCGATGCCTACGCCGGCATGTTGAAAGAAGCGGAGGATCTCTGATGGGGACACACGCATTGTTGTCGCCTTCGGCGGCACATCGGTGGATGAACTGTCCACCGTCCGCTTGCCTTGAACGTGAATTTCCATCTTCATCGAGTGAAGTAGCCGCCGAAGGAACAGCAGCGCACGCGCTCTGTGAGCATAAGCTGCGTAAACTTCTGAAGCTCCGCTGCAAGCGCCCGCACTCGGATTTTGAAGATGATGAGATGGATCGCTGTTCCGATGACTATGTTTCGTTCGTTCAGGAACAGATGGGAGAAATTCCTTCGCCGATGGTGCTTGTCGAGCAGCGTCTTGACCTCACACGTTATGTGCCGGAGGCGTTCGGAACGGCAGACTGCATCATCGTTGGTGGAGACAGGCTCCACATTGTTGACTTCAAATACGGTATGGGCGTACTCGTGGAGGCGGAACACAATCCCCAGATGATGCTCTACGCGCTCGGTGCATTGGATCTCCTCGACGGGATCTATGACATCCAGACAATCTCCATGAGCATCTTCCAGCCCCGCAGGGAAAATGTGTGCACATGGTCGCTCACAAAAGAAGACCTCATCCGATGGGCAAGGGACGACCTTGTGGAGAAAGCGCGTCTCGCTTATGCGGGCGAGGGCGCGTTCTGTGCGGGAGAATGGTGTACGTTCTGCCGTGCCGCTGTCCGCTGCAGAGCCCGTGCGGAGGAGAAACTTCGCCTTGCGAGGGAGGAGTTCAAACTCCCGCCGCTCATTACGGACGAGGAGATCGAAGAAGTCCTCGGCGAGATTCCTGACCTAATCAAGTGGGCAAATGCAATCCTCGTCTACGCAACGGATGCTGCCGTCAATCACGGTAAGGCTTGGAAAGGCTTCAAAGTGGTGGAAGGCCGCTCCGTCCGAAAGTACAAAGATGAAGATGCCGTTGTAAGGGAGGCGAAAGCGGCAGGTTATACGGACATCTTCGATAAGAAACTCATTCCACTGACGCAAATGGAGAAACTCATGGGAAAAGAAATGTTTGCAAAAACACTTGGCGGTCTTATTGAAAAGCCGCCCGGCAAGCCGACGCTCGTTCCGCTTTCAGACAAGCGTCCGGCGATTCACACAGGTAATGTCCGGTCAGAATTCAAAGCTATTACGGAGGTACAGTAAAATGGCAACAAAGAACAAAAACACGAAGGTCATCACGGGCAAGGTTCGTCTCTCCTATGCACATGTCTGGGAGCCAATATCCATCAACGAGGGCGAGGAGAAATACTCCGTCAGCCTCATCATTCCCAAGTCGGATACCAAGACCGTCAAGGATATCAATGCAGCGGTGGATGCGGCAATCGAAGCGGGCATCGGTAAGTTCGGCGGGAAGAAGCCGAACAAGGGAGCGATCAAGCTACCACTGCGCGATGGTGATGTCGAGCGTCCCGATGACGAGGACTACAAAGATGCCTACTTCATCAACGCAAACTCTCGGACGGCTCCGCAGATCGTGAACCGCAAGGTTCAGCCGATTTTGGATCGCGATGAGGTGTACTCCGGGTGCTATGCGCGTGTGAGCATTACGCTCTATGCATTCAACACCAACGGGAACAAGGGCATCGCATGCGGACTCGGGAACATCCAGAAACTCGAGGATGGCGAACCCCTCGGCGGGCGTTCATCGGCAGCATCGGATTTTGAGAGCCTTGACGGCGAGGATGAGGATTTCCTCAGCTGACCAATCGGAATTTGCAGGAATGGGCGGCGGCGCAAGCCGTCGCCTGTTTTTATGGGAGAACAGATATGAAGTCAATCAGTATCGATATTGAGACATTTTCAAGCGTCCCACTTGCAAAGGCGGGCGTATATAAATATGCGGAGGCAGAGGATTTTGAAATCTTGCTGTTCGGATATTCTGTGGATGGAGGAGAAGTGCAGGTTGTGGATCTGGCGAATGGGGAAGAGATCCCGAAAGAGATTCTTGCGGCACTAACGGATGAGACTGTCACAAAATGGGCGTTCAACGCCATGTTTGAGCGCGTATGCCTTTCACGGCATCTAGGCATTCACCTAAAACCGAACGCATGGCGTTGCTCCATGATCTGGGCGGCAACGCTTGGGCTGCCATTATCCCTAAAAGACGTAGGAACGGTGCTGCGTCTTGATCGTCAAAAAATGGAGGAGGGGAAAGACCTCATACGGTATTTCTGCGTTCCCTGCAAGGCCTCCAAAAGCAACGGGGGCAGGACGCGCAATCTTCCTGCGGATGCTCCCGAAAAATGGAAACTATTCACGGAATACAACAAGCGGGATGTGGAAACGGAGATGGCCATTCAAGCGCGGCTGAAGAAATTTCCTGTGCCGGAGAGTGAGTGGGAGAACTACGTCATCGACCAAGAAATCAATGACTGTGGGATTTTGGTAGATACAGTGTTTGTAGCACAGGCGATTCGTTGCGATGAGCGCAGCAAGGCGGTCTGCCTTGAACGGGCACAGAATCTCACGGATCTTGAGAACCCGAACTCTCCGCTTCAGCTTATGGACTGGCTGCACGGGAAAGGACTCTCGGTGGAATCTCTTGCAAAGAGTGAAGTGACCAAAATGCTTAAAACAGCAACGGGAGATGTGCGGGAGATATTGGAACTGCGGCAGCAACTATCCAAGACAAGCGTCAAGAAGTATATGGCAATGGAAGCGGTCACGGGAGCGGATCACCGTGCGCGTGGATTGTTCCAGTTTTACGGTGCAAACAGAACGGGGCGCTTCGCGGGGCGACTTATTCAATTACAGAATCTGCCCCAAAACCATCTCACGAAGCTGAAGGAGGTTCGCACGCTTGTCAAAGACGGTGATTTCGACCTTCTGGATATGCTCTATGACAGTACCTCGGATGTTCTCTCGCAGCTCATCCGCACCTCATTTGTGCCACGCCCCGGCTGCCGCTTCCTTGTCGCCGACTACGCTGCCATCGAAGCAAGAGTTCTCGCGTGGCTTGCGGGAGAGCAGTGGGTACTCGATGTGTTTCAAAAGAACGGAGACATCTACTGCGAAACGGCATCCCGCATGTTCCATTGCACTGTCGAAAAGCACGGCGAGAATGCGGAACTACGGCAGAAAGGGAAGCAGGCGGTTTTGAGCTGTGGATACGGCGGCTCCGTCGGCGCATTGATTGCGATGGGCGCGGTCGAGTCCGGCATGAAGGAGGAGGAACTTCAACCGCTCGTGGATTTGTGGCGTGCATCGAATCCACATATCGTACAATTCTGGTGGGATGTGGATCGTGCCGTCAAGACCTGTGTGAAACGACGCGTTGAAGTAGAAACACATGGCATTCGTTGTGCGTATAAGAGTGGCGTTTTGTTTATACGATTGCCGAGTGGCAGAGAACTTGCGTATGCGAAGCCACGCATCGGAGAGAACCGATTCGGAGGGGAATCCGTCACCTATGAAGGCCTTGGTATGACAAAGAAGTGGGAGAGGATAGAGACGTTCGGCGGAAAACTGGTCGAGAATATCACACAGGCGACGGCACGCGATCTGCTTGTCTGTGCAATGAAACAGTTGCGAAACAGGGGATTTGACATCGTGATGCACATTCATGATGAAATCGTGCTCGAAGTGCCGCATGGAGTCTCCTCAATCGAAGAGATATGCTCCATCATGGCAGAGAATCCACCGTGGGCGAATGGGCTGCCGCTCAAGGCGGATGGATATGAGTGTGAGTTCTATCGGAAGGAATGAAAAAAGCGGTATCTGCCTGACTGACAGATGCCGCTTGCTTTTCGGTTCAACGAAGTGAATCCATAATGTTGATAATGGTTTCGCAGGCCAAGGAAAAATCGACTTCTCTCGCATATTCATAATCGCGCTGATATGTTTTCCAGTGTTGCTGCATTGCTGTACTCTTTACAATCTGCCCCATGATACTGTGATACTGCGGGATTAGGTCACCGGAATTGCGCTTTTGCGAAGTTTCGGACAGTGCTTTATGTAAAGTGTCACGATCAATCTCATGTCCTTTCAGTTTGCTGAGGATGAAAATGTCATAGTAATCTCTTGGACGTGTGTTTTGGTCGCCGCGAGAGATTACTGTCTCCAATTTTTCGGCAAGGATTGTCTCAAGATTGTACGCAAAAATCTCAAACGTACCGTCGCTGAACATCATCGGATAGCTGTATTCGATTGCTTTGGGGGTAATCTTGTCGCCGGTTGTGATGTCCAGTTTTAGAGGAACTTTCATAGGGGGAAAGTTTGCGGTCAGTGAGATGCGGTATCCACCGTAGGCATCGTTTTTTCGGATTTCTCCTAAACCTTGGAAGCTGAAGCTTATATCATCGTCAATGGGGATGGAGATGATCTCCTCGAACATTGTCTTTATGCTGTTCTCGTTTACGGGATGATTTCGGATGGTGGCGTCCATATCCATCGTGGCACGTGAATGAAGACCAACCATCGAGGCAATCAGCAGTCCGCCCTTTAGGATGAAGTTTCCTTGATATCTTGAATGGGCGATGCGTTCCAGGAGTCGCTCCAACATATAGTTTTGCATCACTAGTTGGGCAGGAATGTGCTTTTCCTTTGCCATTTTGCTGATGGCAGCCTTTAATTGCATGGCATTCTTCAAAGCAGTACCTCCAGATACGGCCGTATCTTTTTCTCTACACCGAGATGCTGTGCGTACTCAGAGAGCAGAGGAATGTTTTTTTGCGGACTGTTCGTATAGCGTTTGAATGCTTTTGCGGTGACCTGAATGTCGCCGGTATGATGTGGGCGAAGAATGTCGCAGAGTGTCCGTTCTACGGAGTAGCAGTGCACCGAATTCCCAGCAGGTGACTTTACCTCTGTTATACCGAGCGCATACCACTCCGGCTTCACCTGCGCACAGCGGATTCCTTCCTTTTTTGGATTGGCCAGATTGTAGTTTGTTGGGAAGGTCATATGGTAGGAAATCGGCGTTCGATCCGTCAGATCCCAGAGGAAGAGAGCTGTTTCGTGTGAGAAGACGCCGCGTTTGAATCGTGTTTGCAGATTGAGGAATTCATCTTCCCATATTTCAGGCAGAGTGTATACGCCGCGGGACGGACGGAGCAACTGTCCCCGTTTGACGAGATGTGCCAGCATACTGCGGGACATGCCGGAAGACACAGCTTTCGCTGTTGTCAGCATACCGTTATTTTGATGGACGAGGTTCATGATAACAGCTTGTTGCGTCATGTGAATCACCTCCTAAAAAACTTTCTTGCTTGTATTATATAAATAAACAAGCAAGAAAGTCAATAAAATACGAATTACCATTATATGAAAACCTCGGACTGCGTTCATGTGCAGCCCGAGGTTTTCATATCAAGATTCCGTTGCAGTGATCCATCTCATGTTGAATAATCTGTGCCGTAAAGCCGGAGAACTTGTTTTTCTGCTTGCGAAATTTTATGTCGCGGTATGTGACTTCGACCCATTCATGCCGCATTGTTTTTCTCTGTCCAGGTAGGGAGAGACATCCTTCCTCTGCCTCGTATTGCTCGGAGGATGCTTTTACAATCTCCGGATTCAGCATGACGAGATGAGATTTACCCACGCATACGGCGATGATGCGTTTCTTCTCTCCAATCATGTTGGCGGCAAGTCCGACGCAGTGTCCAACATGGGCTTTGAGCGTATCGAGCAGGTCGTTGGCAATCGGGAGGTCGGATTTCACGGCCTCCTCGGATGGCTGCCCGAGAAACATTGCATCCTTGACGATAGATCGTACCATCTGCCTTATCCTCCTTTGCTTTAGAAATATTCGATTGAACAAATAAATTTTCCTGCAACGGGTGACCAATATGCCTCTTTCTGTCCGCTGTCTTTTGAGAAGGGGACGACATTTCCCCGTCATCGGAGTATTTACAGAGTATTGGAGGA
Source organism: Centipeda artemidis DSM 19719 (assembly GCF_000426665.1). Classification (GTDB taxonomy): domain Bacteria; phylum Bacillota; class Negativicutes; order Selenomonadales; family Selenomonadaceae; genus Centipeda; species Centipeda artemidis. Next base: position 39,025 of record NZ_AUFU01000015.1, on the reverse strand, counting down.
ATTTACCATGAAAGATTTGCAGGTTTTGGAACACAGCAGCATCCGGGTCATGACCACGGAACAGCTTGCCGAGGCGTATGGCTGTGATATCCAGCACATCAAACAGAATTTCAACAACAACAAAGATCGGTTTGCGGAGGGAAAACATTACTTCAGGCTTGAAGGAAGTGATCTCAAGGGATTCAAGAGGCAAGTCGAAAATTTCGACCTGCCTGTGAGCAAGTTTGCATCCACGATTTATCTCTGGACGAAACGAGGTGCGGCGCGCCATTGCAAGATGCTCGGGACGAATCGTGCATGGGATGTCTTTGAGGAGCTGGAAGAAAGCTACTTCAATCCTATGAGGAACATGACCCCCGAGGAATTTCTTCTGTACAGTGCGCAGCGTCTGGTGGAGCAGGCGAAGGCAATCAAGGCGGCAAATGAACGGATTGACAAGGTGGACGAGCGGCTTCTTGAGGTCGAGTCCAAGCAGATGACCATCGATCAGCACCACTACACCATCATTGGCTACACCAATCTTATGGGAATCCGTGGTGTGAGTCATGATGTTGCCGCCGGGCTTGGTCGCAAAGCGTCAGTAATGTCCAGAAAGCAGGGCTACCACATCGGTAAGGAGTACGATGCCAAGTACGGCATGGTGAATACCTATCATGTGGATGTACTGCAGGAAGTTTTCAGGCGGTAATGTTTTGTGGACGTATTGAGCAGTTTGTACGGACGTTCGCTCAGTTTTGAGCAAACGTCCATGTAGGCAGGGAGCGTAGTATCATGCAGTATTTCAATGAATCACATTATCCGGATCCGACGGCGGGAGCAGCAATGAGGACGCTCGAGAGGGAGATGAACGCCGCTTTCCCGATCATCTACATATGTTCGGCATACCGTAACAATCCGCGTGTCAATATCATGCGGGCGCGGGAGTATTGCCGCTTTGCCGTTCGGCGTGGGTGTATTCCTCTGGCACCTCATCTGCTGTTCCCACAGTTCATGGCCGAGGAGCAGGATCGCGCTCTTGCGATTCGCATGAATTTTGTTCTCCTGCGCAAGTGCAGGGAACTCTGGGCATTCGGTACGGAAATCACCGAAGGGATGGAGGAAGAGATCGCCAAGGCGCGTTCTCTTTGCATCCCGATACGGTATTTCAACACGAAATGCGAGGAGGTCGTATGGGGATGACCGTCGACGAACTCAAGAAAGAGAAAATCTGGGTCTGTTGGAAGTATGTCCAAAAGGATGGAAAGTCCACGAAGAAGCCCTGTGCCGCAGACGGCGGTATCACGGGATCGAATCATGCATTTCGGGCAAGTTGGGTGACGTTCGAGGAAGCCCGGCGTGCGGCAGAGGCATCGTCCTACAGCGGTGTCGGCTTCATTATCCCGAAGGGAATGTATTTCTTGGACATTGACCACAGGGACGAAGCGGATGCGATGGTGCAGCTGCAGATCCGCAGACATGACACCTATGCCGAGAAATCCGTCAGCGGCAACGGCATTCATCTTTACGGCTGCTGTGACTATGACCGCATTCCGAAAAAGAAGGATGCAGATGGCAAGGAGAAGCTCGACCCGAAATTTTATGTCAAGAATCCGCACAACGGCATGGAGCTTTACGTTGGCGGACTGACCAACCGATTTGCCGTCTTCACGGGGGATGTGCTGCATGGCGTACCGTTTGCCGACGGTACGGAAGCCGTGCTGACCACGCTGCAGAAAGATATGCTGCGGAAGCAGCCCGTGAACTATCGTCCAAATGAGGACGGCGACCGCGCCGTCTTCGACATCGTTTGTTCTTTGCGAAAAGCGAAGAACGGTGGGAAGTTTGCACGGCTCTTCGACCGTGGTGACATCTCGGAGTACGGCAGTGCCTCGGAAGCAGATGCCGCCCTCTGTGCCCTGATTGCCTTTCGGACGGGAGACGATGCGGAGATGATTGATGCGGTCTTTCGTATGTCTGCCCTTTACCGCAAGAAATGGGAGCGTGCGGATTACAAGGCAGCGACCATCCGTACGGGCGTGGAAGCGTGTCATGGCGTGTTCCATGCAGCAGCGATGGAACATCCGGACTTCATTCACTTCAACGCAAAGGGAAATCCCGTCATCAGCTGTCCGGCACTTGCAGATTACATTCGGCAAAACCTGCACTACATTTTCGTTCGGGACAGTGCACGGCATGGCGTGCTGCGTTATGTCTACGAGGGCGGTGTGTACCGTCTCTATGCGGACGATATGCTGAAAGGTCTCATCAAAAACTGCATTGCATCCTACGATTCAGAGATGATTGAGATGCGAAAGGTGGATGAGACGTTTCGCATCCTCACAACGGATCTGAACTACATCAAGGACTCTGACCTCAATGCCGACGAGGACATCATCAACTTCCAGAACGGGATTCTCCATCTCTCCACGATGGAACTGACCGAGCATGCTTCCGACCTGTTATCCACCATACAGATTCCGTGCGCGTGGTCAAAGGAGGAGATTGAGACTCCTGTGTTCGACAACTTCATGCAAACCCTCACGGACGGGAATTCGGAGATTCAGCAGCTTTTGCTCGAGTTCATCGGTGCGTGTCTGTCCAACGTCAAAGGATGGCGTATGAAAAAAGCTCTCTTTATGTACGGTGCGGGGGACACGGGAAAATCCCGTCTCAAATGTCTGGTGGAGCAGCTGCTCGGCAGAGGAAACTACGTCGGCATTGATCTGCGTGAGATCGAGGCGCGGTTTGGTACGGGGCTGATCTACGGAATGCGCCTTGCGGGCAGCTCGGATATGAGCTTCATCACCGTGGATGAACTTAAGACCTTCAAGAAATGCACGGGCGGGGACAGCATCTTCGCGGAGTTCAAGGGGCAGAACGGATTCGAGTTCACTTTCAACGGACTGTTCTGGTTCTGTATGAATCAGCTGCCGAGGTTCGGCGGCGATGACGGACAGTGGGTACATGACCGTATCATGCAGGTACATTGCAAGAATGCTATCCCGCTTGAAAAGCAGGACAGGCTTCTCGGAGAAAAGCTCTATGCCGAGCGTGACGGGATCGTTCGCAAAGCCATCCATGCGCTGCGTGCGGTCATCCAAAATGGTTACCGCTTTACGGAGCCGCAGTCGGTTCTGTCGGCAAGAGAGGAATATATGGTCGAGAACAACTCCGTGCTTGCCTTCCATGCAGAGTGCATGATGAAACGTCCCGAAGGTGCAAAATGCAGCGAGGTCACAACGGGCAAGGTCTACCGCATCTATCAGGCATGGTGCAGGGACAACAACAACGGCTTCGCAAAGACCGCACGGGAGTTCAGAACTACACTGGCTCGGTATTACCATACTGATTTCAGTTCCATGACCATACGGCGAAGTTATGGAAATGTCTATCGGGATCTCCTGCTGAGACCGGAAGCACTTCAGGAATATACAGGCTTCTGGAGTTCACCCGAAGATGATTTTTTGAAAGACTAAGATGCAGGTTGTGGCAGTGCGGTGAGTAAAAACCCACAAGGGTATCACCGTACTCCGCCCCTGTGGTTTTTGGGATACAGACCTTTGGTGACAGAAGTGATACTTCTTATACCCTTTATATATAGGAACAGAGAAAAGAGTGAAGAGTATAGGATATATAAATATATATTATATATATAGTATAGGTGGTGACACACAACACTATCACATGAAATCGGGAAAGCGAGGAATCTCAATGTGTGAATCGGATTTGGAGAAATTCACTAGGTTATACATAAAATTACACGGCGGGCTTGCACTGAAGTTCATATCTCCGGGATGTGCAGGTGTGCCGGATCGCCTTGTGCTCATGCCGGGCGGAAAGATGTGCTTTATGGAACTCAAGGCTCCGGGCAGGAAGCCGCGCCCCTTGCAGGTGCGGCGTATCGAGCAGCTGCGTGCGCTCGGATTCAAGGTCTATGTGGTCGATGGAAAAGAAGAGATTGGAGGAATTATCAATGCACTATGAACCGCATTTCTACCAGACATACGCCAAAGAGTTTATCCTTCATCACAAGGAAGCCGCGATTTTCTTGGATTGTGGGCTTGGCAAGACAGTCATCACTCTTACGGCAATCGAAGAACTCCTGCATGACTTCTTTGAGATCGGCAAGGTGCTCGTTATCGCTCCGCTGCGCGTGGCGCGGGATACATGGCCGTCGGAGATCATAAAGTGGGAGCATACGAAAAACATCTGCGCCTCTGTGGTTATGGGAACACCGAGGGAACGGACGGCAGCACTCATGCGGCGTGCGGATGTATATATTATCAATCGGGAAAATGTAAAGTGGTTGATCGAAGAGAGCGGCGCAGTGTTGGATTTTGATATGATCGTCATAGATGAGCTGTCATCGTTCAAATCTCATCAGGCGAAAAGGTTCCGCTCGCTCCTGAAGCTGCGTCCCTCGGTCAAGCGGATCGTAGGACTGACGGGAACACCGTCGGCAAACGGACTCATGGATCTCTGGGCACAGTTTCGTCTTTTGGATATGGGCAAGCGGCTTGGTAAATTCATCTCCCATTACCGCAATGACTTCTTCCTTCCCGACAAGAGGAACCAGCAGATGGTGTTCAGCTACAAGCCGCACGAGGGTGCAGAGGATGAAATCTACCGACGGATTGAGGACATTACGATTTCCATGCGTTCCAAGGATTATCTCAATATGCCGCAGCTCATCTCAAATAGCGTGTGTGTCGCTATGGATGAGCGTGAACGGGAACTTTATGACCGGATGAAGAGGGACATGGTGGTTGCCCTTGGTGGTGCGGAGATTGATGCCGTTAGTGCGGCGGCACTTTCCGGGAAACTCCTCCAGATGGCAAACGGAGCCGTCTATACGGAGGACGGGAAGTCCGTCCAGCTGCATGACCGTAAACTGGATGCACTCGAAGATCTTGTCGAGAGTGCGAATGGAAAGCCCGTACTCGTCGCGTACTGGTATCGACATGACCTTGAGAGGATCAAGGCGCGGATTCCTGTTCGAGAGATTCGGTCGAGCGCAGACATTGAGAATTGGAATGCAGGAAAAATCTCTGTCGCCGTGATTCACCCAGCATCGGCGGGACACGGACTGAATCTTCAATTCGGCGGCTCGACGCTCATCTGGTTCGGGCTTATATGGAGTCTGGAACTCTATCAGCAGACCAATGCGCGTCTCTATCGGCAGGGACAGACGGGGACTGTGGTTATCCACCATATCATCACGGCAGGGACGATTGATGAGAATGTTATGCAGGCACTTGAACGAAAGGACAAGACACAGACGGCTCTGATTGATGCCGTCAAAGCGAATCTGGAGGTGGCTTCCCATGATGAACTGTGAGGTTCTTGCCAATGCAATCATCGAACAGGCGGCAAAGGATTATCGGTGGGCGCGGACGGTTCTTCGCAAAGCGGCGGAGAATGTCGAGGCGATGGCGATGCGCAGCGACACGGAGCGGTTCTTTCGTTCCGCATGGTTTGGTCAGTTGACGAGTATAAACGGAGAATGGCTTCTGCAACAGTTAGAGGGGGAGTTTGAGTGACAGCAAAAGAGTATCTCAGTCAGGCATGGAACATTGACAATGAAATCCAGAGTATGTTGGAGGAGGTCTCAGTTCTTCGCAGTATGGCAGAAAAGACTACTGCCGTGATTACGGGAATGCCGAGCAATGCAACGAGGAACACGTCCCAACTTTCCGATACCATTGCAAAAATCATCGAACGTGAAGAAAAGATTGACGCTGAGATTGATCGGCTTGTCGATCTGCGTTCCGAGATTTACGAAACGATACAGCAGGTGGAGGACAAAGAAGCACGGCGAGTCCTGTATCTCCGTTACATGGGCTACCGTTCGTGGGCGGAGATTGCGACGGAGATGAAGCTCGGACTGCGACAAATCTATCGGCTTCACGGCGTCGGACTGAAAAATATTTCTCCGATGTCACTAAATGTCACTAAATGGCAGTCGATGTCGCCTTGATGTCACTACCTTGACAGTGATATGATATACTCAGCAAGAATAGGATATGGAATCAGCCTTCTCGGAGAAGCAATTCTCCGCGAGGGCTTTTTTGATGGAGGTGCGCGATGCCGAGAAAGCCGAAACGTCCCTGCCGCATGACAGGATGTCCGAATCTTACAGACCGAAAGAGCTGCTACTGCGAGGCGCACGAGAAAGTTATGCAGCGACACTACGAGAATTTTACGCGCGGGTACGATCAGCACGAGCGTTACGGGAATTCGTGGAAGAAAATCCGTGACCGTCACTTGGCGGGGCATCCGCTTTGTGAGTCCTGCAAGGAGCGGGGCAGATACATCCTCGCAACACTTGTGCATCATATCAGATCTCTCGCCGACGGCGGCACGCACGATAAGAGCAACTTGATGTCGCTCTGCGTATCCTGTCATGAGCGGATTCATCAGCGCGGCAGAGGCGACCACTAGACCCCTAGGGGGCGGTCAAATCTCTAAAACCGCGCCGTTACTGGACCGGGGAGGGGACGCACGCACAAAAACGTCGGTTCAAACAGGGTATTAAAGAATGGGGGCGAGAAGATGGCGCGTGACGGAACAAATCGCGGCGGACGGCGCATCCGGGCGGGAGACAAACCCGAAGCACTGGCAGACAAGATTGCGGGCGGGCGCACAGCGCACATCATGGAGTTCCCAATGACAGAACTGGACGGCACAGACCTTGTGGATGCCGCTGACCTCTACGGTGAGGAGATGCCAATTCCGAGTGAATTCCTGTCTGCACGGCAGAGGAACGGAAAGCCGCTCGGTGCGGATGAGATTTTTCGTGAAACATGGCTGTGGCTCAAGGAGCGCGGCTGTGAGCGTCTTGTGAATCCGCGTCTCATCGAAAGCTACGCACAGGCATTTGCCCGTTTCATCCAATGTGAGGAAGCAATGAGTCAATACGGGCTCATTGGCAAGCATCCGACCACAGGAGGTGCGATTGCAAGCCCTTTTGTTCAGATGGGACAGGCGTTTCAGAAGCAGTCCAATCTGCTCTGGTATGAGATTTTCGACATCGTGAAGCAGAACTGCACCACCACATTCGTCGGCTCTCCGCAGGAAGACAGAATGGAGCAGCTGCTCCGATCGAGGAAGTAAGGAGGGAAGTCATTTGAACAAAACGACATCCGAGATGAAGCTCGTTCCGATCAGCAAACTCGTACCGTATGCCAACAACGCACGGACGCATTCGCCCGAGCAGATCAACAAGCTGCGCGGCAGTCTGCGGGAGTTCGGATTTGTCAGTCCCGTCATCATCGACAAGGACTATGGCATTCTCGCAGGGCATGGGCGCGTTGCGGCAGCGCGGGCAGAGGGCATGGAGAGCGTGCCGTGCGTATTCGTCGACCATCTGACCGAGGCGCAGAAGAAGGCATACATCCTCGCAGACAACCGTTTCGCACTCGACGCAGGATGGGATGAAGATATGCTGCGCGTTGAGATGGAAGCCCTGCAAGGCATGGACTTCGACATCTCACTCACGGGCTTCGACGAGTCTGAAATCGCAGACCTGCTTTCATTGGATGATGCAGAGGCGCAGGAAGACGACTTTGATGTGGATGTGGAACTCGCTAAACCCTGTGTTGCCAAAACAGGCGATGTCTGGTATCTCGGAAAGCATCGTGTTATCTGCGGAGATTCCACACTGCCGGAGACGTACGAGCGACTGCTCGGCAGTGAGAAAGTCAACCTCGTCTGCACGGACCCGCCGTATTTTGTGGCTCTGGAAAGTTCCTCCGGGAAAATAAAGAACGACGATCTGAATGACAAGGACGCCTACGAGTTCCTCAAATCCGCTTTTACCGCCTTTCACTCGGTGATGGCAACGGACGCCTCCATCTATGTTTTCTACGCGACAGCAAAAGCCCGCATCTTTCATGACGCTTATGAGGATGCGGGCTTTAAAGTTGGCGCGGGATTGGTGTGGAAGAAAGATCGCCTTGTACTCACACGGACGGACTGGAAGTATATCCATGAGCCGATTATCTGGGGATGGCGCAAAGACGGACGGCATAGATGGTACGGCGATCAGAAGCAGACTACGGTGTTCTCTTTTGATCGCATCAAGGACTCGAAGAAGGACGGCTGCGGTCATCCGTCCTCGAAGCCCGTGCCGCTTATCGCGTATCTCGTCAAGCAGTGTACGCAGACGAATGGTATCGTTCTTGACGGCTTCCTCGGCTCTGCCTCAACGCTCATCGCTTGCGACCAGCTGGGGCGTATCTGCTATGGCGTGGAGCTTGAGGCGAAATTCGTGGATGTCGCTGTCGAGCGATACATTCAGAGCAAAGGCGGGAATGCCGAAGATGTGTTTTTGGAACATGACGGTGAGCGCATTCCGTATGCGGATGTGCCGAAACCAAAGGAGGAAGCATAATGCGTGTGTTTTTGAATCCGGGTCACGCCCCGAACGGGAACCCCGATCCGGGGGCGTGCGGCTATGGACTGCGGGAATGTAATGTGGCAAAGAATGTCGCTGATCTTGCGGCGGACTATTTGAGTGCCGCAGGTGTTGAGGTGGTCGGTCGTCTCCAATCCGACAGTCTGCATGAAGTTGTCTCAGCTTCCAACTCTGCGGATACCGATGTGTTTATCTCCATCCACTGCAATGCGTGCAACGGTGTGGCACAGGGGACGGAGGTCTGGCACTACTACGGCAGCGGCGAGGGGGAGAAACTGGCACAGTGCATCCAGAGCCAAATTGTGGATGCGCTCGGAACTGTGGATCGCGGCGTGAAGGGGGCAAAGCCCGGTGTCAACGGTTTGTACGTTCTGAGCAACACGGATGCGGTCGCTGTACTTGTGGAGCTTGCGTTTATTGACCATGCGAGTGACGCAGAATTGCTCCGCAGCCGGCAGGATGAATTTGCCCGCGCCATTGCGCGTGGGGTAACGGATTATGAAGGAGCGTGTTGAAGATGAAACTGGAACACATTCAAAATGAACTGAAGAATCATGTGGGAGATTTCGTGCGGACGGAGGCAAAGGAAGCGACCGTCCTCTGGATGCACGAGAAAGGGCTCCCGGCGGCGCGTGAAGTATCGGCGGCATATACGGCGGCACTTCGTGAGAGCGCAGAGAAGGAGACGGGATGGTGCAGATTCCGCGACCGCATCTTCCTGCCGCTTGTCATTGACGGGGCGATCTGGATGACGGGCAAGATGCTCGAGCGCATGACTGCTCCTCATTCTGTGAAATGATGACGCACTGCGGTTTATCTCACTGAGGCTATGGTGTATACAACACAATCCGCTTGCTAATTCTTCCCGTACGAGTGATGAATGTAATGACCAAAGTTCATAAAGGAGGAAACCACCATGAAGGTCAATTACAACATCCAGAAGGAAGAGCGCAAGGCGATGGTCGGGATTGTGGGAAAGGTGCTCGAGATGAAGCCCACCTACTGCGGCGCACCAAGCTTTTCCTACAAGGTCGGTGCGTTCGAAATCATGAAGGACGGTAGCCTTTGCTTCGACGATGCCACCGACGAAGCGACCGTTGCGCGTGTGCGCACGGCACTGCGTGAGGCGGGCTTCATGTCCAAGGGCGGGGAGAACGAGGCTTCCTGTGGGGACACAGGGGAAGACAAGCCGATCCAGACGGGCGTGGCAAACGACTCTGCTGAAGTAGCTTCGACAGAGGATGAGTCGATAACAACAGAAACGTCGGCAGAAGTTACCGCGATGGAGGAAGCCGTCGCAGCAACCGATGAGGATAGCCTTTCCATCAGCCTTCCACGCACCCTTTTCACCGAGACGGCACTGCAGAATCTCGATGCACTTCTTCTGAGCAAGGGACGGCTGATTCGCCACGCCTTTGACATCAGGGAAGCGACCTACACGCTGGAGGGCGACCGCATCACCTTTGCGTGGCTGCACGGCACGATCACCGACGAGACGGCAAAGGCATACGCTGAATTCATCAGCAAACTCTGTACGATGGCACGGACGCAGAAGCGCGTTACGGCAAAGGAAAAGATCGTGGACAACGAGAAATACGCATTCCGCTGCTTCCTCCTGCGCCTCGGTATGATCGGAAACGCCTACAAACAGTCGCGCAAGATTCTCCTGCAGAACCTCACGGGCAGCAGCGCGTTTAAGAGTGGACATCGGAAGGAGGCTGAGGATCATGCGGTTTCCGAGTAAGGACCAGATCGCCGCATTGCGGCAGAGATACCCGAGCGGGACGAAGGTGGAACTCCTCGGAATGGACGATCCGCAAGCCCCGCCGACGGGATCGATAGGCGAGGTCATGGGCGTCGATGACGCGGGACAGATTCTCGTTCGGTGGGAGACAGGCTCGTCACTGAACCTGATCTCCGGCATAGACTCCTTCCGTATCGTGCAGAAAGGCAGCAGATCATGAACGAGAAAATTTTCGCCCAGATCATGGACATCCGCGATTCGGGGCGGGTGAATATGTTCGATGTTCCCGGTGTTCAGCGGATGGCGTTCGAGATGGGCTTCTACGAACTGGTCTGCTTCATCGAGGAAGACCGCGTGGCGTATGTGCGATTTATCCTCACGGGTGAACAATAGGCGATAGTTTCACGACTTTTGCACAGCCTTTCGGGGCTGTGTTTCTCTTGAAATATAAGTGTAGTTTATCCAAAATATGACTTGCTATATTCTGTGTTTAGAGCAAATATGTAAATGACAAAGGGGACAACCTACACACAGAAAGCGAGGAACACAAAATGAAGAACGCAGAAGCAAGATGGCCGCAGACCACCACGATGGAGTACCTCGATGGGATGCGGTTTGGGACGAGCGGCGCGATCCTGCGCTACGGCGAGCAGATCCTTGTCGTCGGGATGGAATGCTGGGGATTCCACGCAGCCGTCTACGAGATGGTCGAAACGCCGGAGGAGACGGGACTGGCAGACATCGAATGCCGCCTGAACCTCGTCGAAGCCGCTACGGAGCTTTTCGAGGACGGCGGGCACGCGATGGCTTGGTGCATGAAGCGCATCTAAGCCGCGCCAAGAGGCAAAACAGCCCTTCGGGGCTGCTTCTTGTTTCAGATATTGTGAGTCGCTGACAGCGGCTTTTTTTGATGGGGGTGATTGCTTGCGGAAACTGACGGACTACACACCGACGAAGTTCATGGCAGAGGACGCGCACTATGACAAAGCCGCTGCGGACTATGCCGTGGGATTTATTGAGTGCCTGTGCCATACGAAGGGGACGTGGGCAGGAAAGCCCTTCGAGCTGATTGACTGGCAGGAACGCATTATCCGAGATATTTTCGGAATTTTGAAGCCGAACGGGTATCGGCAGTTCAACACGGCGTATGTGGAGATTCCCAAGAAACAGTGAAAACAGCTTGCTCTCGACACGAAAATCCCTACACCGAGCGGGTTTACAACAATGGGCGACATTCGCGTGGGAGATACCGTTTTTGATGAAAACGGACAGCCCTGCCGTGTTGTCGCCAAAAGCGATGTGGATGACACCGAGCAAGCCTATCGATTGACCTTTTGCGACGGATCGTCCATCGTCGCGGGAGAGCGACATCTCTGGAATGTGGATCACATCATCGGGAAGCCGCAATCCGTCCTTTGGACAACGGGCGAAATCTATCGCCGAACGATGAGGCACAGAGAAAAATATCGGGATAACGAGAAGGAGGCACGCCGCTCCATTATCCGTATCCCTGTGGCAAAGATGCTTAATTTCGGGGCGTGCGATCTTCCTGTTGACCCGTATCTTTACGGATACTGGCTTGGCAACAGATGTGCCAAAAAACCTGAGATCGCCATCTGCCATAAGGACGTACAGGCGGTTACGAAGAATGTATGACACCCCTTGCTTTCTTGGTGTAAATAAATAATTTACGAAAGACTATATACTTCATTACAAGCTATTCTTGTTTTGCTGAAAACGAAGATTCAACCTTGGTGTCACTGCTGTATTACGTGACAGATTCTCAAAGTTCCAGCCGGGAACTGCGCTATACAATGCAAATGTGCTCCAATATTTTTCATAGGCACAGGGCAATGCAAAATTTGTTCCATCAGATATACAAAACGGTATTATATAAACAATATCCATCCCACACATAGAAAGGAATGCGACGGCATAAGGAATGTCAGAAGGGGAGTCTTCCTTTCGCAAAAACAATGTGATCTCTGGTTGAGGGTTCATCACAGGTTTCGTGGACAGCATATAAGCAATCTTTGGCAGATCTCTGTTATCCTCTTTGTTCATTATCCAAGAAACAGTATTTTCGAACATTTTCATCTTTTCATCAGGAATAAAGGATAGGGCGATTTTTACCAATGCCTTATAGGCTTTGGAAGGAATGTATGGTGTTCCATCTCCGAGCTGAATCAATGGAATTTCTGCCTCTTGTCCATCCGTTTTAGGATCTTTTCCTGTTCCATTTCCTTTTTGGACGATGATGAACAGGTTTTTATCATTGTCGTACTTCATCATACCATTTTCAAATATCAAATCTGGTACACCTGATCGTCCACGTGTTCTAGAGAAGAAAATCATAGTCGCAATCCACTGCCTCAGATGCGGTTCTATTTCTTCACCGAAAAAATGATTGCAAGAGTCACACTCGTAGTTGTTAAAGAAAATATGGTTTCCAAGGGCTAACGGAATCGCATGTGCAGCATCCTTAAACGTAACTTTTGGCTTTGTCCTACCACAAAAACGGCAAACTCTTTTCGATTTTTCTTTCTCTCCAAGATACAGTTTATCTTGCCTACTCGTATAGCATTCAATTTCATACAGATTTTCCAAAGGTGCCAGATACATGTTGAGTCTTTCTCCGAACTCCTTCATGTATTCGCTTATTTTCTCTTCTTCTACCCCCATGTTCTTATAGCGAAGGTAAACCTGATGCCAATCCGCAAACTTTCCTCTGTTGTCCTTTTCTATGCAATGGAGTAGTTCTTCTGGAAAAATATAGAACCATTCTCCTTCACATATATTGTCAAAAAAAGAAAAATATCTATGGATTCGCGGTGGCAGATGATTGATATATTCTTGTTTTTGCGCATGAATCTTATCCATAATCTCTTTGGTCATCTGCAAAGGTAGGATGAGTTTGGGAGTCACTTCTTTTGTTATGAATGGGCGAAACAATACGTTTTCGTTAAAATTTTCAAACGCAATATCAATTATTCGACCCATGGTGCAGATAAGCATGGATATCATTCCTCTCATAATTATTAATGTGTAGGTAGAAAATTTGTGTAAAGCTAGTTGTTTATTCTGCTCGTATAGTGTATTTTCCTTCATAGGCATTTTTTTGAAAAAATCCTTTTTGCTATTTTATTCTCTAACACACGGTGATGGTATCAATATAGGATCTTGGATAAAGGAAAAATAACATTGTTGCCTGCATTATAGGCAAAATACACAGCATTTCAAGTAGTTGGGATTTCTGGTTTTACAAAAATCGCAGGACTTGATGCGCAGCTAAACGAATACGCAATCTGTCGAGAACCGCCTACGGGTGGTTTTCTTGTTTACATACATTTGGAGGGAGGTGATTTTATGCGGAAACTGATGGACTATAAACCGACAAAGTTTATGGCAGAGGACGCACACTATGACAAATCCTCTGCGGACTATGCTGTGGGATTCATCGAGTGCCTGTGCCATACGAAGGGGACGTGGGCAGGAAAGCCCTTCGAGCTGATCGACTGGCAGGAGCGCATTATCCGAGACATTTTCGGAATTCTGAAGCCGAACGGGTATCGCCAGTTCAACACGGCGTATGTGGAGATTCCCAAGAAAATGGGGAAGAGCGAACTCGCGGCTGCCGTCGCGCTTCTCCTTTGCTGCGGCGACGGAGAGGAGCGTGCCGAGGTTTACGGCTGCGCCGCTGACCGTCAACAGGCGAGCATCGTATTCGAGGTCGCAGCCGACATGGTGCGTATGTGTCCCGCACTCGGCAAGCGAGTGAAGATCCTTGCCTCCCAGAAACGGATGGTGTATCTGCCGACGAACAGCTTCTATCAGGTGCTTTCGGCAGAGGCATATTCAAAGCACGGCTTCAATATCCACGGCGTTGTGTTCGACGAACTGCACACGCAGCCGAATCGCAAGCTCTTTGACGTTATGACGAAAGGCTCCGGCGATGCGCGAATGCAGCCGCTTTACTTCCTCATCACTACGGCGGGAACGGATACGCAGTCCATCTGCTACGAGACACACCAGAAAGCAAAGGATATTCTCGAAGGGCGAAAGATTGATCCGACCTTCTATCCTGTGATCTACGGAGCAAAGGAAGATGAGGACTGGACAGACCCCGAGGTCTGGAAACGGTCGAATCCGTCGCTTGGCATTACGGTCGGCATCGACAAGGTACAGGCGGCCTGCGACTCTGCACGGCAGAATCCCGCCGAGGAGAACAGTTTTCGTCAGCTGCGGTTGAATCAATGGGTCAAGCAGTCCGTTCGGTGGATGCCAATGGACAAGTGGGATGCGTGTGCCATACCTGTGGATGCCGAGTCCTTGGAGGGGCGTGTTTGCTACGGCGGGCTTGACCTTTCCTCCACGATGGATATTACGGCATTTGTCCTCGTGTTTCCTCCGACGGAGGAAGATGAGCCGTTTGCCGTGCTTCCGTACTTCTGGATTCCCGAGGAGAATATCGAACTTCGTGTACGGCGCGATCATGTACCGTATGACGTGTGGGAGAAGCAGGGCTTTCTCATGACTACCGAGGGGAATGTTGTGCATTACGGATTCATCGAGACGTTCATCGAGAAACTGGGTGAGAAGTACAACATCCGTGAGATTGCCTTTGACCGATGGGGCGCGGTGCAGATGGTGCAGAACCTCGAAGGAATGGGATTCACCGTTGTCCCGTTCGGGCAGGGCTTCAAGGATATGAGCCCGCCGACCAAGGAGCTGATGAAGCTGACGTTGGAAAAGAAAATAGCGCACGGCGGACATCCCGTCCTGCGCTGGATGGCAGACAACATCTTCATTCGCACCGATCCTGCAGGGAACATTAAGGCGGACAAGGAGAAATCTATGGAGAAGATCGACGGTGTGATTGCGCTCATCATGGCACTTGACCGTGCGATCCGGTGTGGGAATGATACCTCCGCATCTGTCTATGATGAGCGAGGAATTTTGGTGTTTTAGATTATGGTGTATCCGTTTTTCCCCAATATTGTCAACGCGGCGTTGAAGTTCTCCTCCTTGACCAAAATATAATCGGTGTTGTATGTGGATATGGCGAAGATACCGATTTTGTTTTCAGCAAGGAGGGTGGAGATTTTGGACAATATCCCAATGAGAGAAAAATCCAAAGTACCCTGTATCCTGAAAGCCTTCCAACCATCATCGCGTTCTACGGTATTGTTCGGCGTGTCGGATGTTTTGCACACGAGGGATATTTCTTCATCGGTTTTTCCAACGAAGTAAAAGTCCTTATTCAAGTCAATCGTATCTGGTGATGTAACTTTGCATACGCTTAAAGCATAATCTATTTTTTGTAAGTTCATTTTTTTCCTTTCATAATTCCGAAGGAGCGTGATGCTCGTGAATTTCTTTACAAAAATCTTCCGTTCTCGGGACAAGCCCAGAAATCATATCGGCGGCTTGTCCTTTTTGTTTGGCCAGACGGCGGCGGGCAAGCCGGTCAATGAGCGTACTGCAATGCAGACAACGGCAGTCTATGCCTGTGTCCGTATCCTCGCGGAGTCCATCGCAGGGCTGCCGCTTCACGTCTACGCCTACCAAGGGCAGGGAAAGGAGCGTGTGCCGGAGCATCCGCTGTACTTCCTGCTCCACGATGCGCCGAATCCCGAGATGACCTCCTTTATATTTCGCGAAACGATGATGAGTCACCTTCTTTTGTGGGGGAATGCGTACGCACAAATTTTGCGGGATGGAAGAGGACGTGTTCTCGGACTTTATCCGCTCCTCCCGGACAAGATGGAGGTCAGCCGCGACAGCTACACGGGTGAGCTTTACTACACCTACACGAGAACCACGGAGGAGAATCCGAATTTTGCGGACAAGGGGCAGATTCGTCTGCGACGTGAGGATGTGCTGCATATTCCGGGACTCGGATTCGACGGACTTGTCGGCTATTCTCCCATCGCTATGGCAAAGAACGCCATTGGCATTGCGCTTGCAACGGAAGAGTATGGCGCGGCATTCTTCAAGAATGGTGCGCGTCCGGGAGGCGTACTCGAACATCCGGGGGTGCTCAAAGACCCGTCAAAGCTGCGAGAGAGTTGGCACGCCGTCTACGGCGGTACGATGAACACGGGCAGAATCGCCGTGCTCGAGGAAGGCGTGAAGTATCAGCAGATTGCCATTCCACCCGAGGAGGCGCAGTTCCTTGAGACGAGGAAGTTTCAGATCGACGAGATTGCACGGCTCTACCGTGTGCCGCCGCATATGGTCGGAGACTTGGAGAAATCCTCGTTTTCCAATATCGAGCAACAGTCCTTGGAGTTCGTTAAATACACTTTGAATCCGTGGGTGGTGCGGTGGGAGCAGTCCCTGCAGAAAGCACTTCTGACAGATAAGGAGCGGAAGGACTACTTCATCCGCTTCAACGTAGACGGGCTGCTGCGCGGAGACTACAAGAGCCGCATGGAGGGCTATGCTGTTGGGCGTCAGAACGGATGGCTCTCCGCGAACGACATCCGCAGTCTCGAGGACATGAATCCCATCGAAGCAGACGAGGGTGGAGATTTGTATCTCATCAACGGGAACATGACGAAACTGAGGGACGCAGGGCTGTTTGCCGGCAGACAGAAGGGAGTAAGTGATGAAACGTAAATTTTGGAACTGGGTGTGGAACGAGGGAGAGAAGCGTATCTTGCTTCTGGATGGTGAAATCTCGGACGAGACGTGGTGGGGCGATGAGATCACTCCCCAGATGTTCCGTTCTGAACTGAATGCCGCCGAGGGAGATATTGACCTCTGGATCAACTCGCCGGGCGGCGACTGCTATGCGGCGGCACAGATCTACAATATGCTGATGGAGTATAAGGGGAATGTCGCCGTCAAGATTGACGGGATTGCCGCGTCTGCCGCATCCGTTGTTGCGATGGCAGGATCAACGGTTGAGATTTCTCCTCTAGGTTTGTTGATGCTGCATAATCCCATGACCGTCTCCATCGGGGATACACATGAGATGGAGCGAACGATCACGTTCCTTGCCGAGATCAAAGAGAGCATCATCAACGCCTACGAGATCAAGACGGGCCTGTCCCGTGCGAAGATTTCACGGCTGATGGATGCCGAGACGTGGATGAATGCAAAGAAGGCGGTGGAGCTTGGATTTGCGGATTCTGTTCTCTACGAAAATAGGGAACATCTCACAGGCGAGGCAGCAGACGGGCTGATCTTCTCCCGTGCCGCCGTCACGAACTCTCTGCTCTCGAAATTCGGGCAGGGAACACACAATGTCGATGCAGAGCCGATCAAACGACGGCTCTTTTCTATTTCACATTAAGGAATTAACGGAGGGACAAACACATGGATAAGATCATGGCAATGCGCGAGAAGCGTGCAGAAATGTGGGAACAGGCAAAGCAGTTTCTGGATTCTCACGAAAAGGACGGGCATCTCACAGCCGAAGATGCCAAAGCGTACGAGCAGATGGAGAATGAGGTGCTTGCACTCGGCAAGGATATCGAGCGCATGGAGCGTCAGGCGATTCTCGACGCGCAGCTTGCAAAGCCCGTGACGGCAGCGATTACCAATATGCCGGGGGCTGCGCTCAATGTAGAAAAGACAGGACGTGCAAGTGAAGGCTATCGCTCGGCAATGCTCAAAGCACTGCGTACGAACTTCCGACAGGTGGAGAACGTCCTGCAGGAAGGCGTGGATGCAAACGGCGGCTATCTCGTTCCCGAGGAATACGATCAGCGTCTGATCGACGTTCTGAATGAGGAGAATGTCCTGCGTCCGCTTGCGACGGTGATTACCACAAGCGGGGAGCACAAGATCAACATTGCCGCCACCAAACCTGCGGCATCGTGGATTGAGGAAGGTGCGCCACTCACCTTCGGGGACGCGACCTTCGACCAGATCGTTCTTGACGCGCACAAACTCCACGTTGCGGTCAAGGTGACGGAGGAACTGCTCTACGACAACGCCTTCAACCTTGAGAACTACCTCATCGAGCAGTTCGGCAAGGCTCTCGGCAACGCAGAGGAGGATGCGTTCCTCAATGGAGACGGCACGCACAAGCCCAAGGGTCTTCTCACCTCGGCAAAAACATCTGTCACCACGGCGGCGGCAGACCTCAAGGCGGATGAACTCGTGACGCTCGTCTACAGCCTCAAGCGTCCCTACCGCAAGAATGCGGCGTTCATCGTCAACGACCAGACGCTTGCAAGCATCCGAAAGCTCAAGGACGCGAATGGGGCGTATTTCTGGCAGCCGTCCTACCAGATGGGCGAACCCGACCGTCTGCTCGGCTATCCTGTGTATTCCTCGGCGTATATGCCTGCCGTCGAGGCGGGCAAGACCGTCATCGCGTTCGGCGATTACTCCTACTACAACATCGGCGACCGTGGCACGCGCTCTCTGCAGGAACTGAAGGAGCTGTTTGCGGGCAACGGTATGGTCGGCTACGTTATGAAGGAGCGCGTGGACGGCAAACTCGTCCTCGAGGAAGCCGTGCAGACACTCAAGATGAAGGGCTGATAAATCGTCCACTTATCCATTTTATCAGTAATTTCATTGGTTTTGCGGCAAAAGAAGGGAGGTGGTTCTATGCTTGTGCCGCTTGCAGCAGTCAAGCAGTATCTTAGGATTGACGGGGATGAGGAGGATGATCTCATCACGAGCTTTACGGAAACGGCAGAACAAATCTGTACAGCGTTACTGCGCGTGAAGAAGCTGTCCAAGGTTGAAGATCAGGCGATTGTGCGCGTTGCAATTCTCTACGCCGTGTCCTATCTATACGAGCACCGGGAGGAAGCGGATCATAGAGGGCTTGCGCTGACACTCCGGTCTCTTCTCTTCGGTGTGCGGAAGGAGGTCTTTTAGATGCAGGTGTCTATGAGCGAACTGCGTCATCGAATCTCCATCCTGCGCCCCGTGACGGATACGGATGATGAGGGGAATATCCTCGCGCAAACAACGCAGGAGATTGCAAAGGCATGGGCACTCGTTCTGCCCTTTGCCGCAAAAATCTCGGACGGGTATGCGGAGAAGGTGCAGGAGGTAGATTACCGCATCGTCATTCGTTACCGCATGGATGTGCGCGTGACGGATCGTATTCGTTGGGGTGACAAAACGCTCACACCTATCGCGCCGCCGTATCCGCTCGGCGGGAAGAAACAATGGCTTGTTCTGGAATGCAGGGAGTTGATGGAGGATGGCTAGATACCGAGGATTCATTTCTGCCGAGAAGATCCTCTCGGAACTCGGTGCGGAGACCACGGCTGCGGCAAAGGCAGCACTCGCGCACGGAGCGGACGATGTGGTCGCGGAGGCAAAGAACCGCTGTCCCGTCTATACAGGAACAGATAAGCGCGTGGTCAAGGGCGCACTCCGTGACTCCATCCACAAGCGGCCGCGCAGGAGGGATGGCTCCGTTTGGAGGATCGCAGCAGATGCAGAGTCGCAGGATGGCGTTCCCTATGGCGTACTCGTCGAGTTCAGTCCGCGCATCAACCGTCCGTTTCTCTATCCCGCGCTCGACGCTAAGAAGGACAGTATTCGTTCTGCCATTGTTGATGCTGTCCGAGCGGCAATACGGAGGAGAGGGAAATGAGCACGGCGCGGATGGTGTATCAGGAACTTGTGCGCTCGAAGGAGCTGACGCAGCTTCTCGCTCACGGAAAGAAGAGCATCTACCACGGACGCAGTCCCAATGCGGGGACATACCCGATTATTGTCTACACCGTCATTTCCGACGTTCCTGCGCTCTCAGCCGATGGTATGGAGTTGGAACGGCGCGTGACGGTGCGTATCCATATTCTGACGAAGGATGGGAGATTCGGAGAGATTCATCACGCCGTGCAGAACGCGCTTTTGCCACTCGGCTTTGTGCGTGCGCAGACCCAGGAACTGACAGAGAAAGATATTTTCGTGGAAATCACAGATTACAGAACAGCAGTGGAGGGAGAATAAAATGCCAAGTCCAACACCAACACCAACAGGAAAGCCCGCCGCGAATCTTACGAGCGGGCAGTTCATCAATATCCAGAAACTTCATATCGCCAAGATGCTCACCGATGTGGCAGGAGGAGCGGCGACCTACGAAGCTCCGATCCCGCTCGGGAAGCTCCTGCGCAAGGTGGACATCAAGCCACAGACGAATCAAGCGGAGCTTTTCGCCGACGGGCAGTCCGTGGATACAGCATCCAATACCGCATCCTACGATTTGACCTTCGATACTGCCGCGCTTCCTTTGGAATACACAGCGTATCTTCTGGGACACAGTATCGAGAACGGCGTGATGAAGGCGGGCAAGGATGACGTTGCGCCGTACTTTGCTGTTCTCTTCCAGTCGGATAAGCGCAACGGCAAGAAGAGATACACCAAATTCTACAAAGTCCAATTCACAGAACCCTCGGAGAGCGGCAATTCGAAGCAGGAGAGCATCCAGTTCGACACGCCGACGCTGACGGCAAAGGCGATCTACCGACTCTCGGACGGGCTGTCCTACGCCAAGGCGGACGAGGAGGCGGCGGGCTTTGCCGCTGAGACGGGGACGAAGTGGTACGAGCAGGTCTGAGGGAGGTTACGATGGATACACCGATACTGCATATTGCGGGCAGGGAGATCGTGCCGAATCCTCCGAAGATGAAGGTCTGGCGCGAGTTCCTTGCTTTTTTTGATGCAGAGAAACAGGACATGGATCTTGAGGACTTTCTGGACGAGCACGTCCGTCTAATCGTTCTCGGATTCGGACGTGATGATGTCACAAAAGAAGTCATCGACGAAAATGTGGATGTCGCGGATATCGTACCACTGACACGCGCACTATTCCGTTGGATTCAGTCGCTGACGTTTTCCAAACTGGTGAACCTCCCAAACGAGGAGACGGGGAAAGAGGCGTAGTTCTTTCTCCGTACCAGAACTTACTGCGCTACTACGAGCGGCTGCAGTCCGCCTATGGGTGGACGATGCAGGAGATTGATTCACATGAGATTGCGTTCCTGCTCGATCAGCTTGTGGTAACGGCGATCTGCGAAGAAAGATTGTCCGAGCGATTTATTGACGACGTGATGTAGGGAGGGGATAGGGTGGCACAGCGCGGACAAAAGATTGATGAACTCTATCTCGACATCGGTCTCAACATCGCACAGCTGCAGCTGGACTTCGACACGGCGGGCAAAACTGTGTCCGACTCCATCGCGCGGCTGAACAGCAAAGCAAACAACATCCATCTGAAACTGGATGCCGACCTCGCGAAACTCGATGGCGTGGGGACGGAACTCGACAAGATCAAGGTGCGCTATCAGGCGATTAACCGCGAGCTGGACATTCAACGGCAGAAGGAACAGATTCTTGCCGCCGTTTTGCAGTCTGCGAAAAAGAATGATGGTGTGGACAGTGCCGCCTATCGCCGTGCCGAGAGCAATCTCCTGCGGCAGCAGCGCACTGTTGCGCAGACCGAAGCCGAGGTGCGGAAGCTCAACAATCGCCTCAAGGAGAGTGCGGTTCTCTCCGGTACGCTCGGTGGGCGCATCACAGCGGGAATGACAGCGGCACAGGCGGGTGTCAAGAATCTAACGAGCGGATTCAATGTCCTCTCAACGAAGATGGCTGCCGTTATGGCTGTTGCTGCAACAGGCGCAGGGCTGTTCAATATCACCAAAGATGCGATGCTTGCGGGTGAGAACGTCTACAAGCTGACGCAGCGTCTCCACGTCTCGGCGGGTGAAGCCGCTGAACTTGGGCGTATGTTTCAGCTTGCGGATACGGATATCAAGAGCGTCATTCCGCTGATTGCACGACTCGACAAGCAGGTATCCGCTGCAGGAGAGAGCGGGAATGATACAACACGCGCACTCTCGCGCTTCGGCATCGCAATCAAAGATCAACAGGGGAATCTCCTGCCGCTCAACGAGCAGCTGGCACAGCTCGCCAAAGGGTACAAGACCGCAAGCGAGGCTGGGATGGAGGAGGCGTATACCGCCGAGGTGCTCGGTGCGCGTGGTGCGGCACTCATCCCGATTCTTGAACAGTATGACGACCTGATGACGATTTCCTCGCGTGTCAAGACCACGGGGCTGCTCGACCCGGAGCAGGCACACGAGACCTATCTTAAATGGCGTGCGATGGAGATGGAAGCGGGGCAGCTGAAACTTGCCCTCGGTGCGGCTCTCCTTCCTGTCGCCGAGGAACTCATGCCCGAGATCAATGATGGGTTTCAGACATTCATCGAGACGATTCGGGACAACAAGGACGAAATCAAGGATGCCGTTCTCGGATGGGGTGAGGCACTCAAGACCGTTGCAGAACTTGCGGGCTTTGTTGGTGAGCAGATTCATAAGGTAAACGAACACGCCGAGGCGAACAGCTGGCTCATGAAGAATCATCCTGTGGCTGCGCCCCTTATCCCGATTCCGTTCCTCGGCGGTGCAGTTCTGGACGCGCTCTATGGTGATGAGTACAAGCAGTTCCAAGAACAGCAGAAACTCGCCAAGGAGAAAGCGGCGGCAGAGGAGAAGGCGCGTGCCGAGGCGGAGAAGAATGCCAAGGCGCAGGAGCAGAATGCCAAAGCTGCGAAAATCCGTGCGGCGGCAGAGAAAGATGCCGCAAAGACGGTCAGCGAGTCTGCAAGGGCGACCGCACAACTGACGGATAATTTATATACACTGACGCACACGGACATCCAGAACAGCCTTCATGCGTTGGATCGTGAGGCCTTCGACTCCTTTCAGAAGGGGGCAGATCCTCACCTCATTGACGAATACCGTCTGGCAAAAGAAGCGAAGATTTACGCTGACTTTCAGCGGGACGTTGTGGACAAGGCGAATGCGCTCTACAAGACTGATCTCCAAAACAAGCTAGATTCCATCGCCCGTGAAGCCGATGCGTTTCGTCAGAAGGGACTAGATGAAGTCCAAACGCAGAACTGGCTCAGTGAGAGCAAGGCACGAGTGATGGAGCAGTGGGAGCGGGATGTCGCTTCCAATATTGACTCCATCTGGAAAACGGAACTCGAAAATCGCCTTGCGGAGATCGAGCGAGAGAAGGATGCGTGGGTACAGAAGGGACTGGATGAGGTCGAAGCGACACGCTGGGCGGAGAAGGAAAAGCTCGATGCCAAGCGTAATGCCGCTCTGGAAGTCCTGCGCTCCCAGAAAGAGGAACTGCAGGTATTCAAGAAATTCGGACAGGTCGGATTGATGGAGTACCTGCGCAAAAAGAACAAGTTTACGGCAGAGGATCTGAGGCTGACGCCGGAACTCCTGCAGCAGTTCCAAGAGGGGCGCAAGTGGTCGATGGAAAATCTGCTGCCGAATTTTGCTCCCGAGAAGCGTGAGGACAGTTCCCGCATCCGTGTCAACGGGCAGGAGTTTTCGTATGCGGAGCTGATGGGAGGGCTTGGACGGCAAGCGCAGATTGTTTCAAGCGGGGGACAGAATGTCCCTTCATCGAGAAATGGGGAGCAAACTGCGCCATCCATGACGGACAATCGGCAGATTCACATACAGGTACAAATCGAGAACGCTGTTACGGAGGACAACGAGGGGATGCGTATGCTTGCCGACCACGTCGCCGACCGCATCCGCCCTGCCGTTGAAAATGCCCTAGGGGGTGATTCCAATTCATATTCACATTGGTGAGGTCAGAACACTGAGTGTCGAGAACTGGCAGACCGTTCCCGACGATCGTCAGCAAATCATTGAAATCGTCGGCGGTGCGGTGGTTCAGGATTTCGGGCATATCACAGAGGGCGACCGCATTTCCTGCTCCGTTATTGTAACGGCTCGTGACTGGGAGAAAATCAAAGGCTATTGGGACAGCCGCACAATGGTGTCCGTGACCGATGAGGGCGGGAACATCCTGTCCTCTATGCGTGTTGTGGTGAAATCCTACGAGTATATGGCGCATTTCCCGAAGGCATATAAACTGTCTCTGGAATTTTGGAGGGTGTGACAATGGCAGAACTCTTGCATATCTATACGAACAATCCGACAGAGGGTGGGAAAGACGGGACGGAGGTCAGCTCCGGTACAGAGCTTTCTCCGATCTCCGTCCTCCTTGATGCGGGCAAGGCAGAGGAGAAAGCCGTCAAATGCGCCATGCGCTGCGAGAGCGGCTTCCATATCGACGGAGCCTTGACGATCAAATTCGTTGGAGATCATGCGGATAAGTGGAAAGCGGCAATCAACAATGGATACACTGCCGAAACAGTATTGGAGTCCGCCGAGTGGAAAGACAGTATCTCATTATCCAATGTTGCTGATAAGAATACGATTTTCTGGGTCAAGGCACTCAGCGGTGTCGATGAGCCGCCGCAGCAGGATACGAGCGTGGACATTCAGGCAGAGGGACTCCTAGTCTCGAATTGAGGAGGTTCGTATGGCGTTCAAATACATCAATCCGGGCTATGCGGAGCTGCTCTCAGTTCGTGGCGGCACGACGGTGACGGGCGAGCAGTACAGTAAGACGGGCGTATCCTTCTGGCAGCCGGAAGAATATAAAGGGCTTCCCCTTTCCGAGGCACCTAACGAGGTTTATGTAAAACTCGATATGTACCTCAAGAATCCAAAAAATGCATCGGATTCCCGTCTTGAAATCGGTATTGGATTTGCCAACTGGGTCAGAGTGTACCCGCACCGAGGGCAGTGGGATATTGAGGGGCATGATGACAGCACTGTGTTCGATATTTACGAAACTGCTGAATTTGTGCGCCCGGATGCAATCAACAGCTTGTGGTTCCACATCAAACAGGGAAAAAACAATGACGGAATCTTTCATGTGATAGTAAATGAGCGCGTACTTTGCAACAAGCGGGATAGAAATATCTGGTACGCCAATGATACACACGCGAAGATTCTCATGGTACTCAGCAAGAATGATAATATCCTCATCTCGAATCTTATCCTATCGGATGAGGAAATCAGTCCGAGAGAGCAGGTCGTTATGCTGCCGATTAAGGAAACGCAAACGACCATGACCGACTCCGGGGATGGAAGTTATGAAGCGACGGCTGCGAATCAGGAGCTTCTGCAAACGGTTGATGTCACCGCACTGTCCACGCAGTATGGTGCAGATTCTCGTGTGACAGGAATCGCGCTCATTGGGAATCCTGCCTATCGGACGGCGGAGGGACTGTGCGCTCTGACGGCACTTGAAAAGAGTGGCGGGAATGTTACGGCGTATGGCAGACATATCGCCGCGCAGAATCCGACTTCTGTCATTATGGACGGGCGAACTACATCTATGACGATTGCGGAACTCTCAGGACGGCAGTTCGGATGGAGAGCGGGGACATGAGCATCAAGCTGAAGCCCGGCATCTGCATTGCGTGGCTGCCGATGGGGCGTGTTCACATCAAGCCAGTCATATACGTCAGTGTGATTCCCGTATTTCGTCAATCCGTACAGGTGAGCGGAGATACGTCACGTAAACTTCAAGTTGTTTTCACTCTTCATGCAGATACGGTGCGCCACATCCGAATCACGCAGAAGATTGTTGTCAAGGCAAAAACCATACGCCGCATTGGTCGTGGGGATAAGGTTCTAGCAGATACAAAGCGAACTCTCATCAAGCAGTCGCACATCCTTGCAGATACGAGGATTGAGATTCCGCACACGCTTACCTACGCTGCGTTCAGAGAGCGGGGCATTCGCTCCTTCTCCGTGACACTCGGGGAGCTTACGCTGTCCGATACGATTCAGATTGAAACTGTGCATCCGCTCTCCATCGGCGACAGCGTTCAGGGGCGCGTACTGGATTATGCCTTTCGCTTTCTCGTCGAGGAAACGAGTCAGCGGGGCATCGTGCAGTCCGTCAAGGGAACGTATAGCAGGGATTCTCTCCTCTATACGGCAATCCACATCTATGTCGAGCGGGCAAAGGTGTCACGCTATGTCGCCGAGATCGCGGGGGCACTTGGCTTGAAACTGCATCGTCTGACCGATGATTTCACCCCATCCCAGAACTTCGAGGGCAGTGGGATGACCTACCATGATTTCATCGTGGCACTTTTCGGATGGACGGCGAAATTGCCCCAGAGGCAGATCAACGTGTTCATACGGGGAGATACGCTTCATATCATTCAGCGCGGTATGGAGGAATCTGTCATTGACATTACGAACTGGCCGCACGCGCAGCCGACCATCGAACGGAAACTCGTGCGCTCCGTCTGGCACAGCGCGAACAACAATCATGAAAGTGGAGCGCACAACGAGGAGGATACCGCTCCCGTTCCTTTCACCGGCACAATTTCCTTCAAAGAAATCAGCCGCACTTACTCCAACGGCTTTCTCGTCCGTGAGACGAATGAGAACGGTTACAGCACCTACACATACGATGGGGAATACCTCGCGGAGAAGCGCACGCACAATGTGGGCGGCTCGACCAGCCGCACGGATTACGCCTACGCCTCCACAGGTCGCGACGTTTACCTCTTCAAGGAATGGGAGCGTACAACAGAACCCGTCAATGATGGGAAGAAGCACACGGAATATGACTGGGAAGATTGGAGCAATGAGAAGGGAACGGAGCGCATCACCTACCACGCGCCGCTCGGCTACGGATGGTATGCAACCACGGTTTATGTCGATGGCGCATTGGAGGGGAGCAGTTTGTCGCAGGGAAAGCCCGGCGGCAAGGCGAGTCAGTTCACCGTCGAGCAGTCGAATCTCAGCCTTGGTGCAAGTTACGCGAGCGATGATGAGCTTCCGTATTCCTCGCTCATCGACACCGAGTTTCCCGTTGTGGGCGCAGATTATCTGCGAATGCTGACGAGAGAAATCGAATGGCTCAATCGCAAGACGCAGGAGACAGTCACGGTGGAGATTCGCGCACGGATTCGTAGCGGCGTTCCCGACATTGACCACATCGTCGATTTTACCGAGCGCATCCGATTCGAGGGACACGAATACTTCCTTCAGTCCAATACGGTAGAGCTTACGCCGCGTCTTTTGCGGCAGACAATCAAGATGGTGAGGTGGTACGGATGAATGGAGTTGTTGGGCTTGCGGCAGCAATCCAAGCAGGACTGCGTAATGGACAATCTCAGGAATCTCGCGCCCAGCGCGGTATCATCCGTAACGGACGTGTCCATATCGGGGAGCGCTCCTATCCCTTCCGTGCGGCGGTGGACTGCAATACGTCAGAGGGGAGTTTGGTGTGGGTACAGATTTCAAGGGGCGGTATCGCCGTCATTGTGGGAGCGTGAGGGATATGCACAGGGCGCGAGTGAAAGCTGTGAGCGGGAATCGGGTGCTTGCGGATGGCGCATGGCTTACCTGCATAGGGAATCGAACCGTTCGTGAGGGAGAGTGGATCTGGACGGACGGTCGCTGCGTCTACGGGCATGAATCCGAGGGTGGCATCAGTTATGTTCCGACGAATGTCCTTTCCGGCATCCCACTTCTCCAAATAAAGTGGAAGGATCAAAAAAACCAGATGCTCCATTCGTACTACGCAAAAGGAAAGATTCATCCGCTCGGCTTTTCCCAAGAGGATATATGGATGGTCAACAGCAGTCGCCACTTCGCGTATGTCTCAGGCTATGGAATGCTCGATGCCGAAATGGATGAACGGGGAAATCTCTATACCCTCGAAGCTGTAAATGTCCTCGTGTTCCCGCTCGTCGGGGCGGATCAGCGTGACAGTATTCTCGCTGTTAAATGCAACGGAGAGATCATCGCCGCATACGATCTTGTGCAGATATTTGGTGCTCCCGCCGTATCCGGTCCCACTGACCTCTATAGCTGTCAAACAGAAGGCGGGCGGGTGGATAAAGAAGGGAACTTCAAAGTGATGATATGGCACGCAACATCAGAGCATGGGGGAGACGGAAGCCATGTCAGCACCGACCGATATGTGTTCTTCGACGGTCAGAACATGGAACCTTGGATGGAGAAAACCAAAACAACGTCAAGAGACTCTGTTACAGGGGAATCTTATACTTCGGAAAGCAGATGGAGCGCACCGGATTACAGTGTCCGCTATCCGCTCCATGACGGAATGTATATGCGCTTTCCCGCAAATCTGGATTATCTTATCTCCGGGAAAAAATATATCTCAAAGATTTACAGTGCAAAGGATGAGCTACTCATGGAGATTCCAACAAATCCAACGGCTCGTACCAGTCTCTGCCCTCTGGGACAAGGGAAATACCTAATCAACA
Organism: Centipeda artemidis DSM 19719; assembly: GCF_000426665.1. Classification (GTDB taxonomy): domain Bacteria; phylum Bacillota; class Negativicutes; order Selenomonadales; family Selenomonadaceae; genus Centipeda; species Centipeda artemidis. The sequence goes on along the minus strand of NZ_AUFU01000015.1, from coordinate 10,759 downwards.
CAGGATCGCCCTTATATTTATGGAAAGATGGGCAGCTTACGGAACTGATGCGCGGATGCTATAACTACCGTCTGCGCAGGATGAATCATCTCAGTAAATGGAAAAAGGCAGGAGGTCTTTGATTATGGATCAGATTTTGACAATACGCCTCTATGCGGCGGGCATCGGCATCGTTGTCGGGGAGTTTCTCGGCAGCTTCGATGATCTGCTCTATGCCCTCGTCGCATTCGTGGCAACGGATTATGTCACAGGAGTTCTGCGTGCCGTCGTGGAGAAGAAGCTGTCCAGTGCGATAGGATTCAAGGGCATTTGCAAGAAAGTCTGCATCTTCACCCTTGTCGGCGTGGCGAATGTCCTTGATGTCCACATCATCGGGAGCGGCTGTGTCCTGCGCTCGGCTGTGATCTTCTTCTACATCTCGAATGAGGGAATCTCGATCATCGAGAATGCAGCGCGGATGGGGCTTCCCGTTCCGCAGAAATTGCAGGACATGATGGACAGCCTTAAAAATCAGTAGGATACATAACAACTTCAACGCCCGGCGGCTTATCGTCGGGTTATTTTTATGCCTACAAAGGTGACCACAAGAGCCATTTTTGTCTGCTGCTTCATGAAGGGAGATGTTGAAATGAGCAAGGGAGATGGACTTCGGGAAATGACGTATCAGATGGTGATGCGTGCTTCATGGAAAATGCTGCAGAGCGGGCTTTTGTCAGAGGACGAGTATCTTGCGTTTGAAGCGAAAATGCGCGAGAAATATCGCCCCGTCATCGGCGTACTATTTTCAGATATTGACTTGCTATCGTGCGGATAGTACGGGAATATAGGACTGGAAAGGAGGGAGCACCATGAAGATACGAAGAGTCCAACAAACTCAGACATTGCAGAAAAAACTGCGTGTGGCTGCCTATGCCCGCGTCTCTGTGGATACACTTCACCACTCCCTTGCGGCGCAAGTCAGTTACTACAGTACCCTCATCCAGAATAATCCCGAATGGGAATACGCAGGCGTGTATGCGGACGAAGGTATCACAGGCACAAGTACCACGCATCGGACGGAGTTCAAGCGCCTGATCGCCGATTGCAACACCGGGAAGATTGATTTGGTGCTTGTCAAAAGTATCAGCCGTTTTGCCCGTGACACCGTGGATTGCCTTCATACCGTCCGACGGTTGAAAGAGAAGGGGATCGCCGTTCGTTTCGAGCGAGAGAACATTGATTCCACATCCGAGGACGGAGAGCTGCTCTTGACACTGCTCGCATCTTTTGCCCAAGAGGAGAGCAGAAGCATCGGCGACAACATCCGATGGGGTGTGCGGAGGCGTTTCAGACAGGGGGTTCCAAACGGGCATAAAGCACCGTACGGCTACCAATGGGATGGTGAGATGTTCCGCATTATCCAAGCAGAGGGCGAGATTGTAAAGGAGATTTACCAAAGATACCTTGCCGGGGAATCTGCCTACGCCATCGCAAAGACACTCGCGGGGCGCGGAATCAGAGGTAGGCAGGGGAGACCCATCGAGCAGACCACGGTCAAAGACATCCTCTCCAACATTTCCTACACGGGCACAATGGCATTGCAGAAGAACTACATCAGTGAGGGGCATATCCGTAAACGGAATAAGGGAGAATTGCCTATCTACATGGTGGAAGGAATGTTCGAGCCGCTTGTGAGCAAGGATGACTTCGACAAGGCACAAGAGATACGAAAAATGAGAGCCGAACGGTCTGCGAATCGGAATCCTGTTCTTCTTCCGTTTTCCGGCATGGTGAAATGCGGGTGCTGCGGAAGTGGATTCAGCAGAAGAACTGCAGGGAAGTACAGACGGTGGGGCTGCAACACAAGAGAGCGGAAGGGCAGCACAGCATGTGATAGCCGTCCGATCAAGGAGGAGGAGCTTGTTGCTGCAGTCAGAGCCCTCATGGAGAAGGATGATTTCGATGCCGCAGAACTCAGGCATAAGGTGTCAAAGATCGTGATTCATGGTGATCGAATCGACTTCCATCTCGTCAACGGGCGCATAAAAAAGACTGCCCGAATCTACAACGGGCAGCGCGGAAGCAATCCCTTCACGAACAAAGTGTACTGCGCCTCCTGCGGCAGCAAGTGTGAACGTGATACTTGGACGAGGGGAACTAAGGTGTGGGCTTGCAGTCAGCCGCGCACAAAGTGCCGACTGAAACGGCTGCCCGAATCCGAACTAAAGGAAGCGGCAACATTCTTGTTCGGTGATGGCTATGAGGGTAAGATCGTACAGAACGTCGAGCGGATTGTTATATCCGATGATGAGGTCATATTTCAATTCAAAGAAGGAGGCGCATACCGATGGCAAAGACAGTGAGAGTCATCCCTGCAAGCCCTAAAATCTTTCGGCCTGAGGTTACGGAAGAACCCAGGCGGCGCAGAACGGCAGGATATGCCAGAGTTTCGACCGATCATGAAGAACAGGCTTCCAGTTACGAAATGCAGATGGCACATTACAAGAACTACATCGAAAGCCGCGCTGACTGGGACTTCGTCGGCATGTATTCGGACGAGGGGATAAGTGGAACCAACACAAAGAAGCGTGACGGCTTCAACCAGATGATCGAGGATGCCCTTGCCGGCAAGATCGACCTCATCATCACGAAATCGGTCAGCCGCTTTGCGAGAAACACAGTGGATTCGCTCCAAAACGTCCGCAAACTCAAGGAACATGGCGTAGAGATCTATTTTGAAAAAGAGAACATCTGGACGTTCGACACACGCGGAGAACTCCTTATCACGATTATGTCCAGCCTAGCTCAGGAGGAGAGCCGCAGCATCTCGGAGAACACCACATGGGGCAAGCGCAAGCAGTTCGCCGAGGGCAAGACCAGTGTGGGCTACAGTACATTTCTCGGCTATGACAAGGATTTCAAAATCAACGAGGAACAGGCGAAAATCGTAAGGCTCATCTACAAACTCTTCCTTGGCGGGCGATCCTTCTATGCCATTACCAAGGAACTGGAGAAGCGTGGCATCAAATCTCCGTCGGGAAAGGACAAATGGTACATCTCCACAGTGCGTTCCATCCTTACAAATGAGAAGTACCGTGGCGATGCGCTGATCCAGAAAGAGTACACGGCGGACTTCCTCGATAAGACGCGGCGGAAGAACACGGGCGAGATTCCGCAATACTATGTGGAGGAGCACCACGAGGCGATTATCCCGCCGGACTTATTCGATTTTGTGCAGACAGAAATCAAGGCACGGGAAAACGGCGGCAAGCACAGCGGTGTGAGCATCTTCGCGAACAAAATCAAATGTGGCTGCTGTGGCGGTTGGTACGGGGCGAAGGTGTGGCACTCCACGGATAAGTACCGCAGGGTGATCTACCGCTGCAACAAGAAATATTCCCAAAAGGGAAAGCCGTGCAGCACGAGGCATCTGACGGAAGAGGAAATCAAACGGATTTTCGTCAAAGCACTGAACTCCTTGGTGGAAGTCAAAGAGAGCGTGATTGCGGAACTCAGATCCCTGATTGACGGCATTTGCCAAACGGGGGAGTTGACGGAGGAGCGTAACGGTATAGAGCAGGAACTCGCTGTTTTGACAGAACGGCTCGAAATGCTGATTCACGAGAATGCACGGGTGGCACAGAATCAGACAGCGTATCTGAAACAGGAAAATGAGATTCGCGCACGCTATCTGGAAAAGCAGGGGCATATAGCGAGGTTGGGCGAGCGAATTGCCGAGAGGGAGAGTAAGAGAAAGACCTTGGAGGGCATGATTCAAGTCGTATGTGGGATCAATGGAGAGTTAGTTGAGTTCGACGAGGATTTGTGGAGCGGGCTGCTCGAGCACATTGTGGTTAAGGAGGGCGGAGCGGCAGTCGTTGTTTTCAAGGGTGGGGTTGAAATTGGTGTTTATGGATGAAGATATAAATTCAAGAGATCACCTTTCACGCAAAAGATTCCATTTACCAGAAGCAGCCTCGCAACAGACACAGCAAAAAGGACGACCTTTCAGTCGCCCTAAGAAAGATGCCCTTCAATCATCGGTATGGGGCAGCAACACTCAAATCGTCACCGTTCCACTGTGTTCCATATCGACGGTCACTGTCGCAGTGGGAAATGTGATCTCGTAGACAATGAGTGCGTCACCGACCGCAGCAATTGTTTCGTCGTAGCCCGGAATCTTTGCTGTGAATGTATCAGCGAGGTCGAAGATACTGCGCTTGCTCTTCGCGGCAGTGCCGACGGCACGGACGTGTTCCGTTCCCCCGTCATGAGGGATCGTGGTGAACGAAACTGTATGGTTTGCGTCAATTTCACCAACCTTTGCATTGTCTGGAAAGGTTGCGAAGTAGACGAGCTTTTTCTCCTCTGCATAGACAAAATTCACAATGCGCACATGGGGCGTATTGTCCACCGATGTTGCAAGTGCGAGGTCTTGATGTACTGCCATCAGGCGCAGAAATTCGTTACTCAGGTTCATATCCATACTCCTTTTCTTTGTGTAGTAGTTGTAGTATAGTATAAAAAGGTGTCAATTTGCGGCACCTTTATGGAGGATGTGTATGAATAAATCCGAGCGTCTGAACGATATGATACGTTATCTTTCGGGAAAGAACTCTTTTCGACTGCGTGATCTGATGGAGCGATACAGTATTTCGCGCAGTTCCGCTCTGCGCGATGTGCGTGCACTTGAGGAGTTGGGACTGCCAATTTTCACACGCGTAGGACGCGGCGGGTCATATGGGATTCTACCGAATCATCTACTTACGCCGATCCTTTTTACAGTAGATGAAATGTATGCGCTCTACGTTGCCATGCGTACGCTCGACTCATATCAGACCACACCGTTTCATCTGGATGTGGTGCGTCTGCGGGAGAAATTTGAGGAGTGCGCCCCTCTCCACAGGACATCCCTGCAGCGTATCGCGGATATTTTACGCCTTGATGTAACGAAGCACGCGAATGAGAGTGCATGTTTGCGGGATATTTTACAGTTTGCTGTAAAGGAGCAGCCCTGCGTGATTTATTATCAAAAGAAAGAACTGCGCCGCTATACAGTGCAGTTCTTCGAGATTCGCGCAGCGTATGGGCAGTGGTATGGGACGGCACACGATTTCGAGATGGGGCAGACGCGTGTCTTTCGGTGTGACCGCATCACTGCGGTGGAGGAGTGTATGGATGTGGCGGGGATGCCTCTCTCGTCCTTTGTACGCCCCTCAGAGGAACTTTATCGCCGTGCAGATGCTCTCTCCTTTGTTGTCGAAATTACAGCAAAAGGACGAGATTTTTTTTATAAAGAACACTATCCATCCATGCGACTTGTGGAGGAGAATGGGCGGTACTATATCCATGGATTTTACAATGTGGGCGAGGAGGAGTTTATCGCGGATTACTTTATCCACTATGGAGATGAAGTTCAAACGGTCGAGTCTATGGCACTCAGAGAGGTGATCCGTACACGGCTACGTACGTTGACGATGCATTATAAGGAGATGGCTTAATTACTCATCGACTACATTTTGATTATGTGCAGAACCTCCCGCATAAGGAAACTGTGGCAGGCACAAACGAAATGCGAAGGTCTCGCGATCAACGATACCGATTGTCTGGTCGCTATCGTATAGGGCGAGCAGGAACTCTGCCATTTGGTTGCTTGTGTGATAGGTGCCGAACGCCTTGTCATAGTCATAGGCGGCGTTGTTGTTCGCGACTGCGCCGAACTCGGTCTGCGTTGCAGCGGGGGCAAGGAGCTTTGCACGGAGCTTCGCGCCGCGTGCTATGAGTTCATGTGCGAGTCCCTCGGTGAATGCACTGACATAGAATTTTGTCGCGCAGTAGGTGACAGCAGTTGGGACAATGGTGTAGCCGCCGACGGAGGAAATGTTGATCAGCTGCGTATCTTCTATCTCAGCGAAGTCTCGTACGAAGAGTGTGGAAAAGACGGTCAGTGCCTCGATGTTTAGATGAAGCATTTGCCTGATTTTGTCAAGGTCGGATGTGCCGACTGCGCCATAGCTTCCAAAGCCCGCATTGTTAATCCACGTCCCAATAGGTAAGGTTTTTATTGTATCATAGACTTGTGTGACGTTCTCGACAGAAGAGAGATCGGCAGTTTTGATAACGATGTCCAGCGCCGGATGTGCGGCAAGAATCTCTTCCTTTAGGGCATTTAGTCGCTCTGTGCGCCGTGCAATAAGGATGAGGTTGTGTCCGCGCTCAGCGAATCCTTTTGCTGTCGCCGCTCCGATGCCGGAGCTTGCTCCCGTGATGACGGTGTATCTGTTGTTTTGTTTGCTCATGATGAAATCCTCCTTCTGGCACTACTTTACAATGTAGAGTATACTCTATGTCAAGGAGAGGGGTTTATGGAATATAGTATTGGTGAATTTTCACGGAAAACGGGGCTGGGAATTCATACGCTGCGTTACTATGAGCATGAGGGTCTGCTCCTGCCGGAGCGTACGGCGGCGAATCGGCGGTGCTACTCTGAACGAGATGTTGCGTGGGCAGCATTCATCCTGCGACTCAAGGAGACGGGGATGCCAATTCGGGAGATTCGGCGCTATGCTGCGTTGCGGGCAGAGGGCGACGATACTCTTTCAGCGCGGATGGAAATGCTCATAGGGCACCGTGCCAATCTTGCGGCAGAGGTGGAGAAGCTACACGCACATATGGAGGCACTCGATGCCAAGATCGCATTTTATTGTGAGGCGATCGAGGAGTATGGTAAAGAATGATTTGATGCGGAGTGAGCCATGTCATATAATCTGCAAAAAAGTGTTGAAGTCATACATGGTCAGACCCATATATTGAAGAAGGTTTGGGAAAGACGTATTTTCTGTGTTATACTCTTTTTAAGAAAGCTAGTCATAAGGGAGAATGATGAAAATATAGAGAAGCAGTTGAACTTTACTTGCCAATAAATGGGGGATTGTTATGCAGATTGGTGTTAGAGATTACATCGATCCCAAAGCAAAAAAATATTATGAGTCATACTATGATGTCCTGCGGACGCAGAATTTCGACGATAAATCAAGATTGTTGAAACCAGGATATGGGAAAAAGATTCTAAGGGGATCAGAAAAAAGATGTAGATTTTGTGGTAAAGGGGGAGAGGCGGTAACTTTTAAGAAAATAGCTCACGCTTTTCCAGAATCAATTGGAAATAAAACTCTAGTATCAAACTATGAATGTGATGTTTGTAACCAGTACTTTGGAAATACTATTGAAAATGATTATGCGAAATTTTTTTCCTTGTATCACAGCATTATGCAAATAAAAGGAAAAAAAGGTCTACAAAAATGTGAATTTAAAATACCTTGCTCAAAACGTACTATTGAATGTGCTGACTATTGTATAAAAATTTCCTTTAAGGAGGATGAACCGGCTATTTGTTGTTGTAAAGAAGTCAATAAACAATATCTGGATTTATCGTATAATGCTATTACAATTGCACGGCCAATAGCTAAGTGTAGCCCCATTGCTGTGTTTAAAGCCATCGTAAAAATGGCGATAACGGTTATGCCAACTGAAGAGTTGCCATTATTTACTGATGCTATAAAATGGATTCTTGAATCAGAGCATAAAAATTTTTATAAAAATAGAAAATTACTTGTTAGATATAAAATGATTCCTGGATTTAATGTAACGAAATATCCGCATTATATATTGTTTCGTCGAAAAAGATACATTTGGAATAAACCATATGTGCTTTTTAATTTGACGTATGGTTGCTTTTCCTTATTTGTAGAAATTCCAAGGATTGGCGGGGAGGATAATGAATCTGAGTTTAATTTTATGCCATTTCCTTCTATCCCTTTTTATACATCGACAGAAGGCTTTTGGGATCTTTCGGAAATCGAGACACATAAAGGAGATAAGCATAGTATAACATTGAATTTTGACTCCATTATGGACTATGATGAAAATATAAAGACTGAAATACCTATATGACTTTATCATTTATGAAATAATATTTCACGCCAAAGAGATTTCCACTCGCCCCACCTAGCATTTTGAATCTCTTTTTCTTTGCAAAGAATCATTAGCCATCTTCCCCTCTCTTGTGTTATAATTTTCTTATATTTGAAACATGGGAGGGAAGGCCGTTGTTTGCAAAGACTTATGGTGCGACGACCCTCGGGATTGACGGACGGATTATCGACGTGGAGGTGGATGTGTCTCCGGGGCTGCCGGGCTTTGAGCTGGTGGGACTTCCCGATACGTCGGTGAAGGAGTCGAAGGAGCGGGTACGGACGGCGATTCGCAACTCTGGCATCCAGCTGCGGCAGGAACGGGTGACGGTGAATCTTGCGCCCGCCGATGTGCGAAAGGACAGTTCGGGGCTTGATCTGCCGATTGCCGTTGGCCTCCTTGCATCCTACGGTATGGTTCCCGAGACAGCGGTGCAGAGTGCACTCTTCTCTGCGGAACTCTCCCTCGATGGAAACTGTCGTCCGATCAGCGGCATTCTCCCGATGGCGATTACGGCGCGTGAGCATGGGCTGACGGAGTTCTATGTTGCTCCCTCCAATGCAGATGAGGCACTCCTCATTGATGGACTGAAGATCTATGCAGTCGAGAATCTGGCGCAGCTTGTGCGCCATCTGACGGGCACGGAAACGCTCACGCCCGCCGCACCCAAACCCGTCAAAGACGCAAAAGACAATGCCTTTACCGATGACTTTGCGGATGTGCAGGGACAGTATCAGGCGAAGCGTGCGCTTGAGATTGCGGCGGCGGGAGGGCATAATGTCCTGATGGTCGGCGTGCCCGGTTCGGGCAAGACGATGCTGGCACGTCGGATGCCTTCGATTCTGCCGGAGCTGACGAAGGAAGAAGCCATCGAGATCACAAAGATTTACAGTATCTCTGGGCTGCTCGGCAAGGATACGGGGCTTGTGACGACGCGCCCCTTCCGCAGTCCGCATCATACGTCCTCGACGGTGGCGATGATCGGCGGTGGGAGCATCCCGCGTCCGGGCGAGGTGACGCTTGCCCATCACGGCGTGCTCTTTTTGGATGAGCTGCCGGAGTTCAGCAAGAAGACACTTGAGGTTCTGCGCGAGCCGATTGAGGATCGCCAGATTACGGTGTCGCGTGCGAATGCAACGCTGACGTTTCCCTCTAGTATAATTTTGGTAGCCGCGATGAACGAAGTAACGTCGATAACGATACAATGTAATGATGAACGAGAGGCGATTGTCACAGACAATACACAAGCTAATATATCTTCCCTGAGATCAACTGCGTGAGGTCATTCGTTTTTGTTGTTATTTAGAGAGTTTGAGGAAATAACAGTATATGTTCAAAAAGTATGACACTGAGGTGTTTGAAAAATTTGATAATCAAAAAAATGTACAGCATAATATATTTGTGTTGGTTGGCAATGGGTTTGATATATCAGTTTTGAACAAATTTAAAAAAGGGAAAATGAATGGAAAAACAACAAGTTATGCAGATTTTTATGACTACATAACTTACTTTAACTTATCCGATGATACGAACATTTTATATGAAAAAATGAAAGAAGACAGAAGGAGAGGGAAAGAGAATTGGAGCGACTTTGAAAATACTATCAGTGAATTATTCAATGAACATGTTTCTATTAAAGAGTTAGAGACTTGTATAGATAAGTTTCAGGCATATTTTACAAAATTTCTTAATGAATTAGTTGATGCAGAAACTTTGCTAGAGTTGAGTAAATTTGTAAGTAAAAATCATTTGTCGATACAATCTATGGCAAGCTTTTTAAAAGATCTGGGATCTCCAGATAGCCTTAGATTTATATCAAAAACGAGGCACTATGATTTATTCTATTATGTATTTGCCAATTTTAACTATACTTCACTATTAGATAACTACTTGTATTTAGATAAAATACAATTCGACCCTCATTGTTATAGAACGGTTGATACACATTTATCTTTTGGTGTAAATAAGAAAAAATTTGGCTCCGATACAAGATGGTCATCGTATCTTGTTTCTGAGATTATACATCCCCATGGAACACAAGATATACCTAGATCAATTCTTTTTGGGATTGATCTTCCTGAATATGATAAAGGGGAATCACAAGAAAAGAGATTGGTCAAATCATATTGGAGTCAATATGACGTAAAGTATAAATCATATATGGAAGAAGCCGAGCTGTTTATAATATATGGGATGTCATTAGGAAGAACAGATGCTTGGTGGATGGATGAGATATTTCAATCAATTTTAGATAGAGATGTAGAGCTTATAATTTATAAACATGGAGATGAAGACAGAGATTCTATCAAAAAGATGTTTATTGACTGTTGCATAAGACATGTTGATTGTAGTGAAGAAACCAAGAAAAAGGTTGAGGATAATATACATGTAGTCACGTTCGACAATAATGATACATATTTTCTTGGATTTAAAGTTAAGGAATAAGGATCGTTGGGGGAAAAAGTTGTAGGGTCGAGTGCATGGGAAATCGAGTCTGTGAAGAAAAGTCTGTAAATCGGATCTTCTATGATGTGTGCAAGTGTTAATCAGGCAATCTGTTAGGATACATAATCGCCAGTTCGCCTCGGATTTTACCCCAGTTCTTTATCGGCATCGTCCATTTCTTAGTGGCTTCAAACGTCGTCAAATAAAGAACCTTTAATAACGCTTGTGCACTAGGAAATACGCTCCGTTGTCGATTTAATCTGCGGTATGATGCATTAAGACTCTCTATGATATTCGTGGTATAAAATGCGGTGCGAACACCCATAGAGAACTTGAATATCGGTGTTATGACGTCCCAATG
>NZ_AUFU01000014.1 GCF_000426665.1 Centipeda artemidis DSM 19719 | reverse complement strand
ACGCACTCAAGGCATTTCTCTCGTATGTGGACGGCGTACTGAGCGGCGACGCGCTCGTACAGGAAATTGAAGATGAGATTCGAAAAGTGAAAACGGAAGAAGGAGAGAGGGTGGAGTATATGACATTTGCTATGAAGATGAGAGACGAGTGGAAGGCCGGTATGTCCGAAGGGCGTATGGAGGGACGTAAAGAAGGCCGCAAGGAAGGCCGCAAGGAAGGCATAAAGGAAGGCCGCAAGGAAGGCGAGAAAAGCGGAGCACAAAAAGAACGCGCTGCAAATCTTCAGCATCTTGTTGCACAGCTGAAAATTTCTGCGGAACAAGCAATGGATCTGCTCCAAGTTCCTGCTGCCGAGCGTCCGATGTATCAAGAACTCCTGCAAGGAACACATTAAAAAGAGAAAATATAAATACAACAAAAGGGGACGGCCGCATTTGCAGTCGTCCCCTTTTGCGTTGTTGTTAGGTGTGATGTTGCTAAGTGTTGTTAGTCGTTTGCGTAAAGAAGTGTGAGTTCGCCGGTGCGGCGCGTGGCGGCGAGATCGATGACACGCTGGTTGCGCGATCCGCGAAAGTGCAGCGTGAGATCGCGCAGCTCTTCGCGGTAGTCGCCGTCAACGAGGACGTCCAGTTCTTCGAGCAGCGCGTCCACGTCCGTGTCGCCCTGTGCGCGGAGTTCTTCGAGAGTAAACCCCGTGTAGCTCCACACATCGAGCCCACGTGCGTGTGCGGCGCGAGCGAGCGGGAGCAGTGCTCCCGGTTGAAGGAACGGCTCGCCGCCGCTGAGCGTCAGCCCCGTGAGAAGCGGATTCTCATCCAGTTCCGCGACCACCGCGCCGACGGTTGTCGTGCGTCCGCCGACGAGCGGCTGTGTCTCCGGATTGTGACATCCGGGGCACCGACGCGGACAGCCCTGTGTAAAGACCGTCAGGCGGATGCCCTCGCCGTCGACGATGGAGTCACGAGCGATGCCGGAGATGCGGATCTCAGTGGAGTCCGTGCTTGACACGCTCGTGTTCCTCGGCGCGCTTGGCGTTGTTCCAGCGATCCGTGGTGCCAACGAGATAGCCCGTGATGCGGCGGACGCGCTCGAACTTCGGCTGACGCACCTCGTAGCCGAGTGTGACGCGACCGTCGTCCGTGCCCGTGATGGAGAGGCTGTCGAGCTTCTCGTTCGTCTGTCCCTCGATGTACGAGATGTAGTTCTCCACCTCGTGCGCGGTGACATCCGTAAGACCGTTTACCGTGACGTTGATATCGTTGACAATCATGCTGCATTCTCCTTTGAGTTCCGCCGCATGCGGCGGGATAATGTGTGGGGCGTTTGTTGCGCCGTCTGGTGAGGATTATACAACATGTAGTGGGCAGGAGTCAATAGGAAATCTATATATAGTTGTTTTACACAGACTTATCCACAGAAAAATTTTGGAAAAAAGATATGGCAATGTCGATTTTTCCAATGAAAAAAGGCGCCTCGGGCATTCCGGCGGCGCCAAAATTATCCACAATAATCCGTTGCGCATGGCGGTGCATTCTGTGGATAAGCCTATTCGTTCGCTTCCTGTTCTTGGATGATGGTGCGGATCGGATAGGGCATGTCGATGCCTTCTTTGCGATAGCGTTCGGTGAGCGCCTTGATGAACTCGTGCTTGATCACGCCCTGATGGTCAAAAAGACTCGACTGTAGGACAACGACAAAGTCGATGGAGGATTCGCCAAAATCCGTGAAACGCACGACTGGGTTCGCGCTTGCATCCTCGTCGACGCGTGCGAGCACTTCGCGTGCCGTCTCGACGGTGACGCGCTCCACGAGCACGAGATCACTGTCGTACGCGACACCGATGGGAACACTGATGTTGATCTGATTGCTCGGCAGACTGTAGTTCGTAATGTTTGCACCCGCAATCGTTTTGTTTGGAATGACGATAGTATTGCTTGCGCCGACGGGGATGATGGTCGTGAACCGCCATGTGATGTCCGTGACACGTCCTTCCTCACCGCTGCTGAGTTTGATGTAGTCGCCAAGACGGAGCTGTTTCGAGAGGATGAGATGGAGTCCCGCAAAGATGTTTGCGAGCGTTTCCTGCAGAGCGAGCGCGACCGCCATGCCGCCGACGCCCGCCGCCGTGAGGATGGGGGCGATGGAGATGCCGTAGTATTGGAGGATGACGAGAACCCCCATCGCGTAGATGACGCCGATGAGAATGCTGTTGAGCAGAGTCGTCTTGGGCAGATTTTTGTCCGACCGCTCGAAATACATGGTGACGACGCCGTCCACGGTACGTGCAATCACACGCGTGATGGTCAGCACATTGCTCGTAAAGAGCAGATAGGAAAATAATTTTGTGAGCGTCGGCGAGATCTCCACGGCGTCGATCGCCCAGTAGAGACCGATGATGAAGCTGAAAAAAATCGGCACGCCGTGCATGGAGCGGATGAGCACATATTTCCAAGTGCTTTCCTCCACCGCGAGGTGGCGGTTGACATAGCGGCGGATCAAGCGGTCGGCGATGATGCCGACGGTGAGCGCGGCGCAGACGATGCAGACCGGGACGAGGAGAAGATCTAAGAGCGTATGGAGATCGAGATCGAATAGGGCAGTCAAGATGAGCTCCTTTCAAAAAAGCGGGCTGCGCTCAGGCAGGGAGAAATTCTTCCTGCGCGGCGATAATGTGCATCGTACCGAACGGACTTGCAGCGTCGCATCGGAGGGTGCCGCTCTCCGGCAGCGGGGCGGCATATACGTGACGCGGCGGCTCTTCGATAGAGACAGCATGTCCGCACGCGCGCATCTCGGAGGAAAAATGTCCGTTGATGACGTTGAAGAGTTCCCCTGCGGCATCGACGGCGAGCTCCTCGGCAGTGTCGAGACAGACGCCGCTGTAGCCCGCCGCGATCGCATAGAACGCATCCGCAGGCATGGCAAGTCCCGCGATGAAGGGCAGACCGTCCGCCGTGAGACGCTGGGACAGGGTGATGTATGGGGGCGGCGTGTCCGCAGGCTGTGCGGACATGGATGCCTCGACATGTGCATAGACCGAGAGCCCATGCAGGAATGATGCCGTATATGCACCGAACAACTCGCTCATGATTCCTCCCGATACGCGCGTATCTTGGCGAGCGCTGTTGTGATCTCGTGGTCGGCATATGGCTTTTGGATGAACATGAGCGCGCCGCTTGCGTGGGCGCGGGCGACGTTCTCCTCCGACGCGTCGGTCGAGATCATGACGACGGGGAGCCGGGGGTGCACCGCCCGCAGGCGACGGAGAGTTTCGCATCCGTCGATGCCGGGCAGTATGACGTCGAGAAAGACGCCGTCGGGCAGATCACTCTCTGCCTGTTTCAGCGCCTCTTCGCCATTCGCAGCCTCGACGACGGTGTGACCGCGGTCGGAGAGCTCCGCGCGCAGCTTGAGCCGGACGAGACGCGAGTCGTCAACGATGAGGATTTTCATGTGGGGGATTCCTCCTTTGCAGGGAGCGCCGCCGCGCCAAAGGCGTGCGGGAGCAGTTCGGAAGGCGAGAAGACATGCATATCGCCGCGCAGGTTCGCGAGGATGACGCGGCGGATGGGAAACTCCGCCATCACCTGCCGGCACATGCCGCAGGGGGCGCAGACATCCGGTGTATCGGCAACGACGGCAAGCGCGTCGAAAGCGCGCTCCCCGTCCGTGACGGCGCGGGCGATCGCCGCGCGCTCCGCACAGATACCGACAGGATAGGAGGCGTTCTCGACGTTCACGCCGCCGTAGACGCGCCCGCTGCGCGCAAGGAGCGCAGCGCCGACGGCGAACCGGGAGTATGGCGCATAGGCATTTTCGCGAAAGCGTGTCGCCGCCGCGACGAGTTCTCTATCGGTCATGATACCCCTCCGCGTCCACCGTGCCGTAGATGAGTTTCTGCGGTGCAGGCGATACGGCATCTATGGCATAGGCGTCTCCGAGACGGGCGAGGCCCGCCGTGAGCCGCTCCTCGCTCTCGGCATAGAGTGTTGCGAGTGCATCGCCCATTGTGACAGGATCGCCGTATTTCTTATCGAGATAGATGCCCGCAGCATGGTCAATCGCGGCGTTTTTGTCCGCGCGCCCCGCCCCGAGGAGGACGGCGGCACGACCGACGGTCTCGGCGTCGAGGCGCGCGATATAGCCGGTCTCTTTTGCGGTGAGTACGCATTGATGCTTTGCCTGCGGGAATTTGCGCGGATCGTCGAGCACGGCGGTGTCGCCGCCCTGTGCCGCCGTCATGCGGGCAAAGGTCTCGAATGCCGATCCGTCCGCAACGGCAGCTTCCGCGCGGGTGCGGCACTCTTCGCGCGTGCCGATGCCCGCCAGACGCAGCATTTCCGCGGCGAGAGAAAGGGAGACCTCGCGCAGATCGGCGGGACCTGCGCCGCGCAGTACCGCCATTGCCTCGATGACCTCAAGGCTGTTGCCGACGGCATTGCCGAGCGGGACGTCCATGTTCGTGAGGAGCGCGGCGGTCGGGAGTCCCGCGCCCCGACCGATGTCAACCATGAGGGCGGCGAGCGTGCGCGCCTCCTTGGCGGTCTTCATGAACGCACCGCGCCCGACCTTCACGTCGAGGAGAACGGCGTCAGCGCCGCAGGCGAGCTTCTTGCTCATGATGGACGATGCGATTAGGGGAATACTGTCGACGGTCGCTGTTACGTCGCGCAGAGCGTAGAGCAGCTTGTCCGCGCGCGCGAGCGTCCCTGCCTGCGCGATGAGACTCATGCGGCAGTCGCGCACGACGGCGAGGAACTCTTCCTGCGTGAGGTCGGTGCGGAATCCGGGGATGGATTCGAGCTTATCCACCGTGCCGCCCGTATGTCCGAGCCCGCGCCCCGACATCTTCGGCGCATAGCAGCCGCACGCCGCGACAATGGGGCTCACGATGAGCGTTGTCTTGTCGCCGACGCCGCCCGTCGAATGCTTGTCGATCTTGATGCCGTCGATGGCGGAGAGGTCGATGCGGTCGCCCGACGCCGCCATGATTTTCGTGAGGTTCGTGGTCTCCTCGGGCGTCATTCCGTTGAAATAAATTGCCATCAGCATGGCGGACATCTGATAGTCGGGGATTTCGCCCGCAACATAGCCGCCGATCATGTAGGAGAGTTCGTCGCACACGAGCGCGCCGCCGCGCTTTTTCACCGTGATGAGGTCATACATATTCATGGCGCACCTCTAGATCAAGATGGAGGGGAGGAAACTCTCGCCCTTGGTCGTGAGCGGCACGTCGAACATGTCCGCGATGCTCGCGCCGATCATGGCAAAGGTCGGATATGTGCCGAGACTGCGCGGCACGATGTAGGCGCCGCAGACGAGGAGCGGGACATACTCGCGCGTGTGATCCGTGCCCGCCGCGCCGGGGTCGCAGCCGTGGTCGGCGGTGATCATGAGAACGTCGCTCTCCCTCATGCGCGGGAGGAATGTGCCGAGCCAGTCGTCGAACTCCTGCATCGCGTGCGCGTAGCCCTCCACGTCGCGGCGGTGTCCGTAGATCATGTCGCCGTCGACGAGGTTGATGTAGGAGAGTCCGGTGAAATCCTCGTCCACGAGAGAAATTGTTTTCCTCATGCCGTCCGTATTGCTTTCGTTCACACCGAGCGAGCGCGTCAGCCCGCGCCCCGCGAAGATGTCCGAAATCTTCCCGACGCCGATCACGTCCTTGCCCGCGTGCTTCAGCGCGTCGAGGATCGTCTCGCCCGTCGGTTCGAGGGAAAAGTCGTGGCGGCGCGGCGTGCGCTCGTAGTTCGGATACGCGCCGATGAAGGGGCGCGCGATGATGCGTCCGACGGCGTGTGAGCCGCACATGATCTCGCGTGCCTTGCGGCAATAGGCATAGAGCTGCTCGACGGGAACGCAGTCCTCGTGCGCCGCGATCTGGAGCACACTGTCTGCGGAGGTGTAGACGATGAGCGCACCCGTCTCCTCATGCTCCTGTCCGTAGTCGTGGATGACCTGCGTGCCCGAGTAGGGCTTGTTGCAGAGAACCTTCCGTCCGAACGCCGCTTCGAGCTGCGCGATGACGTCCTCGGGGAAGCCGCCCGGATAGGTTGGCAGCGGTTCATTGCGCACGATGCCTGCCATCTCCCAATGCCCAATGGTCGTATCCTTGCCGCGCGAGAGCTCGCGCAGGCGTGCGTATGCTCCCGCGGGTGCATCATGAACTCTGCCGCAGGTTACGCCATCGATGTTGTAAAGCCCGAGCTTTCGGAGATTCTTTGCGGGGAACAGTCCGCTCTCGGTGACGGAGCGCAGCGTGCTGCACGTCGCCGCGTCGCCGAACTTCGCCGCGTCGGGGGCAGCCCCGATGCCGAAGCTGTCGAGCACGATGAGGAAAACGCGTTTGATGCCTGTGTTTTTCATGGAACTCAAATCCCTTCTAGTTCAAGACCTGACCGCCGCCGCGCGCGGTACTCGCGGTCGAGGATGCCGAGCACAACGAGGTTCTCGTAGACGCCGTTATGCAGCAGCGTCTCGCGGATCAGCGCCTCGCGCACCATGCCTTCGGACTCGTAGAGGTGCAGCGCGCGCGCGTTGTAGTCCTTGCAGTCAAGCCATGCGCGGTGGGCGCCGCAGACGTCAAACGCCCATGCCTTCAGGAGCCGCATCGTCTCATGCCCGTAGCCGCAGCCCTTCTTCTCGACGACGACGTGCGTCCACTCCTGCTCCTTCGATTCGAGCAGCAGCCCGCCGACGTGGAGGTAGCCGACACGCACGAGCGTCTCCTTCTCCACGACGATGAGATCAATCGCCGCCTTGCCCTGTAAAATGATCGTCTCGTGATCCGCGCGGGAGAACGGCACGATGTAGTCGCGATTGTCCGCCGCTTCCTGCAGCGCGCAGATGTAGTCGATGTCCTCCGGCTCTGCGCGGCGCAGGAAGAGACGCGCACTTTCTCTTAGGATTTCCGCCATCATATACTCCTTTTATGAAAGAACTCTTTTTGCTATTTTACATTGAATCGCCCCGGTAATGCAAATATTTTACGTGGTGGGCGCGGTGATCGGCGCATAATTATAGATTGACGCGGCAGGGGGAAAATCATATAATGGAAAGACTTGATAGAGATTGTACCAAAGGAAATGGGGAAGCAGGCATGGGAGAGCAGAAAAAGCCGACCGTCCGCGAAGTGCTTTGGCGCAAGAAGCGTGCGCGCGACCGGGTGCTTGCCACGGTCGGGAATCTGTGCGATGAGGCGTGGGCTATTTTTGAGAAGATCGCAGCGGATCGCTCGGCGACATCGCGCGACGCTGTGACCGCACGCGAGATGAGCCTGCGGCTGCGCTCGCTTGCTTATGTTATTGAAGGGGAGCATTACATCGACCGCATCGCGTTCGAGCTGCGTACGAAGGATGCTTACATGACCGCAGCCGAGGTCTCAAAGGCGTATGTCTCGGAAATGGCGATTCCTTATCTCGACGGCATTTTGAACTACGGGAAAAAGTGCAAATGGGACAACAAGACGCTCGAAGAGGAATACATGGAGTCGCTTGAGAAATCGCTCGAAGAGATCCGCACTGCCGTGACGCCCGTCCCCGAACAATTCGTGGTCGAGGATGAGGACAATTGATTTTTGAACCGTAATTATTAGGAGGATTTCCGTACATGTTCGGCATGTCAATGGATATAGGAATCGACCTCGGGACGGCAAACGTCCTCGTCTATGTGAAACGCAAGGGCATCGTCCTCAAGGAACCGTCCGTCGTCGCCGTCAACCGCGACACGAATCAGGTGCTCGCCATCGGCGAGGATGCGCGCCGCATGATCGGACGCACGCCCGGCAACATCGTTGCCATACGCCCGCTGCGCGACGGTGTGATCGCGGATTACGACATCACGGAGAGTATGCTCCGCTTCTTCATCGAAAAAGTCGTCGGGCGCAGCATCGTCTTCCGCCCGCGCATCATGATCTGTATCCCCTCGGGGGTGACGATGGTCGAGCAGCGTGCCGTGCAGGAGGCCGCCGAGCAGGCGGGGGCGCGGCACATTCAGCTCATCGAGGAGCCGCTCGCGGCGGCGATGGGCGCGGGACTCGACATCGTGGAGGCACAGGGCTCGATGGTCGTCGACATCGGCGGCGGTACGACCGATATTGCTGTCATCAGTCTCGGCGGCATCGTGACAAGCGAGAGCCTGCGCATGGCGGGCGACACGTTCGACGAGGATATCATCGCGTATGTGAAGCGTGAGTTCAACCTGCTCATCGGCGAACGCACAGCGGAGGAGATCAAGACGCGGGTCGGCGCGGCACATACGGCGGCACGGCGCGAACAGATGGACATTCGCGGGCGCGATCTCCTTTCGGGGCTGCCGAAGACGGTCACGATCTCGACGGCACAGGCATCGGCTGCGATTGAGACATCCGTGATGCGCATTGTTGACTGTGTGAAAAAGGTGCTCGAGGATACGCCGCCGGAGCTTGCGGCGGACATCATGGATCGCGGCATTGTCCTCACGGGCGGCGGCGCACTCCTCTACGGCATGGCGGAGCTGATTCAGCGCGAGACGGGGACGCCGACGCTTGTCGCGGATGATCCTATGTCCTGCGTTGCGATGGGGTGCGGCAAGGCACTCGACATCTTTGACAAATTTGACGGCAAGGCGACGAATACGACATTCGGCAGGAAAAAATAGAGGAAAATTTTTCTCTGCGGCGAATTTTATACGAGAAGGAAAACTTTCGGGAAAAAGAGGGATAGTTATGTGGAGAGGTCTTTATATCGCGGCGTCCGGCATGATCACGGAGACCAAGCACACGGACATGATCGCGAACAACCTTGCGAACGCGTCGAATACGGGCTTTAAGCGTGACGATATGGCGATCCGCGAGTTCGAACCGATGCTCTTGCGCCGCATCAACGACTATACGGCGGACACGGATGTGACGAGCTTTAAGGGCTTTCGGCTGGGGCATGGCGCCCCACGCGTCGGTATGCTTGGACTCGGTTCTGCGGTAGATGAGATCGCGACTGATCATTTGCAGGGCGCGCTTCAGACAACGGGCAACACCTACGATTTTGCCATCTCGGGCGAGGGCTACTTCGTTATCGATACCCCGCAGGGACCGCGCTACACGCGCGACGGCAGCTTTTACCGCTCGGCGAGCGGGCAGCTGCAGAACGTACGCGGGCAGGCGGTGCTCTCGGCGCAGGGGCGTCCCATCAATATCCCCGCGGACGCGACGCGCGTGAATGTCTCCGGTGACGGGCGCATCTATGTGGGGAATGCGGAGATCGCACAGCTCGGCTTTGTGCAGTTCGACGCACCCGACGCGGTCATTAAGCAGGGGGACAACCTCTACCGTCCGCAGGAGGGCGCGCGCCCCACGCAGGCGACCGGGACGATCGAGCAGGGGCTGCTCGAGATGTCAAACACGAGCGTCGTTACCGAGATGGTCGAGCTCATCAACAACTATCGCGTCTATGAGGCAGGTTCGCGCGCCGTGCAGACGCAGGATTCGCTGCTTGATAAGGCGGTCAATGATGTCGGGCGCACGAGTTAAATGCATTTAAGAAAACCGGAAAAGATTTCGATATAATAGAGTACAAGCAGGAAAAATACTTCTCTTGGAGGGGGATACCGACTATGATGAGAGCACTTTGGTCTGCAGCGTCCGGCATGAAGGCGCAGCAGGCACATATGGACATCGTGGCGCACAACATCGCGAACGTCAACACCCACGGCGGCAAGAAGGTGCGCGCGGAGTTCCAGGATCTCGTCTACCAGACGCTCCGCGAGGCGGGCGCACGGAACGGCACGGATTCGCAGTACCCGACGGCACTGCAGATCGGTCTCGGCACGCGCGTCGCCGCGACGCAGCGTATCTTCACACAGGGGGCGCTCCAGACGACGGACAACCCGACCGACATCGGCATTCAGGGCGAGGGCTTCTTCCGCGTCACGCTGCCGGACGGTTCGACTGCATATACGCGTGACGGCACGTGGAAGCTCGACAGCAACCGCCGCATGGTTACGACGGACGGTTATCTGATTGCGGACGGCATTCAAATCGGTGAGAATGCGCCGTCGGAGTCCATCACGATCTCCGGCGACGGGCGCGTCTCTTACCGTGAGGCGGGGCAGACGCAGCAGCAGGAAGCAGGACAGATCACACTTGCACGTTTCGTGAACCCTGCAGGACTGACCTCTATCGGCAAGAATCTCTTCGTCGTCTCCGACGCATCGGGCGAGGCGATCGAGTCGACGCCCGGTCTTGACGGAACGGGAACGCTCACGCAGGGGACACTCGAGATGAGCAATGTGCAGATCGTTGAGGAAATGGTCGAGATGATCATCTCACAGCGTGCGTACGAGTCCAATTCCAAGGCAATCACGACGTCTGATTCGATGCTCGAGATTGCAAATACGCTCAAGCGTTGAGCATTCAAATTAGAATCATCACAGCCATTCTATTCCTATGGAGTGGCTTATTCGCTTTTTTGCCCGCGCAGACGGTCGCTGCCGTCCCGTACGACACGGTGGGAGAGCAGTTTCCAAACGTGCTTTCCGCCGTGCAGATTTCAACGCTCGCAGAGAAAAAAATCGAAGAGACGCTTACGGAGAGCGGAGAAACACGACGGCATGAGCTGCATTTGCAGCGATCGACAAACACAATGCACCTCCCGGCAGGCGAGGTGACAGCGACGGTAGAATTTCCGCGCGGCATTCCCTACGGCAGAGATTTCCCGGCACTGATTTCGGTCTATATAGACGGTGTATTGCAGCGGAAAACGACGAATTACTATCGCGTAACGGTCTATGACCGCGTGCTCGTCGCCATGACGGACATCCGTCAGGAGGCGGAGATCAGCCCCGCGAATGCGCGGATCGAAGAGCGCGCGGTGGATACCCTACCCGCCGTAACGCTGACGGATTTTTCAAAGCTCGGGGGACGCGTTGCGGGACGCTGGATTCGCAAGGATACGGTGATTACGCCAAACTTTTTGGCGATGCCGCTCGTGATCCGTGTGGGAAATCCGGTCACGCTCATTTTCAACACGAACGGCATCGTTGTTCGTGCCGAGGGGGCGGCGATGGAGGGCGGCCGCATCGGCTACATGATCCGCGTGCGCAATGTACGCTCAGGGAAGATCCTGCGCGGCAAGGTGATTGACGCAGAGACGGTACAGATTTCGGGGTAACGGGACAACGGGAGTTCGGGAGGAGAACATGATGAGTAAAAGGAAATGGCTTGCAGGGATGCTTGCCGCCGCCTTTGCGGTCGGGAGCATTGCACCCGCCGTCTCGGCGGAGTCCCTGTGGAAAAATCCGAGCGGCTACCCGACACGGAATGTTTTCGCGGATCACCGTGCGATGAATGTCGGCGATATTGTGACCATCATCATCAGTGAGACCACAACGACATCGGCGACGCGATCGTCGGCGAATGAGAAAAGCGGCT
Source organism: Centipeda artemidis DSM 19719 (assembly GCF_000426665.1). GTDB lineage: Bacteria > Bacillota > Negativicutes > Selenomonadales > Selenomonadaceae > Centipeda > Centipeda artemidis. The sequence continues at coordinate 54,911 of NZ_AUFU01000014.1, read as the reverse complement.
CCGTTTCGATCGGTGCGGGTGTCGGCATTTTTGACTTCCTCAAGGCAGCGTCGGCGAGCGGATCCGATAAATTCAACGCAAAGGGCTCCGCGTCCTCGACGAACCGAACGATCGGCAACGTGACCGTGACCATTACGGAGATCACGCCTGCAGGGAACTTCATCCTTGAGGGGACGCAGTCCATCTGGCAGAACCGCAATGAGCACAAGATCACGTTCCGCGGCATGTGCCGCCCGGAGGACATCTCCGCAACGAACACCGTGCTCTCGACACGCGTTGCCGATGCGACGGTACGCTTCGACGGCAAGGGACCGCTCAATGCAAAACAGCGGCAGGGCATTCTGACCCAGATCTTCAATATCTTGTTCTAAAGGGGAGGGAGTTCTTATGAAGAAATTTGCAGCAGCACTGCTCCTCCTCGCCCTTGTGTTCGGAACGTTTCCGGGCATCGCATCGGCGGAATCCGCAGTCACGCGTCTCAAGGACATCTCGAAGGTGCAGGGCGTGCGTTCCAACCAGCTCATGGGCTACGGGCTCGTCGTCGGGCTCAACGGCACGGGCGACGGCTCCAGCTCGGGCGAGACGCTCCAGTCGATTGCGAACATGCTCATCAGCTACGGCATCAACGTCAACACGAGCTCGATCAAGCTCAAGAACGCGGCGGCGGTCATGGTGACGGCGACACTGCCGCCCTTCGTCCGCGAAGGCGATGCGCTCGACGTAACCGTCTCCTCCATCGGCGATGCGAAGAGTCTGCGCGGCGGCACGTTGCTCCAGACGCCGCTCAAGGCGGGCAACGGCGAGGTCTACGTCGTCGCGCAGGGGGCGGTTTCTACGGGCGGCTTTACCGCAGGCAGCGGCGGCAGCAACGTGCAGGCGGCGTTCCCAACGGTCGGGATCGCAGTGAATGCGGGCATTGTCGAGCGTACGGTGGAGGACGACATCGGCGGCGACGGGCGCATCTCGATCTCGCTCTCTCGCGCGGATTTTACAACGGCGTCGCGGGTCGCGGGGGCGATCAACGCACAGTATGGGAACATCGCGCAGGCTGCGAATGCAGGGCGCGTGGACGTTTCGATCCCGTCCTATTACCGCGGGAATGTGGTCAGTTTCATCGCATCGCTCGAGGAGCTGCCGATCCGTCCCGATAATATGGCGCGCGTCGTGGTCAACGAGCGCACAGGTACGATTATCATGGGCGGCGACGTTTCCGTGGATGCGGTTGCCATCACGCAGGGCGGCATTACGATCCGCATTCAGGCGAACCCCGATGTATCGCAGCCGGGACCATTCAGCTACGGGAACACGGTTGTGACGGAGAACCCCGACGTATCGGTCTCCGAGGCAAAGGGCAGCACCATCGTTCTGCCCGCGACGACGAATGTCAGCGATATCGTGGGTGCACTCAATACCGTGGGCGCGACCCCGCGCGATACGATTTCCATACTGCAGGCGATGAAGGCGGCAGGTGCACTACACGCAGAGCTTGAGATTATCTAAGGAGGAAAAGATCATGACGATACAGCCGATCGGCAGTCCCGCGCTCACGAGCGGTGCTGCGGGCACCTCCTACGATGCGGCGCGTACGAACGCCGAGGAGAAATCGTTCCAATCGACATTGGAGGAGCTGCAACGCAAAGCCGCCGCTGCGGATGCGACACCCGCAAAAACCACGCCGGAGACGCAGGGATTCGTCCGAACGATGACGGACGCAGACGTGCAGGCGAAGAAACTGCGCGAGGCATGCGAGGGATTTGAGGCGATGTTCCTCAGCATGATGTATAAGCAGATGCGGGCGACTGTCCCTGAGGGCGGTCTGTTCGGGAAAAAGTCCAACGCAATGAATATCTTTGAGGATATGCGGGATACCGAGCTGATGAACGAGGTATCAAAGAGCGGCGGCATTGGCATCGCGGATATGATGTACAAGCAGCTTGCTCCGACCGCCTTGAAGAAATAACGAAGCAAGAGAGAAAACGTCCTTAGGAGGACGCTGTGATGAAGGGAGCTGTTTTTGGGCAGCTCTCTTTTTATTTTGAGACTGCGATTTCTAGTTTGGAGTTTGTTATGCGTGTTTTGAAGAAAATCCTTGTGCTTGCTGCGGCGCTGATGCTTGCGGCAGCTTCTTATGTACATGCGGCGGCAGATCTGACCGGACTGCGCTCGTCATCGGGCACAGCGCGTGACCGCATCGTGTTCGACCTCACGGAGATGCCGATCTACCATGCGAATATTTCCGAGGATGGACGTGAACTGACGCTCGACTTTGCGGATGTGGATGCAGCAAAACTCAATCGGTCAGCGATTCGGACAAAGCGCATTCAGTCTGTCTCCTATGCAAAGCGCAACGGGCATTTCTATGTCACCGTTACGATGGCGAAGGGGATGTCGTACCGGATTGGAAACCTGACCAATCCATTCCGCATTTTTGTTGACGTTGCGCCCGAGGGGATGGAAAAATCCGAGGAAAAGCCCTCGGCAAAACCTGTGCAAAAGCCGGTGGAAAAACCTGCGGAGACCGGCATACCGCCGCAGGAACTTCCTGCCTATATCAAAGTGCTTCAGGAGCACGGACTGCTCGGCAGCGTAGATCCGCGCGCGGTGAGCGAGGGACGCATACTGCCCATCAATCGCGTCACGAATCTCGGGCAGGGACTTGAGCTGACGACGCAGGTATGGCAAGATGAGGATGGTCTCGTGACGGCGTACTTCCTCGCGGCTGACCCGCAGCTTTACAGCGTGCGGCCGGCACTTGCGCGCGGCTATATCCCCGGGCGGCAAACGGTGAGCGGCATCGCGCGCGCCACGAACGCGGCCGCGGCGATCAACGCGTCCTATTTTGCACCGAACGGCGAACTCATCGGCGTGACGAAGATTGACGGGAGCGTCGTTGGAACGACGTATTTCGATCGCTCCGCATTTGGCGTGATGGAGGACGGCTCCTTTATCTTCGGCATTGTATCCTATAATGGAACGGTGAAGATCGACCAAACGACGCTGCCCGTCTCGGGTGTCGACGCCGAACGCGGGGAGAATAATCTTATCATCTATAACCGCGCCTATGGCAGAACGACGGGGACGAATCCCTACGGGCTGGAGTACGTTGTGCGGAACGGGCGCGTGACAGAGATCAATACGAACGACTCCGTGATCCCGTCGGACGGTTATGTCGTCTCGGTACACGGCTCCTCAATGGACGCGTTCGCCTCGGCGGGCGTGCGCGTTGGTGACCCTGTGACACTGACGGAGCATCTAACAGGGGCGTTCGACCGCGCCGTGCAGGTCGTCGGCGCAGGTCCTCGGCTCGTCGAAAATGGGCAAATACATGTGACGGCAGGGGACGAGCAGTTTCCCGGTGACATCCGTTACGGACGCGCGCCGCGCAGTGCGGTCGGCGTAACGAAAAAGGGGATGATTTTCTTTGCCGTGGTTGACGGGCGGCAGTCGCACAGCCATGGGCTGACGCTGACGGAGTTCGCGGAGTTCCTTGTAAAGCGGGGCGTACGGGACGCCGTGAACCTCGACGGCGGCGGCTCCTCGGCACTCTATGCGGACGGCAAGGTGCAGAATTTCCCCTCGGACGGGACGGAGCGCAGTGTCGGCAGCGCGCTCGTTTTGCAGAAGAAATAATTTTGACGGTATAGCGGCAATATGATAGAATGTGATGAGGTTTATGCCTGCGGGTATTAGAAATATCAATGAAGAGAGTTGCCGCGCCGCGCTGCGGATCGCGTTACTGTAGGTGATAAGACATTGAAAAACGACATGTTTGATGTCATAGAGGAAGACCTCACCGTACTCGAGGCGGCGCTGGAGGCGGCGCTTTCTTCGGATTCGGCTCTCGTAAGCGACATCGGTGCGCATCTCGTTTCCTCCGGTGGGAAGCGGCTGCGTCCCGCTCTGTTCCTGCTCGCGGCGCGCGCAGGTGCGGACTTTGACCGCGACCGCGCGATGCCGATTGCGGTTGCACTCGAGCTGATTCACACGGCGTCCCTTGTGCATGACGATGTGATCGACGAGGCGGATACGCGGCGCGGGTCGGCAACGACAAATGCAAAATGGGGCAATCAGGTCGCCATTCTGAGCGGCGACTATATCTTTGCGCGCGCCTTTAAGCAGGTCGCGCGGGTCGGGTATTCCTCGCATATCTATATGCGTCTCGCCGACCTTGTCTGTACGCTCAGCGAGGGGGAGATCCTGCAGGATCATACGGTCTATCAGGTGCCGGCGAGCGAGGACGCCTACTATGAGCGTATTCGGAAGAAAACGGCGGACTTCCTTGAGATCTGCTGCGAGCTCGGCGCGGGCATCGGCGGGATGAGCGCGGAGGATACGGCGAATTTTGCTCGGTACGGGCACGCGATCGGCATGGCGTTCCAGATTACGGACGACCTGCTCGACCTCCAACAGACCGCCGAGCGCATCGGAAAGCCTGCAGGGCGCGATCTCGCGCAGGGCTATGTGACCCTGCCCGTCATCCGCGCGCTCTCGGTGCTCGGCGAAAAGGAGCGCGCCGAGCTCACGGCGCTTATTACGAATCCGAAGATGTCGGAGGAGGAGGTCGCACGCGCGCTCGTACTCGTTCGCAGTACGGACGGCGTGGACTACGCGCAGGAGCAGGCGGATGCCTACCTCGCGCGAGCGAAGGAGGCGCTCCCCGCATCGCTCGACCCGCGCATCAGGGAAACGTGCCTCATGGCGGCGGATTTCATCGGACGCAGAGAGTTTTGAGAGGGCGAAGCAGAGAGGGGCGCATCGTCGTGTCGTCGTGAAGACATGCCGCTATATATTGCAGGAGGGCACGGTATGCGCGCTGTTCTTGATTACGCTCTGTAACAATCGTTTATCATAAAAGAAGGTGTCATTCATGTTTGGTATCGGTGTCCCCGAACTCATTTTAATCCTCGTTGTGGGACTGATCGTGTTCGGTCCCGGTAAATTGCCCGAGGTGGGGCGGTCGCTCGGCAAGGGACTCCGCGAGTTCCGCAAAGCGTCGAACGCCCTGACACAGGCGATTAACGCACCCGATCCGCCGCCCGCCGCACCCGCGCCGCAGCCGGCACAACAACCGCCCGTGGCGCAGCCTATACAGACCGCACAGCCTGTGCAGGAGACGGCACAGCCCGCTCCCGCGACCATGGAGAGCGCGGCGGCAGCCGTCGCGGCACATCGTGCAGCGCAGGCGGAAACGGCGGGAGAGCAGCCCACCGCCGCAGAGACTGCAGAACCCGCACAAAAGAACGGATAGTAATGGTTCTGCCGATATATGGCGGCATCGCATCGCAAGCGAAACATCTCTCGCTATGCCGCTCCCGTAGGGGCGCCGCGCTGCTGCGCCCTCCTGCGATATGCGGCGGCGTAACGTCCGGCAGCCAACAGTATCACATCATGTCGGCATGGAGATTCACCGCGACATCGCGTGTGAAGTACCTCGTTATGCCGCCCCCGTAGGGGCACGGCGCCGCCGTGCCCTCCTGCGATTCACGGCGGCGTAACGTCCGGCAGCCAAAATGTTTAACGATATAACAAGTTGTATTATTTTTAGGAAGAATAGAGTGAAGTGAAAGTTTTGAAAAAATCTCACTTCACGCCTTGGGAGGGGAACAATCATCATGTTTGGACTCGGCGTACCCGAACTCGTACTCATTCTCATCATCGGACTGGTCGTCTTTGGCCCCGGCCGCCTGCCGGACATCGGCAAGGCGCTCGGCAAGAGCATCAAGGAGTTCAAATCCGCGAACAACGAACAAGACCGGGAAAAATCCGAGATCAATGTCACGGCGGAGACAAAGACGCTCCCCGCGGACGGAAAGACGGAAACGAAGAGCTAATCTATGTCTGAGGAATCGAAAACGCCCGAGGCGCCTGTCTCCTGCCCCGCCACACCGGAGGAGCGCGACGCCATGATCGCCGCGCAGCGGCGGGCGGCGGCGGCTGCGGAACAGGCGGCACAGACACCCGAGACAATCTCGTCTCCTGACGATGTGCCGTCCACGGAGGACACTCCTCCGATCGCGGAACCCGATCCGACGAGCGGGGAGGAACCGCCGCTCCCGTCACCCGCCGCAGAGACGGAGGACGACGACGAGGGGAGCATGTCGCTCATCGCGCATCTGACGGAGCTGCGATCGCGCCTCATCAAGTGCCTGATCGCCGTCGCCGTCGGGAGCAGCGTCGGTTATTACTTCATCGAAGACATCATGCATTATCTGACCCGTCCGGTCGGAAAGCTCTACTACATGCAGCCCGCCGAAGCGTTCTTCACCTACATCAAGATCGCCGTCGTCGTGGGCTTTCTTCTCGCGCTGCCCGTCATATTTTACCATGTGTGGCGGTTCTTCCTGCCCGCACTCACGCGCGCGGAGCGCATCGTCCTCGGGATCGTTGTGCCGGTCTCGGTCGTGCTCTTCTTCCTCGGGCTCGCGTTCTCGTTCTTCCTCGTGTTCCCCGCCGCGATTCTCTTTTTCAAGGGTTTTGGCAACTCCGAACTCGAGGCGCTCTTTTCCGTCAACCGCTACTTCGAATTTGTCATTATGTTTGTCCTGCCGTTCGGCTTTGTCTTTGAACTGCCACTCATCATCACGATTCTCGGCAAAATGGGCTTTATCTCGTCTAAATTTCTGCGGAAATATGCCCGCATCGTCATTTTCCTCTCGTTCGTCGTCGCCGCCGTCATATCGCCGACGCCGGACGTCTTTACCCAGTCGATGATCGCCGTGCCGATGATCGCGCTTTACGGCGTCGGCTACCTCATCGTGCGGTACATCCTGCGCAAATAACATCTAGGAGGGATTTCCTTGGCGTATAAAGATCTACGCGAATTCATCGACGTGCTCGAACAGCGCGGCCTCTTGAGACGCATCACGGCGGAGGTCGACCCGGAGCTCGAGATCACCGAGATTACCGACCGCATATCGAAACTGGAGGGGGAGAAAAACGTCGCCCTCCTCTTTGAGAACGTCAAGGGCTCGACCATGCCCGTCCTCATGAACGCGTTCGGCAGCTACGAGCGCATGGCGCTCGCGTTCGGCGTGGAAAAACTCGACGACGTGGCGGACGAGCTGACCGAGCTGCTCAAAATCCCGCACATCTCCCTCCAAAACAAGATGAACCTCATGACGCTCATCCCGATGGCGCGCAAGGCGATTAATTTCCCGAAATATGTGAAAAATGCGCCCTGTCAGGAAGTGATCGAGACCGAGAATCCGAGCCTCGACAATATCCCCATCCTGAAATGCTGGCCGGACGACGGCGGCCCCTTCGTCACACTGCCGCTCGTCTTTACGAAGAACCCCGCGACGGGCAAGCGCAACGTCGGCATGTACCGCCTGCAAAAATATGACAGCCGCACGACGGGGATGCACTGGCACATCCACAAGAACGGCGCGGAGAACTTTCGCGATACGAAGGAGCGCGGCGGCACGCGCATCGAGGCGGCGGTCGCCATCGGCACCGATCCCGTCCTCACCTACGCCGCGACCGCGCCGCTGCCGCGCGACATCGACGAGATGGTGTTCGCGGGCTTCCTGCGGCACAAGTCCGTCGAGCTCGTGAAATGCGTGACCGTCGATCTCGAAGTGCCCGCGACGGCGGAGATCATCCTTGAGGGCTATGTCGACACGGAGGAGCGGCGGCGCGAGGGGCCGTTCGGCGACCACACGGGCTACTACTCGCTCGCCGACGACTATCCCGTCTTTCACATCACGGCGATCACGCACCGCAGAGATCCCGTCTACGCCGCGACCGTCGTCGGCAAGCCGCCGATGGAGGACTGCTTTATCGCAAAGGCAACCGAGCGCATTTTCCTCCCGCTGCTGAAACAGATGCTGCCGGAGATCGTCGACGTCAACATGCCGCTCGAGGGCGTGTTCCACGACTGCATCGTCGTCTCCATCAAAAAGCAGTTCCCGATGCACGCGCGCAAGGTCATGCACGCGCTGTGGGGCATGGGGCAGATGATGAACGTCAAGATGATCATCGTCGTGGACGCGCACGTCAACGTGCAGGACATGAAGGAAGTCTGGTGGCGCGTCTTTAACAACATCGACGCGAAATATGACCTTGAGATCGTGCAGGGGCCGCTCGATGTACTCGACCACTCCTCGCCCATGGCGCAGTGGGGCTCAAAGCTCGGCATCGACGCGACCAAGACATGGCCGTCCGAGGGGCACGCGCGCGAGTGGCCGGACGAGATCACGATGAGCGATGAGATCAAGGCGCGCGTCACGGCGCGCTGGAAGGAGTTTGGACTCGATTGAACCGACTGATCGAACGGATTCGGGCGCATGCGAACAACACCGCTTTTCATCATACGGTGTTCTCGCTGCCGTTCGCACTCATGGCGGCGCTGCTCGCTGCGGACGGACATCCGCGTCCGGGAGACCTCGGCTGGATCGTCCTTGCCATCACGGCGGCGCGGTCGGCGGCGCTCGTCCTCGACAATCTCGCCGATCTGAAATATGACAGGCAGCAGCCCCGCCTCGCGTACCGCGCGATGGTGCAGGGACGCGTGAGCAAACGGGAGGCGCTCGTCTTTATAGGCGTGTGCCTCCTTGTGCTTGTATTTGCGGTATTGCAGCTGCATCCCATTTGCATCTATCTCCTGCCGATCGCCGCGCTGCCCTTTCTCGTCTACCCGTTCCTCAAGCGCGTGACGGGCTGGGTACACCTCTTCCTTGGCATCGCGATCGCGATGGCGCCTGCGGGCGGCTGGGTTGCGGTGACGGGGGAGATCGCGGCGCCGATGGTCGTGCTCTGTCTCGCCGTCGCCCTCTGGATCGGTGCGTTCGACGCAATGTACGGCGCGCAGGATGAGGAGTTCGACCGCAGTCAAGGACTGCACTCCCTCGCCGTCTCCTACGGCGCGGCGGGGGCGTTCCGCATCGCACGCATCGCGCATGTGCTGTCGATTGTCGGATTCGTCGCCGTCGGCATTATGTGCCGGCTGCATTGGCCGTATTTTGTCGGCGTCCTGATCGCGGCGGCGACACTCGTCTATCAGCACCGCATCGCGAGTCCTACGGATTTTTCACGCGTGACGCAGACGTATTTCATGCGGAACGGCATCGTATCGATCGCCGTTTGCGCGTTCGCGTGGATGAGTTACTATATATAGAACTGAAAAAGAGGAGAGCATATGGCACGCATACTGTCGGGCAAGGAATTTGCCGCGAAAATCAAAGAGGACGCGGGACGCGCGGTCGCGGAGCTCAAGGCGGAGGGCGTTCACCCGCGGCTCGCCGTCGTCATCGTCGGCGCTGATCCCGCCTCGGAGGTCTACGTCCGCAACAAGCAAAAGGCGTGTGCGGAGCTCGGCATCATCTCGGATCACATCGCCCTGCCTGCCGATACGGCAAAGGAGGAGCTGATCACGCGCATCGATGCCCTGAACGCAGACGCATCCGTGCATGGGATTCTCGTGCAGCTTCCTCTGCCGGAGGGGCTGCGCGCCTATGAAGAGGAAGTGCTGGAGCGTATCGACCCGCGCAAGGACGTGGACGGGTTCAACCCCATGAACGCAGGGCGGCTCGTGCTCGGCGCGCCGGGACTGCGCCCCTGCACGCCTGCGGGCTGTATCCGTATGCTCGAACTCGCGGGCATCCCCATCGAGGGGGCGCACGCCGTCATCATCGGGCGCAGCAACATCGTCGGCAAGCCGATGGGGCATCTTCTCCTCGAGCGGAACGCGACCGTGACGGTCTGCCACTCGCGCACACAGAACCTCGCGGCAGTCGCACGTGAGGCGGATATTCTCGTCGCGGCAGTCGGGCGTCCGGGCTTTGTGACCGCGGATATGGTGAAGCCGGGCGCAACCGTGATCGACGTCGGCATCAACCGCATCGCCCCGAAAAAACTCGTCGGCGACGTGGATTTTGATGCTGTGTCGGAGATCGCAGGAGCGATCACGCCCGTGCCGGGCGGCGTGGGGCTCTTAACTGTCGCAATGCTTATGAATAATGTTGTTGAGGCAGTTAAGCTACAGCAGGGGTGAGTCATATGTTCCGGCGCCGTTCGGGCATCCGCCTTGCCAAAAAAGCGGGGCTTAAAAATGGCTGCGGCGGACGCCCAAACGGCATATCAACTACGGCGGTACACATTGCGGGAGAACAACCGCTCAACGTGCGCCCAACATCGTGGGAAGAGGAAATTCAATATGCACGCCTTGTAGGGGCGCCGCGCTGCCGCGCCCTCCCGCGATCTACGCGCGCCTTACATCGTGGGTAAAAAAATCGCTTAAATTCGGTCAAATTTGGTAAAGGAGAGCACCAACATGAAAACCGACGTCGAAATCGCACGCGCAGCGAAAATGCGCCCCATCGCGGAGATCGCCGAAAGCATCGGCATCCGCGCCGATCATCTCGAACCGTATGGAAAATACAAGGCGAAGATCGGGCGCGCCGCGCTTGACGCCGTAAAAAATAATCCCGACGGCAAACTCATCCTCGTGACCGCGATCAACCCGACCCCCGCGGGTGAGGGCAAGACAACGACGAGCGTCGGACTTGCCGACGCCCTGCACCGCCGGGGGAAGCGAACGATCGTCGCTCTGCGCGAACCCTCACTCGGCCCCTGTTTCGGCATGAAGGGCGGCGCGGCGGGCGGCGGCTATGCGCAGGTCGTGCCGATGGAGGACATCAACCTCCACTTCACGGGCGACTTCCACGCCGTCACGACGGCGCATAATCTGCTCGCTGCGCTCATTGACAACCACATCCAGCAGGGGAACACGCTCGACCTTGACGTCAGGCGCATCGTGTGGAAGCGCGTGCTCGACGTCAACGACCGCGCTCTGCGGCACATCACGCTCGGTCTTGGCGGCACGGCGCACGGCGTCCCGCGCGAGTCGGGCTTTGACATCACGGTCGCCTCGGAGATGATGGCGATCCTCTGTCTCGCGGACGGCATATCGGACATGAAACGCCGCCTCGGGTGCATCCTCATCGGCTACACGCGCGGCGGACGTCCCGTCTGCGCGGAGGAACTCGGCACGACGGGCGCACTCGCACTCCTCTTTAAGGACGCGGTGTACCCCAACCTCGTGCAGACCATCGAGGGCACGCCCGCTCTCATCCACGGCGGCCCCTTCGCGAACATCGCGCACGGGTGCAGCAGCGTCATGGCGACCAAATACGCGCTGAAATCTGCCGATTACGTTGTCACCGAGGCGGGCTTCGGCGCTGATCTCGGCGCGGAGAAATTCTTTGACATCAAATGCCGCATGGCGGGGCTCACGCCCGACGCGGTCGTCATCGTCGTGACGGTGCGCGCGCTCAAGATGAACGGCGGTGTGGCAAAAGACGCACTCGGCACAGAAAACCTCGACGCGCTGCGGCGCGGCGCGGCGAATCTCGAAAAGCACATTGAGAACATCGGCAAGTTCGGACTGCCTGCCGTCGTCGCGGTCAACGTGTTCCCGACCGACACCGAGGCGGAGCTGGCACTGCTCGAGGAGCTATGCGCGGCGCTCGGCGCGCCCGCCGTTCGCTCCGAGGTCTGGGCAGAGGGCGGCGCGGGCGGACTTGCCCTCGCGGACGCCGTGGAGACAGCGCTTCAAAAACCCGCCGACTTCCGGACGATTTACGATACGAACCGCTCCATCGTTGAGAAGATCGAAACAATCGCACGGGAAATCTACGGCGCGGACGGCGTTGACTTTACACCCGAGGCACGGAAACAACTCGCCGAGATGGAGCGGATCGGCATGACGGAGACGCCCGTCTGCATGGCAAAGACGCAGTATTCCTTTTCGGATGATCCTGCGCGTCTCGGACGCCCGACGGACTTTCGCATCACCGTGCGCGAACTGCGCGCCTCCTGTGGCGCGGGCTTCGTCGTCGCACTCACAGGGAACGTCCTCACCATGCCGGGACTGCCGAAACATCCCGCCGCGATGGACATGGACATCAGCGAGGACGGCGTGATTACCGGGCTATTCTAAAAAAATAAATATAAGGTGGGCTTACTGCATAAAGGTACTTTTTGCACACAATCAGTAAGCCCTTTTTCTATACCACCTATATTAAAATCGACAGAATAAAACTATTATATCTTATGAGACGGATTTTCATTGACAGTTGCTGTGAAATACTTTATTCTGCAAAGGTGAATATTGTTCATATTTAAGAACTGCCTTGTTTTGATGCGGCATATGGGAGAAAGGAGCACTCGTGCATATGAGGCGTATACTGACAGCGCCGCCCGTACTCGCGGCAGTGCTCGCAATCATCGCGCTTTATGCGGTCTCTGCGGGCAGCGTCGCCGTTCCCACATCCGATACACTCGCCGTTGTGACGGCGAAGCTGATGGGGCATGAGCCGTCCATCGATCCCGCGGTGACGGACATCATCTGGGAACTGCGCGTGCCGCGTGTACTGCTTGCAATGACGGCGGGCGCGGGGCTTGCGCTTGCGGGTGTTGTGATGCAGGCGTCCGTGCAGAACCCGCTTGCCGAACCGTTCATCCTCGGCATCGCCTCGGGCGCGTCCGTCGGAGCGACGCTCGCAATCCTCCTCGGCTCTGGGACGATCCCGTTCGGCGTACCGGGGGCGGCGTTTCTCGGCGCGATTCTCGCAACACTCGCCGTGCTCATGCTCGCGGGGATCCGGCGGCGCGTCTCGACGGTGAAACTCGTGCTCGCGGGCGCGGCGATCAGCGCACTCTGCGTTGCCGCGACGAATTTCATCGTCTACATGGCGGCGGATGCGGAGGGGATGCAGTCCGCGGCATTTTGGACGATGGGATCGCTCGCCGATGCGAAATGGCGCAGTCTCTTTCTGCCCGTCCTCATTGTGAGCACGCTCGCCGTGTACTTCCTCTCGCAGCTGCGCACGCTGGACGTGCTCCTCCTCGGCGAGGAGCTGGCGACGACACTCGGCATCGATGCGAGCGCGAAACGGCGCCGCTATATGGCGCTGCTTGCGCTCCTGACGGGCGTCCTAGTCGCGACCTGCGGCATCATTGGTTTCGTGGGGCTCGTCGTGCCGCATCTCGTGCGCGCCTTTACGGGGGCGTCGCATCGGCGGCTGCTCCCCGCGGCGCTCCTCATTGGGGCGATCTTCCTCATCGTCGCAGATCTCATCGCGCGGACACTTCTCCCCTCGGGCGATCTGCCCATCGGCATCATCACCGCGCTCATCGGCGCGCCGCTCTTCATGAAGCTGCTCTTTGGCAGCGGCGGGAATTTCGGAGGCTGATATGAAGGAGATTCGCATTGAGGGGCTGAAATTCTGCATCGGAACAAAAGAGATTCTCCACGGCATCTCCGCCGTGCTGCCCGCCGACCGTTTTGTTGCGCTTCTCGGCCCCAACGGCTGCGGCAAGTCCACGCTGCTCAAACACCTCTACCGCGTACATCAGATTCAAGAAGGCACGGTCTACTTCGACGGCATGCCCATCGCCGACATCCCGCTGCGCGCGGCGGCGCAGGAGATTGGCGTGATGGGGCAGTTCCACGCGGTGGACTTTGATTTCTCCGTGGAGGAGATCGCGCTCATGGGGCGCGCCCCGTACAAGGAGAGCTTTGAGGAGGACACGGCGGAGGACTTTGCACTCGTCCGCGCCGCGCTCGATAAGGTCGGCATGGCGGACGCGGCGGCGCGCAGTTTCAACGAGCTCTCGGGCGGCGAGCAGCAGCGCGTCATGCTCGCACGCTGTCTCGTGCAGGAGCCGCGCCTGCTCATCCTCGACGAACCGACGAACCATCTCGATGTAAAGTACCAACTGCATCTGCTGCGCCTCGTCAAAGGGCTCGGCATCGGCGTCATCGCGGCGCTCCACGATCTCAACCTCGCGGCGATGTTCGCCGATCTGCTTGTCGTCATGAAGGCGGGGGAAATCGTAGAGATCGGCGCGCCGCGCGAGGTGATTACAGAGGAGCTGCTGCAAAGTGTCTACGGCGTTGCGGCGCATGTCGCCTACGATGCAGAGGGCTTGCCGCTCGTCGACTATCGCACGGGAGCGTATGCATCATGAGGCGGCGGCTGCGCGCAGCGCTCTGTCTGCTGCCGCTCCTCGCCGTCACCGCGCTGGTTCTCTTTCTCTCCTATACGGAGGGGCGCGGGGCTGAGGAGGCGGCGGGCACGCCGGGCGGCGAGACGTTCGTCACGGCGGACAGCGACGGGCACCCGACGACGTTCACACTCGTGCATGTGCCGGAGCGTGTCCTCGTCACTTATCCCGGGGCGGCGGAGCTGATGATCGACCTCGGCATCGCGGATCGAATCGTCGGCGCGATCGCGCCGTATGGGGAGGAGCCGCCTGTCTATAGGGACGCTTACGCCGCCCTGCCGATTCTCGGCGCGCCCTATATGCCGAGCCGCGAGGAGGTGACGGCGCTGCGCCCCGATCTCATCATCGGCTGGTCGCATCACTTCACGCCCGACGCGCTCGGCGACGTGCACAATTATTTCCGCAAGGGCATCGGATGCTACGTCGTCCCCGCCACCGTGCGCAAAGGGCATCCGACGCTCGACGGCACGGTCTATCCGTTCATTGAGGATATGGGGCGGATGTTTGCGGTGGAGGAACGTGCCGCCGCCTATGCTGCGGGACTGAGGGCGCGTTCCGCAGCGATTGAGGAGCGGACGCGCGCACGGGGCAAAAGGTATACGGCGATGATCCTGCAGGCGCACGGGAGCAGTCTCTATAGTCTCTACGGCGCCACATACATCATCGACGACATCGCGCGGCGGGCAGGCGCGGACAATGTGACGGAGCGGCAGATGAACGGCGTTGGACCCGAGCGTGTGCTCGGCTTTGCCCCCGACGTCGTTATCTATGTGAATCCGAAGAATATCTCCGCGGAGGAGGCGCGCGCCGAGCTGCGCGCGGATGAGAATCTAAGGAATATGCGGGCGATCCGCGAGAACCACATCATCGTCGTTTCCTACGCCGATGTGAACAATGGGAACGGGCGCACGATCACGGCGCTTGAAGATATTGCCGCGGGGCTGGATGCCCTCGCGGACTAGGGAATTGGGAGGATTATCATGAAGAAGAATGTACTGCGCGGGCTCATCGCGGGCGCACTCACGGTAGGAGCATCTGTTTGCCCACCTTCGGTGTACGTTTATGCCGCTGAGGCGGAATCGGGAGATCTTGAAACCTACAGCCTCGCCGATGTTATCGTCACGGCGAGCCGCAGCGACACGCAGATCGCCGATGTCCCCGCCGACGTCACGCTCATCAGTGAGGCGCAGATCGAGCGCGGCAACTATAAGAGCGTCTCGGATGCTCTGGCGGGGGCGAACATCAACGTCGTCAAGAAGGGCTTTGCCGCCTATCCGATCATCAACGGCGATACGCGCGTCCTCGTCATGGTCGACGGTAAGAAGGTCAACTGGGATCATCTCATGGTCAGCGGCGACGACAATGCGGTCAACGTGGATCAAGTGCCGATGGAGAACGTCGAGCGCATTGAGATCGTGCGCGGGCCGAACTCCTCGCTCTACGGCGAGCGCGCCGTCTCGGGCGTCATCAACATCATCACAAAGCGCGCCAAGACGGGCAAGCCGTCCGGATCGCTGAACATGCAGCTCGGCGCGTGGGGGGAAAAGCGTGCGGGCGTCTATGTGACCGGCGGTGATGCGAAAAACAGCATCAAGGCAAGCGCTGCGCATGAGCGCAGTCATGATTTCCGCTACCGGAACGCGGACGGAGACACGCGCACCTTTGGCAACAGTGACATCAAGCATACGGACTATACGATCGGTTATGACCGCATCATTGGCAATGACCGACTGAGCTTTGACTTTTCACGGCACGAAATGGACGATGGATTCGGTGTTTTGTTAAAGAACCCAAAGACCGGCGAACCCACCTACACGGGGCGTCAGGAAACGCTGGATACCGCCTATGGCATCACCTATATGTTCGGCTCGGAGAAGGACGGCGAGGGGACGTTCCTGCGTTATTATCGCAATGAATCCACAGCGGATTCGCCGTTTGGCGCGCCGTATAATCATAAGCTGCGCCGCAACAGCTTTGAAGGACAAAAACTTTGGATGTTGGGCGATAAGAATATGCTCGTGGGCGGATTCCTGTGGGCGAAGGAAAGCATCTATGAGAACAACGACGGATCGGAGATGAACGCGTCCGCGACAACGAAGGCGATCTTTGCTGAGGACGACTGGCAGCTTGGCGGCGGGTATGCGCTGAAACTCGGCACGCGGTACGAGCATCACAGTGACTTCGGCGGCGATGTCGCCTCTCATATCAGCTTGAATAAAAAATTTGGACGCAATACACACGTCTATTTCTCATGGGGGCAGGCAGTCAATAATCCAACGCTTAAAATGCGCTATGCCGACACCCCGTATATGAAGGGCAATCCAAATCTCAAGCAGGAGAAATCACAGACCTATACCCTCGGGGCGGAAAGCCAGCTCTCGCGCAAGTGGAACGTCTCGGCGAGCATCTATAAGAGCAAGGTAAAAGATGCACTCAACTGGTCGTGGAACGTTTATACGCGCTATTACAATGTGGACAACGAGGATCGCCGCGGTATGGAGCTGAGCGCGCGCTACCGCGCAAGCAATGCATGGACGGTGCGCGCCGCCTATAGCTATGCGCATGTCGAATCGACGGATACGAACAAAAACTATCTTTCGACGAATACACGTCCGAACGGGTATAACCTTGGGCTCTCCTACACGATGAACCGTTGGAGCGCGGATGCGGATCTGAACTACGTCACGGGGCGGAGCATCGAGCGGTTCACCGATACAAGTTATCTTACCCTCGACCTCGGTGTGAATTATCGGGTGAGCGATGCGTTCAAGGTCTATCTGAAAGGCTATAACCTCACAAACGAAGCCTATGAATCCATTGGCATCGGCTTTGGCGCGCAGCGCGGCGCCTACGCTATGCCCGCCCGGCACTTCGTCCTCGGCGCGACATATAATTTCTAAAAAAATATCGCGCACAATAAAAGACTGCCGCACAAAGGTGTTGACCAATGTGCGGCAGTCTTTTTTGCGCACCGGTTACGGATGCTCCTCGTACTGCGGCAGATATACGATGTTCAGCCGACCCGTATCGGGGTGGATGCTGACAGTGGAGCGCACCTCGTAGAGATCGTAGATAAACTCCTCCGTGAGGAGCTCGCGCGGCGTGCCGAGACCGACGACTTGACCCTGCTTAATCGCGATGAGGCGGTCGCAGTAGAGCGCGGCGATGTTGAGATCATGGATGGCGGCGGCAACGGTCAGACCGAGCCCCTTTACGATGTCCATGATCTGGAGTTGATACTTGATGTCCAGGTGGTTTGTCGGCTCGTCGAGGATCATGCACTCCGTCTGCTGTGCAAGCGCACGCGCGAGGATGACGCGCTGCTGCTCGCCGCCGGAGAGACTGGAGAAGCTGCGCTCCTCGAACGCCGCCATGCCGACCACCCCCAGCGCCTTGCGTGCGAGCTCATAGTCGCGCAGATTGTCGCGCTCGAGTAGCTTCTTGTGCGGAGAGCGCCCCATGAGTACCACATCGAGCACGGGGAAGTCAAAGCTGTAAAAATTGTGCTGTGCGACCACCGAGAGTCGCTGCGCCGATTCCCGATAGGAAAAATCATCGATCGGACGCCCGTCAAGCGAGATCGTTCCCTCGCTCGGACGCTGCACGCGGTAAATGCATTTGAGAAACGTGCTCTTGCCGCTGCCGTTCGGTCCGATGATGCCGAGAAACTCCTTATCGTGCAGATGAAAATCCATCCCTTTGAGAATCGCCTGCTTACCGATGAAGAGCTTCACGGCCTCCGCGAGTATTTCCATATCAGTTTCCTCCAAATCCGTAGGTGCGTTTCACCATGAGATAGATGAAGCAGGGGGCGCCGATCATCGAGATGAGGATGCCGATCGGCAGCTCCGTGCGCGGGATGATTACGCGGCACAGCCCGTCGGCGACGACGAGAAAGACGGCGCCGGAGAGCGCGGCCACGGGGATGAGCCGCTTATGATCTGTGCCGATGAGCATACGGACGACGTGGGGAACGACGAGACCGACGAAACCGATCATGCCCGCCGCATAGACCGCGAAGCCGACGATGAGCGCGCTCACGAGCAGGTATGCCTGCCGATAGCCGTGGAGATCCTTGCCGAGCGTGACGGCGGATTCGTCGCCGAGCAGCATGAGATTGAGGATGCGGCTCTGCGTCCAAAAGAAGAGAACGGCGAGGACGACAATACCGCCGATGACGGGAAGCGTATCCCAGTTCGCGCCCGCGAGACTGCCCATCAGCCAGTAGGTGACGGTTTGAATGCCGTCCTTGTTGTTGGCGAAATAGATGATAAAGCTTGAGAACGCGCTGCACACGGCGCTGAGCGCCATGCCGCCGAGCAGGAGCTTCACCGCGTTGGCACGGCCGCCGAGGTTTGCGATGAAGAGCACGCCGAGCGATATGGCGAACGCGCCGACGAATGCCGAGACGCCGACCGCGTTCTCGCCGAACGCCGCGCCGACGCCGAGGAGAACGGCGGCGGTCGCTCCAAGCGAAGCGCCCGAAGAGATGCCGAGAATGTAGGGATCGGCGAGCGGGTTCTTTACAATCGCCTGCATGATGACGCCGCAGACCGAGAGTCCCGCGCCGATGGCGACGGCGAGGAGAAGGCGCGGCAGGCGCAGGAGCCAAACAATGTCGTGTACCGGACCTTTACCCGGCGCGTCGACGGGCGTGCCGCTCGCGAACTGTGCGCCGACCGCGCTCCAAATGGCCTCTGCGGGCAGATGCACCGTACCGATGCCGAGCGCCCAGAAGATCGCCGCGCAGAGCAGCAGGAGGAGCAGGAGACAGACGCCGAGCACGCCCCATTTTTGAAAAAAGTTCCGCATATATTTTACTCCTTATAAAGTGACGGGTAAAGCCCTGCGGCGATGATTCGGATGCCGTCGTACGTGCGCGTGCCGGCACTGTAAACCGTGTAGAGGGGGAGCGTATCGACGCGCCCCGCGCGGATACAGGAGAGGCCGCGCAGCGCGGGAGTGTCGCAGAAGCGCGCTTTGATTTCCGCCGCGCGGTCGTAATCCGACTCCACGACGACGAGGAAAATCGCATCCGGATCCATCTCGATGATCTGTTCGAGGCTGAGATTCAACCCGTCCGCGCCGAGATTTTCCGCGTGCAGCGCGCGCAGGATATCACCTGCGAGGGAGTTGTCCCCGTACGCGCGGATATCTCTGCCCATCGGCTCGATGACAAGGGCGCGCGGGCGGCGCGCAGCGTCACGCGTCTGCTCCGCGACGAAAGCGATTTCGCTGCGCATGGCGCGGACGAGTTCCTCTGCGCGCGCCGGATGCCCGAGGATTTTACCGAGGTTCAGAATATCCCGGCACTCGTCGTCGATGGTTTTTCTTGCGCGTGCGGCGGACGAGGAGGGGGCGATGTAGGTGTGAATCCCGCGCGCATGCCAAAAATCCGTACCGCGCAGCACCTTCGGGGAGAAGGTTGACGCCCATCCGATGATGAGATCCGGTTCCATCATGAGGACGGTTTCGACGTCAAGATTTTCAAGGCTCGTATAGGGAATGCGGTCATAGGCCTCTTGATATGCGGGGCTGAGATATTTTCGATCGGGGACGCCCATGCCCGCGATGAGACGATCGCCCGCACCGAGCGCGAGCGGCGTCTCGATAGAGTTCTGCCACACGGCGACGATGCGGCGGGGCGGGGCGTCGTATGTGTCCGTCGCCGGGTTGCCCTTGGCGTCGATGTTCTCGATCGTCACGGGATAGCCGGCGCGCGGCGACACATCCGCCGGCGCGGGTGTCTGCGCCGCATTTTCATTGACGCGGACGATCGGCGCACAGGCGGCGAGGAGAAGGGCGCACAGCGCCGGCAATAACAATTTATACATGAGATATACCTCAAAAATACGGCGTTACGGGGGCGGCGTATGTGTTTGCGCTGCTCAAAAAGGGGCTATTGCATCATGCAACAGCCCCTAGGGAGCGGTCTATATGCCGCGGCGCATTAGAAATTGTACCGCGCGCCGATCATCCAACTGCGTCCCGGCATTGCAGCGCCGCCGATGCCCGTCCATGAATTGAACGACGTCTCGTAGCCTTGGTTTGTCAGATTGTTGATGACCATATACGCCGTCAAATCCTTTGTGACTTCGTAGTTGAGATTCCAGTCGAGGATGAGGAACCGGCTGCTTGTAAAGGCATTGCGGCTCGCCCCTGTATACCAGTTGGCAAGCAGCCCCGTATAAAGTCTGCCTTTTTCATAGGACAGATTTAAAGCATAGTGATTTGCCGGGCGCAGACGGTTGATCTGCGTATTGATATCATGTCCTCCTTGATATCCCCAGTTCGGATCGAGTATCCAGCCGGATTTTGCTGACCATTTGTCCAACATATGGGAGTAGGAGGCACTCATCGTTACATGTTTATTAAACTTGTGGTCAAAGGTTAGGTTAAAGGATTTTTTATCCTCACGCGCGTTGACCGCCGTACTGCTGAATTCTGTTCCGTCCCAGATGGGAAGTGTTGCGACGGCATTGCTCATGCGCGTCCAATCATAATGAACTGCCGCTGATGTCCGCTCGGAGAATTCTTTTTGAACACCGATTGTCCATACATTCCCGCGTTCATCTTCAAGAGGCGTGTTGAAGACGCCGTTGACCTCCGTATAATCACCTTGGCGCAGCGGACGGTAAATCTTTGTCCAACCAAAATAAAGGCTGGTGGAGTAGTTGAATGTATACTGGATATTGAGTGCGGGCGTGATGAGATGCGACTTTCCTTTGCCTTGTACAGCGTCGCCTGTCGTTGTTGATTCATAAGAAGAATAGTAGGAGTAGCGCAGGGCAGGCGTAATGTCAAACTTATCTGAGACATGAATCTTATCCTGCACATAGCCGAGAATCGAGCTGCGCGTTGTGTGCGATTGCCGAACCGTACCGTTGTTGCGGAGACTCTTGGAGAAGTTTTTGGCGCGATCATAGGTGAGACTTGCGATTACGTCATTTTTGCCAAGTGCCTTCGCATATTGAACTTGCACCCCGCGGTTCCGTTCCTCCTGCCAGCTTGTCGGTTCTTTTGCCGTACCGCCTGTTTTTGCAAGCCATTCTTTGACTCTGTTTTGATCCCCGCCCGGGAAGGGGGCGAGGTTTTCTCGAATCCACTCTTGCAGCTGCTCGTTCGTTGCGCCGTGCGGGAATGCTGCATGATATTCGTTTGCCAAATCGGTGGCGCTCTTATTTCCCAAACGCCACCGATAATAGTCTCTGTTGGCGTAACGATGGTTCTGATCGTAGAGCCGCACAAAGCTCTCCATACCATTCTCCTTATGGAACGTCCATGTCAGCTCCCAATCGTTGTTCTTAAATCTGCTGAAAGAGCGGTACACTTGCCCGTCGAGCGCAAAGAGATTGCGGTAGCCGGGATTCCGCGTTGCTCCCGCGAGCGTCCGCTCCGGCTTCCAAATGTGATCATTTGGGTCGATCGCGCCCTTGATGGCATTGTTTGCATCAAGTTGACCAACGGCAGCGTTAAAAATGATTCGGTTCCAATCAGACTCGTTCCAATATTTTTGTGCAGGAGTTGCGATGGGATAGCCATCCTTGCCCTGCTTGAAGTTATACCAGAGTTTGAGGTTCTGTTTGTCACCGAGCTTTTTGTCGAGACGGATATTCAGTGCGTCCTCTTTGAACTCTGATCCGCCGAGCGTGCCCGTGATGCCTGATTCGCCGTCTACAAATTTCGTATCGCCGCTCATATTACGGCTCGCAGTAAAGAAGTAGCGCAGGTCATGCGGAGAGAATGCATTGCCCGAGAGCGTGAGCGCATAGTTATGTTTATGCCACGCGCCAGTGGAAAGGTCAAGCGTTCCGCGTTGCTTTTCGCCGCCTTTGCGCGTGATGATGTTGATGACACCGCCCGTCGCATCAGGACCATAAACGGATGCGCCCGGGCCTTTGATGACCTCGATCTTATCCACGCTCTCGATACCGAGCATCTGATCGAGATTGACACCTGTCGACTTGGTGCCGGAGGTACTGGTATCTCCGACACGCGTACTTGTGAGATTGTCCACACGCCGTCCGTCGATGAGAATAATCACACGCGTATCCCCGTTGATCGAAATGCCGTTGTTGTAGAACTCGTAACCGTACTCGCCGCCGCGGTAGCCGGGATTCTGGAACGTGATGCCCGGGATGCGCTTGATCGCCTCGGTCAGATCAAGATAATGACGTTTCTCGATCTCCTCGCGTGTGATGACTTTGACGTCACCGCCCGTACGATAATAGGACTGCTCGGTGATCGTATCGCCGAATTGATCCTTCGTACGCTCAGCGCTGACAACGACATCGTCCAGCGTATACTCGTTGAGATTCTCGTCATGCGCCGCGTAGACGGTGTCGTGCCCTCCGCCAATGGATATGAGTGCTATAGCGACGAGCGCGGACAGCTGTTTCTTCTTCATACCGATAGTTCCTCCTCAATGTTTCTAGGGTCTGCGGATTACCACCGCGCTCCGTTGATGTAAGAGAATTCGTAGTTTTGTTCTGTGACCCATGTTTTCCACTGACCCTCGAACGAACCGAAGTTCAGTGTCAGACGCTTTGTCTCACCCGCAGGGACTTTGCACATGGGCAGACGCTTTGGTGTGCCGATGAATTGGTAGGTTGTGCCGTCGGCGCGCGTGAATGTGATCTGCATGGTGAAGTCGTTCAGCGCCGTGACGGTGATGTCGTCGCGGCGATTCTCGAAGGTACCTGATACGCAGAGGTCTCCCCCGGACAGCCACACCTTTGTCGTCGTCCATTCGAGCATCATCGGATCGCCGGAGACCTCTGCCGCCATTCCTCTGCCGCCTGTGCACAGGACAAGCAGAAGAGCAAAGAACAACATCCTGTATAAACGCATTTCCTCACCCCCTTTTGGAAAAATCTCACAAAAAAACGGCGTTCTCCACGCAGGAAAATGCCGTCATACCGCCGCTGTGGGCGCGGCTCTCCTCCCCATCGCTCGTGGGTCAGGCGGTGAGCGTCAAACAGGCAGTTCTCCCGGCTCGGAATCATCGCGCAGCTGCGCCTTCCCAAGGAGACGATCTCCCCAGTGACATCATACAGCATTGCTCTTCCTTACGGTGGCGGGACCGCTTCGGCTTCACACCGAATTCCCTATTAAGTCCAAAGGACACCTGCTCCAATATAGATTTATAATTTTATAGGGCGTGTTTATTCTATTATAGGGGAATGGAATTTGTCAAGATGGATTCGGGTGGAACAGAAAAAAAGAATATGCAAAAATATCGAATGTTTATAGCGGATGATTTTATCTTGCATGAAAGCGTGTGATTCGCTAGAATGAAGTTTAAGAGGCACTTGACATGGTGTTTCTACGAATATGGTTTGGCAGTATGCGGAAAGCTGCTGCGGCGGTCGTAATATAGAGATTAATTAAGGAGGATTAACATATGCAAACCGGACAACTAAAGGAAATGGTGAAGGATAAGTCGCTGCCGGCGCCGATTCAAAAGGCGCTGCAGGTGCTGCATCTGCGCGATATTGCAAATATGCAGACGGGGCGCGTGGAGATTGCAGGCGAGGATATGTACGCGGATGTGTTCGACGCGGTGACGCGGCGGTACGGCGATCAGCGTGCGGAGGCGCACGAGCAGTACTACGATGTGCAGTACCTCGCGCGCGGAGCGGAGCGGCTGCACTATGCGCCGCAGGGCACAGAGGGAGAGGTCGCGGCGCGCATCCCCGAGCGCGATCTGATCTTTTACCGCGGGACGCCCGATCCGGAGTATATCGACGCCGTGCCGGGGACGGTGACGATCTTTGCGCCGGGGGAAATCCACCGCCCGACGGTCGCAGCAGGCGAGCCGATGGAGATCCGCAAGGCGGTCGTTAAGGTTCATTCGTCTCTCATGACGTCGTGATCCTTGCAAAAAATATTGTTTTGTGCTACTCTTACGTAGTATTTCATACCAAAATAAACGACGATGTGCGGGCGCCCTCGTCCCCCTCGGGACGGGGCGCTTTTTTCGGGAGGAACGAAATAGATGTCAGAAGAGCAGGGCGCCAATATTCCGAAGAACTACGATCCCGCTTCCTTTGAGCGGAAATGGTATGCGTATTGGGAAGATCACGGATTTTTTCATCAAGAGGCGGACGAGAGCCGCGAACCGTACAGCGTCGTCATCCCGCCGCCGAATGTGACGGGACAGCTCCACATGGGGCATGCACTCGACAATACTCTGCAGGATATCCTCGTGCGGTATCAGCGGATGCGCGGGAAGAACGTCATCTGGGTGCCGGGCTGCGACCATGCGGGCATCGCGACGCAGGCAAAGGTCGAGGAGTCGCTGCGCGCGGAGGGGACGACGCGGTTCGACCTCGGGCGCGAGAAGTTCCTCGAGCGCGTGTGGGCGTGGAAGGAGCAGTACGGCGACCGCATCATGTATCAGCTGCGGATGCTCGGTTCGTCCTGTGACTGGGCGCGCGAGCGGTTCACGATGGACGGGGGATGTTCGCGTGCGGTGCGCGAGGCGTTCGTCAGTCTCTACGAGCAGGGGCTCATCTATCAAGGCACGCGCATCACGAACTGGTGCCCGTCCTGCACGACGGCGATCTCCGACATCGAGGTGAACCACGAGACGGAAGAGGGGCATCTCTGGCATCTGCGCTATGCGATCGAGGGGACGGACGAGTACGTCGAGATCGCAACCACGCGCCCCGAGACGATGTTCGGCGATACGGGCGTCGCGGTACACCCGGACGATGAACGGTACAAACATCTCGTCGGGAAAACGCTGATTCTGCCCGTCGTGGGACGGCGCATCCCGCTCTTTGCCGACGCCTATGTCGATCCCGCATTTGGGACGGGCGCGGTCAAGGTGACGCCGGCGCACGACCCGAACGACTTTGAGATGGGACTGCGGCACAATCTGGCGCAGATCATCGTCATCGATACGGAAGGGAAGATGACCGCGGGCGCGGGGCATTATGAGGGCATGGATCGCTATGCCTGCCGCAAGGCGCTCGTGAAGGAGCTCGAGGAGATCGGCGCACTTGTTTCGACCGAGGGACATGAGCACGCGGTCGGACACTGCTCACGCTGCGGCACGACGATCGAGCCGCTCGTCTCAAAGCAGTGGTTCGTCCGCATGGAGGAACTTGCAGAGCCCGCGATCGCGGCGGTGCGGGACGGGCGTATCCGCTTTGTGCCCGATCGCTTTACGAAGATTTATGAAAACTGGCTCGAGAATATCCGCGACTGGTGCATCTCGCGTCAGCTTTGGTGGGGACACCGCATCCCCGCGTGGCACTGCGACGACTGCGGCGAGACGAGCGTTTCGCGTGAGGATTTGACGGCGTGCGCGCACTGCGGCTCGACGAAGATCCGGCAGGACGAGGACGTCCTCGACACATGGTTCAGCTCGGGGCTTTGGCCGTTTGAGACGATGGGATGGCCGGACGATACGAAGGATCTGCGTCATTTTTACCCGACGGCGGCGCTCGTCACGGGCTACGACATCATCTTCTTCTGGGTGGCGCGCATGGTCATGATGGGGCTGCGCTTCGGCGGCGACGTGCCGTTCCGCGACGTATTCATCCACGGGCTCGTGCGCGACAGCGAGGGACGCAAGATGTCAAAGTCCCTTGGCAACGGCATCGATCCCGTCGAGGTCATTGAGAAATACGGCGCGGACACGCTCCGGTTCATGCTCATCACAGGCAATACGCCGGGCAACGATATGCGTTTTTACTGGGAGCGCGTCGAGGCGGCGCGTAATTTTGCCAATAAGATATGGAACGCATCGCGCTACATGCTGATGAATTTCGAGGGGGCGGACACCTCCTTCGTCCCCGCGGCGGAGGACTATACGCTCGCCGACCGCTGGATTCTCTCGCGCTGTGCGGTGACGGCGCGCGACGTGACGGCGAACCTCGAGAAATACGAGCTCGGCGAGGCGGGGCGCACGATCTATGAGTTCCTCTGGAGCGAGTTCTGCGATTGGTACATCGAGCTGACGAAGGCGCGGCTCTACGATAAAGAGAATGTCCGCGCGAAGAATACGGCGCTCTATGTGCTGCGCACCGTGCTCGAGCGGACGCTGCGTCTCCTGCATCCCTTCATGCCGTTCCTCACGGAGGAGATTTGGCAAAAGCTGCCGCATGAGGGCGAGAGCATCATGACGGCACACTGGCCGGCGGGGCATGAGAGCGACCTCGATGCGGCGGCGGAGCGCGATATGACCGCCGTCATGGAGGTCATTAAGACCGTGCGCAACCTGCGCGCCGAGCTCAGCACGCCCCCGGGCAAGAAGAGCGAGCTCATCCTGCGCGTGACGGACGGGGCGCTGCGGGAGGTCTTTGCGGCGCACGAGGACTATTTCTTCGCACTTGCCTCCGCTTCGTCCGTGACGTTCCTCGCGGCGGACGCATCCGATCCGGAGAATGCGGTGACGGGGGCACTCGCGGGCGCGGCGGTCTATCTGCCGCTCGCGGGGTTGATTGACGTCCCGAAGGAGCGCGCGCGCCTTGAAAAGGAGCAGACGAATCTCGAAAAGGAGATCGCGCGCTTGTCGGGCAAGCTCGCCAACGCGGGCTTTACCTCCAAAGCGCCCGCACAGGTCGTTGCGGCGGAGCGCGAGAAACTCGCGGGCTATGAGGAGAAAATCACGCTCCTCAGAACTCGCCTTGCGGATCTCGTAAAGCTCTGAGGTACGCCGATGGACTATCAAGAGTCACTGGCATATCTGGACGAACTGAATACGTTCGGCATCCGTTTGGGGCTGTCGCGCATGGAGGAACTCTGCGCGCGGCTGGGGCATCCCGAGCGTGCGTACCGGAGCATCCACATCGCGGGAACGAATGGCAAGGGCTCCGTGACACAGATGATGGATGCCGTGTACCGCGCCGCAGGGATTCGCTGCGGACGTTATATGTCGCCGCATCTCATTTCCTATACGGAGCGCATGAGCGTCGGCGGAGAGGACATCTCCGAGGAGCGGTTTGCCGCGCTCTTAACGCGCGTGCGTGCGGCGGCGGACGAGATGACCGCGGAGGGACATGAGCACCCGACGCAGTTCGAGGCGCTGACGGCGCTCGCGTTCCTCTATTTTGCCGAGGAGAAGGTGGAGATCGCCGTCATTGAGACGGGGCTCGGCGGTCTGCTCGATTCGACAAATGTCATAGAGCCGATGCTGACCATCATTACAAATGTCGCCATGGATCACGCCGACCGCTGCGGCGGTACGCTCGCGGGCATCGCCGAGCACAAAGCGGGCATTATCAAGGAGGGCGTGCCTGTGATCACGGCGGCGTCGGGCAAGCCTCTTGAGATCATCCAAGCGCGTGCGGAGGAGATGACGGCGGACGTCTTTGTCTATGGCGAGGACTTTTCTGCCGATATGATTTTCCCGGCGGGCGGAGGGCAGCGCGTTGCGTTTCATTCGCTTGTCTGCCGTGAGCCTGCGCCGTTTGAGCTCTCACTTGCAGGAACCTATCAGGCGGAGAATGCCGCCCTCGTCATCATGGCGGCAAAGCTCCTCGAGCGCGATGATGCGCGCATTACGGAAGAGGCGCTGCGGACGGCGCTGGCACATGTGCGGCATCCCGCGCGCTTTGAGATTCGATCATGGGCGGCGGGGGACGCCGTTGTGGACGGCGCGCATAATCCGGCGGGCATGGCGGCGCTGCGGGCGAGTCTTGACCGTTATTTCCCGAAGGAGCAGCGTGTCTTTGTGCTTGGCATCCTCAAGGACAAGGACATCGACACGATGCTCAGTACGCTCCTGCGTCCCGGGGATGTGGTCGTCACGGTACGGCCAAACTCCGAGCGTGCGGCGGGAGCGGATGTCGTCGCTGCCGTCGCCGCCGCGATGGGACTCGACACCGTTGCCTGCGGTGATGTGGAGACGGCGCTCGTTGAGGCGGAGCGGCGCGCACACGGCGATGCACTGCTCGTCGCTTGTGGGTCGCTCTATCTTGTCGGCGGCGTGCGCAAACTCCTGCGCGCAGCGGGGAGGTGAGCGGATGGCGGAGGATTACGTCAAGCAGCGCCGCCGCTTCCGGCGGCGTCGCCGATGGGGGGCACGCATGGGCGCCGTCATGCGTTATGCAGTGCTCGCGGAGGCTTTCCTCATCCCTCTCGTACCGCTCGCTGCGATGGCAGTCCTGCTCGTCGGATGCGGGGCACTTGCGCTTCGGCTGCGCATCGATCCGGAGTTCCGGCTGCGGCGGCTGCCGTACGATGCGCCCGCGCTTCTCTTTGTCGTCATCGCATTGGCATCCGTCGCCGCTGCACCGGATAAGGCGTTCAGTTTCTACAACTTTTATCACCTTGTCCCGGTCTATGCGCTGACCTACCTCCTCGCAGGGCAAACGCTGCGCGACACGGCGTCGCTGCGGCGTACGGTGCTCGTCATGGCAATTGCCGCAGGGATTGTCATCCTTTACGGATTCTATCAGTTCATTTTCGGCATTGATATCTCCGCGATGAAATGGGTGGACGGCGAGTCCTTCCCGGAGCTGTCGAAACGGGTTTTTTCCACATGGGAAAATCCGAATATCCTCGCGGGCTATCTCGACATCGTTGCCTGTATCGCGGTTGGTCTCATGACCGGGCTTCAGCGTTGGCTGCGCATCCTTGCAATTGTCCTTCTCATCGCAGCACTCGCGTGCCTTGGCATGACCTATGCGCGCGGCGCGTGCCTTGTCATTGCCGCGGTGCTTGCAGGCTATGGCATCTTGCGTGATTTGCGCATCCTCGCGGGAATTGCGGTGATTTGCGGGCTTGTTCTTGCCTTTGACCCTGTGCTGACGGATCGGCTGCTCTCGGTATTTACGCGCATTGATACCTCTTCGGAGATGCGTCTCGCGTTCTGGGAGAGCACTGTCGCGATGATTTTAGACCATCCCTTTCTCGGCATCGGGTGGGGGATGTACTTCATGGTCTATCCCGATTACGATTTTTACTTGCAGGGCGCGCCCGTGCAGATCGTACACGCGCACAATATGTATCTGAACTACGCCGCAGAGATCGGCATCCCCGGGGCGCTCGCGTTCCTGTGGTTCTTTTTCGGGACGCTCGTGCTTGCTCTGCGCACAAAGCGCGATACGCCGCCGTGGGAAGCGCAGCTCGCCGTGCATGAGCGGGCGTGGAAAACGCTCGCCGACGTGCGTGCGGGGCTCGAGGCGTGGCGCTGTGATAAATTTATTGACGGGCTTAGCCTCGGCCTGGGGCTTGCATTTTGCTCCGTCGCTCTTAACGGGCTCACCGATCACCTGTTGTTTAACATTCCGTCCTCCATGCTGCTGTGGATGCTTGCCGCAATGACGGCGGCGGTGCACGCGATCGCGGGGGAACGGAAGGAAGGATGAGTATGCAGGAAAACAGTTCAATCTCGAAGGCAACGGTGGACAGGCTTCCACGGTACTACCGCTGCCTGCGTCTGCTTGCGGATGAGGGGGTGGAGATTACCTCCTCCGAGGAGATCGGCAGGCGTACCTCCGTCAATCCCGAACAGATTCGCAAAGACCTTGCGGTCTTTGGTCAGTTCGGAAAAAAAGGCGTTGGGTATTACGTCGCTGAACTCAAGGAAAATATCGGCGGGATTCTGGGGCTTGACCAGCGGTTTAATATTGCCATCGTCGGCATGGGACATCTCGGCGTTGCACTTGCGAACTATCAGGGGATCACGCGCCTTGGTTTTCGCATCGCCGCACTCTTTGACGTGAATCCCGTCGTCATCGGTACGCGGCTCGGCGAGCGGCGTGTCGAGGACATTGCGTACCTCCCCGAGATCGTCGCCGAACGCGGCGTTCAGATCGGCGTCATCGCCGTGCCTGCCGCGCATGCACAGGAAGTTGCCGACAGACTGGTAGGAGCGGGGATACGGGGGATTTGGAACTTCGCTCCCGTGAAGCTCGCTGTGCCGGAAAACATTCCGCTGATCAGTGAGGATCTGTCCGTCGGACTCAGCAGTCTGTCTTATTCGCTCACACATATCGCGTTTGAAGATGAAGAATTGTCAGAGAAAAATAATATAGAATAGCGCTTGCGTGCACTTTTTTTCACAAATCACAGAAAATGCCGTCAATACAATCTTGACGGTAATTTTTTTTCGTGATATTCTAAGGGACAGATATAATTGGCATATGCAGCTATGATAACTCGTAACTATTCAAAGCGTTTACA
Source organism: Centipeda artemidis DSM 19719 (assembly GCF_000426665.1). Classification (GTDB taxonomy): domain Bacteria; phylum Bacillota; class Negativicutes; order Selenomonadales; family Selenomonadaceae; genus Centipeda; species Centipeda artemidis. The sequence goes on along the minus strand of NZ_AUFU01000014.1, from coordinate 24,764 downwards.
TCTACTCTCCACGGAGGTTTTTACCTCATGTTTTGGATGGATTACGAGTGTTCAGGCGCGGTGCCATAGATGTATCAGAAGAGCAGCCGCCAAGAGAACTGGTCGGTGTAGCAAGAGGGAGGTTTTTCTATGATCGATATTTCCGATCGCGTACCTAAGTCCCTTGCGGACAAAATCGTGAGTGCGGAAGTAGCTGCCGAGTATTTTAAGGACGGCATGACCATCGGTGCGAGCGGCTTTACGCCGTCCGGCTATCCGAAGGCAGTGCCCCTCGCCATCGCGGAGCGGATGAAGAAGAGCCCGTTCAAGGTCAATCTTTGGACAGGCGCATCCACAGGTCCCGAGCTGGACGGCGCGCTCGCCGAGGCAAACGGCATTGAGCAGCGTCTGCCCTATCAGACGAACACGCCGCTGCGCAATCAGATCAATTCGGGAGCAGTGAACTACATCGATATGCACCTTTCGGAAGTCGCGCAGCAGAGCCGCGAGGGCTTCCTGGGCAAGATCGACGTCGCGCTCATTGAGGCGGTTGCGATCACCGAGGAGGGCATCATCCCCTCGACCTCGGTCGGCAACACCCCGTCCTATGTGCAGACCGCGGATGTGGTCATCGTCGAAGTCAACACCAGCCAGCCCATGGAGCTGGTCGGAATGCACGACATCTATATCCCGCTCGATCCTCCGAACCGTCTGCCGATTCCCATCACGAAGGCGGGCGACCGTATCGGCACGAACTTCATTCCGTGCCCGCTCGAGAAGATCAAGTACATCGTCCCCTGTGACATCACCGACAAGACGCGTGCGCTCGCACCGCTCGACGATGCCTCGCGCAAGATGGGGGCGTTCACGGTCGAGCTTCTCAAGAAGGAGATCGCGGCAGGTCGTATGCCCAAGGGACTTCTCCCGCTCCAGTCGGGCGTCGGCAACGTGGCAAACGCCGTTATCGCAGGCTTTGTCAACTCTGACTTCACGGATCTTGAGGTCTATACCGAGGTCATTCAGGACGGCATGTTCGACCTTGCGGATGCCGGCAAGCTGAAGTTTGCATCCGGCACGGCGTTCTCTCCCTCTCCGGAAGGGCTGCAGCGCTTCTACAAGGACATCGACAAGTACAAGAAGATCATGATGCTCCGTCCGCAGGAGATCTCGAACAACCCCGAGGTTGTCCGTCGTCTCGGCGTCATCGCGATGAACACCGCGATCGAAGTCGATATCTACGGCAACGTCAATTCCACCCATGTCACGGGCACGAAGATGATGAACGGCATCGGCGGCAGCGGCGATTTCGCGCGCAACGCCTACCTCACGATCTTTTACACGACGTCCGAGGCAAAGGGCGGCAAGATCTCGTCCATTGTTCCGTTCTGCGCACACATTGACCACGGCGCACACGACGTTGACGTCGTCATCACGGAGCAGGGCGTTGCGGATCTGCGCGGCAAATCCCCGCGGCAGCGTGCACTCGAGATCATCAACAACTGTGCACATCCGGACTATCGTCCGATTCTGCTCGATTACTACAACCGTGCGCTTGCGGCAACCAAGGGCGCACAGACACCGCATCTGCTCGATGAGGCGCTTTCCTTCCATCAGCGCTTCGTAACAACGGGGTCGATGCAGAAATAAAAAGATAAAAAGTGCAAAAAGCACTTTAGCGCACAAAGCGCAAAAACTGAAAAGAGCATAGGAGGAAAAAATCCAAATGAGCAATGAGAAAATCCAGGCGGAGCTTGACCAGTACAATGCCAACGTAGAGAAGGCAACCGCAAAGTTCCCCGCGCGCCCGAACATTCCGGCGCAGGGGCTTTACACCCCGCTCGACATCAAGGAGACGGACTACGCGGAGGATCTCAGTTTCCCCGGCGTTTATCCCTATACCCGTGGCGTTCAGCCGACGATGTACCGCGGGCGCTTCTGGACCATGCGTATGTACGCGGGCTTCTCCACAGCGGAGGAATCCAACAAGCGCTATCGCTACCTCATCGAAAGCGGTGCGACGGGGCTTTCCTGCGCGTTTGATCTCCCGACGCAGATCGGCTACGATTCCACGGATACCATCGCTGAGGGCGAGGTCGGAAAGGTCGGCGTTGCGATCGATTCGCTTGCCGATATGGAGATCCTCTTCGATCAGATCGACCTCGGCAAAGTCTCCACGTCCATGACGATCAACGCACCGGCTTCCGTTCTGCTCGCGATGTATATCGCTGTGGCAGAGAAGCAGGGCGTCTCCGCGGACAAACTCAAAGGGACCATTCAGAACGATATTCTGAAAGAATACGCGGCACGCGGTACCTATATTTTCCCGCCGCGTCCGTCCATGCGTCTCATCACGAACATTTTCGAATATTGCTCCAAGAACGTGCCGAACTGGAACACCATTTCCATCTCCGGCTATCACATCCGCGAGGCGGGTTCCACCGCGTCGCAGGAAATTGCATTCACCATTGCGGACGGCATCGCCTATGTTGAAGCCGCCATCAAGGCAGGTCTCAGCGTCGACGACTTTGCGGGACGTCTCTCCTTCTTCTGGAATGCGCACAACAATGTGCTCGAAGAAGTTGCGAAGTTCCGTGCCTCCCGCCGCGTCTGGGCGAAGGTCATGAAAGAGCGTTTCCACGCGCAGAAACCTAAGTCCATGATGCTCCGCGTTCATACACAGACGGCCGGCTCCATGCTGACCGCGCAGCAGCCAAACAACAACATCGTCCGCGTTGCGCTCCAGACCGCAGCCGCGGTTATGGGCGGCACGCAGTCGCTGCACACGAACTCCCGCGACGAAGCGCTCGCGCTTCCGACGGAGGAATCGGTTATGGTCGCACTCCGCACGCAGCAGATCGTTGCGTATGAGAGCGGACTTGCCGACGTCATCGATCCGCTCGCAGGCTCCTATTATGTAGAGGCCATGACGAACCGCATTGAGGCGGAGGCATGGGAATACATCAAGAAGATTGATGATATCGGCGGCGCTGTTGCGGCGATCGAGAAGGGCTATATCCAGAAGGAAATTCAGGACAGCGCTTACAAGTGGCAGATGGATGTTGAGTCCGGCGCGCGCGTCATCGTCGGTGTCAACAAATTCCAGGTGGAAGAGGAAGCTCCGAAGAACCTGCTCAAGGTTGACGCTTCTGTCGGCGAGAAACAGAAGGCCAAGGTTGAGGCTATGAAGGCAAAGCGTGACAACGCCGCCGTTCAGGCTGCTCTGGCGGATCTGAAGAACGCCTGTGCGGACGAGGACGAGAACCTCATGCCGCATATTCTCGCAGCGGTCAAGACCTACGCAACGCTCGGCGAGATCTGCGGCGTGATGCGCGAAGTCTTCGGCGAATACGAAGCACACGTCAACCTGTAATGAATTGGTGAATGCAAGGTTCAGGAGGAATATAAAAATGGCAGAGAAAATCAGAGTACTCGTTGCGAAACCCGGTCTTGATGGGCATGACCGCGGCGCGAAGGTCGTTGCACGCGCACTGCGCGACGCCGGATTCGAAGTCGTCTACACGGGGCTTCGTCAGACGCCCGAGGAGATCGCAGAAGCAGCTCTGCAGGAAGACGTCAACGTCATCGCGATGAGCATCCTCTCTGGAGCGCACCCGCATCTCTTCCCGAAGGTTGTGGATCTCGTCCGCTCCAAGGGAATGAAGGATGTCCTGATCATCGGCGGCGGAGTGATTCCCGAGGGCGATATCCCCGCACTCAAACAGGCGGGCGTCGCAGAAGTCTTTACACCCGGAACGCCGACCAGCGCGATTGTTGACTTCATCAAGGCACATGTAAAAGCGTAACAAACGCATTTTTAGAAAGGTGGATGGCAGCGGAATCTCTTCACTGCCATCCACCTGACATGTTTTGATGGAAGCAGCGACGCGAAGGAGGCGGGTAATATGGATATCGCCGCCGAAGTGCTGCGCGGCAATCGCCTTGCCCTCTCACGCGCCATTACGGCGATTGAGAACGAGCGCGAGAGCGCGACGGACATCATGAAGGCTCTTTATCCACACACGGGACACGCCTATGTCCTCGGCATTACGGGACCCCCCGGTGCTGGGAAAAGCACCATGACGGATAAGATTGCCAAGGAATACCGCAAACGCGGGAAAACTGTCGGCATCATCGCCGTCGACCCCACAAGCCCCTTTTCCGGCGGCGCCATCTTGGGCGACCGCATCCGTATGAACGACCTGACGCTCGACGAGGGCGTATTTATCCGCAGTATGGGAACGCGCGGCAGCCTTGGCGGGCTTTCGCACAAGACTGCTGACGCGGTAAAGGTCATGGATGCGTTCGGCAAAGATATCATCTTTGTCGAGACCGTCGGTGTCGGGCAGTCCGAGGTGGACATTGTGCGGGCGGCGGACACTACCATGGTCGTTTTGATCCCCGGTATGGGCGACGATATTCAGGCCATTAAGGCGGGCATCTTGGAGATCGGCGATGTGTTCGCCGTCAACAAGTCCGATCTTGACGGTGCGGATAAACTCGTCCGCGAAATCAATATGATGCTGGATCTTGACGATCATATGTCAGACTGGCGGCCGCCGATCCGCAAAGTCGTTGCCAACCGCAGCGAAGGAATCGAGGATCTGGTGGACACGCTCGAAGAACACCGCGCCCATATCGAAGGAAACGGCGTCCTCACGGAACGGCGGACACGCCGTACACGCGACGAGATGCTCGACATCCTCCATGCGGGGGTGGGGCGCCATATCGAAAAACGAATCGTCAGTACCGGACGGCTCGACGCGTATGTGGCGCAGATCAAGGCACATGAGACAGACCCCTACACCGTAGTGGGCGAGGTCATGGCCGAAATGTTGTCATAGGGAAATACCGAGCGCCGGATCACTCTGCGCGGGCATTTCCTTGATGAGGAGGATTAACAATGTTCAAGGTTTTGGGAATCGATCACATCGGTGTCGCAGTGAAAGACCTCGAAGAGGGCAAATCGTTCTGGTCGGATGTCATCGGCATCCCCTGCACGAATCAGGAGACGGTCGCCGAGCAGAAAGTCACGACGACGTTCCATCCGACCCCGAACGGCAGCGAAATTGAGCTCCTGATCGGCACGGCGCCGGACAGCCCGATCACGAAGTACATCGAGCGCAGCGGCGAGGGCATCCAGCATGTCGCTCTGCGTGTCGACAATATCGAGAACGCAATTGCCGACCTCATGGCAAAGGGCGTCCGCATGATCGACGAGAAGCCGCGCATCGGTGCGGGCGGCGCAAAGATTGCGTTCCTTCATCCGAAAGCGACGAAGGGCGTTCTCCTTGAGATCTGCGAGCATGAGGATCGCTGAGGCGGCTCTTCTACGCATATCATTTCATTGGGCGATTCCCCGGCAGAGCGCGACTCATCCCCGCCGCACTGCCGTAGATTCCACATATAAACATCAGGAGGGATATGATGTCCACAGTCCAGGAAAAAATTGATGAGATGCTCAAGAAAAAAGAGCATGTCATGCAGGGCGGCGGCGCAAAGAGCATCGAGAAGCAGCACGCCAAAGGGAAGCTGACGGCGCGCGAGCGTCTCAACCTGCTCTTTGACGAGAGCAGCTTCGTCGAGCTCGATCTGTTCGTGAAGCATCGCTGCACGAACTTCGGGCAGGAGGAGAAGGAACTGCCCGGCGAGGGCGTCGTTACGGGCTACGGCACGGTCAACGGTCGTCTCGTCTATGCGTTCGCACAGGACTTCACCGTCGAGGGCGGCTCGCTCGGTGAGAAACACGCCCACAAGATTTGGAAGGTCATGGATCTCGCGATGAAGATGGGCGCACCGTGCGTCGGCATCAACGATTCCGGCGGCGCGCGTATCCAGGAGGCGGTCGACGCACTCTCCGGCTACGGCGGCATCTTCTACCGCAACACGAAGGCTTCGGGCGTGATCCCGCAGATCTCCGTTATCATGGGACCTTGCGCGGGCGGCGCCGTTTACAGCCCGGCACTCACGGATTTCATCTACATGGTGAAGAACACGAGCCAGATGTTCATCACGGGCCCTGCGGTTATCAAATCCGTCACGGCGGAAGAGGTTACGGCAGAGGAACTCGGCGGTGCGATGACGCACAACAGCCGCTCCGGTGTTGCGCATTTCGCAACGGAGAACGATGAGGACTGCATCGAGCAGATCCGCTATCTCCTCTCCTTCCTCCCGAGCAACAACATGGAAGAGACCCCGCGCGTCGATACGGGCGATGATCCGGATCGTCAGGACGAGTCGCTCAACTCCGTTGTGCCGGACAACCCGAACGCACCGTATGACATGAAGGACGTCATCCGCAGCATCGTCGACAACGGCGAGTTCTACGAAGTGCACGAGCACTATGCAAAGAACATCATCTGCTGCTTCGCACGTTTCGACGGCCGCGCGGTTGGCATCATCGCGAACGAGCCGAATGTCATGGCAGGCTGCCTTGACGTTGACGCTTCCTGCAAGTCCTCGCGCTTCATCCGCTTCTGCGATGCGTTCAATATTCCGCTCGTCAACCTCGTCGATGTTCCGGGCTTCCTCCCGGGTGTCAACCAGGAGTACAACGGCATCATCCGTCACGGCGCAAAGATGCTCTACGCATACAGCGAAGCAACCGTGCCCAAGGTGACGGTCATCACGCGCAAGGCATACGGCGGTTCCTACATCGCAATGTGCAACCGTGAGCTCGGTGCGGATCAGGTCATGGCATGGCCGACGTCCGAGATTGCCGTTATGGGACCTGCGGGCGCAGCCAACATCATCTTCCGTAAGGATCCGGATAAGGAAGCGCGCACAGCAGAATATATCAAGGAATTTGCGACGCCGTACAAGGCGGCAGAGCGCGGCTACGTCGATATGGTCATCACGCCGAGCGAGACGCGTCCGTACATCATCACGGCGCTCAACGCACTCTCGAGCAAGCGTGAGGCGAACCCGACGAAGAAGCACGGCAACATTCCGCTCTAATTCCTTAGGAGGGATAGCATGGCTAACAGCAGCGTTGCACCGGAAATTATCGCCGCCATCACCGCCGCCGTTCAGTCGGCGATGGGCAGCAAGGTCGTCGCTGTCAGCATTAAGCCGGCAGAGATCTGGACGATTGCAAATCGCAGCAGTATCTAAGGAATCCCATCTACCGGGGACTTTGGAATAAACACGTTGGAGGAATCACACATGAAAAAGTTCAACATCACTGTCAACGGCACCGCCTATGACGTAGAGGTCGAAGAAGTACGCGGCGGCGCATCGGCAGCTCCGCGCGCAGCGGCTCCCGCACCGCGTGCGGCGGCTCCCGCTCCCGCGGCAGCGCCCGCTCCGGCACCCGCAGCGCCGGCACCGGCAGCGGCTCCCGCAGGCGCAGGCACGATCGCAGCTCCGATGCCGGGCAAGATCATTGACGTGAAAGTCTCGGTCGGCCAGGCTGTCAAGGCAGGCGACACACTCCTCATCCTCGAGGCGATGAAGATGCAGAACGAGATCCCTGCGGTCAGCGACGGCACGGTCAGCGCGATCAGCGTCAGTGCCGGTCAGTCGGTCAAGGCGGGCGACCCGCTCGTCACGGTCGGCTAATTCACCGCGATAAAATTGCATAAAAGGGCGGCTGCACATTGTGCGGCCGTTTTTTTATGCAAGGATAATTCCTTAACACTGATTTTCTTGATTGTTTATTCGTTTTCATATACAATAACAAATATCTATAATCAGGTTTTACAGTACTCTTTGGAGATGAAATAAAATAGGATATAAGTCCTTTATTATCTGAGAAAACAGACGATAATATCAATATGAGCGATGTTTTTGTAGTCGCCGATAGAGCGCGGTATGAGAGGATCGTGACGATGGAAAAACGAGTTTTATTGACGGGCGGGTATGGCTTCCTTGGACGCGCAGCCGCTGCGTGTTTTGCCAAAGAGGGATGGGAAGTCCACATCATCGACGACGGAACTTCCGAGCCGATGGAACCGCTCAAGGCAAAACATCGTTTTTATCCTTACAGTGTGTTGGACGAGCGCTGTGAGGAAGTTTTTCGTGTGCGCAATTTTGATGTGGTTCTGCATCTTGCAGAGCGCTCAACCGCGCTTGAGAGCGGGGCGTACCTAGAGAATGCGGGCGTGAATTTTCCGGGGCTCGCTCATATGCTCGCGCTGTCTACGAAATACCATGTGGGGAAGTTTCTCTTGATATCGACGGGTTCCGTGTTCGCTGCGGATGCCAAGGATCCCGGAAAAGATGGGGAGACGGCGGGGCATCTGCGTGCGATGCAGAAATATGTAAACGAGGAGTATGCACGCCGCTGGGGACAGAATTTTGACCTTCGTGTGACTGTGCTGCGCTTATCGACAATATATGGCCCGGGACAGCTGCCAACGCATGGCTTTGTTGCAAAATTTATCATGCAGGCACTTCTTGGCAAGTCCTACGAGTTTTTCGGATCGCCCGATGAGACGCGCGATTTTCTTTACATTGACGATGCCGCCTATGCGATATACAGTGCGGCGGAGCGCAACCATGCTGCGGATGTTGTTAATATATCGTCGAATACGGCAGTGTCCTATGCGGCGTTTGAAAAATGTGCCGCAGAGATATTCCCCGTGCGTCCCACAAGTTTTATGGGGGCACCGGAGAATCCGGCACTGTCCTTTGGGCGTGCAGTCCTGGATAATTCCGTCTGCCGCAATGAGCTTGGATGGCGCGTGAATGTGCCGCTTGCCGAAGGTCTTCGGCGCACCTACGACTGGTACCAAAATTACCTCAAAGAAAAGGCAAAGCGTGATGCCGCCGTACAGGCGGCGGATCAACGCAAAGAACTGTGGAACAAGATCCTGCCTTATTTGGAACATGCAGGGCTGTTTGCCGCGGCTGCGGGCATTGTCGTATGGCAGGGCAACACCGTCAACAGTATGATCCGTATGGACTTTAACTATATTTACATCGCGGTTCTTGGACTTCTTTACGGCAAGCAGCATTCCCTTCCCGCCGTAGGGCTTGCAAGCCTGCTGCTGGGCTATTCGCTGCTGATCGGCGGGACGGATGTTGTTTCTCTGCTCTATTTACCGGAATATTTACTGCATTTTGCGTCCTATCTCTTTATGGGAGTTCTCACGGGATATATTACGGATACGCGTGACCGCGAGCTGGAGGACGAGCGCTACAAGCGCAGCCGCGCGCTCGAGCGCTATGAGTTCCTGCATGCCATGTACCAGGAGAGCATTGAGATCAAGGACAAACTCTATCGTCAGATCACGAATTCCAACGACAGCATCGGGCGCGTTTACCGCATCGTCAAGCGCCTTGACAGCGTGGAGCCGGAGAACGTCTTTACACAGGCGGTTGCGGTCACGGCGGAGATTATGGAGGCGGAGAATGTCGTCCTCTATGTCAAAGGATCGAATCCGTGGTATTTCCGTCAAAAGATCCGCCGCGGCTCTGCGGTTGAGGATCTCCCGCGCTCGCTCAAGGTGGAGGAGACGCCGTATCTGCGCGAGATGATTGCGGACAAGCGCCTCTTTGTGAATCGTCAGCTCAAGGCGGGGATGCCGGACATCGCTGCGCCCATTATCTACGAGGATGAGGTCATCGCGGTCGTGGAACTTCATGCGCTTGATTTTGACCTTTGGACGTTCTATCGGCAGAACCTGCTCTCCATGACGGCGCGCCTGATCGCGACGGCGATCGGTCATGCCTATTTCTATGAGCAGGCAGTGCAGGAGAAGCGCTTCCTTCCCGGGACAAGCCGTATTCTGCGCGAAGAGCAGTACCGGCGCATCGTTGAGGAGCTGGAGGAGCGCGCCGCAGCACCGCAGACGGCAATGTCGCTCGTCTACTTGAACCTCGACGTGGCAAACGGCGACTGGCAGGCGCTCGATGGAAAGCTTACGGGCGTTGTCCGCGCTGAGGATTATATCGGTCAGGTCGGCAGTGTGGCGCAGATTTTGCTGACCGACGTGACCGACAAGATCGTTGCCATGGTGCAGGAGCGCCTGAAGGAAAAGGGCGTCGCGAGCATACGGGTGGCATCATGAATGCGGTGATGCAGTTTTACTGGTGGGAAATCCTCATTCATTTGCTCGTCACGGGGATCTTTTTCGCTGTGAACCGGCGCAGGAAGAAGCCTGTGCAGAATGCGGCGGAGACAGGTATTGTGCTCTTGATCCCTGTCTTTGGTCTCTTGACCCTGATCGGGGCAAAATTTCTCCTGGCCGCCCGTCTTCAAGGGCCGGCGGATGTCGGCGACAAGCTCCAGAACAAGGAAGTGATCTTTACCGACCTCATGCGCATCGACGCGAATGTCGTGCCGCTGAACGATTCGGTGCTTGTCGATGATCCCGAAGTGAAACGCAGGCTCTTTACCGAGACCATCAAGCGCGATGTTCTGCAGAACCCGCTCGTCCTGCAGCAGGCAATTCACGACGAGGATCGCGAGATTGCGCATTATGCCATCACGATGATCACGTCACAGCTCGATACACTCGAGGAGCGTCTCTATACGCTTGAACGGCGTGTGAAAGAAGAGCCGGACGAGGTTCAGCACCTCGAAGCCTATGCTGAGGCGCTCGGCGAATATACGCAGCAGCGTTTTATCGATCGCCTCTCACGCCTACAAAAGGCGGCGGAGCACGTGGCGGTGCTTGCACGCCTGATCGCACTGCAGCCGGATCGCCCTGAGCTGTATGTGCAGAAGGTACGGCAGGAGATCCGGCTGGAGCGTTATGCAGCGGCAGAGGAAACATGCCGCGCTTTTCTTGCGCATTTTCCGACGGCGGAGCAGCCCTATCTCCTCTATATCGAGCTCTATCAAGCAACGCATCGTCCCGCGCTCATGCAGGAGAAAATACGAGAACTCAAGGCGTGCCCGATCCGGCTCTCCATTGAGGCGCTGAACGTCATTCGGTTCTGGGATGAGGGGATCGCGCATCATGTATAAACGGAATTTTATCGCCGCCTTTCTGATTGTGTTTTTGCTGGGGCTGTTCTTCCAGTACAACCGCACGGACGGCTTTATGAAGCTCAGCACGAATATCCATGAAAACTTTGGCGCAAACGGCGCGCTTGTCGAGGGCTCGGAAGAGGACAAGGCGCTCGAACGGGAGACGTTCCTCATCCTCTATGATCCGATGAATCTGCGCAGCATGTTCCTGAAACATTATCTGGAGCGGTTCATCCGGGAGCAGAAAAAAGCGACGCTCGCGGCGGAGATCGGCGCCGTCCCGGAGATCGACCGCCGCTATATGGGCGTGCTTGTGACCACAGGAAATATCGGCGCGGTTGCCGCTCTGCCGCAGATCGAACAGTATGTCGCGGACGGCGGCACGGCACTCTTTCTCGACGGGCTTTCCGATACGGGGGTACCCGCAGGCTTTGCCGAGCGCATCGGTGTCCACCGATTTGGCGAGTCTTATACGCGTGAGGGCATTCATATGACCTCGGACATCATCTTCGGGGTACAGTCGATCGGCGTCAGCGGGCGGTCATATCAGACGACGACGGCGGCGGTGTCACTTGACTCGGCGGTGCAGATCCATGCGGCGGCGGACGATGGGACGCCGCTGGTTTGGGAGATGCCCTCAGGAGCAGGGAAATACGTCGTTTATAACGGGCAGCGCATGGCGGATAAGCCGAATGTCGGGCTCCTTGCGGGGATACTGAGCCTGACGTCGGACACCTATGTCTATCCAACTGTGGGGGCAAAGGTCTTTATTATTGACGATTTTCCCGCGCCCGTCCCCGTGGGGATCTTCCCGCGCCTCTACGACGAGGTTCACCTGACGACGGCGGATTTTTACCGCAATGTATGGTGGCCGCAGATGCTCGCCAATGCCAAACGCTACGGGTTTAAGTACACAGGTGTTGTCATTGAGACGTACGGCAACCAGGTCAAAGGACCGTTTGCCCCGATGAGCGACCGCTACACGCGCAGCTATCTCATCGCGTACGGACGCGAACTCCTCAAATCCGGCGGTGAGCTCGGTATCCACGGCTATAACCATCAGCCGCTCGCGCCCGCAGGGTACAATCAGGAACATCTGGACTATACGCCGTGGGCAAGTCCCGAGGATATGAAGGAGTCTCTGCGCGAACTGCGCCGCTATATTGCCTCGGCATATCCGGACTACGCAATACGTACCTATGTGCCGCCGTCCAACATCCTCAGTCCCGAGGGCAAGGAGGCGCTCAAAGAGGTGTTCCCGGATCTGAAGATCATCGCGGCGCTCTATATGGGGATGCCCGAGGACCGCGCCTACTATCAGGACTTTCAGCGTAATGCGGACGGGAGCTACGAATTTCCGCGCGTCAGTTCCGGCTATATTGTGCGCGGGGACATGCTTTGGGATATCGTAAACGTAATCAATACCCAGGGGATCGTCTCGCATTTCGTCCATCCCGACGAGATCTTTTACGAGGAAAGCGCCCATACGACATGGCGTGAGATGAACGAGGGCATGGATGCCTTTATGAAGTTCACGCAGGAGCAGTACCCGTGGCTGCGCGGCGCGACGGTTTCGGAAGCCGCGGCGATGCTCGGCGCGTATTTCGATCTCGACTGCCGTATCGAGCGCGAAGGGGACGAGATGCGTATCATCTCTTGGAACTACCGTGTGCCGCCGCGCTATATTCTGCGCACGCATAAAAAGCCGGAGGCGGTCGCGGGATGCACCGTCGAAAACATTGGCCAGGCGGCATATATCGTCGAGGTAAAGGAACCGACGGCTGAGATCCGTTTTAAGTGAGAAAGGAGGGGGCACATGCGTATCTGTCTTTTGGTCGAAGGCTCGTATCCCTATGTGGTCGGCGGTGTCTCCTCATGGGTGCAGATGCTCATCGAGGGGCTGCCCGAGCATGAGTTCGTCGTCTACTCCATTGGTGCGGAGATGAAGCAGCGCGGGGATTTTCGCTATAACCTACCAAAGAACCTCGTGGAGGTGCGTGAGCTCTTCCTCGATGAGATCCTTGCGCTGCGTGCGCCGTCACGCAATGAGAAGCCGCTCACACCGCAGGAAAAAGTATGCCTTTATGAGCTTGTTGTCGGCAATGTGCCGCTCGATCTGGACGTCCTGCTCGGCATTTTCCGCAGCGACCGTATGCGGCACGACGCCATGGGGATTTTCATGAGCGCGGACTTCTTCGACATCATCGAGCGCGTCTACCGCGAGCACTATGATCATCTGCCGTTTACGGATTTCTTTTGGACCATCCGCTCCATGCTCCTGCCGCTCTTTTACATCCTGCAGCAGGACTTCCCGGAGGCGGATATTTATCACAGCGTCGCCACGGGCTACTGCGGCGTTGTCGGCGGCGTTGCGTCGCGCGTTTATCGCAAGCCGTTTCTCATCACGGAGCACGGCATTTACTCCCGTGAACGCGAGGAGGAGATCCTCAAGTGCAAATGGGCGGAGGGCGATTTCAAATCCGTTTGGATCCAGTATTTCTATAACCTCGCGGGTCTTGCCTATGCGGGGGCGGATCGCGTGTTCACGCTCTTTCAGAAAAATGCGGATACGGAGATTGCGCTTGGCTGCGCGCCGGAGAAGATCGCCATCGTCCCAAACGGTATTCATATGGAGCGATTCGCACATATCGCGCTTAAGGAGGAAGCGACCGAGAGCGGCATCGTCATCGGCGCCGTCGTGCGCGTCGTGCCGATCAAGGACATTGTGACCATGCTGCGCGCGTTCTTCCTCGTGAAGCAGTCCATCCCGGATGCGAAACTCCTCATCATGGGGCAGTACGAGGAGGATCCCGAATACTACGAGTTGTGCCAACGGACGATCGAGACCCTGCGTCTTGAGGACGTCACGTTCACAGGATCGGTCAATGTTGCCGAACGCCTCGCCGAGGTTGATCTCCTGCTGCTTTCAAGTATCAGCGAAGGACAGCCGCTCGCCGTCCTCGAAGGGCTCGCGGCGCATCGCCCCTTTGTTACAACGGATGTCGGGTGCTGCCGCGAACTCCTTTACGGGGAGGGCGTCGACGACATGGGCGACGCGGGAATCGTCGTCCCCGCGATGGACTACGAGGAGATGTCGCGCGGTATTGTCCGCATGGCAAAAGACGCGCCGCTGCGCCGCCGCATGGCCGAGATCGGATATGAGCGTGTGAAGCAGAGCTACACCTACGAGAAATTTATCAATTCGTACCGCGACATCTACGCACGGGAAAAGAGGGACTAGGATGGCGGGCATCGGCTTTGAGCTAAAAAAACTGTTCCGGGAGCGCTCTGCTGCCGGATATATGAAGGCATACGGCTACTCTGCCATCGTCACGACGGGACCTTTTGTATTGATGGCAGGGATGGTGCTTGCCGTACAGATGATGTTCCGCACATTCGAAGTGCCGCAGGCGGAGATGCAGCTCTATACCGCGTCCGTGATCTATTCCTTTGTATTTTCGCATGTCCTCTCGAGCGGATTTGTCATGATCATCACGCGCTATCTCGCCGACCTGCTCTACGGGGGGGAACATCGGGATATCGCCGCATCCCTTTTTGGTATCGCTGCGGTGACGCTCCCGTTCGGAACGATCATCGCTGTCCTCTTCTTTTGGAATAAGCCGATCGCTTTTTCGACGAAACTGCTGACCTATATTTTCTTCATGCAGATGACGGGCATCTGGCTGCAGGGCGTATATCTTACGGCGGTAAAGAACTATAAGGCACTCTTTTTCAGCTATCTCGCAGGCGTGTTTATCTCGGTCGCACTCTGCTTCCTTGTCCTTTGGACGGGGCTGCTTCCGGCGGTCGACGGATCGCTGCTCGCCATGAATATCGGCAGCGCAGTCATTTTGACGCTCTTTTTGGCACACATCCTGCGCTATTTCGGCTATACGAAAAAGGGGCTTGCGTTCCGCTTTCTGCCGTATTTCGAGATGCACCCGAAACTGTTCTTCATCGGACTTTTTTATACTGCCGCACTTTACATGCCGAACTTCATCATCTGGCTTGGCCCCGACGGCATCCTCATCGACGGCACGTACCGCTGTGCGCCGACCTATGATGTCGCGACCTTCTTTGCGTTCCTGTCAATCATGCCCGTTATGGTTATGTTTACAGTGTCGGCAGAGCTGAATTTCTACGAGCGCTACGCTGTCTACTTTACCTATATTACGAAGCGGGGCAATTTCCGCGACATCGAGGACGCGCGCATTGATCTGCTGCGTACGCTGTGGTATGAGCTGCGGAATATCGTGGAGTTCCAGCTTGTATTTACCGTTGTTTTTCTTGGCCTTGGCAATTATTTCCTGCCGTTTGTCGGACTTTCGTTCGGTTCGGTCAATATGTATAATCTCATCGTACTCGGTGCGTTCTTTGTCGCAGCGGCGCAGGTCGTCTATACACTGCTCCTCTATTTCGAGGATCAGCGCGGCGCGCTTCTCGTCACGGGCGGACTGTTTTTCGCGCAGATTGTATTCGGCGTGGGCGGACAATTTTTCGGCGAGGTCAGTTACGGCTTTACATTCTTCCTCGCATCTGCTATTGTCTTTATTGGAGCATTCCTGCGGATGCAGTATTTCTGCAAACGCATCAATTATTTTGTCTACTGCGCGCGTCCGGTCTTTTACCGTCCGCCGAATGGAATGCTCACGCGGCTTTCGCGGCTGCTCTGCGGGAAAAGGGAAGGGGATGATCTTGTGTGAAGCGATGCAATTATAAAAATAAGGCGCTCCTCACTTCGCTCGGCGTCCTGAGTATTTTTTTGCAGCCTTCGCCCGTCGGGGCTGTGGATGTTCTGCACGATGTGCAGGGCGAGTTCGACCGCCTGCGCTCCGCTGCACAGGAAGTGGAGGATCATCGCGCCGCCGTTGCCGATCTGCATCAAACGGAGCAGGATCTGCGTACGGCAGAGGACTATGTGAAAACGGCGGATGAAGAGGTTGCCGCTGCCGAGGACGAGCATAAAAATACGCAGACAGCACTCGCCGATGCGCGGATGCGCGCATCCGATGCGCGTGAGCGTGTTAAAGAGACGGAAAACATGGTCGCCGTGCGCACCGCAGAGACGGCGGTACGCCGCCGGGAAGCAGAGAGCTATACAGCCGAGCTCGAAGCGGCGCAGGCAGAATATGATGCGGCAGAGGCTGCGGCGGAAGCTGCAAGTGCCGCAGCCGCAGGGACGGCGGGCGGAGACGATGCGATAAAACTCCTCATCTCCTCCGATGAGATGCGCCGCCGTGTTGCGGATGCCGCACAGCAGGCGGGCTATGATTACCCGCTGATGGAGCAGCTCGAGCAGGGACTCTATACACTCCCCGCGCAGGAGGAGGCGGCATCCGGGGCGGCACCCGCCGCGGATGCCGGTACGGCGGCGGAGGTACGGGACAGTGCGGCGCAGGTTGCACTTGACCGTGCAGCGGCGAGACTTTCCTACGCAGAACAGCGCGCCGAGGAGCTGCGCGCCGCCCTTGAGACGGCGGAAGACGCTGAGGAAGCTGCGCGCGGCGATTACGCAGACGCTTTGGAAGAAGTGCGTGACGCGGACGAAGAGCTCAATCAGGCCTATAAAGATCTTACCGCGGCGGCACTTTATGTCGGCGAAGCGCGCACCGCGCGCACGGAAAGCGAGGCAGACCTTGCCCTCGCCGAGCGCGACCACGCGGCCGCCATGCGTCAGCTCGCACGATGGGCTGCGGGGCGCAGCGCACAGGTGGGCATCGAGTATTACGCATGGCACGGCGGAGAGGGCGGCGTTGGGCATCAGCGCTACCACCCCGTTTCCTACAGCTATTCGGACGGAAAGCTCGAGTTCGGTGTCAGTACCGCGTATGTCGTCTCTCGCACGGGCAAGAAGCAGGGACATGTCTCGGGATTTACCGATACGACGGTCGATCTCGGTTTATGGAACAAACACGACCGATATGATGTCCGTTACGGACTCTCGGTTAATTTGCCGACGGGCATGGCGCAGATTCATGATAACGCCGTGGTGCCGGATACGGTTGCCGCGCTCACGCGTTTCGGCGAGGGATGGAACTGGACGCCGAACATCACGATACGCCGGAAAATCAACGAAACGGATTCGTGGTATTATCGTCTTGCCTATGCGATTCGCGGGAAATACGACTATACGCTCGATATGGATCTGCATGATCCGCCGACGGTGCATCCTGCAGATCGCTACGAGGGCGAGGTGCGGTACCTTCATGCTGCTAAAAATGACCGGTTGACGGCATTCCTGCGGACAAATGTATTTACAGGACGTTCGAAGGAAAGCAGGGAGGTATATCACGAAGGGGCGGAAGGTCTTCTCGGGATCTTCTATACCAAGCGGTACACAAAGAAAGATTCGTTCAAAGCATATGTCATGTATGAGCTGCGCGGCGCCCCTATTTACAAGACGGCCGCGGAGCAGCACAGCGATAATACGTTTACGCACTATTACGGAATCGGCATGACGCGTGAACTTTCAAAGAACCGGCGGGCGCGCCTTATGCTGCATCATCGGCGCTCGAAGGGGACATTCATCTCGCCGCTGAATAGTGAAAACGGCGAGGATCAAATGCGTACCTCCGTGCAAGTCGGATATGACCTGCGTATTAGCGACCGTGAAGCATTGTCGCTCGACGCGGAACGGTATTTCTACCGATCGAACCCGCATGAGCGATACCACGGATGGGGCGTAGCGCTCACGTTCTCCCGCAGCTTTTAACGGAGAAGATTCAACCAAGGAATACTGAAAAATAGGGGTTATGCGAATAGGCAAACCCTATTTTTTTGCCTAAAATTTCTTGTTTTGCATGACTTTTTCGGAAAAAACAAGGAGTTTTGGGATGATTTTATTCAGAAAAAGAAGGAATTTTATCATGCCCTATCGAATGACTACAGAACTCTGAGGTTTAGTTTGTTTGTATATGTTTGCTGCAGAGGATTGTGCGGCGGACAAGGCGGGAGCGGAATGGTGAAAAAGATTTTTTGTGCGCTCGCGGTTCTCATGGGGCTTGGCATTGCAGGGATGTTCTGCTGCTCCTTTTTCGAGATGCACGCGGGGGCAGAACGCGAGATGAAACAAGCGGAGCAGCGCCGAGCGGAACAGGAAGCTGCGGAAGCAAAGGCGGAGAGCATCGACTACCGCGCGGCGATGGAAGATCTCATCGTCGAAATGAATGATTATGCAGACGCCGCTGCCGGACGGAACTTTATGTTTATTACGAACGGTGGTACGGGCATCTATGCACCGGACGAGACGCATCCGCGCGATCGTGTGGAGCGTCTGCTCAACGCAGTTGACGGCGCGCTCATCGAGGATTTTTTCTACGGTTGGGATATGGAGGACGACCTGCCCCCGCCGGCAGAAGAGCAGGCGGAGCAGCGGCGCAATCTGCGCCTCGTACGCGAAGCGCACCGTCCCGTGTTCAACATCGACTATACACATAAGGACAGCGCCGTGCGCGGCTCGCAGCGCAAGAATAAAGAGGCAGGCTTCATCGGCTTTGCCGCCTCGCGACGCGAACTGGATGAGATTCCCTTCGGTACGATCGTCGATGCGAATGCACGCGACGTGCATTCGCTCGGTGACGTGCGCAACTTCATCGCGCTGCTGAACCCTGCGCGGTTTCGCAGCAAAGAGGACTATATAGAGAAGCTGCGCCGCACGGACTACGATCTCCTTATCATCGATCTTGTCTATAACGATGCCCCGCTCACGAAAGAGGATGTCGAGGCACTGAAGGTCAAGGCAAACGGCGGTCGTCGCCTCGTCTTTGCCTACATGAGCGTTGGTGAGGCGGAGGATTACCGCATCTATTGGAAGGACGAATGGAACAAGCACCTGCCCGTCTGGATCGATGAGATGAACGACGACTGGGAGGGCAATTACAAGGTTCGGTATTGGACACGCGCCTGGCAGGATCTCCTCTACGGATCGGCGGACGGGTACCTCGATAAGATCATCGCCGCAGGATTCGACGGCGCATTCCTCGACGTCATCGATGCGTACGATTATTTCTATGAGAAAGAGGGACACTGAGCGCCGCAGGTCAATTTTGAAATGCTAAACAAGGGAACGATGCATGAATTGGTGCAGCGTTCCTTTTTGTATCCTTGTCAACAGCGTAGGAAAATGCTAGAATAAAGCGTATATGACCAAAAGTTTTGGAAGTGATCGGAGGGCATGTTTCACGTGCGTCTGAAAATCCGGATTCTCGACAAATACATTTTTCGCGAGGTCTTTGTTTCGTTCCTGTTCGCCATCTGCGCGTTCTCGGCGGTCTTCATCGGCTCGGGGACGCTCTTTCGCATTGCGCAGTACATTACGGACTATGGGGCGTCGCTGCCGTCGGTGATCAAGATTTTCGTATTCAGTCTGCCGGGCGTCGTCATGTGGACATTCCCAATGTCGATGCTGCTTGCGAGTCTCCTGACGTTCGGCAAGCTCTCGTCAGCGAGTGAGATCACGGCGATGAAGTCCTGCGGCATCAATTTTACGCGCATTGCGACGCCGGCGGTACTGCTTGGCTTCGTGGTCAGTGTGGGCGCGATTCTCTTCAACGAATACGTTGTACCGCGTGCGAATACGGCGTACCGGAATGTCATTTACTATGAGATCGAAGGCAACTCCGGGATGAAGTCGCAGGAGCATGTCATCATCAAGGAGATCACGGACGGGCAGATCCGTCGTCTGGTCTATGCGCGTGCGTACGATGCGGAACAACAGCGGCTCACGAATGTCAGCCTGCAGGTGTTCGGCGACGACGGTAAGGTCTCGCATGTGGAGAACGCGGAGTATGCGGAGTGGACGGGCAAAGAGTGGATCATGCACAGCGGGGACGTCTACGACATTGCGGACGAACATATGGAGCGGCATATGCGGTTCGAGACGCAGGTGCTGCCCGTGCAGAAAGACCCGCGTCAGATCATCCGTGAGCAGAAATCACCGGAGGAGATGACAATGCGCGAACTGCGCCGTCAGATTGCGCTGATGCAGACGCAGTATGTAAATACGAACAAGCTCGAGGCGGAGCTCTATCAGCGCGTCTCCGTACCGATGGCGAGTCTCATCTTTACACTCATCGGTGTGCCGCTCGGGATTCAGCCGACGCGCAACTCGTCGTCGGCGGGCTTTGCGATGAGCGTTATCATCATTTTCTTTTACTATGCGCTCATGACGATGGGCAACGCGTTCGCACGCGGCGGTGTTCTGCCGCCGATGCTTGCCGTGTGGATTCCGAATATCGTCGGCATAATTGCGGGGGCAATTCTCTTTCGGCGCGCCTCGCACTAATATTTTCCTGAAAGGCTATAGATTTGTAATTAAGGTGACGGCACTATGTACGGTATTACGCTCATTCTCGTGCTCGCCGTTGTGGGCGGGGTCATCGCCTTCATCGGCGACCGGCTCGGTACGCGCATCGGCAAGCGGCGGCTTTCGATCTTTGGGCTGCGCCCGCGCCACACAGCGGTCGTTGTGACGGTTTTTACAGGCGTCTGCATTACGACGGTGACGTTCGGCGTGATGGCGGCGGTCTCAGAGAATGTACGGACGGCGCTCTTTGGCATGGAGCGTCTGAACAGGATGATGGCTGAGACGCAGGCGGCGCTTACGCGGACGGCGGATGCGCTCACGCAGGCACAGTCGGATCAGGAGCGTGCGCAGGGGGAGCTGAAGCAGTCGGAGGACGAGATTGCGCGGCTCGAGGGCGAACGCCTAGGGCTCACAGAGGAATCGGAGCGACTGTCGGAGGGCAACCGCCGTCTTGCGTTGGAAAAAGAGGGGCTGATCTCGCTCAATGGGCGGCTCAGCGGGGAAAATGAAACCCTTCTCACCGATATTAAGGAACTGGGCATACGTGCGAATGCGCTGCGGCAAAATATTTTGAGCCTGCGCGAGGGGGACATCACCTACCGGGCGGGCGAGATCATCGCGAGCGGCATCATTCCCGCAGGGCTCAGCCATGAGGAGGTCGAGCGCGGCATGGCGGGGCTCGCGCAGCTCGGTACGCGCAATATCTCCGCACGTCTTGGGGAAAATAAGACGGATCAAGATATCTGGATCTATCAACCAGAATACGACGCCGCCGTGCGTGCGATCGAGGAGAGCAAGACGGGGATGATCGTGCGTATTGTCGCGGCGGGCAACCTCGTGCGCGGCGACGAGATCCGCGCGTCGATTGAGCTCTATCCGAACAGTATCATCTACCGCGACGGCGAGCTGATCGCAGCGCGTGTCTATACGCCGGAGACCATGCGCGCACAGGGGGCGGAGCAGACGGTGATGGCATTCCTGCGCGAGGTCAACGCGGCAGCATCTGCAAAGGGAATCCTCCCCGACCCGATCCGCGGGACGGTCGGCGTCATCGAGGGGGCAGAATTTTACGGACTGGTGCAGGAACTTCAGGGGCGTACGTCCACTGTCGTCATCTCGGCATATGCCGCAGGTGATACGGATGCGATGGGACCGTTGCGCCTCACGTTTAAGATCGAAAACGAGACGCCGCAGTGAGTACCGTTCTTGCCATCGATCCCGGGCGGGATAAATGCGGTATCGCCGTGCTCTCGCCGCAGGGAGACATCCTCCTGCATGAGATCGTGCCGACCGGAGCCTTAGAGACGCGGGTATCCGAGCTCGCAGCGGAATATGCGCCACGCATCATCATGGGGGACGGTACGACGAGCGCGGCGACAAAGGCGCGGATCGAGGCGCAGGTCGGCGCGGTGACACTTGTGGACGAATACCGCACGACGGAGGAGGGGCGGCGGCTGTACTGGGCGGAGAACCCGCCCCGCGGCTGGCGGCGGCTCGTGCCGCGCGGGCTGTTGACGCCGACCGTGCCGGTGGACGATTTTGCCGCCGTTGCGCTTGCCCGGAGATTTTTAGCGGGTACGGCACGGCGCGATTGACAGCCGACGCGCTCTGCGGTAAGATGAAAGGAATTATATCCTGCTGTAATGTAAGGAGAGCAAGACTACATGCCCGATCATGTCCTAGCATTTATGATAGCGCTCGGTGTCGCGCTGTTTTTGACGCCCGTCGTCATTTCTTTTGCGCGGCGCACGGGTGCACTTGACGCACCCGATGCGCGCAAGGTGCATGTGCGTCCCATTCCGCGCATCGGCGGCATTGGCATTTATGCCGCCTTTATGGTGTCTGTGCTCGTGCAGATGAGTATTTCCGACCTTTCGCCGGAGCTCATGACCAGTCTGTGGGGGCTGCTCGCAGGCGGGACGATCATTGTCGCCATCGGAATCATCGACGATTACCGGGATCTCCCGGCAAAGGTGAAACTCCTGGGGCAAATCTTCGCCGCGTGCGTTCTCGTCATTGGCTTTGACGTGCGCATCGACGTGATTACGGATCCGCTCGGCGATTTTATCTATCTCGAGTATTTCGCGATTCCTGCGACCATTTTTTGGGTGGTTGGACTGACGAATACCGTGAACCTCATCGACGGGCTCGATGGACTCGCCGCGGGGGTGTCCTCAATCGCGGCGGTGACGATCTTCCTCGTTGCGATGGAGGAGGGCATTCCCTTCGTAGCAATGATCACGGCGGCACTTGCGGGGGCGGCGATCGGCTTCCTGTACTATAACTTCAACCCCGCGCGCATCTTCATGGGCGACACGGGGAGTATGTTCCTCGGGTTTATGCTTGCGGGGATCTCCGTCATTGGCGCGGTCAAAAGCGCAGCGACGATTGCGCTTATTGTGCCGATCTTAGCGCTTGGTCTGCCCATCCTTGACACGACGTTCGCCATTGTGCGGCGCGCGCGCAATCACCGCCCGATCTTTAAGCCGGACAAGGGGCATCTGCACCATCGGCTGCTCGCACACGGCTTTACGCAGAAACAGGCAGTACTGCTCATGTACGTTGTGAGCGCTCTTTTTGGACTGTGCGCGCTTGCACTGACGGCGGTGAGTACGCAGGCGGCGCTGCTTATCATCATCATCGTTGCGGCGGCAGTTTTTATCGGCGCTCGCAAGCTCGGCATTTTGCGTCTCGACGCGCAGCAGAAATAAATCGTGTATGACATTCCGAGAGGAGTGAAAATAGAGCATGATCGGCAAAATCAAAGTGATGTCGATTTTTGGCACGCGCCCCGAAGCGATCAAGATGGCGCCCGTCGTCATGGAGCTCATGCAGCATTCGGACGAAATCGAAACGAAAACGCTGGTCACGGCGCAGCATCGCGAGATGCTGGATCAGGTACTGCATCTTTTCCACATCGTGCCGGATTATGACCTCAATATCATGGCGGCGGGGCAGACCCTCTTTGACATCACGACACGAGCGATGATGGGCATCAACGAAGTATTCCAAAAGGATCGCCCGGATCTCGTGCTTGTCCACGGTGATACGACGACAACCTTTGCGGGGGCGCTTGCTGCGTACTATCATCAGATTCCCGTCGGGCATGTCGAGGCGGGACTGCGTACGCATGACATCTATTCGCCGTTCCCCGAGGAGATGAATCGGCGGCTCACGGGCGGTATCGCGACCCTTCATTTTGCACCTACCGCAACGGCGCACGACAACCTCGCGGCGGAGGGGGTTCCCGAGCGGCGCATCTTCGTGACGGGCAATACCGTCATTGATGCCCTCCATCATACCGTGCGCCCGGACTATATGCTTTCGCCGGAACTCTCGCAGGTCGATTTTGCAAATAACCGTGTGTTGCTTGTTACCACGCATCGCCGCGAAAATCTCGGCGAGCCGATGCGGCACGTTTACCGTGCCATTCATGACATCGTGGACGGACTCTCGGACGTGGAGGTCGTTTTCCCCGTGCATCGCAATCCAAAGGTGCGCGAGATCGTGCAGGAGGAGCTGGGGCATCTCCCGCGCGTCCACCTCATCGATCCGCTCGACTACGAGCCGTTTGCCAACCTCATGGCGCGCGTCGACATCGTGCTCACCGACTCGGGCGGCATCCAAGAGGAAGCGCCCGCACTCGGCAAACCTGTACTCGTCCTGCGCGATACGACCGAACGCCCCGAGGCAGTCGCGGCAGGAACCGTGCACCTCATCGGTACGGCGGAGGATCGCGTGTTCAACGAGACGATGCGTCTTCTCACAGATACGACGGCGTATGCCGCGATGGCGGAGGCCGTGAATCCCTATGGCGACGGGAGGGCGGCGCAGCGTATCATAGAGGCAATACTCTACCATGCGGGACATCGTCATACCCCGCCGGAGCCATTCCATGCAGAAAACGAAGAGTACTAAAAACGAAGATGCGGCACCGGACGGAAAAAAGTCCAACACCGCGTCATCGGGGATCGTCGATGCCCTGCGCGCCTTTGGAGTGCTTTCCGGCATCGGCATCTATCTCGTCGTATTTCTCGGCATCTTCATCTTCATTGGGAAAAATGCGGATGATATACTCGGTACGGGGCGCGTCTGCACCATCCTCGGGATCCTCCTCGGATTCCCTGCGGCAGGCTATTCCATCTATCGACAACTTAAAGCATATAAAATCGTATGACGAAATGAATGGAACGATCCCTTATTTTCAAAAAACTTGAAAAAGGGACTTGACGAAGAAAAGCCGTTGTGTTATATTATGACAGTCGCGCTGATGAAGGCTAGAGGCTCTCGAGGCGCACGAGATGTACCCTGAAAACTACACAATGCAGAGAGGTTAGAGTAATATCTAACCGAAGCCAGATGCAACATCGTTGATAATTTGGTCAACGAAAACAATTCTTTTACAGAATGACATTAATGAGTCTAGAGAGGCTCTTCTTTTACGGAGAGTTTGATCCTGGCTCAGGACGAACGCTGGCGGCGTGCTTAACACATGCAAGTCGAACGGAGCGAATGAAAGCTTGCTTTTATGAGCTTAGTGGCAAACGGGTGAGTAACACGTAGACA
>NZ_AUFU01000013.1 GCF_000426665.1 Centipeda artemidis DSM 19719 | reverse complement strand
GGGGCAATAGCAGATTTGGTTGTGCTTGCCGCATCGCCTTGGGCGGGGACGGAAAGAACGGGCGTGAGCCCTTTCATGTTGTAGCCTTCTCCTGCACCGTATGCACCGTCTGTGAATTTACGGTAGGAAAGCCCCTTGTTGCTCACGCTGTAAGAGGAACTGTTCTCTATAGGTGATACGAATACCTGCGGAATTGGAGCGTTCTTTGGTCACGGCCTTTGCATTGTTTTCTGGGGCATAGCTTCGACCTATTGACCAGTCCCCCTATAGAGATCTTCTGAAGCCCCTGATAGTTAAACAGCTTTTGGAGTCAAGTAATCCCTCGTTTCCACCAACCGATCATATAGTCAACAGGTTGAAAAAAGAATCCATAGGGATCTGCAGCCCGTGGTTGAGGACAAACAATAACGCCGTCGCCTTCTTTTCGTTCTAATTCGCCATAAACTCTCCGCGCATCTTCTGATAACTCCTCAATATGATTGACAATGGTTAAACGCCCGTCATACCATCGCTTTTTATGGCGTATCATAAGATAAATATCATTTTTATCTTTTGGTTCTTTTAAATCAGTATCAAATCCGTAGTCTTTTTCCGTCGCCGTCTGAGTGGCCTGTAAATCTTGAATATCCTCATCCGTTAGTTCTGGATTAAATACCTTTATATTATCTGTTACACAATCCAACGCCCAAAAGCCATAGTTATCAATGAAGTACAGCACCCCGTCTTCTTCTTTGAACACTTGTAGAGATCTGGTAATTCTTCCGGCTGCATATATTTCACAATCTTTTGCGTACACATAATAATCCCCCGGCAAAAAAAGCCACGCCACCAAGTAATATGTATATCCGAAAATATAATATGCGACGATGGTACTGGGCAAAATTAATATTACAATACAAGCGCATCTTATATGCTTAGGCAGCTTTTTAAAGTTTCTCATGAATCGTCGCATGTATATTCGCCTTCCATGTATAGGGACGAATCTCGCCCTTCTTTTGTAGATCATAGGCAATATTATTTCCCATTTCTACAATTTTCTTCCACCCGTCTAATGTTAAATGCTCGAAATTATACAAATCTTCAGCTACTCCTTCTACCGTATATGTATTATCCATATTATGTGTTATAGTTATTGCTAACTTAATAGTACCAAATGTTAGCCATGGGTCAATACCACCTGACGCATTCATTTTGACGCTCGTGAAACGGGTTTCACTACTCCCAACAGGAATAGCCCGCCCTCTTGTTCTAATTTCATCTATAAAGTCTTGACTATGTACGATCTCATATGACACCACGGAGTCCTCTGAAAAATATAAACTTTCTCCTTCGCCATAACGAGCATAAAGATATGCTGAAGGTGCCAAGAGTAAACCGCGGGAAAGTACATTTGTAGCAACTAAGTCTGTAGCTATCCCTACAGCTTTAGTAGTCACAGACGATTCTTCTGTAGCATAATTCGTCTTAGGGATCTCACTATTCATCTTAACTTCTGCTGCTCTTTCTGCGACATGATAATCGTTAGACGGTATAACGCCTTCGGCGTATCCATTAACTTCTAGATCATGTCTCTTTTGATTGGCCAATGCGAATAATGCAGGATCCATACAGACAATATTATTTAATGTATAGTTCAAGCCTCCGTCTAACCAATATTTCTTATCCTCTGGAATTAAACACTCCAGTAATGGATAAAGAGAAGCCGTTATTCTTTGGTCATCTCCCTCTCCGGTCATTCCATGTTGGTCGTAGTAATTACTTAGCGCATAATATTTAGCTAATACTTCATTGATTTTTTCTTGATCTCGGCTTTCCAATGCCTCACTTAATTCATGAACAAAGTCATTCTGTTCTGCTCCTAGCCAATTATTCTTCGTCCCACTTGTTGCCGCAGATGCCCCCGCGCCCGCCGTTCCGCCGACTGCCTTGGCTGCTGCCGCACCGATGATGGCACTCACGATTTGTGCTGCGCCCGGGTCATGCTTGGCAATCTTGTCGATTTCCTTGATCACGGCTTCGTTCAGTCCCGCTCCTACAGCACCCGAAGTGAAGCCCACGCCCGTGATGCGGCTCATGATGCCGCCGATGGCTGCGTGAACAAGGATCTTTCTGCCGCTCCCGTCGTCTTTCATGTTATGGGCGAGTCGGTATGCCTCTTCGCCGAAGACGGCGGCAAGTTCCTGCTGTTCTTCTATTTTCTTCTTGTCAAAGATTCTCCCGAGCTCGTTCAGTGCATTACTTGTGTTTCTGCTAAGGTCTGAGAGGTCTTGATTCGGGTTTTTACGCACGTCAATACTGCCCGGGGCAATAGCAGATTTGGTTGTGCTTGCCGCATCGCCTTGGGCGGGGACGGAAAGAACGGGCGTGAGCCCTTTCATGTTGTAGCCTTCTCCTGCGCCGTATGCACCGCTTGCGAATTTACGGTACGAAAGCCCTTTGCTGCTCGCGCTGTAAGAGGCACTGTTCTCTATGTTTCCATAGGTGAGGTTTTCCGTGGAGAGCGTGTTCTTATCGGAAGCCGCTTCGCTTGCGATAACAGCGCCCTTGAGGTCGGTGTTCTTCTTTACATGAATGTGGAAGCCGTCTGCGCCTGCATAGATGCCTGCCTGCCCTGTGGTGCTCTTCCAGTTGGAGTGGATCTTCCCTTTGCTGTAGGAGGCGGCGATGTCGGGATCGTTGGTGTTGATCCCGCCGCTCATGGATGCGCTGATGTTGAAGCCCGACGAGGAGTTTTTCTCTCTGTAGTCGTCTTTTTCCTGCAGGCTCTCGATGTTGAGATTGCCGCCGACCTTCATATTGACCTTTTTGCCAGATGCCTGCGAGCCGATGATGTTGGTATCTGCGCCCGAGGTCATGGAGAGTTTTTCTTGTGCTTGTATGATGGCAGGTGTATAGGTTGTGCGGTCTCCGATGCCGTCACTGGCGGCGCGTTCTGCGTTGATGCCGACACTCGTGATCCCTGCACCAAAGGTGTAGGTGGCACTGACCCCTGCGGAGCTCGAGCGTTCTTTGGTCACGGTATGTGTGGTATTCTCTGCGGCGCGCAGGTCGATATTTTTCTTCGCCTCCAGTGTGACGTTCTTTCCTTGAAGGGTGCCGCCCGTCATGGAGATGTCCTTTTCACGCGCACGAAGGGAGAGGTCGGTGCCGGCCTCTATTTTGCTGCCTGTATTCTCGTACGAGAGGATCTCCGTCGTGCTCGATGAGCGCGAGCTGCCGAGTCCTATATTGAGTCCGAATGCATTCTTTCCTTTGAGGAGTTCTTTGTATCTCGCTATGCCGTCCGCAGGCTTCTTCGTGAGGTCATAGAGTTTTCTGCCGATTTCCCATGCGTACAGTCCTCTCAACCGATCATCCCGGACTGCGCCGATGCGCCGCACAGGACGTGCAATGTCATTGTAGGTATCCATGACCGCTCCGCCAAGGCTGATAGAAAGCCCTGACTGCGATACTTCGTGCGTATACTTTTCCTTGATGATGTTGTCTTTGCCGTCAAGTTTAACGCCTGCGGCAGTGATACTTGCATCCTTGCCCGCATAGAGTGCGGCGTTGGTGAGGTGTGCGTCCTGATCCGCTGAGATGCTGATGCTGCCGGTTGCGGCGATGGTGGTGCCCCGCCGGGTGAGGGCGTCTCCTTCGTAGGTGTCGGTGGTCTTCTTGGTGCCGATAAAGACGCCGAATCCCTGTCCCATGATGCCGGATTTCTTGACGCTCTTATAGTTCTCGGTGATGTCTCTCCGCGCTTCGGGGGTGAGGCTGACGGTGCCTTTTGCACGAACTGCGGCGTTCTCATCTGCAGCGATGTTCGCGGCTCTAAGTTCGATGTCGTTATCCGCTGCGATGTCGACGTTCTTTCCGCTGATCGTTGTTCCTATGGCATGGTCGCTCTCGCGGCGCGATCGGACGGTGGTTTTGGTACTCGAAAGAAGCCCTTGGGATTTGTATTTGATCCCATAGGCGTCGTCCGAGATTTCCCTCCCTGCGGTGAGGGAGATGTCTTTGTCTGCGTTGAGGGTGACGCTGCCCTCGTCGCTGCGGATGTAGGCGGCGCGTGCTTCGATGTTTTCTCCCGCATGGAGAGAGACGTCGCTGCCCGCTTTGATCGTTGTGCCGAGCTCTGTGCTCCGCTTGGTACGAAGATAGTTATCTCCGCTCTGGGTCATGTCTTTATCTGCGGAGAGGGTATCTGTCGTGAGGCGAATGTTCTCTCCCGCGTTGACTATTACGGCAGCATTCTTTCCTCCCGCGGAGAGGGTCGCGCCCTTGAGATCGATGTCCTTTTGGGCGTCCAAAGTGAGCGTACCGTCATCTCCCGTGACGGAGATATCTGCCATACGCCGGACGACGTCTTGATGGGCGAAATGCTCGATGTTGTTTTCAGAGGAAATGCTTCCACCCGCGGTGAGTTCTGCTTTTCTTTCTGCGGTGATGCTGCCGTTTTGACGGATGTCGCCGCTCGTTTTGACGACTGCCGTCCCCGCGTAGATATCTCCCTCGTTTGCAAAGGTCTTCGCATCCACGCGAAGATCCTCTTTGCCAAGGATGAGTCCCGCGTTATGAACATCCTCCTGCGTTTGAATGTCGATGCTGCGCGCGCTGATGATGCTGCCGTCGGGGCTGAGTGTGAGCCCATTGGTCGATGTGAAGTAGACGTGCGGCACGAGGACTTTTTCGCGGATGCCGCCCACTTCTACTTCCTGCTCTTCGATCCAGATGATGTCGCTCTTCAACTTTGCGATCTGTTCTTTGGAGAGGGCAATGCCCGGCGCAAGCTGCAAATCTTTGGCGGCTGCGATGCCCGCGTCCATGAGTGCCTTGATCGCGGCGTCGGCATCTTCATCCCCGCCCGGGATTGTGCCTGTACGCTGCAATATCTGATCAATGATCAGCCGCCGCTCGTAGAATCCGTCGCCGAGGCGTTTCTGTATCTTGTCGGGATCCCATTTGAGCTGTTCGAGCATGTAGTCCGAGGAGAGGAACCTCTTCTTATCCGTAAAGGCGGGATCGGTCTCGATGAGATACTTCGCTCCGGGTTCGGGATGGAGCTTGAAAAGCGCGCCCGGATCCTTGAGCGTGGTGATACCGTCGCCGAGGCGCAGGTGTTCCTGCGCGGTCTTATCGATGGAGAAGGGATCGAGAAAGCCGTTCACGTTCCTGCGGGTTGCGAGGGTGACGTCTTCTTTATCCCCCAATGCTGCGATGCCGAGGGAGCGCGGCTGTGCGTCTTCTGCCTGCGGGGTCATGAAGACGGCCCTGCGGTATTTGCGTACATGGCCTTTATGAATACGGTTTCTCCGATCGGTATAACTCGCCCGTGTATAGCCGAATGTGACGGTTCTCCGGTCGGTCTGCGCCGCAATATTGTCTGTCGCCCCCGTGATGCTGAGATGTTTCCCGGCGACGACTTGGCTGTTGTCATTTACGAGGCTGCCGGCAACGGTAAGATTGCCGCCGCTCTCGATGACACCGGCATTCGTCATGCGAAGTGCGTTCTCGGAGGTCTGGGTCTGGGTGTGGATAAAGGTACACAGCTGGAATTTGTCGGGATT
The DNA here is from genome assembly GCF_000426665.1 of Centipeda artemidis DSM 19719. GTDB lineage: Bacteria > Bacillota > Negativicutes > Selenomonadales > Selenomonadaceae > Centipeda > Centipeda artemidis. Next base: position 63,215 of record NZ_AUFU01000013.1, on the reverse strand, counting down.
GCCCCGGTGGTATGCACCGTATCCGTTATCTATTTTATCAAATTCGCCGGCGTCAAAGGTCTGTCCCTCCTCGCGGTTGCCGGGCTCGTCGATACGGATGCGCACGGGGTTGCTCCGCAGGGGACTGACAACGCGCTGGACGGAAAACGCGCTGTTCTCGTTCCGAACGGTCGGCGCGGTGATGCGCATATTGCCGCCGCTCTCGATGCGCCCGCCGCTGTTCACGACGGCATCTTTGGCATTGAGTGTCATGTCGCTGCCGTTGTAGAGAATGCTGTCGGCGCTGTTTTTGATCGTTCCCGCTTCTACGCTGAGGTTCCTGCGCGCGGCAACGGCGCTCGCTTCATGGTTTGCGAGTGCTGTGCGTGCGGCTTCTGTGCGTTCTCGCTGCTGTTCATAGGCTGCGGTCGCTTCTTTGATATCCAGTTGATACCTGCGCTGCGCTCTTACGCCGCGCAGCTGCGTGACGTCCTGCCGAACGACGGCGTCGAGGGCTTCGGATTTCTCTTTGAGGAGACGAACTTCTTTTTGGAGGTTTTGCTCCGGCGCTTCGTTTCTCTGATTGACAAGTGTATCTGCTTTGATGGAGATGTCATTTCCGTAGATGCGGCCGCCTTCGTCGAGCTGTATCTTCTCGGCGGTTACCGCTGTGCTCCCGCCGCTGTTGATGAGCCCCGTGACATGCAGTGTGCCGTCGGCGTCGATGGCAGCGGCTTCGGAGGCGACGAGTTTGCCGCCCATGTTGACGCCGAGGCCTTTCTCCGTGCCGACGAGACGGATCTTGTTTGCGTACATGCCGCCGACGGCTGCAGCGTCGAGAGTAACGGTCGGCGTTTCGCCGGTGCCTTCGATCGGCGCTGCGGTAAGACTGCCATAGGAGATGTCGTTCGCGCCGCCGATGTGCGTTGTGTGATTGGCGAAGATGTCGGCGTTGATTCGCTCGGCACGGGTGAGGACTTCGAGGCTGTTTGCGCCGCGGGCGTCGATTCCTTTCCCCTCAAAGGAAACGGCTCCCTCGGTGACGCGAATGCGGTCAAGGGAACCGTCTCTTCCAAACTCTGGACGCCCTGTGGTGAGCACCGCCCGATCCGTGTTGATAAAGCCGCCGCCGTTGACACGGATGCCGTTTTCGTTGGCAATGACGACGTCGGCTCTGCCGCCCGCGACTTCGAGGAAGCCGTTCATGTTGGTGATGCCTGCGCCCGTTACCTGGTTCACGATGATCTGCGCGGGACCATAGGCGAGGTTCGGGTTGCGGTCAATCCAGCCCGCAAGTTCGGTTCTGGAAATGGTATAGCCGTTGTTGAGGATGAGTCCTGCGGGATCGATGCTGAGTTCGCTGTACTCGTTGATGGAGACGCCCGCGCCGTTCCTTGCTGCGATGTTGACGACGGGGATGCCGTTATCTGCTGACGTGACGATGGGACGCCGCTCTTCGGGGGCTGCCTCGTCGGGGACGGCCGCCGCGAAGCTGATCTGCTGAAATGTGAACATCCCGAGCGTTAGATAGGCTGCGATGCGCTTTGCGAGTATCTTTTTGCGGATCATGGGGGCGTCCTCTCTTTTGTCCTGATGTGTGTATACGTCTTATATCAATATCTTAAAAATCCCGGGCGTCTAAAATTTCAACGCGGCGCGGAATCCCGTGGTCATGCGATCGGCGGGAAATCCCGGGGGGCGCCGGATCGGTGCGGCAATGAAGAGGTCATAGGTGAAGTCCTTCGCGACGGCACCGCGCACGCCGAGCACCGCGCCCATGAGGCTGTGGCCGAACTGTGTCTCTACGCTTGGTCCGTAGATCATGCCGAGGTCAAGACCGATGTAAAGGCTCGCGTCGAGTTCCTGGAAGTATGCGGCGATTTCATTCTGCCAGTACCAGCCGCTCTCTCCCGTAAGCGTATATTCTCCGTCAAATCCCCGCACGGTATAGCGTCCGCCGATGCTCACCATGTCTGCGCCGTAGAGCCGTTTTCCTTCGGCAGTCCACTGTCCGTGAAAGGAGGATGTAAAAGTGCCCCGGCGTTTTCCCATCGGGATGGGTTTTTGGTAGTCGAGATCGAGCAGCCACATCCGATATCTTGACTTCGGGGCGTCGGGATGCGGGTTTTCTCTCTGGGCGCCGAACCAATCGACGCCCATGCGGTGCGACAGCCGCCCAAAGAGCTGTGCGCTGCCGATATTCTGCTTTTGAGAGATGCCGAACTCCAGGGAGGTCATCTTTTTGTCCTGGATGGGAATGCGCACGCCGTTGATGCTTTGTTCCGAATCTCTCTTTCGGATGCTCACTTCAAATGCCGTTTTTCCGGTCTGCGTCCGGGATAGAACCCGGTTCCATGTCAGCCTGGTCGTACGCGATGCACCGCCGCTGACGAACGGATACGGCCGCACGTGCACAGTCTGCCGGTAATCGCTCCGATAATGCGAAAGAGAGAGGGTATCGTAACCGAGCGGAACGGCATAGTAGAAGTTCTTGCCGCGCGTGCCCCTCCGATAGCCGTCATGGGCGCCGTCCAGGTCAAAGCCAAGACGCAGGAGATCGCTCGCGCCCGTGGGGCTGTCGATGCCGAGTGTAAAGCCTGCCTGCAATTTCCCTGTGGCGTCAAGTCCCGAGTTGTCGACGGAAAGGATGCCGAAGACGTTTCTCCCGCGCTGCACGGTGAGTTCCACATCGCTGTATCCCTCCCGGTTGGAGGGAATGAGGCGGATGTCGACGCGCTGCGACGATACTTTGTGCATCTGCTCGACGCCCTGCTCGAGGGCGCGCAGGTTCAAAACGTCTCCCTTACGTATGGGAAAGGAATTCCTCCACGGGATGTGCGGGCTGCCCTCGGCATACTTCATCTCGCCCATGTATCCGATCCGGAGGTCGAGGACGAGATATCCGCCCCTGAGGTTCTGCTCCGGCAGTGTAACGCGCGTGGTGACATAGCCGCGCGCCAGCAGCTTTTGATTGAGTTCGCGCAGCAGCGTGTTGACAGCGCTCAGATCCAGCTCTCTGCCTTCGTATTGTTTTGTGATGCGCGTGAGGAAGTTCCATCGATCGGCGGCATTTCGCAATGTGATTTCGTTGATGAGAAAGGTCTGCCCGTTCGGTGCTGTCTCTGCCGGCTGTGCCTGTACGTCTCCCGGGGTCAGATGTATGGAAGGTTCCCGGCGTCGGGCTTCCCGTTCGTCCTCCTGTCGACGTGCCTCGTCCAACTGTTCCTGCCGGCTGCCGTCCCCCGGTGCGGCATAAACGTGACTTGCTGTTCCGGACAGCGCGAGTGCACAAAATACAGCGCAACAGATCTGACGATTCGTACATGCACCTCTCAGTTTCCTCTATCATCATTTCTATTGTATAATAATACAAAGCACTGCACAATAAGGCAAATATCCTAATTGTATAACAATTCGGTAAAGCACAAAAACACCCCCGCCGCATCTGTGCAGCGAGGGTGTTTTCTTCTTTTACGCCTTTACGGCTGTATGCGTTGCCTGCAGGCGTGCGACGGCGCGCTTGAGGGCAAGCGCGGCGCGATGCTCGTCAATAGCCGCACCGCCGTCCTCCACGCCGCCTTCACGCAGACGTTTGAGACGTGCCTGTGCGCGGTCATAAGCGCGCTGGGCACGGTTGATGTCGATCTCGTCCGGCTCTTCGGCAGCCGTGGCGAGGACGGTGATCTTCTCCGGGGTGACTTCCATGAAGCCGCCCGCAACTGCAAAGAGCTGCTCGGTACCGCCGTCGACATGGATCTTCATGGCATGCGGCTGAAGTCCCGTCACGAGGGGGATGTGCTTCGGCAGGATGCCGATCTCGCCGCCCGTGGAGCGGGCGATGAGCATGTCGATATCGGCGGCGTAGACCACGCGGTCGGGAGAGACAATCTCCAGCTGGATGGTCGCCATCGATTATTCCTCCTCTTTGAGTTTCTTCGCCTTCTCGATGGCCTCCTCAATGCCGCCGACCATGTAGAACGCCGCCTCGGGGAGCTCGTCGTACTTGCCGTCGAGGATCTCTCTGAAACCGCGGATCGTGTCCTTGAGCGCGACGTATTTGCCCGGCGAACCGGTAAAGACCTCGGCAACCGCGAACGGCTGCGAGAGGAAGCGCTGGATCTTGCGCGCGCGCGAAACGGTCAGCTTATCCTCGTCGGAGAGTTCCTCCATGCCGAGGATGGCGATGATGTCCTGCAGCTCTTTGTACTTCTGCAGAACCGCCTGCACGCCGCGCGCGACCTCGTAGTGCTCCTGACCAATGACGTTCGGGTCGAGGATACGCGAGGTGGAGTCGAGCGGGTCGACGGCGGGATAGATGCCGAGCTCCGCGATCTGACGGGAGAGAACGGTCGTCGCATCGAGATGCGTGAACGTTGCCGCCGGCGCGGGGTCGGTGAGGTCGTCCGCGGGAACGTAGACCGCCTGCACGGACGTGATGGAGCCCTTCTTTGTAGACGTGATGCGCTCCTGCAGAGCGCCGACGTCGGTCGTCAGCGTCGGCTGATAGCCGACGGCGGACGGCATACGTCCGAGCAGCGCCGAGACCTCGGAACCTGCCTGGATGAAACGGAAGATGTTGTCGATGAAGAGCAGCACGTCCTGTCCCTGCACGTCGCGGAAGTACTCCGCCATCGTGAGCCCCGTCAGCGCGACGCGCATACGCGCGCCGGGCGGCTCGTTCATCTGGCCATAGACGAGCGCGGTCTTGTCGATAACGCCCGACTCGGTCATCTCCGACCAGAGGTCATTGCCCTCGCGGGTACGCTCGCCGACGCCGGCAAAGACGGAATAGCCGCCGTGCTCGGTCGCGATGTTGTGGATCAGCTCCATGATGAGAACCGTCTTGCCGACGCCCGCACCGCCAAAGAGTCCGACCTTACCGCCGCGCGAATACGGGGCGATGAGGTCGACGACCTTGATGCCGGTCTCGAGGATCTGGGTCGACGTTTCCTGGTCGTCGAACTTCGGCGCGGGACGGTGAATCGGCCACGATTCCGTATTCCCGACGGGTGCCGGGTTGTGGTCGACCGTCTCGCCGAGGACGTTAAAGACGCGTCCAAGCGTTGCCTCGCCGACGGGCACCTTGATCGGGGAACCGGTGTCCTCCGCCGCCATGCCGCGCATGAGTCCGTCGGTGGAGCTCATCGCGATGCAGCGCGTGACACTGTCGCCGAGATGCTGCATGACTTCGACCGTGAGATGAATCTCCCGATCTGCCGCTTTGCCGTCGATCTTGATGGCGCTCAGTATCTCCGGCAGTTCACCCGCCGGAAATTCAATATCTACGACAGGTCCGATGACCTGTACGACTTTACCTTTTGCCAATGGAAAACCTCCTTACCTCCATGCCGCAAAATGCTGCGTACATGGGCGTCACTTGAGTGCCTCGGCGCCGCCGACGATTTCGTTGATCTCGTTCGTGATGCCCGCCTGTCGCACTTTGTTGTAGTACAGATCGAGCTTCCCGATGAGTTCGCCGGCGTTGTCCGTTGCGTTGCTCATCGCGTTCATGCGCGAGGAGAGTTCGCTGGCTGCCGACTGGAGGAGCGCCGCATAGATGGTCGTGAAGAGGTACTGCGGCAGGAGATGCCCCAGTACGGTCTCCGCATCCGGCTCATAGATGTACTGTGCACGCGGCTGTCCGTCGTCCTCCGGCGCTTCGAACGGGAGGAGTTTCACAGCCTCCGGCACGCAGGTGATCGCCGAGACAAAACGCGTGTAGATCATGTAGACTTCCTTGATGCCGCCCTCCGAAAAGGCTGTGATCAGTTCGTCCGCGATCTTTTGTGCGTGCTGTGCGCGCGGCTTTTCGCTGATGCCGATGTGCTCGCTCACGATGTCAAAGGAGCGATTTTTGAAGAAATCGCGCGCCTTGCGCCCGACGGTGACAATCTGCGTGTTCGCCTTGTCCTCGACCAGCGCCATGGCCGCCTTCAGCGCGTTGCTCGAATAGGCGCCCGCGAGACCTTTGTCCGCCGCCATGACGAGGATGAGACGCTTGCCGCTCTCATGCCGCTCGAGCAGGGGATGCGATACGTCGTCCGCCGCAGCCGCGACGCTCCGAATGACCGCCGCGGTCTTTTCCGCGTACGGACGGTTCGCATTGGCCGCCTCCTTGGCACGGCGCAGACGCGAGGTCGCGACCATGTCCATGGCGTTCGTGATCTGCTGGATGCTCTTGACGCTTCGAATGCGACGACGAATGTCTTGTAAATTGGCCATTTCGTGTCACCTCTCTCCTTACGCTTCTTTGTAGGAGATGGTGTCCTTGAACTCCCCGATCGCCTGCGTGATCTCCGCTTCGATGGCATCGTCCAGTTTCTGCTGGCTCGTAATCGTCGCCGCGATGTTCGGATGCGTTGCCCGCATGAACTTGATGAAGTCCGTGTGGAACGTGACGACCTTGTCCACGGGGATGTCCGTGAGGTGTCCGCGCACCGCCGTGAAGATGACGAGCACCTGCTCGGCAACGGAGAGCGGGCTGTACTGCGACTGCTTCAGCGTCTCGACCATGCGTGCGCCGCGGTCGAGCTGTGCCTTTGTCGCTTTATCGAGGTCGGAGCCGAACTGCGCGAATGCCGCAAGCTCGCGGTACTGCGCGAGATCGAGACGCATCGTGCCCGCGACCTGCTTCATCGCCTTGATCTGTGCGGAACCGCCGACACGGGAGACCGAGAGACCGACGCTGATCGCGGGGCGGATGCCCGAGTAGAACGAGTCGGTATCGAGCATGATCTGACCGTCTGTGATCGAGATGACGTTCGTCGGGATGTACGCCGAAAGGTCGCCCGCGAGCGTCTCGATGATCGGCAGCGCCGTGATGGAGCCTGCGCCGAGTGCGTCGGAGAGTTTCGCCGCGCGCTCGAGGAGGCGGGAGTGTAAGTAGAACACGTCACCCGGATATGCTTCGCGTCCCGGCGGACGGCGGAGCAGCAGCGACATGGCGCGGTACGCAGCCGCGTGTTTCGAGAGGTCGTCATAGACGCAGAGCGCATGACCGCCTTTATACATGAAGTACTCCGCCATCGCAACGCCCGCATAGGGAGCGAGGTACTGCAGCGGCGCGCTGTCCGCCGCCGTTGCGGCGACGACGATCGTGTACTCCATAGCGCCGCCGTCTTCGAGTGTCTTGACAACGCGCGCGACGGTCGATGCCTTCTGACCGATGGCGACGTAGACGCAGATACAGTTCTGTCCCTTTTGGTTCAGAATCGTATCGACGGCAATCGCCGTCTTGCCCGTGCCGCGGTCGCCGATGATCAGCTCGCGCTGTCCGCGGCCGATCGGCACGAGGGCGTCGATCGCCTTCAGACCCGTCTGGAGCGGCTCGTGGACGCTCTTGCGGTCCGCGATACCGGGCGCGGGCGACTCGACCGGGCGGAACTCCTTCGTGTCGATGGGGCCCTTGCCGTCGATGGGGCGTCCGAGCGCGTCCACGACGCGGCCGATCATCGCCTCGCCGACAGGCACCTGCATGATGCGCCCCGTGCGCTTGACGGTGTCGCCTTCCTTGATGAGGGCTTCGCCGCCGAGAAGCACGGCGCCGACGCTCTCCTGCTCGAGGTTCAGAACCAGTCCGTACACCTCGTTGCCAAAGTCGAGCAGCTCGCCCGCCATCGCCTTGTCAAGGCCGTAGATGTGGGCAATGCCGTCGCCGACCTCAAGAACTGTGCCGACGTCGTTGACGTTCAGATCGACGTCGTAGTTCTTGATTCGTTCCTTAATTATGGAAGTAATCTCTTCCGGATTCATTTTCATATTTCGCTGTCACCCCGCTAGTTCGCCATTAACTCTGCCGTCATTGCCTCGAGACGTCCTTTGATGCTGCCGTCGATGCGGCGGTCGCCGATGCGCACCACCACACCGCCGATGAGCGAGGGGTCGCGGTGCCGGCGCAGGGATACCTGTTTGCCCGTGACGCTCTCGAGCTTTTTGCGCAGCTCTTCGATCTGCGCCTCGTCCGGTTCGCCTGCCGTCGTGACGTCCGCCACGGCGATGCCGAGTTTCTCGTTCGAGAGTTCGTTAAAGATGGCGCTGATGGCTTCGAACACATGCATACGCCTCTTGTCCACGAGCAGCAGCAGGAAGTTCAGAACGTGCTCGTGAACGCCGCCCTCGAAGACCTCCTTCAGGAGGGATTTCTTATCCTCCGGCTGGAAGTTCGGATTGCTGAGGTAGGATTTCAGCTCCGGACATTCGGTATAAAGACGCTGTACCTTCGAAATATCCTCGCCGAACTCCTTCAGCTTGTCTTCCTCGCACGCCAGTTCAAAGATCGCGCGGGCATATTTGCGTGCAAGCTCCATGTTCAGCATGTCGCATCACCAATCTTATGCGCGTCGAGTTTCGCGATAAACTCGCCGATGATGGCGTCGTTGTCCGATTTCTCCAGATTCTTCTGCACGATCTTGCCCGCGGCCGCGAGCGCCAGTGTGACAACCTCGCCCTTTAACTGCTCGACGGCGTGGGCGCGTTCGCGCTCCATCTGCTGCTCCGCCGCCTTCTTCATCTGCTCGATCTCGCGTTTGGTCGCCTGAATGCTCGCCTCATGCTCTTCGCTGGCACGCTTCTCGGCGAGATCCATGATCTCCTGCGCCTTTGTACGCGCCCCTGCAAGCTCCGCCTTGTAGGCTTCGAGCGTCTTTGCCGCCTCGGCGGCGTCGGCGTCAGCCTTGTCGATGCTCGCGGCGATCCTGTCCTCGCGCTCTTTGAGAATCTTGAGCACAGGTTTATACGCCACCGCACGCAGGAGAATAACGAGGATGAGGAAGTTCAGTATCTGAGCAAAAAAAGTCGAATTAAGCTCTATCAATTACGCTGCCTCCTTTGCACATATCCTCCCGGGACTTATTTCATGAGCGGGTTGGCATAGAGCATGATGAGCGCAACGACCGTAGCGATGATCGCCATCGCCTCGATCAGACCGACGGAGATGAGTGTATTCGTAAAGAGAACGCCCTTTGCCTCAGGCTGACGCGTGATGCCCTCGATGAACTTGCTCGTAACGAGACCGTCGCCGATGCCCGCGCCAATCGCCGCCAGACCCATCGTAATGCCCGCACCGATCAGAGCAGCTGCTACCATGATTGCGTTTTCCATTGAGAAAATCCTCCTTAAATTTTGAACCTAAAATTTTTAATACATCAAAGTCAATGCGAGGAGCAAATTAGTGCTCGTCCTCTTTGACCGCATTAGCAAGATACGCCATCGACAGCATCGTAAAGATGACCGCCTGTACTCCGCCGATGAAGATACTGAACGCGAGCCACAGAACCGAGGGCACCGGCATCCAGATCGGCATGAGTTTGAGCAGGACGATGATGAGAATCTCGCCCGCCAGAATGTTGCCGAAAAGACGGAACGCCAGCGTGATCGGCTTTGCGACCTCTTCGATCGCGTTGATGATCACGAACACCGGGGTCGGCTGAAAGAAGTGGGCGATGTAATGCCCGCCTTTCATATAGACGCCCAGCACATGAACCATGCAGATGACCAAAAGTGCTAAACCTAATGTGGTGTTCAAGTCGTTCGTCGGGGACGCCATCGTGGGAACGAGTCCTACCCAGTTCGAAACGAGCAGGAACAGAAAGAGCGTGACAATGAACGGGGACAGGAACTGACCGCGTTTCCCGAGCATCGTGTCGCTCTGCTCGGCAAGCGCCGTCACAACCATCTCGACGACGTTCTGCCAGCCGCTCGGGACGAGCTTTAGACTGCGCGTTGCAAGAAAAGCAATGAGCAGAACGATCGCCATCGTGATCCACGTCATCTCGAGCGTTTCCCAGTTGAAGGTGAGACCCGCGAACTGCACTGTTTCGCGAACACCGATTTCATGCATAACCTCTACCTCCTTACTGCGGTGAGCGGCAAAGCCGCGACCGCTTCATTTTTGACTGCCCTGCGCCGCAATGAGATGCAGCATAAAAAGCGCGTAAAAGAGGAGACATCCTCCCGCCGCCGCCCAAAAGACCGCCGGCGAAATCTGTGCGGCGGCGCTGAGTATCAAAAACAGCGTCATGAGCCGCAATGCCAGTCCCCACAGCATCTCGCGCCGCGCGCGCGCCGGCGGAAAGCCCGCACTGCGCCAAACACGATACGACATGCCCCAAAGGATTGCCGCGCCCGCCGCATAGCCCGCCAGCACGCCGCCGATGAGACGCACCTCGCCCGCCGCAAACAGCATCGCGGCAACAGAAATCGTCACCAAGAGGAGCGTACGGGCAAAGCGCCGCACAACAGGCAGTAATACGTCTTTCATATCCCTCCTCCGACAGCGCCAAAAGCGCACAAAAAACCGCGTCCCGAGCGCATCGGGGCGGGGGGTGCACAGGCACCGCCATGGTTGAATATCAGTACCTTATGACCATTCGACACAAAAAAAGAAAATCCTTCCACAATTGTATACACGCGTGGAAAGACCTCCCCCTCTGTGCCGAACACATAAGACTCGGCTATGTGAATCGCTTCGTGCGATTCATTCCCCTTATGAACTATTATAGGGGCTTATGAGAAATTCTGCAACAACATTTTAATTAATTCATTCATTTTAATGATTGAATTGCGTGAAACGCTCTGCTACAATAGGCAAAATATCCGTGTTCCGCTGCCTTCCCGCCGAAGGGAGGGCGGGGGAACCGCACTGAAAGGAGCCTACCCATGACCATCGAAGGCGCCGTCATCATCGAGCAGGGCGTCACGTTCGCCCTCATCCACGTCGACCCGAGCGTCACCACATATACCGTCAAATCTACCCAAACACGCCGCGCCCTCATGCGATTCTTCCCCGGCATGCCCATCATCCTCATGAGCCTCACGCCTGCAGGCGAGCCGCGTTACTACGGGCGCAAGGAGATCGTGGAGTTCCTCAGCGGCATCCGCCTGAACCAAATCCCGTGGAAACAGTACCATATTGTGTAGGGAGTTTTTACGCCGCGCACGCGTCCTAATTGTTGATTTTCCCTCGCAGTATACTACTCGTAGGCAATCAGTTTACCGCAAACGACGACCCCTCTAGAGAGCATGGACGCGCTCCTAGGGGGTTCTCTTTTATTGCCCGTGTATAAATGCCGTGGCAATTATGCCAAATACATTCATTGATAACGCGAAGGTAATGGCAAAGGGACAGGTCACGATACCGAAAGATGTGCAGCATGCTCGGCGTGTCGAGCGGCAGCCGCCTTACATTCATTATGAAGAACGGTTCTGTGCGTCTTGTCAACGCCGCCGTCTATGCAATGCAGCTGATGCGCAAGGAGATGACAAGCGAGCCAAAGCCGTCGGAAGAAGAGGTCACATCCCTCGTCAAGGATATGCGCCGGGAGATGTAATCCCCCTTGACATGAAAGCGCGCTCCAATGCTATAATGCAGTCAGTATGGAAACCGGGGTATAAGGAGCGCGGCATGAGTCGCGCCGCACAATGGAAAAGGGGGATTTTCTTTGTATTTGGAAAAAATCACGTCGCCCGCGGACATCAAGGGCTATGACGCAGCCGAGCGCAAGGCGCTCGCACAGGAGATGCGCGACGCGATGCTGAAACGTGCGAGCATTCACGGCGGGCATTTTGGCCCGGACTTCGGTGCGGTCGAGGCGATCATCGCGCTGCACACGGTGTTTGACTCGCCAAAGGACAAGATCGTCTACGACGTCTCGCATCAGTCCTATCCGCACAAGATGCTGACGGGGCGCGTCGAGGCGTACATCGTGGAGTCGCAGTACGACGAGGTATCGGGCTATACGAATCCCGAGGAGAGCCCGCACGATTTCTTCAACGTCGGGCACACGTCGACCTCTATCAGCCTCGCAACCGGTCTTGCAAAGGCGCGCGATCTGGCGGGGCGAAAGGAAAACATCATCGCCTTCATCGGGGACGGCTCAATGTCGGGCGGCGAAGCGCTCGAGGGACTGAATACGGCGGGCGCGATGAACTCGAACCTCATCGTCGTATTCAACGACAACGATCAGTCCATTGCAGAGAACCACGGCGGGATGTACCGCGCGTTCAAGGAGCTGCGCGAGACAAACGGTACTTCGCCGAACAATCTCTTCCGCGCGATGGGGCTGGACTACCGCTATGTCGCGGACGGCAACGACGCGGAGACACTCATCGCGGCGTTCTCCGAGGTGAAGGATACGGAAAAACCCGTCGTCGTCCACATCGCAACGCAGAAGGGCAAGGGCTACAAGTTCGCGGAGGAGAACCGCGAGGCGTGGCACTACTGCGGGCCGTTCGACATTGCGACGGGCAAGGCAAAGCATACGGGGAGCGATCCCTATGCCAAGGCAAGCGTGGAGTTCGTACTCAAGATGGCGAAGGAGAATTCGAATTTCGTCTATCTGACGGCGGGCACGATGGGCGGCATCGGGCTTTCCCCATCAAAGCGCGCAGAACTCGGCAGTCAATACGTCGATGTGGGCATTGCAGAGGAGCAGGCGGTCGCGATGGCGTCGGGACTTGCAAAGGGCGGGGCGCGCCCGATCTTCGGCACCTACAGTACGTTCTTCCAGCGCGTTTATGACCAGGTGGCGCAGGATGTCGCGGTGAATAATAATCCGGCGGTATTCCTCCTCGTCGGCGCGTCGATGTACTACATGAACGACGTGACACATCTCGGATTCTTTGACATCGCGATCTTTGCGAACATCCCGAACCTCGTGTTCCTCGCGCCCGCGAGTCTCGCAGAGTACAAGGCGGTGCTCGCGTGGTCGGTCGCGCAGACTGCCCATCCCGTAATGATCCGTATGCCCGTCGGCGGCTACGAGGAAAGCCCTTACGACGTACGCACGGACTACAGTGACCTCAATAAATACGAGGTCGTTACGGAGGGCGCGGACGTCGCCCTCATCGGCGCAGGAAATTTCGCGGCGCTTGCAAGCGAGGCGGCAGCTGAGCTCGCAAAGGAGGGCATCTGGGCGACGGTCGTGAATCCGATCTTCCTCTCGGGGCTTGACACTGCGCTCCTCGATGCGCTCAAAGAGAAGCACCGCCTGATCCTCACGCTCGAGGACGGCATCCTGGAGGGCGGCTTCGGGCAAAAGATCGCCTCGTACTACGGCACGGACGAGGGGCTGCGCGTGCGGAACTACGGTCTCAGCAAGGAGTTCCACGATCGCTACGATGCCGCGGAACTCGCGCGCGAGCACCATCTCACCGCCGAGCAGATCGCAGCGGACACGCTGATTTTGCTGAAGAAATAAGGCTCTGTTTATAAAACAAAACTGCTGCACCTCTCCGTGGAAAAAGGTGCAGCAGTTTTTGTATGCGCTCAAAAATTCTCGAGACGACTTTTTGAAAAAATGCTATAATATAGAGGTTTTATGAACAAATGCAAACAAAGGAGAGTCTTTCGCATTGTATTTAGAACGCATCACTTCCCCGGAGGACATCAAGAGCTATACCCCCGCCGCACGCGCCGCCCTCGCAGAGGAAATGCGGGCCGCCCTCATCCGCCGCACGAGCATCTGCGGCGGACATATTGCACCGAACCTCGGCATCATCGAGGCAACGATCGCACTCCACACGGTCTTTGACTCGCCGCAGGACAAAATCATCTTTGACGTGTCGCATCAGTGCTACCCGCACAAGATGCTCACAGGGCGCGCGGGTGCGTATATCAACGAGGCGGAGTACGGCGACGTCTCGGGTTTTACGAATACGGACGAGAGCGTGCACGACATCTTTAACATCGGGCACACATCGACCGCTGTCAGCCTTGCGACGGGGCTTGCAAAGGCGCGCGATCTTGCGGGACGCACGGAAAATATCATCGCCGTCGTCGGCGACGGCTCGATGTCGGGCGGCGAGGCGCTCGAGGGGCTGAACGTCGCGGGCGAGATGCACTCGAACCTCATCATCGTGTTCAACGACAACGATTGGTCGATCTCGGAGAACCACGGCGGCATGTACGAGAAGTTCCGCGCCCTGCGCGAGACGGGCGGAAGCGCCCCCGACAACCTCTTTCGCGCGATGAACCTCGATTACCGCTTCGTCGCGGACGGCAACGACACGGAGGAGCTGATCCGCGTCTTTTCCGAGGTCAAGGATACGAAAGTGCCCGTCGTCGTCCACATCGTCACGCAAAAAGGCAAGGGGCTCTCCTTTGCCGAGGACGATCCCGAGGGCTGGCACCGACACAAGCCCTTTCACCTCGATACGGGCACGGCAAAGTCCCCCGAAACGCCGGGCGCATACGACGCCGCGACCGTCGATTTCGTCCTGAGGACGGCACGGGAAAATCCGAACTTCGTCTATCTCTCGGCGGGCATCGTCGGCGGCATTGGTCTCACCCCCGAAAACCGCGCGGCGCTCGGCGCACAGTACGTCGACGTCGGCATCGCGGAGGAGCACGCCGTCGCAATGGCGTCGGGACTCGCACGCGGCGGAGCGCGCCCGATCTTCGGCACATACAGCACGTTCTTTCAGCGCGTCTATGATCAGATGGCGCAGGACGTGTGCATCAACCGCAGTCCCGCCGTGTTCCTCGCGACGGGCACGTCGCTCTACCGCAGTACGGACGTCACGCATCTCGGGTTCTACGACATCTCGATTTTCTCCAACATCCCAAACCTCGTCTATCTCGCGCCCGCGAGCATTGAGGAACATCTCGCCGTGCTCGCGTGGGCGGTGCGCCAAACGGAGCATCCCGTCATGATCCGCATGCCGTTTTCGGGCTACGCAAAGAGTCCCTATCCCGTGCGCGCGGACTACGCCGACCTCAACAAATATCAGGTTGTCACAAAGGGCGCGGACGTCGCCCTCATCGGCGTCGGCAACTTTGCCGCAATGGCGAGCGATGCGGCGGCAATGCTCGCGCGCGAGGGCATCCGCGCGACCGTCGTGAACCCGCTCTATCTCTCGGGGCTCGATACCTCACTCCTCGATTCGCTCGGGAAAAAGCACCGCCTCATCCTCACGCTCGAGGACGGGATTCTCGCCGGCGGCTTCGGACAAAAGATCGCCGCCTATTATGGAAATCACCCCGCCGTTCGCGTTCGGAACTACGGACTGCCGAAAAAATTCTTCAACCGTTATAATCCCGCGGAACTCGCACGGAAATATCACCTCACCGCCGAGCAGATCGCGGCGGATGTGCTAAAGGAACGGCGACGCCTATGAAATTGGCTTCGCGCTCTCATAAGCTGCAAAAAAGAGCCGGTGCCGGCTCTTTTTTCATGCGGCAGCGCCGCTTACGGCTCATAGGGAATGCCCTTTTCCTTCATCAGCTCGATGAATTTTTCCTGTTCCTCACCGGAACTGAAAGCGCGCAACGGAATGATGAGCACCGCCGTGGGTCCCGACGTCAGATAAAACGCCGTCGCCGACCGCTGCAGCACAATGAACTGCTTATAGCGTGCCGTCATATCGTAATACGACGCATGTTCCGTGAGGTGCTGATCGCCGCACTCGACGATCCGCGCTCCGACACTGTTGTTTCGCCCCGCAGTCAGAAACATCGCCCGCGCATTGTGCCGCAGTGACGCATCGGTGATCTTCACTATCACCCCGTAGATCACAAGCGCAAGCAGGAGGATCAAGCCGGCTAGAATCGCCCCATGCATGACGTTCATGATATGCACCCGGGGCAGTGCACCCAAGACGGCGACAAGCGCGCAAAGCGCGATCACGATCCGTAGACGCCTCCGCGGCTTTTTGAAAAAGGGTGCCCTGCGCGCATAGAAAAGCGTGTAGTCGATATAATCCTGCGGCGTCAGATCAAATGTAAGTTTCATCAGCGCACCTCCCGTGTACGTTCCAATGCGGATAAACCGCCCTGATTTTATAATATCGTTCGTTCGCATCTCAAGCAAGACCGGTTCCCTTAGAACGGCGCCCACAACAAAAGTACAAAAAAAGAACCGCCGCACCGACGCAGCAGATGCGTTTCGGTGCGGCAGCTCCTTTTCTCCTATGGTATGAATGTCCCTGAATGCAATATTCCGCTATGCCGAGATGCCCGCATAGCGCTCGCTGCCGAGCACCTGCATCATGTAGTCGTAGGGCGTGATCCGCTCCTCGACCACCATCCCGAACACGCTCGGACTGCACCCGGAGACGAGCATGACGCCCTGCTCGTTCTGCGACACGGGCTGGTGCCCGTGCCTGCTCGCCACATTCCAGAAAACAAGCTCCGGCAGCGTGTAGCCGTGCGATGCGAAAAGCTCCTTTGCATACGCAAAATTCGTCATATCGGCATTCTGCGTGCAGACGTTGAACTCCATATCGGAGATGATATAGAGCCGCGCAGGCAGCTCCTCCTGCGAGAGGCCATTCTTGACAGCCGTCTCTAAAATCAGCTCGAACACCGCCTGAATATTCGTATCCGCCGCCTCGTTAAAGCTCGCGCAGTACGCCGCCTTTTCATCAATGCGCGCGCCCTTCACCTCGACGAGACGCGGATGCTGCGAAAACGTAATGAAGTGATTCTTGAACCGGCCTTCGTTCCGCTCGGCAAAGTAGACCGCAAGCGACACAGCGACGGCAATCGGCTGGGGATTTGCGCCCCACTGATACATCGAACCGGAACCGTCCATCACAACGAGAGCATTCTCTCCGTGCGTATAATCGGGGAGCGAGCGCCACGCCGCATCCATGGAGCGGCGCTCCTCCTCGGAGGCCGGCTCCTTGCCCTGCAATATCCCATAGATGACAGTAAAGTCCATCAGCGGACGAATGATGTCATACGGATAGAGCGTTCCCACATGCATGGACGCCTCGCCGCGCTCTACACGCGTGATGAAATCCGTATAGCGCTCTTTATCATTGCGCAGGAATGCCCGACGATAGAGGAACAGCGCGCGGGACGGCTGCTTTTCATAATCAAAAGTATAGTCCTTCGTCCGCAGGTGATCCTCAATGATCGCGATGCGGCGGCGCAGTTGTACGAGCGACTTTCGGTACTGCGCCTCGGTCTGCCCGAGCAGGCGCGCGAGCCTCCGCCCGCGCATGACGGCCGCACGGCTCGACGTATTGATCGAGGGCAGCCATTTCGCGAGCAGCGAGACAGACTCCCCTGCTGACAGCGCGCGAAGATCCTCCCTCATCTGCGCGGCAATCACCCGGGCGGCGCAGGGTGCGCACGGCGTATCGACCAGCGCCGCGACGTCGTCCCAGCGCCCGTATTCGGCGATCTGCGGGAGAATTTTCTCCACGATCTCGGGCGCGTGCACCGCGAGATACGCCAGAATTACGCGAAACACGCGCCGCTCGCCAAGCCCGCCGCGAATATCGCGCGCATAGAAGAGGATCCGCAGCGCCGTCGTCCGGTCCTCGGCGAAGGCACGAACAAAGCGCCGCCGAATCTCCTCCTCGTCCGCAGCGCGCAGCGCCCCGATCGAAGCAAACAGGTCGAGGCAGTCGGAACCTGTGCTTGCAAGCGCTGCCGCATCGTTTTCCGTGCGCGCAAACGTCTCGTTATTCTCTTTTTTCAATAGTTCCAACATGGCTCCGTCCTCCTCACCTGTATATCGTCAACAAGATGCCATGCTTTGCAGGCACGGGATCAAAGATCCCGCGGTACGGATTCGAACCATACTTCGCTCCAACCGGTCGTTGCTGTAGGCATCTTTCATAAAAACTAGGCGCATTGCACGCGCGATCCGAAGACCGCAAGCTATCGGGAAACCCCAATCATTTTCTGCATTAATTGCTGTTTGCGCCTACGAATTGAAGTAGAATATCATATTTTGTAAGTGAACACAACACTATTTTATAAAATTAATTTTTTCGTAACAAAAAAAAAGAACCGCCGCACCTGCACATAATGTGCAGGCCGCCGGTTCTCTCATATGCGACAAGATGCCGACCCGCAGGTCTCGCCTGCGGTGCACGGGTATCACGCCGTGCCCGGGTGACAAACCCAAGTTGAGATATGTTTTCGCTGCTGTGGGCATCTTTCCTGTAATACGGCACGAAGCTCCGCCGAAACGAGCGGGGTTCGCGCCTTTATGTTATCAGCATATCACGTTTCCATGGATAAGGCAAGTGGTACGCATCGAAATACGCCAATATTCCTGCAAGGCTTTCAAAAGCCGTCGAATGCGGCGATAAATTCGCGCGTGAACTCCTCGCGCGGCGCGCTCAGCACTTCGTCGGCGCGCCCCTGTTCGACCATGCGCCCGCGGCACATGATGCCCACGTCGTCGGCGAGGAAGCGCACGAGATCGAGGTCGTGCGAGATAAAGAGATAGGTCAGACGCTCTTTTCTTTGCAGGTCTTTCAGGAGATGCATGATCTGCACCTGTACGGTTGGGTCGAGCATCGCGGTCGGCTCGTCGAGCACGATGAAGGACGGCTGCATGGTCAGTACGCGCGCAATGGAGAGCCGCTGGAGCTGTCCGCCGCTCAGCTCCGCAGGATACCGATCCAAGAGGTCGGCGCCGAGACCGACTTTTTCAAGGCACGCCAAGATCCGCGCCCAATCCGGCGCGCCCATCGCCGCCGCATGAATGCGGTACGGCTCTTCGAGCAGGCGGCGGATGGGGAAATTTTCATAGAGCGACGCCTGCGGGTTTTGAAAGATCATCTGATTGTGCCGGCGAAACTCCTGCTCCGCGGCGCGCGTCCTCAGCCGATCGGCAAGAGGTTCGTCCCCGTAATACACGGCGCCGCTCGTTGGGGGGATGAGTCCCAGCACGATGCACCCGAGCGTCGATTTGCCCGAGCCGCTGAGCCCGCAGAGCGCATAGGTCGTCCCCTCCGCAACGGAAAAAGACACGTCCTCAAGCGCGGTCACCGCCCCGCCGCCCATAAAGCCGCTGCGAAAGACCTTGCCGACGTGTTCACAGCGCATCATGCCGCTCCCCCCTCTCGTGCGAACGCCTCCGCCGCCGCCGCGAGCGTCCGCGTATAATCCGCTTGCGGCTGCGTAAAGAGAAGTTCCGTCGCGCCCTGCTCGACGAGCCGCCCGTCCCGCAGCACAACGGTGCGGCCGCTGATCCGCCGCACGAACCGCAGGTCGTGGCTGATGATGATAAAGCCGCAGTTCTGCGTCTCGGCAAGCCGGCGGAACAGTGCAAAGACCTGTTTGCGCAGTCCGGGGTCAAGCCCCTTCGTCGGCTCGTCCGCGATGATCCACTGCGGGCGCATGAGCGAGGCGATCGCGCAGAGGACGCGCTGCCGCATCCCGCCGCTGAGACTGAACGCATAGGCGTCAAAGATCCGCGCCGCGTCGTCGAATCCATAGCGTTCCAGCTCGGCAATCGCGCGCCGCCGCGCCGCACCGGGCGCCGTTCCCTCATGGTATTCGAGCGCCTCGGTGAGCTGCTCTCCGATGGTCAGCGCGGGGTTGAGCGCGAGCGCGGGATCCTGCGGCATGAAGAAGATGTGCCGCCCGCGGTACGCGCGCAGTTCCGCTTCCCCGAGCTGCGCTAGATTTTGCCCGTCGTAAAGAATGCGCCCCGTGACGGCGGCGCGGCTGAGCAGCCCGACGATCGCCTTGCCGAGCACGGATTTCCCGCTGCCCGATTCGCCGATCACGGCGGTGATCTCACGTGCGGGGAACGTGCAGTCGACAGGATGGAGGACGAGCCCCTGTTCATAGGGGAAACTCACGCTCAGCTCTTGCAGTACGATGTCTTCACTGTTCATTTCCTGCATGACCGTCCCCCCCTACATCTCGCGCCGCGTACGCCCGGCAAAGCGCCGCTGCAAGCTCTCGCCGAGGATGTTGACCGCAACGCACAGGATAAATATGCACGCGCCCGGCGCATAGAGAAGCAGCGGATACGTGCGGAAATAGGTCTGCCCCTCGCTGACCATGAGCCCCCAGTCCGACGTCGGCGGCTGGAGCCCGATGCCGATGTAGCTGAGCCCCGAGACGGAGAGGATGACCATGCCGATGCGGATGGTAAAGAGCACGATGACGACGGGCAGGAGACTCCTGAGGACATAGCGGCCGACGATGAATCCCGCGCCCGCCCCGAGCGCGCGCAGCCCCTCGACGAACGGCTCGCCCTTGATGCGGATCACCTCGCCGCGCACGACGCGCGAGAATCCCGTCCACGAGGTCACGACGACCGCAATGAGCATGCTCGTGACGCCCGGCTCGAGAAGCCCCGCCAGCGCGATCATCAGACTAAAGCTCGGGATGCCCTGAAAGACGTTCACCACCGTTTGAATCAGTGCGTCCACACGCCCGCCGACATAACCGCTGACCGTTCCCACGACGAGCCCGACCGTCATCGTGCAGAACGCGGCGGCCGTGGCAAACCCGATCGAGACGCGCGCGCCCGAGATGAGACGGCTGAGCACATCGCGCCCGAGCGGATCGGTGCCGAGCAGATAGCGCGCGCTCGGATATTCGAGCACATGCCCCATATCGACGAAGTTCGGATCGTACGGCATGAGGAGCGGCGCGGCGGCCGCGACGAAGATAAAGGCGGCGCAGACGGCGAGCGCGCCGCGTTCGAGCCGGTTCATCTCAGTCATTTTGCCCATCCCCCAGCCGCAGATTCGGTTTTAACATCACATAGAACACATCGACGCACATGTTTACGAGTATCATCATGCAGCCGACCATCAGCACATAGCCTTGGATCATCGGATAGTCGCGCGCCTGCACCGCCGTCAGCGCGAGCGTGCCGAGCCCGGGCAGGGCAAAGATCAGCTCGATGATCGCCGCGCCGCCGAGCAGAGCGCCCGCGTAGTTGCCGAGCATCGTCGCGGTTGCAATGAACGCGTTGCGCAGGGCGTGGCGGTAGACGATGTAAAAGAGCGGGAGCCCCTTGGCCCGCGCCGTCAGGATGTAGTTCTCCGCGAGCACGTCCGTCAGCGCGTCCCGCTGGAGCCGCATCACCGCGCCGATCGTCCCCGCGCCGAGGACGAGTCCCGGCAGCAGCAGATGGCGCACCGTCCCGTAGCCGCTCGTGGGGAAGATGCGCAGGTTCTCGCAGAGGATCTGCATGAGGACGATCGCGAGCCAGAAACTCGGCAGAGACGTCAGCGCGATGGAGAGCAGCGTCAGCCAGCGCTCCGCCGCTCCGTGGCGATACACCGCCATGACGGCACCGAGCGGCACACTGAGGAGGATCACCCAAAGGAGCGCCATGCCCGCGAGCGAGAGCGTCACAGGGAGTGCCTGCAGGAGTTCCTGCAGTACGTTTTTCCCCGTGATAAAGGAGACGCCCCAGTCCCCGCGGAGCACCCCGCCGAGCCACGCGGCGTACTGCACGGCATAGGGGCGGTCGAGCCCGAGTTCCACCCGCTTCACCGCGATCTCCTCCGGCGACGGCGCGGTCACGCCGTCCATCGTCATGATCACCGCCGCCGGATCGGAGGGCGAGATAAAGCCGAGCGCAAAGACCAGCGCCGTCATGCCGACGAGGGTCGGCAGGAGGAGCAGCAGGCGCTGCCGGAAATACGTTTTCATCGCCTCACCGCCTCTCCACCTGATCCAGCGTAATCCCGTACGTCGTCGCGTTGTAGCCCGTCAGCTCCGCGGCATTGTAAACCACGACGTTATTGTCGCTGCCGAAGGGGATGAGCGGCGGCGCCTCAACCGCCATATCCTGCAGTTCGTCATAGTATGCGCGGCGCCGGTCCATGTCGATCACCTCCGGCAATTCCTTAAAGACCGCGTCCGCCGCGGGGTTCTCATAGCCCACGTGGTACAGCTTATTATTGCTCCCCCACGTCGCCATATAGCTCTCCATCAGCGTCTCCGGCGCGTAGTTCGCAAGCCCGTGCGTCCCGATCGAAAAGTCGTAGTTGCCGGCGGACATGTATTTCGAATGCGTCGCGCTGTCGAGGATCAGAATGCGCGCTTCGACGTGCAGCTTCCGCAGCGCCGCCTGAAGATACTCGACCACTTCCTTGTAGGAGTAGCGGCTCAGCCCGTACTGCGGGATGAGGAACGTCGCCCGATAGGTCTCTCCTCCCATCACTTCGTCCGCAAGGCGGACGGCCTCCGCCTCGTCGTGTACGAGCGGAATTTCTTTATAGAACGGATTGCAGCGGTTCAGCAGATTCATCGTCGGCTCCGACTGCCCGTTGAAATAGTACCGCACAATCGCTTCGCGGTCGATGAGAAGGCTGATCGCACGCATCATCCGCACATCCGAAAACGGGAAGCGGCTCTGGTTCACCGTCACATACTGATTGATCGTATTGCGGTTCGAAGAGACAGCAAAGCGCGGGTCCCGCAGCAGGGCGAGCGTGAGGGACGGCGTGAGCGAGCCGAGATCGAGGACGCCCTCCACCTCGCCCGCCCGCAGCGCCGAGAAGCGCGTGGCGGCGTTCGGCATGCTCACGAGCCGGATGTATTCGCTCTTTGCGGGCGTCCCGTGATAGCCGTCGAAACGCTTCAGCACGACATACTGCCCCGGTTTGCGGTCAACGATGGCAAAGGGGCCCGTCCCCACGGCATAGCCCGTGAAATCGCCCGACTCGATGTCAAAACACTTTGGACTGAACATCGGCGAGGAGAAGTTGATCATGCGGTAGACGAGCATCGGCTGCGGTTCGGAGAAACGCAGCTCCACCTCGTCGTCGGCGATCTTCTCGATCCCCGCGTAGCCCGGATAGACGCGCGCGAGGAGGAATCCGTAAAACGACGACAGGCGATAGCCCATATTCTCCCAGCGGCGGAAATTCGCCACCACCGCGTCCGCGTCGAAGGGTTCGCCGTCTTGGAAGGAAATGCCGCGGCGCAGCTTGAACCGCCATACCGTCGCGTCCTCGTTCGCCTGCCAAGACGCCGCGAGCACGCCGCGCAGATGGCCGTCGGCATCCACCCCGACGAGGGGTTCCCACACCATGCCGATACTGCTGATGTAATAGGGATCCTTCTCCCCCGGCGCGAGGTCGC
Source organism: Centipeda artemidis DSM 19719 (assembly GCF_000426665.1). Taxonomy (GTDB): domain Bacteria; phylum Bacillota; class Negativicutes; order Selenomonadales; family Selenomonadaceae; genus Centipeda; species Centipeda artemidis. The sequence goes on along the minus strand of NZ_AUFU01000013.1, from coordinate 40,435 downwards.
GCGGCGCCGCGAGCGTGATCTCCGCGGGGTGCGCGCTCTTATCCTGCTGCACCGCCCCCGCGAGCACCGCCAGCCACAGCGCGAGGAATACCGCGAGCAGCCTGCATTTGCGCAGGTAAAACCGCAGTCGTCTCATGAAGCGCCTCCTCTCGGGCCGTCATGCGGAAAACGCCGCACACCGACAAGCGGTATGCGGCGTACACACATCATTAAATATCAAACTGCGCCGAGAACATCCATGTGCGCGGCATCGACAGCCCGAACGTCGACGAACCGCCGCGCCCCATCCAATAGCTCTTGTTGAGCGCGTTGTAGCACATCAGGCTCAGCTTCGTCGGCACCGTGTTGATGTGCGTCTTATACGTCATCCCGAGATCCACCGTCGCGTATGCGGGGATCTCGATCTTGCCCCTGCCCGACGTATTCTCAATGTAGGCCTTATCGCTCCAAACGAGGCGCCCGATGAAGCTGCACGCGTCCGTCGGCTCATAGGTAAGACCGACGACGCCCGAGTACTTTGCGGCGCCCGTGACGAACGCGCCGTCCTTCGCCCCGCCCGCCGTATGCGCTCGTTCGGCGTCGAGATAGAGGAGGCCGCCCGTCACCGTCCACTTCGCGTGAGGCTTGCCGTTCACCGTGTACTCGATCCCGCGATAGCGGTTCTTGCCGTCCGCCGCGCGGCGATAATTGGTGCCGCCGAGCGGCACGTCAATCAGATTCGGCTCGTCGATCTCGAAGAAGCTCAGCGTCGAAAGCACGCCGCCCGCCAGATGCTTGACGCCGATCTCGTTCTGCCTGCTCCGCACGGGCGCGAGCGTTTCCCCCTCGTTGATATACGTTTTTGTGCTGCTGTTCATGACAACCGCGCCGCGCGAGAAACTCTCCGTATGCCCGTAGTAGATCGACGTGCGCTCCGTCGGACGGTAGGTCAGTCCCCACGTCGGCAGGATATTCGTGTTCTCGATCGTCTTGCCCGAGGAAATATTTTTGAAATGCTCATGTTTCTGCGACGCCGCGAGCAGTACGTTCCACTTGCCGACGCGCATGGCGTCCACAAGCGTCACGCCGACGTTCAGCTCCTCCCACTGCGGCAGATAGGGCTTATAGCTCGGCACCGTAAAGCCCGGCAGGAAGGAAATCCCGTCGTAGAGGTTCCCGCCGTAGAGATTATAGCCGCTCCAGTTGTTCGCGTTCCAGTACTTCGCCCACGAGCGGTCGACGGACAGCGCAAAGTCGTGACGCACGGCGCCCGTCACCGCGGTTCCCTTGATGCCCGCCTGCAAATAGACGTTGCGCGCCGCCTCGTGCTGCGCGTTCGAGCGGTTGCTCCCGGTGAAGTTCCCGTTCGCGTCAAATGCCAAACTGGCGCCCGAATTGTACTTCTCCCCGTCGCGGCGCGAGAATCCGACGTTGAAGAACGCCGTATAGCGGTCGTCTATCTTTTGCTCGTGATTCAGCGTGAGGATATGCCCCCACATGCGCTTCGTCGTCTCCTTGAAGTCATACGGGGTCGTCGCATCCGGCACCGTCGGCAGCTGCGCCGTATTGCCCGTGTAGGTGAACCAGCGCTGCGCGCCGTCCACGCGCTGGTCGAAGAATCCCGCGAAGAGATTCGTCGTGCTCCGCGCATCATGGTGGTCGAGGTTGAAGAAGATATTGCTGTTGTGCATCTCGGCGTCCCGCAGCGACATCTTCCCGTGCAGAAGCTCGCCGTTCACGCGCAGCCCCCACGCCTCGTTCCTGCCGAAGCGGCGGCCGACGTCGATGTACTCGCCGAACGTCCCGCGTCCGCTCACGACCTGCGTATAGCGCGTGACGGGCACGGCGCCCGCACGCTTCGTCACGATATTGACCGTACCGGGCGCCGGCGTCGCGCCGCTGTTTGTGCCGTTGTTGGACATACTGACGCCGTTCACGGCTGCGTTCGGTCCCGATGTGATGTCCATGCGCGCGATCACATGCGACGGCGGCACCGTGAACTGCGAGTAAAGGCTCGGCACGCCGTTCAGCATCATGTGATTGCCGTTCATATTGATGCCGCGCATCGAAAAATCGCTGTACATCGGCGAGCTCGTGCTCGAACGGATCGACGGATTGTTGAGAAGGACATTCGCGAGCGGCTGACTCGGATCGTTATACGTCTCGATCATCTTCTCCGTCATGCTCATCTCCGAATACGGCACGGTAAAGATGCTCTGCGCACCAAGCACACCGAGCTTCGTCTCCTCCTGCACCATGCCGCCGGGAATACTTTCTCTCCGCCCCTCGACATCCACGGGATCAAGCTCATAGGTATCGACTGCGCCCGTTGCATGATCGTCCGCCTTCTCTGCGGCAGATGCCGGATTCCCGCACGGACAGGCATAGACCGCAAGCGCCGCAAGCACGAACGCCGTCAACTTCTTCTGATTCGTCATTTCCCCTGTTCCCTTCCTTAGATGTCCATCGCCATCGTCAGCGCGAACGTGCGCGGCGTGGAGAGGTAGAGACTCTGATCGGAACGCGACGCCATCCAGTACTCTTTGTTGAGCACGTTGTAGACGGTGAGCCCGAACGTCGTCGGCACGGAGCCGAGATTCGTCCTGTAGTTCATGCCAACGTCAAAGACGGCATTCGAGGGCACTTTGAATTTCTGGTTGTACGTCCATGCAGCCCCGGCATAGGTCATGCGGGCAAAGGCGCTGAATTTGTCGTCCGCCGCATAGCGCGCCATGAGCGTCCCGTTCCAGCGCGGCTGTCCGTCGGGCGTGCGCCCGTCCTTTGCGCCCTTTGCAGTACGCTCATAGGTCGCCTGCATATAGGCAAGTCCCGCCGCAACCGACCACTTCGGCGCAAGCCTGCCGCCGATGCCGAGCTCAATGCCGCGGTGACGCTCCTCGCCGTCCTGCTCCAAATAATCCTTCGCCGCGCCGCGATTGACGGCGATGTTGCTTGCCTGCTTAATATCAAAGAACGCAAGGGAGTAAAGTATGTCCTTGTTCGCGTACTTGACGCCAAGCTCGTTCTGCTTGGTCTTGAACGGCGGGAGAATCGTTCCTGCATTCTGATAGGAAGTGCTGACCACCGTCCCCACGTCAAAATACTCCGCGTGGCTCGCATAGACGGTAATGTCCTCCGTCGGACGGTAGGAGAGCGCGTAGGTCGGCGTCGTCGCGCTCGAATCCGCGCTCGACGATACGCGCCCCGTCGTGAGATTGTAGGACTTCACATTCGCAGAGTGATGATGGACGCCGAGGATCATGTTCCACTTATTGAGGGTAATCGAATCAACAAGCGAGATGCCCTTGATGCTCGTCTTGTTGTTCATGCCGATGCTGTAATCTGTCCTAGGGTCGCTCGTTTGATTAAACACGCCTGTGTAGATATTGCCGGTTCCAATATTTAGCGTCGGGCTAGCGGTCGCGGCTTCCCGCGCACGCCATGCACGATCGACGGCAACGGTCAGCTCGTGACCGGCGCTCCCCGTTTCGAATTTCCCGGTAAAGCCCGTCTGGATGTAGTTTGCGCGCTGCGGCGTCGTCGTCCGCTGATAGTTCAGATGAAAATTTCCGTCGTCGTCCAAGATCGTGAGCGCACTGTACTGATACATCACGTTCCGGTTCAGTTTGTTCTTGAGCATGCCCGCATTCACGAACCATTTCCAGGCGTCGGAGAGTTTCTGCTCGTGATTGAGGATCATCATCCAGCCGTAGGACTCCTTGTCCATGCCGTCGAACGAATAGTTCCGCGATGCTTTCGGTACGGCGGGGAGCTTCGTCACGCCCGCGCCAATTTTGAACCAGCGCTGACCGCCGACGATCTGGTTCTGCCGATAGCCCGTAAAGAAGTTCGTCTTGCTCTTCGCGTCCTCATGGTCGATGTTGACAAAGATGCCCGCAGACTTGACCTTTTGCCCGTCCACGGCGGTCTCGCCGTGCACCTTCTCCGCGTTGAGGCGGACGCCCCACTCCTTATTTTTGCCGAAGCGATGCCCGAGGTCGAAATACGCGCCGTTCATGCTCTGCCCGGAGTGGGTGAGTGTGAGCCGCCGCAGATCCTCCGCGCCCGCGCGTTTCGTCGTGAAGTTCACAATGCCGCCCGCCGCGGTCGACTCGTACTGCGTGCCCGTCCCCGCAAGGCCGCTGTTCGGTCCCGAGATGACGTCCGCCTTCTCCACAACAAACATCGGCGCGTTGAACTGCGTGAACATCCCCGGCACATTGTTGACGTAGGTACTCGTCCCGTTCGCGCGGAACCCGCGGTGCTGGAAGTCGTTGTGCAGGATGCTGCCCGTCGGGCGGATCGACGGCGAGATCGAGAGCACGCTGTCGAGCGGCTGCGAGGGATCGCCGAACGACTGAATCGTTTCCTTCGTGATATTCGTCGTCGTGAACGGCGTCTCCATCGCGGACTTTTCCCCGAGAAAGCCGACTGTTCCCTCGGTGGCCGTAAAGTTCTCAGCGCTCTTCTCGTCGCGCTCCCCCTCGACATCGACGGGATCAAGCTCATATGTATCGACGGCATCTGTCCCCCCCCCGCGGACAGTCTCTTTCTCTGCGGCAGACACATTGCTCATCCATACTGTACTCGTCCCAAGTGCCGCGATAGCAACGGCGAGCGCTAATTTTCGCTTCGTCATGATAAATCTCCTCCCCAAAATCCCCGGGCGCCCCCGCGCCGCCTCTACACATTACACCTCATTGTACGCAATAAAAAATACTGCCGTCCTGTCCATCGCAGGATGCATCTGCGTACGAGATTCGGTAGGTCTTCCGGCTCTGCGTCATCGTCCGCCCCGCCTTCCCGCTCGCGCAGTGACATGATGGGGCTTCCTCGGCATTACGGCGGCGGGACCGCATCGGCATCGCACCGATTTCCCTGTTACCTCCTTTTGTATCAGGAGCACCGAATCTGCTTATGAAGTTAAATCAAAATAAATTCGCATTGAGTATAGCTAAGGTTTATGCTGCTGTCAACCGTTTTTATAGGACTGTTGTATTTTTTCCTTAAAGAAATCTCCTGAATCTCACTTCATATATTATTTCCGTTTATTTTTTTCATGCAAAACTTTCATGTATTTTGTCAGAATCTTAGTAGGAAAAGCGCGACAAATGCAGAATAGAATAGATAAAACGGCGGGCGGAGAAAACTCCGAATACGCCGACAGATTCGTATGATGAGAACGAGATGCGGCAATGCTGCCGAACCGCCTACATCCATAGGCGTCATCATGCCCCGGTGCCGAGCACCGGCGTCCGAAAGGAGAATCTGCGATGGAAACAGAAAATCTGCTCAACCACCTGAAGGGATTCGACACCGAGATCTTTGAACTTTTGCAGGAGGAGATCAAGCAGCAGCGCTACACACTCTCCCTCGTCCCCACGGTCAACGCGATGTCGCCGCTGGCGGCATACCTCGAGGGGAGCCTCCTCACGAACACGACGATCGAACGCTGCGGCGGCCGCGTGAGCGCCATCGAGGAACTCGTACGCGCGCGCGTACGCAATTTGTTCGGCAGCGAACACGCCATCGTGCGCTTTGGCAGCATTGCCGCCGCTTCGCGCGTCGTCTTTCTAGGTCTTTTGCAACAAGGCGACTGCGTCCTCTCGTTCAACCGGCGCAAGGAGGAGCACTGCGCGGGGCTGGACTACGCCTTCGAAAATTTCGGTATCGATCCCGCCGCGGAAAAGGTGGACTGGGACGCAGTGTCGGCGCTCGCGCAGCGTGTGAAACCGCGGCTCATCGTATTCTCTCCCGTCAGCTATCCGCGCATCCCGAACTATGCGAAACTCGCCGAGATCGCGCACGCCGTGGGCGCCTATCTCTGGGTTGACATCGGGCAGAGCGTCGGTCTGATCGCGGCGGGACTGCTGCCGTCCCCCGTCGCGCACGCCGACGTTATGACCTTCCCCACGAACGACTCCCTGCACGGTCCCGACGGCGCGGTCGTCCTCTGCAAGGAAAAACTCGCAGGGAAGCTGGACGCCGCCGTTGAGAATACGGGGCATGTCGCCCTCCATATGAATCACCTTGCCGCGCTCGGCATCGCTCTCCACGAAGCGGCGAGCGAGACATTCAAGGCATACGGACGTCAGGTCATTGCGAACGCCAAAGCGCTCGCCGCGTCACTCACACAAAACGGCGCAAAACTCCTCTGCGGCGGCACGGAGACCCATCTCGTCCTCGCCGCTCCCGCCGCAGGCGTAAAGCTCGTTGACACCGCGCACCGGCTCTCGCGCATCGGCATCCGCGTCAAAACCGACGTTGTGCCGACCATGGAGGAGAACAGGACGCTCGACGCGCTCCGCCTTTCGAGTCTCAATCCGACGACGCGCGCCTTCAAGGAAGAGGACATGACTGCCGTCGGCAAGATCCTCGCACGCATACTCGCCGCCGCCCCCTCGGACGACGCTCTTGAGGAGATGCGCGGAGAGGTCGCCGCGCTCATCATCAGCAAGCCCATCTTCTCAAACGAGTGGTATGTCGACGCAAACGCCGACGAGAGTGCCTTCTACGACGAATCCAGCGCCGGCGCCGTCCACGAGCACGTTGCACGCGCCCGCATGAATACCATCAAGAAACTGTTCCGCTGGAAATAAGCGGCGGTATTGGAAGGGAAGTAAAAAGGAGAACCCGCGCGGGTTCTCCTTTTTTGTCGTCCACATTATATTAAATCGTTTGCAGTTGTTTTCATTCGATGATATAATGGCATCAAAGGAGGACTGCAGCATGGCAAACGCACTCGTACAATTTCGCGCCGATGAACACGAAAAAATGCAGGCTATCGACATATGTGCCCGCCTCGGAATGGATCTGCCCTCCTACCTGCGCATGTGCATGTCGCGTCTCGTAAGCGAGCGCGGCATCCCGTTTCGTATGCATTTAGACGATTCGCCCACAGGAAAGGGGCTTCGCGCACTTCACGCAGCAAATCGCATCGCCGCACAGCATGGTACCGCCGACATGTCGCTTGATGAGATCAATGCGGAAATCTCGGCAGCTAGAATGTGATATTTTCATGCAATACCACGCTGTCATCGACACCAACATCCTTGTCTCCGCCGTTCTCAAAGGGGATTCCGTCCCCGGACTTATCATCGAGCACACCTTCTGCGGAACGATAACGCCGGTACTGAACGACTGCATCTTACAAGAATATCACGATGTTCTGCGCCGTCCAAAATTCCGCCTAACCGACGCCATCATCAACGACATCCTGAATGCGATATGCGACCGCGCGCTGTGGATAGACGCCCCCGCAATCGATATCATCCTTCCCGATCCAAAAGATCGCGTTTTTTATGAAGTCCTCACCGAAGCACGAAAGAGTCGCGACACCTATCTCATCACAGGCAATATGAAGCATTTCCCCACACTGCCATATATCGTTACACCGCGCGAAATGCTCACACTGATCGAATCGTAAATCAAAATATACATCCAACCGCCCCGACGGACATACCGTCAGGGCGGTTTTCGTATGCGTATAAAGGACTCAGAACGCGCAGTTCACGCCGACGAGGAAGCTACGCCCCGTCGTGTAGTAGACGCCGCTGTTCGTAAAGTCGCGGCGGTTGAAGAGATTATCCACGTCGAATGTCCCCGTCACGTTCGGCGTGAACCGATAGGCGACATGGAGGTTGGAGGCAAGGAGATTGCCCGGGATGTGTGTGAAGGTCACCTGTTCGTTCCGCGTGCCGTTATAGCCGCGGTCGCCCCAATAGCTGAGGTTCAGCGCCGCCGTGAGGGCGCGGTTCTCGTAGTTCAGCCCTGCCGTCATCTGATAGCGGCCGAGCGCACGCTGCCACGGCTGCCCCTCCTTGTACTTGCGCTCGGGATTGCCGACCGTAACGCCTACGTTCCAGCCGAAGTGCGCGTCCCTTTCCTCGGCATACGAGAGTTCGACGCCCGTATTGCGATACGACGCGGCATTTGTCTGATACGTGACTGCACCGTCCTTGACCCCGACGATCTGATCGCTGACATTGATGTGGAAGATCGCTGCCGTAAAGCGCCGTTTGCCCGCATCGTACTTATACCCCGCCTCATAGTTCCAGCCGGATTCCGGCTTGAGGTTCGGGTTCGGCCGCATCACCGCGCTCGCATAGTAGAGGTTGCGGAAGTTCGGCATACGGAAGAACTTGCCGACGCTCGCATATGCGGCGCTGTCCTTCCCGAGCCGTGTCGTCACCTGCACCTGCGGCAGGAATGCACGGTAGTCCCCCGCCGTCGACTTCACCCAGTCCTGCCGCATACTGAGAATCGCCGCCGTGACGGGGCTGAGGTCGCGGTCGTAGGACGCGAGCAGCGAGTACTCGTTCATCGCGTAGGGGCCGAACTTCGCGTACGGTCTGAGCGCGCTTGAACTACTCGAAGAGCTCACATATTTTTGATTCTCGTTGACATAGGTCTGCCGCTTGACCGAGAGCCCGACGAGCGTCGTACTCACATCGTCCTTCCAGACCTTCTTGATGTCCGTGCCGAAATGCCGGTGCCGGCTCTTTTCCCACTCCACAACGGAGGGGTTGACAACGAAATAATCGGGGTTGGAAATCGAGCGGTAATTGTAGAACGCGTCCGCCGTCCAGCCCTTTTTATCCCGGTAGTTAAAACTCGTGAAATGTTCGTCGTCATCGTACTTGAAATACTTGAGGGGGCGCTTTGCCGCGTCGTTGTAGTGAATCGAATGGTTCTTGCCGTTATACATGTAGGAAAGGCGCATTCGGTCGTTGATGCGGTAGGTCAGCCGCACATGGTCCTTGCGGCTGTCTCCGAACCCGACCATGTAGGGGGTCGGCACGCCGCTGATGGTGAGGCTGCCCATCCGCCCCGTCATGTTGCCCGTTGCGCCGTACCGCGTTTGACTGAGGGCGAGCCCGACGGAGCCGAGGTCAAACGTCGCGGCATAGACGCGCTGCCCGCGGTCGCCCGCGGCAATCCGCGCCGTATTCTTGTACGAACTCTTCGTGATGACGTTGACGACGCCGCCGAATGCCTCGGAGCCGTAGAGCACGGAGCCGCCGCCCTTCACGACCTCGACGCGGTCGACCGTATCGAGCGTCAGCATGTCGAGATGGCTGACGTTGTTAAAAGACGCGGGAATCCCGTCGATGAGCACGAGCGTCCCGTTCTCGATGCCGCGCAGGTTGACGCCCGCATTCCCCGTGATCCAGCTCTGATTGTCGGGTCCCATCTGCGTAAAGTGGACGCCGTTCTTGTATTTCAGTGCAGAGATCACGTCGTGCGCGCCCGTCTTCTTCAGCTCGTCCGCCGTGTAGACGGTCGCGTCCACGGGCGTGTCAAGCGTTGGCTTTTCATACCCCTGTGCCGTGACGTTGACATCTGCGGTCTGTACCATATTCGAAGTCTCGTCGACGGCGGGCGCCGTTTCTGCCGCCTGTACCGTTACGGGCAGCATACACGCGAGTGCACAGATGCTGAACATCCGGTTCTTTGTTTTCATCCTGATTCTTCCCCTTCTCATACATATATTCAGCGCGAGAGCCCCTCGACCACGGAGAGATGGCGGTGCACGGGCAGCGGGACGATGTCGCCGTACGCCGCGTGCGCGATGTCCTGCGCGCCGAAAATCATATCCTGCGACGCGTTGTAGATATATCCCTCGTGCGGGCGATAGATCCGCCTCTCGCGGATCGCCCGCACGGTTTGCAGTGCGGGATCATCCAGGTATTCGCGGTTGAACTTCTCGATATCGTAGCTGCCGTGGTCGTTCCAGACGGGTACGATGAGGAAGTCCGGATTCACCGCGACGATATGCTCCTTCGTCAGCGACTGCCCCGCCGTGAGGCCGATTTCCGCCGCGCCGTTCGTGACGCCCGCCATGCCGCACAGCCCGTCAAAGAGGCCGCCGCGGCTGCCGTAGGTCGGCGACATGGAGATGACGACGACGGTCTTGCGCGCGTCCGGCGGCACCTCTTTGAGCCGCCCTGCGAGCGCCTCCCGCTCCGCATCGAAGAGGGCGACGAGCGCCTCGCCCTTTTCCTCCTCGCCGAGCGCGGCGGCGACCATGCGGACGGCCGCGCGCAGCTCCTCGGCATTATGCGGCTTTTTGCAGGCGACGACGCGGATGCCGAGTTCCGGCAGTGTCTGCGCGGGTCCCGCGTCGATGTCGGCATCGAGGAATACCACGTCGGGATGCAGGGCGAGCACACGCTCCGCCGACGGGTGATTGATTTTCTCCGCGATACCCTCGGCGATATCGACGATGTTGGAGCTGTTAGGGTCGTCCGCCATGTGGTCGATGCCGACGAGGCGCTCCGGCGGGAGCATCCCGAGCACAATGTTGTCCAGCCACAGCCCGTAGTTCAAAATCCGCACGGGCTTTTTTTCAAACGCAACCGCGCGCCCCTGCGCATCCGTCACCGTATAGCCCGCCGCCTGCCCGGGCGCGGACTTCCCACAGCCGGCGGCGAGTACGAGGAGGAGCACGCTGAGCAGGAGAACGTATCTGCGGAACAGTCTCTCCATCATCTTCTCCTTTTCCATACGCTCACGGCTTTAAGAGCCGCACATGTTTATACCCGTCCTCGACGCTGACGCGCGTCTCAACGGCGTACATCGCGGCGATGTTCTCCTCGGTCAGCACATCCTGCGCCGCGCCGCATGCGAATACGTGCGCGTTCTTCAGCATGAGCAGGCGGTCGCAGAAGAGCGAGGCGAGGTTGAGGTCATGGATAGTGAGGAGGATGGCGAGGCCGTCCCGCTTTGCAATCTCCGTAACGATTTGCAGGATGAAGAGCTGGTTATGCAAGTCGAGGCTTGCGGTCGGTTCGTCGAGGATGACGATGCGCGTCTGCTGCGCCAGCGCCCGCGCGATAAAGACGCGCTGCCGTTCGCCGCCGCTCATCTCCTTGATGTTGCGCAGGGCAAACGGCTCCAGCTCCATGCGGCGGATAACGTTAAAAGCGATCTCCTCGTCCCGCGCGGAGTACCTATGTCCCGCGTAGGGCAGCCGCCCCATGAGCACGGCCTGCAGTGCCGTCATGCCGAAGGACGCCGTGTTGTACTGCGGCACGTACGCGATGAGCTTCGCGATCTCCCCCGCGCCGAGCGGCGACAGATCTTCGCCTGAGATGTGCACTGTCCCACTCTGCGGCCGCAGGAGGCGCGCGACGCACCGCAGGAGCGTCGTCTTGCCCGTGCCGTTGGGGCCGAGGAGCCCGAGCACCTCGCCCGCCCGGAGCTCAAGCGACACATCGTCAAGGATTTTCTTTTCCGCCTTGTAGCCAAAGGTCAGATGCTCCGCCGCAAGGATCACCTTCGTACTCATTCGAACTCCTTTCCCCTGCGCAGGATGAGATGGATGAAGAGCGGCACGCCGAAGAAGGAAATCACGATGCCGACGGGCACGGTCACAGGGTAGAGAATGAGTTTCCCGACCGTGTCCGAGACGAGGAGGAGCGCCGCGCCGAGCACGCAGGTAAAAGGCAGATAGAAGCGGTGATCCGTCCCGATGAGGAACCGCGCCATATGCGGTGCGATGAGCCCAACGAATCCGATGACCCCCGTAAAGCTGATGATCGCCGCCGTCATAAGGACTGCCGCGAGCCCCACGATCGTCCGCAGACGTGCGGGATTCACGCCGAGGCTGACGGCGGTCTCGTCGTCACTTGTCGCCATGACGTTCAGCTGCAGGCAATAGAACATCGCGACGGCAAAGCCAAAAGCGACAATCAGCGCGCCGATGACAACATAGTCCCACGAGGCGCGGTGAAGCGACCCAAACGTCCACTGAATGACCGCCGCGAGCTTATGCTCCTGTGCAAAGAACTCGAGCGTCGCCGTGAGCGCGCTGAAGAAATAGTTCAGTGCGATGCCGACGAGTACGAGCGTCGTCGGTGTGAGCCCTGCACGCTGCGCAATGCCGTAGACAAGCACGCCGCACACACAGGAAAGCGTGAACGCGGAGAGGATGATGCCGAGATCCGTGTCCATCGCCGTTCCTGCGGCAAATACGATGCAGATAGAGGCGCCGAGCGCCGCCGCCGAAGAGATGCCGAGCGTAAAGGGACTGACGAGGTAATTGCGCGTGATTGACTGCATAAGCGCACCCGCAAGTGCAAGCCCCGCCCCCGCGACGATCGCGAGCAGGATGCGCGGCAGGCGCAGCAACAGAATAATCTTATTCGTCGCCGCATCCGCACCGCTCCCCGCCGTGCCGCCTGCCCACTGCTCGATTGCGGACACCGTTTGCGACATCGGAATCTCCCGCATCCCGATGGTCGTGAATGCATAGGCGGCAAGGAGTGTGAGGACGATGCCTGCCGCGATCATCAAGCCCTTGCGGCGGGCATTTTCATGATATGCTTGTTCCAGCATGATGCACTCACTCACTCAGGGGAAAGGCAGGATAGGTATGCCCGCTGACGTACGGCAGGTGCTGATATTTCTCAAGCCACACCTTGAACACGTCTTCCGGGTGCAAATCCGGCAGCTCTTCCGGGTAGAGGAACTTCGCGATATACATCGTCCCCACGAGCTTGGACGCGCCGCCGTGCACATAATGCGAGAGCAGCAGGATGCGCCGGTTCTTCACCGCGTCGATGGTATCCCAGCCCTTGCGCGACTCCAGTTCGTGCAGGATGCGCGCGTGATCCTCCTGTGTCGGCGGGATGTACGAAGAGTTCACCTTCGGCTCGGAGACCTTGACGATGTAGGCGGGATTGCGCTCGATGACCGCCTCGGGGTTCACCTGCGGGTTCGCCGCGTCGCCGAAGATGTTGTGTGCACCCGAATACTCTACCATGTCGTAGAAATAGTTCCCCGGCACGGTCGTATTGCCCTCGGTACGGTACTCAAAATAAAGAGATTTCTTCGGCACATCCTTGGTCTGCCGTTCGATGTAGTCTAGTTTCTCCATAAAGAAATCCGAGAGTTCCTGCGCTTCGGCTTCCTTGCCGAAGAGCTGCCCAATCAGCGCACAGTTGTCCCGGAACTCGCGCGTATAGTAGGCGTCCACGACGATGACCGCGATGCCAAAAGACGCGAGTTTTTCCTGCGCGTCCTCCCAGCCGCCGTTGCCCGTCAGGATGAGCGCCTGCGGCGCGAGCTCGACGATCTTCTCGTAGTTCAGATTGCCCTGGTTCGCCCCGATGACCTGCTCCTGCTTGAACTTCCCCTTGAAACCTGCCTCGTCGTTAAAGATGTAGTTGTCGACGCCGACGACGGTATCGAGTGATCCGACGGCGTTGATGAGCTCGGCATTGTAGGCGTTAGAGACAACGACGCGCGTCAGCGGATGCGGCACGGTCACGCTGCGCCCGATGCTGTCCGTCACGGTGATCGTATCGGCGGGTGCCGCCGCACTGTACTGTGCCGCGTCCTTGCCGCAGCCAACCGCCATGATGAGAATAGCCATTGCGGCAAGCGCAGTGATGATGCTGTATTTTTTCATAATCCCCTCACAAAAATAAGGGAACCCGCCGCAGATGCGGCGAATCCCCCGTTGTTTAATTAGATATCCATCGTCATCGACAAAACGAGGCTGCGCGGATTGCCCTGAATTCCATAGTTATAGGTCGGGCGCGACATCCAATAACGTTTGTTGAACAGGTTGAACGCAGTGAGACTCAGCGTCGTCGGGACGGTGCCGAGCTTCGTTTGATACGTCACCCCAAGATCGTAGGTCATGTACGAGGGCACGGTGAGCTTTTCCGCGTTGTTTTTATAGATCGGTGCGGAGCCGGAGTAGACTGCACGCGCAAATGCCGTAAACTGCGTATCCGGTGCGTACTCGAGGGCGAGGATGCCGCTCCAGTCCGCGACGCCCGCCACATCCTTGCCGTTATACACCGTATTCGTCTGCTGCTCGGTCGATAGATGCATCAGACCGCCCGTCAGCGTCCATTTCGGCGCGATTTGACCGCTCACGCTCAGCTCGACGCCCTTGAACTTATTCTTGCCCTCCATGACGCGCGTAGGATTCGGGTCGCCCGTATAGCGCACGTCGATCGTCCGATCCTGCTCGATTTGGAAGACGCTCAGCCCCGCAAGGACGCCGTGCTTCCGATACTTAACGCCGATCTCGTTCTGCTTCGTCTTTGCAGGGGTAAGAACCGCACCCGTATTCATAAAACCGCTGCCGACTGCGGTCCCCTTATCAAAACTCTGCGAATGGCTCGCGTAGACACTGAAGTCGTCCGTCGGCCGGTAGACGACACCGAACGTGGGCGAATTCGCACTGCTGTCCACACGTGCCCCGCCATAGGACGTAGCCGCGACACTATGGTGATGGATACCAATTAGCGCAGTCGCCTTCCCATATTCGATTGTATCAGTCAGAGAAATGCCCGAATACGTCGTGAGACCGCTTTTCTTCGGCCCCGACACGGCGGAGTTCGGGTAGTTCAGCAGCATGCTTGTCACGCCGTCGGTTAAATTACCGGAAATTGAGCCGGCATTTCCCGCGGGTTTGTAAAATCCCCAATACGCATGGTACCAGTCGCGGTCGAGTGCAAGCACGACATCGTTCTTCACGTCGCCGATTTGGAACGTGCCGCGCACGCCGAGCTGCACATAGCCGTTGCGCAGCGCATACTTCTCAAAACTGAGCGTATTGCCGAAAGCTCCCGCCTCATTCAGCATATAAAGTCTGCTTGCCGAGGTCTGCATATAGTCGCGCCCGCGGTTGTAGCTGTATCCCGCATTGAGGAACGCCTTCCACGTATCGCTGAGTTTCTGCTCGTGGTTGAGCACTGCCGACCATGTGGCAACCGTGATCTTTTGCCCCGGGAAGCTGTAGTTGCGCTTGCCGCTCGGCGCAGTGGGGAGACTCGTCCCCGTATACGCGTTTGCACCGGAGCCGTCGAAAGCGAAATAGCGCTGCCCGCCTTCGTTCTTCGTATAGCGATAGCCCATAAAGAGATTCGTCGTGCTGCGCGCGTCCCTATGGTCAAGGTTGATGTAGAAGTCCCGCGTCGTCAGCTTCTCACGCTCAATCGCTGTCTTTCCCTGAATATTTTCCGCATTGATGCGCAGTCCCCACGCCTCGTTCTTGCCAAAGCGCTTGCCGATGTCGACGATCTCGCCGAGTGCGCCGCCCGAGCTCACCGACTGTGTATAGGTGACGCGCTCCTTGCCGTACTTCGCCTTCTTCGTCACGAGGTTGACCGAGCCGCCCGCGGACTCCGAATTCGTCGAGCCGTGAATGCCGATGGCGGGTCCCGAAATGACCTCTATGCGCTCGACAAAGTTCGACGGCATATTCGTCTGCGAGAAAAGCCCCGGCACGCCGTTGACCTTAAACTGATAGGCGTTCATCTGGAAGCCGCGGATCGAGTAGTCGTTATACATCGTGCTGTTGCTCGTGCGGACGGACGGCGACATCAGGAGCGCGCTCGTCAAAGGGCCGCTCGCATCCCCGTAGCGCGTGATCGCCTTGTTCGTAATGTTCGTCTGCGTGAAGGGAACCTCCATCACGTCCTTCGTTCCGAGGAAGCCTGTGCCGCCCGTACTGCTCGTGAGACTGTTGACCTCCTCGCTCCGCTCCCCTTCGACATCGACAGGATCGAGTTCATAGGTATCGACGGCATCCGTTCCCCCCCCGTGGACATCCTGCTTCTCTGCAGCAGATACACCGTTCATCCACACCGCATTCGTACCGATCGCCGCGATGGCGACGGCAAGTGCCAGCTGTCGTTTCGTCATGATGATATTTTCCTCCTCCAAAGTTCCCCTGAGCGCCCCCCGCGCCCTCTTCCCTATGCATTGCTTTCCTCCATCGTACGCACTAAAAAACACTGCCGTTCTGTCCATCGCAGAATGCAGTGGCAGCGCCGCCCTGTCGTGCATCCGCACACAAAGGGCACCGCTCCCGGCGTACGAGATTCGGTAGGTCTTCCGGCTCTGCGTCATCGTCCGCCCCGTCTTCCCGCTCGCGCAGTGACATGGTGGGGCATCCTCGGCATTACGGCGGCGGGACCGCATCGGTTTCACACCGATTTCCCTGTTACCTCCTTTTTACAAGGAGCACCGAATCTGCTTATGAAGTTAAAAATGAATAAATACTTATTGAAGTATAACGAATACTAATCCTATTGTCAACCACGAAAACCGCGGACTCCACAACGACCGGGGCATCCTCCCTGCTGATCGGGAATGACCGCATCTGCATCACACAGAAGCACAGGCATTCCGGAAGACGTTCTACCTCTTTAGAAGCACGCCCTGCATATTCACCGCCGTCCCCTCTTCTCCTGCGCCGCGCGCCATGATCCGCAGTTCGCTCAGGCAAAGGCGGCTCCGGTCATCCAAATCGATCTGCATCTCACGTGTGAATCTGTTTACACCGTTTCCCGCACGATGTTCGCGCGCATACGCCAACGCCTCCGCGACGTACGCCGAAACATCGCAGTATTCCTCTGCGCCCGCTCCCTTTTCCACAACGAGCACGCCGTCCCTGACAGGCGTATCCGAAAACACATAGGCTTCCTGCCATCCGGCCACCGGAACGAAGGCAGGATCGGGCGGGGTGAAAAGGAACCAATCGGCAGTGTCTTCTCCCTCATAGCTGCGGCGCAATTCCGCGAGCGTATCGTTCATGCCCGGCGTCTCGAGGAACGCCGTCTGACCGCGCTCCGTCAGGTACTCCGAGGCGCTCAGCAATTTTTCCTGCGCCTCCGGCGAAAGAGCAGGGTTCCCCACAACAGTGCCGTCCCTTATCATATCGTTTTCCTCAAGAACGCTCCAAAGGCGTGCCTCCTGCGTACGCAGCGGGACGTCGAGGATGCTCAGCGGCGTCAGCGCGGACACGGCGATCATGACCGTCAGGACAAGAAACGCCGGGCGCGGAGAACTGCGCCGGAACGCACATATGAGCAGGAAAATACCGAACGCCGTGCAGAGGATGGATGCGTACCGCGGTGCGGTAAGCCCATACGGCGCGATCCGCTGCCACACGGCCGCAGCCTGCACTGCAAGAATCGGCAGAAAGACCGGCAGCCCGCGGTGCAGAAAGGACTTCAAAAAGGGGTGCCATTCATCCCCCGCAAAACAGACAAAAAACACGGCAAAGGCAAGGAGCGCCAGTGAGACAAACCAATTCATCATGCCGACGGGAATCTCCCACAGGAAGATGATCTTCGCCACGTAGAGATAGAGAATAACGAGCAGGATGAGACAGGCAGGCCAAAGGATGCGCGCGAGCAGCACGCGGAAAAGTGCGGGCATCTCCGCTCTTTGCCCGTACACGGGCAGACCTGCAAGGGCGACCTGTCCCCCTGCAAAAATATAAGAGACCTCCGCAATCAAGAAATACAACAGCGTCAGCAAGTTCGGCGGCACTGAAACGATCAGCGAATCAAATGCCATGAGGCAGATATTCAGCGATGCGGTCAAGAGTGTGCCGACAACGGCAGCCTTGCACAGAGAAAATATGACAAGCGGAGCGGAGCGCCCCTCCTCTTCGCCCTCCAGACAATAAAGTCCAAAAGCCGCAAAGGAGAGCGCAGCGCCGAGGGTTTGGAGCAGGATGTACGGCACCGTCCAGCTGTGCCCCCGCACAAGAATGAAGACTGCGGCACATACGGCGGCTGTAAGGATCGCCTCCACACGTCGGTGTTCCTTGCCGCGTCTCTCAAAAAAGAGGTGCAGCGAGACGGCAAAAATACAGCCGACTGCAGCGGCCGCCGCCGCGCAGCCGGCCTCTTCCAAATACCAAGCCTCCGCCTCGTATATTTCGCGATAGGTAAATGCTCCAAGACAGAGGAGCAGCACGACATCCGCCGCCACCGCGGTGCGGAACCGCCGCGCGCCCGTACGCACGGTTTGGCACAGATTTTTCCACAGCTTCTCGATCCTCATCTTGCACCTCCTCTTGTATATATTCTTCTGCACGCGCAGTCTTTCCTTCCGCGGGCGTCCTTTTTTAACAATAGGATCTCACACCATATAAAAATTTTTTCGCTTCATTTCGAAAGTTTTCATTACATATATTATATTATAGTAGATAAATGATTTTTATCACGCATTAGCAGGGAGTTCAATGTTGCTCGGGCTTCCGGGATTTTTCCATATCACGTCCTGAAGTTCCATAAATAATTTTTTCTTATTATAGTTTTAGACTATGTTTTTTATACTAAAATATTATGTCGGCTGCAAAGGAAAATAAGAAGGATTTGAAAAAGAGATAGAGAATTAAGAATTTCGTCAAAGAAAGTTTCTGTAATATATTTCAGAAACTAAAGTTATGAACTGATGAATGGAGATGAATCAATGGATGCAGCAATGCTGACATTAGGGGTTCTCGCGGTGGCGGCGATTCTCTTCGCTACTGAGATTATCCCGCTCGCCGTTACCGCGATGGGCGCGGCGATCTCGCTGGGACTGTTAGGCGTGCTAACACCCGCACAGGTATTTTCCGGTTTATCTAATTCCACCGTCGTTCTGTTCGCCGGTATGTTCGTCATCGGCGCCGCGATGTTCCAGACGGGACTCGCACAGAAAATCGGTATCGCTGTCGTGAAGAAGTCCGGCAGCAGCGAGGCGCCTCTGATGGCGGCAATCATGTTCATCACGATTGTCCTCTCGTCGGTCTCCTCGAACACGGCAACGGTCGCCTGCCTCATGCCGGTCGTGATCCAGATCTGCGCGGCGGCAAAGGTGCCTGTCTCTCCGCAGCTCATGGCGCTCGCCGTCGCGGCGAACGTCGGCGGTACGATCACGATGGTCGGCACGCCGCCGAACATCCTCATGAGCGCAACGCTTCAGTCCAGCGGGCTCCAGCCGTTCGGCTTCTTCGAATTCGCATGGATCGGCATTCCGCTCTCCATCGCGGGTATGGCGTACATGCTCACGATCGGCCGTAAGCTCTGCCCGCAGCACATGGTACAGGGTCTCAGCACAGATGACGCCGACGCAGCGATCGAAAAAGAGGAGAAGACGAACGCGAGCAAGATGTATGTCTGCGCCGCCATCCTTATCGCTGTTATCGCCGCGATGGTCTTTGAGAAAGAACTCAACGTTCCGATGCATATGTCCGCCATCATCGGTGCGCTCATCTGCGTATTGACGGGCTGCCTCAACGAGAAACAGGCGTATCAGGGCATCGACTGGACGACGATCTTCCTCTTTGCCGGTATGCTTCCCCTTGCGAGCGCGATGGACAAGACGGGCGCAGGCGCGCTCATCGCGAACTTCGTCGTCAGCCTCATGGGCGACGCCCCCTCGCCGTACGTCATCATCTTTGCGATGTTCGTACTTTCCTGCGGTCTGACGCAGTTCATGTCGAACACGGCGGCGGCGGCTCTGCTCGCGCCGATCGCAATCTCGATCGCGGAGACCGTCGGCGTCTCGCCGTACCCCGTGGTCATGGCGATCGGTATCGCTGCATCCTGCGCGTTTACGACGCCGGTTGCGACCCCGCCGAACACGCTCGTGCTTGGTCCCGGCCAGTTCCGTTTCATGGACTACGTCAAGGTCGGCGTGCCGCTCGTCGTGGTCTCGCTCATCGTCTGCCTTGTCGTCATTCCGCTGGTATGGCCGATCGCGAAATAAAAATCGGTAAGATATGAGTGACCAATCCTTTTCATTGTGCTATACTAAGGGTACACTGAGCCGATTTGAGGGCGTGGGGTACACCGTATGGCAAGCAGCCTCCCTGCGGGGCGTTTGACGCGACTGTATATGTGAGGAGATCTGCAATGAAAAAGAAAGAGTTGCTCAACCATCTGAAATCGTTCGACGAGGAGATCTTTACACTGCTCGAAGATGAGGAACAGCGCCAGCGCTACACCCTCTCCTTCCTGCCGAATACCAACGCTATGTCACCGTTCGCGGCGTATCTCGAGGGGAGCATCCTCACGAATAGCATCTTTGACCACCACGACGAGACAACAAGCGGGGGCATTCACCTCGAATCGATTGTACAGACACGCGCCCGGACGCTGTTCGGCAGCGACCATGCGATTGTGCGGCTTGGCAGTATCGCCTCCGCCTCGCGGGTCGTCTTCCAGGGCTTGCTCCAGCCGGGCGACTGCGTTCTCTCTTTTAACCTGCGCAAGAAAGATCACAGCACGGGGCTCTCGTACGTGTTCGAGAATTACGGCATCGATCCTTCGACGCAGCAGATCGACTGGGGCGAGGTGCGTGCGCACGCAGAGCGTGTGCGTCCGCGTCTCATCATCTTCTCGCCGGTGAGTTATCCGCGCACGGTAGACTACCGCATTCTCTATGAGATCGCGCAGTCCGTGGACGCCTATCTCTGGGTGGATATCAGCCAGTGCGTCGGACTCGTTGCGGCGGGGCTTCTGCCCTCGCCCGTGGCGCTCGCTGATGTTGTGACCTTCTCGACATCCGAATCTCTGCGCGGTCCCGACGGCGCGGTTATCCTCTGCAAGCGCGACATCGCCGCCTGCATGGACGCCGCCATTGTCAATACGGGACATGTCGCCCTCCATATGAACCACCTCGCGGCGCTCGGCGTCGTGCTGCGCGAAGCGGCGAGCGAAAAGTTCCGCCGCTACGGGGAACAGGTGCTCAAAAACGCCGAAGTCCTCGCGCGCGCCCTTGCCGACCATGGAGCCTCGGTGCTCTGCGGCGGTACGGATACGCATCTCGTGCTCGCCTCCGCGACGGGCAGTGTGAATATGGACGAAGCGTCGAGCGTGATCAATCGCATGGGTATCCGCGTCCGTGTGGAAGACATCCCCACGATGAACCCCGGACTGTTCCTCCATGCGCTGCGTCTCTCGACGTCCAATCCGACAACGCGCTCGCTCAAGGAAGAGGATATGGCGTACATCGGTCTGCTCCTTGCAAAGCCGCTGACACAGATCCTCTCTCCCGAAGAAATTGAGCAGTCACATCAAGAGATCGTTGCACTCGTCAAGGACAGCCCCATCTCCTCCGAGGAGTGGCTGGGCGAAAGCGACGACTAAAACGTAATGATAAAAGCCCGCTGCGGATGCATCCGCAGCGGGCTTTTTATATGGTCGGCAGGATAATATTGCAACATATGTTTCGCTATGTTATACTGTATATAAGGCACTGCTAACTACGGTAGGCGGTCGATTTCCGATCTTGCCCCCGAGATATATACAACGGGGGGGAGGTGATCGGCATGGGTACATATGAGTTTCTTACGACACTTGTTCTGTTGCTTGCGCTGATTATCGCGATTAAGTCCTAGATTGAGAAAGCCCCGCCTAAATGTTTCCAGCAAACGGGCGGGGTATCTCGCTTTTCTGTTTGGGGGCAGCCGCTTATCGGCAGTGTCCCTTTTTTACGCCTTCATTGTACCATGTTCCGCTCATATCGTCAAGTTTACACAATCCCAATGATCTCTTTGCGGATATAGCCCTCACGGACGCCTGAGTCGCTGTAGAAAATATCCTCGGCGGCGAAGGTTTCGGCAAGCACCCGGGCGATGATCATGCCGGGAACGATGTTATGCAGACGGTCGGGCGCGGCGCGCAGGAGGAGTACGGCCCGCTCCTCGTCAAGAGGTGTCGCCGCGCTGAACATCTCAATAAGCTGCGGGAGCGCATCCACGCGCAGCACGCGCGGTACGGCATCCGTATGCAGGAGTTCATACATGCGGCTCGCGCTGCTGAGAACGCCGCCCAACCCCAGCATATGCGGGGCACGCAGGGCACATACATCGGGGAAGTCCGCAAGAACGGTGCGCACAGCCTCCTCCATCGCGGCGCATTCCGCGGGCGTCGGCAATAAGTCTTTGACATGCTCACGGCGCAGTGCAAGCGATCCGATCGGCAGGCTATAACGCGCACCCATGCGATCATCCGCATAGGAGACGATCTCCGTACTGCCGCCGCCGATGTCCATCATGATGCCGTCCGGATACGGGATGCTCTGTACGGCGCCGATGAAGTCATACGCCGCCTCTTCGTCCCCCGAGATGATGCGGATCCGCACGCCCGTGCGGCGCGCAAGCTCCTCACAAACAGCGCGGCTGTTCGTCGCTGTGCGCAGTGCCGCGGTCGCAAAAGCATGAACACTGCGGATATCAAAAGTCTCGATGTAGCTCCGGAATCCGCGCAGAATCCTGACCGTTTTCTCAATGCCGTCACGCACAAGCCGCCCTTTTTCCAGATACGCGGCAAGCCCGACGGTATATTTCCGCTTCATCAAGAGGTCGAACGAACCTCCCTCGATGCGGTAAATCGCCATGCGTATGGTATTCGAACCGATGTCGATGATCGCGTGCAGCATGGGCATCCCTCCCTCCGATTCCCCTAGATTATACGATAAAGAAAAGTGGTTCGCAACCGTGTTCCGGTGGTTCGGAACAATACGGACACGTGCAATAAAAAGAATTGCCGCAAAGACGCATACCATCTCTGCGGCAATTCTTTTTGCGCTCTATTATTTTTCCTGCGGTACTGCGCCCGGCACGGCGTAGATCGGCGGCTCGGTGTCCTCCGTGAGGCGGTGCATCCCGAACATGGTCGTCAGCGTCTCGCGCGTGAACCCGTAGGAGGGGCTTGAAAAGTCCTGCAGGGGGTCGTAGCGGTTGCTCGGTGCCCCAAGCAGTCCGCAGACAGTGTCATACATCATATCGTTCGTGAAGTATGCTTCACGGCGTGATGCGAGGATCTCGCTGCGGCGCGGGAACGCGGCACGGTACTCGGGCGAGAGGTAGATGAAGAACGGGATCTTCACCATGTCGAACTTGAACACGTCCGGATTGTGCGAGATCTTGAGGTTCTCGCCGTGGTCGGAGAAATAGACCATGGCGCGCAGGTTGAGGTTCTTCTGCGCGTAGTCGAAAATCTCTTTGAGAATGTGGTCGGTGTAGAGGACGCTGTTCGCATACGACGGCGCGCTCGTCATCGTGGAGTCACCCTCCGCCGATTCGAACTTCGCCCATGCGTCCGGGTAGCGGTTGTTGTAATAGATGTGACTGCCCATGAGGTGCAGGACGATGAAATTGTTCGCGTGCGGGTCGATGCGCGTCAAATACGGGAGGAGTTCTTCGTCGTATTTCGACGTAAAGGTATAGGAGTCGTCCGTCCACTCCGCCTCGTCCGCCGTCTTTGCGACCATCGTGATGGCGCTGTCAAACTGCCCGTAGCGCCCCTGATTACTGAACCAGTAGGTCTTGTAGCCGATTTTTTTTGCGACGTCAAGGAGCGATGCAGACTCGAAGAACTCCTTGTCGTTGTACTGGCTCTTCTCAGTGAGCGCGCGTTCGAGGACGGGGACGGTCTGCGTCCACGAGGAATATGTATTTTGATAAAGGATAAATCCGGGGTTCTGCGTCATCTCTTCCATCCACGGCGTATCATCGTACGGGAAGCCCGGCGTGTAAATATGCATGTAGTCGCGCGAGGCGGACTCGCCGATGATGAATATGACCGTGCCGGGCGCGCGTGCGGCGAGGGTGTTCTCCCTGTCGATGATGAGCGAGTCGTACCGCTCGTCCCGGTGGAGACCGTAGGTCTGCGTCTGCTCCACATAGTCCGTGACGTCCTTGTAGACGCCGGCGATGGAGCACTCCGGAATGAGTGTGATATGGACGGCGGCAGCGATGAGCATGACAAGAAGCAGCGCGCCCATGCGCGTCCCCTCCGCCGCAGGGTAAATGCTGCGCCCGAGTGCGCAAAAGCTCCGATAGGAGAGATAAACGAGCGCCAAGAGCCCGAGCGTGATGAGGACGGCGGGGACAGTGCCGACCGTGGACTCGATGTAATCCCCGGCCTCGTGCCAGTTCGTGAGGTAGAGCGCCATGAGCGAGGCGGGCGAGAGCGCGTGCCAAACGGTCATGTAGTATGCGATCTGCGTCATGGGGATGAGTTCCATGAGAAAGGATAGGATCGCAAGGAGCGCGGCGGTCAGTTTTTTCCGTCCGAGATGAAAGAGGACGCCGCCGAGCGCCGCGAGCATCATCATCTGCCCCGTGCCGATGAGGAAGTCGTAGTAGATGAGCGAGCGGTACCAGTCCTGCGCGTACGTCCACGCGTAGAGCAGGGGGAACGTGACGCTCCAGAGTACCCCCGTGACGAGCGGGGCGCACATGCCGCGCGAGAAGAGAGAAACGCCCGTGCCGTACTGCATGAGCACCAGCGTGCCGAGAATAGGAATGAGCGCGGGTACAAAATACTCCGCGCCCATGTCCTGCCCCATATTGATGTCGGCGGCGATGAGCATGAGGAAATATGCGCCCGCCGCCGCGGTATAGCGGATCAGTTCGTTCTGCCGCTCAACAGTGAGTTTCATAACGGTTTGCATCTACTCCATGATAAAAATTTCCAGTTCCTGCCATCCAAAGAAAATGGCTTCTTCGTGCGTGTCGAACGCAACGTCGATGCGGTTGCCGTGAATCGCGCCGCCGACGTCCTCCGCGACCGCTTCGCCGTAGCCGGGGATAAAGACCCGCGTGCCGAGGGGGATGACCGCGGGGTCGACGGCGATCACGCCGTGCCGTACGGGCGTCCCCGTCGCCGTGCGGCTGCCGTTGCCGGGATCGTGCGCACTGTACGCCGTCGCCGAGACGAAGAGGGAGCGCCCGCTGCCGCGGCTCACCTGCTCCGAGCGCTCGTCCCGGATGCCGAGTGCAACGGGATCATACGGGACGCCGCCCGAGAGGACGAGATAGGTCGCCTCGCCGCAGATGCCGTCCACGACGAGCATGTGATCGGTCTGACATCGCTCGATCGCCGCGCGGGTCTTTGCGCCCGCGACGCCGTCGGCGCCGCCCTCCTCGAGGTAGCCTGCCTTCACAAGGAGCTCCTGCACATGCTGCACCGCCCCGCCGCGCATCCCCTCCTTCACGAGAATGTGCGCCGCCTCCGCAGGGGCATGGATCGCGAGGGGGGCAGCGAGGGCAATCGCCGCCCCCGCGATGATCCCGCGCCGAAAATGTTTTCTCTCACGGAGTTTCCGTACGCCCCAAAGGAGTCCTTTTGCCACCAAAAGCAGTTTCCACACCTGCATCTATCATCGCGCTCCCTTCTTTTCTGTTCCTTTAATTTGGTTATATTTTACTATAAAGCGTGCTCCACGTCAAACTGGAGCAAACGCAAGCGCAGGCGCGGCGGGTATCAACCCGTCCTCCGCCGCATATGCGTAGAACCGGCGCAGCCCCGCGATCGTCTCCGCATCGAGCCGCCACACGACGGCATTGCCGAGGTATGCCGAGAGCTGTGCGTACGTGAGCCGTCCATCCGCAAGAACCTCGCCGATCGCAGCGTCCCGCACACGATCCCAGCCATCGAACGCGCCCTTGATCCGCGCATGAATCATGCGGAGCTCCGCCGGATGCACCGCCGCAAAGGTGCGCGCCGCCGCCCAGATGCCGAACACCATGCGGTGCCCCGTGAGGAGCTTCCACTCGTGCGCGAGGTCATAGATACGGCAGCCCGCAGGCGGACGGTGATAGAGCTCGAGCGCATCGTCCCCGATGAACAGGGATGCCGCCGCCCCGTCCGGCACGGGATCTGCAGGCGTGAGTGCGCGCACCTCATAATCGGGCGCGGCACGGTACGCACGGCGCAGAATGATTTTGAGCAGCGCATGGGATGATGCGGATTTATCCGAAAGCAGAACGCGCCGCGTGCCGATCTCCTCGGCGGGGACGCGCGAGACGAGGAGCACGCTGCGCACATCGCCGTCGGACGCGATGCACACGTCGGGCAGCATGAGAAGCTCGTCTGCGTGCTGCGCATAGGTGATCGAAGAGATGCCCGAGATGTCGAGTCCCTTCTCCTCAAGCGTACCGTTCAGCCGAGCGGGCGACGCGCGCAGAATATCAAGCCCCTCCGCCGCCCCGTGCGCGAGCGCATACGTTAGCGGCAGCACATTCAAAAACGCGATATGCCCGAGTCTCGGCGTCATATCCCTGCCTCCCGTCCTCATCCCATTTTAGCTTTATGGACACTATTATACTACGTTATGCAGGGAAAATATAGTATTTAGAATTTTTCGTGTCTTTCTGCGCATCTTCATGTCATGCCGGCTACATGGTCAGCAGCATAAACTTGTATTTATTGTAGTCAGAGGAAGGAAGCTCCAGTACCTCCAAGATCTTTTCGAGCGACCATCCCACATTGTTCAGTAGGGTTATGACGCGGAAGCGCTTCCTCTCCTCGCCGTATTCAATTCCTTCCAGATACCCTGTGCTCGTCCGGCGTGTCTTTTTTCTCTCCACGATCTCCCGCACCTGCGCGTCAATCTGCTCCTGCAAGTCCTGCATAGGCCTCGCCTCTTTTCTATATCGTTGAACCTATGATTATTTTACTGTATCGTATGGCGGTATTCAAGAAAAAACCGCATGAGATGGTCATCGCCGCGTCTTTGTGATATGATAGCCGTGAAAGTATTTTACCGGGGAAGAAAAGGAGCACTCACGATGAATGAACTCGCACTGAAATATGGCTGCAATCCGAACCAAACGCCCGCGCGCGTCTATGCCGAGGGCGGTCTGCCCTTTACCGTGCTGAACGGGCGTCCGGGGTACATCAACCTGCTCGATGCTCTGAACAGCTGGCAGCTCGTACGCGAGCTGCGGGAGATGTCGGGGCTGCCCGCCGCCGCCTCGTTCAAGCACGTCAGCCCCGCGGGCGCGGCGCTCGGACTACCGCTGCCGGAGACTCTTGCCCGCGCCTGCCACGCGGAGGGACTCTCCCTCTCTCCCATCGCCGCTGCCTATGTGCGCGCACGCGGCGCCGACCGCATGAGTTCCTACGGCGACTTTGCCGCCGTCTCGGACATCTGCGACGAGAGTCTCGCGGAGTTCCTGCGCGGCGAGGTCTCCGACGGCATCATCGCGCCCGGGTACACGGCGGGTGCACTTGAAATTTTGAAAAGCAAGCGAAAGGGCAGCTATCTCGTCCTCCAAATGGATGAGGACTACACGCCGACCGCCATAGAGCACAAGGACGTCTGCGGCGTCACGTTCGAGCAGCGGCGCAACGACATACGCATCACGGAGAACTGCCTGACGGACATTCCGACCGCCAACAAAGACATCCCGGAGCACGCGCGGCGCGACCTCCTGCTTGCCCTCATCACGCTGAAATACACGCAGTCCAACTCCGTCTGCTACGCCTCCGGCGGACAGGCGATCGGTGTCGGCGCCGGGCAGCAGTCACGCGTCCACTGCACGCGCCTTGCGGGGAGCAAGGCAGACACCTGGCATCTGCGCCAAAGCCCGCAGGTACTCTCCCTCCCCTTCCGCGAGGGTGTCCGCCGCCCCGACCGCGACAACGCGATCGACGTCTATATCACAGGCGATGAAGAGGACTATACACAGCTCGCCGCCGACTGGCAGCGGCTCTTTACCGCAAAGCCCGTGCCCTTTACCGCCGAAGAAAAGCGCGCGTATCTAAGGACGATCAGCGGCGTCTCCCTCGGCTCGGACGCGTTCTTCCCCTTCGGCGACAACATCGAGCGCGCGCACCGCAGCGGCGTCTCCTACATCGCGCAGAGCGGCGGCTCCATCCGCGACGACAATGTCATCGAGACGTGCGATAAATATGGGATTGCGATGGCGATGACACATATCAGGTTGTTCCATCATTGAGCGGCGTGACACGGGATTTTCGCGTATAATTTAACTCATCCGGATACACGAAAGAGGCGATCTGCCGATCGCCTCTTTTGTTGTGCTTGTAATCCTTTTAGAACGCCCAGGTCATCTGTACGCCGCCCGTGATGCCCCGACGCTTGCCCGTCATGCCCATCAGGTTCACGCCATAGCTGACGCGGCTCTCTTTCGGGGTGAACCGGTAGCCCAGTTCGAGGATGCCCGTGCTCCCCTTGAGGCTCGGGCTCGGTGTGCTGTACCCTTGGTAGCTCGCTCCTGCTTCGCTGCCGAACTCGTACTCATATGCAAGCCCGGTGTAGAATGCGCCGCTCCCCGGCATCTTGTGCGTATAGCGTGTGCCGATGCGGATGCGGTTGGAGTTGACGCTGTCAAATTCGTACGTCTCGCCCGTGTGCAGGGTTGTTGTATTGCCGCCCTGATGTGCGTAGAAGTACTTGGCATACCCTTCGATGGTGCTGCCGTTCTTCAGCTCCTTTTCTTGTCCGATGCCGATATGTGCCGCATAGTAGGTACTGCTGTTGTCATAGCCGGTATTCGTGCCGGCGATGTTGCCGCTGTAGTCGCTCTTGACGCGTCCTGCACGCAGGCTTCCTTCGACGTAGGTGCCGCCTGCGCTCTGCACTTTTGCCATGACGCCGCCGCCGAAGTAGCTGGTTTTGCCGTCGCCGTGCGTGCCGTCGTCGAGGTAGGAGTCATACGTGCCGCGGCCGTACTCGAGGAACGGCCCGTAGGTGATGGTGTTGCGCCCGGCGGCGGCTTTCTTGGCAAAGCCGAGGTTGATGTTCCAGCCCTTGGCATCGACGTGGGAGCCGGAGTTCAGACGCAGCGACGAACCGCCCTGTGCCGCCCAGAGGTTAAAGTCGTTGCTGCCGCCCGGAACCGTCCGCGGAGCAGCGGATGCCGCCTCGATCGCTGCGTTCATTCCGCTGTCCGTGAGGAGATCGGCACCGCTGTTGATGAGTGCGGCGCTGGCGGCGCGCGTCTCAACGAGGGATTTGGTCTGCTCATTGAGGGCAACGGAATTGACCTTCGCGACGAGTTCGTTGTCCGCACGCTTCATGAGGTCAAATCCATAGCGCAGGCTGACGCCCTGCATTCCCTCGGTACGGTTGACGAGCGTATCGTCCGTCGTAAGGGGAACGGCATCCGCATCCGCCGTGCTGTTGTTCTTGTAAGTCTTGACGAGGCTGACGGTATCGCCGACCGAGAGGGTCGGGCGGTTGCCCGCGAGTCCGACGCCGATGTTCATGCCGCTCAGGTCTTTGCCCGCGGTCGGCGCGTTCTTAATGTAGAGCATCGTATCGCGGACATCGGACGTCGTGTCTGCCGGGATGTAGAAATGCAGGTTCTGAATGCTCGCGTTGTCGATCTCGCCGACCTTCGTATTGAATCCGCGGACGGCAAGGGTGTTGTTCAGGCTGCGGTGCGTTGCATTGACAACGCCGCCGCGAACGCTGCCCATAACGTAGCCGCCCGTGAGGTTGACCATATTGCCGACTGCATCGCCGTTCGTCGATTGACCGCCCGTAACATCGCCCTTTACAACCGTGCCGTTCAGCGTCACCATGTTGTAGTTCGCCGTGCCGCCGTAGCCGCCGCCAATGTTCATGCCGATGTATTTGTTGTGGTCGTAATCAGAAGCCCCGATGATGACACGGTTGTAATTTGCCGCAGCACCTTGCCCGCCCTGAACATTTTGATTGATGTCAGGATTGCCGGATATGACGCGGCGGCCGAGCGTGACATCGTCGCCGATATGAACGACGTTGTACGAGCCGGAACCGTCGCCGGTATTATCCGGCTTGCTGAAGTCATAGCTGCCGCCGCCCGCGACAGCGCCCGTTATTGTTACGCCGTCCGCAACGGTAACGGTATTCTTCTCGGCGGTCCCGTTCTTCGCCGCGCCGCCGATCACACCGCCGCTGACCGTGCTGCCCGAAACGGAAACATAATTCTGTGATGCCGTCCCGTTATCAGTTTCCGAGTGTCCGCCGAGCACAGCGACGTGCTGATTGTTGAAATCTGCGCCGCTGATTGTACCTGCCTTGATCTCAACTGTGTTGTCCGTCGCGGTCGCGCCATAGCCGCCCGTAACGACCTTCACGGATGCCGTAGATCCCTCATCCATGAGCACCCGGTTGCCAACCGCACGCCCTGCCGCAGTCTTTGCCGTACCGCCGAAGGCTTGATCAATCGTTCCGCCGGATAGCTTCAGCGTATTGTTCCGCGCGAGACTGTCTGCCGTTGTGCTGTTCGCCAGTCCGCCGTGGACAGCCCCGCTGCCGGCATTCGTAATGGATCCGCCCGAGACTGTAAGCGTATTATTCTCAACGGTATTGCCCTTCTCGGAACGACCGCCCCAAACGATGTCGTGTGCGGTAGTTTCGTTATACTCTGCCGTATTATTGCGGAAGCGATAGCCCGTCGCGGTGACTTCCGTATCGGCGGAGTTCTTATCAACGGTCAGCTCATAGTCGCCGTCCGCTGCCCCATACTCTTTCGCATGATCGTACGTCGTGCCGAAATCGAGCTTATCGTTGCCGACGGCACGCATCAGCGTCCATGTCGATTCATAGGTGCTCGCCGTGCCGCCCGTACCGTTTTCAATCTTGAGCTTCGACCAGTCGAGCGTGGTGGTCGTCACGGTTGACACATGATCGCCGTCGTTCAGCGTCAGCATGGCGTCGCCGCCTGCCTTGACCGCGTTCAGCGCAAAGGTGATGATGTCAAACTTCTCAACGGTCTTGGCAGACGCTTTGCCGCGGACATTGAGCTTGTTGTTCGTAGCGGCATCCTTATTTCCGCCCGCGATCACGCCGCCGACGGTGATGCCCGTCCCCTCGATGTTGACGGTGTTGTTCGTGGTGACGCCTGTACCGTCGGCTTTGCCGCCGTAGACGTCACCTGTGATATGACCGCCGCGCAGGGTCACAGTGTTGTGCGTCGCGTCCCCCGTCGTCGCCTTGGTATAGCCTCCGTAGATATTGCCGATCGTCCGCGTCGTACCGACGGTGCTCTCAATATTGACCGTGTTGTACGTCGAGTGTGCCGTCACCGTCGTCGTATCGGTCATTGCACCGTAGACGTTGTTCAGATTGCCGCTCGGCAGAGCCTTGACCGTCACTTTATTGTTCGTGGTCGTATTGCCGCCTGCCGAATAACCGCCATAGAGATCGCCGTCTGCAGGGCGGTTCGACGTATCGTCAAATACAATGTCCGCATCCCGGACTTGGTTGTTGACGGCATAGATATTCGTTGCCGTGCGCGTGCCGTTTGCTATCGTTCCGTCGTCATAGATACCGCGCTCATATTTCCCGTCGGCAGTAAGCGCAGCCCTATCGCTGCCGGCGTAGTTCGAGATTTGCAGCCCGTCTGCCTGCCCGGTAAGCAGCGTAAGTTTAAGACGTCCGGATCCCGCAGAAAGGAATTCCATGCCGATCTTCGACCAGTCAAGTTTTGTCTTGTCCGTGCCGTTGTTCGTGAGCCTCAGCATCGTATCGCCCGATGCCATCGTCCGGTTGAGCGAGAAATTGACCTGATCGAAATTTGCTATATTGCCCGCCTTGTAGCCCCACGCACGGACGTTCAGCGTATTCCCGTCGGCACTTGCTGCGCTGCTGCCGCCGTAGATCGTTCCGGTGGTACCGACATCATTTGCGTGGGTCTTTGCAAGGGCATGTTCACCGTCGCCGATGTTGACCGTGTTCTTTGTCGTTGCCCCGGAGGTGGACTGTCCGCCGTAGACGCTGCCGCCAATGGTACCGCCATAGATGTTGATGGTATTGCCCGCAGCGGAGCCGCTCCCGTCAGCGAATCCGCCGACAACATTTCCCGTAATATTGCCATTTTCGATGGTCGCCGTGTTCTCGGCCGCCTTGCCCGTTGTTGCCTTCGTATAGCCGCCGTAGGCGCTGCCAATCGTCCTTGTTGCCGTGTCGACAGTCGACGCGACGATGACTGTGTTCTGCGTCGAATTCTTCGTGCCGTCGCCCGACGCATTACCGGTATAACCACCATAGACAGCGGTCAGATTACCCGTCGGCAGCCCCGTGACCTTCAGCCGGTTGTCAGTCGTCGTATTTTTGCCGCTCGAATACCCGCCGTAAACATTACCGTCGGCGGGACGCACTGCGCCGTCATAGACACCGCGCGCATGTTGGAAGCGGTCGACATTGGCGTGAATATACTGCGTCGTCTTATCGAACACTCCGGAGGGACTGTCGTTATCGGGGCGCACCGTATACTCGAAATCGCCGCTGACTCCTGTTTTAACCCCGCGGTAGGTATCTTTGTCAATAATAAGATCCGTACCGGAGCTGTGCCGCATGAGATCGACAATATTGCGTCCGAATTTCGACGTATCCTTCGTCCACTCGGAGACATCAAGGTTGATCTTGCTCCAGTCGTATTTCGCCCCCGTCATGGACTCCGTTATGGTGATCATTGTGTCGCCGTTGGAGATGTTCTTCGTGAGGTTGAAATTGTAGTTCTCAAAGTTGCGCAGCTGGGTGAGGCTGATGCCCTTTGCATTGACGTTCAGCGTGTTGCCCTTAACCTTCTCGTCAGATGAGGCATAATTCGCACCGCGGTAGCTGCCCCATATGCTCGCGCCTGTCAGGGTCGCGCTAAACTCACCGGTTTCTTTATCGCCGAGCGTGACGGTATGCCCGTTGACAAGCGGTGCGCCGTCCGTCGGCGTTCCCGAAGCCGTACCGCCAGTAATCGCGGTTCCTGTACCGAATGTACCGCCCGTGATCTTGATCGAATTCCCCGTCACGCTGCCCGAGTAGCTGCCGCCTCCGGCTGAGTTCAGTCCGCCCGTAATGACGGAATTCGTATCGAAAGATCCGCCGCTGATCACAATCTCGTTATTCGACGCGCTTCCGTTGGAACGGCTTGCCTCGCCGCCATAGACGCTATTGATACCGATTCCGCCCGAAATCGTGACTTTGTTCCCATTCGCAGAACCTCCGTCACCGGTATAACCGCCGCGGATAGTGCCGTTGATCGTACCGCCGGAAATATTGACCTTATTCCCGTCTGCCGCACCGCCGTTATTAGTATAACCGCCGTACACGGTGGTTACCGTGCCGTTGCCCGAGATATTAACGGTATTATCCTTCACGGCACCGCTTGATTTCCCGTAACCGCCGTAGATGGTAGAGGCGCTGCCTCCGCTGACATTAACCGTGTTGTTCGAAGCTGCTCCCGTCTGTGCAGCATAACCGCCATAGAGATTTGAAACACTGCCGCCGCTGACGTTTACCGTGTTCTTGGTTGCCCCGCCGGCTTTGTTCGCATGTCCGCCGTATACATTTGAGATAGTTCCCGAATTTCCGGTGATCGTAACGGTATTTTCAGTGGCTTCGCGTTCCGTTTGCGCGTTGTCAAGCTGTCCTCCATAGATATTGGTTACCGTGCCGCCCGAAACCGTGACGCTATTGTGGTGCAGCTTCCCGCGTCCGTCGACGACACCGCCCCATACGGTATTGACGCTGCCGCCGGAAACTGCAACAGTATTCCCCGACGCCTCGCCCGTCCCGGTCTCATTGGTCAGATAGCCGCCAAAGATCTTCTGTGCATGCGAGGAGCCGCCAAAGTCCACGGTATTGTCCTTGGCGTCCCCAATGCCCCTTGAACGCCCGCCATATACTTCCATGGTCGAGGAACCGAGATTTGTCCCGGAGATCGTTACATGGTTGTCCGACGCAGAGCCGCCCTTCGCATTATCGACATAGCCGCCGTCAATGGTTCCCCCGGTGCGTGACCCGAGCGTATAGTTGACGGTGTTTCCTGTTGCCGAACCGAGCGACGTCCATCCGCCGTAAATGCCGTATCCAATCATATCAAGACCATTGATGGTAATCGTATTGGATGTTACATTTGCCGCGTCGTCCGCCTTTGCGCCGTAGATATTGCCGTGAACTTCGGGAGAAGTGTCGTTTCCGGTAAAGGTGATATGGTTGTTCGAGCTGTACCCCGTCAGCCCAGTCCCGTTAACACCGCCCGCTTGATTGCTGTCGATTGTCGCCGAATGCTCTTCCGCCGCCTGTACCGACGGTGAAAACAGCAGCCCTCCTCCGGCAGACAGGGTGAGTGCCACGCCAAATGCCACGCGCTTCTGCGCCTTCATTCCTTTGAACATAATGTCCTCCTCCTCATGCATCGTACACGAAACCCCGGCGATTTGAGCTGAACTTAACCGTCGTATTTCCTACATGTAGAAAATCTCATTATATCTTAGTTCAATATCATACAATGGCGGCTTTTCCTCGTCAAGTTCTCATCACAAAGTTATAATTTCAAAGAAAATCATTCATGAATTTTTTGTGAAAAAGATTTCGTTTGTTGGAAAGGGCATCATACGCTGCACATTTTCCTAAATAAATCCGGGCACACGAAAGCTCCGTACAGGTCATGTCCTGTACGGAGCTTTCGTATTCTATTGCCGTACGCGATCTATGGCGGCGCAGCATACGGATACAGCGAGGTGCCAGAATCCTTTGTCACACCGCAATCTAAGTGGCGCGGAAGTTTCGATGCAGCGCAAGGAACTAGAAAAAGCCACGCGAAGGCGTAGAAAAGCTACTACGAGCTCAGGATTTTCGCAGTGACACAGCTATGCGCCAAGATCGCACGCCGCGCCTACTCTTTGATTGAATCCGCAACGACGGCAGCCTTCGCCGTCCCCTCATCGACACCCGTGACGTTGACGTTCTTGGTGACCTTGGCGTCGTAGGTTTCGCCGCGCATGATTTCGGCGAGGTCGACGCCCGTGGTCTCTTTGATGGTTTGGAAGGTCTTTGCCATGACAATGGGCACGTTGTCGGCGACGGGACCCATCGCGCCCGCGCTATTCCCGCTGCCGATGATGGAGACGTTGCCGATGCGCTCCATGGGTTTTGCGACTTCGGCGGCGACTTTCGGGAGGATCTCGACGACCATCTGCGCCATGGCGGCTTTGCCGTACTTCTTCAGCGCCTCTGCTTTGCGGTCCATGGCGGCGGCTTCGGCTTCGCCTTTTGCCTGTATCGCGGCGGCTTCGGCTTCGCCCTTTGCCTTGATGCCGGCGGCTTCCTGCTCGGCGGTGTAGCGGGCGGCGGCGGCGCGGGCTTTCTGTGCTTCGGCGGCGCGTTCCTGTTCGTAGAGGGCGGCTTCGGCTTCGCGCTGGCGTTTGGCAAGGTCGGCCGCGGCTTTTTGCTCGACGGCGTATTTTTCGGCGTCGGCTTGTTTTTGAATCTGCGCGGCGAGTTCTTGCTCGCGGACGGAGACTTCCTGCCTTTTCAGTTCTTGATCGCGTTCCGCCTTTGCGATCTGGGCGTTGACGGTTGCGGTCTGGATGGATTTTTGCTGCTCCTGCGATTGGATTTCGTAGGCGGCGTCGGCTTCGGCGCGCTTGATGTCCGAGGCTTTCTTCAGCTCCGCCTGCCGGATGGCGAGATCGGTGTTGCGCTGGGCAATCTCTAGGTTCGCCTGCACCTGCGCGTCGTTGGCTTCTTTTTGTGCCTGTGCTTTGGCGACGGCGACGTCGCGTTCGGCTTCGGCTCGGGAGATGGCGGCGCGTTTTTTGATGCGGGCGGTGTTGTCGGCGCCAAGATCGACGATGAGTCCGTTGTCGTCGGTGACGTTCTGGATATTGCAGGAGATGATCTCAATGCCGAGTTTTTTCATGTCCTGCGCGGCTTTGATGACGACCTGATCGGAGAAGCTGTCGCGGTCGGTGTTGATCGCCTCGAGGGTCAGCGTGCCGATGATCTCGCGCATGTTGCCCTCAAGGGAGTCCTGGAGATCCTTTGCGATCTCGGCGGCGGTGAAGTTGAGGAAGTTGCGCGCCGCGAGCTGCACGCTCTCTTCGTCACGCCCGACCATGACTTTGGCGACGGCGTCGACGTTGACGTTGATGTAGTCGTTGGTGGGGACGGAGGTCTCAGTCTTGATGTCGACGGAAATCTGTCCGAGGAAGAGGGTGTCCATGCGCTCGAGGAAGGGGATGCGCACACCGCCCTGTCCGATGAGGATGCGCGGGGTGCGCTTCAGCCCCGAGATGATGAGCGCGGTCGACGGAGGCGCTTTGACGTAGGCATAGACGATACCGACAGCGATGATGAGCAGTATGACTGCGGCGGGGATGCCTGCTGTGATGATAAGGTTCGACATAGTGCTGCGGTGCGATGTGCGCCGCGCTCACCTCCTTCAGATGAAAATATAATGATGACGACGCTAGGCGCGAAAATCCCGCGTCACGGCACGCACCACACCGCAGCGTAAGTGACGCGGAAGTTTCGATGCATAGCTAGGCATGAGGAGAATCCAAGCGAAGGCGTAGTTAAGAGCTACGTCGAGCGCAGGATTCGACGAATAACGACGCTAGGCGCGAAAATCCCGCGTCACGTCTAAAAAAGGAAGGCTTTCGCCTTCCTTTTACTATATCTCTCTTTTCTTAATATATAATTGTATTTCGCTCATTTCTTTGCAAATGTGCCGCTGACGAACCGTTCAAAGAGGATCAGCACGAGGACGAAGACGCCGAGCCCGAGGTACTCTGCCGTTCCCGCGAAGTCGCCGCCGACGAGACGGAGCGGCTCTTCGCCGCCGCCGCCGGAGACGGAGACAACGATAAGTCCCGCGAGCAGGACGCCGATGATGGACTCGCCGACGATGAGTCCGGAGGCGAAGAGTGTGCCGCGGCGTTTTGCTTCCGTTTCCTCCTCTTTGCCGCGGGTCACGCGGATACGTTTATTGATAAAGTAGCCGAAGATTGCACCGACAATGAGTGGCGTCTGTACGGACGGCGGCAGGTAGATACCCATACCGACGGCAAGCGGCGGCAGGTAGAGACTGCGCGTCATGCGTTTCAGCGAGACGTCGGCGAGCACGAGCAGGACGCCGATGCCGATGCCCATATAGATGTACTCCCATGCGATCTGCCCGGAGAAGATGCCCTGCGCGATGGTGGTCATGAGGGTCGCCTGGGGCGCCGCGAGCGCCTGCGCGGGATCCATATCGGGGCGCGGGAGCGCGCCGGTGAAGCCGTACGCCTCATAGAGGAGGTTCAGGACGGGCGCGATGACGAATGCGCCGACCACACAGCCGAGGAGCAGCGCGACCTGCTGACGCCACGGCGTCGCGCCGACGAGATAGCCGGTCTTGAGATCCTGCATATTGTCATTCGAGATGCAGGCGATCGCGAGGATGATGCTCGTCGTAAAGATCGCGGTCGCAGTTGCAAATTTCTCACCGCCCGGCAGTGCAAAGACGCCGAAGGACGAGCAGAGCGCGTACATCACGAGCGAGGAGACGATGATGCCGAGGATGCCGATGCCGGAGATCGGACTCGACGATGTGCCGACGAGACCTGCCATGTACGCGCAGGCGGCGGCGACGAAGAAGCCCATGAGAACGGCGATGAGGACGCCGACCACGACGATGGACAGCGCCTGCCCCATCGGCAGTGTCTCCGGTGCGACAAATACATAAAATACGCCAAGGAGTCCGACAACCGTGACGGCAAAGACCAGCAGAATGGAGTTCAATGACATGTCAATGTCCATACGGTGCAGTTTTTTCTGCTCCTGCGGCATCCGCATCATGCGGAAGGACTCGCGGATGCCGTCAATCACGGGACGCGAGAGTGTGATGAGCGTCCAAATCGCCGCGACGCCCATCGCGCCCGCGCCGATGAAGCGGACTTTGCTGCGGTAAACATCGTTTGCAAATGCCTGCATCGTCATGCCGTCGGGCATAGGCAGAGTGTTCGTGAAGTACGGGACAAAGACGCCCCACACGATGAGAACGCCGATGAGCATCGCTATGCCGCTCCCGATGCCGATGAGATACCCCGCGCCGACGAGCGCGGAGGAGTAGCCGAGCGGCATCTGCGTCATGCCTTTGCCGACGCTTATCCATACGGTGAACGTGCTCGTGAGGACTTGGAAGCCGCTTGTGCACAGAGCGATGAATCCGCCGATGATGCTGCCTGAGAAAATTTCGCGCAGCCCCGATCCTGCGGGTTTTCCGTCCACGGTTTCCTTTGCGCCCACCTTTAGAATCTCCGCCGCGGCGACTCCCTCCGGGTACGGCAGATCGCTATGTACGACCATCGCGCGGCGCAGCGGGATCGTGAAGAGCACGCCGAGACAGCCGCCGCACGCGGAGACCAGCAGCGTCTGCCAGAACTCAAATCCCTGCCAGTAGCCGATCATGAGCATACCGGGGATGATGAAGATGATCGACGAGAGCGTGCCCGCCGCCGATGCCTGTGTCTGCACCATATTGTTCTCGAGGATGTTGGCGTCCTTTGCCATCTTGAGCACCGCCATCGAGATGACGGCGGCAGGGATCGCCGAGGAGAACGTCAGTCCGACCTTGAGCCCGAGGTACACATTCGACGCGGTGAAGATGACGGTGAGAATCGCGCCGAGCAGCATTCCTCGCACAGTGAGTTCAGGCAGGCGCAGATCGTGCCGCATAAACTCCGTTTCTTCGTGCTTCATACATGCATTGCCCCTTTTCAATTTTATAAAAATCATTTTTATTATATCATAGTTCACAGATATATAAAAGAAACAGAGGTCCTAGGTTAAAAGTATACAATGTGTGAATTGCGCGGTTTTTTACCTATCGATGTATCAGCCGGCTCTTTTTCTATTGAAGAAACTGCGGCTGTGTGCTGCAACCGGCATCAATCCGCAGAATCTTTGCGCTCAAGGCATAGAGACACTGTGCGCATTTATCATCACTCACAAATGAGAACGAATCCTATTTTTCTTGAACTCCCATCGACAGAAGCGTATAATAAACCGTAGGCAACACGGCATGCAGGCCGACAATAAAGGATCGGAGGTTCTAATGAAGATCAAGCTGGAAGGGGTCGCGGAGACTCTGCTCACGACGCTCTATGTTCGTGCAAAGGATACAGCATCACCGCACCCGGTGCTGCACGACACGAAGTCGGCGGAGCTCATTACGCGGCTCGATTATGATTTTGAAAAGTTCAAGCACGCATGGGCGTCCTACTACGGCGTGCTCGCACGCGCCAAGACCATCGACGCCGAGATCCGCAAATTTCTCGCGGCGCATCCGGGCAGCGTCGTCGTCTCCGTCGGCAGCGGTCTTGACACGCGGTTCTCCCGCGTTGACGACGGACGCGTCCTGTGGTACGACCTCGATTTCCCCGAGGTGATCGCGTGGCGCAGGCAGCTCTTTGAGGAGCACCCGCGCGTGCGCTGCATCGCAAAATCGGCGCTCGATCCCTCGTGGACGCAGGATGTTGAGACGGACGGGCGCCCGCTGCTGATCGTCTCGGAGGGAGTGCTCATGTATCTCGACGAGAGCGATGTGCAGAGGTTCCTCCATATTCTCACCGACGGGTTCGCGGCATTTACGGCATATTTCGACCTCATCTCTACCTATACGCAGAAACAGAGCAAACGCCACGACATGATCAAAAATATGAACGCTCCGTTCCGTTGGGGCGTCAAGGACGGCAGCGAGGTCATCCGGCTCGAGCCGCGGATGCGGCAGATTGGGCTGATCAACTTCACCGATGAGATGCGGCACCTCCTGCCCGGCTGGAAAAAGCTCTTCATCCCGATCTTCTACCTCGTCAACAACCGACTGGGGATGTATACCTACACGCGTGAAAAATAGGATTTGTTCCACATTCCGCCCACCGGTGATACGCGCGCATCACTCGCAGGAGGGCACGGCACGCCGTGCCCTGTAACGATTCATAGCGGCATATCTATCAGAAAAGGACTGTAACAGCCGTGTCAAAAACACGATTTTGTTACAGTCCTTTTTCGATATGGTTTCAGCCGGAGGCGACATCGCCTAGCTTTCGTTGTTCTCTTCCCTGGCGAACGCAAGAATCGTCTCCTCGGGCAGATCGAGAAACGCCGCGATCTCGGCGGGCGCCATCTTGGCGCGCAGCATACGGCGGGCAGTCCCTTTTTGGACTTCGGCGCGTCCTTCGGCATGTCCCTCGGCGCGCCCCTCAGCACGCCCTTCGGCACGCCCTTCGGCGCGTCCCTCGGCAAGTCCTGTTCTCCGCTCCCAATTCATTGCGCTGACGAAGTCATGTTCCTTCATTTCCTCGCTAAGATAGGCAAGACGGAGCGCTTTATCGCGCATGAACCTGTCCGTTGCCGTCCATGCTTCTTTGATTGCCGGTTCGCTCATGGCAAGTTCCTCCATTTCCTCATGCGATAATTTGTTGTTGAGATATGTCATCCACTTTTCGAGGAGACGCATGCCGCGCAGATTTTTGATCTCGGACGTGACTTTCGGGAGCTCGAGAAAGTGTATCTCGATGTCCTCTGTGAGACGGTGACCGGATGCGATATCGTACAGGCCGTAGATATTGTGGTAATCCGGTTGGGGCAGTGTGCTGTAGCCGAGCACGTTGATCATCACCGTGCGGCAAAGTCCGAGATAGTCCTCTCCCTTGTTCAATCCTTCCTCGTAAAGTCGCGCCCAGTAGAATAGGGTACGCTGCTCGATGTTGTGCCGATCCTGCACCTGTACTTCGATATTGACCTGAGAGCCGTCCGCCATCTTGCAGTAAAAATCAAGCTCCGAGGATTTGCCGTTGACATGCGCAGGATCGAGGGCACGGTCGGCAAACTCCAGGTCGACAAATACATCTGCGCCTTCGCGTCCGAGCACCGCATTAATGAAGGACAGCGTGACCATCTTGCGCTCGGGACGCCCAAAGATGTACTTGAAGAGATAATCGTTGAGCGGATTCACACCGGTGATATTGGGGGACATGGGGTTCCTCTTCGCGTGTACTATCTGACTATATCATTATTATATGTTTTTTTCGGATTGCGGTCAATTTTTTTCATATCGTGAATTGCAAGAGCAAGTTGAACAGTGATTTAATTAAGAAACATTTTCAATAGCGTATACTTCATCCAAGAAGGTGTTAAA
>NZ_AUFU01000012.1 GCF_000426665.1 Centipeda artemidis DSM 19719 | reverse complement strand
CTTCGGGCTGCACAGAGCGAATTTGAGAAATTCTGTGAGACTTGGAGCAAGTATCCGGGCGCAATTCGCGTATGGAAGGACAACTTCCGGCATGTTGAACAACTTTACCAATATGGCAGTGATGTCCGTCGTGTCATGTACACAACAAATGCGATAGAGAGCGTCAATGCAAGTTTTCGCAAAGTAACGAAGCAGGGGGCATTTCAAAGCGAGACGGCTGTGTTCAAGGTGTTTTACTTACGGATCAAGGAGCTGTACAAGAAATGGAAGGGACACTCCATTCAGAACTGGGCGATTGTGATGAATCAACTCTGTATTGATGAGCGTGTCGGACAGATGATCCGAAAATATTCCGCTCTATAAGAAACTTACACACTTTACTTGACAACCCCACAATATCTTATTTTGATATGACATGCTAAAATCTTTCTCTGACGTATTTTGATTATTTATCCGGAAAAATCGTCGCTCCTGAGTATGTATTAATCAACATCCCCACACAACCTTATCCTCGACATCGATATCCTCTCCGACCTGCACTTCCATGACCTTGAGCAGGGTTTCGGCGCGGATGGCGTGGAAGGAGCCGCGGGAGATGCGGACGGTTTGTCCTTCGGAGACGGCGAATTCGTTGCCGTCGAGTTTGACGTGGCCGCGGCCTTCGATGACGGTCCATGTTTCGTCGCGGCGTTCGTGCATGTGGTAGGTGAGAGCATGTCCAGGGCTGAGGGTGATCTTGATGGTGAGGCTGTTCGTGTCGGCGTCGAGGATGTGGAACTCGCCCCATGATTTCTCGGTATACATGACGGGGGTATGGAGTTTTTCGACGTAGGGCTTCATCATGCTGGAGCGGTGCTTGTCGGCGATGAGGATGCCCTCGGGGCTGGCGGCGACGACGACGTTCTTGAGCCCCATGCATAGGATGGGCATGGACGCTGTATTGACGGCGTGGACATTCGAGCAGGTCTCGTCGAGAGTGACGCGTCCGATGGTGTCTTCTGGCATGACGCCGGTGAGGGTGTTCCACGTGCCGATGTCGAGCCATGTGCCGCTGTAGCGCCGGACGGCGATATTCTCTTCCTTCTCGGCGACTGCATAGTCAAAGCTGATTTTCGGCAGTTCCTCATAGCGGTTGTAGAGGTCTTCATAACCGTCAAAGGGGAAGATTTCCTGCATCTTGCCGAGTACATAGCCAAGCCGAAATGCGAAGATGCCGCTGTTCCACAGCGCGCCTTCATCGATATATTTCTTTGCGGTCGCCTCGTCTGGTTTTTCCCGGAAGGAGGCGACTTTGCTTTGTGTGTCGCCTGTTTCGGGGAGGATGTAGCCGTATTTTTCGCTGGGATAGGTAGGCTCGATGCCCATGAGGAGGAGCGGCGCAGCGCCCTCTCGTTCGACCTCGGTGAGGAGGTCTGTGACCGCGCGGAAATAGTCGGAGGCAACGTAGGGATCGGCGGGGCAGATGGCGACGGCCTCTGTGAGCGGTACGCCGCGTACCTCGTGCAGATAGGCGCAGACAAGGGCGATGGCGGGGAAGGTATCGCGGCGGCACGGCTCGACTGAGATGCTCACATCCGTGCCGAGCTGGCGGCGGATGAGCGAGATCTGCGTGCCGGCGGTTGCGATGGTGATGGGAACGCCGGGGGCCGCCTCGCGTACTTGGCGGCAGACGCGCTGGATCATGGATTCGCGCGTGCCGTCTGCGCGGCGCAGGAGACGCAGAAACTGTTTGGAATATAGGTCGTTGGAGAGCGGCCAGAGGCGTTTGCCTGCACCGCCGGAGAGTAGTACGATCTGCATGGAGTTCTCCCTCTTTGAACGGTCTCGAAATCTTACGGCATTATGATAACAGGCGGCGGCGAAAGAATCAAGACGAGGATATTTGAGCAGCGCGGCAGCATAGAACGATTCTCTTATGCTATAATAAACGCATTGGTATATCTTTGATGTAAAAGGGCGTGGTTATTACGGAATGTGATTATGTGATTTTGTCCAAATCATCGGTATCGCCGCTGCGGGACGAGCGGCCTGCGGGGCGATCCAATGTATGCCGGAAAACGCCGGATTTCCCTTTGACTTTGTGGCGCAGCTCGCAGGCTGTGGACACGCGATAGGTGGAGATTTCTCATGGGAAAGATTCTTGGTATTCGGATTCAAAATTACGGGTCGCTGAAAGATGTCAAAATGGGGCGCCTGTTCAGCGATCAGTCGGGCGAAGATTTGGATAATATGGTGGTGATCATTGGCGCGAGCGGTACGGGAAAGAGTACGCTTGCGGACGCGTTCGGCTTTATTTCGGACTGCCTTTCAACGGATGTGGAGACGGCGTGCGATGCGAGTCACCGCGGCGGCTATGATCAGCTGGTCTCGCAGGGGGCGGACGCACCCATTCACTTTGAGATCTACTATCGCGAGACGTCGAATGCACGCCCCATCACCTACGAGCTGACGATCAACAAGGATGATGAGAACCGTCCATATGTGGAGGAAGAGCGTCTGCGCCAACGGCGGCAGGGAAATTCGTACGGGCGTCCGCTCTCGTTTCTCTATTTGATCCGTGGGCAGGGCTATGCGTTCGAGGGCGCGGACGGCGGCCAGGAGGACGGCGGCAGGGACTACGGACGGCGCGTCGAGGTCGAGATGGTTGATCTGCGCAAGCTCGGGGTTGTGACACTCGGCGCGATGAAGCAGTATTCGCGCATCGAGAAGTTTCTGATGTTCCTCAGAAGCTGGTACCTCTGCTACTTCACGCCCGATGCAGCACGGCAGATGCAGTCCGCGGCGCCCGCGCAGTACCTTGACCGTACGGGGAGCAATCTCAACAATGTGGCGCAGTATATGTACCGGGACAATCCAAAGACGTTCAAGCGCGTGCTCGACGAGATCCGGACGAAGATCCCGAACATCGAGAAGATCGAGCCGGTGAAGATGCGCAGCGGGCAGATGGTTTTGCAGTTTTGGAAAAAGGGCTTTACCGAGCCGTTTTTCTCGCAGCGTATGTCGGACGTGGGAGTGTCTGGCGGATGTGATCTATCACGGCGGCAGGGAGCGGATGAAGAAGGGCTGCCCGACCTATGTGGAGCGCGGCAAGCGCAAGCGCGAGTGGGCGGTGAACATCGGGCGGCACATGTGCCCGGATGCAAATGTATCGCCGAGTTTTCGATATTTTTTGAACGAGATCCGAAAGCGGATTTTGCGGGCAACAGAGTAAGTGTATGAGGCGTGAGAGCCGGAGAGAGTCGGTGCAGCGGCGTAAAAACGTACGCATGCGCCGGCTCTTTTTGTATGACCGGCAGGGCTTAAAGGGGGCTATCATATTAATGAAAGAAATGCTATAATGGAAGAGCAAAAATAGTGAGCATATATCGGTCAAAAGAAAATACGCGGAAAGCGCTTGTTGGCAGTAATTCAAAACAAGTATTCTGACAATAATGTGGTTTTTGTAAACATATAAAAAATATCTAGTATACGTATTTATTTCAAGCCGAATTCTGTCAAAGAGCATACACCGCAGAATTTTATTCTGCGAGTCGAAGCAACTGTGCGCGGAGTCCTTGACAATTTACGGCAAATTTAGTTATGTAGGGAGATATTGTACGGGCACAAAATATACGACCTCGAGCGCATTCGGCTCATTGCGATACCTGCCGAACATCGAGTATAAGGAGATTCAATGTGGAATCGCTGCTTGACATTATTGACCAAAAGAAAAAGGTGCTGGACGCGAAACGACCGCTCACACGGGGCGAAATTGAACGTCTGACAGAGGCATTCGCGGTGGAGTACACCTATAACTCGAATGCCATTGAGGGCAATACGCTGACCCTGCGCGAAACGGACATGGTGCTGCACGGGCTGACGATTGCGCAAAAGCCGCTGCGTGAGCATCTCGAGGCGGTGGGGCATAAGGAGGCGTTTGACTTCGTGCTCGAGCTCGTGCGGGATAACGTTCCGCTCTCAGAGCAGGTCATCAAGCAGATTCATGCGCTGGTGCTGGAGGATAAGCGCGCGGATCGCGGCGTTTACCGCAGAGTCCCTGTGAGCATTATGGGCGCGAAACACAATCCTGTACAACCGTATTTGATCCGGTCGGAGATGGAGCTTTTGCTGCTCGTTTACGGAGATCATATGGAGCGGCATATTGTGTCGCGGCTCGCGCAGCTTCACCTCGAATTCGAGGCGATCCATCCCTTCATCGATGGGAACGGGCGCACGG
This sequence comes from Centipeda artemidis DSM 19719, assembly GCF_000426665.1. GTDB lineage: Bacteria > Bacillota > Negativicutes > Selenomonadales > Selenomonadaceae > Centipeda > Centipeda artemidis. Next base: position 72,263 of record NZ_AUFU01000012.1, on the reverse strand, counting down.
GACGTCTCCTCGTCAATCTGGAGCTGATGAAGGCGGGCTATCCGCCGATCGATATTAAATTCACGGATCGGATGCGCTATTATCAGGCGTTTGACGACTATCACGAGAAGGGGACGATCGACAGCATGGAGGCGTTGTTTGCGGGGTATGTAAATGCACGGCTGGACGATTATCTCGCGATGCTTTGAACTTTGGAGAGGAGGGGCAGAAATGATTTTGACGATTGATGAAATTAAGGAAAAAATTCGTCCGATTTGTGAAAAATATCGGGTAGTTAAATTGTTCCTGTTTGGCTCCTATGCGCGCGGTGAGGCGACGGAAGAGAGCGACGTGGATTTTCATATGGTTGCTCCCAAAGGTATGGGGCTTTTTAAGATGGCAGGCTTTCGACTTGATTTAGAGGAACTGCTGGATAAGGAAGTGGATCTGATCAGCCGGTTATCGGAGGACTGTTATATTTTCAAGGATGCCGTAGAAAGGGATGAGATTTTACTTTATGAAAGTGGGCAAGCGTGATGCGCAGGTGCTGTTGTCGATTCAAAAGTACTGCGACGAAATCAGAGAAACGATGAGATTCTTCGGAGATAATGAAGAGGCGTTCATGAACAGCTATGTCTATCGGAATGCATGTGCTATGCCCATGCAGACGATCGGCGAACTAGTCAAGAGCTTCTCGGATGAGTTCTTGGAACACAGTGAGGAAATCCCGTGGAAGCTCATCAGAGATATGAGAAATATATTTGCACATGCATATCATCAGAATATCAATTTTACTATTGTATGAGAGACAATGCAGAATGATATTCCAATGCTTAGGGAGTTTTGTGCCGGTGTTCTGAAAGAAAACAATTACGAACTCGTACAGGTGAAATCCCTGCGATAAAAGAAGATAGGCTGTATTTCGCCGCATCCGGAGAATCTGTGACTATTATTCCACACGAAAAAGGGCTTGCCGCACACATGCATGATTCATGTATGCGCGGCAAGCCCTTTTTGTGTCGCCGGAAGCTCCGTGGAGAGAGGATCAGGTAATGGAAGCGGCGTAGATGCCGTCGACGGCTTTCTTCAGAACGCTGTTGAACTCGGCATCGCTCTGCCCTGCGCGCAGATCCTGCGAGAGCGCGCGGGAGAAGCTGGCGATGAGTCCGTGGTTGCGGGCGAGCTTCTCATTTGCCTCGTCCTGCGGATAGCCGCCGCTGAGGGCAACAATGCGGACGACGTGCGGATCCTTCATGAGCTCTTCGTAGAGGTTGTCCTCGGTCGGGATCGTGACCTTGAACATGATCTTGGCGTCTGCAGGCAGTTTTGCAAGGTGCTCCTTCATGAAGCCGACCATGATCTTCTCCGCCTTTGCCTTCTCGGGGCAGTGGATGTCCACCTCGGGCTCGAGGATGGGGACGAGCCCTTTGCCGACGATCTGCATACCGACTTCAAACTGCTGGTCGATGATGGCTTTGATGCCCGCCTCGTTTGCCTCTTTGATGACGGAGCGCATCTTCGTGCCGAAGATGTGGCGCTCGTTTGCGCGGTCGAGGAGTGCGTCGAGCCCTGTGATCGGTTTCATGAGCTGGACGCCGTTCTTTTCGTCGGCAAGCCCTTTATCCACCTTCAGAATGGGGATGATGCCCTTTTTCTCCCACAGGAAATCTGCGGTGAGGATACCGTCGATCTTGCGGTCCATTGTATTCTCAAAGAGAATCGCGGCGAGGATTTCTTTCTTGTCAAACGAAGGGCTCTTGATGATGCGCGTGCGCATCTCGTGGACGCGCGTGAACATCTCCTCTTCGCCGTGGTAGGCGCTCTCGTCCACGCCGTACGCCTTCAGCGCCTTCGGCGTCGAGCCGCCGCTCTGGTCGAGGGCTGCGATGAAACCTTTGTCGTGTTGCATCCGCTTGAGTTGATCTTGATTCATTGGGCATGCCTCCTTTTTTCTAATATCTATATTATAGCGCAGGAATGGAAGAAATTCAACGAAATTGAAAATAAATTTCATGGGATAGTATAAAGGGAAATTATAGATATGGGAGAGGGGCGTCGTTCAACTGCATACAAAAATGGAGCGGCACATTTCTGCGCACGCTCCATTTTCATCCGTGATTCACCTATATTCTCTGATTTCGTTCTCTGTCGCTGCACAATCTCAGCAGGTGTGGCACTTTTCGTAGAGCCCCTTTTCCTTGAGGAGCTTCACCATCGTTTCACCAATGTGGGCGACGGTGTCTGCGACGGGGATGCCTGCAGCGTTGAGTGCGGCGACTTTATCCGCAGCGGTGCCCTTGCCGCCGGAGATGATGGCGCCCGCGTGACCCATGCGTTTGCCCGGAGGCGCCTGACGTCCTGCGATGAAGGCGGCGACGGGTTTTTCGGGCATGTTCTCCTCGATCCACTTCGCGGCTTCTTCTTCGGCGGTGCCGCCGATCTCGCCGATGAGGAAGACGGCGAGTGTGTCGGGGTCTGCCTTAAAGAGTTTCAGGACGTCGATGAAGTCCATGTCCTTGACGGGGTCGCCGCCGATGCCGACGGTGGTTGTCTGTCCGATGCCGGCGTTCGTGAGCTGGAACGCCGCCTCATAGGTGAGGGTGCCGGAGCGCGAGACGAGCCCGACATGTCCGGGCTTTGCGACGCTGGTCGGGGTGATGCCGAGTTTTGCCTGATTCGGCGTGAGGAGTCCCGGGCAGTTGGGGCCGAGGAGGCGGGTCTTTTTGCCCTGCATGTAGCGGCGCACCTTGACCATGTCGAGGACGGGGATGTGCTCGGTGATGCAGATGACGAGCGGCAATTCCGCGTCGACGGCTTCCATGATGGAGTCGGCGGCAAAACGCGCGGGGACGTAGATGACGGAGGCGTTCGCGCCGGTTGCCTTAACGGCATCTCTGACGGTGTTGTAGACGGGGACGCCCTCGACGACCTGTCCCGCCTTGCCCGGGGTGACGCCCGCGACGATCTGCGTGCCGGCGTCGAGCATCTGCCGCGTATGGAAGAGGGCGGCTTTGCCCGTGATGCCCTGCACGATGGCTTTGGTATGTTTATCAATCAAAATGGACATAGCTGAACCTCCCTTACGCCTTCGCCTTTGCAACGAGTTCTACGATCTGTTTTGCGCCGTCTTCCATGGAGGCTGCGGCGAAAACATTGCCGATCGGTGTGTTCTTCAAAATCTCGCGTCCTTCGGTGACCTTCGTGCCCTCGAGACGGACGACGACGGGGACGGGGAGGGATTTGCCGTCTTTGGAGATGAGCTTTGCGGCTTCGATGATGCCGTTGGCGATGTTGTCGCAGCGGTTGATGCCGCCGAAGATGTTGACGAAGATGCCCTTTGCCTGTCCGCCTTCGAGCATGATGTTAAAGGCGGTTGCGATCTTCTCGGGGGCGGAGTCGCCGCCGACGTCGAGGAAGTTCGCAGGATCTCCGCCGCAGTGCTTGAGCATGTCGACGGTCGCCATGGCAAGACCCGCGCCGTTGACCATGCACGCAACGTCGCCGCCGAGGTTGACGTAGTTGAGTCCGTGCGCGGAAGCTTCGAGTTCTTTCGGATCTTCTTCGCTGTCGTCACGGAGCTCGGCGATGTCCGGATGGCGGTAGAGCGCGCTGTCGTCAAAGTTGAGCTTCGCATCGAGGGCGATGACATCGTCGTCCTCGGTGACGACGAGCGGATTGATCTCGACCTGCGAGCAGTCCTTGCCGATGAAGGCGGCATAAAGACGCTGCATGAGCGTCGAGGCCTTGCGAACGGCGGGCGCGGGGATGTTGATGGCGTATGCCATGCGCGTCGCCTGGAACGGCATGAGTCCGACGACGGGATCGATGTATTCCTTGATGATCTTCTCGGGGTGCTCCTCGGCGACCTTTTCGATCTCGACGCCGCCTTCCTCGGAGCCCATCATGACGATGCTCGCGCTGAGGCGGTCGATGACGAAGGAAAGGTAGAACTCTTTCTTGATCTTGGAGCCCTCTTCGATGAGCAGGCGGTTGACGACCTTGCCCTCGGGACCTGTCTGATGCGTGACGAGCGTTTTGCCGAGTAGCTCACGCGCGTAGCGGCGCACCTCATCGGTTGTCTTTGCGATCTTGACGCCGCCCGCTTTTCCACGCCCCCCGGCGTGGATCTGCGCCTTGACGACGATGACCGGACTGCCCAGTTTTTCGGCGTTGTCGACGGCTGCGTCCACGGTGAATGCGGGCAGTCCGTTCGGGACTTTGACGCCGTATTCGCGCAGCACCTGTTTGGATTGATACTCGTGAATGTTCATTTACCCAATCCTCCCTTTTGTGAGTAGAACCTACATGTAACTCCTATATTAACCCTGTTTGACGGGATTGTCCACAGATTTTCAACGTCAATACGATTGAAAAAATTAGAAGAGATATAACCGTATTCTATGAAAAAATTGGTCTATACCGAGTCGATTTTGTAGACAGCCTCGGCAGTGAACAGCTCGTCCATAGCGAGAATGGGCTGCGGAAATGCGGGATTGGCAGGGGCGTTTGGGAAAAACTGCGTCTCGAGGCAGAATCCGCTCCGTCGGGGAAAGACGATGCCGCCCTTGCCCGGCGGAGTATCCCCGCGCAGGTTGTTGCCTGTGTAGAACTGCACGCCGATGCGGTCGGTATAGCAGGAGAGGATGAGTCCTGTTTTTGGGGCGGCTACACGTGCAGCTTTTTTGAGGTGCGAGTATGGCTCGGGTGCAAAGTCGCCGCGCAGTACCCAGTTGTGGTCGTAGCCGTGCGCCATTTGCACCTCGTCATAGTCCGCGTCGATGCGATCGCCGATGCGGCGTGGTGTGGTGAAGTCCATCGGTGTGCCTGCAACGGGGAGAATGCGCCCGTCGGGCAGGGATTCTGCGTCCGCCCATGTGAAGGTGTCGGCGTAGATCTCGGCCGTGTGGTCGAGGATGCTCGGGGCGGTGCAGCCCTCGAGGTTGAAATAGCTGTGGTTCGTGATATTGCAGATGGTCTCGGCATCGCTGATGGCTTCGTATCGGATGGAAAGGGCATCGTCGCCCGTGAGTGTATAGGTGACCTTCACCTCAAGGTTGCCGGGGAAGCCGCCCGTGCCGTCGGGGCTGACGGTTGTAAAACGGACGCCGTCATGGACGATATCCGCGTCAAAAAGATGTGTGTGCAGACCGTGCGCGCCGCCGTGGATGTGGTTCTGTTTCTTTGATCCGCTGTTGAGCTCGAGCAGGTAGGGGCGGCCGCCGACGGTGATGCGCCCGCCCGCGATGCGATTGGCGTGCCGTCCGATGACGGCGCCCATGTATGCGGTGTCGCGCACATAGTCCTCGCCGCGCGTGTAACCGAGTACGATGTCGACGGGGTGCCCCTGGACGTCTTTTTCAAAGCGCACGAGACGTGCACCGTAGGTCGTCACGGCGACGCGTGTGCCATGCTCGTTGGTTAGTGTGTAGAGATCGATGTTTCGACCGTCGGGCATTTTGCCGAACGGCTCCAGCTTCAGTTCTGTCATGGCATTTCCCCCGAAAACGTGACGTACTGCAAGAAAAGGTGAAACAAATCAATTTCATTTTAGTATAATTTTAGTTTGATGGCACAGTCTGCTCCCATATAATTGCGCCGACAGGGCAGTCCTCCGCCGCCTCGAGCGCATCGTCGGTCTCTATGGGCTGCGGCTGGCGCACGACCTCTGCGGATCGCGCCGCGCGGTCGATGCGAAAGACGTCGGGCAGGCGCTCGGCGCACATGCCGCAGGAGACACAGAGGTCGGTGTGGATGGTGAGCGGCACGAGGCATCCCCCCTTCTCATGTATCTTAGGTCGTTCTTGATGTTCTCATCGGATATGTTTTAGCGCCGCTTGGGCATCCGCCCTGCCAAAAAAGCGGCGCTTAAAACCGGCTGCGGCGGATACCCAAACGGCACACGCGTTACGGCGCAATCCGCCATATAGCACCGCCCGCCCCGTCTCATATGAAACAGAGCTGTTACACTTGCGCGTGCAACAGCTCCGTCTTGATCGTCAAATATAACACACACACATAGGATACCTCATGCAGCACATGGCGTCTGTGAGAAAAGCAACAGGAGAAGAAATTTATCCTTCGGCGACGGTGCCTGTCGTATCGCCGAGCATTTTGTGCACATAGGCGCGGATGTCGACGCCGTGCTCCATCTTCATGACGTCGGCGAGGAGATCCTTTGCCTGCGTCGATGTGACGGAGCGGATCATCTCCTTGACGCGCGGGATGGACGGCGCGCTCATGGAGAGCTCGGTGATGCCCATGCCGAGCAGCAGCACGGCGGCGTACGGGTCGCTCGCCATCTCGCCGCACATGCCCGCCCAGATACCGCGCTCGCGCGCGCTTTGGATCGTGCGTTGGATGAGCCGCAGGACGGCGGGGTTGAACGGGTTGTAGAGATGCGCGATCTGGGCGTTGCCCCGGTCGACCGCAAGCGTGTACTGGATGAGGTCGTTCGTGCCGATGCTGAAGAAGTCGACGTAGGCGGAAAGGAGCGGGGAGACGACGGCTGCCGCCGGAGTCTCGACCATGATGCCGACCTGTACGTCATCGGAATACTCTTTGCCCTCGTGGGCGAGCTCGACTTTCGCCTGCTCGACGAGCTTTTGCACGCGCTGGATCTCGCTGACGCTGATGACCATTGGCACCATCATGGCGGCTTTGCCGTAGAGTCCCGCACGCAGGATCGCTTTGATCTGCGGCAGGAAGAGGTCGTGCCGGTCGAGGCTGATGCGCAGCGCCCGGTAGCCGAGGAACGGGTTCTCCTCGGGATCGATGTTGAGGTAGGGGAGCGGCTTGTCCCCGCCGATGTCCATCGTACGGATGACGCAGATATGATCGCCGCATTTCTCGACGGCGGCGCGGTAAACTTTGAACTGATCCTCTTCGGTCGGGATGGTCGAGGAGCCCATGAAGATGAACTCCGAGCGGAAGAGTCCGACGCCCTCCGCGCCGTAGGTCAGCGCGTTGTCGACATCCATGTGGGTGCCGATGTTCGCCGTCAGCTCAATGCGCACGCCGTCCTTTGTGACGGCGGGGAGATCCTTGAGCGCGGCGTAGTGGGCGGCGAGTTTTTTCTGCTCGTCGATCTTCGTTTCATAGAGCGCACGCTCTGCCTCGGTCGGGCGGATGACGATGTCGCCGCGGCTGCCGTCGAGAATGACCTCGTCGCCGTCGCTGATGAGCTCGATCTTATCGCCGATGCCGAGGATGGTCGGGATCGCGCGCGCCTTGGCGATGATGACGACGTGGCTCGTCGCGCTGCCAGAGCCCAAGATGACGCCCGCGATCTGATCTGTCGGCATTCCCGCGACGACGGACGGCTCGATCTCCTCACCGCAGAGAATGAGCTGGCCTGCGCCGGGCTCGGGCTCCTTCACGCCGAGGACATATTTGGCAATGCGCTTGCCCACATCGCGCAGATCGACGGCACGCGCGGCGAAGTATTCATCCTCCATCTGCTCAAAGACCTGCGCCTGCTCGTTGGCGGCATCGAGGATGCCCTGCGGCGCGCTGCCGCAGGCTTCGATTTTACTCCGGATATTGTCCGCCATCATGGGGTCCTGCACCATCATGCGGTGTGCCTCAAGGATCGCGGCCTGCTCCGCCTGATCCTCTTTGCGCAGGCGCTCGATGGTTGTGAGCAGGGTCTCCGTGACGGCTGCAATCGCCGCTTCCGCTTTGCTCTCTTCCTCCGCGAGCGTTCCCGGGTGGTAGGCAGCGAGATAGCCGTCGAGGTTTTGCCCCGCGAGCATGACTGTGCCGACGGCAATCCCCGAGATCACACCTTTTCCACGGATGGTCTCCGACATATATATCCCCTCTTTCCGTGTGAAAAATTCCCGATGAAAAAGGCGCCTCGGGGCGAAGTGCGCACTGCAAAACCCCGGGGCGCCGGCATATGTTACTCTTCGCCGAACTTCGACTTGATGAGCCCTGCGAGCTCCGCGACTGCCGCCGCCTCGTCCTCGCCCTCGGCGATGATGGTGAGTTCGGTGCCCTTGACGAGCCCCATGCTCATCAGCATGAGGATGCTCTTGGCGTCAACCTTTTTGCCCTTCGCCTCGAGTTGGATCTTGGACTTGAACTTCGTCGCGGTCTGAACGAATACCGATGCGGGACGCGCATGGATGCCCGTTTTGTTCTCGATTGTCACCGTTTCCTGCGTCATATGAACCTCTCCCATCCGAAAAAATGATAAGCACATATCCCCATTGCACCCGTATCCTGACGCACATGGCGGTGTTTTTGGATGCAAATGAATGTCACGGTCATTATACTATAAAATACCCTCCAAAATAAAGGGTGGAAATAAAAATGTTTTTCAAGAATATTTTGCAGAAAAAGGAAGGATTTTTCTCATTCGTGTCGAAAGAGTCCTAGAATACCTGTGCGGTGAATGCGGCATAGGAAACGCGGCGTGGAGATCGAGGGGAAAAGGAGGGAGGCGGCGCAGTGATGCAGATCCGGCTTTCCTCCGTCGTTCTCGCGGCACTGCTCGGTGTCGGGCTTGTCGCGGGGCTGATCGCGTTTAGCCCCGCGCTGACGCGGATGTACTATGTACATCTGGCGCTGCTGATCCTCGGTACGGGCGCGTGTGTGACAATCTATAACCGAAGAGCCGCACATCGGGTGCGCCCGCGGGCAGATGCGGCGCCGCTTTCCTTTGAGGAGGATCCGGACGCTGTACCGGAGCCGATCACGGATGCGGCGGCTGCCGGAGCACCGTCCGCGGATCCGGCGGTGTGCATGGAACCGGAGCGCTCCGTATCGATGCACGATGCTGACGCTCCTGCCGATCACACGGCGGACGAAGTGCGTTCCGCCGCGTCTCATCCGGTCTCTGACGTACCCGTTGTCGCTGCGGAGGAGGAACGGCTGCCGACCGATCTCGATGCGCTGCTTGACATCGCGTACGAGTCGGCGGCGCAGAACCCCGCGCATGCCATACGTGCGTACCGGGAGGCGCTCGCGCGGCATCCCGGAGACTCCTATATGCCGTATCTGGTCATTGAGCTCTCGACGCTCTACAAGAACATGGGCGACTACGGCGCGGCACGCAGCCTGTTCAACCACGCGCTCACGCTGCCGAGCATCGCGCGGAACCTCGTCATGGTGCAGGAGTTCCAAAGATCCCTGCGGTACATGGACGCGCTCTCCCTTCTGCTTGCCCTGCGGGGCACGCCGACGCTTCCCTTTGGCGACGTGCCGAAGGATTTGATCGACGCGGCGAACCGACAGGCGGACGAGGCACCCGCTTCCCACCCTTGACATTTTTGAAAAATGGAGGAATAGAAATGAAGAAAAGCGTTGACATCCTAGGACTTCCCGTCATCAGCATCACGGAGGGGCGTGAACTCGGCATGAGCAAGACCCTGCTCATCGATGCGCCGAACCGCGTCGTGGCAGCGGTCACGATCGAGGACGAGGACTGGTATCGCGGAGTCAAGCTCATTCCCTACGATAATGTCATTGCGGTCGGTGAGGATGCCGTTACGATCAACAACAGCGAGAATATCCTGACGCTCGATGCAGCGGGGGATTTTGAGACGCTGCTCGACGACAACATCCGTGTCATCGGAACGAAGGCGATCACGCGCACGGGTGTGATTCAGGGGATCATCTCCGAGATCTTCATCGGCGAGGACGGCAGCATCGAGAAATGCGAGGTTACAACACCCGAGGGCATGACGTCCGAGGTTACGGCGGATCAGGTTTCCATCTTTGGGAAGGAAGTCACCGTGATCTCCCCGGAGGGCGATGCCGGAAAAAAATCTGACGCAGCGGCAGCACCGGCGGCATCCGCTGCGCCTGTGCCTGCGGTGGAAGAGCTCCCCGCAGTCGAGCCGGTCGTTGACATTCCTGCGGCAGAGCCCGCGCCTGAAGTCCCCGCGGCAGAGACTGCTCCCGTAGAGGAAGCTCCCGCTGAAGAAGAAGCCCCTGCGGCAGAGCCCACAGCGGAGGAGCTGCCCGCAGAAGAGCCGATCGCAGAGGAGCCTGCACCGGAGCCGGTTGTTGAGAGTGCTCCGGCGGAGGAGCCCGCTCCGGCAGAGCCTGCCCACGCAGAGGAGGAAAAGAGCGCGGAGCGTGTGAACGAGGATCGTCACCGCCGCTTCCTGCTCGGCAAGAAGGCGACGCGCACAATCAAGATGGACAACGGCGTTGTCATCGTTGAGGCGGGCGCGGACATCACCGAGGAAGTCCTGCAAAAGGCAAAGCTTGGGAATAAGTTCATTGAGCTGTCGATGAGTGCACAGTAACCGGCAGCCGGTGCTTGGAGTATTTTCTCCATAATATAAAGGGGAGCTGCCACGAGGCGGCTGAGAGGGGACGTGTGCGTCCCGACCCGCAACCTGATTTGGGTAATGCCAACGTAGGGATATACCGATGCAGTCGAACGCGGCTATGTCTCTTGGCATGGCTGCGTTTTTGTATCTGTATCGGACGGAGGTATATGATGGAGCGGCAGACAGGTCTCGGCGCGAATGCGCTGATTTGGTTCGGCGCGGGCGTATCGCTCGCGGAGATTTTAACGGGGACGTTCTTTTCTCCACTTGGGTTTGCGGACGGCGGCACGGCGATCGTGCTCGGTCATATCGTCGGCTGTTTCCTGCTCTTTCTTGCAGGTGTGATCGGTGCACGTGCGCGGCGGAGCGCGATGGAGACGGTGAAGATGGCGTTCGGCGGGCGCGGGGGGCTGCTCTTTGCCGTGCTCAATGTGCTCCAGCTCGTCGGGTGGACGTCGATCATGATCTATGATGGAGCACTCGCGGCGGGCAGTATTATGGACGCGGGGCACGCGCTTTGGTGTCTCGGCATCGGTGCGCTCATCGTCCTTTGGATCCGCATCGGCATCCTGCGCATCGGGCCTGTGAATGCGGTCGCGATGACGGGGCTGTTTCTCCTGACCGTCCTCCTCTGCGTGACGATTATGGGCGCAGACGGTGCGGCGGCGTCCGCGGCGGGGGAGACGATGAGCTTTGCGATGGCGCTCGAGCTCTCGATTGCGATGCCGCTCTCGTGGCTGCCGCTCATCAGCGACTACACGCGCGCGGCGGAGCGTCCCGTGGCGGCGGCTGCGGTGAGCGCCGTGGTCTACGGGCTCGTGAGCTGCTGGATGTATTTCATCGGGATGGGCGCGGCGATCCTCGCGGGGACGTCCGACATCGCGCAGATCATGCTGCATGCGGGGCTCGGCGCGGCGGGGCTCGGCATCGTCGTGCTTTCGACGGTGACGACGACGTACCTCGACGCATATTCGGCGGGCGTGTCGAGCGAGAGCATCGTGCGCGGCATCTCCGGGCGCACTGTCGGCATTGTCGCTGCACTCGTGGGGACGGCGGCTGCAGCGGTCTACCCGATGGACGATATTACGGGCTTCCTCTACATCATCGGATCGGTCTTTGCCCCGATGATCGCGGTGCTGATCGTGAGCAGCTTCGTCCTGCACGAGGACGCGTCGGAGCGCGCCGTGCACGGAGCGAATCTCGCCGTCTGGTTCGTCGGATTTTTGTGCTATCGGTATCTGATGGTCGTCGATACGCCCGTCGGGAGCACACTGCCGACCATCGCGCTGACGATGGCGCTTGCGTATGCGGTGAATAAGGCGTTGGGGGCGCGGACGACGCGGTAAAATTCTTGAAAGTGTCTATGCGCGGCTCAGGGCATCTTTCTCGCCGCTTCGCAAACGACGCGGCAGAGACGGTGTCGTCTTATAGTAAATGATGCCGCACAGCCTCTTGCGCTGCGCGCTGCGGACTGCAAAGCGGCATTCTAACACTGCCCCGTACTGATAAAGAACATGCCGTGCCGCCCCTTCGGGGTTCAATGCTTCGCGGCGTCGATAAGACGCCCGTTCGCTGCATCATACAGATCACACGTCACGCCACGAAAGGATAACATAATGGCTTTCAACGATATTCTACCCTCCATACGATCCGCCGCGCCGCTCGTTCACTGCATCACGAACTATGTGACGGTGAACGATGTGGCGAATGTCCTGCTGGCGGCGGGGGCGCGTCCGATCATGGCGGACGACCCGGAGGAAGTCGAGGAGATTACGGAACTGTGCGCGGGGCTGTGTCTCAACATCGGGACGCTGAACGCGCGGACGATTCCCGCGATGATGGCGGCGGGACGTCATGCGCATGCGCTTGCGCGGCCTATCGTGCTTGACCCGGTAGGCGCGGGGGCGAGTCGTCTGCGCACGGCGACGGCGCGCGACCTGCTCTATGAGGTAAAACCTACGGCTGTGCGCGGCAATATCTCCGAGGTTCGGACGCTCGCGATGGGAACGGGGCATTCGGACGGTGTGGATGCCGCGGCGGCGGACGCGGTGACGGAGGAAAATCTCGCGGCGTCGGCGTCGTTCGTCCGTGCATTTGCAGCGGAGCATCGCTGCATCGCAGTGGTCACGGGGGCGATCGACCTCCTGACTGACGGGGAGACTTGCTATGCGGTGCGCAACGGGCGCGCGGAGATGAGCCGCGTGACGGGGACGGGCTGTCAGCTCTCGGCGCTCACTGCGGCGGCGCTGGCGGCTGTGCCGGTACGTCCGCTCGATGCCGCGCTGACGGCAGTCGTCTTGATGGGCGTCGCGGGCGAGATCGCTTGGTCGCGCATGGGGGCGGGGGACGGCAACGCCGCGTACCGTACGAAGATCATTGATGCGATTTGTTGTATGGATGAAGAAATGCTGATGCGGCGCGCGCAGGTGGAACAGGTTTGAATTTTGTATCACCGTTCCGGTATCTGCCTTGCCAAAAAAGCGGGGCTTAAAAATGGCTGCGGCAGACACCTCTTCGGCACGAAAGTTCTGTGTGACGGATCCTGCATGGCGGCGCATCGTGTTCCGCCGCATAAAATAAAACAACGCGAGGGAAAAACGCATCATATTCAAGGAGATGAAACCATGTACCAACAACCCACGGTCCTCACCATCGCCGGCAGCGACTCGAGCGGCGGGGCGGGCATTCAGGCGGATCTCAAGACGATGACGGCGCACGGCGTCTACGGCATGAGTGCGCTCACTGCGCTGACGGCGCAGAACACAAAGGGCGTGACGGACATCCTCGCCGTGCCGCCCGCATTCCTCGCGGCACAGATCGATGCCGTGTTCACCGACATCCCGCCCGATGCAGTTAAGATCGGCATGGTCGCGGATGCGGCGCTGATCCGCGTGATTGCCAAGAAACTTGCGGAGTACCGCGCACGCAACATTGTCCTCGACCCCGTGATGGTCGCAACGAGCGGCGCGCGGCTCATCGCTGAGGAGGCGGTTGATGCGCTTTGCAAAGAACTGGTGCCGCGCGCCGATCTCATCACGCCGAACATCCCCGAGGCAGAGGTGATCGCCGCGATGGACATCAAAAATACCGCCGATATGGAGTATGCGGCGGCGAAAATCTATGCGGATTACGGGACATCGGTGCTGATGAAGGGCGGGCACGCAGTGGATGATGCGAACGATCTGCTCGTCGATGCTGCGGGTGCACGGTGGTTCCGGGGGCGGCGCATCGCGACGGAGAACACGCACGGCACGGGCTGTACGCTCTCGAGTGCAATCGCCTCGAATCTTGCGTACGGCATGGACATAGACGCGGCGGTCGCCCGCGCGAAGGAGTACCTCTCGGGCGCGCTCGCGGCGGGACTTAACCTCGGGAAGGGGCACGGCCCGATGGCGCATACCTTTGATCTAAAGAGCGCGTTTATCCAGTCCTGACGTCCCGGCAACCGCCGACATCCTCCATGCGAAAGGAAAAATAATATTTGACACACCCACACGAAAACTCACCCTTGCGGGCATCCTCGTCGCGATCGCCGTCCTCGGCGGCGTGTTCAGTTTCCCCGTGCTCGGCAGCCGCTGCGCGCCCGTACAGCATCTCGTCAATATCCTTGCCGCCGTGTTCCTAGGACCTCTATGGGGTGTTGGCGTCGCCTTTTCCGCAAGCCTTTTGCGGAACATCGCGGGGCTGGGCAGTCTCATGGCGTTCCCCGGCAGCATGGTCGGCGCGCTCGTCTGCGGCATCGTCTATCGCTATACGCACCGTCTTGGGCTGACCTGTATCGCCGAAGCACTCGGCACGGGCATTCTCGGCGCGCTCGCCGCCTATCCCGTCGCAGCGCTCCTCATGGGACTCTCGCCTGCGAGCTACACCGTCTACATCGTCCCGTTCCTCATCTCCACGGGCGCGGGCAGCATCGCCGCCTACATTCTCCTGCGCTTCCTGCTGTCAAAACTGCCGCGGGGATAAGGAACGCGACATCCGCACATAAAAATAGGGCTGCATCACATGCGCCGGGACGCGCCTGCAGCAGTCCTTATTTTTTATGCTTTTTTCTCACCCCGTACGATTTTTCCAAAATATAAGAGCAGCCCGATAAAGACGACAAGCCCCAGCCCTTCAGCGATATTGGAGAACCCGGCGTCTACGATGGAAAGCGGGGCACATTATAACATAGAAAAAAGGGAAGTAAACGCCTATTAGGACTTTTCTACGATATAAACCCGGGAAAATCTAAGAAAAGGGGAAAATTAATGTCAACGGAACTAGATAAAATTTTGCAATACAAAACCGCCGGCGGGCTTTCTCGTCACCCGGCGGCGGTTATGCGGAAAATACGGGAAGTGATTGAAAACTCTCTTGCATCCAAACGTCCTTTGCTTCGTTCCTCATCGCCGCTAGCATGCGCCGGGGAACTTTCCTCACGAAAACCTTACGAACCGCGGTAAAACCGCGGTGGCGAACCTCATTGTGCGCTTGACCCTCAGGTTCCTCCGCGCGTGACACGTTCTCACGCGGCGCACCCGTTCGCCGCTGCATCCGCCCCAGCGGACTGCCGCGTCCTCCTGCCGCCTCTTATGCGTTGCCCGGTACATCCGATCCGCCCTTCCACGGAAGGATCATGCACCCCCGCTGCGGGGAGTTGTACGGCTGCTCAATATCCCATTGGAATCTCCTCCCAGCCCGTCGGGGACGCAGCCGATGTGTGCCGCACCCGCGGCTCTTACCGTGACATCGACTGAATCCCGCACACACAACGAATCGTTGGTCAACACTGTGGGAAAATCCCGGAGCTGCGCACCGTATGTTTACGGTTCATACGGGCGGGTTGCCTGTCCTGAATCAGGCTTCCTTTTACAGGCTCCTTTACTGATTTCAGTATATCAAATTTTAGAAAATTGTCAATAGCCGGAAAGAAAAATAAAGGAGATTTTCAAAATAGGAAGAATTAAATACACAGTTTTACCTGAATCAAATTTGTTTGTGAAAATCGTAACAAATGAAAAATATTTTCAATTAGTGTTGAAAAGGAATCCCGGTTGCACTATAATAAAAGAACATTTGGATAAGTATTCTTAGGAAAGAGTGATGATATTGAGCAAAATCGCAGAAGAAATCAAAAACGGCAGCTATCGCGCCTGCTGGGGGCTCTTCATCGACGGCGAATGGATCGCCGCCGAGGGCGAGAAATCGTACGAAGTGACGACGCCCGCCACGGGCAAGATCATCGGCGTCTGCGCCGAGGCGTCGAAGGCGGACGTCGATAAGGCGGTCAAGGCGGGCTGGAAGGCGTTCCCCGCGTGGAAGAAGACGAGCCCCGCCGAGCGCGCTGATATTCTGCTGAAGATCGCCGACCGAATCGATGAGCACGCCGAAGATCTCGCCTACATCGAGAGTCTTGACAACGGCAAGCCCGTCCGCGAGACGCGCGCCGTCGACGTTCCCCTCGCGAGCGATCACTTCCGCTACTTCGCGGGCGTCATCCGCGCCGAAGAGGGCACCGCATCGCAGATCGACGAGAATACACTCTCTATCGTTCTGCGCGAACCGCTTGGCGTCGTCGGACAGATCGTCCCGTGGAACTTCCCGTTCCTCATGGCGGCGTGGAAACTCGCCCCCGCGCTTGCCGCGGGCAACTGCATCGTATTTAAGCCCTCGAGCGAGACCTCGCTCAGCGTGCTCGCCCTCGCGGACATCATCAAAGACCTCCTGCCCGCAGGCGTGTTCAACCTCGTCACCGGGCGCGGCTCCACGACGGGCAACTACATCCTCGAGCACGAAGGGCTGAAAAAACTCGCCTTCACCGGCTCCACCGAGATCGGCTACGACGTCGCAAAGGCGGCGGCGGATCGCCTGATCCCCGCGACGCTCGAGCTCGGCGGCAAATCCGCGAACATCTACTTCGAGGATGCGCCGTGGGAAAAGGCGGTTGAGGGCGTCTGCCTCGGTATTCTCTTTAACCAAGGGCAGGTTTGCTGTGCCGGATCGCGCGTATTCGTGCAGGACACGATTTATGACAAATTCCTCGCGGCAGTCAAGGAGAAATTCGAAGCGGTGAAGGTTGGTCTCCCGTGGGAGGATGCGACGCAGATCGGCGCGCAGATCAACACGCACCAGCTCAAGAACAGTCTCGAATACATCGACATCGCAAAGAAAGAGGGCGCACGCATCGTCTGCGGCGGCGCACGCGCCGAGGGTGCGGGGCTCGAAGGCGGCGCATTCATGCAGCCGACCATCATCGCCGACGTCACGAACGACATGCGCGTCGCACGCGAAGAGATCTTTGGACCCGTCGTCTGCTTCATCAAGTTCCACGACGAAGCGGAGGTCGTCAAGATGGCGAACGACAGCGAGT
The DNA here is from genome assembly GCF_000426665.1 of Centipeda artemidis DSM 19719. Lineage (GTDB taxonomy): Bacteria > Bacillota > Negativicutes > Selenomonadales > Selenomonadaceae > Centipeda > Centipeda artemidis. Next base: position 55,649 of record NZ_AUFU01000012.1, on the reverse strand, counting down.
ACGGACTCGGCGGCGCTGTCTGGACGAAGGACATCAATCGAGCCTTCCGCGTCGCACAGGCGGTCGAGACCGGGCGCATGTGGGTCAACACCTACAATCAGCTCCCCGCGCACGCACCGTTCGGCGGCTACAAGAAATCCGGCATCGGGCGCGAGACGCACAAGGTCATCATGGACGCATATACCCAGTCGAAGAACATCTACATCAGCCTGAGCGAAGCCCCGTTCGGACTGTACTAAGCGCATCTGCGCGGAGCAATCACCCCGCGTGAAAACCGCCGTCCTATCTCCGTGAGGCAGGGCGGCGTTTTTGTAATGCAAAAAAATGATTTACTTTCTGCATTTTTGCGTATAAAATAGGAGAAAAGATTCTTCTAAAGCAAAAATGTGATTTTCTCATTATAATGAGGTGCACTCATGCTCTTAAACTATAGCTTCAGTAACTTTTGCTCCTTTCAGGGGCAAGGGTTCTTTTCGTTGAACGCTTCCTCCGGCAAGGTGCTGCGGCGCTACCCCGGCAATTACAATACTGCCGAATGCGGCACACATCCCCTCAAGACGGCGGTAATAGTCGGCGAGAATGCGGGGGGAAAATCAAACTTTATCCGCAGCCTCATGTTTTTGCAGTCGCTCTTTATTGAAAATACGATCGTCAAAACGGTGTCCCCCTATGTGAATGTGTCTGCCTTGCGAGAGGAAAAAAATGCGGAGCAATTTTTCGAGTTGGAATTTACACCCAATGGCACGCAGATTTTTCGGTATCGATTAATTCTTGACAGCAGGGGGATTGTTTCGGAAGGCTTCTATCAACGTGAAAAGCGTAAATCCCGCGAGCATATCATCCTAGAATATTTACGTCGCGGTGACATGGAACTATTTCAAGGCAGTGCGCCGGCCGATTACCCGTTAATTCTTCAGGGGAATAAACAAAAAGCAGGTCTGTTTGTTACAAAATTAGCCTTGTTGGGGGATGCATCGGCGAATATTTTGCTGGATTGGATGACGCACCGCCTATCGGTTGTATCGTTGGACGACGAACGGAAAAGCCCTGCCGGACGTGCATCGGAGATTGAGATTTTGCAGGATCCACGGTATATAGATATATTGCGGATGGTCGATTACAGCATTCTGCGCATCGAGCTTGATGAGGAGAATCCGTACGGTAAGACGATGATTGTGCGCGAGGACAAGGAACATCGTACTTACAAAAGAGAACTTCATATGGATTCTTCCGGCGTGAAAGAGTTTTTTTCATGGGCAATACAAATTTTCCGCGTCATCTACGAGGATAAAATAATCTTTGCGGATGAGATGGATCGTGTGCTGAACCCCGTGCTGTCCGACCGTATCATTGCCTATATGAGCGGAAAAGAACATCACGGGCAGTTCGTTTTTACAACGCATAACGTCCTACATCTCAACCTCACTACCTACATGAAAGAGCAGATTTATTTCATTACGAAAAATCGAGAAAATCTGAACTCTGAGATCTACTCACTGGCAGATTTTCCGGAGATTCGCTACGGCACAACGAAAATCTACGAATTTTATATGAAGGGAATCCTTGGAGGCACTGCCGATGAGTAGACCCAAACGGCTCCTGCGCAAACGGTTCGAGATCTTTTGTGAAGGCGATACCGAATATCACTACATTGACGGGATGAGAACACGACAAGGTGTCGAAATCGCACTTTGTCCGATTAATATGAAGGGCGGCGGTTATGCGGCATTTCTTAATGAGCTTAAGACGAAAGGACAAGTAAACTGCGTTGCACGGTTTATGATTGTCGATGGAGACCGTATTACCTCGAATGTCGGAGAGGCACATGCTTTTGAAGAGCTGGTTGACTATTGCAGGCAGCAGAACAAAAAGAGGGGGATTCCTTGTTTCATCATCCTTAACAATCCGAATTTCGAATATGTTGCCTGCCTTCACGCGAAGGACTTTACAGGACAATCCTCCGAAAAATTTATCTGCGACACGATGGGATTCGAACGTGTTGCGGATTTTAAGAAAAAAGAAGATGTTTACGGCTTCCTGAACGCGAACGAATATTGCCGGGCGCACATGATTGCGCGTTTGAAGTCCGGGCAAAAACCGCTTTATCATCGATACACGGTGAAGAGGGCGACGGTTTCCATCGAAATTAGAGAGACTATTTTTTCCAAATCGGATCTGCCTCTGCGCGGAAGTAATTTTGACGAGCTTTTCGACGTGATTGATTGGCCGTCGGCATAGCGCCGTATTTTTACCGGTGAAAAAGGAGTACAATATGACCGCAGGAAAATATGCATACGCTTTTATCGCACTGGGGATATGCGCCGCGTCTCTTGGCGCGACAACCGCACAGGCGGCGGAAGCAGCTGCATCATCACCCGCACAGACGGAGACGACCGCGCCGATCGCACTTGCTCCCGTTACGATCTCGGATCACGGAGAGACGCTGACGATGCTGCTTCCGCAGCTTCCGGCGTTTCAAAAAGAGGAGCAGTCTTTTCCGGCGATAGGATTTTCTATCAGCAAATATACTGCTCGTGCCGAGGCGGCGGGGCTTGACGTGCTCGTCCAGCACAGCGTATTCGCGGACGACGGCACTGCGCCGCCGACACTCGACGAGGCTGTGGCGGGCGCGCGCGATGCGATCGCGGCGGCGTATCAACCCGACCGTATGATGCGAAACGAGCGGATCGATCTCGGCGGGGTGCCCGCGCACCTCTTCTCGTATTCATATACGGTGAACGGCGCGTCTTATATCGACGACAGCATCGTCGTGGCGATTGGCTTCAATCAGTGGAATATTACCCTTGCGCGCCGCGCGGACAATACCGCGGTTGCGCCGCGGATCGACGAGTTGCTGACGTCGATTCGGGTGCAGGCGGACAAAGCGGAATAGTGTGTGGCAGGAATTTTCACGAGGGGCGGCGAAATTGTTCCACAGCATATTTTAGGAGACGGATCGATTGCACAGCGATGATTTGGATATTTTGGATATCGAGAAGAAAATTGAGCGTGGGAAGCGACTGACGCACGAGGACGGCGTGCGTCTTTTCGCGTGTCCGGACATCGCCCGGATCGGGGCGCTCGCCGACCGTGTGCGCCAGGAGAAATGCGGCGATATTGTGTACTACAACGTGAACTGCCATGTCAACCTGACGAATATCTGCACGGCACACTGCAAATTCTGCGCATTCGGGCGTGATGCCGAGGATCAGGGCGCGTACGAGATGAGCGTCGATGAGGCGGTCGCCCATGTCGCGGACGCGATGCGCGATCCGCATCTGGCGGGACTCCATGTCGTGAGCGGACTGCATCCGGACTGGACGTTCGACGACTATCTCCTGCGGCTCGCCGCCCTGCATAAGGCGTTCCCGTCGCTTTATCTCAAGGGCTTTACGGGGGTTGAGATCACACATTTTGCAAAGACATCGGGGCTGTCTGTGAAAGAAGTGCTCTTGCGTTTGCGCGATGCGGGACTTCAGTCCATCGCGGGCGGCGGCGCGGAGATCCTCACCGATCGCGTACGCGGCGAGCTCTGCCCGAACAAGGCGACGGCAGACGAGTGGCTCATGGTCGCACGCACGGCACATGAGCTCGGCATCAAGACGAATGCGTCCATGCTCTACGGGCACATCGAGACGATCGAGGAGCGCGTCACGCATATGCTGCGCCTGCGCGACCTCCAAGACGAGACGGGCGGCTTCCAGACGTTCATCCCGTTCCCGTTTCTCCCGTCGAATACCGAGCTGGGGCAGAAGGTGAAGCAGACCTCCATGTGGGACGATTTGCGGACGATTGCGATCTCGCGGCTCATGCTCGATAACTTCCGCAATATCAAGGCGTACTGGGTCATGCTCACCGTTCCCGTCGCGCAGGTCGCCCTCTGCTTCGGCGCAAACGACATCGACGGAACGGTGCACAAGGAGACCATTCTCCACGATGCGGGCGCAAAGAGCCCGCGCGCCCTCTCCGAGGATCACATTATTCGTGTCATCCGTGAGATCGGGCGGACGCCCGCGGTATGTGATTCGAACTTTAACATCATAGAGACGTATTGAGAGGGAGCGGGTTCGCTTCGTGACACATTGGTATCAGGGGGTATGGGGGTACGAAGGAGGTGGGAACAATGTCCGACACAGCTTATGAGGAGCGCATTGTGCGCACGATGGAGGCGTTTCTCAAAAATCGCTACGATGTCTCGCGGTTCGCGGAGCGCACAGCAGCGGCGGACTATCTTGCCGACGAGATTCGCGGCAAGCGCGTAGGATTCGGCGACTCCGAGACGCTGCGGGCACTTTCGCTCTACGAGCGTCTGAGCATGCATAACGAGGTAATCGACCCGCCGCGCGCGGGGCACGTCGGCGGTATCGAGGCATTTCTCGCGGCAGGGAGAGAGGCGCTGATGACGGATGTGTTCCTGCTCTCGGCGAACGCCATCACCGAGCAGGGGCAGATCTTCAACATGGACGGTGCGGGCAATCGTGTCGCGGGTTCGCTTTTCGGACATGAAAAGACCTACTTCGTCGTCGGCATCAACAAGCTTGTCCCCGACATCGAGGCGGGGATCGAGCGCATTCACCGCGTCGCCGCCCCGCGCAACGCGCACCGCAAGGGCAAGAAAACGCCCTGCGCGAAGGACGGCACGCGCTGCTATGACTGCGCGGCACTTGAGCGCATCTGCAATGCGCTGACCATCCACTACAAGAAGATGAGTTACCGCCCGATGGAACTGGTACTGATCGAGGAGGAACTTGGGTTGTAAATTTGGACACACAAAAAGGCGGCATTTGCCGCCTTTTTCATATGCGAACGGTTACGTCTCACCATCATCCCTCGGATTTCCGTCCTCATCCAATGGAATGTAGAGGTTTTTATCCCGCCATGGGTACTGGTACTCGAGTGTGACCTGATTGTCAAGTTCAAAATGCACTGCGCTCAGTGCCCCCGTGCCCTTCTCGTCGACGCGGCTCAGCCAGCGCCCGTCGTCGAGGCGTTCCTTCTGCGTGCGCAGCCATGCGGGACTGCGCTTCGACAGCCCTGCCTCATTCATGCGGAAGACGAGGCGCACGGACGTATCTCCTACGGGATAGGAAAAGCTGCAATAGGGCGCATTCTTCTCGTAGCTCTTCGGATCGGGGCGGAAGAGCTGGCGAAAGTACGCAAGCCCCGCCTCGTTCACCGTCATGCAGGCGATGGCGCACTGCTTCTCGTACATTTCTCCATCGGCATCCACACCATCGCGCAGCCCCAATATTTCGCCTGTCGTTGCCGCTCCTTGCAGCTCCTCGTCAAACGTGGGATCAATCCAGTGATAGGACATCTGTTCAATGCTTGCCCCCTCCTTGATCTCGCGTTCCAGTGTCAGGAATTCGTGGTCGTCCGGCACGAGCGCAAGCCCCCACTGCACAGCCAACAGAGCACCGTCACGGTCGCCAAAATGGGCGCGGAGCTTGCCGAACTGCAGATACGTCCACGGATAGTCCGGCTCCTCCAATGCCCCCTGCTCGGCATAGCGGAGCGCGTCCTCCAGACGGCCGCAGTACATGAGCGCGACGGCGTAGCGGTAGTACCACGTGCCGCAGCCGCGTGCGTTCACCTCCGAGGCGGGCATCCACTGCGTCGTGCGGTAGTAGTACTCGTAGGTATCGATGTTGTTGCACGCATACGCATACCAGAGGGCGATGTCCAGATCGGCACGCGCCTCCTCGCGTGTGAAATTCCCCTTGATGACACCGTTCTTGATATACTGTTCCAGATATTTGAGCATCTTGTAGAAATATCCCGTGGAACCGTCATCCAGCGCTTCCATCTTTTTGACTGCAGCAGGGGAGAGCAGGGAGGATGCCGCAGGGGCGTCGCTTTCTTGATCCTCCTCTGTGCGGTCGAGCAGGCAGATGGGATTCGCGTCCCGCCGGAACGAGTGGAACAGAGCCCACGGCAGCGTTGTCTCCGTGAGAAAGTGAACCGCCGCATCCAGCACCGCCCGCAAGTCCCATGCGATAAAGTCCAGATAACCGCAGCTCGTGCCCGTTGCACCGCCGAGGAAGGTCACGGCATCTGCTCCTGCCGCCTCCGTGATCGCCTCCATGAGCGTGTCGCGAAAATCAAGGATCTCCTCGGATTTCCCGCGCAGATCCTCCGGCAGCGGATAGGCGAGAAAGCCCGCCGCAATCCCGTCCGCATGATACATATTCACAAGTGTCGCGTCGTTTTCCATATAGGCGCTGAGCAGAGCGGGCAGACGTGTACTGCCCGTATAGACATCGAGCCGCAAGTCCGCTTCAGCAGAGGTGTCGGGGTCGCGCTCGTAGGCGAGATAGGAGTGTTCAAGATAGTCCTCTGCGTCGCTGTCGAGGGAAAATCCCGCCTCCGAGAGAGCCTTTGGAAGGCAGGCCAGCGTAATCGAAGGCTCTTCCTTCGGCGTATCCATGATCTCAAAATCGTGGATGAGACGCATAGCGGCAATCTCGCCGAGTGCCTGATCGACGATCATGGAGAGCATCCACCATGCGCGATCCTCGTCCCCCCGCAGAAGAGGAAGGAACTTTTCGCAGTAGAGTGTGAGGGCGATCCCCTCTCCCTCCTGTGTGAACCAGACGGCGACATCCTCCATCTCTACGCTGTAGTCGTTCGTACGCAGGGCAAAGCCAAGAGAGGCTGTGCGCCCGACGCGGATGTCCCAGTGCTCGCGCACGGAGGCGGGGGCAAGGCGTGCGAAATAGACGAGCGAAAAAAGCTTGGTGCGCATACCCTCGGGCGTGAGGATCAGCTCATATTTCGCGCCGCCCTTTCCAAGCTCGAATGAGGCGTCATCAAAGGCGATGCGCAGAATGTCCTCCACACGTGCAATCAGCTCCTCGCCGCGGTCCTCATCACTGTCCATCAGCGCACGCAGATCCGTCTCTGCCTGCGCGAAGGCTGTCCATGCCTCCTGCACGCGGCTGCGGAACGGGCGCTGAAAGAGCGACAGGGAGAGCATCTTGCGGCAGCTCTCGATCATGCGCTCCGTGTCCGCGTCGCCGGGGAGCGCGGCAAGCGCCTCCTCGAAGTAGGGGAGGGCGCAGTCCTCGCGGTCAAGGTAGTAGTAGGAGTAGCCCATGCGGAAGTTCCAGAGGTGATCGCCCTTGAAGTAGTCCGCGTGCGGCGTGAGGAGGGCAATTGCCTTCTCAAAATACGCACGGTCATCGACGCACGCTGCATTGTTGTAGGCACGCGCCAGCTCGCTGTCGAGCTCCGGCGTGCGCTCTGCGGCGGGCAGCGCCTCGATCTCTGTGATGATTTTCTGATACTCTTCGTTTTCGTGCCAGCGTTGGCACTGCTCGAGCAAGGTCATAAAAACTCCTCAATCCCACCAGAAATACCAGATATTTGACCTCTTAAGGTCGGCAGCAAGTTTGCCGACGGTCATGCTGGGCGCGCCCTGCTCGACGATGTCGGCACAGAACGCGTACTGTTCTGCCGCGAGTTCACGGGCACTTTCCTCTGCGATAGGCGCGGGCACGCTGTACTCGAGCGTATCGTAAGTGAGGACGGCGGGGACGGCGCCGTGCTGCTCGTGCCAGTACTTCGATACCGCCATGAGTGCCGTCGTATCGGGGCAGTCGTTCCATCCGCCGAACGGCAGATAGGCGAACACCTCCCACGGATTCTTTACGGGAATTTTGGCGAGAATCATCGGCTGGGTTTTCTGCGTCTCGTAGTCCCAATAGCTGATAAAGTGGTCAGTCTCACGGAACTCCTCCGCATCTTCATCGTCCGGCGCTTCCTCACGGCGTTCTCCAAAGCGCATGGGGAGGCGCTCCGTCAGTATTGCCTTGCCGTTCCCGATGGACTGTGCAAGCATTTTTTCGCGGTATTGCACCACGGCATCCGCATCGAAGTCATAGTCCTCGAACACGCCCTTTTCCGCCTCTGCGTTCATCGTCAGAATCTCCCACAGCGTATCGCTCGGTACGATGAGCACAGGAACATAGCCGTCGTGCACACTGCGGCGTACGGCATAGCTGTACGCTGCCATAATCGGATCGTCGTCCGCCATCGGTGGGAAGTACGTCAGTGTGCAGTCTGCCCTGCCGCAATTCAGGTACTGCATGATCGCCAAAGCAACGTCGTTTGGCCTCTCATCTTCTTTTTCTTTCCGCTCGGCGCTGTTCCGCTTCCAAGCGTCCCACCGCTGTGCGATGGTCGCCGCCATTGCCGCATAGTAGTCCTCATCGAACGGAACGAAGAGATATGCCTCGTCGTCGAACTCCTCCGAGAAGTACTGCTCCGCACCGAAGTACGCTAAGGCATGATTGTCGATGTCCGAGGGGAAGGAGGGGGCATCACCGTCGTAGTAATACTCTGCGAATGCCGTGCCCTCCTCGCCAAAGAAGCCGTGCATCAGAATCCCGTGCAGTTCGTCCCGGAGAAAGGGGCGCAGGTCGGTATCTGCCGGATGCTCCTGTACGGCACGGATGGTCGCCGCGTACTGACGGACGAACCAATCTGCCATCAGTTCGTGTTTGATGCACCAGCGCAGATAGATCGCGAGGTGGTTATATGCCGTGAGCTCATCCACGGGCAGCTTCTTTTCGCGCAGCGTATCGAGGTGCCACTGTGCATTGTCCATCACGAGATCGGTGAAGTCCTCGGGCGCAAGTGCGCTGCGCCGCTGCGGATCAATGACGAAGCGCACGTGACGCTCGGCGAAACGGTCGAGCAGGGCATCTGCGTCATGTTCTAGTTTGTATTTGAGTTCGTCCTTGTAGAGCGGGATAATCTGATAGAAGTTGACCTCATCTCCATCGGGGAGAACGCAGACGTTGCTGCCGCCCTTTTTGACCTGACCGCTGACGATCAGTGCGGCGGAGAGTGCAGTATTTTTTGCGTAGGGAGATCTGCCGTCAATCGTGTGTCCCCAGCCGAGCCAAGTGTTGTCCTCGATTGGCAGACGTGCGAGAGTCTTCAGCAGGCGGATCGGCCAGTAATGCTCCTCTGCATTCTCGTGTATGTTCCAGTCGCGCGGCAGGGCAATCGCAAGCTCGGCACGTTCGAGTTTGCGATCTGCGAGCTCCGCGGGCACATTCATGCGGTGCGCGCCCATCCCGAGGGTGACGAGCATATAGTAGCTGCGTTCCTCGGTCGGCTCAACGATGCAGATGTCCAGATGGATGTCCGGCGATACGACCTCATGAAAGACGTGCCCGTATGTGCCGAAGTTTGCTTCGATGTAATTCTCGACGGCGTCCACCTCTTCTTCGGCGTAGAGTTCCGTGGGCATCGGAGCTTTCTTTTTATATGCAGAGTCATTTCTGCCAATTTTTTTCATCGTGGAATTCCTTATGTTTGTTGATGCTGCATGGAGACGATGCGGCAGTCGGGGCATTGGTGGGGAAGCGTCATGACCGGCTCCTTTCTGTGCGCCATGTTATGGGACGATTTATCTACTTTATGATAGTATGGATAAAAGGCGGCTTCAATAGGTCTTTCGGGTAAAGTTTGGGAAACAAAAATGGACTGTTGCATGCCCCCTATCGGCTCGCTGTGCTCGCCACTTCCCCCGTTTGCGGGGGACGCTGATATACCGTTTTATCCTAAGCCTTCCCTGTTTGACGGGGAAGGGGGACCGCGCCAGCCGGTGGAAGGGGTACAAAGAAGGGGCGTTGCACGAAGTTTTTAGTTTCGTGCAACGCCCCGTCTCTCTCTACAGATAATCGTATTTCTTTCGCTTCCGCCAGAGCAGGAGGAATGTAAGCGATGCGCCGAGGAAATCGGCGGCGGGTGTCGCCATAAAGACGCCGTGGATGCCGAAGAATCGGGGGAGCAGGAGGAGGAAGCCGAGGAGGAAGAGCATCGTGTGGCAGAACGAGAGCAGGGCGGAGGTGCGTCCGTCGCCGAGCGCGGTGAAAAAGGACGATCCGTAGGTGCTGAACCCTGCGAAGAGGAAGCCGATTGCATAGAGGCGGAATCCCGTCACGGCGAGGTCGTAGACATGCGAGTCCGCAGGGACGAAGATCTGCGTGATCGGCGCCGCGATGATGAGGCTAACCGCTGCGATTGTGAGCGAAAACCCACCGATGAGAATGAGGTTGCGCCGGAGAATCCCGCGGAGCGCGGTGCTGTCTTTGCGCCCGTAGTTGAAGCTCGTCAGCGGCGCGACGCCCTCGGCATATCCGAGATAGACCGCGGCGAGAAGCTGCGAAATATAGTCCACGATGGAGGCGGCGGCGACCCCGTCCGAGCCGGCGAGGCGCATCATCGTATTGTTCATCACGATCATGAAGATGCCCATGGAGAGCTGCGTCACCATCTCGCTCGCGCCGTTGCCCATGGCGTTCCGCACCGCGCGCAGCCGCCACGCGGGGCGCACGAGCCGCAGCGTGCCGCGCCGCCGTATGCCGAAGTAGTAAAATCCGACGAACGCGGAGACGGAGTAGCCGATGCCCGTTGCGAGCGCCGCGCCGACGAGCCCGAGATCGAGGACAAAGAGGAACGTGTAGTCGAGAAAGATATTCGTCAGTCCCGCGACGAAGGAGGAGAGCATCGCAAGCCGCGGCTGTCCCGCCGCGATGAGGAAGATGTCGAGGACGAGCCCCGCCATCGTGAGCGGCGTCGAGATGAAGAGCGGGACGGCGTACGTTGCGCAGAGCGGATAGAGCGCGTCGTCCGCACCGAGCACATAGAGCAGAGGGCGCAGGAAGACGAGCCCGAGGACGGAAAATCCCGTGCTGAGGAGCACGGCGACCGCGACGAGCAGAGAGAAGTTCTGCCGCGCGTGCAGCCGCTCGCCCGCGCCGAGCTGCGCCGCGACAAGAGCGCTGCCGCCCGTGCCGAACATCGTCGCGCAGACGATCGTCAGGAGGAGCGACGGCAGGACAATATTGATCGCCGACAGCCCGTCCGTCCCGACCGCGTGCGCGACAAAGATGCCGTCCACGATGAAATTGATATTCATAAAGACCTGCGAAATCATCATCGGCACGGCGAACGAAAGCAGCGTACGGTAGGTGATCGGCTGAGAAAGCTGCGGCAAAGTAAATTCCCCTCCCCATAGATAATGTGCCTATGCTAGCACGGGGCGGCGAAAAAAGCAAGGATGGAGCGCGCGTACAATTTGCAAAATACCGCATGCTCTGCTAAACTGACGGGAGTGTGATAAGGAGATAAGCAAGCTGATGAGGGATAAAAGATCTGCGCGTGCCGCCGCGGAGCGCGGGGCGCGCCTCACGCGGGAGGATGCGCTCGCGCTCTACGAGGACAACGACCTCCTCGCGCTCGGGGCATGGGCGCGCGCGGCGAAGGAGCGTGCGAGCGGCAGGGACGTCTACTATACCGTCAACCGCCATATCAATTTGACAAATATATGCAGTGCGAACTGTCCGCTCTGCGCGTTTCAGGTGGAACGCGGCGACGCGCGCGGCTATATCATGGAGACGGATGACGTGGCGCGGATTTTGGAGACGGCACGAAAAACGCCGCGTCTCACTGAGATTCATATCGTCAGCGCACTGCACCCCGACCGTCCCTTTTCCTACTACGAGAGCGTCGTGCGGCAGGTGCGCGCGGCGCTCCCCGACGCGGACATCAAGGCGTTCACGCCCGTCGAGATCGTGAACTTTGCAAAGACGGAGGGGCGGAGCGTGCGCGAGATCCTCACCGACTTGCAGGCGGCGGGGCTCTCGTCTCTGCCGGGCGGCGGCGCGGAGATTCTCTCCGACCGTGTGCGGGAGATCATTTGCCCGAACAAGGCGACGCGCGCGGAGTGGATTGATTGTATGCGCATCGCCCATACGCTGGGCATACGGACGAATGCCTCCATGATGTACGGACACATCGAGACCGTCGAGGAGCGCATCGACCATCTCATCGCCCTGCGCGAGCTTCAAGATGAGACGGGCGGCTTTCAGGCTTTCATGCTCTTTCCCTTTCACCCCGAGAACACCGCCCTCGGCGCGGAGCGCAAACTGCGGCGTGTCGGCTCGTGGGAGGATATGAAGATGCTCGCGCTTTCGCGACTCGTGCTCGACAACATCGCGCATGTCAAGGCGTTCTGGGTCATGCTGACGCAGCCGATCGCGCAGCTCGCGCTCGCATTCGGCGCGGACGACCTCGACGGCACGATCGGCGAGGAGAAGATCATCCACGCGGCGGGCGCGCAGACGCAGACCGGCATCACGCGCCGTGAGCTCGACGCGATGATCCGCGAGGCGGGCTATGAACCCGTGGAGCGCGACACGTTCTATCGCCCGATTGCGGCGGCGGAGGAGGTCGGTGAGGCATGAGACTTTCCTCAGAGGAAGCAGCGGAGCTGCTCGCGCACGGCGATCTCATCGCGCTCGGACGCGCGGCGGATGCGGAGCGCGCGCGGCGGTTCGGCGACACGGTGACGTTCATCGTCGACCGCAACATCAACTACACGAATATCTGTGTGAACGAATGCCGCTTCTGCGCGTTCTACACGAAGCCCGGCGCGGCGGACGGCTACCTCCTCCCCATGGAGGAGATCCTCGAAAAGGTCGGCGAGACGGCGGCGTCGGGCGGCACGCAGGTGATGATACAGGGCGGGATTCACCCCGATCTGCCGCTCTCGTATTACGAGAACATGCTGCGGGCGATACGGGACGCATACCCCTCCATCGTCATTCACTCCTTCACGGCGACGGAGATTCTGTATTTTGCCGAGAAGGAGGGCATCTCCGTCGAGGAGACGCTGCGGCGGCTCCAAGATGCGGGGCTCGCGTCGCTCCCCGGCGGCGGCGCGGAGATCCTCGTCGACCGCGTGCGGCGGCTCATCGCTCCGAAGAAGATCATGACCGAGGACTGGCTGCGCGTCATGCGCACGGCGCATAAGATCGGCATGGAGTCAACCGCGACCATGGTCATCGGTTTCGGCGAGACCCCGGAGGAACGCGTGGAGCACATGGAGCACATTCGGCGGCTCCAGGAGGAGACGGGCGGATTCCGCGCGTTCATTACATGGACGTTCCAGCCCGGCAACACCGCGCTCGGCGGGGAAAAGACATCGAGCTGGGATTACATGCGGACACTTGCCGTCACGCGGCTCTACATGGACAATGTGGCGCATATACAGGGATCGTGGGTGACGCAGGGGGAGCGCATCGGACAGCTCACGCTCGCATTCGGCGCGGACGACCTCGGGAGTATCATGCTCGAGGAGAACGTCGTGCGCGCGGCGGGCACGGCGTATAATATGTCGATCCGCAAGATGATCGAGATGATCCGCGGCGCGGGGCGCGAACCCGCACAGCGCGACACGCGCTACCGCGTGATACGGAGGTTTTGAGATGAGCGCAGAGACGGAGCGGGAGATACTGCCCGCAGAGGATGTGCCGCAGGCGGGGTATGCCGTGATCGGCGGGTCGGGGACGCTCTCGAGCGATTTTCCGCGCGCATCCGGGGCGGCGGATGTGGAGATCATCGCGGACGGGCTTGTTTTCGCAACGCCGTACGGGGAGAGCCCCGCGGTCCGCCTTTTTTCCGTGGCGGGGCGGCGCGTACTGACCTGTCGGATGCACGGCTGGCGCAGCGGCGTCACGCGCGCGGACGCGTCGCGCCAAGTATTTTGGGTACTGCGCGCGGCGGGCGTGCGGCGCATCCTCTCCGAGGGCGGCGTCGGCACGGTCAACCCCCTGCTCGACCCGCGCGATTTCCTCATCCCCGACGACTACATCGACCTCTCCATGCGCAAGGACGTCATGCTCGACGGGCGGTATCTCCTCGTCATGCGCGACGCGCTCTGCCGCGAGATGCGCGAGACGCTTGTCGCGGAGACGCGCAAACGCTACACGGGGCGCATCTTTGACCGCGGCATCTACGCCGTCACGGACGGGCGGCATTTCGAGAGCCCCGCCGAGATCGCCATGCTGCGCGGGCATGCCGACATCGTCGGACAGAGCCTTGCGCCCGAAGTCTACCTCGCGCGTGAGATCGGCGCGTGCTATGCGGGGCTGTATTTCGTCGTCAATTACGGCGAGGGCATCCGCCCGTGGTCGCACGATACACTCTCACAGATTTTCTATGACGATGCGCCCATGATCGGCGACATCCTCCTCTCAACGATCCGCAGCGTCCCCGACGACGCGCATACCTGCGAATGCCGCGCCCTGCGGAAAGAGACACTGCTTAAGGATGTTTACAATAAGGAATCTGATAAAGGATAAAGGCAACAAAACAAAGGGCTCCCCCACATTGCTGCTTATAGTGCAATGTGGAGGAGCCCTTTTAACGGTCAGGCCTTACTTTCTACCGCTGCCTCGTAGCCGAGTATGAGCGCCTGCATATTCTGCTCCACGGTATGCGGCGGGACGCGGTTTTTCACGGCGGCTTCGACGGCGGAGAGGGGGACGAGATCCGCGACACGCGTGATGGCGCCGAGGGCGACGATGTTCGCGAAGAGGGCTTTGCCAAGTTTTTCGATAGCGAGCGTGGTGATGGGGACGGAGACGATGTGCGCGGCGTGCGGCACATGAGGGACGAGCTCGCTGTCCACAATCAGGATACCGTCCGCGTCGTCGAGGTCGCCCGCGTATTTATCCGCCGCCGCCTGCGTCATGGCGAGCACGATGTCGGGGTGCTCCACGTGCGGGTGGTAGATGGCGGCATCGCTTACAATGACCTCGGAGCGGGACGCGCCGCCGCGTGCCTCGGGACCGTAGGACTGCGACTGCGCGACGTTCATACCGCACGCGGTTGCCGCCTCCGCAAAGATGATGGCGGCGGTGATGACGCCCTGTCCGCCCGAGCCGGAGAGACGAAGTTCTTTCTGCATGTCAAAGCCCTCCCGCGCGGCGCATGATCTCGGTATTTGCCGCGCCGTATTCCGCGCCTTCGCACGAATAAAGGAGACCGATGGGGAATTTGTCCGGCGTGCGTTTTTCGGGTGGAAGTTTGTCCCACGCGCTCTTCATGACGGCGTGGTCGCGCATCCACGAGAGCATCGCGGCGGGCGTACCCATCTTGTTCCGGCGTCCGTAGGCGGTGGGGCATTGGACGATCGCCTCAATGAGAGAGAACCCGTGACTCCCGAGACCGCCCGCAATCATCTGCGTGAGGTGTTTGACGTGGAACGCCGTCGAGCGCGCGACATAGGTCGCTCCCGCAGCCTCGGCAATGCGGCAGGCGTCGAGCACGCGGTCAACCGTGCCGTAGGGCGCGGTCGTCGTGGACATGCCCGTGGGCGTCGTCGGCGAGGTCTGCCCGCCCGTCATGCCGTAGATATTGTTGTTGAAAAGGACGACCGTCAGATCGACGTTGCGCCGACAGCCGTGCAGGAAATGATTGCCGCCGATGGCAGTACAATCGCCGTCTCCTGTAATGACAATGACATTCAGCTCGGGGCGCGCGAGCTTGATGCCCGTGGCAAAGGGAATGGCGCGCCCGTGCGCCGTATGCACCGTGTCAAAGTCCATGTAGCCCGACCCGCGCGAGGAACAGCCGATGCCGGAGACGATGACCGTGTTGTCCTGCGTGATGCCGTCCGCGCCCTCGATCGCCTCGGCGATGCATTTGAGCGCCGTACCGTTGCCGCAGCCGGGACACCAGAGGTGCGGCAGACGGTTTTGCCGGAAAAACTGCTCGTAGCCGCGGTCGATGTCCGCGTGCAGATTTGTATGCGTATCCGTCATGATGCCCGTCCCTCCTCACACATGCGCCGAATCTCCGCAAGAATCTCCTGCGGGGTGAAGTCCAGCATATTATATTTGAGGCAGGGTCGGACGGGTGTGCCGTGCGCCGCGCGCGTGACCTCATGCACGAGCTGACCGTAGTTCAGCTCTGCAACGAGGATTTTCTTCACGCGGTCGGCAAGTCTGCCGATCGCGGCATTTGCAAAGGGCCAAATCGTTTGGAGACGCAGGAAACCGACGGGAAGACCCTCCGCACGTGCCGCGCGGACAGCCTCGTAGGCGGTGCGTGCCGTGCCGCCGTAGCTGACGACGGCAAAGTCCGCGCCCTCCATAAAATGTTCTTCCACATGGATGATCTCCTCGCCCACGCGGTCGATTTTCTCATGCAGGCGGCGCAGCATGGTCTCGGTCACGGCGGGACTGCCCGAGGGGAAGCCTGTCTCGTCATGGAGAAGCCCCGTCACATGGATGCGATAGCCGTCGCCGAACCGTGCGACGTTGGGGACGAGGTCTTCGCCCACGGCGTACGGCTGGTAGCCTTCGGCGCGTGTCTTGGTCGGCAGGCGGCGCGGGTAGATGTCTAGCTCCTCAGGCGCGGGCAGGGTGACGTTCTCGCGCAGATGCCCGACGATCTCGTCCGTCAGCAGAATGACGGGCGAGCGGAACCGCTCCGCGTAGTTCACCGCCATGACCGCCATGTCGAACGACTCGCGGACGCTCCACGGCGAGAGCACGATGATCGGGTGATCCCCGTGCGTGCCCCAGCGCGTCTGCATCACGTCGCCCTGCGCGGGCGCGGTCGGCTGTCCCGTGGAGGGACCGACGCGCTGGACGTTGACGAGGACGCAGGGAATCTCCGCGCACGCGGCGTAGCCGATCAGCTCCTGTTTCAGCGAAAAGCCCGGGCCGCTCGTCGCGTCCATCACCTTAGCCCCTGCGAGCGACGCGCCGAGGATCGCGCCCATCGCGCCGATCTCATCCTCCATTTGGAGGAACGTGCCGCCGATTTTCGGCAGCAAGAGCGCCATCTGCTCCGCGATCTCCGTCGACGGCGTGATGGGGTAGCCCGCGAAGAAGGTCACCCCCGCCGCGACCGCGCCCTCGGCGACCGCCTCGTTGCCCTGCATCAGCCGGGCAGCGGATTTTATTTTGCTCATACGACTGCCCTCCGCTCCACGAATATCGCAAAGTCGGGACAGCGCATCTCGCACTGCCCGCACGCGATACAATCGTCGGGACGGACGGGCGTGATCTTGCCGAGGAGGCTCACCTCGAGCACCTTTTTCGGGCAGAATGCTGCGCAGATACCGCAGCCTTTGCACCTTTTTTCTTTGATAAACAGCTCACCCTTCATGGCGTTCAACTCCCGCCGGGATGCGGAACACATCCCACAATACACAGAACACATCTTCATCCCGCCGGCTATGCTGCCGTTTCTTCTTTGGATGATAGTCCTATTATAACAGAAAATACAGAAGAAAAGAAATAAAATGCATGAATACATGTCGTATTTCGGTCTGTGTATACGGGGCTATTGATGCATGGGCGGCGGCGTAGTAATCTATACGATCATTGAACTTTTGCAGAAATATCGGGAGGTAACACTTGCAGTTCTATACCTATGCCTATATCGTGCAGCGCAGTCAGATCAGCGATGCCGTGCAGTATGCGCTTTCGTTTCTCGCGCTGGCGGCGCTGCTCTTTGTGATTTTCAAATATCTGTGCAGCCGGTTCGTCTCGCGCTACCGTGATCTCATCGTTATTCTGCTGCTCACCGTTTTATTTCTCGGCGGCGTTCAGTACAGGGCTATACGCAGACGAGGAGCGATCGGGAGCAGACATCGCGCATGGCGCTGTTCCTGCACCGCATCGCGGATGATCTCGGCGTCACGGTGAATGAGGTGCGGACGAACTCGACCAATCTGAAACAGAGGATGATCGTCAGCGTGCACGGGACATACTACACCGTGACGTTCAATGCGGATTTTACCTCGTTTCGCTATGATCGGACGCATCTGATGAGTCGGGATGTGCAGATCGTGGATAAGGAGGACTGACATGATCGTCTATTCGCTCGTACTCGTGAAGCTCGCGCTCGGACTCCTGTGTCTCATTCTGCAGATCAATCTGCTCGGCAAGGGGAACCTCGCGCCGAGCTCGGCGACGGATCAGGTGCAGAACTATGTGCTTGGCGGCATCATCGGCGGCGTGATCTACAACAACGACATCTCGGTGCTCGAATTCGTCCTCGAGCTCATCGCGTGGACGCTGCTCGTCCTGATTCTGAAATATCTAAAGTCCACAAGCAGCACGCTCAAGGCATTCGTGGACGGACGCCCCGCCGTCCTCATCGAGCGCGGCAAACTCAAGGTGGAGGAGTGCATGCGGCACGGTCTGCTTGCGCACGACATTCATCTGAAACTGCGCATGGCGGGCGTCTACTTCGTTAAGGATGTGAAGCGCGCCGTGCTCGAGCCGAACGGGCAGCTCACCGTCATCCAGTACGGCGAGCAAAATGCGCGCTATCCGCTCATCCTTGACGGGCAGATCGACGACGACGCCCTCGAACTCATCGATAAAGACCGCGTGTGGTTAAAGGGCGCACTGTGCGAGGCGGGATATGAGCTGAAGGATATTTATATTGGAGAGTATAAAGAGGGGGAACTAGTCTTCTACCCTTACGAAATGTAACGCGGGATTTTGGCGCATAGCTGTGTCACTGCGAAAAATCCTGCGGTCGACGTAGGCTCTGTCTACGCCTTTCCTTGGATTTTTCTAGTTCCTTGCTCTGCATCCAAACTTCCGCGTCACTTAGGGTGCGGTTATGATGCGGGATTTTTGCGCCCACCGTCGTTATATCGTCGAACGCTTCAGTCGACGTAGGTTTTTAACTACGACTCCTTCGCGTTCTCCTCATGCCTAGCTATGCATCGAAACTTCCGCGTCACTACGGTACAGTTTGATGTGGCGTGTACCACCGTTTTGTGAGGTGCAGCGAACGGGTGTCTTATCGACGCTGCGAAGCATAAAACCTGAAGGGCGGCGCGGCACATTGAGGAGCTAAAAAGGAGGGTGTGAGACTGCCGCTTTGCAGTCCGCAGGACTGTGCGGCGGAACGCACTAGATAATGACACCGCACTGCCGCGTCGTTTGCGCAGCAGCGAGAAAGATACACTGAGCCGCGAATAGAAATTAAAAAGCTATCGCATGAATTTTCTATGCGATAGCTTTTTGATTTCTCTTCACTTCACGCGATACGCGGCGGCATACATCACGGGGAGTACCAGCAGTGTCAGCACGGTGGCGACGATGAGTCCGCCCGCGATGGCGACCGCCATGGGACCCCAGAAGATGCTGCGCATGAGGGGCAGCATTCCGAGGATGGCGGCGGCTGCGGTGAGCATGATGGGGCGGAACCGCAGGACGGCGGAGTCGATGATGGCGTCCATGGGTCGCTCGCCCGCGTCCTCATGCTTTTTGATCTGATCGATGAGGATGACGGAGTTGCGGATGATCATGCCAAAGAGCGCGAGGATGCCGAGATACGCGACGAATCCAACGGCGGAGTCCGTGAGCAGCATCGCGAGCACGACGCCGATGAGCCCGAGCGGTGCGGTGAGGATGGTCAGCGTCATCTTGCCCATGCTGCCGACCTGTATCATGAGGAGCGTCATGATGATGAAAATCATGGCGGGCACGGGCTTTACGAGGTAGCTCATGGAGTCCGCGGAGTCCGCCAGCGCGCCCGCCGTCTCGATCGTCGTTCCCGCGGGGAGAGCATCGCGCAGCTCCTTCGTCGCGGCGAAAATGCGGCGTGCGGCGTCGTTGCCCTCGCCCTGCGTGACCTCCGCCTGTACGAGGATGGACGGGCGCAGGTTGAGGCGCTTGATGAATCCATCTTCCGCCTCGTAGGAAATATGCGCAATCTGCGCGAGCGGGATGTATCCGCCGGACGTGGCGACGGGGAGCTCCCCGAGCCGCTCGATATTCGTCCGATCTGGCTCTGCAAGCCGCAGAGCGATGCCGATCGTGCGGTCGCCCGTGTAGAACTCCGCTGCCTGAGCGCCCGAGAGCTCGGTGTAGAGCATCTGCTTGACAGCCTTGGCAGTGATGCCGAGACGTTTCAGTTTTTCCTTGTCAAAATCGATGCGGACAGCTTTCGTTTTCTCCGTCCAGTCGAGGTGTACGTTCGCGGTCGCGGAGTCGCTGCTCGCGATCGCAGCGACCTCCTCGGCAACGCGCCGTGCTTCGTCCGCGGTGGGGGCGGAGACGCGCAGCATGACGGGGAAGTTGGCAGGCGGCCCCGTCTGGATGTATTGCGTCGTGACGCGTGCGCCCGAGAGCTCGTCACGGCGTGCGTCTCCGATCAGCGCGGCAAGCTGCTCGCGTTCCGCCGTGCCCTTCGCCGTGATGACGAACTGCGCCGTGTTGTCGGCGTCCGCCTTCGGATCGACGGTGAGGACGAACCGCGGCGTAGACCTGCCGACGTAGTACGCGTAGTTTTCGATTTTGTCCATATGCGCGTCGAGGATCGCCGCAAGCCGATCCGACTCTGTCTGCGTCGCCTGCATGGACGCGCCTGCGGGCAGGGTTAGCCGGACGAGCAGTTCGGGGCGCAGGGACGGTGGGAAAAAGGTCTGCTTGATGTGCGGAAACGCCGCGAGGGATGCCGCGAATACGAGCGCCGTCCCCGCGAGCACAATGCCGCGATGCGCGAGGAATGCGGTCAGTACGCGGCGAAATAGGCGGTAGAAGCGGCTCGCATACGGATCGTGCGCGGCCGCTTCTTTTTTCACACGGATGAGGTAGTACCCGAGCAGCGGCGCGACCATGACGGAGACGATCCAGCTGAGGACGAGCGCGATGCCGATGACGGGGAAGAGCGCGGCGCAGAACTCGCTCGCGAGCCCCTTTGCAAAGGCGACGGGGATGAATCCCGCGCAGGTGATGAGCGTGCCCGTGAGCATCGGTTTTGCCGTTTGGGTAAAGGCGTAGCACGCGGCGTCGAAGCGATCCATGCCGCGCTCAAGCTGTACGCTCATCATCTCGACGGCGATGATCGCATCGTCTACGAGGAGACCGAGCGCGATGATGAGCGCGCCGAGGGAGACCTTGTGCAGGTCGATGCCGAGGATATACATCGCGACGAACGTGCCCGCGAGCACGAGCGGGATGCAGCACGCGACGACGAGCCCCGTGCGCAGTCCGAGCGAGAGGAAGCTGACGGCGAGCACGATGACGACGGCGAGCAGCAGCGTCTCGACGAAATCGTCAATGGAGTTCTGCACGACGGCGGGCTGGTTTGAGACCTCGCTGAGCTGTGCACCGAGCGGCAGGTTTGCACGGATCTCTGCGGTGAGTGCCGAGAGATTTTGCCCGAGTTCGAGGATATTGCCGCCGTCCGCCATGGAGACGGCGATGCCGATGGCGGGGGCACCGTTGTAGAACATCTTCGGATCGGCGGGATCAATGTCGCGCCGTTCGACTTTTGCGATGTCGCCGAGACGAAAGACGCGCCCGTTCGCGGCGATGGGCAGCGCGCGGATATCCTCGACGTTTTCAAAGACGCCCGAGGCGCGCAGGTAGACGTTGTCTGTCTCCGTCTCGATGCGCCCCGCCGTCATCATCGCATCCTGTCCCGCCAGAGCGTCCGTGATGACCTGCGGGCTGATGCCGAGCTGCGCGAGGCGGTCGAGCGCGATCTCGACGTAGACGCGCTCGTGCTGGACGCCGATGAGGACGACCTTTTGCACGCTCGGCACGGCGAGGATGCGGCGGCGGGCATCCTCCGCCATCGCGCGCAGCTCCTCATAGGAGTAGTCCGCGCCCGTGACGGCGTAGATCGAGCCGTAGACGTCGTCGAAGCGGTCATTGTAGTAGGGACCGAGCACGCCGTCCGGCAAATCGCGCTTTACGTCCTCGCCGAAGTTATGCACGTCGCGCCACGTCGGGCGAATCTGTGCCTTGTCCACCTCGGGGCGCAGCTCCAGATAGATGACGGTCTGCCCGGGGCGCGTCTCGCTCTTGATCTGCTTCATCCCCGGGACGTCTTGGAACCGGCGCTCGAGCTTGTCCGTGACCTGCTCCTGCATCTCCTCTGCCGTTGCGCCCGGCCATGCGGCGGAGACGACCATCTGGCGGATGGTGAACGCGGGATCCTCCATGCGCCCGAGCGACCGGTAGGCGAAGACGCCGCCGACGGCGAAGACGATGATGAAATACCAAACGAGGGAACGATGGCGCAGCGAGAGCTCAGTGAGATTCCTCATTGTGTGCGCACCGCCTCTCCCTCGTGCAGTTGGTGGACGCCCGCCGTCACGACGACGGCGCCTGCGGGGAGTCCCGTGACGACGACGTCGTTATCATGAAATGCCGTGACCGTGACCGTTTGGAGATGCACCGCGCCGTCCGCGACGATGTAAACGCCTGTCGTATTGCCCGTCTGATAGAGCGCGGAGAGCGGGATCACTGCGCCCGCCGCATCCGCCGCGGCGAGACGTACATGCGCCGTCATGCCGAGCGGCAGCTCCGCGGGAGCATTCGTGAGCGCGATGCGTGCAGTATAGGTGCCCGTCGCGGCATCGGCGACGGGGGCGATCTCGCGCACGGTGCCCGTATAGGCAATATCGTCTGCCCAGAGCGTCACGGCGGCGGGCATACCGACCGAGACATCCGATAGTCGGCTCTCCGGAACGGCGATCTCGATCTCGCGCGCGCCCTCCTGCGTGAGCGTCATGACCGTCTGCCCCGCGGCGACGACTTGACCCTCCTCGACCGTGATATTCGATATGACACCGTCCGCACCTGCAACGAGGTGTGTGTAGCCGAGCGCGTTGCTCGCCTCTGTGCTCTGCGCCGCCGCCTGACGATAGGCAGCTTCGGCGGCGTCCGCCTGTGCGCGGTACTGATCGAGCGCTGCCGCCGAGATCGCCTGTGCGGCGTAGAGCTCCTCATAGCGCGCGAGATTCGTGCGCGCGAGCTGCATCTGTGCGCGCGCCGAGGCAACGCCCGCATCCGCGGCGTTCGCCTTTTGCTGTACGTCGCGCGCGTCGATGACCATGAGCACATCGCCCGCGCGGACACGCGTCCCGACGTTCACGTTGCGCGAGAGAATCTGTCCGCCGACCTGAAAGGCGAGCTTTGTCTCGTATCGTCCGCGCACCGTGCCGGCATAGCCCGTGTCGCCTGTAGAAGAGGCATCGCCGACCGTGACCGTTCGCACGAGGGGAGGCGGCATTTCCTTTTCAGCAGTCGTGCCGCAGCCCGCCGCGGCAATCGCTGCTGCGAGAATAAGTACCGTATAGAAGTGCTGTTGCATATTCGTCTCCCTTCATCGATCTGTCAAGCGGTTCATCACATGTCCATCGGGTTCGAGGCTGTACGGAGAAAATAGAGTATATGCGAATTCTACCACCGAATCAGAACGCTGTCCATATCGTGAAGATTTGAACAGCCGCCATATTTATGGTACAATAACGAAATCGATAGGAGAAAGGATTTCATGATGGACGAGGAACAGCGGCGGTACGAAAAGATCCGCGGGGCGTACCGATCGGTTGGGCGGCTTGCGAATCTGTACGACGGCATGATGACGTACAGTACATGGTCGGGGAAATTCGTCTCACGGCTCGTGTGGGGGCTCGATCGCGCGGGTGTTGCGCGCTATGTGGGGCTCGCGCTGCGCGCGGCGTACGAGGGATTTGCGGGGCGGCTGCTCGAGGTGCCGGTCGGGACGGGCTGTCTCTCGCTTCCCGTTTACGCGGAACTCCCGGACGCCGACATCACTTGCCTCGACTACTCGCCCGCGATGCTCGCGGCGGCGCGGGCGCGGGCGGATGCACTCGGCGTGCGCAACGTCGCTTTCGTCGAGGGGGATGTCGGACAGCTGACGTTCGAGGATGATTTCTTCGACGCGGTGGTATCCATCAACGGCTTTCACGCGTTCCCGGACAAGGAGAGCGCATGGGCGGAGGTGCACCGCGTACTGCGTCCGGGCGGGCGGCTGACAGGCTCGGTGTTCATCCTGGGGAAGAACCCGCGGACGACGTTTGTCGTCACGCAGCTCTATCAGCGCATGGGATTTTTCACGCCGCCGTATGACACGGAGGAGAGTCTTACGATGCGTCTGCAAAAGCTCTACCGCGAGGTCTCCGTGGAGTGTGTGGAGTCGCTGGCATGTTTTTCTTGTGTGAAGTAAAATGTTTGGTTCAAAGGAGTAGATGATGATGAAATTTCGTCGTATCGTATGTGCGCTCTGCATGGGGCTGATGCTCGGCGGTACCGTTGCCGCACCTGCGGCGTTCGCCGAAGAAGCGCCGGCGGAACAGCAGCAGGCTGCACCCGAGGTTGTGCAGATGTCCATCGAGGAGAGCGGTGTCTTTACCGTGGCGAAGCTCGAGGAACAGATGAAGGCGACAATTGACCTCTTTGAAAAGGGCGACATTGCGGCGCTGCAGGCGAGCGCAACCGACCAGATGCGTTCGGGACTCACGGAGCAGCTCGTGAATGAAGCAAAAGCGGAGTTCGCGCCGAAATGGGGGGCGCGTGTGGCGTTCGGCAAGCCGTATATGGTTGCGCTGCGTCAAGGGGACGAGGTTATTGCAATCGGTGAGATCGCAGTCGGGTACAAGGCGACGGCGGTCGTCTATCGTCTCACTTATGACCGGAATATGAAGCTCGCGGGATTCTTTGTGAAGTAATTGCCGAACGGTGTGCGCACTGGTGGATAATCAAGTGTCATAAGCGAGGGCGTGGACGCTGTGTCCGCTATAAATAATCAATCAGATACAGTAAAACGGGACTGCTGCATTCTGGGCAGCAGTCCCGTTTTTTATGGAGATTTGTGTGTTGTGCCGCCTCGATAGGGGCGGCGATGCCTTACTCTTGAACTCGTTGCAGTGGGACAGCGTGTTCAAGGGCTAAGAAGATGGACGCTGCGGATGAAAATCCTATGATGCACCTTATGTCGCGTCATCATAGACACTGTCGTCATACCCCGCCGTATCATCTGCCGACGTACCCGACTGCGTTGATGCAGGAGGCTGGAACGAGGCGGCGCTGTCATAGGTGGTCTGTACACCGTAGAGCGTCGTCTCGCCCTTTGTCTGGATGTAGAATTCTGTTCCTGCGGGGAGGTCGACGTTTTTGCCGCGGACAAAAGCGCCCGCAACGATTCCGATGGGACCGAGCACAGCCATGCCCGCGAGCGATGCGCCTGCCGCCATCGCCAGATGCTGCATTTCCTTTTTCGCCTCTTCGCCGATGTAGGTTGTCACATAGGTGCCGTCGAGCGCCTTTGTGTTGTTAAAGTCAATCTCGACCTGTGCGTTGCGCCCGAAATTGCGTGACTGGCGTACCTTCGTCACCGTGCCCTCGCCGCGCGAACCTTTCGTAAAGACGAGTGTATCGTTGACGAATACGTCGTCCGCGACCTGGTACTCAATCGTGTCGCCCACCTTGAGGTTTTTTGCGTTGACGGGCGTGACGAGCGCAACCTTGATGAGCGTATTCGCCGGGACGGTCACGGGGACGACAGGAATATCCTTCGTGCCGAACGAAGCGGTGCTGAGTGCAGAGATGCGCTTCTTGAATGTGCCGTCCTCCGTTTTTCCGAGGAGTGACATCTCCATCTCGCCGATGCGTTCCTGCACGGAGCGCATACTCGTCTCGTGGCTGATGTTCCACTCGATCGCGTTGAGATCCATCAGCACGGACGGTACGGTGCCGGTCGTATAGATTTCCTCGTAGAGCGCGTCGATGCGCGCCATCAGGCTGCCCGAGCGGTGTTTGCCGTCGTAGTCGCGCTCAAGCCGGTTGATGCGGTCGATGAGTGCGCCCGTTTGTTCCTTGCCGTAGGTATCCTGCTCGATGAGCGCCAGTTTGGACTGTACCGCGTTCGGCGGTTCCGCTGCAAATGCCGTGCCCACAGACGTGAGTACGAGCACAAAGGTCAGCATGAGTGCGCAGATTTTTTCTCGCATGGATAGATCATCCTCCTACTTTGCCGTTTGTTTTTCTGCCGTCAGAAATTCCTCGATGAAGTCTACAATGCTCCGCATGGGCGAGCCGGGCGTATAGTGCTGCGGCGCGTCTATGCCGGGGACGGTGCGCAGGACTTCCTTCGTGTCGTAAATTTCCACCTGCGTGGAAAAAATGCGGTAGGTGCTCTGCGCGCGGTCAAAACGCATCCGATAGAGATAGCGCCGATTCTCCGCCGCCTTCACGACAGCAACGACGGCGTCGCGCTCCGCCTCCGACACGCGCACGATGGAGAGTGTATCCACATAGTAGCCCGTGTCACCGTCCGCATCGACGAACTGCATATCCTCTGCCGCCGCGCAGTGACCGAGTCCCATGAGGAACACGAGAGCGGCGAGCAGGAGTCCACGCACACTGTATCGCCGCATCCGCATCAACGCCTCCTTTGGGGGGATCCCCGATCCCACATTCGCTTTCATATCCGTTCCATTATAGAGGAAATCGCATAGCGCGTCAAATTTATCTTATCTGTGTATGGCGCCGCACTGCATCCCCCTTTTTGGTTGCGAAAATTCCGTTTATGATGTAGTATAGACGTGCAATTATTTTTGAAAAGACAGGAGAATGCGCCCATGACCACAGCCTTGCAAAAGCGTATCTTACTCGCGCTCACCGCCGCCTGTACATTATTTCCGCAGGCGGTCGAGGCGGCGTACAGTGCGGACGGCGAGACGGGGATGCAGCATTTGGACTTCATCGAGAACCGCCGCCGCGAAGCGCGTGCGAACGCACTCACGCCGGAGCAGGAGAAACTGCTCGCGGATGTCGAGGCGATGCGGAAATATCTGAGGCATCCTGTGGATGCTGCGCAGCCTTCGCCGATCGCCTTTGAGGGCGACGATCTCACCTACGATCAGAGTACGGGCGCGTTCACGGCGAAGGGGCATGTCGATATTGTGCAGCTCGCGGCGCGGCGGTTCCAAGGGGACTATGTGGAGGGGAATACAACCTCCGGAGACGTCTCTATTCCCGACCGCGCACATCTGCTCCAGCTCACCGAGGGCGCGGCGCGCGTTACGCTCGACGGCTATCACATCAACTACAATTATCAAAAGCGCACGGGGACGATGGACGAGGCGGCGGGCAAGGTCGGCGCCTACTATATGACCGGGAAGCGGTTTGAGTTTTACCCCGATAAAATTGTAGTCTACGACGGCACACAGACGAAGTGCAGCGCCCAGCATCCCGACTATCATTTGAGTGCGGACGTGGCAGAGCTGTATCCGGGGGAACGGCTCGTGCTCACAAATGTGAAGTTTTGGCTGAAGAATAAAGTGATCTTCACAAAGAAACGCCATGAGGTGGACGTTTCGCATCCCATACAGAGAAATTTCCCACGCGCGGGTTATGACAGCGACGACGGGGCGTGGGTGGAACAGACCTTTGAACAGACCGTTGCGCCGCGCGTGACGGCGGCGGTGAACCTCCACGTGACGACGAATCGAGGGTGGCGCACGCACTACGATCTCGGCTGGGAGAATGGGGGGGCGCGTGCACTCCTGACCTACGGCAACTATGAGGATAGTGACAGCGAGTGGATCAAAAAGGAACCTTCGCTCATTCTTGGTTATGGACAGCGCATCGGGAAGTCACCGATTCACTACAGCCTCAGTTCCGAGTACGGGCGCTGGTACGGCAGCGGCATCCACAGCAATCACTGGGTCTACGGCATCTCCGTTGCGCACGATACGATACCCTTTCACGGATTTGAGCTTGATCTTGCGGCGGGATATTCCATCACGCGCGAAAGCTACGATCATTCGCGTGTGCAGGGCATGAACGCGAGCGCGTTCCTTACAAAGGAGTTTAACGATCGCCTCGCTGCGTATGTCGGCTATCTTTATACCAAGAACACAAAGCAGAATGCGCTTTTTGCCTACGGTCAAGAGGACTATTCAAAGGTCTGGCAGGTCGGCATGAGCCTGCGGATTGATAAGCGTAACCGCATTGCCATCGGCGGTAAATATGCACAGGAGCCGCGGACGTGGACGGATGTCGATTACTACTGGTTCCATGACCTGCACTGTTCGCAGATCATTCTGCGTTGGCGGTCGAAGCAGAATTCGCTTAAAATTAAATGGGAGTTCACGCCGTGGTAAAAGACGCTGCGGGACTATGTGCCGCAGCGTCGTGCACTGCCGCGCGCAGAGAGGAGAGGTTGCCATGCTGATGCCGCGGGACGAGGTGCGTGCATATGCCGCGGCGCTGCGCGCGGCGGGGCAGCGCGTTGTCTTTACCAACGGCTGTTTTGACATCCTCCACGCGGGGCATGTGCGCTACCTCGCGGCGGCGCGGGCGTGCGGCGACTATCTGATCCTTGGACTCAACAGTGACGCGTCCGTGCGCCGGCTGAAGGGGGAGACGCGCCCTGTCAACGATGAGCATGACCGCGCGGAGGTCGTCGGCGCGCTGAAATCCGTGGACACAGTTGTGATCTTTGGCGAGGATACGGCGGAGGAACTCATCGCCGAGGTGCGCCCCGACGTCTATGTCAAGGGCGGGGACTATACGCGCGAGACACTGCCCGAGGCGCGCATCGTCGAAGGTTATGGCGGCGAGGTCGCGTTCATCCCGCTCGTGGCAGGGAAGTCCACGACGAATATCATCCGGCGGATGCAGGAATCGTGAACAGCGTCCTCATCGTCAAACTCAGCGCGATCGGAGACGTCGTTCATGCGCTCCCCGCGGCATACGCGATCAAGGAAACGTATCCCGCGGCGCACATCACGTGGGTCGTCGAGCCGCCCGCATATGACATCGTCCGCATGTGTCCCTCGGTGGACGAGGTGCTCGTCTTTCCGAAAAAGGAGTTGCGGACTTGGGTGGGCTTTCGGCGCGGCTTTCCGGCATTTCGCCGGCTTCTTCGGGTGCGGAGGTACGATGCGGCACTCGATCTGCAGGGGCTGTTTAAGTCGGCGGCGATCGCTTTTTTTGTGCGTGCAGATAAAAAGATCGGCACAGGCTTTATGCGCGAGGGGGCGTGGCTCGTCTCGCGCCCCGTGCGGGGGGCGCATAGCGGCGGGCACATCGTCGATCAGAATCTCGACGTCGCGCGCGCCCTTGGCTGTGCCGTGCGCGAGATTCGCTTCCCCCTGCAGATCCCGGAGGATGCCGCACGCGCTGCGGCGGAAAAGCGCGCGGCGGTCTGCGGCGGTGATCGTCCCTATGCTGTCCTGATCGTCGGGGCAAGCCGGGCGAATAAGATATGGCGGGCGGCACATTTTGCGCGTCTGGCGGGACTGCTCTGCACGGCGGGAATCACGCCGCTCCTCGTGGGGAGCGGCGCGGCAGACGAGCGGCGTGCCGACGAGATCGCGGCACTCTCGGAGGAAGCCCCGCCGTCGCTCGTCGGGCGGACGACGTTCCCCGAGCTTGCCGCGCTCCTGCGCGGCGCGTGCGTTGTGGTCGGCGGCGATACGGGGCCCACGCACCTCTCGGATGCGGTCGGTGCGCCGACGCTCATGCTCATGGGTTCGTGGCCGCCCGCGCGCAACGGGCTCTACCGGCAGAGAGAGAACGTCATCGAGATCGACCGCCCCTGTCGGCACTGCATGAAGCGCGTTTGCCCGCTCGGGCTCGACTGCCTTGATGTGATTACGCCGGAGCAGGTGATGGCGCGGGCGATGCCGCTCATTTCCGGCGATGCATGACCGAACCGGCAAGGAGGATTTTGTGAAAATCGCGGTGATTATTCTCACGCACAATGAGGAAGCCCATATCGGCGCGTGCATCCGGAGTGCGGCGTTCGCCGATGAGATCCTCGTGATTGATGATGAGAGCGAGGATCTGACGCGCGAGATCGCGGCAGAGGCGGGAGCGCGCGTTATTTCTCACCTGCTCGCGGGGGACTTTGCCGCACAGCGCAATTTTGCACTCACGCAGACGATGGCGGATTGGGTGCTCTATTTGGATGCGGACGAGCGCGTCAGTCCTGCGGCGGGGGAGACGATGCGCCGCATCGCGGAGGAGAACCCCAAGGCTGCCTATGAGATCAAGCGTGTCAATATCGCCTTTGGGCAGAAAATGCGTTACGGCGGGCATCGTCCCGATCTATGCCTGCGGTTTTTCCCGCGCGATGCCGTTCGCTGGGAGGGGCTTGTCCATGAGCGTGCCCGTACGGAGCTGCCCGTGCGGCGGCTTGCAGGCGAGCTTTACCACTACACATATACGAGCTGGGATCGCTATTTTCAAAAATTCAACCAATACACGATGCTGATGGCACAGCGTCAACATGCGGCGGGCAAGACCTGCTCGTTTGCAAAAGTGCTGCTCGATCCGCCGTTTGCGTTCTTTCGGTTTTACATCCTGCAGGGCGGCATCTTCGAAGGGCGGCTCGGTTTTGTCCTTGCCGCGTTCCACGCGTTTTACACGATGGCAAAATATGTGAAGCTGTATTATATGCAGGCAAAGGACTGAGGGCGCATGTACGAAAACATCCTCGTCATCAACCTCATGCACCTCGGCGACCTCATGCTCATGACGCCCGTCCTGCGCACGCTCCGGCACAATTACCCCGCCGCGCGCATCACCCTCCTCGCCGACCTTCTGCTCGCCGACATCGTGCGCGAGAACCGGCATATCGATCGCTGTCTCTTCATCGATAAAAAAGGGAAGGACGACAGCTTCCTCGGCATCCTCCGCTTTGCGATGAAGCTGCGGAAAGAAAAATACGATCTCGTCGTCAATCTCCACCGCAACGAACGCGCCTCGGCGCTCGCCGCACTCTCGGGTGGGCGGCGCATCGTCGGATATGCAAAGCCGGGCTTTGCCCTCGCATTTGACACCGTAAGCCCC
Organism: Centipeda artemidis DSM 19719; assembly: GCF_000426665.1. GTDB lineage: Bacteria > Bacillota > Negativicutes > Selenomonadales > Selenomonadaceae > Centipeda > Centipeda artemidis. Next base: position 25,194 of record NZ_AUFU01000012.1, on the reverse strand, counting down.
GATCAAAATAAGATCATGCACGAGATCCACTCTCACTATGCAGCGCTGCGCGATGCGGGCGTCATCGGCACGATCGACGACGCAGGGCTCGAGATGTGGGTGCCGCCCGCAGCGGAGGAAGAGGCTGCGCGCCTGTGGGCGGCGGAGTTCGCCCCGGAGGATCAAGTCGTCGCGCTCAATATCGGTGCGAGCTGGCGGACGAAACGCTGGGAGTCCGGTTATTTCGCTGCCGTCGCCGACAGCTATCTCACACGCGGCTATCATGTCGCCGTGATGGGCGGCCCCATGGACGTCGAGATTGTAGACGCCTGTGTTGCGCAGATGCAGGAGCGGGCGCATCCGCATCTGCATCTCTTTACCGGGAAAGTAAAGCTCGGCACGCTCGCGGGGCTTCTGCGGCGGTGCGCCCTCTTTATCACGACGGACTCGGGCCCTATGCACGTCGGTGTCGCGATGAACGTCCCCGTCCTGTGCATGTTCGGCGCATCCCCCATCCCGGGCTTCTATCCCTACGATGCAAAGAGCATCTCCGTGCGCGCCCCCGTCCCGTGCCACCCCTGCCGCATCCACGAATGCCCGCTCACAGGCGACGAGCACATGATGTGCATGAAGCGGATGCCGCCCGAGCTGATTTTAACCTACGCCGACAAGCTCCTCGCCGAGACCGGCGGACGTCCCGCCTATGAACTTCCACGCCCCACACAGTTTGAAACGCGCGTCGCCGAGATGCAGGCGGACGGGCATTTCGCACTCTCCCCGCCGGGCGCCGCGGGACGCGTCGTAACATCATCCCTGCCGCAGAGCAGATAACCGTTGCCTAGATAAAGAAGGCTTTTCAAAAAGCCTCGGAAAAGATGAAGCAAAACAAAGGAGTCACTACAATATATGAGCGCAATTCTAAACCGCAAACTTGACCGATCCAACGAGCTTTGGGCAGAGGCGCAGGACACGATTCTCTCGGGCTGCCAGCTCTACAGCAAGGGGACGGAGACGCACATCAAGGGCGTCTCGCCGATCTATATCGATCGCGGCAAGGACGCGCACGTCTGGGACGTGGACGGCACGGAATACATCGATTACGACATGGGCATGGGTCCCGTCCTGCTCGGCTATCAATACAAGGCTGTCGACGATGCGGTCGTCGCGCAGCTGCGCCGCGGCATGGGCTACTCGCTCGTCGCGCCCGAGGAGGTCGAATACGCAAAACTGTGCGTAAAGCATATCCCGAGCGCGGGCAAGGTACGCTTCCTCAAGACAGGTTCCGGCGCGACGGAGGCGGCGGTGCGCATTGCGCGCGCCTACACCGGGCGGCGGCACGTCCTGCGCGGCAAATACCACGGCTGGCACGAATGGACGACGGCGGCGGAGCACGACCGGCAGGGCGGCGTCCTCCCGGAGTCGCACAGCTATATCCATAAATTTGACTACAACGACCTCGAACAGGTGCGGGACTATTTCAAAGCATATCCGGACGACATTGCCGCGGTCATCACCGAAGCCGTCGAACACGAGGCGCCGCAGGAGCATTATCTCGAAGATTTGAAAACGCTCTGCCATGAACACGGCGCGCTGCTCATCTTTGACGAGATCGTGAACGGCTTCCACTTCGGCATTGGCGGCGCGCAGGCGTATTTCAGCGTGACGCCCGATCTCTCCACATTTGGCAAGGCGATGGCGAACGGGATGCCGCTCGCGATGGTCGCAGGACGCAAAGACATCATGGAGGACGTCGATCCGAAGGTGTTCATCTCGACGACGTTCGGCGGCGAGTGTCTCTCCCTCGCGGCGGGCATCGCCGTGATGAAGGAACTCGAGTCCGGCGAGGTGACGAAGGCGATTTGGGCGAAGGGGAAGTACCTCCAAGATAATTTCCGCAAACTCGCCAAGGACATCGGCGTGCCGATCGACCTCATCGGCTACCCGTGCCGCATGAATTTTGACTACACGGACTACGAGGGGCGGCGCGACTGGCTCTATAACTCCATATTTATGCAGGAGAGCGTCAAGCGCGGCGTGCTGCTCGGATGGAACGTGTTCCCGTGCTACACGCATACCCGGGAGGATCTGGATTTCTCGCTCAACGTGTTCGAAGACGCGATGAAGGTCTACCGCACGGCGCTGAAGAGCGGGCATCCCGAGACCTACATGGAGGGGACGCCGCTCAAGATCGTCCTCGGCTAAAAATTTTTCGTCAATAAATACACCTGAAAAGAGCGCAGCTATATAACGAGCTGCGCTTTTGTGGTATAATAAAAAGACGATTTGCAAAGTTTATACGAAATCGAATGCTCCAATAGCGAAGGGCGGTGAAGACGATCGATACACTTTTTTTGCGGGAGGCAACCATGGCGGATGCCGCGCTCTTGTTTCAATGGCGTAACGATGGAACGTCACGGGAAATTCACAGCAAAAAGCTCGATGCGTCGACACACTTGCTGTGGGTGGAGGAGACGCTGCGCGATCCGGGCGCGGAGCTGTTCATCCTCATGCGGGGGGAGACCCCCATCGGGCGCATCCGCGTCAACCAAAGGGACGAGGGATTCGTCATCTCGTGCAGCATCGCCGCCGAATACCGCCGGCACGGCTACGGCGCGCGCATGGTCGCACTGCTCGAAGAGCATATGCGCACGCGCCACCCGCGCAGCGTCCTCGTCGCCTATGTGGAAAAGAAGAACGAAGCGTCGCGCCGCACATTCGAACGCCTCGGCTATCAGTGCATGGAGGAATACGAGTCCTATCGGTATACGAAGCAGCTCTGATGCGTTCATGCGGGGCAAAGTCACGAGAGCCGAGAAAAATTGAGGTGAACGGTACATGCGGAATGTGGAAGATCTCCTGCGCTATGGAGAAAGCTTGACACTCGAGTATAAAAAAGCGGAGCGCGGTCTTCCTCGGTCTATATGGGAGACCTATTCGGCGTTTGCCAATACGCGCGGCGGGACAATTGTGCTCGGCGTAGAGGAACAGCTTGACGCACCAATCGGAGAACGCACATATCACATTTGCGGCGTGCAGAATCCGGACAAGCTGATTGGCGATTTTTGGAATACGATCAACAGCAATAAGGTCAGTGTCAATATCCTTGTCGATGCGGATGTGACGACACAGGTGGTCGACGGGAAAACACTCGTCTGCATTGACGTCCCACAGGCGACGTATCTGCAGCGCCCCGTGTACCTCAATGAGAATGTACTCAAAAATACCTTTAAGCGCGGGTACGAGGGTGACTATCACTGCACCGAGGAAGAAATCAAGGCGATGCTCCGCGATGCGAGTGATGCAGGGAATGACGGTACACTCTTAGTCGGTTATACGATGGATGACATCGACCTTGATACGCTGACTGCGTATCGTATGGAGTTTGATATACGCAATCCGGGGCATGTTTGGAGCCCCTTATCCCATCGTGATTTTTTAATGAATCTTGGCGGCTATACGGTGGAGCGCCCTTCCGGGCGTGAGGGGCTGACGACGGCGGGGCTTCTTATGTTTGGAAAAGGTCTGCCGATCCGCGAGCGGTTTGATCATATCCGCATGGACTATATCGACGAGACAAACCGACTCCCGGGAAGCCGGTGGAGCGATCGCCTGACGTATGACGGCACATGGGAAAATAATCTGTATAATTTTCTCAAGCGGGTTATTCCAAAACTGATTGAGGACATCAAACGTCCCTTCCGCATGGAGGGGATTGTCCGCATTGACGATACGGCGGTACATCGTGCCGTCCGTGAGGCGTTTGTCAATCTGATCATCCACAGCGATTATTTGATCTCCGGGGTACTCAAAATTATCAAGAGAGATCGGGGCTTTTATTTTTCGAACCCTGGAAATCTGAAACTCCCGATCGATATGATTTATGGCGGCGGGCATTCAGCAACGCGAAACCCGCGGATGCAGACGATGCTTCGGATGATCGGCCTCGGGGATAATATCGGTTCGGGCTTTCCCACAATTCTATCGGCATGGGGCGAGGAGAACTGGCGCAAACCGGATCTCAGCGATAATCTTGACGTTCATATTGTGGAGCTGAAGCTTTGGACGATCTCAGCGATGCCGCAGGAGTGTACGGACTATTTGTACCAACTTTTTGGGGCGGCATATGGACGGCTTTCAGCGCATGAGCAGATTATCCTGGTGACAGCCTATTTGGAGGATGAGGTCAGTAACACGCAGCTGCAATCACTGCTCGATCTCCACCCGACCGACATCGGGAAGGTGTTGTATGGACTGACCAAGCGCAGCTTGCTGCTCATGAATCATAAGGGGCGTTGGACAACCTATCGTCTGAACAGAGAGTACCAACGCACGGAGACAATGCCGGAACCTGAAATTACCGTGTCCGAAGCGCTTGGACTCAATCCCACAGATCGGCTGATCTATGAGTATCTGTGTGAGAATGAGCTTATCACGAAAAAACAGATCAAAGAGATTACTAGAATCAAATCCGATGAAGGCGCTCGGACCGCGGTGTTAAGATTGATGAAAAAGGATTTGATTGAAAAGATGCGCAGAGGGCGGTTTGTGTACTATCGACGCAAGAAGTAAGAGTCCAAAAGTTAGGGTGTTGGGCAAAAAAGTTAGGATATTGAGCGAAAAAGTTGGTGTGTTGGGCGAAAAAGTTGGGGTATTGGGCGAAAAAGTTGGGGTGTTGAGCGAAAAAGTTGGGGTATTGAGCGAAAAAGTTGGGGTATCGGCACTTTGTAGGCAGTTGCACATTGCGTGAGGCTTGCAGTCCGGCGAAAGTTTCGGTACAATATACAACAATAGGACGAACACCCGAATCAGTGGAGATAGGAGCGGTTTCATGGACATGACCAAAATTCGTGCTGTCGTTGCGGAAAAGAGCGTGCGCAGCAACATTCTCGTTGTCGGCGATGTCATGCTGGATAAATATTATTCCGGCGAGGTCACGCGCATCTCGCCCGAGGCGCCCGTGCCGATCACGCATGTGACGGGGACGCGCGAGACGCTCGGCGGCGCGGCAAACGTGGCGCACAACATCGCGCTTCTCGGCGCGCACGTCAGCATCGCGGGCTTTGTCGGCGACGATGTGCACTGCAGGACGCTGCTCGAGAAATTCACCGCGCGCGGCATCGACTACACAGGGCTTGTCCGGACGAACCGCCCGACGACGACGAAGATTCGCGTCATCGGCGGACATCAGCAGATGCTGCGCCTTGATTTCGAGGATGCCAGCGCAGTGGACGGCGACTACATGAAGCAGTACCTTTCCTATATCGACGGCAAGCTGAACGAGAGCATGGACTGCGTGATCATCTCGGACTACGGCAAAGGCTCGTGCACCGAATTTGCGGCGCAGCATATCATCCGTGCCGCACACGATCACGGCGTTCCCGTCATCATCGATCCGAAGGGGACGCAGTGGGCGAAATATAAGGATGCCGACTACATCACGCCAAATCTGAAGGAAATCAACGAGGTGCTCCTCGAACCCATTGCGAACGAGGACTTTGACGTGGAAAAAGCGGCGCGTTACGTCATGCGCAAATTCAGCATTCGCAACCTCATCCTCACGCGATCGGAGAAAGGACTTTCCATTGTCCACGGCGACGAGGTTGCCCACATCCCGACGCACGCGCAGGAGGTGTTCGACGTATCGGGCGCGGGCGATACCGTGATTGCGGTCTTTGGACTCGCGCTTGCGGGCGGACTCAAGCCCGCGGACGGCGCATATCTCGCGAATCTCGCGGCGAGCGTCGTCGTTTCGAAGGTCGGAACGTATGCGGTCAGCAGAGAAGAGCTCCTCGCTGTGCTCGACCGTGAGGAAGGAGTGACGGCATGATCATCGTTACCGGCGGTGCCGGATTCATCGGCAGCAATCTGGTCCACGAGCTCAATCGGCGCGGACATACGGACATCCTCATCGTGGACGACCTGAAGGACGGCGAGAACTACAAGAACCTGCGCGGACTGCATTTCATCGACTATCGGCACAAGGACGACTTCCTCCGGCTCATTGAGGACGGTGAGTTCGACGGGACGGACATCGACGCCATCTTCCACGAGGGCGCGTGCTCGGACACGATGGAGTACGACGTCAACTACATGATGAAGGTCAACTACGCGTACTCTAAGGCGCTCCTCCACTTTGCCATGGCGGCACGCATCCCGTTCCTTTACGCCTCCTCAGCCTCGACTTACGGCGGGGGAAAGCACGGATTCACCGAGGGGGACGTGTGCGAGGATGCGCTCAATCCCTATGCGTATTCAAAACTCGCGTTTGACCGCTATGTGCGGCAGGTGATCCCCGAGGCGCGCAGTCAGATCGTCGGGCTGAAATACTTCAACGTCTACGGACCGCAGGAGCACCACAAAGGGAAGATGGCGTCGATCTTCTACCAGCTCTACAATCAGATCAAGGAAACGGGCGAGACGCGCCTTTTCCGCGGGACGGACGGCCTCGCGGACGGTGCGCAGCGGCGCGACTTCGTCTATGTGAAGGACGTCGTGCGCGTCAACCTGTGGTTCTGGGAAAACGGCGGCGAGAGCGGCGTCTACAACTGCGGCACAGGGACTGCACACACCTACAACGAAGCGGCGCGTGCCGTCATCGACGCACTCGGCACGGGCAAGATCGCCTATCGCGACTTCCCCGAGGTGCTGCGCGGCAAATATCAGAACTACACGCAGGCGGACACGACCGCGCTCCTCACCGCAGGCTATGACGGCGGATTTACCCCCATGGAGACGGCGGTGCGGGAGTATTGCGCGTTCCTCGACGGGGGCGGATATTTCTCCTATGCCGAAGAATAAGGCGATCTTTTTCGACCGTGACGGCACGCTCAACGTCGATGTCGACTACCTCCACGACCCTCTGGCGTTCGTGTGGACGGAGGGGGCGATCGATGCAGTGCGCTGGGCGAATGCGCACGGCTATCTCGCGATCGTCGTCACGAACCAGAGCGGCGTCGCGCGCGGCTATTTCCCCGAGCGCGACGTCACGCGCCTGCACGACTGGATGAATGCGGAGCTGCAAAAGTGCGGCGCACACATCGACGCGTTCTACTACTGCCCGCATCATCCGGAGGCAAAGATTCCCGCCTACCGGCAGGACTGTGACTGCCGCAAACCTGCGCCGGGGCTTCTCCTGCGCGCCCTGCGCGAGCACAACATCGATCCCGCCGCCTCCCTCATGATCGGCGACGCCCTGCGCGATATTTCCTGCGCGCAGCAGGCAGGTGTCCGCGGCGTGCTCTATACGGGCGGGGATTTATGCGAGGCGGTGCGGGGGGCGATCAATACTTGAATTCATAGAGAGCTGAAATGAGAGTGAGAGGGTTGTCTCTGAATCTGTCTGTGAGACGTGTTCATCAATGGGCGTTTTATTTGCTTTGTGGCTTTGGATTATGCAGTAATATCTCAATTGCAGGTGCCAATATATTCCTTGGTACACTCGTCGCTGTGTTGCTCTTGCGGCTATGGATCAAACACGATGATTGGCAGACGGCGCTGCCTGACGGCCGGATGAGAGTATCGCTGCTCATTCTCATGGGCGCGATTATCTTATCATCACTTTTTTCGAGCGATATATCGAAGAGTCTGAGGACGTTTGGCGACTACTATGGCTATCGCATGTTGGGGCTCTATGCCGTCCTTCTCATGATTCGAGAGAAAAGGCAGCTCGCAATCATTGCTGTGTGTGTCGCCATATCATTTGCGGTCAATGATTTGGCCGTGATATATCAAGGCATATTCCAAGGAAATTTTAGAGCGTCCGGATTCTCCATCTACATGTCGGTGGGCGGATTTCTATCGATGCTCCTTCCGTCCCTTGTATTGCTGCTGCTGAGCGGGCAAATGGATGAAAAATATCGTATTCCGGCGCGTATACTGCTCCTTCTCGGGTGCATCGCACTTCTTTATAATGGAACACGCGGAGCGTGGCTTGCAGTACCGATCGTGACGTTTTTATGCTGCGGGCTTTTGATGAAGCAGAAGAAGCGATTCGTTGCGGCCGCCGTCCTTGTCTGCATCCTTTTCGGGGGAATCTTTGCATCTGTGCCGATACTTTCCTCGCGGTTTGAAAGTATTGGTGATATGAATCTGCAGAGCAACGCAGAGCGGATTCGTCTATGGACGAGCGCCTATCATATGTTTGAGGATCACCCTGCTCTTGGGGTAGGCTTTGCGCAGTTCAAATCGGAATATCAAGGCGGCTATATTCTTCCCGAAGCAAAGGAACGTGAACTTACACATGCGCACAGCAATGTGATGCATATGCTTGCAGAGTGTGGGGCTGTCGGGCTTTTGGCGCTGCTCTTCTTTTGGGGCACATGGATTCTCCAAAGTGTTCGCATATGGAGCACAACGCATGAGATCGCGGCGCTTATTGCCGCGGCGGTGGTAATGGGGCTGATTCTGCAAGGGCTGACAGAGTACAACATGGGCAACTCTGCCGTCATGAAACTGCACTGGCTGCTGCTCGGGCTGTGCCTGCAGTGGGGGCGATTGGATGGAATCAAGCGGATACGATAGAATAGAGTAAAACGCATCGACTTTTCATGTAAGAATCAGCTAACTAAAACATGGAGGATCACCGTGAAAATTGCCATCTTTGAGAATATCATGACCCCCGGCGGGCATGAGGTCGATTTTGATCGCATTCTCGTTGAGGAACTGCGTGCTCTGGGACATGAGATCTCGTTTTATGTTCCGGAAGGATTCCAATTTGGCATGGATTACCATGTGCCTGTGCATAGGCTAAAAGGTGAAGTTGTTACATATACGGGGTTGCATGGGATAAAGAAAATATGTGCGGCAGTACGGAGAGAATGTCGGCGGCAGAATTGGTATAAGCAGCTTTATCAAGAGGCGACGGAAGGGAATATTGACGCAATTATTATTCCTACTGCCTCTTATCGCTATTTACGTGCACTTCGAAAAAATATCTTGAAAAACTCACCCGTTCCTATCGTTCTTATTTTGCATGGGATTAGACCGGACGATGCACCGACGATTTTGCGTGAAGCTGAGAAGCTTTTACCATATCCTAATATTAAACTGGTCGCTCTGACGCTGACGCAGAATGTTTTTGGCAAGCGGCTCAAGAATATCTACGCCATTGTCCCACCGGCGTATATTCCGCGCGATATAGATGCGCCTCCCGAAAACACAAAAAAAGAAACACTCACGATGGGGTTTTTTGGACAATATCGGCGCGAGAAAAAACTGGAAGATTTTCTTGCAGTGTTCATGAGCCGTGCTTATACGCGCCCTGTGAAACTTATTGTGCAAGGTGCAACCACACGACCGGAGGATGCGGCGGACTTTGACCGCATCATACGAAAATATGAAGGTCGGAAGAATATCGAGTTCTTGCATAAAGGATTGATCGGTGCGGATTGGCAGCGTATGATCGCTGATGTCGATACGATGCTTATGCCATATGCTGCGGAGCGATATCGTTATCAATGCAGTGCGATGCTGTTTACGGCGATCGGGTTTGGAAAAACTGTTGTTGTCAGCGATGAGATGAACCCCGAAGTATTTGAATCCTTTCACATTGGAGAGACGTTCCCAAGCGGTGATATGGAGGCTCTCGGGCGTACGATGGAGCAGTTCATCAATAATTATGATGTTAACGAGCCCCAATATCATGCGGAGCTTGCTCGTGCTGCAGAGCGATACGCGCCGAAGAAACTTGCTGTGCAGCTTATGGAACTTATTTCTGATCCTAAGTATAGTGGGACGAGTGTGACGGTTTAGAGGAATTGTTTTATGCTTGCAGAGATTTATGATGTTGCACGTCGTGCCTATCGGTTCAATCATTTACGGGAGGGGCGGCGTGCCGCTATTTTTATGTTGCGTGCAGCGCTGCATTGGAATGAACTTCGTGAACTATATCAATTTTTTCATGAGAATGGGGTTCGCACGGAACTCTATGCAAGAAATCCCTATATGATAGAACAGGCGACGCGCGCCTTTTTTTATGCGGGCTCTACGGTAAGTAGGCGTATTCGCCTGATTCAAGCACATTATGCATTCTTAGAAGAGAAATTGAGCGCAGAGCAGTTTATTAGTCTCGGTCTTGACGGTATCCATGAGATTTGGAGATCGCCCGAAAATGATATAGAATGGCGTGCCTATCTTAAATTCGAGCCGGGACAGCGCAAAGAAGGCTTGCTTTCCGTGATCATGGATGTGGACGGTGTGCATCTGTACCAAATTATCTTTTGGATTGATCATCGGGAGGGAAACCCGGCACTGGTGATCGGAGCGATGCAGGGACCAAATACCGATGATGCACAGAATTTTGTTCGTGAGATGACCAAACGCGCGCATCGGTTCCGTACGAAGAATCTCATCCTCTTTATGACACAGGCAGTGGCTCGTGCGCTTGGCGTGCGGCGAATTTTTGCCGTGTCCAATGCAGGATACTATGCCAATAACCATGTGCGGCGCGATCGCAAATTGAAAACGGACTTCGGCGCTTTTTGGGAGGAAGTCGGCGGGCATTTGACGGAGGATCATCGATTTTATGAACTTCCTCTCACACTCCATTGCAAAGCCATCGAGGAAGTCCCCGCACGAAAACGCGCTGTCTATCGAAGAAGGTTTCAGATGCTTGATGAGATTGACGAAGAAATTGAAAAGCAAATGCAGAAAATCCTGCGATAGGGGGCATTGATGCGCATCCTGACTGCGAATACGGCCGGCCTTGTGGGGGCGACCGGAGGAATGGAGAAGGTGAACTGTCTCTTTGCTAATGAAATGAGCCGCCGCGGGCATACGGTGGCGATGTTTCATTGTGACGACAAAGAGGGGGCGCCTTTTTTCCCGCTTGGCAGTTCTGTGCAGTGCTATAATTTACAGCACTATGGCGGGAAGCATATCAAGTATCCGCTGTGTTTAAGACTCAAACGCGAATTGCTTCGCCCATTCGATATTCGGCGTGCGCGTGGGGTAAATGATACGTTCTATGGACGATTGCAGGATCAGGCGCGCGCAGTTTTACAAAAATTTCAACCGGATGTCATTGTTGCGTTTCAGCCTGCCTCGAGTAAATTATTACTGTCCGATATAGGGACACATATTCCTGTGATTACGATGTCGCACGGGGATCCTGAGGATTATTTTCACACATATGCGACAGAGGAGATTCCGGCGCTCGGCAAGAGCGCTGCCTGTCAAGTTCTGATGCCGTCGTTTGCCGAGGCGATTACACGACGGTTTCCGGACATGAAAACGGTTGTGATCGGTAATGTTGTCGACCAGTATGGGGAATCGGCAAATCTTGCTGTGGAGAAGCCCGTATATAAGATTATATTTGTCGGCCGTTTGGTAAAAAATCATAAGCAGCCGCATCTTCTGATCGAGGCTTTTGCGCGTGTTGCAAAACAGTTTCCCGCGTGGCAAGTTGAGATTTGGGGAGGAGAGAGCCGCAGAGAATATACGCGGGAGCTTGAGAAACTCATTCGACGATACGGATTAGCAGAGCGTGTGTTTTTGAAAGGCGTGACGACGCATGTGGAAGAGGTTTTATCGGCAGGTGATCTCTTTGTATTTCCGAGCGCATACGAGGGATTTGGTCTTGCGCCGGCAGAAGCAATGAGCAAAGGGCTGCCCGTGATTGCCTATCGCAGCTGCGCGGCTGTAAACGAATTGGTTCGTGACGGTGTAACGGGGCTGCTATGCGAGGATGGGGTTGAACCTCTGGCGGCGGCAATGAAAAAATTGATGTCAGACCGTGCTCTGCGCGTACAGATGGGGGGAGCGGCACGCGAATCTATGCGGCAATATGCGCCTGATCGAATATGGTCTGCATGGGAGAATTTGATCAACGAGGCGGTAGCCGGTCGAGCAAGACGGGAGTGATCGGTTAGAAAAGGAATTGAAAATATTACGGCGATTAGATCGGTTTCGGTCATATCGGGCAATGGATAAAAGAACAGAAATCAGAATATAAAATATAAAAACCGTGTGTGTCCTATGGACCTACACGGTTTTATGTATACGCCTTTATGTCGGAAAAACGGCGGTTATCTAACGGCATTATGTTTACTCATCCACCTTCACGCCCGGGGTGATTCCGCGTGTATAGCGCCGTTCCATGCGGTCGTGGACGTGGGCGTATTTGGCGGTGACTTTGGGGCTGCGCTGGCGGAGGGTTTCCTGTACGACGCGCAGATCCTTGGTCTCTTGGTAGAGGTTCGTGCCGCAGCTGTGGCGGAAGAGGTGGCAGGCGTAGCCGGGCTGTTTGAGTCCCGCTGCGGTGAGCGCGCGGTTGATGACGTAGCGGATGCCGACGCGCGAGATACGCCCCTGTGCGTTGTTGGGGGAGCAGGAGATGATGGTCGGCGTGAGCCGATTTTCCTGCGGCACTGCGCCGCGCTCCTCGAGGTATGCCTTGAGGAGCTCTAGGGTTTCTTCGCAGGGGTAGATGAGCCCCGCGTGTCCTTTGCCGCGAACCTCGATGCGCCCGCGTTGCCAGTCGATGTCCTCGTCGGAGAGACGCATGACTTCGACGACGCGCAGTCCCTCGACGCCCATGAGGTAGACGATGAGGAGATTGCGGAGGCGTTTGAGGGCGTCTTTGTCCTCTTTGAGATAGGCACAGATCTCGCCGATCTGGTCGACGGTGAGATATTTATAGTCCTCGTCAAGGTGCTGCGGGTTGCGCAGTTGGAGGTCGGCGCAGGGATTTTCCGCGATAAAGGAAAGCCGCTGGGCGACTTTATAAAAGGCGCGGATGGCGGCGCCCTTGATCATGAGGGTCGCAGCGCTGTAATTGCTGCGGCGCATCTCCTCCATGTAGACGCGGATCTGATAGTCGCGGACGTCATTCAGCGGGTGCAGTCCCTGTTCTACGCACCAGCGGAGGAACAGGCGGATCGCAAGCTCGTAGGTGTCGCGCGTGTCCTCGGTCGGGGCGCCGCCCGCGATATAGCGCGGCAGATACTCATAGAAATGCGTGATGAAATACTCGGGCGTGATGGCATCCTGCCGAACGCTCAGCGCGGGGGCGTCCATGGGGCGCACGCTTCCGACGGATGCAGGGTGAGGGATGAGCGCGGGGACGCGCGCATCTGCGTCTTGATCTGTATTTCCTTTTTTCATTGTCCCGCCTCCTCCTTCGTTGATCGTTGAAGTGATTATATCACGTGGGAAAGGGGTTAGCAACAGGTGTTAAAATAGATGCGTTATGTACAGCAAAAGAGCTGTGCGCAAGTGCACAGCTCTTTTGCTGTCATGGGAGATTTTTTAGGATTTGAGCGCCGCCTGCCGTACGATCTCGAGGGCGAGTTCGGCGGCATTGTAGAGATCCTCTTCGAGGAGGGATTCTTCCTTCGTGTGGCAGTCGGTCATGCCGACGCCGAGGACGGTGGTCGGGATGCCGTAGGCGTTGAAGAAGTTCGCGTCGGAGCCGCCGCCCTCCTCCTCGAGGATGACGGGGAATCCGAGCGCGCCTGCGGCACGGTGCAGATACCGGATCGCGAGCGCGTCCTGCGGGAGTTCGTAGGGATCGTAGTCCTTCTTGACGGTGACGGTCGCGGTGCAGGACGCTTCTTTTGCCGTGCGCTCGGCGATCTCAACCATGCGCGCGGTGAGGGCGTCGAGTTTTGCCTTGTCGCGGCTGCGCGATTCGAAATTGATCGTGCAAAATTCTGCGACGACGTTGGTCGCCGTGCCGCCCGTGATGCGTCCCGCGTTGCAGGTGGTCTCCTCGTCGATGCGCCCCTGCGGCATGGCGGCGAGGATTTTGCCTGCGGCGATGATGGCGTTGCGTCCTGTGTCGGGGTCAACGCCCGCGTGGGACGCCTTGCCGCGCACGGCGACCTCGATCTGATTCTTGCCCGGCGCCTTGAACGCCGCCATGCCCGGGTGACCGTGCGTGTCGAGTGTAAAGCCGACGTCGGCGTGCAAGAGCGATTGGTCGATGTTCTGCGAGCCGTTCACGCCGCCCTCCTCGGCGACGGTAAAGACGATCTGCAGATCGCCGTGCGGGATGTGCTGCTCGCGCAGGCAGCGCAGCGTCTCGAGGATGGCGACGACGCCCGCCTTGTCATCCGCTCCGAGAATGGTTGTACCGTCCGAGCGGATCACGCCGTCCACGAGCTGTGGGCGAATACCCGCGCACGGCTCTACACAGTCCATATGTGCCGTCAGCATGACGGTCGGAACACCGGAAACCGATCCCTTGAAATTCGCGACGATGTTGCCGCAGTTGCCGCCGAGGATTTCCCCGGCATTGTCCTCATGAATCTCCGCGGCGCCGAGTTCCCGCAGCCGAGCGGTGAGCAGATTGCCCATTTCCCGTTCGTCGAGGGTGGAGCAGCGGATGGAGACGAGCGCGAAGAACTCGTCCAAAACTCTTTTCTTGTTGATCATGGCGTTACGCTTTCTATTAGAGGAAGAGCACAATCATGAACGTGACGGTCGCGAGCAGCATCGGGAGAGCGTTGCGTTTGGTGAGCTCCATGGGGCTGACCTTTGCAAGCCCTGCGCAGACGAGTGCTGCGCCTGCGACCGGCGACATGGAGCGTCCGATGGAACCTGCCATCTGTGCGAGCGAGCCGAGGTCGATGATGCTCATGCCGAACGAAGCTGCCTGCGGGGTAATCGCCCCGTTGAAGGCAAGCGCCGCCGCGTCGCCCGAGCCGGAGATGACAGCGATGAGGAAGGGACCGAATGCGCCCGCGAGCTTGGCAACGGATTCTGATCCCTTCATCGCTTCGATCAGGCTGTCCGTGAGCCCCATTGCCGCCATACCCGTGGTAAAGACTGCTGCGGCGATGATGAGTCCGATGACATCACCGTAGGCACTGCCCATACCGTTGAAGAATTTTTTTGTAATCTCCTGGGGATCTTGGCGTGTGACAATGATCGCGAGCACTGTGCCGACGATCATCGCGGTCGGCACATCGACGAGCGGGAGGAACGCAATCTGCTTGCTGCCAAGCACGAGCAGAATGAGCGGGACGAGGGGAACGAGCGCGTAAAGGGCATTGACCTTAAAGTTCTTGCCGCCCTCCTCCTTCTCGAGTTCTGCAAGATATGCCGCACTGCGCGCGGCATCCGGCCCCTCTTTGCGTATGGCTGCGATGACGGTGAGGGTAATCACCGCGACGATGGAGGCAATGATCGCGGCGGGCACCTGCGCCATGATGACGGTCATGAGGTCGGTCTGTGCGAGGTCGGCGACGAAGATGTTGTGCGCCTGTCCCGGACTGATCGCGCTGCCCCATGTGCCTGCGAGCACCGCCGCCGCCGCCATCGCGGGATGGACGCCCGCAGCCATGAGCGTGGGGATGAGGATGCTGCCGACCGCCGCCGAACAGCCGGCAGCGCTTGGGATGGCGATGTTGATCCACCATGTGAGGAGCGTTGCCAGCGGAATGAGGATGAATTTGCTCCGCGTAATGACGCCCGAGATCGATTCGACGAGGTGACGGTCGCACGTCGTGATTTTCATGACATACGAAAAGCCCATGACCGTACAGATGACCGGCACGAGTGAGCCGTGCACCATCGTCTTGCTGAATGCTGCGACGGCATTGCCGCCTACGCCGCCGATGAAGCACATTAAAAAACCTGCGGCAATGAGCACCATGCGTGTCTCGTACTTTTTGATGATGGCAACAAAGGCGAGGATAACAATAATTCCTCCGGTGATAGCCAATGAAACGACCTCCTTAAAAAATACAGAAAATTACCTTATTCGAATTATTTTCGGCAGATACGGGCGAAATCCTTTCCAATGCACCGGAAAAATTTCAATAAAATAAGCCGATACACAGCAAAATCATGTCGTGTATCGGCAGAGAAAACTTATTCGGCGATGCCCGGGCGTGTCATCTGACGCGGGGAGAGGATGTGATCGAGCTCTTTTTTCGAGAGGAGGCCGCAGTCCAGAACGATCTCGCGGATGGGCTTTCCTGTTGTATAGGCCTCGCGTGCGAGCTCGGCGGATTTCTCATACCCGATGTGCGGCAGGAGCGCCGTGACGATGCCGACGCTGTTGTCAAGCCACTTTTGACACTGATCGACGTTTGGCACAAGGTCGACGAGCAGTTTCTCGACAAAGGTGTTGACGGCGCGCGTGAGGTAATTCAGCGAGTTGAACATGTTGAACGCCATCACCGGCTCCATCACGTTCAACTCGAATTGTCCGTTCTCCACGGCGAGCGTGACGGCGAGATCGCCGGCGATCACCTGATAGCATGCCTGATCGAGTACCTCCGCGATGACGGGGTTCACCTTGCCCGGCATGATGGACGAGCCCGGCTGACGCATCGGCAAATGCAGCTCGTTCAGCCCGCAGCGCGGTCCCGATGCCATAAGTCGGAAATCGTTGGCAAGCTTGATGAGGACGAGCGCCGCATTCTTCAGCGCGGACGAGACGTCGGCGAACGCATCGGTGTTGTTCGTTGCGTCGATGATGTTCTGCGACGTGCGGTACTGCTCGCCTGTGACCTCCGAGAGACGCTTTGCGACCGCCTTGATGTACGCCGGCTCCGCGTTGAGTCCCGTGCCGACGGCGGTGCCGCCCATATTGATCGTATGGATATGCCGCAGAACGTAGCGGATACGCCGAATCGAACGGCGCACCGCGGACGCGTACGAGCCCATCTCCTGCCCGAGCGTGATGGGGACGGCATCCTGCAAATGCGTGCGCCCCATCTTGAGGATGCCGCGGTATGCCGTCGCCTTGCGCTCGAGTTCTGCGGCAAGCCGGTCGAGCGATAAGACAAAGCGCGTCCCCTTCGCCGAGAGACACACCTTGATGCCCGTCGGGAACGCGTCGTTCGTCGACTGCGCCATATTCGCGTGATTGTTCGGCGAAATGATGTCATAGCGTCCCTTTTCCTCGCCGCGCAGCTCGAGCGCACGGTTGCAGAGCACCTCGTTCATGTTCATATTGATGGATGTCCCCGCGCCGCCCTGAATCGGATCGATGGGGAACTGGTCGAACATTTCGCCCGCAATGACCTCGTCGGCGGCGCGTACGAGAACATCACCAATCTCATGCGGGAGACGCCCCGTGTCCATGTTTGCAAGCGCCGCGGCTTTTTTTACCTGCGCGAGCGCCACGATGAAATCAGGGTCAAGTTTTTGCCCTGTAATGCGGAAATTCTCGATGGCGCGCATCGTTTGAACGCCGTAGTACACATCGTCGGGTACCTCAAGACTGCCCAAGAAATCGTGTTCTGTTCTCATGATACTGCTCTCCTCATCCGTTTGTGCAGAATGTGGCGCCTGCAGAGTTTATTTGTCGTTGATTTTGAGTTCGAGTACGTCGGGGCGTGCGTAGTGACCACAGGGATCAAACTCCATTTTGGCCGACGCAGCCTTGCCGAGGTCGAGCGTCGTGACGATGAGCTCCTCTTTGTCCCAGACGGGCTCGGTATAGAAATTGCCGAATGGATCGATCACGCAGCTGCCGCCCCGGCAGACAATCTCAGGCAGCCGATCAATCTCCTCGGAGCAGTGCAGCCGGGCGCGGGGATAGTCGTCCCGCGTGAAGACCATGTCCGCGTTGATGAAGTAGCAGCGGCCTTCAAGCCCGATGTGCTGTACCGTGTTGATCCACGAGGGAACGTCGTTCGTGTTCGGCGCGATGAGGATGTTCACGCCGCGGTCGTAGAGTGCCGCGCGCGCGAGCGGCATATAGTTCTCCCAGCAGATGAGGCTTCCCAACGGCCCCCATGGACTGTCGATCGTCGGGAAGTAGCCGCGGTTCGCGTCGCCCCAGACAAAGCGCTCCGCGCCGGTCGGCTTGAGCTTGCGGTGGACGGAGGCAAGCGCACCGTCGGGTGTGAACATCAGATTTGTATTGTAGAGTGTACCCGTCGTATCGTCACGTTCAGAGACGCCGATGCTGATATAGGCATGGTGCTTCTTTGCCGCGGCGCCGATGGCGGCCGTTTCTGCCCCCGGGCAAACAACGGAGTTGTCATAGTAGAGTTTCCAATCCTTGCGTCCGTCCTCGCTGCGGCTGCCAACGGTGAACCCGAAGGTCATGCCGAAGGGGTATCCGGGGAGGAACAGCTCGGGGAATACGATGAGCTCGGCGTCTTTCTCAGCAGCCTTTTCAATCCATTCGAGTGTTTTTTTGAGAGACGCTGCTTTGTCAAACATGACGGGGGCTGCCTGAATCAGACCAAGACGGCAGGTTTCCTTGAAATCCTTCATAATATAGCTCCTTTAACACGTTCAGTTGCTGCGGCTGCGATAGAGTTCGACGACGTCCGCGTCATAGTCCCATAGCGGCGTATCGGTCGTTTTCTTCTTCTGCCGGTAGTCTTTGAGCGCAAAGACTACGTATTTGGACAGACGGAACAATGCGATAACGTTGAAAAGCACCATGAGAGCACCGAATAGATCGGAGAACTCCCACATAGAAGTGACGGGGACGATAGAGCCGAAAAGGATCAGCGCAAGTGCGAAGATCCGATATGCGGTTACGGCGTGTTCCTTGTCCGGGAAGAGGTAGCGCGTATTCACCTCACCGTAATACATATTGGCAAGCAGCGTTGTATAGCCGAACAGGAACATCGCGGCGGCGACAAGCCAGTAGCCAAGGTCGCCGAACGAAGCGGAGAATGCGGCCTGTGTCAGCTGGATCCCTTTTAGATCACCGTTCAGAGCGCCCGAGAGCAGGATACAGAATGCCGTGCAGCTGCAGACGATGATCGTTGTCACGAAAACACCGAGCATTCCGGAAAGCCCTTGGTTCACAGGATGCTTGACATTTGCCGCCGCGTGCATGGACGGAGTCGTTCCGGCGCCTGCATCATTGCTGAACAGCCCGCGTGCGACACCATAGCGGAACGCCTCCTGCACCGTGTAGCCGAGCGCCCCGCCCGCCGCCTGTTGAATACCGAATGCGGAGTCGAAGATAAGGCGGAGCATATCGGCAATCCACTCAGCGTGCGTCACGAGCACGATGAGCGCAAGGATGATATAGGCGAATGCCATGAAGGGAACGACGTAGGACGCGACGGTGGACAGTCGTTTGATGCCGCCGAAGATAACGAGCGCCGTAAGGATCACGAGCACTGCCCCGACACCGAGCGGCGGGAGCGCGGCTTGACCGCTGAACGACCCCGCGATGGAGTTGCTCTGTACCATACAGTAAACGACGCCGTTGCCGAGAATGACCGAGACAGAAAAGAGGATGGGGAGTACGCGGGCGTTCAGCCCTCGTCTCATGTAGTATGCGGGACCTCCGCGAAACGTCGTTCCGTCTTCGTTTCGCACACGGAACATCTGCGCGAGTACCGCCTCGCCGAACATGATGGGCATACCGAGGATGGCCGTTACCCACATCCAAAAGATCGCGCCGGGACCGCCCGAGGCGAGCGCCGTTGCAACGCCGACGAGACTGCCCGCACCGACTTCGCTGCCGATGGCCGAGCAGAGCGCACCGAATGCACTGACGCCTGTCGCGTCGCGGCTGGCCTTCCAGAGGTTTGGCACAAGCTGGGTGAAGTACCTTACCTGCGGCACGCCGAGGCGGATCGTGTAGAAAATACCGCATGAAAGCAGGAGACCGGCAATCAGCCAGCCCCAAAAGATGCCGTTGACGGCTTTGATGATTTCCACGGCAAAGCTCCTTTCTCCAAACAGGAAATATAGCGGCAGAATAACGGTTGCGTCTTTCTATATTTATGGTATCATAAAAGAAACACTTAAGTAAAATTGAGAATAGTAAATTTCTTTATCGAAAAAAATGATGGAAAGGAGGGGAGATTTATGGAGCTGCGGAACATTAAGACCTTCGTTTATGCGGCTGAGACGGGAAGCTTTACCGAGGCGGCGCAGCGGCAGAACTATGCGCAGTCAACGGTAACACAGCAGATTCGCCTGTTGGAGGAAGAACTTGGTACAGAGTTGTTTATTCGTATGGGACGCCGTGTGGCGCTTTCGAGTGCCGGGCGTGCCTTCTTGTGGCATGCAAATCGCATGATTGCCTTGGAACAAGAGACCCTGGCACAGTTCCGCGGGGCGGCAGAGCCGGAAGGAATCTTTTTCATCGGTGTTATTGAAACGATTGCCACATCGCATTATATGAACAGCATCGGTGCGTTCCTGCAGCGGTATCCGCATGTTCGGCTGCAAGTGCATGTGAGCACGGCGCCGCAGCTCCGGCAGGAACTCCTGCGGGGCGGCATCGATATGGCGATCCTCCTCGATCGGTTCAGCGAAATGCCGAACATACGCCTCCTGTATCATGTGCCGTCTCCCATACAATTTATTGCAGCTCCGGACAATTCCTTTGCGCACCGTCCTGTTCGTTTGGAGGAGTTGACGAAGACCGCGTGGATCCTGACTGAGCGGGGGACAAACTACCGCAAGCAGCTGGAAGATGATCTGGCAGCGCGCCGGCTTTTTTTATATGATCGTCTCGAAATCGGCACGAGCAAGACCATCATCGACTTTGTCGCGGCAGGGTTGGGGATATCCATCTTACCTGCCGTCACGGTTGCCAATGCGATTTGTGATCATCGTGTCGTCCCCCTTGATGTTGTGGATTATGAAATGAACATGGAGCTGCAGATCCTCGCGGTGAAAGACCGGTGGCTGCCGCAGCCGCTGATGCTTCTGGCCGAGATGGTTGCCGCTGCTTTTGCGGAGAAAGGCTAACCACGGGTGCCGATTGGCAATGAATAAGCACGGAAAGAATGCGTACTACGGGCAGGGATAAAGTTCGACTGACGCGAGACTCCGGTGCAGGCGCGCAGAAGGAAATTCTGCGGCGATCGCGAAATAAAGAAGTGGATACGCCGGATGTATGGAAATATTGTGGGGTGACAGCGCATGACAAAAGCGGAAGAGGTTGTGTTCTACGCCAAGCTGCTGGATGAGAAGGGCTTGGTAAACTCCCTGGAAGGGAATATTTCCGTGCTGGATCGGACGGAGGGGAAACTCTACATTACGCCCTCCGGCAAGAGAAAATCCCTGGTTACGCCCGATATGATCGCCGTCATGCGCGGCGATGAACAGGTCGGCGGCAGCTGCAGGCGGTCAAGCGAATATTTGCTCCATCGGGCGGCGCTCGACGCGCGGCCGGACTGCAGTGCCGCCGTGCACGTCCACGCACCGTATCTCACAGCCTATGCCTTCTGCAGTCGGTCAATCCGTCTGCGCTGCTCCACCACCTTTGGGCTTCTCTTTGAGGATATTCCCTGTCTGCCCTACGGACAACCGGGCACGCCCGCAATTGCGGACGGCATCGAGGAGGCGATCGCGCACCGCGATCTGCTGCTCCTTGCAAATCACGGCTGTATTGCCGTGGGTGCGACGCTGGAAGAGGCTGTCGCGCTGATCGAAGCGGGCGAAGAAGTTATGAAAATCTATGCGCTCGCGCGTGCCGCGGGAGAAGTCAGCGACATCCCGCCGGCAGATTGGGAGCGCATGTGCGAAGAACACCCGGGGAGCGTACGGAACCGGCATAGGAAGGCATGACGCAACAGAAAATACCTGCAAAGCTGTCGCCGCGTATCCTTGCCGTCCGACAGAAAACTGCATATAAAAAAGACAGACGAGACACCTGCCAAACGGCAGGTAATCGTCTGTCTTTCGCTATGGGAGTTTATGGGAGATAACGCGTCCGCTCGCAGGGAACAACGCTGCGGGTCAGTTAATCTCGATCTGCTTGCGCGGCGCGTCGCCGGCGGCTTTGGGCAGTTTGACCTGCAGCACGCCGTCCTTGAACTCCGCGTGAATGTTCGCGTCGTCGATGCCGTCGATGTAGAACGAACGGCTCACCTCACCCGTATGACGCTCGCGGCGGATGTAGTTGCCCGCGTCGTCCTTCTCGTCCTTCGACTCGCTGCGGGTGGCGGCGATCGTCAGATAGCCGTTCTCGTAGTTGAGGTTAATGTCCTCCTTTGCCATGCCCGGCAGATCGGCGGTCAGCTCATAGTGATCGTCCGCATCCTTCACGTCCACCTTGAACGAGCCCGCGCCCCAGTTTGCGGCAGGAAACCCATCGTGGAAGAAGGAATCGCGCATCGCGTCAAAGAGAGCGAAGGGATTCGCGTTATCGTTGCGGCTGAGTCCGCGCCGCCCGGCAAAAGGTACCAATCCAAACATGATGATCAACTCCTCGTTGTGCTTTATTCCGGTGCGCGTACCGTTTGGAGAGCCGCGCGCCGTTCACTGTCTGTTTTGGAAGGGGGGGCTTTCTTCATCGCCCGCCTTCTGATTGTTATTATACAACGAAAAGTCAAAAAGTCAATAGGTCAAAAAGAAAAAAGTTGAAAAATTTTTCCGTGCTTGTATAATGAAGTGGAAGCGGCGATATATTTCAATTGCCGATGAGCGCGCGTAAAGGGCAGTGTGGTTACGATGAATTTCTATCACCTGATTCAGGAAAAAGTATTTCACACCTATGAAGACTGGCACATGAAAAGCCCGATATATGATCGCAGCGGCTTCCATATCACGGGCATCGATAATTCGCTCCGCGCGATGCGGGACGGACATATCATGTATACGGAGATACGCCCGCCGCATGAGATCGGCGGCTGCACGCTGATGCAAGCGGTTGTCGGGGCACGTCAAGAGTGTGTGGATTTATATCTGGACGTCCGGAATAAAAAATATCGGATCACCGACTTGCACTATGAAGATGCCGTGCGGATGATGCGAAATTTCGTGAAGGATCGCCGGCTTCCCGAATCCGGCACATACGTTGAAGTCCCGGAGGACGATGCGGAAAAACGCGCGGCGTCCTTTGCCGCCTTAGCGGAGCTGCTGACGGGCGATGCGGGGTATGCCAAGCAATTCATTGGGAAGGCAGACCCGGAGGAGATCGAAACCGCATGGATGCGGCTTTCTGAAGAGCTGCTGCGAAGAGGAAGGGCGACTGCGCTTGACGCCAAAAGTGAAAAAGCCGATTTTCTCTCTGCCGTAAAGCAATTGACCGCAGGTCTGCCGGTCGCAATCCATGAAGATATGCTTGGTGAGACCGAAAATATAGAGCAGTGGTGCAAAGCCCTGAATGACGCGTGGCGCGGCTATGTGCTTGCGGCGCAGGATGTCGGCAGTGACAACTATGTATTGATCGTGCTCACGGAAGAAGATTTTGCTAGGGCGAAGGAACTTGCGAGAACAATTTCGCATCATATTGCCCGTGCTGAAGATATGTAAGTATGAGGGAGGAACATCATATGACAAAGGAAATTTTATTCATCGGCTACCCGAAGTGCTCGACCTGCCAAAAGGCGGAGAAGTTCCTGCGGGCGCACGGCTGCGGCGCGCCGATGCGCGACATCAAGGCACAGCCGCCGACGGCGGACGAACTGCGCGCGTGGCATGAGCGCAGCGGTCTGCCGCTCAAGCGGTTTTTCAACACGAGCGGACTGAAATATAAAGAACTCGGGCTGAAGGACAAGCTGCCCGCGATGACGGAGGAGGAGCAGTACGCACTGCTCGCCACGGACGGGATGCTCGTCAAGCGTCCCCTGATCATCACGCCGAAGGGGATTCTCACGGGATTTCGCGAGAAGGAGTGGGCGGAGCTGCTTTCGTGACGGTGTTCCTCGATAGAAAGGATTTTGGATGAAACGGGAAGATCTGAAGGGCATCCTCTACACGCTCATTTTTGCGATTGCCGCCTATGTGCTCGGTGGCTATTTCCCCATCGTCGGCGGTCCTGTGTTCGGCATCCTCATCGGGATGCTGTTTGCGCGGCGCCGCCGTCCGAAGTCGGTGGAGAGCGGCATTCGCTTTACGGGCAAGAAGATTTTGCAGTATGCCATCATCCTGCTTGGCTTTGAGATGAATCTCTTTCACGTCGCCGAGGTGGGGGCGCAGTCGCTCTACGTCATGATATTCACATTGATCGCGGCGTTCGGCGCGGCGTTTCTCATGGGGAAAGCGCTCGGACTCGACCGCGATATGACGTCGCTCGTCGGGGCGGGCACCGCCATCTGCGGCGGCTCTGCGATTGCCGCCGTTGCGCCCGTCATCGGGGCGAAGGATCGGGACGTCGTGATTTCGATTGCGACGATTTTCCTCTTTAATGTGCTCGCGGTCTTTATTTTCCCCGCCATCGGGCACAGCTACGGCATGACGGACGCGGGCTTCGGCATGTGGGCGGGCACCGCCATCAACGACACCTCGTCCGTTGTTGCGGCGGGCTACGCGTACAGTCACGAGGCGGGGGCGTACGCGACCATCGTGAAGCTCACGCGCACACTGATGATCGTGCCCGTCTGTCTCTTCTTTGCGCTACTCGTTTCACGCCGTGCGAAGGAGACGGGCGCGGGCTTTTCCCTGCGGCGCATCTTCCCGATGTTCGTGCTCTATTTCGTCCTCGCCTGCATCGTGAATACGACGGGCGTTCTGCCGGCGGAGGTATCGCACGGGCTCGGCGCACTGGGAAAGTTCGCCATCGTCATGGCGATGAGCGCCATCGGGCTGAACACCGACCTCGCATCGCTCGTAAAGAACGGGCTGCGGCCGCTCGCCCTCGGGCTCGTCTGCTGGATCGCCGTCGCGGGAACGTCCATCATCGTACAGCGCGCGCTCGGACTGCTCTAATATGAGCAGCGTATTTTTGTGCTTGTCAGGAGACGTGTAAGCTGTTATAATGAGAACAGAAAGAACGCCCCTCGGGCGGCATCTTTCCAAAATTAAGCGTTTATTTTATATTAACCGCACATTGTGGAGATGGGCGGTTATTTCTTTGTAAGAACTAGTAGGTAACCGGTCGCTGCGATGAGCAATACAATCGCATCCGCTATGGTCATACCTACCACCCCCTTTCGGGGGAAAGATACCGCCAAGTCCGAGGAACGTTCCTATGATATTATAGCGAACATCTGTATTGGATGCAATACGGTATTTTGGACTTGCGAGATGATGAACAAGCTGTTATAATAGCCATAGAAAGAACGCCCCTCGGGCGGCATCTTTCCAGAATTACGGGTTATTTTTATTTAACCGCTCATTGTCCGGATGGGCGGTTATTTCTTTAGAATGACGAGCAAGTAACCTGTTGCTGCAACGAGTAGTACTACTGCGTCCGCTATGGTCATTGTCATCACCCCCTTTCGGGGGAAAGACACCGCCAAAGTCCGGGGAACGTTCCAATGATATTATAGCGAACGTTTGTATTGTATGCAATACTGTATTGTATTTTGGAGGTTCGTTGTAAAATGAAGTTGAACAGCTAAACAAAAACAAAATCCATAGTGACATCCCGTGCTATAATGGTTC
>NZ_AUFU01000011.1 GCF_000426665.1 Centipeda artemidis DSM 19719 | reverse complement strand
GGGACAAGAAGATCGAACACGAGAAAACTTCCATCCGCTGCAAGGTGGAGCAACCGTTCCTCATTGTGAAGCGGCTGTTCCAAGCGGGCAGGACAAGGTATCGTGGCATCAAGAAGAACCTGCTCCGTTACTATCTGCTCTTTGCATCGGCGAACCTCGTCATGTGTTTGAGGGCAGGAAGGCAGAGGGCGTTCTGCATGACAATGGGATAAGTGCGCCCTTTTTCCCAAATTTCCCGGTGAAATGGGCGATTCGGGGAAGAAAAAGGGGCAATGAGAGCAGTATTGCTCGCTCTTTTGTATTGCAATTTGTGAAATTTGTGTCTGCGGATCAGCCGGCTGTGATTATCCACTATTTATCAGTGATTCCTTAAAAAACTTATTCCACGTTTTGTATGGAGAGGATTTAAACGGTTCTGTTGGTTCGATTTCTTGTTGATAAGCGGAGATACTGTCTCGTATACATATAAGAACCTCCTTTTTTAATGATTCTCGATCCGTTTGAATCAGGTAGCCCATACATTTCCAATATCCAATTTTTGTTTTATACTCTTTGAGCAAGTAAATTTCTCTATCCTTTTTATTTACATATATGCGTACGGAGCCTCTCATCTCAATCTTCCTTTCATTGATCACGGTTTTGTTCAGATAAACCTTGCTTTATAAATTCAAGCGAGTAAGAGTATCGTCATATTTGATTACAACGACCGGATTATACGAATCATTTTTTGCCGTTTCGACAACAGCTATGTATCTGTCTTTCTTTGCGCTTAGGGAATGTGTTCCGGTGATCGCCTTTATTTTTTTCACTTCCCATCCGGTGCTTAATAGATATGCTTCTATCTCACGGATAGAATCCTCACCCGATTGATTCGTTTCGAGGCATGTCGTGAGGGCTTGTGAAATCAACGCCCTGCTAGTGCTTCTAGGCTGTATTTCTCTGACTGTATATTTATCCAAAATCTCTATTCTATGTAATACCCGGAGCATCGCTTGTTCCCTTTCTTGTATTTCGTGTTGAAAAAAGGTGCCGTAATAGTTTATTATATTATACAATGATCCAACGCATGGAGCAATTTAGAAATAAAAATCCGGCGACATGGAGATGCCCCGACGACGGTACTATTTCAGTATCGTTGTCGGGGCATTGTTGTAATTTACAAAGAGATTTTCGTCGGTTGGGAGGTGTCGAGGTCAGCCCAGCTCATACCCTGCGTCATCGAGGACGGCGGAAAGCTCGGTATCGGGGATGTCGCGCGCGGTCTTAAAGGTCGCGGTGCCCGCTTCGAGGTTCACGCTGACGTCCGAGACGCCCTCCATGCCGGAGAGCGCTTTCGTGACGTGCTTTACGCAGTTCGGGCAGGTCATGCCCTTGACGTTGATTGTTTTTTCCATGATTTTTCCTTCCTTTCCGGAGCTGCCGGCGGCAGTCTCCTCCATATCTTCACCCCGATCATCGGGGAGTGAAAGCTCCAAAATATTGACCTCCGCCGTGGGCGCATCCGTCGCAGCCTTCTCCTCGTGCGCGATGGCAAAAAAGCGCAGGCGCAGGGCGTTCAGCACGACGCAGACACTCGACAGGCTCATCGCCGCCGCGCCGATCATGGGCGAGAGCTTGATGCCAAACGCGGGATAGAGCACACCCGCCGCGAGCGGGATGCCGATGATGTTGTAGAAAAACGCCCAGAAGAGATTTTCCTTGATATTGCGCATGACCGCACGGGAGAGACGCATTGCAGATACGGCATCCAGCAGGTCGCTGCGCACGAGCACGGCATCCGCGCTCTCGATGGCGACGTCCGTGCCCGCGCCGATGGCAATGCCGAGATCCGCCTGCACGAGGGCGGGCGCGTCGTTCACGCCGTCGCCGATCATGGCGACGCGGTGACCGTCCGCTTGCAGCCGCTCGACGTGGGCGCGCTTATCGCTCGGCAGGACACCCGCGATGACGGCCTCGATGCCGAGCCGCGCGGCGATCGTGCGTGCCGTGCGCTCATCGTCGCCCGTCAGCATGACGGGGGTCAGCCCCATGCGCTTCATCTGCGCGACGGCCGCGGCGCTCGTCGGCTTCTCTGCGTCGCGTACGCCGAGGAGCCCTGCGATGCGGCGGTTGCGAATGACGATGAGCGCGGTCTCGCCGCGGTCTGCCATCTCCTCCATCCGCGCGCGGACGGTATCGGGGAGCGTGATCCCCATTTCATCGAGCAGGGCGGCGTTGCCTGCCGCACACGGCGCACCGCCGACTGTGCCGCGCACGCCTTTGCCGAAGACCGCCTGAAAGTCCGTGACGGGCGGGACGCTGAGACCATGCTCCGCCGCATAGCCCGTGATGGCGGCGGCAATCGGATGCTCGCTCCCCGCTTCGAGCGCAGCGGTGAGCGCGATAAGCTCGTCCGCCGTCATGCCCGCGGGCGCGATCGATACGAGCTGCGGGCGTCCCGCAGTGAGCGTGCCCGTCTTGTCCATGAGAACCGTGTCGATATGCCCCGCCGTTTCGAGCGCTTCGCCCGACTTGATGAGGATGCCGTGCGCCGCGCCGCGCCCCGTGCCGACCATGATGGCGACGGGCGTCGCGAGCCCGAGCGCGCACGGACAGGAGATGACGAGGATGGAGATGACGATGGAGAATGCAAACTCCGTATCCGCGCCCATCATGAGCCACACGCCGCCCGCGATGAGGGCGATTGCGATGACCGCGGGGACAAAGACGGCGGACACGCGGTCGGCAAGGCGCGCAATCGGCGCCTTTGACCCGCTCGCTTCGTCCACGAGCCGAATGAGCCGGCGGATCGTCGTGTCCTCACCGACGCGCGTTGCGGCGAACCGGATTGTGCCCTCGACGTTCAGCGTGCCCGAGGTCACGGTGTCCCCTTCGGATTTCGGGACGGGCATGGATTCGCCCGTGACGGCGGATTCGTCGATACTCGTTGCGCCCTCCGTGACCGTGCCGTCGACGGGAATGCGCGCGCCCGGGCGGACGACAATGATGTCGCCGACCGTGAGCGATGCGACGGAGACGGTTTCCTCAACGCCGTTCCGCATGACCTGCGCTTCGGCGGGGGCGAGCTGCATGAGCGCACGGAGCGCCCCCGTCGTCTGCCCCTTGGCAC
Organism: Centipeda artemidis DSM 19719; assembly: GCF_000426665.1. Lineage (GTDB taxonomy): Bacteria > Bacillota > Negativicutes > Selenomonadales > Selenomonadaceae > Centipeda > Centipeda artemidis. The sequence goes on along the minus strand of NZ_AUFU01000011.1, from coordinate 74,695 downwards.
GCGCCTCAAGATATTTTCCGACGGTGATGAGCGTGACGATCATGCCCGCGGATTCGAAGTAGAGGTTCGTGCTGTACGCCTCCACGAGCGCGAGATCGCCGTGTCCGAGTCCCCAACTCATGCGAAACATGGCGAACACGCCGAAGAGTGCGGACGCCTTCGAGCCGATGGCGACGAGGGTGTCCATGTTCGGCGCGCCCCTGAGGAGGTTGCGGAAACCGTGGACGTAGTACGCGCGGTTGACGTACATGATCGGCAGGATCAGGACGAACTGCGCGAGCGCGAACGTCAGCGCGTTCTCCGCTCCGTGGAATACCGTGCCGAACCATGACGGGTACGGGATGCCGAGCGGCATGAACATGTGGTGCATCGCGATATACATCGTCGGCAGGAGGAAGATGATCGAGATGAGGAGACGCGCGCGCATCGCGCGGATCTCCTTTTCGGCGCTATCCTCCGCGGATGTCGCGGCGGGCGATGCGCTCTGCGCGCCGGGCGCGGACTTCACGCTCGCCCCGTAGCCCGCATCCTCCACGGCGGAGATGATCGCGGCGGGACTTGTGCGTCCTTCGTCGTAGGAAAGCGTCAACGTATTCGTCAGCAGGTTCACGCTGACATCCGCCGTCCCCTCGACTTTCTTCGTCGCCCGCTCGACGCGCGCCGAGCAGGCGGAACAGGTCATGCCTGTGATGGTGAATGTTTCTTTTCGCATAATTTCATATATTTCCCTTCCAAAGTGTGACGCAGGATTTTGACTTACTGAATCTGCACCGCTTTGGCATCCGCCTTGCCAAAAAAGCGGGGCTTAAAAATGGCTGCGGCGGATGCCGACGCTGCACGAAACGATGCGGCACAACGCCGTGTTCCTTGCTCTGCATCCAAACTTCCGCGTCACTTATGTTGCGGAGGCGCACCGCTCCCCATTGTGCGACGCGCAACATATTGTAACTTGATGTTTTTCTATTATATCACGCCTTGGCAAGAGGGGGGCTGTGTTTTTGTGCATGGTGGGTAAGGAGTCCCGTTGACGTGTGTGTTACTATAAAAAAGAACATATATATGTGTACGAACAGGAGGAAAAGATGTTTCAACGAATCGACCGCCCCGGCTTTTACTATGGCTTCCCGGTACTACTCATGACGACGAAGGATCAAGAGACAGGGGAGGACGCCTTAACGCCGCTTTCCTCCTCGTGGGTGCTCGATCAAACAATTGTCATCGGAATCGGCGCGGGCAACAAGGGATTTTGCAACATAGAAGCGGGGGCGGATATGGTTTTTAACCTGCCGGGTGCGAATCTCTATGAGAACGTTAAGCGGATCGAACGCCTGACGGGGCTGCGCAAACTTTCTGAGGTGAAGAAAAATCTCGGCTATACCTACTGCGTGGATAAGTTCGGCGTCGGCGGATTTACGAAGCTGCCTGGGGAGACCGTCGCGGCTGTGCGCATTCCGGAATGCCCCTTTCACATTGAGGCGACCGTCGAATCCATCACGCGCAAGGACTGGTTCGCGATCGTCGTTTGTCACATTACGGCGATCTTTGCGGATGAAAAACTTTTAACGGCAGATGGGCGCATTGATACGGCACGCTGGCAGCCGCTCATCTATAAGCTCAAGGAGTATACGACGACGGGCGTGCGGCTCGAACTGAACTTTGGGTTCAGGGAATATTGAAACCGCGCGGTCATGAAAACGACAAAATAAAAGGACGGCAGACGTTTCATCTGTCGTCTTTTTAGTTTACAAAAATTCTACTCGATCAGCCCGATTTCCTGAAAACATTGGCCGAGTGTATCGTTAGAGGTGTCGGGCTCGAACCGTTTGCCCTCTTTCCAGTTCGCCGCGCCGGTCATATTGATGGCGAGCGCCGCGGCACTGCGGTCGATGTCGCTGCTGCCGGAGGTGCAGATCGGAACGATGGTCTTGCCGGAAAAGTCGTAGCTCTCGACGAAGCTGTCGATGATGCGCGGCTCCTGCCCCCACCAGATCGGATAGGCGAGCACGATCGTGTCATATTGATCGAAATTCTCGATCTTATTTGCGATCTTCGGGCGGGCGGAGGGATCGTTCTGCTCTCTCGTCGCGCGCGCGACGAGGTTCGCGTAGTTCAGATCCTCGCTTGTATACGGCTCCGCAGGCTGTATCTCAAAGACGTCGGCACCGAGGACGTTTGCCGCGTTCTTTGCAAGCGCCTCGGTTCGTCCCGTACCGGAGAAGTAGACAACAAGCGTTTTGCCCGGAGCTGTTTTCGGTGCGGCGGCGGTCTCCTGCTTTGGTGCAGTGTCCGTGTCGGCGTTCGTTCCGGCGGAAGAGCCGCAGCCGATCACCGCCAGCATCAGGAAGAGCGCCGTGATGATGGACAGCAGTTGTTTCATCGTTTATCCCTCCTTTTAAGGTTCTCCTAGGTTCAGAATACCGCGTTACGGATGCGGTGTCAATTCATTTCCTTTTCCCATGCGCGGATGATGCTGAAATCCAGCTTGTCCGCGGTGTCCTTGAGGAGCCGGATCTCCTCGGGCGAGAGCGAGATCGCGGCGGCTTTGACTGCATCCGCGACGTGATGCGGCTTCGTGACGCCGATGATGGGGAGCGTCCCCTTGCCAATCGCCCAAGCGACGGGGATCTGCGCGATGCCGACGCCGTATTTATCCGCGAGTGTTTTGAGCGCGGCGTTTAATATCTCGATTTTATCGAGGACGGGATTGTATGTTGCCGCACGCGCCGAGCCTTCGGGCATGGGATGATGCGTGTCATACTGCCCCGAGAGTGCGCCCTGCTCGAGCACCATGTAGGAGAAGAAATGCACGCCGTTTTCGCGGCAGTATGCGAGGATGCCGGAGTCCTCCGAGGAGCGGTTCAGCAGGCTGTAGTGGTTCTGTACGGCACCGAGCCTCAGCCCGTGCTCACGCAGAATCCTGTCCGCCTCCTTGATCTCGTCGATGTTGTGATTCGATACGCCGATCATGGGAGGAGTTTTCTTATCCTTGAGGAAAATCGCAAGATCGCGGATCCAGCGCGGCGCGTCGACAGGGTTGTGTACCCAGTAGATGTTCATATGGTCGACACCGAGCAGGCTGCACTGCTGCTCCCACATGTCCCGCACGGGCGTATTTGATTCGTAGTTCATACACTGCGGCGTGAGTTTGTCCGAGACGATGTAGCTCTCACGCGGCAGCCCCTTGAGGAACGCGGCGAGCATCTGCTCCGATGTGCCCATGCCGTAGGCGTACGCCGTGTCCCAGAGGTTCAGTCCCGCGGCCATCGCGGCGTCGAAGACCGGGCGCAGCGATTCCTCCGTGTAGTTCGTGCCGAATGTGCCGTCGTTCCCCCATGCCCATGCACCGAGCGCGATCTTTGGTAGTTGTGCAGCCATTGTAAATGCCCCTCCCATACAATAGATGCTATTTCCCTGTGTATGCGGTGATGCCGTCCGCAACCATCGCGGCGCGGAACTCGTGCACCTCATAGTGCGCCATGTTGTCCGCGTAGAACACGTCCCCGCGCAGGATCGCCTCGAGTGCCTCCCGGCTCTCCGCTTGCGCGATCATGATGCCCGCGCCCTCGGCGTCGAGGTACGGACCTACGATGAGAAAGTCCCCGCGGTCAAAATGCGCCTTGAACCATGCGCGGTGCGCCGTCATCAGTTCGTCGGCGCGCTCCGCCGGAAGCTTGTCCCTATCGATATACTCGCTGACAATATACATAGATCGTTCCCCTTTCCATTGATACGCTTGATACATTTATGTTCAGTATAATACCTAGAGCGTAGTTCAGGTCAAGAAAATACTCGACGCAGGAGATTTTTCGGCATCTTTTTTGCCGTGTCGAGGGCTTGCATATCGCGCCCCGGTTTGATACAATCTATCTTGCTTGCGGTTGTAGCTCAGATGGATAGAGCATCTGCCTCCTAAGCAGAGGGTCGCGCGTTCGACTCGCGCCAATCGCACCATATACGCCAAAACAAAGGGCTGTGTACGCGCAGATTCGTACACAGCCCTTTTCTATTTCTTTCCAAATCCAAACAGCGATTTGAGTTTTGTGCCGATGCCGGAGGATGATTCCGCTTCCTGCGGCGCATCCGCCGCATCCTCCTCGGGGATGTCGTCATAAAGGTCGGAGTCATCCGCCGCACGGGGCAGAGCGTCACTATAGCTCTCCGTATCGTCGGCACCGAGGTCGAATCCCGCGCCGTAGTTCGGGGAGAATCCGGAGATGATCTCGATGCCGCAGTTCGGGCACCTGCGCGCGGAGGAGGGGACAAATTTGTCACATTTCGGACAGAACATAGGAATCCCCCTTTCTCAGTCTCTCGTCAGACGAACGACAGATACGATACTGACGATGCCGCAGACGAGTGTAAGCGCGGCGCAGGCGATCGTGCCGCTGCTCGGCTCGATACTGAGGAGTGAGAGGAGCTGCGTCGGATCGATCTCATCTGTGCCGGAAAGAGCGGCCTCTACGTTCAGACGATCCAGCTCACCGTAGAAATGCGCGATCGGCAGCACGATCACAGGCGTGGGCAAAAGCGCCGCATAGACGAACAGCGCTTCATAGGCGCTGCGTCCAAGGGTCTTCAGACGGCGCAGGACGAGCGGCAGCGCCGCGAGCGGATAGATGGAACTCAGAAGGAGGATGAAATAGTAATCGCTCCCGTATGGCAGTATACCTGCAGGCATCAATATGATGCACAGCGGATTGATGATGAGGTTGGATGCGAACATGAGGATGAAGTTCGCTGCAGCACAGACGAGGAGGGCGGAAAAACGAAAATTGCGGTAATTGATCGTTCGGATCCGGCTCAGGAATGCCGTTCGTACACCCGGCAGGGGCTGCGTCGACGGGGGCGCGCCGTAGGCATTTTCCCCGGCATCTCCGCTGCCGAAGAAAAGCCATCCGTTCAGCGGAATGAGGATCAGCAGGAGGACGGCGCCGATCAGCGTCGAGCCAAGCAAAATGTAGGGAAGGGTATTTCCGCCGGTGGACCAGTGCATGAAGTCCGTCAGGAAACTTGTGAGCGGAATGCCCATCGCGTGGGCCTGACTAACGCCCCAGATCAGTATGTAGAACACGGGGATAAAGATGATCGTCAGGATGGCAAGGAAGGCGGGCAGGGCGTAGAGACCGCTGCGTCCCATATCGTGCAGACGGCGCACGACGGCAGAGACGCCGAGGAACGGCGTCGCGAGGAGCATCAGGAAGATCGCGGCACCGAGCGTTGTAACGGTTAGCCCCCAGAATGCCGGCGTTGCATCGCGGAAGAGAGATGCGGCGACGAGGTAGTTCAGCGGCAGGACAAGGCTGTCATAGAGGGCGAACAAAAGCCCCTGACCGCCGCAGATCGCGCCAAGCGTGAGTGCAAAGTCGCGGCGGGAGAGCCGACCCTTCATTGAGAAAAAGCGCAGATCGGAAAACGTGTGCAAAGGGGCATCCGGGAGCTCGGCAGCGGCAGCGGGCAGGGATGGCTCCGCATCGGCGGGCGGCGACGGCTGCGCATCTCCGGCATTTGCCGCAGCGGGCAGCGCGCGCGGATCGTCGCCGTAGGCGTTTGCGCCCGACTGTCCCTCCTTGAAGAGGAGATAAAAACCGAGCGCCACATTGACGAGCGGCACATAGAGGAAGAGGAGGTACCACCCCGACATGCCGACATCGTGCAGGCGGCGGACGGTGAGGGTCAAATGGGAGATAATGAGCGGTGTGCAGAGCAGCATGAAAACGCCGATTCCGGTCATGAAGGAATGCAGAAATGCCGCGAATGCACCCTCCCCGGTATCGATCAGTGTCATACCGATATAAATGCTGAAGAAGATCAAAAGGAGCACGCCGAGGGCGGCGAGCACAACATTGCGCAAAAAGTACCGCTTTCGGTTCAGACGGCCGTCCGTGCGGAAAAAGTTCTCCTTGAGTCCTCTGTCCGGCATATGCATAGTGATTCCCCCGTTCCTGCGATCAGTTGAAATTCTGTTTCATTGTAGCACGAATCACAGGGGCAATCAAATAGAAGGAGATGAAGCTTTTCAGGATGTTTTCATCAAAGCCGTATGCGCCGGCGATCCCTCTTGCACGATGTGATATGATAGAAGTACCGCGCGCTGCATACGGCGTGGGCGGCATGATGAAAAAGGAGAGGGGCGCGCTTTATGGCGGAGGGATTTCGGGAGATACTGGCGGCGCGTGCGGCGGCGTTCGGCATGCCGCTGACGGATGCGCAGCTCGAGCAGTGTGTGCGCTACAACGAACTGCTGCTCACGTGGAACGAACGCATGAACCTCACGGCGCTGACCGCGCCCGAGGATGTGGCGGTGAAGCACATTGTGGACAGTCTATCGGCGTACGACGCGCCGCTCTTTGCGCGTGCAAAGTCGCTCATCGACGTCGGCACGGGCGCGGGACTGCCGGGCATTCCTCTTGCGATCTATGCGCCGGAGATCGAGGTGACATTGATGGATGCGCTGCAAAAGCGCGTCCGCTTCCTCACGGAGGTCATAGAACAGCTTGGTCTTAAAAATGTCGTCTGCGTCCACGCACGCGCGGAAGCGGCGGCGCGGATGCACACCTACCGCGCGCAGTATGACATCGCCGTCAGCCGCGCGGTGGCGCGGCTGCCTGTGCTCGCCGAATATGCGCTCCCCTTTGTCCGCGTCGGGGGGACGTTCCTCGCGCTCAAGGGGCGCGCGTATGCCGAGGAGATGGAGGAGGCGCGCGCGGCGGTGGAGATGCTCGGCGGCGGCGGGATCGCGGCGCGCCCCGTGACTCTGCCGGGACTTGACGATGTGCGCGCCGTGCTCGTCATCGAGAAATACCGCAGCACGCCGCGCGCCTATCCGCGCCGTGAGGGAACGCCGGAGAAGAGCCCCCTTCGTTCGTGTCCTTGAAATAATTCTAATGAAGGATTTATTTCCTTTTTGTCGAAATATGAAATACAGGTTGTATTTGCTGTACGCATCTTCAAGGTCGGATTAAATCGACTTATATCTGAATACGTCGTGTTTTTGGCAATAGAACCTGGGAATAATCAGCAAGGGGATGAGGTAATGAACCGAGTCAAAGGATTTGCGGCGGGACTTTTCGCCGCACTCGTCTTTGCCCTGCCTGTGGGGGGCACGGCGGCATCGGCAGCGGAGGAAAGCGCCAATCCGGCCGCCCCGCCGCACCGGACGGCAGACGAGGTACAGACGGGCGCGCTCAAGGCGCCCGCAGACGCGGCGGCACAGCGCGATGCCGAGCGCGCCGCACAAAAGGCTGCAAAGCAGGCGGTCAAGGAACAGAAGAAAGCGGAAAAGAAGGCGGCAAAGGCGGAGAAAAAGCGCGAGAAAAACGCGCGGTTCAAGCGCCTTTTTGTCGACAACGGCTTTACGTATTATCTCGATTCGAAAAACTCGCGGTGGATTCCGCGTCCGAACAGCGGCTCGGAGCGCATCATCGAGGCGTGGGTACGTCTGGTGGAGGATGCGCAGAGTGATGCGGCGGATAACGATGCGCGCCCGCAGAAATACTTTCTCGAACATTACTATATCAGTCCGACCCGGCGCGAGATCATGTTCATCTCGGAGCTCGAGGTCACGGGACGCCCGGAGAACGCGATTCATGAGCGTCCGTACGATGCGGCGCATTGGGAACGCCTCGTCCCCGGATCGATCGAGGACGACCTCTTCGACGCCATTGTAGCGCGGATGAAGCAGGCACCGGGCGAGCGCCGCGGCGTGCTCAGCGGAACGAGCGGAATGAGCCTGCGCGACATGGTGGAGGAATACGCGCGCATCTCTCTCTGACGCGCCTGTGGGGGGAAAGAACCCGGAGGATTATATTTTGAAGGAAAAACCGTGTAATTACGACCGGTGCCAGGTCACGGGGCTGCTGAATATGATGCAGTTCATGCGGCATGTCTCCGTTCGTATGCAGGAAGGCGGGGCGGGGAAACTCACCTTCCTGTATTTTGACATCGAAAATTTTAAGAGTTTCAACCAGCGCTACGGGTTCTCGCAGGGCAACCAATTCCTGCGCTACATGGCGGATCTCCTGCGCGAGACGTTCGAGGAGGATCTGCTCGCGCGCTTCAACGACGACCATTTCGCCGTCGCCACGGGGCGCGAGGACATCGCGGCGTGCATTCAGTACATCCATGAGCGCGTCCGCGCTTATGAGCTGGGGCTTGCGATGGAGATCAAGGCGGGCATCTACCGCCCCCCCGAGGATGTGCGCGACATTGCGCTCATCATGGATCGTGCGAAGATCGCGTGCAACAGCATCAAAAAAACCTACGACCTCACGTGGGCGGAGTTTGACCCCACGATGGAGGAGAACATCAATTTCCGCAGCTACATCATCAGCTCGTTCCAGGAAGCGATGGCGCAGGGGCACATCGAGGTTTTTTATCAGCCTGAGATTCGCACGATGACGCGCGAAATCTGCGGGTTCGAAGCGCTCGCACGCTGGCGCGACCCCATCCACGGCATGATCGCGCCGGGCACGTTCGTCCCCGTTCTCGAGGACGCGCACCTCTCGCCGCAGCTCGACCTTTATATCGTCGAGCAGGTGTGCAAGGACATTCTCCTCACGCGCAGCAACATCCCCGACTGGGAGCAGCTGCGCGTCTCGGTCAACATCTCGCGTGCGGATTTCCGCCTGCTCGACGTCGTGCAGGCAGTCGAGGATATCCGTATGCGCTACGGGATTGAGCGGACGATGCTCAACATTGAGGTCACGGAGGGCGTACTCAACGACGATGAGAAATTCCTCCAGTCCGAGATCGCGCGCTTCCGTGCCACGGGCTATGAGGTCTGGATGGACGACTTCGGCAGCGGCTACTCCTCGCTCAACAACATCAAAGACTATGTGTTCGACGTGCTCAAGATCGATATGGCGTTCCTGCGCTCCTTTGAGACGAACCCGAAGACACGCGTTGTCGTGCGCTCTATCGTCAACATGGCGAAGGAGATCGGGATGCACACCCTTGCCGAGGGCGTCGAGACGGAGGAGCAGTTCGAGTTCCTGCGCGAAATCGGCTGCGAAAAGGTGCAGGGCTTTCTCTTTAGTCCCCCCATCCCGATTGGAAAGATGGTTGCTTATTGTCAAAAAAGAGCGGTCGAGCCGTTTGACCTCGCGGACTATTATACGGAAATCGGGGCGATTAACGTCCTCTCGAGCGAACCTCTGGAGCGGCGCGGATCGCCCGAGATCGGCGATGCGCCTTCGCTTGCGCTGCTGGAGCGGCGGGACGGCGAGATCCGCTATCTCTACCAAAGCCGCATGTTTCGGCTGTTCCTTCATAATATCGAGCTGGATGAATGCTGTGCGCATACCCCGAACTACGAGCGGCGGCTCAAGCAGAACCACCGCATGATCGGGCATATGATGGAGGAAGCGGAGCGTACGGGACGAGAGGCGTACACGGACTTTATCACACGCAACTCGTTCAACAGCGTACGGCTGCGGCTCGTCACACAGTGCCCCGACAACTCCCGCGCAGTCTTTCTCATGGCGACCGTCAACATCTCGCGCTTCAGCCCCGAGGCGGGTTCTATGCAGGAAGCGCTCAATCAGATCGTCGCGCTCTATGACCGCATTGATCTCTACGAACTCGGAACGCATCGTGTATCGACGCTCTACCGCGACGTCTATGAGCCGCGCTATGAGGAGACCTATGGGCATTTTGAAGATCTCGTCGTACGCTATGCCGACGAGATGATTATTCCGGAAGACAACGCCGCATTCAAAAAATTCTACAGCGAGACGCATCTGCGCGGCATTCTCGAGCACAAAGAGCCAAGCGACCATACCGCCGTACTCTTCCACAAACGCATGCCGGACGGCGAGCGCTGTCTGCGGCTGCACTATCTGATCCCGTTCCACGTTGAGGGACACGACTATGTCATCTCGTGCATACAGACCATCGACGAGAAGGGCATCGGCGCCGCCCTTGCCTCTCTCGCATAGATATGATTGCTTCAAATAAAAAACCGTCACAGAGACCATCTGCGGCGGTTTTTGTGTGCTTCTCGCACATGGGGCGGGCATGCACAGTCTGCGGCAGCGCGGCGCCCCTATCGGACAGATGGTATTTATGGTATAATAACGCCGATACGATTGCGAAAACGGCTTTAGCACGCCGGAGGAGGATACATCATGCAGAGTTTTACCTTTCAGAGTCCTACGGAGATCATCTTCGGGCGCGGGGCGGAGGATCGTGTGGCGGAGCGGCTGCGCGCACGCGGGGCGAGCCGCATTCTGATTCTCTACGGCGGCGGGAGCGTGGTGGAGTCGGGGCTGCTCTCGCGCATTGAGAAAAATCTGACGTCCGCGGGTCTGGCGTTTCTCGTCATCGGCGGGGTGCGTCCCAATCCGCGCGTCTCCCTCGTACGTGAGGCGATTCGCGAAGGCATCGCGGCACAGGCAAATTTCGTCCTCGGTGTAGGCGGCGGCTCTGTCATTGACTCGGCGAAGGCGGTTGCACACGGGATTGCGAACCCAACCGTGGATATTTGGGATATTTGGACGCACAAGGTCGAGATCGAGCAGACCATACCCATCGGCACGGTGCTGACCATCCCGGCGGCGGGCAGCGAGGTCAGCGACTCGGCGGTGCTGACGAACGAGGATACGGGACGCAAGCTCGGGCTCAATACGCCGCTGAACCGCCCGCTCATTTCCTTTCTGAACCCGGAACTGGCATTTACGCTGCCGCGCGCGCAGATCTCCGCGGGGGCGGCGGACATCATGATGCACACGATGGAGCGGTATTTTACCAATGTGAAGGAGGCGAACGTCTTCACTGACCGCGTGGCAGAGGCGCTGATCCGGACGGTGATGGAGTGTGCGGAGCGCCTGCTCATCTCGCGCAAGGACTACGACGCGATGAGCGAGCTCATGTGGTGCGGGAGCGTGTCGCACAGTGGATTTACAGAACTCGGGCGGTGCAAGGATTTCTCCGTGCATAAACTGGGGCATGAGCTCTCGGCGCGGTTTGATTCGACGCACGGGGCGACGCTGACGGCGCTTTGGCCGTCGTGGGCACGGCATGTTTATAAATATGACGCGCCGCGCTTTGCGCAGTTTGCCGCTGCGATCTTTGGCGTCAATGCGGGGACGGACGAAGAGCGTGCGCGTGCGGGCATCCGGCACATGGAGGAGTTTTTCACATCGATCGAGATGCCGACAAGCCTTGCGGGGCTTGGTATCGGCACGCCGGGCAAAGGGACGATTGAGGAACTGGCGCGCGCAGCGACGGCAAACGATACGATCCGCCTTGGATGCTTCCACCCGCTGAACGCGGCGGACGCGGCGGCAATCTATACGGCGGCGAATCACTGAGACGGGGCGCCGCTGGGTGTGCGGCAGCCGGCGCGCTTATCCCTGTGGTTCTAAAGAAAAAGTTGAGGCGCAGCCCGTTCGAAAACCAAAACCACCGTAAAGAGCGTATACTTTGCGGTGGTTTTTGATTGTATAATTTACAAAAGCCCGTGCATGTTGGTATAATAGCACAAAGAAAGGAGCCTCTTGCTATGGTTCTGCCGGACGATTATCTAGACGACCTCATGGTACGCATGGCACATCACTCCACTGCCATCGAAGGGAACTCTCTGACGCAGGGGGAAACCAAAAGCGTCCTAGTCGACGCCTATATTCCGCGCGCGATGAATGTGCGCGAACTCAACGAGGTGTTGAACTATAAGCGGTTCATGCCCGTTTTGCTCGAGATGCTCAAAGAGCATTCGCCTGTTGATGTGATGTTCGTTCGCCGCATTCATGGAATCCTATGCGGGAATGCGATCGAGGGCGTGCCCGGCGCATTCAAAACGGTGCAGAACATGATTGTCGGCGCAGACTTTACACCGACGCCGCCCTATCTTGTGCCAATGCAGCTGCACGATTGGGCGTCCAATCTCGAGACGCAGATGATATGCGCCGTGACCGATGCAGAGCGCATCGAGGCGATCTGCCGGCAGCACATCGCCTTTGAGCGGATTCATCCCTTCTCGGACGGCAACGGCCGCACGGGGCGTGCATTGATGGTGTATTCCTGTCTGCGCGCCGAGCTCCCGCCCATCGTTGTTCCCGTGGAGCAAAAGCCCGCCTACATCAGCTGTCTCAATACGGAAGATCTGCCCGCCTTTGCCGCCTTTGCGAACCGGCTGATAGAGGAAGAACGTGCGCGGATGCGGCTGTTCTCGTAAATGCGCCCCGTCGGTGCATCAATATGTGTAAACCTGCCGCCTTGCGGCACCGAAGAAAGAAAGGTCGATGTCCGTATGGTCGAAGGAGGACGCCGCGCGGCGTTCATGCAGGGGATACACGACGGGGTGCCGATTGCGCTCGGGTATTTCGTGGTCTCGTTCACGCTCGGGATTCTCGCGGGGACGGCGGGGCTGAGTCCCGTGCAGGGGTTCGTGGCGAGCTGGCTGAACTTCGCCTCGGCGGGCGAGTACGCGGGATTTACCTCCATTGCGGCGCATGTGCCGTTCGCGGAGATCGCGGCGCTGACGCTCGTCGCGAACATCCGCTACACGCTGATGTCGGCGGCGCTCTCACAGCGGTTCGCGCCCGATACGCCGCTCCTTCATCGGGTCGCGGTGACGCTCGGCGTGTCGGATGAGATCTTTGGCATTACCGTTGCGCGCGGCGGATGTGTAGAGCCGTACTACAACTACGGTGCGCTCGCGGTCTCTCTGCCCGCGTGGTCGGTCGGCACGGCGCTCGGCGTGGCGGCGGGGGACGTGCTCCCGGCGGCGGCGCTCTCTGCGCTGTCGGTCGCGCTGTACGGGATGTTCATTTGGGTGGTGATTCCGCCCGCGCGGACGAGCTGCGTCATCGGGGGACTGGTGCTCGCGAGTTTCCTGCTGTCCTTTGCGGCGGCACATGCGCCGCTCGTCTCCGCGCTCTCGGGCGGCACGCGGACGATCATCCTGACGCTCCTCATTGCGGGCGCGGGGGCGGCGCTCTTCCCGGTGCGCGGGGAGGAGGTCGGCGATGCATGACATTTGGAGCTATATCGCGGTGATGTCCGCCGTGACGATTGCCATCCGCCTGACGCCTGCACTTCTCCTGCGGCGGGAGATAAAAAATGTGTTCGTGCGATCGTTCCTCTACTACGTTCCCTACGTGACGCTCGCTGTGATGACGTTCCCCGCGATCATGGAGACGACGCGCATCCCCGCGGCGGGGGCGGCGGCGTTCGCGTTCTCACTCTATCTCGCGTGGAACGGGGCAAGTCTCTTTCGCGTGGCGGCGGGGGCGTCGGTGACGGTGTTTCTCGTGGAGCTGCTTTTCTTTGCATAATGTTTGGGATTCGTATTTGCCATTTTTTGGGCATTGTTATATAATTGTGTGAATATTTACATGAGAAAGGGGAGTTCTCATGGAGTTTGACTGTTGGACGGGCATCCTCGTCGAGGGAAAACCGTACACAATCGTGGAGAAAATCCGATATAAGGAAAAAGAGACTGATGACCGCTGGACGGAATACGGTCTCGCCGCGGAGGGCGAAGAAAAACGTTTATGGCTCACCGTCGAGGGGGATAATCTTTCATGTACGCTCAGCCGGACGGTGCATCGGTCGACGGCGCCGCAGGGCTACGGTCTCCGGGACAAGGGGGAGCAGATCGTCACGGGCGTGTGGGGCGACACGGACGCATCCGTCGGGGATACGGCGTCCTACCGCCAATATCGGCATGAGGACGGGAAGCGTCTCTTTTTCATCGAGTGCTGGAAGGGCGGCGAGCAGGATTCTGCCGAGGGACACAGCGTACAGCCGAGTGACATCGCACTCGATCCCGAGGTCTCTGAGACGCGCGTCGGCGCGATGAAGTGGTCGGCGCTAAAGAAGCGGTTCATGAACGGGCTGTCACAGGGCGTTACCGTTCTCGGTGTGGGGCTGTTCTTCTTCTTCATGATCGACGAGATGCCCGATATGAGCACATGGCACGATCTGCGCCGTCTCGTGGGGATGCCCTATGCGGCGGAGGAGCGCGTCGGGGATGCGCCGTACGCATCCAAGGAAATCTCCGCCGAGGGCGGCGCGCGTGCCTACGAGGTGCAGACGGATGCGGGCACGGCGACGCTCGACCTCATCGAGGGACTGGACGGGAACGTCATGGATGGGTATACGGAGCCGGAGCTAGAGGATCTACCGTTCGTTCTGCGTACGAAGGCGGAGGAGGTGCGTATCACCGCCGCATCTGCGGGGACGGCGCACATCGCCATACTGCCGCACTACGTCGACGATGCGTCCGCACAGAACCGGCTCAAACGGAACTATACGCTTGCGCGCTATGCGGAGGTTGTCCGTACAGGAGATGTACGCGGTCGTTCCGTTGTCGTGCGGCAGTAGTAGCCCGGGAGAAGATAGGAGCGTTCGTTATGATCGATTTGTCCGTTCTTATGCTGTCTGTGTTTTATGCCATGTTCGGCATTCTCTTGATGATTGTCTCGAACATCGTCATTGATTTTTTTATCCCCGGGGACTTTTCGGAGGAGATTCGGCGCGGCAACCGCGCGGTCGCGTGGCTCTCGGCAGGCTCGTTCATCGGCATCGGCGAGATCCTGCGCGCGGTCATCGTCACGCCCGTCTATGACGCTGTGCCGCTCGATTTCGTGAGCGGCGTCACGGCGAGCGTCGTCTATGCGTGCGTCGGCATCGTCTTTTTCATCCTCGGGTTCTTCATCATCAATGTGTGGCATCGGAAGTATGAGCTGTCCGCCGAGATCATGCGCGGCAACACGGCGGCGGGGATCTTCGTCTTCGGTATTTTTGTCGGGCTCTCGCTCGTCATCAGCGGCGCGGTACACTAACGGGGCATGCCATGGAGAATGCAGGACGAAAGGCAAAAATTCTCGCTGCCGTATTCGCATCGGTCGCGGCGCTCGGTGCGGGGTATTACTATCGCAACGACATTATATATGAGCTGTGCGAGGTCGTACACCCTGCGTGGAACGCGGGCGAGCAGCGGCTCTCGGATGCCTATGGGCGGCGCTTCACGCTGATGAACGGCGGCGACGGCACGGAGACCGCGCTCTATGACGACGATACGGTGGTGACGTTCCGCCGGGATGAGGCGGGCAATCTGATCTGGGAGTACGGCACGGCAAGCCTGCTCGCGCCGATTGCCGCGAACTATTTTGCGTTCCACGGGAGCGCGTACCCGGGCGGCGCGATGGATGTGAGTGCGATGACCTATCGCCCGAACGGAGCGCTAGAGGCTCTGCCCGCGCCGCCGCCCGTGTCCAAGGGGGTGTCCAACTACCACGGCGGCGCGGGACGCGGCTACTGGGGACGCAGCGGAACGAACTACGACGGAAAAAAGAGCGATAATGTCAAGCAGCTAACGCGAAAATCCGGCTTTGGACGCGCGGGCGTGCGCTCGTCCGGGCACGGTTCGTGAGGAATCTATGATGAGTGCATCCGCAACCTATATCGATCGGCTCGATCCTCGTATTTTCACGTATATTCAGTACGGTGACTATGCGGATCGCTACCCCGCACATACGGCGCAGGCGTTTCCCGACTCCTTTTATGAGGAGCTGCGCACGGCGTCACGGGGGCTTTTTCATGTGTTTTGCAAAGCGGCGGCGGTGTTCCGCGATGCGCCCGACGACTTTGCGCGCGCGATGGACATGCCCGAGGAGCTGCTGCCCTATCTGCGCACGCCGAATGTGTTCGGGCTGCCGACGTGGCTCGCGCGGTTTGACTATGTGCTCGACGAGGCGGGGCGCATCCGCATGGTGGAGATCAACGCGGACACGCCCTGTTTCATCATCGAGAGCTACTATGCGAACGCCGTTGCGGCGGAGTATTTCGAGAAAGGCAATCCGAATGCGGGCGCGACGGCGCAGCTTCGCGTCTTTCTCTCGCATGTGTGGGAACGCTGCGTCGGCGATGCGGATGAGGACGCGCCCTTCGTGTTCTCCTGTTTTGACGACTATCCCGAAGACCTCGCGACGACCCTGTTTTTGCAGAGGCTCATGCAGGAGGGGCATCCGCAGGCGGACATCCGCTTCCTCTCGTTCTACGACATGGAGATCGATGCGGAGGGCATTCCGCTGCCTGATGATGAATATACGGCAGCACTCTATCGACTGCATCCGATGGAGATCCTGATCGACGAGCAGACGGATGAGGACGAGCCGCTCGGCGCGATGTTCCTCGATCTTTATAAGGAAGGAAAGTTCGCGATGATGAACCCGCCCGAGGCGATCGTCCTGCAGAACAAATCCTTTATGGCGCTCGTTCATGCCCTCGCCGCGGAGCGTCGGTTCTTCTCTCCGGAGGAATGCGCGCTCATCGAGCGGTACCTCGTGCCGTCTTATTTCGAGGACGACTTCGGCGCACTCGCGGACGGCGCGTATATCCGCAAGGAGATCTGGGGGCGCGAGGGGCGGAACGTCCGTGTCGTACAAAAAAACGGCGGTCACACGCGGACTGCCGTTGAAAAATACGTCGAAAACTATGATGAGATCGTCTGCCGCACGAGCCGTAAGGCGATGTATCAGGACTTCATCCGTCAGCCGCAGTTTCGGCATACCGTTGACTCGGGGACAAAGGACGGGTACCTCACGCTCTCCTGCTTTATACTGCTTGGCGAACCCTCGGCGGTCGGTGCACGCTTCTCTCCGGAGGAAATCGCCGGAACGGAGGCGTATTTTGTGCCCCTTGTATGCACGAAGTAAGAGGAAATTGCGACTTCCAATATGCGAAAATATGTGCTATAATGCTTATAAGTGACAGACGAGGTTCGGCCTCCCACGGGAGGTGATGCGCATGACGCTGTATGAAGTGCTTTCGCTCGCGATCGCCGCTTTGACGCTGATTGTCAGCATGGTATCTATTCTAATGCGTCCGTGACGCAATAGAAAAAGAACCGTCCACGGTTCGTGTCGGCTCTTCTTCAAGACTTAAAATTTTGGGGAGTGACCGACGACACCACTCGGCTGTCACTCTTTTTGTACTCTTATTATACGGTTCGACACAAAAAATGTCAAGCGTACTTCCAATATTCGAAAGTCTGTGCTATAATATTTGCAAGTGGCAGACGAGGTTCGGCCTCCCTTTGGGAGGTGATGCACATGACGCTGTATGAAGTGCTTTCGCTTGCGATCGCTGCTCTGACGCTGATTGTCAGCATTATATCTGCTCTATTTAATCGTTGATTAAATAGAAAAAGAACCGTCCACGCGGTTCATGTCGGCTCTTCTTCAATCCTAAAAAATTTGGGGAGTGACCGACGGTACCACTCGGCTGTCACTCTTTTTATGCCATTATTATACGGTTCCACACAAAAAATGTCAAGCACACTTCCGTTTTACGAAACTATGCGCTATAATATTTGCAAGTGACAGACGAGGTTCGGCCTCCCTTTGGGAGGTGATGCGCATGACGCTGTATGAGAAGCTTTCGCTCGCGATCGCCGCTCTGACGCTGATTGTCGACATTGTTTCGGCTCTGTTTAATCGTTGATTAAATAGAAAAAGAACCGTCCACGGTTCATGTCGGCTCTTCTTCAAGAAACAAAAATTTTGGGGAGTGACCGACGGAACTACTCGGCTGTCACTCTTTTTGTGTCTTCATTATACGTTTCTCAATACAAATTGTCAAGTCTGGGTGCGCCGCTCGAGCATATTCCCGATGAGGAAAAACGCGAGCGAGACGGTAATGCCGACGGCGATGGGATGCAGACCGAGCGGACGAAAGCCCACCGCCATCGCGACGCAGTAGACGAGCGTCCCGCCGCCCATGGCACAGAGCGCACCCGTGCGCGTCGCCCACGTCGTAAAAAGACCAAAGACAAGCACCCAGAAAAACGCCGTCTCAAGCCCACCGAACGCGAACATATTGATGAGCCAGATGAGCGACGGCGGCGCGATGGCGAGAATGAACACAATAATGCCCAGCGCGGCGGTAATGCCCATGGAGAGACGGCGCAGCGTCTTTTCCGGGACGAACCGACCGCGTTTTTGCATGTGATGGAGATAGACATCCTTCACCACCGCGGAGGACGCCACGATGAGCACGCCCGAGATCGTTGAGATGGACGCCGCGAGCGGGCCGATGATCGCAAAACCGAGCAGCGCGGGCGGCATCACCGACGCCATCAGCTGCGGGATCACACTGTCCACGCCGCCGAGTTCCTTTGCCGGAACCATGAGCACACCGCGCCCGAGCACACCGACGAGGTTCACCGCGATGTTCATAAAGGAAATCACGATCGTCCCGATGATCATCGCCCGGTTCATATCACCGCTGCTCCGATAGCTGATCGAGCGCACCACCGACTGCGGCAGCGCGATCGTCAGCGCGCCCACGAGCAGCCACTGTGAAATGTAGAGCGACACCGGCATATGCCCCGCTGACGTCGGCGTCAGCATCTCCGGATGCGCCGTGCGCAGCGTCTCCATGATCGCCGCAAGCCCCCCCCCTGCATCGAGTACATAGTAAAAGAGCAGCACGATCCCCGCCATCATCACCAGCGCACAGCAAGTATCCGTCAGTGCAACGGCACGGAATCCGCCGATCGACGTATAGACAACGACCACCACACCGAAGAGAATCAGCCCCAGCTCGTAGCTGTATCCCGTTACCGCCGCAAAGAGCTGTGCCCCGCCGACGAACTGCGCCACCATCGACGCCGCAAAGAACAGCACAATCGCAAATGCCGCCAGCGCCGCGAGCGCGTCCGAACGGTAGCGGTGCCGGATGATGTCCACGATCGTCACCGCGTGAATGCGGCGGGCAAGGCGCGCCACCTTTTTCCCGAAAATGCCGAGCACGAGGAAAATCGTCACCGCCTGAATGACCGCCATATAGATCCAGCCGAAGCCGATCTCGTACGCCATCCCGGGACCCCCAACGAACGAACTCACAGAGCTGTACGTCGCGACCATCGTCATCGCGAGCACGAACGATCCGAGCGACTGCCCCCCCACGAAGTAGCCCGAGAGGAAGCCGCCCGCACCTTCATGTCGCCGCACATAGATGCCGAGCGCGAGCATAAAGACCATAAAAAAGAGCAGCGGCAGCAGCACATAGAGCGTATTCATCGCTGCGCCCCCTCTCCGTGCGACTCAAAGGGCACATCCTCCGCCGTGCGCGCAAGATAGAACGCGAGCAGGGCCCCCACCACCATCACGCCGACTGTCGACGTGATCGCCCAGAGCGGGAATCCCGCGACCCAAATATCCGCATCCGCCAGCCCAAAGCCCAGCAGCACCCACAGCACCGCGAACACAGCACCTGCTGCTGCGGTACGCCTCGCCTCACGCGCGATAGCGTCCGCACATCTCTCTTCGGTTGTCATAAACTCCTCCTCAAAACACGCGCCGTCGAACGCAGAACAACATGCTGTCCGCGGCAGTTTCCAATAAAATATACCGCATTATCCTACCATAAGTTGATATAGTGTGCAAATTTTTTCTGAATTTGACGTAGGTCTTTAACTACGCCTTCGCTTGGATTCTCCTCATGCCTAGCTATGCATCAAAGCTTGCACGCCGCGTAGGTTGCGGTGGGGAGACACGGAATTTTCGCGCCTAGCGTTGTCATTTTCGTCGAACGCTTCGTCGACGTAGGTTTTGGCTGCGCCTTTATTCCTAGCTATGCATCGAAACGTCCGTGTCATTCGGCTGCAAAATCAAATATCATAGATCGAAAAGAACCGGAAACGTTCCTCGTTTCACGGTTCTTTTTATTGTTTCTATAAAATTCTCATGACATTTGTTAAATTTCTTAAAGTATGGGATTGATTTAAATATATAAATCATATAAAATGGATAGCATTAAATGTCGGGGACAGGTACGCTGTGGGGCGCACCCGATTGTTGTGTAGAAATGGAAATGAAAAGGAAGGGATGTATTTTGGGAATCAAGCAAAAACTGCTTCTCATGGGAACCCTCATGGTGCTGCTCGTTATTGCGATCTGCGGCATCGGCTACTACCGCGCACAGGAAGCGCTCGTGGAGAGTACCTCCGGCGAGATCAACGCGCTCCTGCACGTTGAATCGGAGAAACTCGACAGCTGGATCTCGAAAAAACTCCAGCGCACCGAGAGTCTGGCGAACCTCCTCACCGCCATGGGCGACAATCCCGTCGTCATGAACCGTGAGATCGTCAGCCTCGCCGCCGGCGATAAAGATCTCATCGACCTCGCCTACGGCGCCGAGGACGGGCGCTTCATCAGCTGGGTCGACGGCAACATCACCGGAGAGTTTGACCCGCTGAACCGCCCTTGGTATCTTGAGGCAAAGACCAAGAGCGCACCGTTCTTCACATCCGTTTACGTGGACAACTCCACGAAGAAACCCATCATCTCCGCCGTCGCTCCCTACAGCATCGACGGCACGTTCCGCGGCGCCGTTCTCTCGGACATCTCGCTCGACGCCCTCGCGGAATACATCAAATCCGTCAAATACCAAGGTACCGGAGCGAGCATCGTCGTCGACCCGAGCGGGCTGATCATTGCGTCCTCCGAAGGGCAGGCACTGCACAAGGTCGACGAGAACGAAGTCCTCAAAGTACGCTTCCCGGAGATGCTGCAAAATAAAAACGGCTACTTTATCATGGAAAAAGACGGGCAGTCGCAGATCATCGCGTACGCCACCGTCCCATCGACCGGCTGGGTCGTCAGCATCGCCGTTCCCGAGAGCGTCGCCTTTGCGCAGCTTGCCGGGCTCAAGACCACCTACACGGTCATGAGCATCATCGGCATTCTGCTCGTTGCGGGCATCC
Organism: Centipeda artemidis DSM 19719; assembly: GCF_000426665.1. Taxonomy (GTDB): domain Bacteria; phylum Bacillota; class Negativicutes; order Selenomonadales; family Selenomonadaceae; genus Centipeda; species Centipeda artemidis. The sequence goes on along the minus strand of NZ_AUFU01000011.1, from coordinate 53,982 downwards.
TCTTCGCCCTCCTGCGCTTCGCATCGTCCGTTACCGGAGCGACCGAGCGCCTCATGCACCACGTCGGACTGCTCGCAAAGGGCGAGCTGAACCTCCCCGATCTGCCTGTTGTCTCGCAGGATGAGCTCGGGCGCCTTGCTGAGAACTTCAACAGTATGGTCAAAAATATCAAGGCGCTCATCAAGCAGGTTGCCGGAACCGCCGAGCAGCTCGCCGCCGCAAGCGAAGAGCTCACCGCAGGCGCGCAGCAGATGGCGGAATCCGCCACCGCCGTCGCCTCCACCGTCATTGAGGTCGCGGGCGGTACGGATCGCCAGCTCGAGAGCCTTGCGGGCGCAAAGAAGACCATCGGTATCGTCATGGGCGACGTCACGCGCATGAGCGAAAAAGCGGAAAAGGTCGCCGCCGGCTCCGCCTCCACCGCGGATGCTGCCGCCCGGGGCGAAACCCTCATGAACGAAGCCATGACAAAGATGAGCGGCATCGAGCAGAGCGTCCTGCGATCCGCCGAGGTCGTCGAAAAACTCGGCGAGAGTTCCAAGCAGATCGGCGAGATCGTCGAATCCATCTCTGCCATCGCAGAGCAGACCAACCTCCTCGCCCTCAACGCCGCTATTGAGGCGGCGCGCGCAGGGGAGTCGGGGCGCGGCTTTGCAGTCGTCGCCGAAGAGGTGCGCAAGCTCGCCGAGGGGGCACGTGAAGCCGCCGAGCAGATCAAAGAGCGCATCTCCGTCGTCCAGCATGATACCGCCGAAGCAGTTACCGCCATGCAGAGCGGCACCGCCGAGGTGCAGTCGGGTTCCGCTGCCATCCGCGACGTTGGGGCGCAGTTCGAGGACATCATGCGTATGGTCGATGAGATCAACACGCAGATGACTGAGATGAACAGCGCCATTCACACCGTCGAGACAGGCATGGACGACATTGTCGGATCTGCGACCATGGTCAACGAAATCACCGAGCAGACCGCCGACCATATGCAGAGCATCTCCAGTTCGTCCGAGTCGCAGTCCGCCTCGAGCCAGGAGATCGCAAGCGCATCGCAGAGTTTGGCGATGCTCGCGACGGACTTGCAGAATACCACGAATAAGTTCAAATTCTAATCGGGTTCGATTAAATATTGGTTCCGCAAAGGCATGCCGGGGATTTCCCGCCGTGCCTTTTTTTGCGCGCATATCCGATGGCTTCGAATCATTTTCTCACAGATATCTCGGTAAATTTTCTCTAAATATGCATAAGGGCTTGATTAACCCGCGAGAATTATATAGAATAAAAAAGGAACGCGATAGAGTCGGGGGACTCTGATAGAGTGATTCCATATTTTTTGAAGGAAGGAATATATTGTGGGGATCAAACAAAAACTTCTGCTGACGGGAATTCTCATGGCGGTACTTGTCGTTGCGATTTGTGGCATCGGTTATTTCAAGGCGAAAAGCGCGCTCGAAAATAGCATCTCCGGCGAGATCAAGGCGACGTTGACCGTCGAGAGCGAAATGCTGAACGGCTGGCTGAACGAAAAAGGGCGTATCGCTCAAGCCACGGCAAACCTCCTCACCGAATATGCGGGCAGACCTGAGCAGTTTGACCAAAGCATGCTTAGTCTCGGCGCAGACGATAAGGATGTGCTTAACATCATTCACGGTGCGGAAAGCGGCAGGTACATCCGCTGGACGACGGGCGATGCCACGGGGCAGGTCAATCCACACGAACGCCCGTGGTACAACGAAGCCAAGGCAATTGGAAAACAGGGATTTACCAAGGCATATGAAGACCTCAATACCAAAAAGATCCTTGTCTCGGCAATCGCTCCATACAATGATAAAAATAATACGGTCGCGGGTGTTGTCTGCGTCGACATTTCGCTTGCTCCGCTCGCCGAACATATCAAGAATCTCAAATATCACGGGCAGGGACAGGCCGAGATCGTCGATCCGAGCGGTATCATCCTCGCCTCCTCCGAAGGGCAGGAAATGCAGCGCTTCGACCAAAATGAGGTTCTGAAAGCGCGTTTTCCTGAGATGCTGCAAAAGAAAGCCGATTACTTTACAATGGAAGAGAACGGTGAGGAGCAGATTATCGCCTATGCCACCGTCCCTGTAAACGGTTGGATCGTCGTCGTTTCCGTACCGGAATCCATTGCTTTTGCCGAGTTGAACAGCCTCAAACTGACCTACGCCGTGATGAGCATCATCGGTATCGTGCTTGTCGGCATCATTATTTTCGTGCTTCTGCGCTTTGCGTCTACCATCACGGGGGCGACCGATCGCCTCATGCACCATGTCAGTGCATTGGCAGAGGGGAAACTGAACCTCCCGGATCTCCCCGTTACCTCCAAGGATGAACTCGGTCGGCTTGCATCGAACTTTAATACTATGATGAAAAATATCAACGGTCTCATCAAGCAAGTTGCCGGAACCGCCGAGCAACTCGCGGCGGCGAGCGAAGAGCTCACCGCGGGCGCGCATCAGATGGCCGAATCCGCAACAAATGTTGCCTCCACCGTTGTCGAGGTCGCGAGCGGTACACAACGGCAGCTTACGAACGTCTCCGGAGCAAAGGCCGGTGTCGAAACCGTATCCGGCGATATTCGCCGTATGACCGACGATGCGAAACAGGTTGCCGCCGGCTCCGCTGCGACTGCAGACGCAGCGCAAAAGGGCGAAGCTCTTATGAACGAGGCCATGGCGAAGATGGCGGGCATCGAGCAGAGCGTTCTGCATTCAGCCGAAGTCGTCGAGAAACTCGGCGAAAGCTCCAAGCAGATCGGCGAGATTGTTGACACGATCTCCGGTATCGCCGATCAGACCAACCTTCTTGCACTCAATGCAGCCATCGAAGCGGCACGCGCGGGAGAGACCGGACGCGGCTTTGCAGTCGTCGCAGAGGAAGTAAGAAAGCTTGCTGAACAGTCCCGTGAAGCCTCCGAACAGATCAAAGAGCGCATCGCCGGCGTCCAGCGCGATACCGCCGAAGCCGTCGCTGCGATGCAGAGCGGCACATCGGAAGTACAGGTAGGCACAGCTGCGATTCATGACGTCGGTGCGCAGTTTGAAAGCATCATGAAGATGGTCGATACGATCAACGGACAAATGGCACAGATCAACAACGCCATGCAGACCATATCGACGGGAGCCGAGGATATTGTTCATGCTGTCGACGATATCAATGAGATCAGTAAAACAACGGCGGATCACATGCAGAATATTTCCAGCTCCTCGGAATCGCAGTCCGCATCGAGTCAGGAGATCGCAAGCGCATCGCAGAGTCTGGCGACACTAGCGACGGATCTGCAAAATATCACGAATAAATTTAAGTTTTAGCAGCGACGCGCGACCTTAGCACATCGTTGTGTTACGATAAAAAGACCGCTCCCAATCGAGCGGTCTTTTTTGTATGTGGTAGGTCGTATTTACTTTTTGCACCGGCAGATCAGCGTGGGCGGGAAGTTCCGCAGGATGCGCTCGGCAAGCCGCCACGCGACGACGCCGAAGAAGATGCCGAGCGCGGCGCCGGCGATGACGTCGGTCGGGTAATGGACGAAGAGATACATCCGGGAGAACCCGATGAGCGCAGCGAGCGCAAGGAGTACCGTGCCGATGCTGCGCCGCACGCCGCAGGCAAGCACCGACGCCATTGCAAATGCGCCGAAGGTATGCCCCGACGGGAAGGAATAATTCGTCGGTCCGCCGTCCGCGAGCACGGTGACAAGTGGATATGTGACGCAGGGGCGCGCGCGCATGATGAGGTTTTTCAGCGCGAGATCGCCGACGACGAGGCAAAAGAGCAGTGCGAGGATGACGGCGATGCCGACGCGGCGGTATTTGCGGGTGTAAATAAGCACTCCTGCGAGGAGGCACCAAATGATGCCGAGTCCGTGCAGATCGCCGAGCGACGAGGCGCCGATCATCCACGGGGTGAGCCACGGGTGTACGAGGTGGTTCTGTATCCAAAAGATTGCCGCCGTATCCGCCCCAAGAATCATGTCCATATGTGAAGCTTCCCTCGATTCTAATCATATGAAATGTAACTTTTTTGCCCAAAACGATACCCGCAGTGCGCCTGACGGTCGCCTGCGGGATCGCGGCGTTGCTCTTTAATTTTCGGTATCCGAGGGATTAGTCGTCAACGCGGCTCGAGAGCACATTGCCGGTTGCGGCGTCGATGCGGACTTTGTACTTCACCGTGCCGTCGGTGCAGGTGACGTTATAGACGGGCAGGAAAGCGGGGCGCGCGTCGGGCATGGCCATATGCGGGGCGGGTGCGGCGCCGTGCATTGGTGCAGGTGCGCCGACAGGCGGCTGTGCGGCATCCGCAGGGGTGGTCTGCGGCGGTGCTGCGGGAGCTCCTGCCGGCTGCGGCGCGGGGGCGTTTGCCGCCTGTGCGGCTGCGCCGCGATCGCGCTGCGCGAGGGCGAGCTTGAAGTAATCTTCGGGGGTGACATCGCCGCGGTCACGGCGTTCTTTGTGTTTTTCTCCCTTTTCATGCTTTTTGTCCTTGTCGTGTTTATCGCGTTTGTCATGTTTGTCGCGTTTTTCGTCACGGTCAGCGGCATTGGTGAGTTCCACGCGGCGGAATGTCAGCGCGCTCTCGTCCTTTCCGACTGCCGTTGCGGCGATTGAGCGTGCCTCCGCTTCGGAGATGAGGCTGACGTTCTCGCGCTCTGCCTGTGCGGTCATCATTGCCGTCTGAGCGGCGGCAGCGGCGGTGCGGTGCGCGATCTTTTGCTCGTGCATATAGTACGATGCGCCGCCGGTGACGACTGCCGTGAGTACGAGGAGCGCGCCCAGTTTCTTCAGACGCGATTTTGTGACGATCCCCGATGCTGCATTTTTGATGTTTTCCATTTCCATGATGTATTCCTCCTATATGATAATGACTTTGTTCCGGTCGGGCGGGATGTGCTCGCCCTGTCGATGGTTATAGTATAGGAGGGAGGTATAAACAATTCGTAAACAAAGGAAAAAGAATGTCTAAATTCTTCGCTGCGGATTGTTTTTGTACAAAAAAAACGCACCAATACGGTGCGGTATGTATTAAGTATAAAATCTCATGGAAAAATGGCGAGCATCAGACCGCCCGCCGCGATCAGGGCGATGGCGATGCCGTGCATGAGGCTGACGTGCTCGCCGAAAAATATCAGGGCGATGAGGACGGCAAAGACGACGCTGAGTTTATCGATGGGGGCGACTTGTGTGACGTCGCCGTCCTTGAGCGCGAGAAAGTAAAAGAGCCACGAGAGCGCGCCCGCAATGCCGCTGAGCGCGACGAAGAGAAGCGCCTTTTTATCGGCAAAGACCGTCGGCAGGTCGGCGGCATGTCCCTCTGCGAGCACGACGCCTACGAGAAAGACCGACATGATGACGGAGCGCACCGCCGTTGCGGCGCTTGTATCAAGCCCCGCGACGCCCACTTTGCCAAAGATGGAGACGAATGCCGCGCACAGTGCCGAGAGCAGCGCATAGAAAAGCCACGAGCTCATGGTGCATCCCCCTTTTGTTGCTTGATCCCCATGGTGTGAGTATAGCACGGTTCATCGTCAAATGCACGCATCCAAAAGTATTCCGTTGTTCCTCATAACATCGATCCATTTTTCGATTGCCGGCCGGTGCAGCTGTTTGGCGGCGATCGACATATAGGTGCGCCAGCGCGGCGGCCGCGGGTCGCCGATGAGGGGGATCTCCCGCACCGAGCCCTCCGTGAGAAATGCCTGCGCCGTGGATCGTGTGACGATCGCCGTGCTGAGACCTTCTTTGACCAGCGCCATCAGCGCGGGCGTGCTGCTCATATAGCAGCCGGAAAACCGATTGGCCGGAATGATGCTGTGGAACCACTCGGAAAATGCCCCGCCCCAATCCTGCATGATCAAGTTCGTGATCGCGAGCCCTTTGACATGGATGCTCTCATATTCCGCCAGGGGATCCTTACGCCCGACCACAAAGACGAAGTCCTCGTCGACGCAGACCCAGCTGCGTATCTTTTTGCTTTTCGGGAGGCGATAGCTGATCGCGACGTCGATCAGACCGTCCGCGAGCTGCTGCAAAATATCCGACGAATGCCCGATCGCGGCATGGATCGAAATCCGGGGATAGGCGAGCATAAAATCGACGTAGACCGGCAGCAGGAAATTACCGAGCGCGGAATTCACATTGCCGATCGCCAGCCGGTCGTCAAACGTCTCGATTGCGTTGATGTGCCAGCGTCCCTGCTCGCATCCGCCGCGGATAAGGTCGTCGTCCTGCACGAAAAGAAGCTGTACGCAGAGGGCGCTGTCGAGGACATCCTCACGGAGCGCATGTTCCGCGATGTGTACCGGATGAACGTAGAATTCTGCCGGACTGCCGCAGGGCATACGGTGACGGTTCCTATTTCGCCCTGCGAGTAAGACTGCCGCAGGGAAGTATAAGGAGCGGGACATGAATCCGATCGCACGGTTCTTTGCACTCGAATCCCATTTGGATGCAGGTGAAAAACAGGGCAATATGCCGCCGGCAAAGGCGCTGTACCGCGATTACTGGCGTGTGGCATGGCCGACGGCGCTCGAGGGCATCTTTCTCAACCTCATTCTGCTCGCGGATCTCGTCATGGTCGGGAGCCTCGGCATCGCGCAGGCGGCGGCGATCGGGATCGTCAGTCAGCCGAAGATGCTCATGCAGATGTTCGGAAAGGCGCTCGGCACGGGGGTCACGGCGGTCACTGCACGCAGAAAGGGCGCGCGCGACTATCTCTCGCTGAACAGCTGCATCAAGCAGTCGCTGGCGCTGACCGTTCTCGTCTACGCCGTGCTGGCGAGCCTTGGCTATATATACCGCGAAGAGATTCTGCGGCTCATGGGCGCGAACGACGAATATATCGGCTATGCGCTCGTCTACTTCACATATCTGATCGGCGCGCTGTTTTTCAAGGCGATGTCGGCGATCCTCACCGCCGTACAGATCGGCATCGGGCAAACGAAGATCATCCTGCAGGCGAGCGTTGCGGGGAACCTCGTCAACGTCTGCCTGAACTATGTGCTGATCTTCGGCGCGTTCGGCTTCCCGCGGATGGAGATCAAGGGCGCGGCGATCGCGACCATCATCGGGGAAGCGGTGATCTTCCTCGTCCTCCTCTATGCAGTGCTCCGACACCCGCAGGAGGGTGTCGATCTGCGCGGGCAGGGGACATTTGCCTTCGAGCGGAAAACCCTGACTCCGGTGCTGGCGGTCGGCACGAATTCCTTTTTGGAGCAGATCTTCGAGCGCATGGGGCTGCTCGTCTTTGCCCGCCTGATCGCCGAGCTCGGCACGGTCGCCGTCGGGACGCACCACTACTGCATCATCCTGTGGGATCTCTACTATTATTTCGGGCTAGGAATGAGCACGGCAAGCGCGTCCTTTGCCGGGCGAAAGCTCGGGGAGAAACGCCGCGACCTCGCGCGTCTCTATATGAAAGCGGCACAAAAGTCGGGGCTTATCGTCTCTCTCGTCGTCGCCGCCGCGCTCCTGCTGCTGCGCGGGACAATTTTTTCCGCAATGATTGCAGACGCGGATGCCGCCGCGCTCGGCGCGGGCATCCTCGCCATTGTAGCCGTTCTCATCGTGCCGCAGACGCAGGCGCAGGTGCTCGCGGGGACGCTGCGCAGGGCGGGGGACAACCGCTTCATCGCGCAGTATTCGCTCTTTGTCAGCGCGATTCTGCGTTCCTGCATCGCATATGTTTTAGCTTTTCCCCTCGGGATGGGGCTCTATGGGATATGGGGCGCGCTCCTGATCGACGAGGTGCTCAAGATGCTCTTGACAGAGTACCGCATCGGCAAAGGCATTTGGCTGACCAAAGAGCTCTGAGACGGGAACCTGTTCCGCCATAAAAAAGAGCGCGGGCATTGCTGCCTGCGCTCTTTTCTATGTGTCGGGGATTGCAATATCATACCTTGAACTTGCCGACGAGCCCCTCAAGGTTCGCTGCGAGCTGCGCGAGGTTTTCGGCAGTGGCGGTGAACTCTTCGATGGAAGCGGTTTGCTGCTCGATGGCGGCGGCGGAGTCCTCGGAGAGACTCGCGATATGCGTGGCGCTCTTTGCAACGCCCTGTGTCGTTGTCTCCATGTCCTTTGTATCGGACGAAGTCGAGCGGCTGAGCGCACTGATCTCGGCAACGGCGTCGGCACTGGCGCGCGAGCTCTCCAAGATGGTGTCAAGAGCGCCCGTGAGCCCTTTCACGACGGCGATGATCTCATCAAGCTCGCGCACGAGCGTGTCGTTTGCCGTGCGTGTCTGCGTGACCTGACCGCGGATGTCGGCGATTTTTTTTGTCACCTCATCGGCGGCATTGCCGGAGTTCTCGGCGAGTTTGCGCACCTCTTCGGCGACGACGGCAAAGCCGCGTCCCGACTCTCCCGCGCGTGCGGCCTCGATGGCGGCGTTGAGGGCGAGGAGGTTGGTCTGCCCGGAGAGTTCCTTGATGATGTCGACGATCTGGTTGATGTCCTCGGCGTATTGGGTGAGCGTCCGGACATTTTCGTTCATCTCGTCAACGATGCCGCGCAGGCGATCCGTCTGCGCCGAGACATTGCTGACGTTCGTACGTCCCGCTTCCGCGTTCTCCTTCGATCCGACCGAGAGTTCGGACGAATGCTGCGCATAGTCGAGCATCTGCGCCATGTTGCCCGCAATCGCAGTGACCCGGTCGGCAAGCCCCTGCATGTCTGCATTCTGTGCGTTCGCGTCGCCCGCGACATCCGTAATGATGTGCGCGACATGTTCGACGGCACGGCTGCTTTCGCTGCTCGCCTGCGAGAGGTTCGTCGAGAGTGCGGAGACCTGCTCGGCGGCGTCCTGTGCGCCGCGCATGATGGCCTGTAAATTCGCGACAAATTTGTTGAAATACTGCACGATCTGCCCGATCTCATCGTCGCGCTCGGCGTGCATCCGCTGTGTGAGATCGCCGTCCCCCTCTGCGATATCCGCAAAAGAGTGCGTCAGCATGGCGAGCGGGCGCAGAATCTGTGTGAAAATGACGAAGAATGCGCCGCCCACGATGATGAGGGCAAGCAGGATGACGATCTCCTGTACGGTCTTGGAGGCGGCGACCTTTTCCTGACTTGCGGCGTCGTACGCCCCGACGAGCTTATTGACCTCGGCAACGTAGTCCGCGACGGAGGCGGCGACCTTGGCGTCCGCCGCTGCGCGCGCCTCGAGGCTGTCCGCGTTCATCACGGCGGTGACCTGCGCGCGATAGGCTTCCCAGCGCGGTTTTATCGCGTCGAGCTGCGCGCGTGCGGCGGGGTCGTCCGTTTTCGTGAGGTTCAGCGCAGGATCACCCGCATCGAGCCCCTTGAGGATCTTGTCGTACTGGGCGATAAATTCCTCAATATTTTTTCGGATCGTATCGGCGTCCGCGCCGTCCGCCGAGACAAGACGCGCGGAGAGCCACGAGAGCTGATACGCCTTCATGCGCAGCGAGCCGGAGGCGTTCACCATCGGCGAGTCGCCCTTGAGCTGGTCGAACGTGTGGAAGTTGAATCCAACGAGCGCAACGATGAAGACAAAGAGCGTGATGAGAATGGAGAGGAGTTTGACGCGAATGGACATTGCTTTCAGAACCTTTCTGCATAACGTGAAGCTATTATGCCGGGGCAAAACATGCGCCCGATTCCTATGTTATACTTTTGTGATAATAACACAGCAAAACATAAAATTCAAGTTGAAGCGTATGCGAGTGGTGTCATCGGGGGCACTTACGATCAAAAAATATAAAAACAGGGCTTTCTAATCGGCAATGCATTGTGCTGATCAAAAGCCCTGATTTGTATATGGGGTGTATATGGTTTCTCTTACTGATACGTCGCGAGGTACTCCGTCCACATCTCTTCGGGGACGAAGCCGCCGCCCGTCGCCCATGCGATCTGTGTCGCGTTTGCAAGGCGCGCGGGGGTGAGGTCGTGCGCCTTGCAGTATGCCGCGGCGTCCGGCAGGCGAAGGAGGTTCAGAGGCCCGACAAATGCGGCGCAGCTCGACGGCTCGATGCGGACGCCCTCGCTCGCGTCGAGAAGGCGCAGATAATCATAGAGTTTCGCGTCGATGGCGGTGAAGATGCCCGCGACCTGATTCGTCATGAGGCGCGTGACGAAGCCCGAGGGACACGGCACGGCGAGCCCGTCCGCCTCGGTGCGTCCCGAGATGCCAAAGTCGTGGACATTCACGCCTTCGAACGCCTGCGTCGCCATGCCGAGGAGGACGGAGGGGCAGGTCGCCGGCTCGACGAAGAACGCGTGCACATCGTCGCCGTAGATGCGGCGGAGTCCATAGGAGACGCCGCCCGGCGAGCCGCCGATGCCCGCGGGGATGTAGACGATGAGCGGATGATCGGCATCGACGGGGATATTCATTTCCTCGAGCTGCTTTTGGAGACGTGCCCCCGCGACTGTATATCCCATGAAGAGGTCGCGCGATCGCTCGTCGTCCACGAAATAGCTCATGGGATCCGCTTCCGAGGCACGGCGTCCCTCGAGCACAGCGCGTGCGAAGTCGTCGTCATACTCGATGACCTCGACGCCCTTCGCGCGCAGGAGGTCTTTCTTCCATTGCTTCGCATCGGCGGACATATGCACACGGACACGGAAGCCGAGGGCGGCGCTCACGATGCCGATCGAGAGCGCGAGGTTGCCCGTCGAGCCGACCTGCACCATGTATTTTGAAAAGAACTCCTTCATTTCGGCAAATTTGCCGTAGTCGTCGTCCGGGGTGATAAGTCCTGCATCAATTGCGAGCGTTTCTGCGTGCTTGAGCACCTCGTAAATGCCGCCGCGCGCCTTGATCGATCCCGCGACGGCGAGGTGGCTGTCCATCTTGAGGTAAAGTTTGCCGGGGATCTTGGCGCCGTATGTCTCCGCAAGTTTCTTCTGCAAATGCGGCAGGAGGCGCAGCGGCGACTCGATGATGCCATTCGTTTCCGCCGTCTCCGGGAACGCGCGGCGAAAGAACGCGGCGAATCGCTTGAGCCGGGCGGCGGCGTCCGCGATGTCCGCGTCCGAGACGACAAGCTCCGAGACGCCCTTCGTCACGTCGTACGGGACGAGACGCGGATTGATCCAGACGGCTTCCTCCTGCCGCGCAATGGGACGGAGCGACGGGGCGCGCGCGAGATATTCTTCACAGTTCATCACATATACCTCCAAGATCTATATTCCGCCGCGGACGGCGGTAAAATATACCGTTCTGATACGGCGATTATAGCATATTTTTCACGCGCGGGCGAATGAATCTCTGCGCAATATGGCGGGGGCATCTGATTTATGATATGATGCGGATATCAGAAATTATAAGGAAGGCGATGCACATGGATTTCACGTTAATGGATTTCGCGCCCAACGAGTGTAAAATCCTTTCCCCAAATTCGAAAACACCGCTGGTTACGTTCGGTGCAATGTCGTATCTCGTGGGCGGAACGCTTGACGCCGCGAGCATGGACTGCCACATCCTCATCGGGCGCTATACGGCGCTTGCGCATCGCCTGAAATTTTCCATTGCGGGCAACCACGACTATCGATGCCTGACGATGTTCCCGGAGCATATGCTCACGGGCGATGATGCGGCGGAACTTACGAATATCAATCCCGGCTCCGCGGTGGTTAATCGCAATCAGTTGATCATCGGCAGTGACGTGTGGGTCGGCTCGGACGCGCTGCTCCTCGGTGGAGTGCGTATCGGGAGCGGTGCCGTCGTCGGGGCGGGGGCGGTTGTGACGAAGGACGTCCCGCCCTATGCAATCGTCGGCGGCAATCCTGCGCGGGTGATCCGCTATCGGTTCGACGAGGAGACGATCGCGCGTCTCCTGCGCATCCGGTGGTGGCACTGGCCGCATGAAAAAGTGAAGGAGTACATCCCCCTCTTCAATCACGATATGAAGGGGTTCCTCGATCGCTTTGATCCGGGCGTACAGCAAAAAACACCGCCCGACGAGACCGTCGCGGCGATGCTTGCAAAAGGCGCAGAGGGGGTTCTGCGCTATTATTTTATCCCGGATTTCGATGCGCCCGAGCAGCACGCCGTTTGGCCGCGTCTCATCGGAACGTATCTCTCCGCCTATACCGCGGCGGATTCCGTGCTCCTCATGATTGCCGTACCGGAGGGAGACGCGCATCCCGAATTTTTCGCATCGGTGCAGGCGCGCCTCGATGAGCTCGGCGATGCGGCGCCGCATCTTTATATGCATACGACCGGGGGCGGATCGCAGTTCTCCCCCGCCGTGCTGGAGGCCGCAGACATCTATATCACGACGCGCGAGGGCAGCTGCTCCGCTGCCGTTGATGCGGCGGCAAATGCCGGGCTTGTCGTGCGCTACGGACTCGATCCGCGTGAACTGCTCTTCCCGCAGGTATAGGCAGCACACAGCACCTCGTCAATATCCGCGTCGATCACGATGCTCCGCGCGCGAATCTCGGACGGGACATAGGGCGCGCCGAGATTCACAGTCGCAAGGGTAACGTCCGCGCGCTCCGCCGTCATCTGCCAAAATGGAATCTTGATGATGCCGGGCGTATTCATCCCGACGCCGAGCTCAAGGAGAAGCGTCTTTTTCCCCGCCGTATGCGCGAGGAAGTCCTCATAGCGGCGCGCCGCCGCGTGCCAGCCGGCATCCTCGACAAAGGAGCTGTCTACACGCAAATTAGTAGTCATTTCCCTGCCGTCGTCTATACAATGTGGGATCAACTCCGTGGGAATCTCCATGCGAACTGTCCCGTCCTTCGGGAAGAGAAGCGCCCCGTCCGCGGCGAACGAAAATCCCTGCGCGCGCAGCATTGCGCGGACGATTTCCTCATTGTCATAGGTTTTCCCTGCCGATGCGCCCTGCGGCTTGCTGCTTTGAAAGAGTCCAAAATCGCCCTGCGTGTAAAAGAGGCGATTTTTATCGAAGCCTGCGCGCCGAAACGCATGGTCAACATTCGTCGTCAGCACGAAATAATCCCTGCCCCGGACGAGAGAACGAAGGCGCGCATAGGTGTCGCCCGACAGAGGCACATAGCGGTTGATGTAGATGCTGCGGCTCCACCAGCCCCAATAGAGCTCGCGCGAGGGAAACGGATAGAACCCGCCGCTGTAGATGTCCTCAATGCCGAATGCGGCGTGAAAATCTGAGAAATATTTGAGGAACCGCGCGCCCGCATAATCGTACCCTGCCGCTGTCGAAAGCCCCGCCCCCGCGCCGATGAGAATCGTCTCGGCATCGGCGAGGGCTTTTTTGAGTGCGTTGATTTCTTTCATCATGATAAAAGCCTTTCGTAAATCACGCGATCCTCGTCCTTGAACACGTTGAACACAACGCGCCGAATGCGCGTATCCACGGCGAGGAAGTCCCGTACCTCCCGCACGGCGATCTTTGCCGCCGCTTCATTTGGGAAATGGAATTCGCCCGTCGAGATGCAGCAAAACGCGATGCTCTTACAACCGCTTTTTGCCGCAAGCGTAAGGCAGGATCGATAGCACGAGGCGAGAAGTTCTCTGTGCCGATCGGTCAGCGCACCGTCAACGATGGGACCGACCGTATGAATGACACGGCGCGCGGGCAGATTGTAGCCCGCCGTGATCTTCGCGCCGCCCGTCTCCTCGGGATGCCCCTGCGCGCGCATGATACGATCGCATTCATTGCGTAATTGCAGTCCCGCCGCGCTGTGGATCGCGTTGTCGATGCAGCGGTGGCATGGGATGAAACAGCCGAGCAGCGCGCTGTTCGCGGCGTTTACGATGGCATCAATCGAGAGACGCGTGATGTCTCCCTGCCATAGCGTGATGCGCGGATCGTGCGGCGCGGCGGGGAGCGCCGCGGCGTCCACCGTTCCGCGTTCCTCACGTTCGGATGCGAGGAGCGCGTCTTGCAGATGTAAAAAATCATCGGAGAGCGGCATCGGCGGACACACGTTCATCAGCGCACGCAGGAGCCGCCGCTGCTCCGCCTCCCCCGCGTCAAACTGTGCCGCCTGCGCGCTGGATTCCGGCAGGAGTTCGAGCAGCATTTCATTGAGCGCACGGATGTGTGAAAGGGACATGAGGGCACCTTTTCCTCTCAACAGAGTGAACAAAAGTATAAAAAAGCCGCAACAACATCGCATTTGACGTGATGTCGTTACGACTTCTCGCGATCGATCTCCGATCTTTACGTCTCTACGAGCGAGACGCGCACCCCTGAGAGGTCGTTTTTCTCGATGAGATCCGCCATGCCGACGGCGTAGTCCGCGTAGCTGATGACGCTCTCGCCCGCGCTGCTCAGCGTCAGCTCCTCGCCGCCCAGTTTATATTTCCCCGTGCGCACGCCGTCCTCTGCGAAGTCCGCCGCGGGGCTGACGAAGATCCAGTGTGCGTCCTTGCGCGAACGCAGCGCCGCGAGTTCCTCCGTCTGCGCCTTTGCGAGCGGATAAAACTCTGCCGGGAAGTCGGGCGTATCGAGGAGCTGCGTCTTGTGCGCTGCATCGACGTAGAGCGAGCCGGCTCCGCCGACGATGTAGAGCCGCGTATCCGTTCCCGCGACGAGATCGGCAAGATGCTGGCTCGTCTTCGTGTGCAGCGGCAGTGTGTCGGGCGTATACGCGCCGAATCCGTCCACCACGGCGTCAAATCCCGCGAGATCCTCCTTCGTGAGTTCCAAAATATCCTTTTGCACGAAATTCTTCACCGCGCTCCGGTTCGCGCTGCGCGCAAATCCCGTGACCTCGTGCCCGCGCGAGAGCAGCTCTTTGATGATCAGCTGCGATGCCTTGCCGTTCGATGCAACAACTGCAATTTTCATATGATGTACCCCCATCTCAAAACGTTTATGATTTTTGAAATCATCTTGATTACAAAATGGAGTATAACACACACAATATAGAACGTCAATAGATACAATAAAAATAATTTCCATGTGCACAAAAGAATACAGAAATGCAATTTGACAAAATACGCCCCTTTCTATTAAGATGAATGCTATTGTATGAGAAAGGGTGACTCGATGGACATGCTGAATGCCGCCGTGGATGCGGTCAACAACTTTCTATGGACGTATATCATCATCGTTGTGCTCGTAGGATCGGGGCTGTGGTTCACACTCTCGACGGGCGTGGTGCAGCTGCGCGCGCTGCCGGAGATGGTGCGCCTGCTCGCGGGCGATCTGGGGCGCCGACCGAGCGGACGCAAGGCGATCTCGTCGTTTCAGGCGTTTTGCGTCAGCACCGCCTCGCGCGTCGGCGTCGGCAACATCGCGGGCGTAGCGATCGCGATCGTGACGGGCGGACCCGGCGCTGTCTTTTGGATGTGGGTCATCGCCTTCATTGGGACGGCGACGGGATTCGTCGAGAGCACACTCGCGCAGATTTATAAAATCCCGCGCGGGCATGGACTCTTTCACGGGGGGCCGGCATATTACATTCAAAATGCTCTCGGACAGCCGGCTGTTGCAAAGCTGTTTGCCGTACTCATCTCCGTGACGTTCGGTCTCATCTATGTCTCCGTGCAGGCGAATACGATCGCGCTCTCGATGGATAAGGCATTCGGCATCGACACATGGGTCATGGGCGGCATTCTTGCGGCACTCTCAGCAGCGTTCATCTTCGGCGGGATTCACCGCATCGCGAGCTTTACGACGCTGCTTGTTCCCTTTATGGCGGGGCTTTACCTCCTCATCGCACTCGTGATCGTCGTCATGCATATTGACGCCGTGCCGAGCATGTTCGCGCTCATCCTGCACGACGCGTTCAGTCCGCAGGCGGCGGTCGGCGGCGGCATCGGCACGGTCATCCTGACGGGCATCCGCCGCGGGCTCTTCTCCAACGAGGCGGGTGAAGGCTCGATCCCGAACGCAGCGGCGACGGCGAATGTCACGCATCCTGCAAAGCAGGGACTCGTGCAGGCGTTCGGCGTCTATGTAGACACATGGGTCGTCTGCTCTGCGACCGCGTTCATCGTGCTGCTCACAGGGCAGTACCGCATCGGCGACGACAGCGTGACGGGCATCGCGCTCGCGCAGGACTCGCTCGCGAGCGTCTTTGGCGTTGGCGCGTCGGCGTTGCTCGCCGTGCTCATCTTCCTCTTTGCCTTTAGTTCCGTCGTGGGCAATTATTACTACGGCGAAATCAACATCCATTTCTTTGGAAAAAATACGAAAACGACGCTCTTCTTCTATCGGCTCGCCGTCGTCGCGATGGTGTTCTTCGGCTGCATCGCGGCGCTCGGGCTCGTGTGGAACCTCGCCGATCTCTTCATGGCGATGATCTGCCTGACGAACCTCTACGCCATCCTGCGGCTCGCCCCGTATGCGCGCATCGCGCTTCGCGACTATCTCGCGCAAAAAGCCGCCGGGAAAAATCCGATATTCGACCCCGCCGTCCTCCCCGATCGCCGCGGCATCGAGGCGTGGAGCGGCGAAGAGTTCCACGCGGAGAAACACTGAAAAACTTTCAATACAAAACGACCATGACACACATGCTGTGTCATGGTCGTTTTTGTATTATCTTTCGAAACGATTTTTACGCATCAATTTTCTTTTTGAGCAGGGCGAGGAGAAGTGCGCCCCCAACGGAGCCGACGGCGATGCTGAGGAGGTACATCAGCGGGTTGCCGATGGTCGGCACGACGAAGATGCCGCCGTGCGGGGCGCGCAGTGTGCAGTCAAAGACCATGGTGAGCGCACCCGCCAGTGCCGAACCGACGACCATGGAGGGAATGACGCGCACGGGATCGGCGGCGGCAAACGGGATCGCGCCCTCCGTGATGAACGAGAGTCCCATGACATAGTTCGTGAGACCCGCCTTTCGTTGGCTTTCGGTAAAGCGGTTTTTGAAGAACGTCGTGCAGAGTGCGATCGCAAGCGGGGGCACCATGCCGCCCGCCATGACCGCCGCCATGACGTGGAATTCGCCCGAGGCGAGGAGCCCCGTGCCCGTGACGTATGCCGCCTTGTTGATGGGACCGCCCATATCGATCGCCATCATGCCGCCGACCACAGCGCCCATCAAGACGCGCGCCGAGGGATCCATGCCGCCGAGGGTCGCAATCAGCCACTGATTGATCGCGGAGACCGGCGGGGCGATGATGAAGAGCGAGATGAACCCCATGATGAGGATGCCGAAGAACGGATAGAGCAGGATGGGCTTGATGCCGTCGAGCGAGGCGGGTAGCGATGCAAAGACTTTCTTGAGGAAGTTGACCGTGTAGCCGCTGACAAAGCCCGCGAGCAGGGCGCCGAGGAAACCGGTGCCCGTCGATCCTGCGAGCGCGCCGCCGACGAATCCGACGGCAAGTCCCGGGCGGTCGGCGATCGACATGCCGATGAATCCCGCAAGGACGGGGAGCATAAACCCGAACGACGCGCCGCCGACGTCCTTAAAGAACTTCGCGAGCGGCGTGTTCGATCCAAAATTGGCGGGGTCGATGCTGTTGTAATCGTCAAAGAGGAAGGCGAGCGCGATGAGAATGCCGCCGCCGATAACAAACGGGAGCATATGCGAGACGCCATTCATGAGGTGCTTGTAGATCTGGCGCGCGAGGCTCTCATCCTCGACATTGTCCGCGCCCTCGGTCTCGTCTGCGCCGGAGGCGTGATAGACGGGCGCGTTCCCGGAGAGCGCGCGGTCGATGAGCTCGTCCGCCTTGTTGATGCCGTCCGCGACCTTCGTGATGACGACGCGCCGCCCGTTGAAACGGGACATGGCGACCTGCTTGTCCGCCGCGACGATGATGCCGTCGGCGGCGGCAATCTCCGCGTCCGTGAGGACGTTCTTCACGCCTGCCGAGCCGTTCGTCTCAACCTTGACGGTGAGACCGCGCTTTTTCGCGTGCTGTTCGATGCTCTCCGCCGCCATGAAGGTATGTGCGATCCCCGTCGGGCAGGCAGTGACGGCGAGGATCTGGATGTGGTCGGCTTTGGGGGCGGCGGCTGCGGGCTCCTCTGCGGCGGAGGGCGCGACGAAGCGGTCGTTTTCCTTATCGTCGACGAGTTTGCGGAACTCTTCGACCGTCTTTGCGGCGATGAGCGCTTCCTTGAAGTCGGGATCCATGATCATCGTCGCGAGCTTCGAGAGGATCGCGAGATGTTCGTCGTTCGCCGCATCGGGCGCTGCGATCATGAAGAAAAGGCGGCTCGGGTTGCCGTCCATCGCGGCAAAGTCCATGCCGTCCGGAACGGTCATCGCGGCGAGCCCCGCCGTACGCACGCCCGCGCTCTTGGCGTGGGGTGTCGCGATGCCGTCGCCGAGCCCCGTTGTGCCGCTCTCTTCGCGTATGAGCACGTCTTTGACGTACTGGTTTTTATTGCTGAGATTGCCGCCCTTTTCCATGTAGTCCGCGAGCAGGCGGATGGCTGCCTCCTTTGAGGCGGGCGGGGTGATGCCGAGGGCGATGCTCTCGGGTTTGAGCAGATCGTTAATAGTCAAAATGAAACCTCCTTTGAGACTGTGAGGCAGGATTTTGGCGCCTAGCGGTGTCACTTTGTCGGGCGCAGCGGTTGACGTAGGTTTCATCTACGCCTGCCCTTGCGCCCTCCTTGTTCCTAGCTATGCATCCAAACTTCTGCCTCACACCGGGTTAGTCGTTTAAGAATCACGAGATTTTCTCATCGGTCTGTATTTCAATATTTTTATGGCGGCTTAGGGCATCCGTCTTGCCGCTGCGCAAACGACGCGGCAGACCGCGTGCGTCATAAAGCCGATTCCGACGCACAGCCCTTACGCCGCTGCGCGGCGAGGCTGCAAAGCGTCGGTCTCACATGTCAAAACCCGGTGGGAATACATGCCGCGCCGCCCCTTGCGGGGTAAATGCTCCGCGGCGGCGACCGGACGCCCTTCGCCGCATGATACAAACTGCCGTGAAGCTATGCGCCCCCATCATCGTGGGCGCAAAAAACGTACCGCCTAATGCGTGCCGCGCGGCGTTTGCCGCAGCGATTTTTAAGCCCTGCTTTTTTCGCAAGGCAAATGCCAAGCGGCGACGGAACAGAACTTTTTATCACACGGTGATCGTTTTCAGCAGCTCCAACGCCTCATCCCGCGTCGCGAGGTTTTCCGAGAACGCCGACGCGGAGCCTGTCGCAACGCCCATGTAGAACGCACGCGCATAGTCGCCGTCCGACTCCATCAAGCCCGCGAGGAAGCCCGCGACCATCGAGTCGCCCGCGCCGACGGAGTTGACGAGCGTCCCTTTCGGCGCGGCGGAGCGGTAGAACACGCCCTCGCGCGTGAGGAGGATTGCGCCGTCGCCCGCCATCGAGATGAGCACGTTCTCCGCGCCCTCTTCTTGGAGCTTTTTTGCGTGCGCGACGATCTCGTCGTCCGTTTTGAGAACGACGCCGAACATCTCACCGAGTTCGTGATTGTTCGGCTTGATGAGGAAGGGACGGTACTTCAGCACGCGGCGCAGGAGGTTCTTCGTCGCGTCCACGACGATGCGGATGCCGCGCCCCGATAGATGCTCCATGATGCGCTCGTACATATCGTCCGGCAGTGTGTTCGGGATCGAGCCGGCGAGGACGAGCGTATCGCCGCTTTTGAGGCGATCAAGCCTGTCAAATAATGCACGCTGTGCATCTTCTGTAATGACAGGACCCTGCCCATTGATTTCACTTTCCTCCTCCGCCTTGATCTTCACATTGATGCGGGAAAAGCCCTCGTCCAGCGGAACGAAGTCCTCCGCAACCCCGAACGACGCGAGCATCTCCCGCATCGCCGTCCCGGTGAATCCTGCGGTAAAGCCGAGCGCCGTACTCTCGTGCCCGAGATTTTTCAGCACGATGGAGACATTGATCCCCTTGCCTCCCGGCAGGATCTGCTCGTAGTTCACGCGGTTGATTTCCCCCGGCGCGAATCGTTCCAGCCGTACGATGTAGTCGATCGACGGGTTGAACGTGACGGTGTAGATCATATATTATCCCCCTCCCATACGATGGTTTCGTGATAAAATTAACATTCCCCTTATACAGCTATGATATATCGGGGCAGGGGCAAAGTCAAGAAAACCATTTTCATCTTCGCGCTCTTGCCTGAAGTTTTTCTTTCCTCTATAATATATGAGAAAATAAATTATCCGGGAGGATTTATGACTGCACAAAATACGCACGCCGGCAAGCCGAAGCACGGTACGCTCTTTTATGTGAAAAAAATGCTGATGCTCATCATCGGCGCGCTCATCACCGCGGCGGGGCTCGAGCTGTTCCTCATTCCGAACAACGTCATCGACGGCGGCGTCGTGGGACTTTCGATCATGTCGCACACCATCACGGGCATGACGCTCGGCACGTTCCTCGTCATCTACAATATCCCGTTCATCTACATGGGGTACAAGCAAATCGGCAAGAGTTTTGCGCTCTCGACGATCTTTGCCATCGTCATGCTCTCCGTGTGGACGGGCGTTCTGCATTCCGTCCCGCCGGTGACGAGCGATCCGTTCCTCGCCGCGATCTTCGGGGGCGTCGTGACGGGGCTCGGGGTCGGCATCGTCATGCGTACGGGCGGCTCGTTCGACGGCACGGAGATCGTCGCCATCATCCTCGATGCGCGGACGCAGTTCTCCGTCGGCGAGGTCGTCATGTTCATCAACCTCTTTATCCTGAGTTCTGCAGGGCTGTTGTATGGTTGGGATAAAGCTATGTACTCGCTCTTTGCATACTTCGTCATTGCAAAGATGATTGACGTCGTGCTCAAGGGGCTCGACGAGTCCTACGCCGTCATGATCGTCACGAACGAGCACGAGGAGATGACCGCCGCCCTCAACGAACGCCTCGGGCGCGGCGTCACCCTCCTGCACGGCGCGGGCGGTTACACGGGCGAGGCGAAGGAAGTCCTCTACTGCGTCGTCACGCGTCTGGAGCTCGATAAACTCAAGGAAATCGTGCTGGATAAGGATGAGAAGGCATTTGTCACGATTAATGCGGTTCACGACATCGTAGGGGGGCGGTTCAAGAAGAAAGCCATCCACTAGAGGCGTGACGTGCGATCTTGGCGCATAACTGTGTCACTGCGAAAAATACGGCGGTCGACGTAGGCTTTGTCTACGCCTTCCCTTGTATTTTTCTCGTTCCTTGTTCTGCATCCAAGCTTGCACGTCACTTACTTTACGATAAATAAGGCGGGATTTTCGCGCCTAGCGTCGTCATTTTCGTCGAATGCTTCGTCGACGTAGGTTTCACACTACGCCTTCGCTTGGTTTTTCCTCATGCCTCGCTATGCATCGAAACTTCCGCGTCACTTAGGGAAGCACTGATAAATTCAGCCGCGCCATCTTGACGGACTTCATTTTATCAGTGATCCCTATATCAAAATTTTCAACCTATTATAACATAAATTCTGAAATAAAACAGAAGGGACTATTGCACACAGATAAAAACTTCGTGCAAAAGTCCCTTCAAAAATCTCACTCAGTGCACCTCCACCTGACACATCCGCATCGCGGCGAGAGCGTTCCTGTGGCTCTCGGGGGTGACGCCCGCACAGCAGGAGGCATCGACGCTGATGCGTTTCTCGGGATGAAACGCCTTCGCGATGAGGGCGTTGGAGATGACGCAGATGTCGGTGCACAGGCCAACGAACTCGATTTCGTCGTAGTCCGCGAGGATGGCAGGGAGGTTCGTTGCACCGAAGGTGGGTTTTTCGACGACGGCTGCCGCCTCTCGGACAAACGGCTGCAATGGCTCCGCGATCTGCCAGCCCACCGTGCCACGGATGCAGTGTTCGACAGGTAGCTTCTGCCCCTCCTGGGTCGCGAGGTAGTCTGCGCCGTGCGTGTCCATGGTGAAAATGAATGCTGTCCCCTGCTCTCCTGTGAGCTTCGCCACGAGGCGCGGCAGCATCTCCTGTGCCTCGGGTGTTCCGAGCGCCCCGTCAATAAAGTCATTCTGCATATCCACGACAACGATTGCCTTGTGCATGATCGGTTCCTCCATATCCATGTAATCACGATCATTATATCATATATGCACAAGAAAAGCGTCCTCTCCATCGGAAAGGACGCTGCGCGGCAGGAGATTCTCACGTATTCTTTGCGATGATCGCGCCAATGACGGCACCGGCAATAATCGCTGTATTGACGCTGCCCTGTGAATACTTCTTGCCGCCTTTGCGGGACTTGCGTTTTCCCCCCATGCGAGCTGCTGCACATCCGTACGCCCGTCAAGACGCTCGAATGCCGCGGGTGTCACGCGCTGATCTGCGCGGGGCGCACTTGCGGAGACCTCGGCAACGCCCGCCACGCCATAGCCCATGGCACCGATTAGGGCGGCAATCGCGGTTCTCTTCATCATGTTCGTTGTCATCATATGAATCACATCCTTTTTGTCGGCAGACCATGATCTCTTCCCGTTACAGTGAGATCATACCGCACATGGATGGGAAACGGATTCGATGGGCGTTCGAGTTTTTTAAGACTTACTTCTAAGGAAACACTGAAAAATTCTTTTGTTGCACGATTGAGCTCCGAAATATTACAATAGAGGAAAACAGCAACACGACGAGAGAGGCAACATCATGGTGCAGCAAACCTTTACCGACATGGAGTACGCAAACCGCAAGAGAACAACACGGCGTGAAGCCTTTCTGCAAGCCATGGAATCCATCATTCCTTGGAACGAATGGATGGCACTCATCGCGCCGTACTATGTCCAGAAAGAGCGCGGCAGAAAACTGATCCCCCTAGAAACCATGCTGCGTATGTACCTTATGCAGAACTGGTTCGGTCTTTCCGATGAGGGAATCGAAGATGCAATTTACGACAGCTATGCCATGAAACACTTTCTGCGGATTGACTTTTCCACAGAACAGACACCCGATGCCACGACACTTCTGCATTTTCGGCATCTGCTGGAAAAGCACGACATCGCCCGCAAGATTTTCGATGATGTGAAACAACGCCTAGACGCGTCTGGACTCATCATGCACGGCGGCACGATTGTTGATGCAACCATCATTCATGCACCGAGTTCGACCAAGAACGCGACAAAGTCCCGTGACCCTGAGATGCACTCCACGAAGAAGGGGAATCAGTGGTACTTCGGCATGAAGATCCATTCCGGTGCGGATGCCGGAACAGGATACGTCCATACGATCACAGCGACCGCCGCCAACGTGCACGACATTACCCAAACCCATGCGCTGATCCGCGAAGATGATCATACGGTCTATGGGGATTCGGGGTATCTCGGTGTGGAAAAACGCACGGAAATCCGAGAGAGGTCCGAGCTTTCAGACGTGGACTGCCGCATTGCCCAAAGACCCTCGCAGAACCGCATGACGAAAGAATACAAAGGGACGAATTGGGACAGGCAGATCGAGCATGCGAAAGCCTCGGTTCGCAGCAAGGTGGAGCATCCTTTTCTCATTGTGAAGCGTCTGTTTCATGCGGGTAAGACAAGGTATCGCGGACTCAGGAAGAACCTTCTGCAATACTATCTGCTCTTTGCGTCGGCGAATTTCGTTATGTGTCTGCGGGCGGGAAGGCAGAGAGAGTTTTGCATGACAACGGGATAAGTGTGCCCTTTTTCTCGAAAATCCCGTTCAAACGGGAGGTTCGGGGAAGGAAAGAAAGAGATATGGGCATGCTTTTCCACTTTTTGCATGGGAAACTGTAGAACTGATGCCTGTGGATAACGCAAGCCTTGTTATCCGTGTTTTATCAGCGTTTCCTTAAATCAATCGGCGATTCCTTATAAAACAGTGGGCGGGAATCCATTTTCCATATCCTATATTTGGGGATTTTGAGGGCTGTAATGTCCGGGATTAAGTCGATAAAAATAAATTCGAATAAATAAATATAAAAAGGAATAAAATATAATAAATAAATCAATAAATATATGATGGACGTTTAGGAGGGGCTGTTATGCGGCACATTCATTTCCTCACGATCTTCTTTGCAGTTCTTATGAGCACATCCGCTGCGTTTGCCGCACCGCTGATCGCAGTCGATCGCGGGGATGGGGTGCTTGTCGAAAAAGAAAGCGGAAAAATCATTGGAAAAATCAACCCGGGCAATCCTACAGGACAGATTATACGCGTCGATGCGGGGAACTATGCGGTCGGTTTTGTCTCAACGCTCCTCTTTGAGCCTGTAGAAAAGAAAGATATCCCCGTCCCCGCATACAACCGTGACGCAATGGAACGCGTGACGACCTTCCTCACCACGGGGCGTAAAGATCCCTTGCGTCTCTTTATTTCCTGCACAGAGATGAAGGAAGAGTTCTACAATCGTGTTATGCGCGGTGCGGAAACGGAGTACATTGACACGCGGCTGGAGAAGGCTTCGCGGGATGCCGGCAAAACGATGCCCCGGCGTGTCGATTTTCCCACAGTCGGCGACGGGAGCCGGCTTTACACGGTCACGGATATGATGAATGGGATAAAGATGCATACGGATATTCTCTATATCGTCAAGGCTCCCGTGATATGGGCGGTGGAATTTGACTATCCGGAGGATGTGCCGGGACTCGGAGCGCGTGTGCGGGAAGCATTGGAAGACGTCCAGGCCTGGACAACCGGGGAGCCCGGGAAGTAATAATATCGGACGGATAAGGTATTTATATCAGCGTAACCGGAAGTCCCTTGCATACAAAAAGAGACCTGCAGCACATACGTGCAGCAGGTCTCTTTTCTATGCAATTTTACCCATGAACTATATTGATTTACGCAAGCATCGAGCGGAGGAACCAGATCTGCTTTGCGTAGTTCGCGATGTGATCCTCCATGAGGTTCGCGACGCCGAACACATCGTCCTTGTCCGCAAGGGCGCGCACCGCAGCCGCCTGGTCGCGCAGGAGCTCGAGGTCAGCGAGCGTAATCTGGAGTGCCTTCTTCTGCTCCACGGAGCCATCCGGCAGCTCGCTGATGGTTGCCAGCTCGAGGTAGCCCTTCAGGCTCGCGACCGGCTGCTCACCGCACATCTTGAGGATCTCGGCAGCCTCGTCGAGGACGTCTGCGAATGAATCGTAGAGCGACTCGAGGTATTCGTGTACTGCTTTGAACTGCGAGCCGACCACGTTCCAGTGGAGGTTGTGCAGCTTGATGTAGCCGACGCCGATGTTGGCGATATAAGCATTGACGGATTTCGTAAGTTCCTTGTTCATAATAAAATCTCCTTTTCCCAATAATAGAATATATGCAGATACATTCATATCTGTTTTCTATCTCGTTACATGTGTCATTATACCCGTCTATCTACTATTTGTCAATAGTAATTATTAAATAGAGAATGATTTTTACTTCGCCGCTATGCGAGGTACGCCCCAAGTCTCTGATGAATGGATGCTGCGGCGGGGGAACACTGCCGGATGGGGTAAATCGTCGGTTTACTGTGCTGTATCTTGCTCGAAATCCGCACTGCAAAGATTCCTTTTGCCATAATTTACGGTTTGCTTCCCATGCGCCTTGCGTGCCGCCCGGGCGTCCGCCGCAGCGATTTTTAAGCCCCACTTTTTCGCAAGGCGGATGTCGAGCGGCGATATAAGCCCCGCGCAATACACTGTTTTTCATGTTGACAACGTAATATCACAGGAGTATAATATAACATATCTATTAAGTATGAAATAGGGTCTCTACAAAGGAAAGGGGAACCCCCTCATGAGTGACAAGAAGTACCGTTTCGAAACCCTCCAGGTTCGTGTCGGGCAGGAGCAGCCGGATCCCGTCACGGACGCGCGCGCTGTTCCGATCTATCAGACGACCTCCTATGTGTTCCGCGATGCGCAGCATGCGGCGGATCGGTTCGCCCTGCGCGATCCCGGCAACATCTACGGGCGGCTCATGAACCCCACGCAGGATGTCTTCGAAAAACGCATCGCGGCGCTCGAGGGCGGTGCGGCGGCGCTCGCCTTTGCCTCGGGGGCGGCGGCGGTCACGGCGACGATCCAGGGGCTCGCTCACGCGGGAGACCATATCGTCTCCCAGCAGACCATCTACGGCGGCTCGTTCAACCTCCTGAAGCACACGGTCAAGGAGTGGGGCATCGACGTCACCTTTGTCGATCCGAAAGGCGGCGCGGCGGCGTATGAGGCGGCGATCCGTCCGAATACGAAATGCGTCTACATCGAGACCGTCGGCAATCCGAACGCCGATCTCGTCGACATCGAGGCGATCGCCGAGATCGCGCATAAGAATGGCATCCCCGTCGTCATCGACAACACGTTCGCGACGCCGTACCTCCTGCGCCCCATCGAGCACGGCGCGGATATCGTTGTGCATTCGGCGACAAAGTTCATCGGCGGACACGGCGCGGCGCTCGGCGGCGTCATCGTCGACAGCGGCAGGTTCGACTGGAAGGCGTCGGGACGGTTCCCGCACATCACCGAGCCGAACGCGAGCTACCACGGGCTGAGCTTTGCCGATGCGCTCGGCGCGATCGCCTTCATCGTCTACCTCCGCGCGCTCATTCTGCGCGACACGGGCGCGACCATCTCGCCGACGCACGCATTCCACTTCATCCACGGCCTCGAGACGCTCTCCCTGCGCGTGGAGCGTCACACGGAGAACGCGTTGAAGCTCGTCGACTTCCTCAGCAAACACCCGAAGGTCACGAAGGTCAACCACCCCGCGCTGCCCTCGCATCCGGATCATGCCCTCTACGAGCGGTACTTCCCGCACGGCGGCATCTCCATCTTTACCTTTGACATCAAGGGGGGACAAGAAGAGGCGTACCGCTTCATCGATAAACTCGAGCTGTTCTCCATCCTCGCGAACGTCGCGGATGTGAAGTCGCTCGTCATCCACCCCGCGACCACGACGCACTCGCAGATGAGCGCGGAGGAGCTCGCGGCATCCGGCATCAACGCCGGCACCGTGCGGCTCTCCGTCGGCATTGAGCACATCGACGACCTCCTCGCGGATGTCAGCGCGGCGCTCGATGCTGTGTGAGGCATTCGATTCGTCACTGAACTATGTGAAGTAAATATTTGATTCCCCTGCATTTAATGTAGGGGAATTTTTTATACTTATGACAAATTGAGGTTATGAATAGTATTCATGATTTTTTCAATAAAATATTGTCCCATATATTGATTCTATCGTAAAACAATGATATAATGTCGCCTGAAATTCACAAAAGCACATAAACGAACAGGTTCCGTAAGGATTCATAGGGAAGTCAGTGCAAATCCGACACGGTCCCGCCGCTGTATCAAGGAGTGCAGCTGCATATAGTCACTGGGCATCCCCCGGGAAGACGCAGACGCACGATGATTTGGAGTCAGAAGACCTGCCTGTTCAGAGGTCACCGTTACCACCTGCGAGCGACAGGGAGGAGATTCATATACGGCTGTATTGTCGTGCCATTCATATGCTTCTGCCTCTTTGGGCAGAGGTTTTTTTATATCGCTCGCCGGGGATACGTTCGGAGAGGAGGAAAAGACGAAATATTAACAAGAACGCATGTGCATTTTTTCACAGAGTATTGATTGTTCGGGAGGAAGAAAAAACGTGAAATTCGAAAAAAGAGAGCGGAGACTTACGGCACTGGTACTTATGGCGCTGATGGGGGTTAGTGCGTGCGGAACGGCATCGGCGGAAGAGCAGACAACAACGGTATTCAATAAAGGACAAATTGATGGAAAGCCAACGACGACATTACAGAGTGACTTTGCCAGACATCATGTCTGGGACTCAGCCACAAAGACCTACACATTTACAAAAGACAGCGCGCTGAATACAAAATCTATTACGGGAAATGGCGCAGATGTCAATGTCAATGCACCCGGCGTGACGCTTACGCTCAATTCAAAGGAGAACCTTGGCATTCAGAGTTACCGAGGACGCGGTTATAAAGCTGACCCGAACTACTACGCAAATCTCCATAATGTAAATATCACAGCAAAAAAGGTGATTGTCAACGTTGACCGTACCTCTCGTCCGCATGCAGAAGACTCCTACGGCATCATTTCCGGTTCTTCTAATCATAAGACCGTGCGTGTGAACGGCGATGTAGAAGTCAATATTGCCAGCAAGTATTGGAAGGCCCCCACAGGAGATGGGGATATAGATCCTGCTGTGACCTGCGGCATCGGAACGCTGAACCATGGTCATGTAGTCATCAACGGCAACGCAACGATTCGTGTGCGGGTGCCGGAGCAGTCGGGAGCCAGTTTTCTGTCTCACTACTATGTCAGCGGCATCTCTGCGATGCTCAACTATGACGGCGATACGCCGGGCGGCAATGTTCTCGTCACGGGAGATGTGGATATCGAATCGGATGGGACAGGTGTTCGTGCCGGAACGCGCTCTACGGTGACGATTGGCGGCGGCGGGAAGATTAATATCAACAGAGATCATAATATCCCGCATTTTGCACTCAATGCCGAAGAAGCGACCGTCAATATGAATGTAAAGCTCGACAAGGACGGCAATGTCATCGGTGTGGGCAGCCGAAAAACGGAGATTTACGGCAATGTCGGGCTTATTGACAGAGAGGGAACGGCTACCACATTTGGCAACACGCCGACACGGATCAATCTGGGACTGACGACAGCGGATTCTGTCATGAAGGGCATCGTGCTGGATCACTATAAAGAGAAAGGGAAAACGGGCGCAACCGAACCGGATAAGAAGGCGATTCGAGAAGCTTCCGGATTCAATCTTTATCTGCAGAACGGTGCAGCATGGCACAATGCTTCATGGGGCGCGATGATGGGAACGACATTTACCGGCAGTAAGCTGCGCTCGCTCCATGGCGGTGTGGATGCCGACCATGCGGGCAGGATCTTCCAAAAGGATGCGCGCTCCATCACGATCAACCACTATGATGGATTTACCAATGTCTGCTATGACCGCACGGCGCCGGATGCCACGACGCTTGTCGGCGGAGATTTTGTCGTTAAAAATGCCGCCGCAGGCAGCGGTGTCACCCTGCGCACCTCCGGCAACGGGCTCGATACATCGAAATATAAAGAAGCGCTCGAATCGCTCGCACATAAATTCTACTACGAAGGGTATAAGAGCGGCGAGAAGAACATCACGGGCAAGGCGGAGATCGCCGAAGGCGCGATTACGCCATGGGCGCGGCGCATGTTGTCCTATGACGACGCAACGGGACAGGCGATGCTCGGTGCAGCGGTTCCGGATGAAAACCGCATCACTTACGGGCCAAAAGAAACACTCATCATGAGCAGCGCAAAATCTGCGATGGCAGCCTCTGCAATGGCATTTCGTGCGGAAGCCAACGACCTCATGAAGCGCATGGGCGATTTGCGCCTATCGCCGGAGCAGACGGGGACGTGGGTGCGTTTTTACCGCGGAAAGACTAGCAGCGATAAGGACAATACGAACTTCCATATGAACTATCATACGGTGCAGGTCGGTCATGACCGGCAGGTATCTCCGCAGTGGCGCGTCGGCCTTGCGGCAAGCTATATGAAGGGCAGCGCCGGATTTGCAAACGGCAGCGGAAAGAGCAAAGAGGGAAACCTCGGCATCTACGGCACGTGGACGGGAAAAAGCGGCGACTATGTTGATCTCATCGCAAAGGTCGGCAGACTCGGCACGGAATACAGTGTTTATAATACGAGCGGAGACATCGTGCGCGGCGACTGCCATACATGGGCGGAAACGCTCTCTGCGGAGTATGGAAAACGTATCAAGTACAAGGGCGGCAGCTTTATCGAGCCGCAGGCCGAGCTGATCTACACACATCTGAACGGTGTCGACTATAAGGCAAGCCTCAACGGCGCGGCGAACGCCCTCAGTATCCGGCAGGGCGCGATGAACAGTCTCATCGGCCGCATCGGCATCGGCGTCGGGCAGGAGACGGCACGCAGTACGGTGTTCGCAAAGCTCTCGCTCTATCATGAGTTCTCCGGGGACATGAAGACAACGTTCTCGGACAGCGTCAATACCAACCGTGCATCGCAGGAGTTCAAGGATACCTGGGTCGGCGCACAGATCGGCGGGACGCTGAAGCTCAGTGATAAGTGCAGTGTCTACGGTGATTTTGAAAAAACCTTCGGCGGCGATATCAAGACCGACTGGCGCGTGGATGCCGGCATCCGCTGGGGATTCTAACCGCGGATTAGCTATCTTCAATAAAAATAACAGGGCGACAGCACGAATAAAGTGCTGTCGCCCTGTTATTGTATATACGGTATCAGTGCAGTGTCTGCATTAGTGCCGCTTTATTTTCTGCGGGCGTCGTTGTAGGGCGTCCGAGATCGCTGCGTGATCCGATGGCGATGCGCACCTCAAGGAAGGTGAGTTTCCTGTGTTCCTGAATATCCTGCAGCGCACGGCGGAGCGAGCCGGGATCATCGGCACTGCGGACGCGCCGGTAGCCGACGGCTTCGGCGATGTGGAGGAAGTTCATTGAGTCTGCGACTGTCGGCGCGCCGCCGACGGATTCGTGTGCCTCATTGTTGAGGAGGATGTGGACAAGATTCTCAGGCGCGATGGCGCCAATGGTCGCCATTGCCCCCATATGCATCAGCGCCGCGCCGTCGCCGTCGATACAGATGACGCGCCGCTGCGGGCGGTGAAGGGCGAGGCCGAGGGCAATGGCGCTTGCATGTCCCATCGAGCCGACGGTGAGGAAGTCACGGGCATGACCCTCGCCGCGCGCCTCACGCAGCTCGAAGAGCTCGCGTCCCGTCTTGCCCGTTGTCGCGACGATAACGGCGTCTTCTGCAGCATTGAGGATTTCGGCGACGGCATCTTCACGGCGCATGGGAAAGAGGTTTTCATATTTCTGCTTTGGATACGTGAGCGCGCCTTCGCGGACAAGGAATGCTGCCTGTCCGCCCGCCGCGAGATGAGGGCGTACCTCCTCCATCATGCGCGCGAGCTCTGCGGGCGTCGTCTCCCGCGTGAGGATGCGTGTCGTTACACCCATCGTATCGAGGAGCGGCTCGGTGAGCCGCCCCTGCAGGAGATGCTGCGGCTCGTCGTGCAGTCCAGGCTCACCGCGCCAGCCGATGACGAAGATGCACGGGATGCCGTAGACCGCGCGGTCGAGGAGCGAGAGCAGGGGATTGACGATGTTCCCCAGCCCGCTGTTCTGGAGATAAACGACAGGCGTTTTTCCCGTTGCGAGATGATAGCCCGCCGCGAGCGCCGCAGCGTTTCCCTCGTTCGCAGCGATCACGTGGGATGCATTATTGCTGCCGTAGCTCTCTACGAGGTAATCGACAAGCGGCCGGAGCTTTGAGTCCGGCACGCCGGCGAAGAAATCTGCCCCGAGGATGTTGACAAAATCTTTGACGTCCATGGTTGATGTCCCTTTCTCTTGAAGAGTGATGCAGGGGGGGAAGTTGCCGGAGCCGCTTGGCATTTGCCATGCGAAAACAGAGGGGCTTAATTGCTGCGGAAAAAGACGCGCGGTACGAAGGATAACGGCGCAACGACGGTGACACCGCTATGCGCGAAAATCCCGCGTCACGTCTTCTTCATTGAGGGAAAAAGCTCTCCATTACTCGCAAATCCCTCCACAAACGCCCGCGCACGCGGGTAGAAGAACGCGCGCAGCTCCGCGCTGTCCGCCTCGTACCCGTCCTCCCATTCATGCCCGCGCGGGTAGATGCCCGTACGCGCGATGCGAAAATCCACCGTGCCGTCCTCGTCCGCCGTGTCCTGCGTCTCGAGACGAAACGCGTGCGTCTTTGACCGCACGGCGAGCTTGAACGTCTGCCCGGGGAATGTCAGCGCACTGTAAACGACGTCGCGCTCCTTTCCGCCGAAGACCGCGGGCAGGTTCCCGTTGATGTCCGCCGGCATGGGGAATCCGCAGAGATGTCCGAGGGTGGGGTAAATATCGACGATGCTCGTCATTTCATCCGCGACAATGCCCTGCGGCACGCCCGCCCCGCGCATCATCCACGTCGCGCTCGTCTGCATCTCGCGCGCGAGATCAAGACAGGTACTGAGATCTTCCGCGCTAAAACAGGGAAGCCCGTGGTCGCTGTAGAGATTTACGATATATTCGTCCTCGTCGTAGCGGTCGGCGATGTACGCGAGCAGCGCGCCGATCGAGCGATCCGCATTCCTCAGATTCGCCCAAAAATCCTCTTGGTAGACCTTCGTCGGCGGCAGGCGGACGCTCGCGGTGCGCTCCTTGCCCGGCGCGACACTGCGGTCTTTGAGCGGCAGATGCGCCTCGACCGTGGGATCGAACTTAAAATCCTTACCGTCCCACGGGTGGACGTCCATCACATGCAGCAGGAGAAATTGATCCGTCTCGTCGAACGCCTCGATCTGCCGGATCGTGCGGTCGACGCCCTCGTAGGAGGGCAGACGCCACGAGGTCGAGACGATGCGGTCGTAGCCGCGCATCACGCCGTTGTAGACGCCGAATCCGCTCGCCATCGGGGCTGCGCAGTAGTAGCCGAGCTCCTTCATCTGCTCCGAGAGCGTCGGTATATCGAGCGGCAGTTCGTGACTGTCCTTTTCGTTGAAGATATGGATGCGCTGCGGATAGCGCCCCGTCTCGATCGCGGGGAGCGCGGGGTGCGTGTGCTCGGACGTGGAGAAATTTTGATCAAAGATGACGCCGCGTGAGAAGAACTCCGCGATGCGCGGCATACAGTGAGGGAAGCGCATCCGTGCCGCCGCCCATGACAGCCCGTCGACGAGGATGTTCAACACGAGTTTTTTGCGGCGCGGATCGTGCCCGAGGAGGATGGGCGTCCCGACGGCAAAGGGCTCGCTTGCGGTGAGCGTCGCGCTCTCGCTGAGGCGGTAATTGCTGAACGCCCATTTGCCGAGGAGAACGTCCTCCGCATCCGCGGCGGTCTCGATGCGGCATTCGTGCCATGTGTGCGCGCCGGCGACGGGCAGAATGATTTCGCGCCCCTCCGGCACCTCGATATGAACGCTGCCCTGTGCCATGCGGGCTTTTTGGAAATCGAATACGAAGTCATGATGCCAACATTGAGCGAAGAGATTGTCGTGACGATACTGCGCGAGTATCTCGCCCTTTTCCGAGAGAAAACAATTTTCCGTGTAGCATCCGACATAGAACCGGTCGCTCCCCTCGGGCATCGTGAGCGGGAGCATCTCGCCGACGAACACATCGCGGCGGAACGTCAATGCGCCGTCATGATAGAACGGGCGGTGCGGCGCGAGCGGAGCATAGTTGCCGGGACCGAGCGCGACGGCGAGCCGATCGAGCGCCTCGGGGAGCAGTTCCGGCGACGGGAGTTCGATCTGCGGCTTGATCTCCTCGTATATGCTATATCCGTAGCCCTGCATGGTCATGGCGTCGAGGTATCTGCCGACGTGCCTGTAAATTTCCGCGAGGAGCTTCCACACCTCGTAGTTCACCGGGCGCAGGCGATAGGCGCGCTCGGCGAGCGGGAGCGTGGCGTCGTATCTGCCGTGTCCCGCGAGGTACCGCGCCGCAAAGATGTAAAAATGCGCCGTGTCCGGGCGTTCCTCCTGATAGGCGCCCAGGAGCGCGAGGTAATCGTCGTCATAGGCGCCGCGCTCCATGCGTGCGACAAGATCGTCGAACAGCGCAAGCGCGCAGTCGTTGTTCTGCCAAAAAATATTGAAATCGTCTTGCATGGGCGTGTCCTTTCTAGGCGTGACGCGGAGGGAAAAGTTATCGGAGCCGCTTGGCATTTACCCTCTCGAAAAAGCGGGGCTTAAAAATCGCTGCGGCAAACGCCGCGCGATATGAAAGTGTTTGGGGAAACGTAGGATTTGTGTGCGTCTCAGGGTATCTTTCTCGCTGCTTAGCAAACGACGCGGCAGGTATGTATCATTATCTCGTTCGTTCCGCCGCACAGTCCTTCGGACTGCAAAGCGGCGCTCTAACACATCCCCTCATCAACGGGCAACGAGCCGCGCCGCCCTACGGGTAAATGCTCCGCAGCTTCGATAAGATACCCGTTCGCCGCAGCTCACTACACGGCGATACACCTGATGCGAGACGTTCCGACGGCGTAGCGCACCGCCGCATGAAAATGACCCGGCGATGCGCGAAAATCCCGTCTTAGCCCGTAACCTGAGTGACACGGAAGTTTGGATGCAGAGCAAGGAATGAGAAAAACACAAGCGCCGGCATAGTTAAGAGCTACGTCAAGCGCAGTGTTTTTCGATATGACACAGCTATGCGCCCAAATCCCGTGTCACGCCCTCGGGAAGGGGAAGATTTCGCCATTATTATCTATCCCCCTCATAAACTCCCGCACCCGCGGATAAAAGAATGCGCGCAGTTCTTCGCTGTCAATAGCATATGCCTCATCGCCCTCGTGTGCGCTCGGGTAGAACTGCACCTGCGCCTCTGCAATATCCGCCGTGCCGTCGACCTCCACCGCGCTGTTTACCGTCACGCGCATCGAATACTCCGGCGCACGCGCCGCGAGATAATATGCCTTCGTCGGGAAGAGCGAATTGCTGAATGCGATCTCGCGACCCGTGCCGCCGAATATTTTCGGAAGTACCCCGTCCACATATTCATCCACGGGGAAGCCGCAGAGCGCGCCGAGCGTCGGGTAAATGTCCACCCCGCTCACTACCTCGTCCGTATGAACGCTGCACGGAACCCCTACGCCGCGCATCATCCATGCCGCATGCGTCATATGCGGCTCGACCACCGTCTCATTGTCACGGAATACCGATGCACCGTGATCGGAGTAGAGCGTTACGAGGTACTCGTCGGGCGTGTAATGCTCCGCTAGGTAGGAAAAGAGCATCCCGAGCGCGCGATCCGTACTGCGGATTCCTTGGAGGCACGCCTCCTTGTTCAGCGGCGTCGCGCCGAGATAGGGGCTCGGCGTATTGCTTTTTGTCCCGGAGAGACGTTCCCTGAGCGAAAGTCCCGTCTGCGTCGGTGTCGACGGTTGCATGCTTGCTTCCGACCATGGGTGCGCATCCATGAGGTGGAGCAGGATGAAGTGATCGGCGTCACGCAGACCGTCCAGATGACGGACAGTGCGCTCTGCCGCCTCGTAGGCAAACATGCGGTAAGGCGTCATGATGAGCCGGTCGTAGCCGCGCATCGTCCCGTTATAGATGCCGTTGCCGTCGGTCATGAGCGACGCCGTAGCGTAGCCGAGCGACTTCATACGCTCCGAGAGCGTGATGTAGTCGGGCGGGAGCTCCACGGCGATCTTTTCATTGAAAATCTGACTGTGGTGCGCATACATGCCTGTCTCGATGGAAGCAAAGGACGGGTATGTATACTCCGCCGTCGAATAATGCCGGTCGAAAATCACCCCCTCGCTGAAAAAACGGGAGGTATTTGGCATGAGTTCTTCAAATCGGTCGCGCAGTACCGCCCATGGGAGCGCATCGACGAAGATATTCAGCACGAGACGGCGGCGGTGCGGCGCGTGGCCGATGCGGATCGGCGTGCCGACGACGAAGGCGTGTTCGGAGGAGAACGTCGTCTCCTTGTCGAGCCGGAAAAAGCTCGGCGTCGCAGGCGAGAGGTACGTCTCTGCATCTACA
Organism: Centipeda artemidis DSM 19719; assembly: GCF_000426665.1. Classification (GTDB taxonomy): domain Bacteria; phylum Bacillota; class Negativicutes; order Selenomonadales; family Selenomonadaceae; genus Centipeda; species Centipeda artemidis. The sequence goes on along the minus strand of NZ_AUFU01000011.1, from coordinate 18,643 downwards.
TCTGCCGCCTTGACATGCACAGGCTGCGCCGGATGCATCCCGAGGATCGGGACAACTGTCTGCTCCCCTTCCGCAGGGGAAATGACCGCCCTGCCGGGGGCGCGCTCGGCGCGCATGATGTCGAAGTTAAAATCGCCTGCGCCAAAGACGCTGATATTTTCATCATCACGGATGAGACTGAGCAGCCACGCCTTATTCCCGCGCAGCTCCTGCTCCGTGTAGACTCCGACGTAGTAGGGCGGCGTGATGTGCGGCGCGATCGGCAGAAATTCGCCCGCAAAGCAGGAGGCGCGATCCGTCAGCCCCTTTTCTGCGTCGTAAGACATGCGCCGGAGCGTGAACGGCGCATAGTTCGCCTTGCCCATCGCGACAGTGAGGCGATCGAGCAGGGCGTCCGTCAGGGCGGCGGGCGGGAGCGTCAGGCGCATCGGCGTGCCGAACAGATTCTCCGCGTACGCCTGCATCACGAGCGCGTCCGTATACCGTCCCAGCCCCTCATAGGCACACGCGAGGATACCCCAAACGACATGGCTCACCGACCGACGGCGAAACGCGCGATCCCCGCAGACGGCGGCATTTTCGGCATCTCCCGCGGCGAGCAGATAGAGCGCGGCAAAGATATCCGCGTGCACCTCGTTTCCACCCGCCGCACGGTACGCGGCGAGCTGCGCGAGATATTCCTCATCGTAGGCGCCGCGCTCCGATCGGTCGCGCAGATCGTAAAACAGATCGTGCGCGCGCTCGCTGCGCCGCCAAAATGTTGCGAGATCGTTCTGCATAGGAAGACTGCCTTTCTATCGGTTGCAGGGTGCAGGTCTTGTCTTTACACCATGGTTACGGATGTGGGAAATACTCGCCGTTGTTTGCAACCTCTCGTAAGAAGGTTCTTGCCCGCGGATAAAAGAACGCCCTCAGCTCCGCGCTGTCAACGGCGTACCCCGGCTCCGCCTCATGGGCGCGCGGGAAGATGTCGGGATATGCCCCGCCGAGATCGACCGTCCCGTCTTTTGCTACGACTTCGTCTGTCTCAAGACGCAGCGTATGCGTCTTTGACCGCACGGCGACCTTGAGCGTCTGCCCGGGATAGCGGGAGATGCTGTAGACCGCCTCCCGTTCCCGTCCGCCGAACACCGCGGGGAGATTGCTGTCGACATCGGGGGCGACGGGAAAGCCGCACAGATGCCCGAGGGCAGCGTATATGTCCACACTGCTCGTCAGCTCATGGGCGACGCCCGCCGCAGGGACGCCCGCACCGCGCATCATCCATGACGCGCCCGTGGAGTAGGGCCCCATGATGTCAACGGCGCCGTCCGCGTTTGGACTAAAGATCGAGACGCCGTGATCCGAGTAGAGATTCACGATGTATTCGTCCTCGTCGTAGTGCGTCCGGATGTAGTCGAGCAGGACGCCGACACTGCGGTCGACATATCGCGCTCCCTCCAGGAACTGCGCGCGGTAGATTTCAAAATTCGGCAGGCGCACGCTCGCCTCCGTACCCTGTGCGCCGAGGAGACGCCGCGCCAGAGGCAGGCGCGTCTCCACCGATGTGGCGAATTTGAACCCTTTTGCAGCGTAAGGGTGCACATCCATCACATGCAGGAAGAGGAATTGATCTGTCTCGCCAAAGGCTTCGAGATGGCGGATCGTGCGCTCCGCGCCGTCAAAGGCAGGCAGATCCCACGAGGTCGCGACGATGCGGTCGTAGCCGCGCATCGCCCCGCAGTACATGGAGTAGCCGCTCGCCATCGGGGCGGCGCAGTAATAGCCGAGATCCTTCATGCACTCCGAGAGCGTCGTCATATCGAGCGGCAGCTCGTGACTGTCCTCTTCGCTGAACACCTGCGTATGCGTCGGATAACGCCCCGTCTCGATGGCGGCGAGCGCGGGGTAGGTGAACTCCGAGGTGGAAAAATGATCGTCAAAGATGACGCCGCGCGAGAAAAACTCCGCGATGCGCGGCATATATTCCGTGAACCGCGTGCGCATGACCGGCCACGAGAGACCGTCCACGAGAATGTTCAGCACGAGTTTTTTGCGGCGCGGGCTGTGTCCGAGAAGGATGGGCGTGCCGAGGACATAGGGGGCGGATTCGTCCACATGCAGCGTCGTCTTTTCGCTGAGCCGGAAATAGCTGAACGCCCACTTGCCGAGATAGGTATGATCGTCGACGGTTTCCGTTTGAAACGATAATTCCTGTGACAGCTCCGTGCCGGCGATCGCAATGAGCGCTTCGCGTCCCTCCGGCACATCGATCTCTGTCGTGCCGCGCACCTCGCGCGCCTTTTGCAGATCGAGGACAAAATCGTGATGTCCGCAGTTTTTGAACCGCGCGCTCCGGCGGAGTTCTTCGAGCATGAAGCCCTTTTCCGAGAGAAAGCGGTTCTCGCCATAGCAGCCGACCCAAAACCGCGCGCTGCCTTCGGGCATCGTGAGCGGTAGTTCCTCGCCGACGAAGAGATCGTCTCGGAAGGAGAGCTGCCCGTCCTCTATGACGGCGCGGCAGGTGAGGACGGGGGCGACCTTGCCCTCGCTCATCGCGACGGAGAGCCGATTCAGTCCCTCATGGAGGAGCTCCGGCGGCAGATCATCGATGCGCGGTTCGGGCGTCTTGTAAATACCGTAACTATAGCCGCGCATCGTGAGCGCGTCAAGCGGACGGCCTAGATGCTCGTAGATCTCGGTAAGGAGATTCCACACCGCATAGCCGACCGGGCGCAGGCGATAGGCGCGCTCGGCGAGCGGGAGCGCCGACTCATATGCGCCGTGTGCCGTCAGGTAGTGCGCCGCGAGGATGTAGAAATGCGCACTGTCCGGTGATTCCGCTTGGTACGCGTCCAGCACGGCGAGGTAGTCGTCGTCGTAGGCATTCCGATGTATGCGCGCGACGAGATCGTCGAAGAGGGCCCGCGCGCGGTTGTTGTTTTGCCAAAATATGGTGAATCCGTCCTGCATAGCAATGCTCCCTTTTTATGTAGACTGTGGGGAGGGGAAAATCTCACCATTATTATCTATTCCGCGCAAAAATTCTCTCACGCGCGGGTAAAAGAATGCCCGCAGCTCCGCGCTGTCAACGGCATATGCCGCTTCGCCCTCGTGATCGCGCGGATAGATTTTTACCTCTGCGCGCGAGAGGTCGACCGTGCCGTCCTGCTCGACCGCATCTGCAACCATGAGCCGCAAGGTATGCGTCTCACTGCGCGCCGCGAGATAATACGCTTTCGTCGGGAAGAGCGAATTGCTGAACGCAATCTCGCGCCCCGTGCCGCCAAATATTTTTGGCAAAACCCCGTCCACATACGCGTCGACGGGGAAATCGCAGAGCGCGCCGAGCGCCCGGTAGATGTCAACCGCGCTCGTCAGCTCATCCGCGCGCACGCCCTCCGGCACGCCGGCACCGCGCATCATCCACGCCGCGTGCGTCATCGCGGGATTTGCAATGTCCTCGCATTCGTTGAAGATCGAGACGCCGTGGTCGGAGTAGAGATTTACGATGTAGTCGTCGGGAGCATAGTGCCGTTCGAGGTAGGAAAACAGCGTGCCGAGCGCGCGATCCATATCGCGCACGCCCTGCCAAAATGCCGCCTTACTGAGCGCATTCGGCACGAGGTAGGGACTCGGCACGCGCTCGTCGGGCGCAGAGAGCCGATCCACGAGGGAGAGACGCTGCTGCACCGATGAGGAGAACTGAAAAAACTCGGACGCCTCCGCATGTATATTCGTCGTATGCAGGAAAATGAAGTGATCCGCATCGCCCATCCCCTCAAGCAGGCGGATCGCGCGCTCCACACCGTCATGGGCATGTAGACGGTAGGGCGTCACGATCAGGCGGTCATAGCCGCGCGTCACGCCGTTGTAGATGCCGACGCCTTCTCCCAAGAGATTCGACGTCGCATAACCGCGTTCCTTCATCCGCTCCGAGAGCGTGATGCAGTCGGGGCGCAGCTCGATCGCGACACTGCCGCTGACGAGACCGCTGTGATGCGGATACATGCCCGTCTCGATGGTCGCGAGCGACGGATAGGTGTACTCTGCCACCGAAAAATGATTGTCAAAGATCAGCCCTTTGCCGAAAAAATCATGCGCGTTCGGCATTTCCTCTCTGAACCGCTCACGCACGATCGACCACGCGAGCGCGTCTACGAGGATGTTCAGCACGAGCCGCCGGCGCGACGGATCGTGACCGATCCGGACGGGCGTCCCGACGATGTAGTCGCGGTCGGAGGAAATCGCGGTGCGCGCGGAGAGACGGAAGAAATTCGGCGCGCCCGGGTTCAGCCATGTCGTATTGTCGAGCGTGCGCGTCTCGAAGCGGATCTTTTGATCGTCCGCCGTGCCGATGACGGGCAGAACGATTTCCGCGCCCTGCGGGTCGATCTCCGTTTTGCCGCGCGCGGGCGTGCCGCGCATGATGTCGAACGTGAAGTCGCCGCCCGCATGTGCCGCCGCGCCGGGCGTGCGCCGCACGGTATCGATCAGCCATGATTTGCTCATGCGCGGTTCCTGCTCGGCATAGACGCCGACATAGTACGAGGGAGAGATGTGCGGCGAGACGGGCAAAAACTCCCGCGCGAACAGCCCGTCCTGCCCCGATAGACCGCGCGCAGGACTGTAGCTCATACGGCAGATGGCAAAGGGCGCGTAGCTCGCGACGCCGAGCGCGACGGAGAGCCGATCGAGCGCGGCGGGCGTCAGTGCGGCGGGCGGAATGTTCAGCGAGATGGGGACGCGGTAGAGATTTTCGGCGTAGCCCTGCATAACGAGGGCATCGTCATAGCGTCCAAGAGCGGTATATGCGCGCGCGAGTACGTCCCACACGGCGTGATTCGAGGGGCGCAGGAGGAAAGCGCGTTCACTGTAGTCGGCGGCAGCCACGGCGTCGCCGTGTGCGAGCATGTAGCGCGCGGCAAAGATGTAGAGATGCGGGTGATCCGGCGATTCCTTTTCGTAATCATCGAGCACGGCGAGATAATCGTTGTCGTAGGCGGAGCGTTCACAGCGTGCGAGAAGATCGTCAAAGAGGGCACGCGCACGGGCGTTGTTGTTCCAAAATGTGGTGAAGTCGTCCTGCATGGGCGTGTCCTTTCTTAGCGTGATGCGGGCGTCTCTCATACGGCTTCTATCGATATGCGCGCGTGAATCGTATCTGTTTCCCGCGATGAAGGGAAACAGCTATGCGCGAAGATCCCGCGTATAAAACCGTACAGTAAGTGATGCGGAAGTTTCGATGCAGAGCAAGGAACAAGAAAAATTCAAGGGAAGGCGTAGATGAAACCTACGTCGACCGCAGAATTTTTCGCAGTGACACAGCTATGCGCGAAAATCCCGCATCACGTCTTCAAATACACGGAAAAACGCCCCAATATCTGGCGCATCGATCGCTCCGAGTGCGCAGAGGCGGAACGTCTTTGCCGTTTGCATCTTGCCGGGGTAGATGGTGAATCCGCGCTCATAGCAGTAATCATGCACGCGCGCAAAGTCAAAATGCGGATCGTCCGGGTAGCGCACGGCGACGACGAGTCCCGATTGTATCTCGCGGGGGATCGCCTCTTCTAGTCCGAGCGACGCGAGTCCCTCATGAATGGCGTCAATCACGCGCGTGTGGCGCGCCCACTTCTTGGTTTCGCCCTCGGCGAAATACTCCGCGAGCGCGCGCTTTGCCGCATAGACAACCTGTACGGGCGGGGTGAAGCGCATCTCGCCCGTCCGTTCAAATCCCTCGTACTGCATGATGAGGTTCGTATAGTAGGACCGCACGGGATAGTGCACCGCCGCGTCGAGCACGGATTTGCGCGCGAGGACGAAGGACAGCCCCGTCATGCCTTGGATGCCCTTTTGCGCGGACGACATGCACACGTCGACGTTTATCTCCTCCGCATCGATGGGGATCATGGCGAATGTCGATATGGTGTCGGCGATGCAGATCGCGCCGTGCGCGTGGGCGAGCGCGCCGATCTCTCGCACGGGATTGAGAATCCCCGTGCCGGTCTCCTGATGCGTCGTGTAGACGGCGGTGATCTCGGGATGCTTTTTCAGCGTGTCCTCTATCACCGCGAGATCGGGCAGTCCGTCGATCGGGAAGGTGAGGTCGATGTGCAGTACGCCGTAGGCGCGCGCCATCTCCGCGGCGCGGGCGGAGTATACGCCGTTGTTCACGATGAGGAGCTTGCCGTCCGCGGGAACGAGCGAGGAGACGCAGGCGTCCATGGCGATCGTGCCCGACCCGCAAAAGAGGACGGTCGCCCATTCTTCGGGCGTCACATGCACGATGCGCAGGAGGTCGCCCCCGAACGTGCGCATCAGATCGCCGAATTCCCGCTCACGCGGGCAGATGTCGGGGACGAGCTGCGCCGCCTTTACCGTGTCGGTCGTGGTCGCGGGACCCGGATTGAGCAGGATGTTTCGTTTGATGTTCATAAGTCACTTCCGATACATAAAGCAGTTGAAGATGAACGGAGTGTTCCAGTAGCCCGGCATATCGACGGTCGGGAACGTGACGGTGAGATCGTGCTTCCGCGCAAAGTCCTCGAAGAACGCGCGGGGATAAAAGAGCTTATCGAGCCCCTTATAACGTTCGTCATAGTCCGGGATAGAGGCGCGGCGGAATGCGTGATAGGCGTCCTCCTTTTCGATGTCATGCACCTCGAGGAGTCCGAGCGCGCCGCGTGATTTTTCGAGCATTCGGGTGAGGACGCGCCGGGCATAGTCCGTGCCTGTGAAATAGGAAAAGACGCCGGCGGAAAATACGGCGTCATATGTCCGCTCTGTCGACAGCTTGTCCGCCTCGCCGCAGGACAGCTCGAGCGCATCCGGGAGCACCGTACGTGCGGTGTCCACGAGGGGGGGCGAATAGTCCATTCCACCAACCATAATACTGTCCCGCTGCATGAGGTAGAGATTTGCGCCCGCGCCGCACCCGACCTCAAAGACGCTTTTCCCGGGGCTAAGGTGCAGGAGCTCCCGCATTTGTTTATCTTGACCGATGAAGGTCTCGAGCGGCAGACCGCCCTCCATGACGTCGTAGCCGTTTGCGCGTTTGAGCTCGAGCAGAACGTCCTGCCAGCGCCCTGTCAGTCGGTCGTTCGAGGAGGTGCGCCGGTTCCATACGGCGCGCCATTGATTTTTCATGCGGCACCTCACATAATTTCAATGAGACGGATGATGTCCTTGATGGGCATGAGGTTCTGATCCGCCTCATGCGCGCGGTGATGGACGAGGATGGAGCGCGCGGTCGCCTCCATGGCGGGAAACGCGCTGCGCGTGAGCTGGTTCGCGTAGATGACGATGCGCACGCCGTGCGCCGCCAGCTCCGCCTCGGTGATGGTGTTGTAGGACGAGGGGACGGCGACGATGGGAATGTCCGGGTGCGATGCGTGGAACGCGTCGCAGAACGCGAGCACTTCGCCCGGTGTCTTTGCGCGCGAGTGGATCATGATGCCGTCCGCGCCTGCCGCGACATAGGCGTCGGCGCGCCTGAGGGCATCCTCCTGCCCCTTTTCGAGGATCAGGCTTTCGATGCGCGCGATGATCATAAATTCGTCGGTGCGCAGCGCCTTTTTCCCCGCGGCGATCTTCTCGGAAAAATTCTCGATCGTGTCCTGCGTCTGCGCGACCTCCGTGCCAAAGAGGGAGTTGCGTTTTGCCCCCGTCTTGTCCTCGACGATGACGGCGGAGACGCCGATGCGCTCGAGCGTGCGGACGTTGTAGGCGAAATGCTCCGCCGTGCCGCCCGTGTCCATGTCGAGGATGACGGGCTTCGTGGTGACGTCCATGACCTCGTTGATGGTCTGGATGCGGTCGGAGAAATCGACGAGCTCGATGTCGGGTTTGCCGCGCGCCGTCGAGTCGCACAGGCTCGAGATCCACATGGCGTCGAACTGATCGAGTCCGCCGTCATTTTCAACGACCGTCTTTTCCGCGATAAGTCCCGTGAGACCGTTGTGCACCTCGATGGTCTTGACGATGGGGATGATGTCGAGCAGGCGGCGCAGACGGCTGCGGCGCCGCTCGGGCATGGCGAGGTGCTCGCGCATCCGGCGGTCGATCTCAGTGACCTCGTCGCTGTAGGTGTAGGGCGGCTCGACGAGCTGCCCGCCGAGCCGCTGTAGACACGCGAGCACGTTGCTGCGCAGCGCGGACTCGGGTCCCTGCGCCCAGTTGCGCCCGTGGATGACGTAGTCGGGGCGGAGTTTTTCGAGGATTTCGTCATAAAAAATATGCTCCTGCACGATCACTTCGTCGACGAGATCCTCTGCGCGCAGCATCTCCATGCGCTCGGCAAGCGTGCGCGTGGGGAATCTGTTGTAGCGCAGCATCTCGGGATCGGAGAGCACGCCGACGACGACGCGGCCGAGTTTTGCCGCCTCGCGCAGGATGTTCCGGTGTCCGTCGTGGATGATGTCTGTGCAAAAGCATGTATATACGGTTTTCATTGGCAATTCATGTCCCTTTCCAAATCCCTGAGCTCCTCTGCGGTGTCGATCTCCCACACGTCCGCGCGCGTGCACGGGCGGACGTAGATGTGAAAGTCCTCCGCATAGTATTTGAGCGCGATCTCGTCCCAGTAGAGCCCGCGGTAACGCTCCTCCCTGTAGAGCGTCGCCGCGCAGCGGGCGAGACGTGCGCCGTCCTCCGCGGTCCAGTACGAGAGTCCGAGCATCTGATGGCAGTCCCGCCCGCCGACGCCGATCTCCGTGATGCGTCCCTGCGCATCGACGGCAAACCGCCAGTCGTCCGTCTCCTCCACGGGGAACGCGATGTAGTTCGAGCGCTCCTGTGTGGGCGTTATGACGGCAGGATTTGCGAGGTACAGATCCCCCTCGACGACGTAGGTGTCCTCAAGCAGTCCCTGTGCCCCCGCCAGTGTGACAGAGGAGATGTTGTTTGACGTCTCCCAGTCGGGATTGTCTAGAAATGAAATCCCTTCGTATTGGTCTGTGAGCTTGTCGAACGCCGCGCCGCGATACCCTCGTACAATGGTAATCGACGAAATCCTCGCCGCCTTAAGCGCGTCAAGGATGGTCGTGATGATCGGACGTCCGCAGACCTCGACCATCGGCTTTGGACGGTCGTCCGTGAGCGGCGCGAGCCGTGTGCCGCGCCCTGCGGCAAGGATGAGGGCGCGTTTTATTTGATGGATTTTGTTCATCCGGTTGTCTCCTTTGTGCGGCGCGGTTTTCTCCGGTTCGGGGGCGTAGGTGTTATGCGCGGCTCAGGGGATCTTTCTCGCTGCTGCGCAAACGTCGCGGCAGTATCGTATCGTTATATAGATCATGCCGCCGCACAGTCCTTTGGACTGCAAAGCGGCGGTCTAACACATCCCCAAATCAATGGGCAACAAGTCGCGCCGCCCTTCGGGTAAATGCTTCGCAGCGTCGATAAGACACCCGTTCGCCGCACACCACGAAACGGCGATACACCTGATGAGCGGCGTTCCTGCGACATCGTGGGACACATTTGCAATCCACGCCGCCTCCGTAGGGGCACGGCGTGCCGTGCCCTGTATCTCGCTATGGCGGCGTAACAAAAAAGCAACCTCGGCATCGATACGTCGTGATCATCATCGAAGGAAAGCGTAGCAACTTATGCCGCCCTCGTAGGGGCACGGCGTGCCGTGTCCTGTATCTCGCTATGGCGGCGTAACTTTATGCCAGTCCCATCTTTCGCTTTGCCTTCGCGAGCGTTCGCTCGGCGATCGCAGAGGCGCGCTCCGCGCCCTCGCGGATGGCGGCGTCGAGATATTCTTTATCTGCGAGGAGCTCTGCGTATTTTTCCCGGATGGGGCGCAGCTCGTTGGCGACAACCGTGCCGACGGCGGTCTTGAAGTCGCCGTACCCCTTCCCGGCGAACTCCGCTGTGATCTCGTCCATATTTTTCCCTGTGACGGCGGCGTAAATGGTCATGAGGTTGTTGACGCCGTCTTTGCCTTCACGGAACGCGACCTCCGACTCGCTGTCCGTGACGGCGGATCGGAATTTTTTCAAAATCGTTTTTTCGTCGTCGAGGATGTAGATCGTCGCCTTTGCGTTCGTGTCGGATTTGCTCATCTTCGCCGTTGGCTCCTGCAGGCTCTTGACGCGCGCGCCCTCCTTCGGATAATAGCCCTCGGGCAGGCGGAACACCTCGCCGTAGACGCGGTTGAACCGCTCCGCGACGTCGCGCGTGAACTCGAGGTGCTGCTTTTGATCCGCGCCGACGGGGACGTAATCCGCTCGGTAGAGCAGGATGTCGCCCGCCATGAGCGCGGGATAGGTGAAGAGTCCCGCGTTGATGTCCTCGGGGTGCTTCGCGGATTTGTCCTTGAACTGCGTCATGCGCGTCAGGTCGCCGAACGGGCTGAGACACGAGAGCATCCATCCCATCTGCGCGTGCGCGGGGACGTGGCTCTGGATAAAGACGAGACTTTCCTTCGGATCGAGACCGCACGCGAGCAGGAGGGCGAACGCCTCGCGGCTCTGCCGGCGGCGTTTCTCCGGTTCGTTGTAGACGGTCAGCGCGTGGAGATCGGCGACAAAATAATAGCAGTCATAGGACTCCTGCAGATGCCGCCAGTTCTTCACCGCGCCGAGATAGTTCCCGAGGGTGAATGTGCCGGTCGGCTGAATGCCGCTGAGGATGATCTTGCGGCGGGAATCCTGTGCTGCTTGTGTGTCGGTCATGATGTGAGCCTTTCTTTATATATGGATGTGCGGCGTTTCGCGCGCATTTAGGAAAGCGGCGGGAAGATCAGCACGGCGGGATCGAGCCCGTAGCGGATCGTGAGCCCCGCGTCCGCGGCGTCGTCTGCGGCGCGCGAGGAGACGTCCTCCTTCGTCGTGATGAGTACGTCCGACGCCGCGAGGATTGCGGGGGAGAACTCCCGCCCCTGCGCGGGCGTATGGGTGAAAATGAGGGGCGCGTCGTCTCCGCAGTCGGTGAGCCGCGCGGCGATCGCTGCGAGCGGCGCCTTTGCATCCGCGTCCTGCGCGACGGCGAGAATGAGCGCCGCCTTATCCCGTGCGCGGTACGAGGTAATGTAAGATTCGACTGCATAACGCCAAACGGCATCGTCCGCGCTGAAATCCGGGATAAAATAATATATCGTGTATTGCTCCGCCCGAAGCGCGCGGACGGTCGCGGCGATATCCGCGTCCTCGTCCGCGGACGGCGGTGTGTATGCGCGCTCGCAGGCGGCGAGAAATCCCTCCATGTCGCCGCCCTCGAGGAAGGCGCGGTGTGTTTCGATTTTTTCCGCCGACCAGTTCCACCACTTGATCTTTTGCAGGCGGCGAATCGTCTCCTCATCAAAGCGGTATTTGATGACGCGCGCCGGGTTGCCGACGGCGACCGCATAGGGCGGGATGTCCTTTGCCACGACCGCGTTTGCGCCGATGACCGCGCCGTTGCCGATGCGCACGCCGCCCATCAGGCACACGTTATCGCCGATCCACACGTCGCTGCCGATGATGATTTGCCCGCGGTTGACGGCGGCGGCATGGTTTTGGTGGTCGCCTGTTTTGAGACAGCGCAGATTTTCAAAAGGATACGTCGTGATATTATGAAGGTTGTGATTCTGCCCGATGTTAAACGTCAAACCGTCTGCCAGAGAGGAGTACCGCCCGACAAGCACATGCCGCTCGCCGACGCCGTATACGATCGTGCCGCTCATGAGGTATGAGCCGGGACCGAACGTCATGAGGACAGAATTTTGACCGTCGTTCGTGCGCAGTGTTCGAACCGCCGCGTCATGATTTACGAATTGCACCTTAAAATTCAGTCCCATGGGCGCCCCTCCAATCTTTCTATAGTTTAGAGTATAACAGAAAATGAAGCGATGTCAAAAACCTAAAAAATTCTTGCCTTTCTTTCGTGGCTCTGTTACAATATATTCCACATCAAAAATCGAAAACCACAAGATATAGTGTATTTTCAAATTCAAAGGAGAAAAGTTCATGGCAGTGACAACGGTAACGAAGCGCGCGGGGCACAGCGTCCCCTACGACCGCGCGAAGATCCTCAACGCGATCGCGGCGGCGAGCAAGGAGTACGCGCACCCGATGACCGCGCTCGAGATCGAGAACGTGACGGCGGCGGTGGAGGCGGCGTTTGAGAGCCGCGCGGAGATCTCCGTCGAGGAGATTCAGGATCTCGTCGAGAAACAGCTCCTCGCGCACGGATTCTACGACATCGCGCGCCGCTACATCACCTACCGCCAGCGCCACGCGCAGCGCCGCATGGCACAAAAACACCTCATGGCGAGCTACCGCGACATCTTCTTCGCGGACGCCGTGGATTCCGATCTGAAGCGCGACAATGCGAACATCAACACCGACGCGTCGATGGGCATCATGTTAAAGCTCGGCGCGGAGGGCGCAAAACACTTCGTCGACAACTACGTCCTCGAGGAGCGGTATGCCGACGCCGACCGCGAGAACTTCATCCACATCCACGACAAGGACTTCTCGCTCATCACGTTCAACTGCTGCCAGATCGACCTCCTGAAACTCTTCCGCGGCGGCTTCTCTACCGGACACGGCTTCCTGCGCGAGCCGAACTCCATCCGCGCGTACGCGAGCCTTGCCTGCATCGCGATCCAGTCGAATCAGAACGACATGTTCGGCGGACAGAGCATCAACGCGTTCGACTTTGCGATGGCGGACGGCGTGAAAAAATCCTTCCGCAAGGCGATCGTTGAGGAGGCGTGGAAAGCGCTCCTCTATCGTCTCGGACACGGACATTTCACGCACGACGCGTTCAAAAAAGCGCTGCGCGCAGAGCTGGACTTCGCCGTCTGCGTCTACGCTGAGGATGCCGAGAGCGACCTCGGACAAAGTTCCGTCAGAGAGCTGCGGCGCGCGCTCGACGTCGTTTATCGGAACGCATTCGAGACGCCCGTCGCGGGCGAGCTCGACGCCGACGCCGCGACGATCTACCGTCTCGCGTGTGAGAGCGTCGAGGAGGAGACGCATCAGGCGATGGAGGCGCTCATCCACAATTTCAACACGCTCCACTCGCGCGCGGGCGCGCAGGTGCCTTTCAGCTCCATCAACTACGGGCTCGACACCTCGCCCGAGGGACGTCTCGTCATCCGTGAAGTGCTCAGCGCGATCTGGCAGGGACTCGGCAACGGCGAGACCGCCATTTTCCCCATCTCCGTGTTTCAGCTCAAGGCGGGCGTCAACTACAACCCCGAGGATCCGAACTACGACCTCTTTATCGAGTCGTGCCGCGTCAGCGCGCGCCGCCTTTTCCCGAACTACGTCAACATCGACGCGCCGTACAACCTCCAGTATTACAAGCCCGGCGACTACAACAGCTGCGTCGCGACGATGGGATGCCGCACGCGCGTCATGGGCAACGTCAACGGCCCCGAGCAGTCGGGCAGCCGCGGAAACTTCTCCTTTACGACCATCAACCTGCCGAAGCTCGCGCTCGAAGCGAAGGGCGACCTGAATAAATTTTGGGAGCTGTACGATTACTACATCGAGCTCTGCCATGACTACCTCCTCGACCGCCTGAAGGTCATCGAGGAAAAGCACGTCTACAACTACCCGTTCCTCATGGGGCAGGGCGTTTGGATGGGCAGCGAAAAGCTCAGCCAGGTCGACTCCATCAAGGGAGTTCTCAGGCACGCGTCGTTCTCCATCGGCTTCTGCGGGCTCGCCGAGTGCCTTGTCGCGCTCATCGGCAAGCACCACGGCGAGAGCGAAGAAGCGCAGGAACTCGGGCTCAAGATCGTGCGTCACATGCGCGAGCGCACCGACGCCTATACGAAGGCGGAGACCCGCAACTGGTCGACGTTCGGCACGCCCGCCGAGAGCACAGCGGGACAGTTCCAGCGCGCGAACAAAAAGACGTACGGCATCATCCCCGGCGTTACCGACCGCGGCTACATGACGAACTCCAGCCACGTCCCCGTCTACTACGACATCAGCGCGTACGACAAGATCCGCATCGAAGCCCCGTATCACGAGCTTGAGAACGCTGGACACATCGCCTACATCGAGATGGACGGCGACCCCTCGAAGAACGTCAAAGCCTTCGAAAAAGTCGTCCGCGCCATGCACGACGCCAACATGGGCTACTTCTCCATCAATCACCCCGTCGACCGCGATCCCGTCTGCGGCTACACGGGCCTCATCGAAAACGAATGCCCGCACTGCCACCGTAAGGAAAAATCCTTCGGCACTATGACCGTGCCGCGCATGAAGGACTAAGAGTATATTAGGCAATCAAAAAAGCACGCTTCCGATCAATCGGAGGTGTGCTTTTTGTTGCTTTGGGGATAAAATTGTGATAAAGTAACGATAAAAAGGAGGACGCTCTTATGATTGCAATTCGTCCGGTATCAGACCTGAGAAATAAATTTCCGGAAGTGGAGGAAGTTGTCCTGCACAGCGGAAGCCCCGTGTTCCTCACCAAGAACGGATACGGCACAATGGTTCTGATGAGTCTCAAACAATATGAAGCACTCACCGAGGACGTAGAGACAAAACTCGATGAAGCGGATGCCGCGGCAAGAGCGGACGCCGCGCGTCTCTCGCATGACGAGGTATTTCGTGCCGCGCGGGGCATCGTTGATGAAGGACTATAAGCTCACATACCTCCCGCTGTTTAGTAAAGACCTGAATGAGATTGTCTGCTATATTGCCGATGAACTTAGAAATCCGCAGGCGGCGGCTCGGCTCATTGACGACGTAGAATCTGCCGTCCGAAAACGTCTGCATATGCCGGAGGCGGCTGCTCCGTATCCTTCGACGAGGGAGCGCGCACTGCCGTATTATCCAATCTATGTGCGCGGGTACATCGTGTTCTATGTCGTCGTCGGCGATACCATGGAAGTGCGGCGGATTCTCTACAGTCGTAGGAACATTGCCGAGATCCTTTGACATGGGATGATGCACTGTTCTTGTCACAGATACATCTCAAGCAGTGCACGGTTCTGCTCCAAAAGCGCGGGGCGGTAGACCTTCGGCAGCGTGGATTTTTTTACGATCGCCCACAGCGCCGCGGCGGCTTTGAGACGGTGCTTGTAAATCCTGCTTTGCGGGTCGGCGCAGAAATCCTTGAGAAAGCGGTTCCATTCACAAGCCTTGTTGTCATATTTCGCATAGTCTGACTCGCGGTAATACAGCGCCAGCAAATCCCGCACCGTGAACGAGCTGTCCCGTGTGCGCTTCACCTTGCGCCATGCCGCCGCCATATCGGCATTGAATTTGAAATTTCGGACGCCTGTTACCTCGGAAAAGTATGCCCGAAACGCTGCGTTGAACGCAAAATTGCATGCGAGCAGCGGACAGTCGAGCGAAATCTCACGGGTGCCTCTTTTGCGGGATTCTTTTTGCGGGCGAATCAGCCGGCCGTTAAAATATGCCTCGATATACCCGTTCAGCTCCGCCTTCGTTCCCGTGTGGCGGATGCCGAGCCGTTTGCACAGTGCGGTGAGCTCCGCGCGGTACCAATAATACCGGCTGAACTCGCTGTAGGATGCAATATCTTCAAAATGAGGGCGCTTTTCCAAGGCTCTCACCTCCTTTACGGATATGCGACATTTATTCTAGTACATTTATAAGTGACAAACAAGGAGGAAAATATATTTTTGTCAGTTATAACTGACAAAAACTGCGACGGTGTACCGCATATTTATTTTGGAAAATTCCAAATCAATGATATAATACATGTAATTTGAGCCGGTAAAGGAGGAACAATGATGAAGTTTTTTATTGACACGGCAAAGGTGGAGGAGATTCGCGCGGCGAACGATATGGGCGTCATTTGCGGGGTGACGACGAACCCGTCGCTGATCGCGAAGGAGGGGCGCGACTTCAAGGAGGTGATCGCCGAGATCGCCTCCATCGTGGACGGCGCGATCAGCGGTGAGGTGAAGGCAACGACGACGGACGCGGCGGGCATGGTCGCGGAGGGGCGCGAGATCGCGGCGATTCATCCGAATATGGTCGTGAAGATCCCCATGACGGTCGAGGGGCTGAAGGCGGTGAAGCAGCTCGCGGCAGAGAATATCAAGACGAATGTGACGCTCGTCTTCAGCGCGGGGCAGGCGCTGCTCGCGGCGCGCGCGGGGGCGACCTATGTGTCGCCGTTCCTCGGGCGGCTCGACGATATTTCCGTGCCGGGCATCGATCTCATTCGCAGCATCGCAGACATCTTCGGACTGCACGACATCAAAACGGAGATCATCGCGGCGAGCGTGCGCCATCCGATCCATGTGATCGACTGCGCGCTGGCGGGGGCGGACATCGCGACCGTGCCGTACAAGGTGCTTGAGCAGATGACGCATCATCCGCTCACGGATCAGGGGATTGAGAAGTTCAGGAAGGACTATGAAGCTGTCTTCGGATAAGGCGTGACGCGTGACGCGGGATTTTGGCGCATAGCTGTGTCACTGCGAAAAATTCTGCGGTCGACGTAGGCTTCATCTACGCCTTCCCTTGAATTTTTCTTGTTCCTTGCTCTGCATCCAAACTTCCGCGTCACTTAGGTTGCGGTAGTCGGGCGCAGGATTTTGGCGCATAGTTGCGTCATATCGAAAAACACTGCGCTTGACGTAGGTCTTTAACTACGCCTGCGCTTGTGTTTTTCTCATTCCTTGCTCTGCATCCAAACTTCCGCGTCACTTACTATACGGTTTTATGCGCGGGTTTTTCGCGCAGTCCGATCTCATCGATACGTTACGCCGCCGTATATCGTCATAGGGCACGCCCCTACGGGGGCGGCATATCAACCAAATACCAACAATAAAAGAGAACCGTTACACAACATTGTGTGCACCGGTTCTCTTTTTGATTGCCTATCTTAGCCCGCTTCGGCGACCTCGATAATGGGGAGCGCGCCGTCCGTGATGCATTCCTTCGTGACGGTGACGCGGCGCGGGGCGGTCTCGCGCGGGATGTCGAACATCACGTCGAGCATGACCTCTTCGATGATGCCCTTGAGACTGCGTGCGCCCGTTTTGCGCGCAATCGCCTTTTTTGCCACGGCGCGCAGGGCGTCCTCGGTAAAGACCAGCTCCACGCCGTCCATCGCGAGCAGCTTTTCATACTGCCGTACGGGGGCGTTGATCGGCTCGGTGAGGATGCGCAGGAGCGCGTCCTCGTCCAGCGTCTCGAGCGTGCAGATGACGGGCAGGCGTCCGATGATCTCCGGGATGATGCCGTACTCCATGAGATCCTCGGGGCTGACCTGATGAATCAGCGTGTCAAATTCCTTTTCCGTCTCCTTGCCGCGCACCTCCGCGCCAAATCCAATGGCGGCGCTGTTCTTGCGCAGACGCTTGGCGATGATTTTCTCGATGCCGACGAACGCGCCGCCGACGATGAAGAGGATGTTCTTCGTATCGACCTTGATGGTCGGCGCTTCGGGATGCTTGCGCTGACCGCGCGCCGTGAACTCCACGACGCTGCCCTCGAGCATCTTGAGCAGCGCCTGCTGGACACCCTCGTGCCCCGGGTCTGCCGTGATGGAGTTGTTCGCGCCCGATTTGCGTGCGATTTTGTCGAACTCGTCGAGATAGATGATGCCGTGCTCCGCTTTTTCGATGTCCTTGTCCGCCGCATAGTAGAGGTTGCGCACGGCGACCTCGACATCCGCGCCGACAAAACCCGCCTCGGTGAGGCTTGAGGCGTCCGTCACGGCAAAGGGGACGTCGAGGAGTTTCGAGAGATGCGAGAGAAGGGCGGTCTTGCCGCAGCCCGAAGGACCGAGCATGATGACATTGGACTTTTCGATCTCCGTTGACTCCTGCTCCTCCTTGGCGGCTTCATAGCCGTACTTCATGCGCTTGTAGTGGTTGTAGACCGCCACCGCAAGGATTTTTTTCGCGTGATCCTGATTGATGATATAGGTGTCGAGATAGTCCTTGATGAGGTGCGGGCGCGTCTTTTGCAGCACGTCGTCCAGCTGCGCGCGGAACGAGCTGTGCTCCTCGGACGAGACGGCCTGATCATGTTCGTCGAGGAAATGGTTGATCTCGCGTACGCAGTCCCGGCAGATGGCAAAGCCCGTGTTCGGATCGTAAATCGGCATATCGTATTGGTCACGCACATCAACGATGCGTTTGCAAAAGCTGCATTGGTGTTTGACCGGATTCTTTGACATTATGTATCCTTTCGAAAATTAAAGGGAACCTTGATAAAATCTACCATAGGATACCATAGGAATGCAGGGAGCGCAAGCAAAAGACGGGTGGAGAGATGATTTTATATTATATGGAAAGGAAAATAATCCTGCGAATTTGTCTAGAAAAACGTGGAAAAGGGCTTGACGCTTCGCGGGGATTATGTTATATTATGACAGTCGCGCTGATGAAGGCTAGAGGCTCTCGAGGCGCACAAGATGTACCCTGAAAACTACACAATGCAGAGAGGTTAGAGATAATCTAACCGAAGCCAGATGCAACATCGTTGATAATTAGGTCAACGAAAACAATTCTTTTACAGAATGACATTAATGAGTCTAGTGAGGCTCTTCTTTTACGGAGAGTTTGATCCTGGCTCAGGACGAACGCTGGCGGCGTGCTTAACACATGCAAGTCGAACGGAGCGAATGAAAGCTTGCTTTTATGAGCTTAGTGGCAAACGGGTGAGTAACACGTAGACAACCTGCCGATAGGATGGGGACAACATTCCGAAAGGAATGCTAATACCGAATG
>NZ_AUFU01000010.1 GCF_000426665.1 Centipeda artemidis DSM 19719 | reverse complement strand
ATCCGGACAGATCTCCCCTTCAATGATCTCTACACCCTTCCACGCGCACAGCTTTCTTAGGATCTCCCGGATTTCCAGCCGTCTCCCTTCGTAGAATACTTTTCGCCGATACTTCGGTGCAAACACAACGTGATACTTACAATTCCACTTTGTGTGTGCTAAACTATGCGTATCGGCATTTTGTTGTTTCGACATAATGCTGTTTCCTCCCTAGTGTCTTCACTATTTTTAAGCTGGCAGGCTTACGCATAGTTTAGCACACTGGGGATTTTCTGTTCACCGCTTAAGCTCTTTCCAACCACGCGACTATCGCGTGGTTTTCTTTATACAAAAAAAGACTGCGGCATCATACGTTTCAGCGTATATGCCGCAGTCTTTTTCGTATATAATTTACCGATTCAGCGCGCGATGCGCGATGTCTTTCCGATAGTACATGCCCTCAAAGGAAATTTTTTCTGCCGCCGCGTACGCCGCGCGTACGGCGGAGGAAATGTCCGCCCCCCTGCCGACGACGCCGAGCACGCGTCCGCCGTTCGTGACAATTTTTCCCTTCCGCTCGGCAGTCCCGGCGTGGAATACCAATGCGCCCGCATCCTCGGCGTCCGCGATGCCGTGAATCTCATGTCCCTTTTCATACTGCCCAGGGTAACCGCCCGCGGCGAGCACAACGCAGACCGCCGCACCGTCCTTCCACGCGATCGGCACGTCGGCGAGCCGCCCCTCGCAGCAGGCGCACATGATCTCGGCGAGGTTCCCGTCGAGGAGCGGCAGCACGACCTGCGTCTCGGGGTCGCCGAACCGTGCGTTGAACTCCACGACCTTCGGCCCTTCGGACGTAATCATGAGCCCCGCATAAAGGCAGCCGCGATAGGGGCAACCTTCCTTTGCCATCGCCGCGATCGTCGGTTTGAGAATTTCCTCAACCGCGCGTGCCGTCATCTCGGGCGTCATCACAGGCGCGGGTGCATATGTCCCCATACCGCCCGTATTGGGACCTTTGTCGCCGTCAAAGGCACGCTTATGATCCTGCGCGCTGATCATGGGACGGATCACCTTTCCATCGGTGAAGGCAAGCAGAGACGCTTCCTCCCCCTCCATGAACTCCTCGATGACGACGCTGCTTCCCGCCGCACCAAACGAACCGTCCTCCATGATGCGATCGATCGCGTCGAGCGCTTCCTGCTCGGTCATGGCGACAACGACGCCCTTGCCCGCCGCAAGTCCGTCCGCCTTGATGACAGTCGGCGCGCCCGTCTCGCGAATATAGACGCGTGCGGGTTCCGCCTCGGTGAACACCTCATAGCGGGCCGTCGGGATGCCGTATTTCTTCATGAGATTCTTGGCAAAGGACTTCGATCCCTCGATCTGTGCCGCCGCCGCCGTGGGGCCGAAGGCGCGGATGCCTGCCGCCGTCAGATCGTCGACCAGACCGTTCATGAGCGGAACCTCGGGGCCGACAACGACGAGATCGATCTTTGCCCCCTTGGCAAAATCCACAATGGCGGCGTTATCATCGATGGAGATGTCCGGCGACTCCGCCATCCCCGGATTTCCGGGAATCGCATAGATATATCCGTCGTCGATGCTGTCGGCAAGTTTCCAACAGAGCGCGTGCTCACGCCCGCCCGAACCGATGATGAGTATATTCACGTTCGTTCCTCATTTTTCTAGCTGCTGTGCCAAATACGCGTTGATTGCGGCGTCATAGTCCGCTGTGTGCGCAAACGCCTCGTGTGCGAGCCGCATCCGCGTCATGCCGTCCACTGCGCCGTCCTTTTGGATCTTCTCTGCGATTTCGCCGTAGCGTGCGGGATTCGTCACGACCGTGACAAATTTGAAGTTCTTCGCCGCCGCGCGTATCATCGCGGGGCCGCCGATGTCGATCTGTTCCACCGCCTCGGCGAGCGTGACGTTCGGCTGTGCGACAGTCTCCTTAAAGGGATAGAGGTTCACCGCGACAAGGTCGATCGGTGTGATCTTCAGCTCGCGCAGCGCCTTTTCGTGTGCGCTGTTGCCGCGCACGGCGAGAATGCCGCCGTGAATGAGCGGATGAAGCGTCTTGACGCGTCCGTCCAT
Source organism: Centipeda artemidis DSM 19719 (assembly GCF_000426665.1). Lineage (GTDB taxonomy): Bacteria > Bacillota > Negativicutes > Selenomonadales > Selenomonadaceae > Centipeda > Centipeda artemidis. The sequence continues at coordinate 93,804 of NZ_AUFU01000010.1, read as the reverse complement.
GATCTCGGGGAATCCCGTCACGTCGCTGACGTAGACAACGGGGATGCCCGCCTCGCGCAGCGCCTTCATCGTCCCGCCCGTGGAGACGATTTCAACGCCCGCCGCGTGCAGTGCGCGCGCAAATTCGACGACGCCGGTTTTATCGGATACGCTGATCAGGGCACGTTTTATCTTCATGATGCTCCTCCTTCGTCTGCGGGCAAAATATGTACCGTTCGCCCGACCGTTTGCAGCCGCCCCTCGGCATAGAGCCGTATCGCCTCGGGAAAGATGCGATGCTCCTGCTCCAGCACGCGTGCGGCAAGCGTCTCCTCCGTATCCCCCTCCATGACGGGAACCGCCGCCTGCAAAATAATGGGTCCCGTATCCGTCCCCTCGTCTACAAAATGTACGGTGCATCCGCTGACCTTCGCCCCGTACGCGAGCACGTCGCGATGTGCGTGCGCTCCCGGAAAGCTCGGCAGAAGCGCAGGGTGAATGTTGAGAATACGCCCGCGGAAGGCGTACACGAACGTGGGTGATAGGATGCGCATAAAGCCGGCGAGCACAACGAGCGTCACGCGATGCGCATACAGCTCGTTGAGAAGCGCGCCCTCAAACGCCTCCATATCAAAATGTTCTTTGCGGACGACAGCGACGGCGGGAATCCCCTTTTCCCGCGCGCGCTCGAGCGCATAGGCATCCGCCCGATCCGCGATGACGACGGCGATCTCGGCGCGAATGTCCCCGCGTTCAATCGCCTCCATGATGGCGGCGAGGTTTGAGCCGCGCCCCGAGCAAAGCACGCCGATTCGCTCGTTAGGCATCGAATACACCGCCCTTGATCACAACCTCGTGTGCGCCCTCGGTGACACGCCCGATGCGATAGACAGTCTCCCCCTCCGCCGTGAGATGTGCAATAATGCGTACCGCCTCGTCCTCCGACGCAATCAGTACCATGCCGATGCCCATATTGAACGTGCGGTACATCTCCGCCCAATCCACGTTGCCCCACTCCTGCAGCAGGCGGAAAACGGCAGGCATCTCCCACGCCGTGCCGTCGATCTCTGCGCCCATCGTCTCCGGCAGGGCACGCGGGATGTTCTCGTAGAACCCACCGCCCGTGATATGCACCATGCCGTGGATGTCGAACGCACGAATCAGCGGCAGGCAGACACACGGGTAAAGACGCGTCGGCGTCAGCAGCTCCTCACCGATGGATTTGCCAAGCTCCTCAATGTATTCGTCGCCCTTGAAGCCCTTGCGCTCAAAACAGATTTTCCGCACAAGCGAGTATCCGTTCGAATGCACGCCCGAAGAGGGCAGTCCAAGCAGGACGTCCCCCGCCCGGACGCGTGCACTCGTGATGAGCTGCGACCGCTCGACGACACCGACGGAGAATCCCGCAATGTCGTATTCTCCCGCAGGATAAAAACCCGCCATCTCCGCCGTCTCTCCGCCGATCAGCGCACAGCCGGATTCCTTGCAGGCGCGCGCAACGCCCGCAACCACGTCCGCCACCTGACGCGGAAGGAGCTTGCCGACAGCGAGATAGTCGAGGAAAAAGAGCGGCTCCGCACCCTGCACGAGGATGTCGTTGACGCACATCGCCACGGCGTCCTGTCCGATCGTATCGTGCCGGTCGAGCATGAACGCAAGGCGCAGCTTCGTCCCAACGCCGTCCGTCCCCGAGACAAGCACCGGCTCGCGGTAGTTCTTCGTATTCAGCGCAAACAGACCGCCGAATCCACCGAGATCACCGAGCACTTCGGGACGATAGGTCGCGCGCACGCTCTCCTTGATGAGAGAAACGGACGCGTTGCCCGCATCGATGTCGACGCCCGCGTCGCGGTAGGTCATTTTCTCCATCGGCTCTTAGAGCCCCCTTTCACGCTGTGCAATCCGCCGCCGTTCAAGGATGATCTTGTCGTCCTCGTCGAGTTCGGCGTCTTCTTCCGGGACGGGGTAATCGTTGTTAAAGCAGGCATAGCACATATGATCCGGATTCAGTGCCGGAACACACTGACGCAGCCCCTCCAGGGAGATAAAATGCAGCGAATCCGCCCCGATAAAGTCGCGAATCTCCTCCACTGTCTTGGTCGCGGAGATCAGCTCCTTGCGCACGGAGGTATCGATGCCGTAGTAGCAGGGATCTGTGATCGGCGGGCTGCTGATGCAGACGTGAATCTCGCGCGCCCCCGCGTTCCGAAGGAGACGCACGATCTTCCCGCTCGTCGTGCCGCGCACGATGGAGTCATCCACCATGATGACGGATTTACCCGCGACAACGGAGCGCACGGGGCTCAGCTTCAGCTTGACCGCAGCGTCGCGCTGCTGCTGCGTCGGCTGAATGAACGTGCGCGCAATGTAGCGGTTCTTAATCAGTCCCTCGGCGAACGGAATCCCTGCCTCATAGGCAAAGCCCGTCGCCGCCGTCGTGCCGGAATCCGGCACGGAGATCACGACGTCCCCGCGGAAGCCGGACTCGCGTGCAAGCATTCGTCCCATGGCAAAGCGCGCCGCATGGACGCTCTGCCCATCGATGATGGAGTCCGGGCGCGCAAAATAGATGTATTCAAAGATGCAGGTGGCGATGTCCTCGCCGTTCGAAAACCGAAACGAGCGCACGCCCTCACCGTCGATGACAACCATCTCTCCGGGCGCAATATCGCGCACAAATTCCGCACCGCTGACCTCGAGCGCACACGTCTCCGAGGCGAGCACCCAACTCCCCTCGGGCGAGCGTCCGAGACAGAGCGGGCGGAACCCCTGCGGATCGCGCACACCGATGAGCTTATTCTCCGTCATGATCGTGAGACAGAATGCGCCGCGCACAACCTTTACCGCCTCGAGGATACGATCCTCGATCGTCCGGCATTGTGAGCGCGCAATGAGATGGACGAATACCTCGGAATCGATCGTCGTCTGAAAGACGGTTCCCCGATCCTCAAGCTCGCGGCGAATGATCGCGGCATTCGTCAGATCCCCGTTGTGGGCGAGCGCCAACGCCCCGCCCGCATAGTTGACGCGCAGCGGCTGCGCATTCGCGGCGAGGCTGAACCCCGTCGTCGCATAGCGGACGTGACCGATCGCGATCTTTGCATTGTCAAGCTGCGGAAGATGCGCGCCGAACACCTCGCTGACGAGCCCCATGCCCTTTTTGACGTCAATCCAATACCCGTCCGTCAGAGCGATGCCCGCACTTTCCTGTCCTCTGTGCTGGAGCGCAAAAAGACCGAGATACGTCATCTCGGCGACCGGTTCCGTCCCGGAATAGACGCCGTAGATGCCGCACTCTTCCTTCCACTTTGGCTCTTTTAGATACATTGTTCTTATGCTTCTCCCGTCAGTCTGTGAAGCATTTCTTTGTAGGCGTCCTCCACGTTCCCAAGATCACGGCGGAACCGGTCTTTGTCCAATTTTTCCTTCGTGTCGCTGTCCCAGAACCTACAGTTGTCCGGGGAGATCTCGTCCGCGAGAATGATATGCCCCGCCGCATCCTTGCCAAACTCGAGTTTGAAGTCGATGAGGTCGACGCGCTTTGTCTTGAGGAATTTTGTGAGCACATCATTGACCTTCAGTGAGATGCGCTCGATTTCGTCCAGCTCCGCGTCCGTCGCGATCTTCATCGCACGGATGTGATAGCGGTTGAGCATCGGATCGCCGAGATCGTCGTTCTTGTAGCAGTACTCGATGACCGGAAACGGCATCGGTACGCCCTCCTCGAGCCCGAGCCGCTGTGCGAGAGAGCCCGCGGCGACATTCCGGATAATAACCTCAAGGGGGATGATCGTCAGCTTTTTAACCAGCATCTCGCGCTCGCTCGGCATGGAGATATAATGATGCGCAACGCCCTCTTTGGCGAGAAGGTCAAAAAAGAACGCCGTCATCTTATTGTTCATGATGCCCTTATGCGCGATCGTGCCCTTCTTGGCGCCGTTGCCGGCGGTCGCATCGTCCTTATAATAAACGAGGATTTCGTCGGGACGATCCGTCGCATACATAATCTTTGCCTTGCCCTCATAAAGAGCTTCTTTACGCTCCATTATATCCTGCCTTTCATCATTCCTATATACCACACTGAGCCGCTTCCCGCAGACTCCGTATCAGAGCTGTGCCGCCACGCGTGCCGCCTTTGCCTCAATGTCCAGAACCATCTTCTCACGATAGTCCATCAATGCCTCTGCGATGGAGGCATCATGTATGGCCAGAATCTCCGCCGCAAATATCGCGGCATTCTTTGCCCCGTTCACCGCCATCGACGCAACAGGCACGCCCGAGGGCATCTGAACTGTGCTGAGCAGTGCGTCCATACCGTTCAGCGGCGTTGCATTTACAGGCACGCCGATCACGGGTTTAATCGTATAGCTCGCCACCACCCCCGCAAGATGCGCGGCAGCTCCCGCCGCGATGATAAATGCGGCAAACTCCTTATTGTGATCCGCTTCCATGACGAAATCACGAACCATCGACGGCGTCCGATGTGCCGAAGCGACCTTGACCACCGGTTCAACGCCGAACTGTTTCAGAAGTTCTACCGCAGGCTTTAGGATCGGCCAGTCGGAATCGCTTCCCATAAGGACTGCTACCTTCATTTTATCAACTCCTTCATGCCCTATGATAGCGAGATTTTTCCGGCATGTCAATAACGCAAAAAAAGGCTTCCATACAACAGTGTCTTTTAACCTAAATACATGATTCATGCGCCCAATCGAAAGAAAAAAGGACTGCCGCTTTCGCAGCAGTCCTCGAAAATAGACATTCAAGGTTCCGCAACAACATCATGGAGCGGCTCACCGAAGATCAGCGTATCAATAAGGTCGATGAGCTGATTGATTTCCGGTTTTGAGACCTGACCCGATGCGCCTAGGCTCTCGCCCTTGCGCTTCATCTCTTCGCTGATGAGCGAGGAGAAGAGCACGAGCGGTACCTCCCCGAGGCGGTTGTCTTCGCGTACGAGTTTGAGGAGACGGTGACCGTCCATCTTTGGCATCTCAATATCAGAGATGATAATGCGCACATGGTTCTCAATGGGACCGTTCTTGCGGGAAAGATCCTGCAGGTAATCCCAGGCGTCCTGACCGTTGCCAAAGTCACGGATGAACTTGTAGCCTGCCTCATGGAGCGTTGTGACAAGCAGGTCACGCAGCAGCTTGGAGTCTTCTGCCACAACAACATGTGCTGTGCCGCGCCGGCTCTTTGCATCTTGATTTGCTTCCGTAACAGTTGTGAGCTTCTGATTAATCTCGGGATTGATCTCCGCGATGATCGTCTCGAAGTCGAGCAGGAGAACGATGCGATCCTCCATCTTGATGATGCCGACGACACGCGATCCTTCGCCGACATTCGGCGCGGGCTCCATATTCTTCCACGAAATACGGTGAATGCGATAGACACTCCCGACGAGGAAGCCGATGTCATAGTTGTTGATCTCCGTGACGATGATATTCTGCAGTTCATCAGCCGTTTGGAGATTGAGACAGCGTGCCATGTTGACGAGCGGAATTGCCTTGCCGCGCAGTGTAAACAATCCGTCTACATAGGGGTGTGCCTCGGGCATTGCAGTGACCGGAGCGCGGGTGATAACTTCGCGCACTTTGGCGACGTTGATGCCGTAGTTCACCTTCCCTATGCTGAACTCGACGATCTCAAACTCATTCGTCCCTGTCTCAAGCAGGATACCTTTTTTCTCTTCAGTAACCGTATCTGCCATTTATCTCTCTCCCCCATGCTAAACATTGTTTGCTAAGCTCTGTATTCGCCCTTTGGGAAAAAATTCCTGCCTATCCGACGAAAATTTTCTAGGAGTTTTTATTTTCTTCACATAAACACGTCCATCCGCTGCTCTGAAAGATGCGGCCTTCCTTCAAAAGATGCCCCAGTGCACGCTTAAACGCCGCCTTGCTGATGTGGAAGCGATCACGGATCACCTCGGGCGAGGTCGCATCGGTATAAGGCATCTTTCCGTCGTGTGCCGTCAGCAGCGCGAGGATCGCCGCGGCATCCGCCGTCTGCGCCTGCTCCTTCGGCGGACGCAGGGAGGCGTTCAGTCTGCCGTCCTCGCGCAGGTAGGTCACGCGCACCGTAATGCGCTCGCCGACACGCGGGCGTACGGGAATCTCCTTGTGGTCAATAAAAACGATATAGCGCTCGTCCGTAAAGAGGAACGCGCCGCGCTCTGTGATGTTGTAGACGGATCCCGTCAGCATATCCCCGACGTGCACCCCCTCGGCGGGACGCGATGCGCGCCGCAGCTCGTCCTCTACTTCCATCGTCACAGCGAGACGACCTGATTTATCCGTGTAGAGCTTCGCCCAGACCGTTTCACCGACCTTCGGGCGTCCGCGCATCCCTGCATAGGGCAGGAAGATGCCGCGCTCCGCACCGACATCAAGAAACGCGCCCTCCTTTGTCACATTAATGACGCGCAGCCGTGCAACCTGCCCCTCCGCCATGCGCGGGATCCGCATACTCGCCGTGAGGCGGCGCTTTGGATCAAGGTATAGAAAGACGCGGATGCGGTCGCCGATCTTGACGGGAGCCGTCTGCTGCAAGTTATGCAGAAGAATATCGTCGTTCGTGTTCCCGGTCTCAGCATCAAGAAAGATCCCCTGCTCGCTTTCGCGCACGGCAAGGAGCTCGGCGACCTGACTCGGTCCGTATTTGCCGCGGCGTGGAGGGCGCACGGTGCGCGTTCCCGTTTCGTCCTGCATGAACGTCTATTCCTCGTACGGCGTCAGCTTCGCGTCGCCCCACAAGCGTTCGAGCGCATAGTACTCGCGCGCTTCCTGCTGAAAGACATGCGCCACCGTATCGCCGTAGTCGAGCAGAACCCACTCGCCCTCGCGATAGCCTTCTTTATGAAGGAAGGAGACGCCTGCTTCTTCGAGCTTTTCCTCAATATTGTCCACAATAGCGCGTACCTGCGTCGCCGTATTTGCAGAGCAAATGACGAAATAATCGTTTGTCGACATCAGCCCCCGCATATCCATCGTAACGATGTCACGCGCCTTTTTCTCATCCGCCGCCTTGCAGACGGCAATGCATTTTTCCTGCTCGGTCAAATTCTTTCCTCCTACTGCTGTGTTCCCGCCGTCTCTTCCGGAGGGAACAGCTCCTGAATCACTTCGTCCGTCGCGGCACGATCCATGATCCATACCGTATCGTCGTCACGGGATACCGCCCCCGGAAGCATAATCGTGCGCGGGGGATCGGTACTCAGTTTCCGAATGACGTTTCCTATATGTATGGAGTCGAACAACTCCGCGCTCGTCGTCACGTCGCGCTTTAGAATATCGGCAATCTCCGGCACCTTGGGCAGGGTATCCATACGCAGGAGCTTAGCATAGAACGCCTTGATAAAGCGCTGCTGCCGTTGCGTGCGCCCCACATCACCGAGTTCATCGCTGCGGTAGCGCAGATAATTCTCCGCCGCCCGGCCGTCAAGTTTCTGATACCCCGTTCTCATATGGATGGAAAGCCCCGACTCGGGATCGTCATAATCCATATCATGTGCGATGTAGACGTCAACCCCGCCAAGGGCGTCTACGATCCGTGCAAAGGTATCGAGATCGATCACGACGTACTGGTGGATGGAAATGTCAAACATTTGATTAATCGTCCGCACCATGAGCGGCGCACCGCCGACGGCATAGACGTTCGAGAGGCGCGTCTCCCCCCGATCCTGTGCCATCGTTACCCACGTATCGCGTGGGATATTGAGCATCCGCACTTTGCCCGTCGCGTTCTCCATACTGACGAGCAGAATCGCGTCCGCGCGCTTTTCCGGCACATAATCCGCATTTACCGCGTCGTCGAGACCAAGTACAAGCACATTCGTATAGCCGTCGAAGCGCACATCCACCGCGCCGCGGTTCTCTTCCTGACGCACGAGATATGCCTCATACATATCGCGCATATCGCGGTATGCCTGCACGCCCCAGCTGATCAGATAGTACCCCGCAACCGTGATGCCAACGAGCAGTGCAAGCGTAAAAATCAAACGGAAGAACCCGCGTACAAACGCTATGCGGCGGCGGCGTCTCCGCCGGCGGCGGCGTTTCTCTATGTTCTCGCGTGAATTTTCGCTCGCGAGCTGCGCAGCAAGTTCCTCCGCATCATACCCTTGCATTACTTCCTCCTCTTCCCCTCTGCCGTCAAGCAAACCGAGCCGCTTTCCCCAAAATCAGCTCATTTCGCGCAGTCACCGTATCCGGATGAATCAGCCCCCCTTTTTGTGCGACAAAGAGAATGGAATCCGTCAGTCCGACAAGCATCATCTCGTCAAGCGGTGCTGTCCGCGCAAGTTCGCGCAGTTTTTCCACCTCGGGATAGGCACGCGACGGTTCGATCATATCGGCAAAGTAGACGATTTTATCAAGTGCCGTCATATTTTCCCCACCGACCGTATGACGCCATATTGCCTGTGCAACGGCAGCATCGTCGACGCCGTAGATCTCATAAACGAGATATGCGCCGACATAAGCATGGAGCAGAAGAGGCATCGCCGCCTCGATCTTTCCGATGGGGATCCCGCGCCGCCGTGCCTCGGCGGCGAGCTGCGCCGTCTCATACATGCGCCCGCAGTCATGGAGGAGGCCTGCGATGCGTGCCCGCTCCTCGTTCATGCCGAAACGGCGCGCGAGCGCAGCGGCAGTATCCGCAACGCCGAGCGAATGCAGGTAGCGGCTTGGACTAAGATGCTGCTCGAGCAGTATGCGCATCTCCTCATAGCTTTTTGTCATGGGCACGGTAAAGCCCCCTTTCCTCAATATAGTGCTCAACTGCGCGCGGCACGAGATAGCGGATCGACATCCCCGCCCGAACGCGCATACGAATCATCGTCGAGGAGATCTCCAAATGCGGCGTCGGCACAATGCGGATACGGCTGCGCTGCTCCGGCGAGAACTGCTCTGCAAGGCGGGATTCATCCAGTTCGACCCCCTGACGCGCCGCTGCGATAAACACACAGGAGCGCAGGAGACGTGCCGGCTCATGCCAGTGATAGAGATCGTTCATGGCATCCGCCCCCGTAATGAAGAACAGCTCCGCATCCCCGAGCTGCTCGCTCAGTGCCGCAATGGTATCGACTGTATAGGAAGGTCCTTCTCTTCTCAGCTCAATGTCCGACACGGAGAATGAGGGATTCCCCTCAACCGCACACTGCACCATGAGCAGCCGATCCTCAGCGGGGGCTTCTCCCTTATTCTCCTTGTGCGGAGGGCGTGCCGCAGGGATAAAAATGATCTCGTCCAATGCCGCAGACACACGCACAATCTCTGCGGTAATGAGGTGCCCCATGTGAATCGGGTCAAATGTTCCGCCCAAGATACCGATTCGTCTGCTCATATCGTCTCACCTCACAGCGGAAAGGGCTATCAGGACAATCAATGTAAGGAGGAAAAAGGTCGCGGCGGCTTCGATATAATCAAAGGTATCGCGGCGTCCCTTCACACTGTGGACATATTGCCGCAGGGTGCGCAAATATCCGATCATGCGGCACATAATCAAGGGATATCGGCGGGACTGCGCACCTGCCCGTCCCCGTAGACAAGATACTTCGTGCTCGTCAGTGCATCAAGCCCCATCGGACCGCGCACATGAAGCTTTTGCGTGCTGATGCCGATCTCCGCTCCAAATCCAAACTCAAATCCGTCCGTGAACCGCGTCGAAGCGTTGACATAGACCGTCGACGCATCGACCTCGTGCTGAAACCGATGCGCCGCATGTATATCGTTCGTCACAATCGACTCCGAATGCCCCGTATTATAACGGTTGATGTGCGCGATTGCCGCGGCAATATCCGGAACAACGCGTACGGAGAGGATGAGTTCGCCGTACTCCGTCCGCCAGTCCTCTTCGACAGCGGGGACGGCATCGGGCAAAATCGCAAGCGTGCGCGCGCATCCGCGCAGCTCCACGCCGTCTGCACGGAGGACTTCGGCAAGACGCGGCAAAAATGCCGGTGCCGCATCCTCATGCACGAGCAGGGTCTCCGCCGCATTGCAGACGGACGGGCGGGATACCTTTGCATCGCGGACAATACGCAGCGCAGTCGTAAGATCCGCCGCACGATCCACATAAACGTGACAGACGCCCGCCCCCGTCTCAATGACGGGCACCGTACTGGACTCCACAATGCGGCGAATCAGCCCCGCACCGCCGCGCGGGATAATCACATCGAGCAGCCCTGTCAGATGTGTCATCACGTCAACGGCAGCGCGATCCTTCATCGCCAGCAGCTGAACGGCGCCATGCGGAACCCCGGCCGCATATGCGGCACGCGCGAGTACATCCACTACGGCACGGTTCGAACGCAGCGCATCGGAGCCGCCGCGCAGGAGAACCGCATTGCCGGACTTGATGCACAGCCCGACGGCATCGGACGTCACATTCGGCCGGGCTTCATAGATGATGCCGATCACACCGAGCGGAACACGCAGGCGGCGAATCTCCAGCCCGTTCGGGCGGCGCACGGAGAAGTCCTCGCGTCCTAATGGATCGGGCAGACCGGCAGTCAGCCGCAGCCCCTCCGCCATCCCCTCAATACGCGCGTCATCGAGGTGCAGACGATCCAAATAGGAGGACTTCATGCCTGCCGCCGCAGCCTCCTCCATATCCGCCGCATTGGCCTGCAAAATCACCGTACGGCAATCCGTCAGCGCCTGTGCCATCGCGCAGAGCGCATCATTGCGAATGCCCGGCGGCAGCGCGGCAAGCGGATAGGACGCCGCCTTTGCCGCTTCCGCCTGTGTGTGAATCTCCTGCTCGATCGTCATAGCCGCTCCTTATACCATCAGCACCATATTATCCCGATGAATGATCTCCTCATGCACCGCATCCGGCACGAGATCAGGAAAATCTGACGCCCGATGCCCCATCAGCAGCGCAATATCCGCCGCTCCATAGGCGGCGATGCCGCGCGCAATCTCCTGTCCGTCAGGTGAAAGCACACGTACAGTTTCACCGGCAGAAAACATGCCGCAGACATCCGTCACACCGACTGCGAGGAGACTAGCGCCGCCGCGCATCGCCCGGAGACATCCGGCATCAACGCGCAGTTCCCCCGCGAGATGCCTGCCAAAAGCGAGCCAGCTCTTGCGCGTGCGCAGATGCGCCTCACGCGCCGGGAACACCGTGCCGATCTGCGCACCGCTCAGAATCCCGCGGATCATTCCGTCGTCGTCCCCGCGCGCAATGATCATCGTCACGCCCGCATTCTGCGCGATCTTTGCCGCCTCGATTTTCGTCTGCATACCGCCCGTCCCCTGCGCCGATCCGGCACCGCCTGCCAGCCGCTCAATCGCGGGCGTGATCTCCGGAATCTCATCCATCAGCTCTGCCGACGCGTCTGTACGTGGATTCGCCGTATAAACGCCGTCAATGTCCGACAGGATGATCAGGGCATCCGCGTCGACGAGCGCCGCGACCACTGCAGAGAGCGTATCGTTGTCGCCGATCTTGATCTCATCCACGGCAACCGCATCGTTCTCATTGATCACCGGAACAACCCCCATCGCGAGCAGTTCCAAGAGTGCGCGGCGCGCGTGCATATACTGATGATGCCGCGCGGCATTCTCCTTCGTGAGCAGCACCTGCGCCATGGTGCGCCCATACTCATGGAAAAACTTCTCATAAATATGGAGGAGCGCCCCCTGTCCGATCGCGGCGAGCGCCTGACGCGCAGGAACACTCTGCGGACGCTCTTTCATGCCGATGGAGGACATGCCCGCCGCAATCGCGCCCGACGTGACGAGCAGAATATCCTTCCCTTGATTTGCCTCGTCGATCAGCTCTCGGACAAGATGCTCGATGCGGCACAGATTCATCCCGCCCGCAGGATGCGTGAGCGTGCTCGTCCCCACTTTGACGACGATGCGTTTCGCTTCACGCAGACGCACGCGCGTATTCACAGCTCAATCCTCGGTTGATCAAAATTTCGACGGAACAGCAGCCCATTCCTGCCGATGACCTGCACAAGATTTGCATCGGCGCGCTCCGCGAGCATCGTGATCGCATCGACGGGCTCGTCGGGCGCATTTTGCAGGACGCGCACCTTGATGAGCTCGCGCTTCTTGATCGCCTCACGCGCCGATGTGACGACCGCGGGGCTCACGCCCTCCTTTCCGATCATCACAACGGCTTCCTCCGTCATGCCGAGGGAGCGCAGTTTACGAATCTGCTTACTCGTCAGCGAATTGCGCAGCAAATGATTTCCTCCCTTAGTCTTGATAATCGAACGCCATATCGCCGATATGAACGGTCATGCCCTCTTTGATGCCGCGCGCGCGCAGTTTTTCATCCAGCCCCTTGAGCCGCCAGATGTACTGAAACCGCCGCACAGCCTCGTCGTTGTTGAAATTCGTCATCGCGACGAGCTTTTCGAGCGCCTTGCCCGCGACGATGAAATCTCCCGCGTCGTTGCGCGAGATCGTTACCTTCTCATCGTCGTCCGCGTTTTGATCGTAGACGACGACATCCTCTTCCTCTGTCTCCGGCTCCGGGACATAGGTGTCAAGCCACGCCGCAACGCGGTCGATGAGCTCCTGCACACCCGCGCGCGTCGCCGCCGAGATCTCAAAGAACTCCAGCCCCTCGCGCTCCGCCAGTTCCCGCAGGCGCGGCAGATGCTCCGCGGCGGAAGGCAGGTCGATCTTATTCGCGACGAGGATCTGCGTGCGCCGCGCGATCTTTTCGCTGTAGCGTGCCAGTTCCGCATTGATCTTATGATAGTCCTCGACAGGATCGCGCCCCTCAATGCCCGAGGCATCGACGATGTGCAGGATGAGACGCGTCCGCTCCACATGGCGCAGGAAGTCATGTCCGAGCCCCACGCCATCCGCCGCACCCTCGATGAGCCCCGGAATGTCAGCCATGACGAAGCTCTTCTCATAGTCCGTCTGCACGACGCCGAGCACGGGCGTGAGTGTCGTAAAGTGGTAGTCGGCGATCTCCGGGCGCGCCGCCGAACAGGACGCGACGAGACTGGATTTCCCGACGCTCGGATAGCCGACAAGCCCCACGTCCGCGAGCAGCTTCAGCTCGAGGACGAGTTTGCGGCTCTCCCCCGGCTCGCCGAACTCCGCGAACGTCGGCGCGCGGTTCGCGGCATTTGCGAATTTCGCATTCCCGCGTCCGCCGCGCCCGCCGCGGACAATGACCGCCTCCGTATCGATCTCGGCGAGATCGGCGAGCACCTCGCCCGTCGTCTCGTCCGTCACGATCGTGCCGGGCGGGACGTTCACATAGAGCGGCGCGGCGTTCCTGCCGTACTGGTTCTTGTACTCGCCGTTCTCGCCGTTCTTCGCCGTGAATTTCCGATGAAAGCGGAACGAGAGGAGCGTATTCAGATTGCGGTCGGCGCGAAAGACAACATCGCCGCCGCGCCCGCCGTCACCGCCCGAAGGGCCGCCCTTGGGCATGAATTTCTCATGGCGGAACGCGGACTTTCCATGTCCGCCGTCCCCCGCCTTTACCGTGATATGCGCGCGGTCTATAAACTGCATACGTCCCCCTATAGAAAAGAGCCTGCACCCCTCGGTACAGGCATCCGCATATTTAGTGCAAATTAAACAGCGGCCTCCGCAAGCGGATACACACTGATCTGACGCTGATGGCGCCCCTTGCGCTCAAAAGCGACCTTGCCGTCAATCTTCGCAAAGATCGTATCGTCCTTGCCAATGCCGACATTATGTCCCGGATGGAAATGCGTGCCGCGCTGACGAACGAGAATGCTGCCCGCCGTCACATGCGTGCCCGCCTGTTCCTTCACGCCGAGACGCTTCGAATGACTGTCACGACCGTTGCGCGTCGAGCTGACGCCCTTCTTATGTGCAAAAAGCTGTAAATCAAACGAGAACAATATGTTCACCCCCTAATTTCGTGAATTTTTATACCCTTTGGGCTGATCTTCTCAATCTCTGCAAGCCCCATATACATGGTGCGCAGGATCGCCTCTGTGCATTCGTCCGGCGGCGCATCGAGCCGCATATCGAGATTCCCGCTCGCTATGTCATAAGTGACGGCGCGATGCAGATGCTCCATTATGCCGAGAAGCGCGGACTGCGTGAGCGCTGATACGCCGGCGCAGACAATATCCTGTCCATGCTCCGCCGTTCCGCTGTGTCCTTTGACACGACAGCCCGTGATTTGCCCTCTGTGATTGATGAAAATATCGACCGCGATCACAAAGATTATGCCTCGATCTTCTCGATGACCACCTTCGTAAACGGCTGACGATGCCCCTGACGCTTGCGGTAGTTCGACTTTGCCTTGTACTTAAAGATCAAAATCTTCTTGCCTTTGCCGTGCGCCGCAACCTTGCCCGTGACCTTTGCCCCGGCAACCGTCGGACGACCGACCTTGACGTCGCTGCCGCTCACAACCGTCAGAACCTCATCAAAAACGACGGCTTCGCCCTCGCCCGCCTCAAGCTTCTCCACGAAAATGGTATCGCCCTCCGCGACCTTGTACTGCTTGCCGCCTGTCTTTACGATTGCATACATGAAAACACCTCCCTATATCGTTACTCGCCGGCTGCGGTTCGAAATTTCCGGTTTGGACATTCCGATTTGAGACCTCGCCGTGCGGTTGGGAACGGGCACATGCCCGAACACGCAGGAATACCTACGTCAAAGCATATTACCATACTCTCTATGCGCTGTCAATAGCGATGCCGCGCGATGCGAAAATATTAACACGCGGTGGTGCTGCACAAAGGCATATAGCGCTTTTTACTTTTCCTCAAGGAGTTGTACCAACTCGTCATAGTCGTGTTTGAGCTGGTCATATTCGTCCATCATCTGCAGGACGGTCAGGGCGGCGATCCGCTTCACATCAAAGCTCCGCACGCGGCGGGACATCTCCTTGATGCGGCGGTCGCCCTCCGCCGCGAGACGCTTGAGACGCGCAGGGTCGTCTGTCTTAAGCTGATAGGACAGCCCGAACATACTGATGTTGACGCGCTGCATCTCTTTTTTTTCCTCTGCCATGGCTCTCACCGCCTTTTATCCGCGCAGCTGCGCATGAAGCTCCTTCTCCGCCGCCTGCAGGATACTCGAAAATGCGGCGTCCACTTCCTCGTCGGTCAGGGTCTTTTCGTCTGATTGAAAATGCAGGCGGAACGCCATACTCTTCTTGCCGGCATCTACTTGCTTCCCCATATAGACGTCGAAGAGTGTGGCGCTGCGGAAATATTTTCCGCCTTTTTTCGCAATGACACGCTCGATCTCCGCCGCTGAGAGCTCCGCATCGACAAGGACGGCAAGATCACGCGTCGCGGCGGGGTATTTGGGCAGCGGCTCTATCGCGCTCTTCTTTTTGCGGTAACGCATGAGCACGGCGGCATCCATCTCAAAGACGCAGACATTCTGCGAGATGCCAAAGTTCTCCGCGACCGTCGGATGGATCTCGCCGAGTACGGCGACAACCTCGCGCCCCTTCTTAAAGAACGCGGTCTTGCCGGGATGCATGGCAAAATGCGTGCCGGGCTCGACGGTGTATTTCTGCACGCCGACCGCCGCGAGGAACCGCTCGGCAACGCCCTTAATGTCATAGAAGTCGACCATCTCGCCGTTCGTGTCCCACGCGAGGGGGCTGCGCCGTCCCGTGAGGAGTCCCGCAACCATGATGCGCTCCTCTGCGAGCTCTGTGACGGGCAGTTCCTTCGGGAGAAAGACAGGCGCGATATCAAAGAGGCGCAGATCCATGTTCTTGCGCGCGATGTTGCGGGCGGCGTTTTCGAGAATGCTCGTGAGCAGCGTCGTGCGAATAAGCGGATACTCGTCCGTCAGCGGGTTCAAAATCGGTATCGCCCGGCGCAGCGGACTGTCCGGAGGAACACAGAGGTGATCGAGCGTCTTTTCACTCGTAAAGCTGAACGAGAGTTCTTCGGTCATGCCGAGCGCGGCAAGCGCATTGCGCATTGTATCAACAAAATCCTGCATCTCGCTCTGATGCCCCTGCAGAACTGCGCCCGCTGGCATCCGCGCCGAGATGTTGTCGTAGCCATAGAGGCGCGCTACCTCCTCGGCAATATCCTCCATGAGGGTCACGTCGCCGCGCCACGAAGGGACGGCGACGCGATAGGTCTCGAGTTCCTGTTCCTCCACGCCAAAGCCGAGAGAGCGGAGCGCCGACGCCATCCAGTCGCCGGGGATATTCGCCCCGATGCGCTCAGCGACAGCGCGTGCGCTGAACGTGAACGCGGCCGGTTCTTTCGGTGCGGGATAAACGTCAACGACGCCCTCCGCCACTTTGCAGGCCCCCATCTCAGCGAGGAGCTGCGCCGCGCGCGTGACGGCGCGCACCGTCCCCGTCTCGTCCACGCCGCGCTCAAAGCGCCCCGAGGACTCGGAGTGCAGCCCGAGCCGGCGCGCCGTACGGCGAATCGAGGCGCTGCGGAACGATGCCGCCTCGAGTATGACCGAGGTCGTCCCCTCGGTGATCTCTGACTCGAGTCCTCCCATGATGCCCGCAAGTCCCGCGGGCTTTTCGCTGTCGGCGATCACGAGCTCGTCTCCCACAGCGACGCGGGAGGAATCGTCGAGCGTGTGCAGCAGCTCGCCCGCCCGCGCGCGGCGCGCCGTCAGTGTATGCCCCGCAACCGCGTCATAGTCGTAGGCGTGGAGTGGCTGACCGAGTTCGAGCATGACGAAATTCGTCACGTCCACGACGTTATTGATGGCGCGAATCCCCGCGGCGCGCAGACGCTCCGTCATCCATGCAGGTGAGGGTGCGACCCTAACATCACACAGGACACGCGCGGAAAAGCGGCGGCAAAGTTCCTCCTCCGCAATATTGATGCTTACGAGATCTGCCGCACGCTCGGCAGACGACTCGACCACCGCGATCTGCGGAAGACGGAGCGTTTTTCCCGTCAGCGCCGCCACCTCGCGCGCGATGCCGACGACACTGAAGCAGTCCGCGCGGTTTGCCGTCAGCTCGAATTCAAGCACCACGTCGTCCAGCCCGAGAGCCTGTGCTGCGGGAATTCCGACGGGTGTGTCCGCGGGCAGGATGTAGATGCCGTTGACCTGCTCCTCGGGCAGCCCCGTCGTGTCGATCGCAAGCTCGCCCGCCGAACACATCATACCGTTCGATGGGACGCCGCGCAGCTTGCCCTTGGAGATCTTTTTCCCGCCCGGCAAGACGGCGCCGACAAGCGCAGCTGGAACAATATCCCCCGCCTGTACGTTCTGTGCGCCCGTTACGATTTGCAGAAGCTCTTCTTTGCCGATATTCAGCCGGCAGATACGCAGATGATCCGAGTCCGGATGCGGCGTGACCTCTTCGATGTGCGCCGTGATGACCTTCTCGAGCCCCTCGTCGGCGCGTACGATGCGCTCCACGGGGATACCTGCCATCGTGAGGCGATCCGCGATTTCCTCCGCCGTCTCGTCAATATCCACATAGTCTTTCAGCCATTTGATGGAAACCTGCATTCTTACGCCTCCTTAGAATTGATGCAAAAACCGCACGTCGTTGTCGTAGAACAGGCGCAGGTCGTCCACACCGTACGCGAGCATCGCGATGCGCTCGATGCCCATACCGAACGCAAAGCCGGAGACGACCGCAGGGTCGTAGCCGCTCATGGAGAGGACGTTCGGATGCACCATGCCCGCGCCGAGGATCTCGAGCCAGCCCGTTCCCTTGCACACGCGGCAGCCCGCGCCCCGGCAGGAGGAACAGGAAATATCGACCTCTGTCGAGGGCTCCGTGAACGGGAAGAAACTCGGGCGGAAGCGCACCTTTACATCTTTATCAAAGAGCTGATGCAGGCAGAGTTCGAGCATCCCCTTGAGATCGGCAAAGGAGATGCCCTTGTCGATAACGAGTCCCTCGACCTGCGTGAACATCGGCGAATGTGTCGCGTCGTAGGAGTCGCGCCGGTAGACGCGCCCGGGCGCAATCATGCGGATCGGCGCGTTCGGCTCGCTCTTTTGCATCGTGCGCGCCTGCACTGGTGACGTCTGCGAACGGAGCAAGATGTCCTCGGTGATATAGAAAGAATCCTGCATGTCGCGTGCAGGATGATCCTTCGGCAGGTTGAGCGCCTCAAAGTTGAAATAGTCGGTCTCGATCTCGGGGCCTTCCTCGATGGTAAACCCCATGTTGAGGAAAATTTTCTTGATGCGGTTCAGCGTGATCGTCAGCGGATGGAGATGCCCGACCTCGCCCGTACGCCCCGGCAGCGTCACGTCGATGCGCTCGCGTGCCATGCGCTCCTCGAGTTCCCGATACGAGAGTTCCTCGGACTTTGCCGCGAGCAGTTCCTCGAGCTCTTCGCGTGCCTCGTTGACGATCTTGCCGATGCGCGGACGCTCCTCGGCGACGAGGGCGCTCATGCTGCGCAGGAGGGACGTCAGCTCGCCCTTCTTCCCGAGGAATTTTACGCGGATATCGCCCAATTCTCCGAGCGACGTTGCCTTCTCCGTAATCGCCGTGCGGGCGCGCTCTCTCAGCTCTTTGATCTTTTCGTCCATATCGTCCTCCTGTATCGGCACGGAACCGTGGGTATCTCGCATATATGCTCCGTTTTCTATCGCAAAATTATCAAAAAACAGTTTATCATATTCACACGAAAAAATCTACTTTCTTTAGCTCTCTTCATAGGGGCGCACGCGTAGTGTCAAGCCCCTCTCATCGCAGATTTTACGACAGAGCGCGATCTCTTCCGCGTCCTCGACCTTTTCGACAACGGTGAGGATGACGTTCGGCACATAGGGCTTGCAGTGCTCGGCGAAGGTGAGCATCGCTTCGAAGGACTGTATGCCAAATTGCGAGCGCGTAAGAGCGAGATAGCGTTCGGCATTCGATGCGTTGAGACTGATGGAGATGGTATCGAGAATCCCCTTGAACCGCTCTGCAAATTCGCATCCGTGCTCCAGTTCCCCGAGCCCGTTGGAGTTGACACGCGTCGGTACATCGGGATGATTTTCCTTCACATAGTGCAGGACGTCAAGCACGGTCTCAAGACGCATCAGAGGCTCGCCGAATCCGCAGCAAACGATCTCACCGACATATTCCCACGGTAGCCGCTCCAGTTCGGAAAGGATTTCCCCCGTACTCGGATCATGCTCCACCCAGAGGGAGGATTCTTTCGCCATCTCCTTCATGCTGCGCAGGCAAAATACGCAGTCACAATTACAATCGTTTGTGATGTTGACATAGATACTGCGCTTCCCTGTCGGCTGCTCGCGCAGGCTCTCCTCTATAGGGAGATAACGCCCGCCCCGATGCGTTGCATAGACGATCATAATATACTCCTAAAATGATACACAGAAATGAGAAAGGAATCGGACGCGCCGCGCGGCGTATCCGATCCCACGATATTTATTAAGTTTGAAAGGCATTACTTGCCGGGTTCGCCCACGATACGAGGGCTTCCTCCATGACGACGGTAGGCGCGAAAATCCCGCGTCACATTGTAAGTTCCGCGAGGTACTCCTCAAAAGGAAGCCCCCAATTCCACGGCAAATTTAACTCCTCCGCATACGTCAGACAATGCCCGATGAAGTCTGCCGCGCGGCGTGCGCCCGTCTCGAGGGGGATGCCGCGCACGAGTGATGCCGCGATGATTGCGGCGAACGCGTCGCCTGATCCCGAGCGGTCGCGGCCGATCTTCTCGTTGTCAAAGGAACGCCCTTTACCAGATTCATAGAGATATGTTTTGATCCGCTCCCCCGCGTGCAGTCCCGTGATAACGACGTCGCGCGGTCCCATCGCTGCAATGTCCGCCGCCATACGCTCCAGCATCTCGTCATCCGTCCATCCGCCCTCAGGATACGGAATCCCGAGCAGTTGACATGCCTCCGTAAGGTTCGGCGTCACGACGTCCGCATACGGGATGAGCCGCCGCATTTTCACGCAAAGCGCGGGCGTATAGGAGGAATAGAGCTTGCCGTTGTCCCCCATGACGGGATCGACGACGAGAATCGTCTCCCGCCCCTTGAACCGTGCGATACACTCAAGCACGACGTCAATCTGCGCCTCCGATCCGAGGAACCCCGTCAAAATGGCATCAAAGGTCAGCCCGTTCTCCTGCCAATTCTCCATATAGGGGCGCATACGCTCGGTATAGTCGTCGAGATAGTGATGCGGGAATCCCGTGTGCACGGAGAGAATCGCCGTCGGCAGAGGACATGCCTGCACGCGCATCGCGGAAATAACGGGAAGCTGCACTGTGACCGAGCAGCGTCCAAATCCCGTGACGTCGTTGATGAGGGCGATTCGCTTCTGCCCTGCCATCAGCGGTTGTCCACGCGTTCCGGGACGCGGTCATGCTGCGATAGACGCTCCCATGCGAGCGCTTCGTATTTCGTCCCCGGGATGCCATAGTTCGCATACGGATCAATGGAGATACCGCCGCGCGGGAGGAATTTGCCCTGCACTTCGATGTACTTCGGTGCCATGATCGCGATGAGATCGCGCATGATAACGTTCACAACATCCTCGTGAAAATCCCCGTGATTGCGGAAGCTGACAAGGTAAAGCTTCAGCGATTTGCTTTCCACCATGCGCTCGGCGGGCATGTAAGAGATGTAAATCGTCCCGTAGTCCGGCTGCCCGGTGATGGGACAGAGCGTCGTGAACTCGGGGCAGTTGAACCGCACCCAGTAATCATGATCCGTATGTTTATTCGCAAAGGTTTCCAGCACCTCGGGCGTATAGTCGTAGCCGTAGTCGGTACGCTGCTCACCAAGCAGTGTCAAACCTTCCTGTGTCTTTTCTCTTGCCATTACAACCCCAAGAACTTTTTCTCAAACGCCTCCTGCGGCTCCGGACGTCCAAAGAGATACCCTTGTATCGTATCCGTCTTGCAGATCTTTACGAGACAGTCGTACTCCTCTGGTCGCTCCACCCCCTCGATGCAGGTCGTCATGCCGATGCTGTGACAGAGATCCACCGTATACTCGACGAGTTTCTGATCGAAGTGATTTTCAAGAATCCGAATGACGAATGCGCGGTCGATTTTTACGATGTCGCAGTTGAGATTTTTCAGTGAAGCGAGCGAGGAATACCCTGTTCCGAAATCGTCCATCGCCACCTTGATACCGTGACTGCGAAACGCGTCAAACCGCGCGTTGACAAATTTCATATCGCCGACGATCTTGCTCTCGGTCAGCTCGAGGACAACGGAATCGGGCGGCATATCGTGCCGCTTCAGACAGTCGTCAATGAATTCGAGGAAGGATAGGTCCTTAATCTGCTCATAGCTCATATTGACGCTCATGCTGAAATTTGGAATGCTCCGCCGCCATTCCTTGCACGTACGCAGCGCCTGTTCAAAGATCCAACGGCCTACAGGTACGATGGTCTTTGTTTCCTCAAGAATCTTGATGAACTCCATCGGCGCAACCATGCGGCCCTTGCTGTTCTTCCAGCGGAGCAGCGTCTCCGCACCGACGATATGCCGGTCGTCTCCCGCCACCTGCGGCTGGAAGTAAAGCTCAAAGTTCCGGCAGCCCGCCTTGACATCCTGAAGAATCTGCTCCTGTATCGTCAGGGAGCGCAGCCAGCGGTTATAGACTTCCTTTGAGAACGCACTGAGCCGGTTCTTCCCGCCCGACTTTGCAGCGTCGAGCGCCGCCTGCGCGTATTTGTGCAGGATGAGCGGATCGCGCGCGGACTGCGGATAGAATACCATGCCCGCAGAGACAGTCACGATGTACTGCCGCCCGTCGTAGACCTGTGGATGTGCAAACTCGCGCTGCACACGGATAAAGAACTCCGTCAGCATCTCCTCGTCCGCATCGGGGTAAATGAGTCCGAACTCATCACCGTCGAGGCGATAAAGGGAGAGTCCGCGCGGAATATTTTGCAGAATACGCTCCGAGATCTGACGCAGGATAATATCGCCGACCTCGTGGTTGAACGCTTCGTTGACCGTGCGGAAATTATCAACGCCCATAACGAGGAGTCCTCCGCTCCCGCCGGTCTCGCGCGCTGTACGAAGCGCCGCCGTCAGATCCTCAATGAACTGATAGCGGTTGAGGAGCCCCGTTACGGAATCTGCAGAGTTGCGCCGTGCGAGCTGACTGATCGTTCCGGCAAAGAGATTCGGCGTGCCGTCTTTCGCAAGACCAATCTTTCCTTTGAGACGCAGCCACGAGAGATTCCCCTTTGCGTCGCGCATACGGAAATCAAGCTGCCGCTCCCTGCCTTCGGTCAGGCTGTTCACCGAGGCAAAGAGCGAAGCGAGAGGCTTACGATCCTGCATATAAACAAACGGCTCAAGAACTCCGCTGATATTCTCGAGCGTCTCCGCGGGGAGATCGTATGCCTGCACAAAACTAGGTGAGGCAAGGAAAATGCCCTCCACCGGATCCATCATAAATGCGTAGTCAGAGGTCGTATTTTTCATCAAATCGTAGATGAATTTATGCTCTTTAAGCACGGGGCTCAACGTGATCCTCTTCTTCCCGCTCATAAATCCTGCCTCGCTTTTCTATCCCGAACCGATACCCATAGTTATTTCTCATTATTATATTACGGATCGCCGCTTCATGCAACCGTTCAACAGCATATCCCCTTGCCGGATATTAATAAAAGTATATAATTAAGCCTTTTTTCCTAAAAAATTTTACAAAAACCTTGAAAAAAATGTATTCTCTGATATGATGGAAACAACGGAACATAAAATCGTATTCTAAGGGAGGCTCACTTATGGGTATTATTGAATTGACGGAGGAGACATTTGATGCCGAGGTTTTGCAGGACAAGAAATTTGTAATCGTCGATTTTTGGGCGTCGTGGTGTACGCCCTGCCGGATGCTGGCGCCGATCTTGGAGGAAATTGCAGATGAGTACCCGAATATTAAGGTCTGCAAGCTGAATGTGGACGACGCTCCGAATATCGCCGAAAGATACGGTATCATGAGTCTCCCTGCCCTCCTATTTTTTGATTCCGGAGAGATTATAAACGAATCCATCGGTCTTGTCTCGAGAGAAAGGGTGCTTTCCTTCCTGCCCAAATAATCCCCATACGATACGCCCCCCAATTGACGCATACAACAAAAAGGGCTGCTGCATAGGACACAATGTGTTTATGCAGCAGCCCTATATCTTTATTCAACAAATATGCGCTGGCGAACACACTCATAAAGAATCACCGCAGCCGCAGCAGAGACGTTCAACGATTCCACCGGTCCAAACATGGGGACATAGACACGCCGCGCACGTGCAAGAATCACAGACGATACACCGTTCGCTTCATTCCCAAATACAACGGCGGTCGTTTTGGTGAAATCCGTATGAATATGTTCCTGCGCCATGTCATCACATGCGGCAGCGTAAAGGTTCAGCGACCGCTCTTGCGCCCACTGCAAAAAATCTTTTTCTTCGACGCCCTGAGCAACATTCATATAAAAAAGACCGCCCATCGCCGCGCGCACAACTTTATTATTGTAAATATCCGCGCAGCCGCGCAGGAGGACAATTCCACTTGCCCCCGCAGCAACGGCCGTGCGCAGAATCGTTCCGACATTCCCCGGATCCTGCACGCGATCAAGAACGACATAAAGAGGATGAGGCTCATTGGAACACGGCCGCATAAACCTCTTCAACGGTGTATCCGGATCACGTTCTGCAATGAGAAGAACCCCCTGCGGCGTATCGGTATCCGAGAGCGCGGCACATAGTTCATCTGAAATAAGATAGACAGGCGTCCTCCGCTCACACAATTTCTCGACGAGCTGTGCGGCAGCCAGGCTTTCACCGCCGCGATCGGTAAAGAACGCAAAGCGTATGCGCCACTCGGACTGCATTATTGATTCGGCAAGGCGCAGCCCCTCCACCGCGAAGAGCCCTTCTTTTTTCGCTCGCTTCGGCATATGCACAACAGCGTGGGCAAGGCGTACAAGCCTGTTGGATTTGCTTGTGATGCGTTCAAGTTTTTTCATGTTAAAAAAGCGTCCGATGAATCTATCGACTCATCGAACGCACTCCCGTCTTATTGATTTTCCTTCGCCACGGCGACGAGCTGCGTAAATGCAGCCGCATCTGCAACGGCGAGATCGGCGAGCATCTTGCGGTTGACCTCGACGCCTGCCTTCGTCAGGCCTGCGATCAGACGGCTGTACGATATGCCGTTCGCACGTGCAGCGGCATTGATACGCGCGATCCAGAGACGTCGGAACGTTCCCTTCTTCGCACGGCGGTCGCGGCGGGCGTAATAGAGCGCCTTCATGACTGTCTCATTGGCCTTCTTAAACTGCTTGCTGCGTGCGCCGCGGTAGCCCTTGGCGAGCTTTAGGATCTTTTTATGACGACGATGCGCTGTGACACCGCTCTTTACTCTTGGCATTGCGATTCCTCCTGTTTCCTACCCATCAGACTTGGGTTTTCATATATGCCCCAATTATGCGTAGGGGAGCATCTTGCGGATACGCTTGTAATCCGACGTATCGGCGAGCGCAGCTTTGCGCAGATTGCGCTTGCGCTTCGGGGACTTCTTCTCGAGAATGTGCCTCTTGTATGCCTTGTTGCGGCGGAACTCGCCGCTCCCCGTGGCGGTAAAGCGCTTTGCAGCTGCGCGGCGCGTCTTAATTTTTGGCATCGTCGTTTCCTCCTTTATCTTCCTGCTTCGCGGGCTTTGACACCTTGGCGGGCTTCTGCGCCTTCGGGGAGAGAATCATGGTCATGTTCTTCCCCTCCAGCTTTGCCCCGCGCTCGATGCTCACGAGGTCTCCCATCCGCTCGGAGACGCGATCCAGAACCACGCGCCCGAGTTCCGGATGGGAGAGCTCTCTTCCGCGAAACATGATCGTCACTTTGACCTTGTTGCCCTCTTCGACGAAGCGAAGCGCATTTTTCAGCTTCACATTGAAATCATGCTCGTCGATGTTCGGACGGAGCTTGACCTCTTTGATGCTGATGGTCTTTTGCTTCTTTTTCGCTTCTTTCTCGCGTTTCTGCTGCTCATAGCGGAATTTCCCAAAGTCCATGATGCGGCAGACGGGCGGTCTTGCGTTGGGCGCAACCTCGACCAAATCAAGATGTTGTTCCTCCGCCATGCGAAGTGCCTCGATCGTCGGCATAATGCCGAGCTGTTCCCCCGCCGCACCGGTGACACGCACCTCGCGGATTCGGATTTCCTCATTGATTCGCAAAGATTCCCTGCTTATGGCAAGAACACCTCCTGTTTTGGATGCACCGCAGTGCCATCCGGCAATAGAAAAGGGCGGCATAAAGCCACCCTAAAAAGTTCCATATCGACCCGCCGGACATCTTTGCCCGCAGGTGAGAAGCGGTGGCTTCTGCTTTCAACAAAAGGCATATTATCACAATTTACCGTTGTTGTCAATACTCGGGCGAGCGCTCGGCGATCTTTTTCTCTACAAACGCGATGAAGTCGTCCGCGGACATGACCGTGCTGTCCTTCTCGCCGTACTTGCGCAGGGCGACGGTACCGGATTCCTGCTCCTGATCGCCGACGACGAGCGTGTAGGGCGTCTTTTTGACCTGACTCTCGCGAATCTTATACCCCGTCTTTTCGTTGCGGTTATCCACTTCTACGCGGATGCTGCGGTCGAACATGCGCTTGCGCAGCTCTTCTGCGTACTCTGCATGGCGCTCGGTGATGGGCAGGATGCGTACCTGCACGGGCGTCATCCACACGGGGAACGCCCCCGCGAAGTTCTCGATGAGGATACCGATGAACCGCTCAATCGAGCCGTAGACGACGCGATGCAGCATGACGGGGCGGTGTTTCTCCCCGTCCTCACCGACATAGGTCAGGTCAAATTTCTCCGGCAGGCTCATGTCGAGCTGGATCGTGCCGCACTGCCATGTACGACCGATCGAGTCGCGCAGGTGGAAGTCGATCTTCGGCCCGTAGAACGCGCCGTCGCCCTCGTTGACGATGTAATCGAGACCGCGGTTCTCGAGCGCTTTTTGCAGACCACTTGTCGCCAGCTCCCACATCTCGTCCGAACCCATCGAGTCGTCGGGGCGCGTGGAGAGCTCCGCCTTGTACGAAAGCCCGAACGTGCGGTACACCTCATCAAAGAGGTCGATTGTGTGCTGAATCTCGCCCTCGATCTGATCCGGCGTCACGAAGAGATGCGCATCGTCCTGCGTGAAGTTCCGCACGCGGAAGAGTCCGTGCAGTGCACCGGAGAGCTCATGCCGATGGACGAGACCGAGTTCGGCGAGCCGCAGCGGCAGGTCGCGGTAGCTGTGGAGCTGCGAGCGATAGACGAGCATACAGCCGGGGCAGTTCATCGGCTTGATCGCATAGTCCTCTTCGTCGATTTGCGTCGTATACATATTTTCGCGATAGTGGAACCAGTGACCGGACGTCTCCCACAGTTTACGGCTGAGAATGACCGGCGTGCTGATTTCACTGTAACCGTAGCGGCGATGCACCTCGCGCCAGTAGTTCAGGAGTTCGTTGCGCAGGATCATGCCGTTCGGATGGAAGAACGGGAAGCCGGGTCCCTCCTCGTGCAGGCTAAAGAGATCGAGCTCGCGCCCGAGTTTCCGATGGTCGCGCTTTTCCGCTTCCTCAAGCATATGGAGGTACGCGTCGAGTTCTTCCTGCTTTTCGAACGCCGTGCCGTAGATGCGCTGAAGCATCTTATTCTTTTCGCTGCCGCGCCAATATGCCCCCGCGATGCTCTGGAGCTTAATCGCCTTGACCTTTCCCGTCGAGAGGACATGCGGGCCTGCGCAGAGATCGGTGAACTCGCCCTGCGTATAGGTCGAGATTGTCACGTCCTCAGGCAGATCCTCGATCAACTCCACCTTGTAGTTCTCGCCCTTCTCCCTGAAGTAGGCGATCGCCTCGCTCCGCGGGATCTCCCGGCGCTCGAGTTTCAGGTTCTCCTTGACGATCTTCTTCATTTCCTTTTCAATGTCGCGCAGATCGGCATCCGTAAGCCGGTGCTCCATGTCAAAGTCATAGTAGAAGCCGTTCTCGATCGCAGGACCGATCGCGAGCTGCACATTACAGTCCTTATAGAGACGCTTCACCGCCTGTGCCATGATGTGTGAGCAGGTGTGACGCAGGGCAAGCCGGCCGCCCGCATCCTCAAAGGTGAGTACCTGAAACGCAGCGTCCTGCGTCGCGGGCGTCATGAGATCAACCGTCTTCCCGTCGAGACTTGCCGCCAAGGCTTTTTTTGCGAGCGAATTGCTCATCTGTTTGACGACATCCAATAATGTCGTTCCGTACTCTACCTCGCGAACGGATCCATCCGGCAGTGTCAGCTTTACCATAGAACGCTCTCCTCCCAATATACAAATATAAAAAAACAAGAAAAGCCCTGCCCCGCGGGATAGGAAATCCTATCCCGCTAGGGACAAGGCCGGTTATGATTCCACCCTATTTGGTAACGCCATTATAAGACGCATGCGCGGGTGTGTCAAGGGCTTTGTAATCCGCCATCGCCTGCAGCTGCTCGGGCGGATCGAGCACAGGGATCTGCAGACGGCGACCCGCGTAAAGCGCGGCGTCGGGCGTCAGCCCGTTGATCTCGATGATCGCTTCCTCGAGTTCCTGCGCCATGGTCTCCTTCGTCGCATACTTGCGCGCGATCGTCCAGACGCTGTCGCCTCTCTCCACCGAGATTTCCATAAACTCTGATGACCGCAGATAGGGATTCGTTAGATGAAGCGACGATACAACCATCCATATAAGTGTAAAAAAACTGAGTGCAAGACCGATACGTTTCATAGATATCCCTCCGTCCGGATTGTTTTCGTATATATATTCTCAAAACCTTTGTTCGGATATAATATATCACAGAAAGTCTGTTCGGTCAATACTTTTAAGAACATATTTTTCGCGTTTTTTTGTTCGCGGAACATGTTTTTGAAAAGTAAAAAGAGCGGCTGCAAAAACGCCCTTTGCGTCAATGCAGTCGCTCTATGATATTTCAGTACGTGTACTCTGCCGCGGCTTTATGCTCTTTTACAGGTGCAGCATTCTCGGGGCGCCGCTCTTTCGCCGTTGCAAGCATGAGCTTGATGCGGTTGAGCTGGTTGACCTCGCTCGAGCCTGCGTCGCAGTCGATCGCGGTGATGTTCGCGCCGTGATAGGCTTTGCGCAGGTCGTGCATGACGCCCTTGCCCGTGATGTGGTTCGGCAGGCAGCCGAACGGCTGGAGGCAGATGACGTTCGGGACGCCCTCTTCGATGAGCTTGACCATCTCGCCCGTGAGGAACCATCCCTCACCCGCCATGTTGCCGAGACTGACATGGCGCGCGGCAAGCTCGGCGGTGTGGTCGATGGACTGCGGCGGGCGGAAGTGGCGGCTCGATTCGAGTGCTTTGCGCATGGGGGCACGGAAGAATTCGATGACCTTGATGAACATGCGTCCGAAGAGCCTATCCTTGTACGAGCCCGCGAGCAGTTTGTGCTGCGCGATGGGGTCGTACGCGGAGTAGAGGAAGAAGTCGATGAAATCGGGCATGATGACCTCCGCGCCCTCGTTCATGAGTACGGTCTCGATGTCGTTGTTCGCAACGGGGTGGTACTTGACGAGGATTTCGCCGACGATGCCGACCTTTGGCTTCCAAAGATTTTCGTCGATGGGGATATGGTCGAAGTCGCGCACGATGTCCTTCACCGTGCGGCGGAACTTAAAGATATTGCCGTGCTCGAGTTCGTCCTTAGCGCGCGCCATCCATTTGTCAAATGCCGCCTGCGTCGCGCCTTTGACGCGCTCGTACGGCATCATGCGGTTGCGGACGTTCATCAGGAGATCGCCGTAGACGGCTGCCTTCACCGCGTCGACCATCATCTCGCGGCTGAACGAGAACGAATCGGTCTCCTCCGGGAGTCCGCGCACGGCAAAGACGGCGACGTTCGGGAATCCCGCGTCGCGCAGCGCCTTGCGCAGGACGCCGAGGTAGTTCGTCGCGCGGCATGCACCGCAGGTCTGAAAGAGCGCGATGCTCGTGTGGTCGGCATCGCACATCCCCGCCTTGAGCGCGGAGATGAGCTGTCCGATGACGACGATCGCGGGATAGCACATGTCGTTGTGGACGTAGCGCAGTCCCATGTCGATCGCCGCTTTGTCCGGCATCGGCGGGATGACGACGTTGTAGCCGTGCTTGCGCATGGTCGTTTGGAACAGGTCGAAATGGATCGGCGCCATCTGCGGGGCGAGGATGGTGTGCGTCTTTTTGCAGTCCTCGGTAAAGCGTGGGCGCTCGATGACGGGCGCCTCGTGGTAAACGGGCGTCTCGCGGCGTGCGAGCGCGGCGATGAGCGAGCGCAAACGAATCCGCGCCGCGCCGAGGTTCGACACCTCGTCGAGCTTAATCATCGTGTAGATGCGCTCGTGCGACTCGAGGATCTCGCGCACCTCGCTTGTGGTGAGTGCGTCGAGTCCGCAGCCGAACGAACTGAGCTGGATAAGCGTGACGTTCGGATGCTCCGCGACGAACTGCGCCGCATGGTAGAGACGCGCGTGGTAGCTCCACTGGTTGACGACCTGCAGGCGTCGTTTTTGCACGGGGATATGGTAGACGGCGTCCTCGGAGAGGATGGGCAGTTTGTACGACTGTATCATCTCGGGGATGCCGTGGTTGATCTCAGGATCGACATGATAGGGACGCCCCGCGAGAAGGATGGCGTGCTCGCCCGTCTTCTCGATGCGGTCGAGAATCTGCTGTCCGTAGTCGCGCACATCCTGCCGGTACTGCGCGATCTCTGTGTAGCCGGCATCCACGGCGGCGGCGATCTCTTTCTTGCCGATGCCCTCGATTTTTCCGAACTCCTCGGTCAGACGCTCGATCATGCGCTTGCGGTCGTTGATCGGAAGGAACGGCTGGAGGAAGCGGATATTCTTCTCGCGCAGGATGTCCATGTTGCCGCGAATATTCTCGGCGTAGGACGCAACGATCGGGCAGTTGAAGTTGTTTGCCCCGCTGCCGGGCTTGTCGTCCATATTGTGCGGCTCGCAGGGGTAGAATATCGTCGTGACGCCCTTTTCGACGAGATCGACGATGTGCCCGTGCGCGAGCTTTGCGGGGTAGCAGAGCGAGTCCGACGGGATCGTCGCCATGCCCTTATAAAAGAGCTGCGGTGAGGATTTCCCGGAGAGAACGACGCCGTAGCCGAGCGTGTCAAAGAACGTGAACCAAAACGGATAGTCCTCGTACATGTTGAGCGTGCGAGGAATGCCGATCTTGCCGCGGCGCGGGTCTGCGGGCGATTTGTAATGCTTGAACACGCGGCGGTACTTGAACTTGTAGATGTTCGGCGCGTCCTCCTCGTGTTTTTCGCCACCGATGCCGCGCTCGCAGCGGTTGCCCGTGAAGTAGCGCTCGCCGTTCGGGAACTGCTGCATGGTGATGAGGCATTTATTCCCGCATTTGCCGCAGCGGTAAGAGCTCGTCTTGGTCTCGAAATTCCCGAGCTGCTCCGCGCCGAGCAGCGTCGACGTCTCTGTCCCCGTCTCAAGCGCGAGGATCGCCGCGCCGTATGCGCCCATCAGTCCCGCGATGTCGGGGCGGATGACGTCCTTGCCGAGGATGTTTTCTAGGGAGCGCAGAACGGCGTCGTTGTAGAACGTGCCGCCCTGCACGACGATCTTGTCGCCGAGGGTCGATACGTCCTTGAGCTGCATGACCTTAAAGAGCGCATTCTTAACGACCGAAAGAGCAATGCCCGCCGAGATGTCGGCGACCTCCGCGCCCTCCTTCT
Source organism: Centipeda artemidis DSM 19719 (assembly GCF_000426665.1). Lineage (GTDB taxonomy): Bacteria > Bacillota > Negativicutes > Selenomonadales > Selenomonadaceae > Centipeda > Centipeda artemidis. The sequence continues at coordinate 63,170 of NZ_AUFU01000010.1, read as the reverse complement.
GCGCCTGTTTGACCTTTGAGTTCATAAAGACGGTGCAGCGCGTGCCAAGATCCACGGGAGCTTTAGCATCAATCGCCTTTGCCGCGAACTCGCCGGGCGTCAGATGCAGTCCCTCGGCGAAATTTTGAATAAAGGAGCCGCACCCCGCCGAGCACGCTTCGTTCAGCGTGATGTTGCCGACGCTGCCGTCCTGCACGAAGAAGCACTTCATATCCTGACCGCCGATGTCGAGCACGAAGCTGACATCGGGGCAGAACTCCTGCGCCGCGCGCAGATGGGCAAAGGTCTCGACCTCGCCGCCGTCCGCGTGGAGCGCCGCCTTGACGATCGCCTCGCCGTAGCCCGTCGTCATTGCGCCCGCAATATGCGCACCCTCGGGCATAACGGCGTAAAACTCGCGCAGGGCGCTGATGACCGATTGGAGCGGCGAGCCGTGATTGCTGCCGTAGGACGTGTAGAGGAGCTGCTTGTCGCTGCCGATCGCGACGAGCTTCGTCGTCGTTGAGCCGGCGTCAATGCCGATGCAGATCGCGCCGCGGTAGTCCGCAAGCTCCGCGCGTTTTACCTTGTCGCGGTCATGTCGCGCCTTGAACGCGGCGTAGTCCGCCGCATCGCGGAACAGCGTGAAGTCCGCTGTCCGCGTCTCGGCTGCCGCCGCCTCCTCCGCACGCGCAATACACTCCTGCATCTCCCGCATATCAATCGCCCGGGCATCATCCGAGAGCGCCGCGCCGACCGCGACGAAATAATTGCCGTAATCCACATCGACGACGTGATCCGCGTCGAGTTTCAATGTCTCGATAAAGCGTCTTTTCAGTTCGGGGAGAAAGTGCAGAGGTCCGCCGAGGAATGCGACATTGCCGTCGATGGGGCGTCCCTGCGCGAGGTTGCCGATGGTCTGGTTGACGACCGCTTGGAAGATGGAGAGCGCAATGTCCGCTTTCTCCGCGCCGTCATTCATGAGCGCCTGTATATCAGTCTTGGCGAATACGCCGCAGCGCGAAGCGATGGCGTAGACGCGCTTTCCCTTCTCGGCGAGTGCGTTCAGCCCGATGGGATCGGTCGAGAGGAGCGACGCCATGTGATCGATGAACGATCCCGTGCCGCCCGCGCAGACGCCGTTCATGCGCTGCTCCGGCGCGTCGCCGAAATAGGTAATCTTCGCATCCTCGCCGCCGAGCTCCACCGCCGTCGTCGTCTCGGGGATGAGACGGCGCACCGCCGAAGCACACGCGACGACTTCCTGCACGAACGGCAGTCCGATGCGCTGTGCGATGCCCATGCCCGCCGAGCCGGTCAGCGCGAACGAGAATTTCGACGTGCCGACGATCTCCTTGAGCTGCGTGAGGTTTTCCTGTAGGGCTCTGCCGATCTCCGAGAAGTGGCGCGCGTAGTTCTTGTAGAGGATCTCATGCTCCTCGCCCAGCACGACCAGCTTGATCGTCGTCGATCCGACGTCAACCCCAACACGAAATGGGGATTCCAATGTAACACCACCTGTCATTGTTCGTATCAAATTGAACCGTATCATCAATTGATGCATATTAAATAGGAAAGCCTTTTTTAGGCTTCCCTATTTTAACGTATTTGTCAGAACTATGCAAGTGTATCAGACACATACACACATACAAGATATTGATATTTTCATATTGTTAATACATATATATTAGATTTGATACGGTGCGGCGAGTTTTTTGAAGTAGGTGCGCGCCTTTTGCATGGTGCGGATGATGGGTTCCATGAGCTGCGGGCGGTGAACGACGGTGCGGATGATCGCCTTGCGCAGCTGCCGGTACTCGGCGTCGAAGTCGCGCATGACGTCCTCCATCTCCGCTTCGACGGAGACGGCGGCGCTCTGCGAGGGGATGAGGACGGCGCTGCGCCCTGAGATCGTTACGGCATCGCCGAGGAAGGGCGCATAGACCTCGAGCCCTAGTTCCTCGTTGATGCGTTCGCGCAGCGCTTCCTGCGCGTGTCCCTCGCCGTGCACGAGGAACACCTTCGCCGGGCGCGGCGCGGTGAGCGCGCGCATCCAGTCGACGATCTGCTCCGCATCCGCGTGCGCAGAAAATCCGTCGAGCATCTTGATCTGCGCCTTGACCGCGATCTCCTCGCCGAGGACGCGCACGCGCTTGATGCCGTCGACGAGCCGCCGCCCGAGGCTCCCCTCCGCCTGATAGCCGACGAAGAGCACGGTCGATTCGGGACGCCATAGATTGTGTTTCAAATGATGCAGGACGCGCCCCGCATCCGCCATCCCGGAGGCCGAGAGGATAATCGCCGAGCCTTCGGCGGAGTTCAGCGCGCGCGAGTCCGCGGCGGACTCGGCGATGCGCACCTGAGGGAACGCGGGAATCTTGCCGTTTTTCCCAAAAAACGCGATTGACTCCTCGTCAAAGTCCTCGTAGTTGCTTAGAAATACGCGCGTCGCCTGTATCGCGAGCGGGCTGTCGATGATGATGGGGATGTCGCCGTCGAGCCGTCCCGCCTTCCAGAGACGGTAAAAATAATAGAGCAGTGTCTGCGTTCTGCCGACGGCAAAGGACGGGATGATGACGTTGCCGCCGCGATCCATCGTGTCGCGGATGACCTCGAGGAGCGCCGTTTCCTTATCGTAGTCGCGGTGTACGCGGTCGCCGTAGGTGGACTCGACGAGCAGGAAATCTGCGCCCGCGATCGGCTCGGGATCGCGCAGGATGGGTTGATTGGGCTGACCGAGATCGCCCGAAAATACGATTTTCGTCTGCTGTTCGTTCTCCGTCACGGTCATCTCGAGAATTGCAGAGCCGAGGATATGCCCCGCATCGTAATATTTCAGATGCAGGTCGTCTACGTTCAACATGCCGTGATACGGCACGGGTTCGAAGTGCTCGAGCGCGGCAAAGGCATCCGCCTGCGTGTAGAGCGGCATGACCGGCGCCTCGCTGCGGCGCGCGTTCTTGCGGTTCATGATCTCCGTGTCGCTCTCTTGGATGTGCGCCGAATCCGGGAGCATGATGCGCACGAGGTCGCAGGTCGCCTTGGTCGCGTAGATTTTCCCGCGAAATCCCTCGCGTACGAGCTGTGGGATGCGCCCGCAGTGGTCGATGTGCGCGTGCGTCAAAAAGACCGCCTCGATCTCCGCAGGGTTGAACGGGAACGGCTCATAGTTCATCTCGCGCAGACGGCGCGTCCCCTGATACATGCCGCAGTCCACAAGATATTTGCGATCGCCCGTATGGAGCAGATAGCACGATCCCGTGACAACGTGCGCCGCCCCTAGAAATTCCAGCCGCATATGGATGCTCCCTTCGCTTTGATTCCGCCTTCGTCTTGTCTTATAACATTCGAAATCAAATGAAAAAATCCTGCCGTTCCGCAGGATTTTATAGACAGTTCCGCGTGCGCCTGTTACACTGAGAACAGGACGAAGCGGAGACGAAAAGGAGGACTACTGATGAAAAAGATCGGCTTTATCGGACTCGGGCTGATGGGTGCGCCCATGGCGGGGCATCTCATGGACGCCGGCTACGAGCTGAGCGTCTACAACCGTACGAAATCAAAGGCGGACGCACTCGTCACGCGCGGTGCGCGTTACTGCGATACGCCCGGTGCGTGCGCGAAGGGACAAGACGCGGTCATCACGATCGTCGGCTATCCCGCCGATGTCGAGGAACTATACCTCGGTGCGGACGGCATTCTCGACAATCTCGCGCCGGGGGCATATACCGCCGATATGACGACCTCCTCGCCTACGCTCGCCGCGCGCATCTACGAGGAGGCGAAAAACCGCGGCATCTATGCGCTCGACGCCCCCGTCACGGGCGGCGATATGGGCGCGCGCGCCGGCACGCTGAACATCCTCGTCGGCGGAGACGAAGACGCGTTCAACGCGATGCGCCCCGTCTTTGCCGCGATGGGGTCGAACATCATCTACGAGGGCGCGGCGGGCGCAGGGCAAAAGACCAAGGCGGCGAACCAGATCGCCATTGCGGGTGCGCTGGCGGGCGCATGCGAAGCGTTTGCCTATGCGAAAACAATGGGACTGGACGTCGAAAAGGTCTTTGCCTCCATCTCGGGCGGTGCGGCGGCGAGCTTTCAGATGTCGCATATGGTACGCATGGCGCTCGACGGCAATTTTGCCCCGGGATTCATGCTCAAGCACTTCATCAAGGATATGCGCATCGGCGCGGAGACGGGCATCGGCTGCGGTCTCAGGCTGCCCGTCCTGATGCAGGTGCTCACCGAGGCGCGCGACCTCGAGGAGAAAGGACTCGGCACAGAGGGAACGCAGACCTTGCTCAAGTATTACGAGAAATAATCTGCATCTCTACGCACTGCGCCAAATGTGAACGAGTTCCTCCGCCGCCGCAAAGGGATGTGCCGCGCCCGCGATAGTGCTGACGACGAAAAAGCCCTCGACGCCTGTCGCGCGCAGGGCGGGGAGATCGGCTGCCTTGACCCCGCCGCCCACGACGACGGGCAGCGGGCTCACGCGGTGCAGCTCCGCGAGTTCTTCAATCGTGCGCGTCACGACGTGTCCCGCGGCGTCACGTCCCGCATCGGGCTTCGTCGCGGTTGGGTGCAGAGGTCCCGCGCCGAAATAATCGACGCAGGAGGTATCGCAAGTGCGCACATAGTCGATGAGGGCGGACGTGCGCGCCGAGAGCCCGACGATCGCGTCCGCGCCGAGATATTTGCGGCAAATTTCGGGCGGTATATCGCTCTGCCCGACGTGAATGCCGCCGACCTTGACCCCCGCGTCCCGCGCGGCGAGCACGACGTCGAGACGGTCGTTGACGACGAGCGCGACCCGTTCGGACTTTTCCTGCGCCGCGATAATCTCGGCCGCCGCGCGTGTAAGGTCAATCAACTCCCGCGCCTCAGCCGTCTTGGAGCGAATCTGAACGAAGGTAAAGCCGGCCCGCACAGCCTCCGCGATGATACGCGCAGCCGGCCGCCCGTTCGTATTCTCAGGACCGATCACAAGATAAGCCGACAGGTCGAAATTCTTTCGCATGGACATATACGTTCTCCTCAAAAACAAGGAGCCGTGTATAACGGCTCCTTTTCATATGGTCTAAAATCACGGCGCCAGGCGCGAAAATCCAGCATCGTGACGCAGCCCTAAGTGACGTGGAAGTAGTCAAAAGCCTACGTCGACCGCAGAATTTTTCGCAGTGACGACGCTAGGCGCAAAATCCCGCGTCACGTCTTCCCGCGTCACGCCTCAGTAGTTCTGCAGGACCTGCTGAAAGAACGACTGCGGATGTTCGCAGACCGGACACTTCATCGGCGCCTGCGGGCTCTCGCAGACATAGCCGCAGTTGAGGCACTGCCAGATGATCTTTTCGTCGCGCTTGAACACGCGCCCCTCCTCGACGTTTTCGAGAAGAAGCTTGTAGCGCGTATCATGCCTCTGCTCAATCTTACCAACCGCGTCGAAGAGGCGGGCGATCTTGTCGAATCCTTCTGCGCGCGCCACGCGTGCGAATTCGGGGTACATGCTCGTCCACTCTTCGTTCTCTCCTGCGGCCGCGGCGGCAAGGTTCGCCTTCGTATCGCCGATGCCGGCGACAAGCTTGAACCAAATCTTCGCGTGCGCCTTCTCGTTGACCGCCGTCTCGTTGAAGATATCGGAAATCTGGACGTAGCCGTCCTTCCTTGCCTGCGACGCATAAAAGAGATACTTCGTATGCGCCTCCGACTCGCCGGCAAACGCCGCCCAAAGATTCTTCTCCGTTTGTGAACCCTTCAGCTCCATGATGGACTCTCCTTTGCTAAAATACATACACAAAAACATATGGATACCGGCAAACATCAGTCGTCCCTTTTCCAAAACACGCCTTGCTCAGGGGCGTGCGGGCGCGGCGTCAGCCTGCCAGGATATCGGCGATCTCGTCGATGTTCTTCTTGCCGAAGTGCAGCTCCTCCCCGACGATCATGCAGGGAACGCTCATAACGCTGTACTTCTCCTTCAGCGCCGGGAAATAGCGGATGTCGTAGATGTCCGCGCGGACGTTCTCACGCGCCGCCGCGATGCGCTGTACCGCGGCCACCACGTCGGGACACATCGTGCAGGAGAGCGACATGAGCACCTTCACGTCCACCTCTTTTGTGATGCGCGCGATCTTTTCCTGTGTCTCGGGGCGCAGTTCCTGTCCGGGTCCCGCGACGTTGTAGAGCGCGAGGATGAACGAGTTGAATTCGTGTCCGCCCGGCACCGCGTGGAACGTGATGCCGCTCGGCGTACCGTCCGCGCGCACGAACTCGACGCCGGGTTCACCTGCGGCATCGTCCTTCGCCTCGTAGGTCACTTTGTCCGTCAGCCCCGCGAACTCCTCCATAAAGCCGCGCAGCTCCGCCGAGAGGTCGCCGTCGTCATAGTGGCCGACGACCTTGACGGGCGCGGCGAATTTCTCAAACACCGCGGCGAGCTGCGCACGGATCTCTGCGGAGATAAAATTCGTCTCGTTCCCCTCCGCCGCATCTTTTTCGATCGAGCTCCTGCGCTGCTCGAGGCGCGCCGTATCGACCTCGGGACGCGAGAATGCGGGCAGGTGCAGACGGTCGTGCAGCGCCGCCGCATGACGCTCGGCCGCGACCGCGCTGACCGCGCCGTCGGAGACCGCTGTCACGACTTGGCGCAGCTCCTTGATGCAGACGTCGCCCGCCGCGAATACGCCCTTGACGTTCGTCTCCTGCTTTTCATCGGTGATGATGTAGCCCTGTTCGTTCAGCGCGACGAGATTGCGGAACAGCCCCGTGTTCGGCACATAGCCCGCAAATACGAACACGCCGAACGTCTCGCCGCTCTTCGGTGTGAAATGCTGCGTCTCCCCCGTGACATCGTTGCGGATGTCTGCATAAGAGAGCATCGTCTCACCGCCGACAGCATCGACGACGGTGTTGAACCGCACGTTGACGTTCTCATACTTCGCGAGTGCATCCACCGCAGTCTGCGGCGCGCGGAACTTGTCTCCGCGCACGAGGATCGTGACCGATCTGCCGTAGCGCGAGAGGAACATGCTCTCCTCCACCGCCGACATGCCGCCGCCGACAACGAAGATGTCCATCCCGGTGAAAAACTCCGCGTCGCAGGTCGCACAGTACGCGACGCCGCGTCCTTGGAACTGCTTCTCCCCTGCAAAACCGACCTTGCGCGGATTCGCGCCCGTCGCGAGGATGACGCTGAGCGCTTCGACAGTGCCTGCGGTCGTCTCGACCTCCTTGACGTCTTGGTCGAGCTTCAGCCCGATGACCTCGGCGGACAGGAACTCCGCGCCGAATCCGCGCGCCTGCTGTTCCATCTGCGCGGCGAGCTCCGCGCCGCTGATCTTCCCGAGTCCCGGGTAGTTGACGACATCGGCGGTGATGGTGATCTGCCCGCCCGTTTTTTCCTTCTCGACGACGAGCACCTTGCATTTGGCACGCGCGAGGTAGATTGCGGCGGAGAGTCCCGCAGGGCCGCCGCCGACGATGACCGCATCATACATTTTGTCCATCCGTACACCCCTGTCTTTTCATAGAAAAAAAGCACTTTACGAGCGCCCTCGCAAAGTGCCCTATATAGCGTCTTAGAGTTTGCCGACGAGATCGAAGCTCGGCTTCAGCGTCTTTTCGCCCGGCTTCCAGCGTGCGGGGCAAACCTCATCGCCGTGCGCGGCGACGAACTGGAGCGCCTGCACCTTGCGGAGAAGCTCTGCGGCGTTGCGTCCAACGTTGCCTGCGCTGACCTCGTAGGAAACGATCTTGCCCTCGGGGTTCACGACGAACGTGCCGCGCTCGGAACGACCGTCCTCTTCGATGTAGACGTCGAAGTCGCGTGCGAGCTTCGCCGTCGGATCCGCGAGCATCGGATAGGTGAGCTTGCCGACGAGCTCGGAGCTCTCATGCCATGCCTTGTGAACGAAGTGCGAATCGCAGGAGACGCCGAAGATCTCGCAGCCGAGCTTTTGGAACTCTGCGTACTGCTCCTGCAGATCCGCAAGCTCCGTCGGGCAGACGAACGTGAAGTCCGCCGGATAGAAGAAGAACACGCTCCACTTGCCCTTGAGGTCTGCCTTCGTGTACTGCTTGAACTCACCCTGCGCCGCGCCTTCCTTCTTCTGGAACGCGTCTACCTTAAAATCGCTGATTTCCTTATTGATCTGAGACATTGAAAATCCTCCTTTTGTGCTGAACCAACCGTGCCGATGCCGACCGATTGGGTATGTCCTTTTGTTGGAATTATCATAGCACCGCAGACGTATCCTGTCAACTAATATTTTCACCTTTTTAATAATTATTTTTGTTTATATCTACATATAGATAAATTGTCCCGTTCCGCGCTCACTGTTCCCAGCTCGCGTAGAGCTTCCAAGTCACGGGATGGCAGGCGCTGCATTTCTTCGCCGACTGCTTGTGATGCATACTGTGGCAGTCCATGCATTGCTGGGGATTCTCGTTCCCCGCGAGATGGACGGGATCGTGCGGGTTCTCCTTGCCGTAGTGCGCGGTCGCGCGCTTCACCGCTTCGAAATCATGACAGGAGAGACACAGCTCGTTCTTGAAGCCGTACTTCGGCATGGGGTTCTCGTAATTGCCCGTGACGAAGAGCCATCCTTCCTTCATCTGCTGCGCGAGCGTCGGCTCATGGCAGTCGTGGCAGGTCACGCCCATGTCCGCATGTGCCTTCGCGAGATAGCCGTCGTGCGTATAGCTGTCGTATTCGGGCTGCATATTGTGGCAGACCGCGCAAAAGGCGGGTTTTGCGCTCATCGCCGAGAGCAGCGCGAGACTGCCAAATCCTGCTGCTGCGGCGCAGATGACGAGGATCAAGAGGACGCGCGGCCGTTTGAGTTTGGATAAGAATCGCATCATGCTCCCCTCCTCAAAGTTTTCCGACGACATTGCCGACGAGACGCCCGTACACGAGGGCAAAGGCGTGACTGACACCCGCCGTCACGACGGGATAGTCCCCGACGAACCGCCCGCCCTGCGTGTTGCCGACGGCGTACAGCCCCGGGATGCCATGATAGCCCCTGTCGAGTACGTTGCCGTCCTCGGGGTTCACGGTCAGTCCGCCCATGTTGACGAGGAGCGCGCCGCCGAGCATCTTGCCCGCGTAGAACGGCGGCTTTTCAATCGGGAAGAGCCGTTTTGACGCCTTGCCGAAGTCCGTATCGAGATGCGCATGAGCGAGCGCGTTGTAGCGCGCGATCTCCGAGAGGATCGTGCGCTGCACGGCGGGGCGTTCGGGCGCAAGCGCGGCGGCAAGCTCCTCGATCGTATCCGCGCGCACAATCCCGGGCGTTTTCTCGACATCCTCCACAGAGGTATACGAGGTGCGCCCGATCGCCCATTGGCAGTCGGGCGGGAGCTTCGGATTCTCCGCAGCGGAGACGCAGTGGTTCACGCTGCCGTGCGATACGCCCATCGCGCCGAGCTGCTTCGGAAAATTCGCATCGAATATCTGCCACGCATAATCGCCGCGCTGCCGATAGATGGCGCAGGAGAGCTGCTGTCCGCCGATGTCCTCGTTGACGAACCGCTTCCCGTCGTCGTTCAGCAGCAGGTAGGCGTCCACGCCAAGCGGCCCGCCGAGCGTGTGAATCATGGGCGCGTGAGGTCCGTCCTCGATTTTTCCGCCGACCCACGCCGCCATTTTGTGCCCGTCGCCCGTATTCGTGGGGCTGTCCCACGCGTCGCGGTTCGGAAACACATTGAGATAATCGACCGCCCACGGCACAAAATACGACATCATCTCCTTGTTGTTGCCGTAGTCTCCCGTCGCGAGGACGACCGCCTTGCGCGCCGTGCATTTGACAAATTTTCCGTGAATGTCCTCGCCGACGACCGCCGTAACGCGCCCGTCCGCGTCCTCACGGATGAGTTTTTGCGCGCGCGTCGCAAAGATGAATTTGCACCCCTGCGCAAGGCATTTCTCATAGACGAGCGTGAGGAGCGGTTCCTGACTCGGCAGGAGCGTCATGACCGTCGGATAGGTCGGGCTGTTCTCCTCTGCACGGTTGTATCCCTCGGGCAGCGGATAGTGCATCATCATGAGATTGATCTTCGTGCGGTCAAGCTCCGTGTCCGTTTCCTTCATCAGATGGACGGCGGGCGCAAGGTCAAGCATCCAGTCAAAATCCTCGCCGCTGTGATCCGCCCAGTATTTCCACATGCGCTGATCCGAGCGATAGCCCATCTGCTTCATGTTCTCGAGAATCGCTTCGTTCTTGTCGAACGTGATGCCGAGTTCCCGCTGATAGCGGTTGCCGATCGTGCCGTACTGCCCGCTGCGGCACTGCCATGTGCTCGCCCGCTCCATGACGAGCACGGACGCGCCGTGTTCGGATGCGGCGCGCGCGGTAGTGAGTCCCGCGAGCCCCGCACCGACGATCACAACGTCCGCGGCGCGTTCCTCCGCGATCCGGCCGTCCGGGATCTCCGGCGCAGTGCCGAGCCATGCGGGCGCCGGAGGGGGCTCCGCCGGAGGCGAAGGCGGGATCAATCGATCGTTCGGATTCTCCCCGCACCCCGCGAGCAGGGCGGGCGCGGCGACGAAGCCGCCAAAGGCGAGCGCGCTTCCCTTGAGAAAATTCCTACGGCTGAGCGTCCCGTTCTTTTCGCTGTCCATCGTATCCGCTCCTTTCTGTTCCTGTTATTCTCTATTATAGGAGCGCAGATGCATAAACTCAACCGTATTTTTCCATATTTTTTATTTATCGACCAGTTCTTTTTTGTTGTAACGTGCGCAAAAAAGAGCTGCAACAAACGTGTCAAAAACACAATTTCGTTACAGCCCCTGCAAAAGTCTTATACTTAGAGGTTCCGCGAAAGCTCCTCGATGTTGTTCGACATCGCCTTCGCCTCTTCGACGGATGCGCTGATCTCCTTCATATTCGACGCCTGATTTTCGATCAATTGACTGATCGAGTTGATCTTATCGACGATGTTGTTCGTCGCCGTCTGCATCGACCCGAGGGCTTCCACGATCTTCGCCGTCGCCTCGCGGCTGCTGTCCGCGAGCTTGCGTACCTCCTCGGCGACGACGGCAAAGCCGCGCCCCGCCTCGCCTGCGCGCGCCGCCTCGATGGATGCGTTGAGCGCTAGGAGATTCGTCTGCTTGGAGATGTTCATGATGAGTTCCGTCATCTTGAGCGTGTTCTCCGTCTGCCCGCAGGCATCCTCGGCTGCCTGTGTGATCTCCTCTTGGACGCCCGAGAGCTCGACGGTCTGCTCCGTCGTCTCGCTCACACTGCCCGTAATACCGTCGATGGATGCGTAGAGACTGCTCAGCATCGTGCCCAGTTCTTTATAGAACTGCTCTTTCTTCTGCGTGCTCTGTTCCAGCGATTCCTTATTCTTTTTGTCCGCGTCGATATCGACAAAGACGCCGATAATCTCCTCGGGGTGCCCGTTCTTATCGCGCACGACGTTGCCGGACGCATGGTACCAGCGATAGCTGCCGTCATGCACTTTGAGCCGATAGTCCACGTCGTACGGCGTGTGACCGCTCAGATCCTTAATGCATTTCGTAAACGAGCTGATCGTGTGATCCACATCCTCCGGATGCAGACGCGAGCTCCATGACTCCACCTTGTTCGGAAAATCTGATTCTCCTTTGAACCCGACCATGCGGCGGAACTCGTCCGACCATATGGCATACGCGATGCTGAAGTCCGCATTGATCTTCATGTACCACATGCCCGAGTGCACCGCTTCGTTCACCGTACGCAGCCGAAACCGCTGATACTCCAGCTCCTCGTTGACACACCCGATCAATTCGTTCAGCTCCGCCGCATAAGGCGTACCGCCGGATATCTTCTCGAACAGCTCATTTTTCTCATGTCCCGCAACAAGGCGATCAATCACTGCAGAGAGCCCGTCGCCGCCGATCTCCGGCGCCGTCTCCGCATTCTTTCCTACCATTCTTATCCCTCCATACGACAAAAGTCTCATCCCATTCTCTCAGAGATTGTACCATAGAACACCATATATGAAAAGACTCTTTATAAGACAATTAATATTTTATCATACAGTCATCACCGAATCGCCGCCGTCTGCGCCGCGAGTTTTTCCTCCCAGTCCGTCGTATCCGTGGGGATAAACTCATGGACAAGCCACTGCGGGCGCACGCGGTCGACGATCTCTCGCGCACGCGCTGTATGGAGCGGCGCGTGCCGGTCGATGCGCAGCACATAGTCGATGGACTCGTGCGGCGTCGGACGCTCCGGCATCTCGCCGCGCCTCGCTGCCTCCTGCACAGTGCGCGCATGCGCCCCCGAGAGCGATTGATGCAGGTGCAGCCCACGGATGCGCGCGGCCAGCTCCTCGTCGCAGCGTGCAAGCCCCTCGATCGTATCGAGCACATAGTCGACGCCCTCCTCCTCCGTGCGCAGATCCCAGTTCGTATTCATGAGATGCCCTGTGTCAAGCATAAAGCCCGTCCGCTCGTGCGGTGTCTCCTCAATGAGGCGCACGGCGAGCGCGGGGTCGCGAAAGGTCAGTCCCGGCCACCAGAGATTTTCATAGAGCAGCATACACTCCTGAGGCAGCGCCGAGACGAGCTCGCGCACAACCTCGATCGTCCCCTCGACGACATCCCTGTCGTCGTAGAAAAAATTGCGCGCAAAGATCTCGCCCTGCCCCGCGTGCGCGACGTGAAAAACGGCGTACTCCGCCCCGCACGCTCCCGCGACGCGGAAGTTATCACGAAAGCGCGTCAACCACTCCTCGCGCGAGTCGCCGAAGATGCAGCGCACCTGCTCTGGTGCATAATCGCGCGCAAGCAGCTCCTCGTTGCCGCGCCAAAAATGCATCCAAGAGGGGTAAAACCACAGATGAATGCCGCGCACGATGCGCCGGGGGAAAAGCCCCGTGTCCTTCGCATCGCAGACCATAAACTCAATGCCGTCAAGCCCGTAGCGCTGCAAAAGAGACTCCACGCCCTGCGGCGTTCCGCCCGGCAGATTGCAGATGTCGCAGTCCGCACTTGAAACATTGATGAGCTGCACCATTTCGATTCTCCCTTAAATCGTTTTGCAGCGTCTATCCCTTTAGAACCTGTAGCTGTAACTCAGCAGATAATTGATAGGCGCCGTATAATAAACTGTTCCGCTGTGCATCGTCGTATCCTTGCGGTCGAGCACATTGTCAATCCGCAGACTGATCTCACTGTGATCGTCCGGCGCATAGCTTGTGTTCCACGTCGTGAGCAGATAAGGCTTTGCCGCATAGGAACGCTGTGCCGACGGTGACTGCACGCGCGAGGCGAGATAGGACGCCGTGAGTGCGGAGTTCCATTTCCCTTTTTGATAGTGTATGCCGCCCGTAAGCTGAATCTTGCCAAACGCGCGGTCCCACCCGCCCGCAACAGCCGTGCTGTTCGTCTCCGGGTTCTGCCACGTCAGTCCCCAGTTGTAGGAAAATCCGTGTGTCCCCCTAATATCCGCGGAGAGCTCCACACCCGTATTGCGGAAATCCTCATTCGTGTATTGATATTCGGTTCTTCCCGTATTCACCTTTGCCGTGATATTATCCTTAACGTTCATATGGAAGAGTGCGGCTTTCCATATGTGTCCGCCGTGCGATTTCTTCCAGCCGATTTCGTAATTAACCCCCGTCTGCGGACGCAGATTGGATGCAGGCAGCTGCCGCCCGTTCTCCCCGTACATCTGCGCGAAGGTCGGCATGACAAACGACTGACTGATGTTCAAATAGAGACTGCTCTCGGCGTTCAGTTTATGCAGCCACTGTCCCGATGCGCTGAGATTGTGGAAATTCTGCCGCTTCGCCGCGCCCGTCGTCCACGTCTCGCGCAGACCGAAGATCCCCGTATTGCGCTCGTCAAAGCGCTGCTCCCACTGACCGAAAATACCCCAATTGTTGCGGGAATATCGGTCGTCCTTATTACTCGCGACCGTCGGGAGCGCGGCATAATATTCATGCTCGAAATCGACACCGAGAATCGCCGTCGCCTTAGCATTGACCTGCCATGTCCGCTGAAGATCCAGCCCGTAGGTCATATTTTTCTCGCGCGAATCGTAGAACCCGTCCGGCGTGCGCGCGCCGCCCCTTCCGTTAAAGTACACCGATCCCGCAAATTCCATCGTACTCGTATTAAAGTACAGACTTCCTTTCCAATCTGCATCATGGTAGTTGAGCTGGGTGACGTACTGCTTCGTCTCGTATTTGCGGTTGTTATACGGCTCTCCGATGGTCAGCGGGATGCTGCCCGCATGACGCGCCATCACATAGCGTTGGTAACGCGCAGAGGATTCATAGAGATTGAACAGGAAATCCAAACGCGGGTTGATATGATAGCCGATGCCAAGATTTTTCTTCTCTACATCATGAATGTCCGTCCGCGTTTCTCCCTTGAACCGCGTCTGAGCAACATTCGTATAGGTCAGCCCGTTTTGATGTCCCCACTTATCGTAGTTATAATACACGCTGAAGCGGTCATCCCCGACGCTCATGCCGGCACTGCGCTGTCCATAGCTGCCGAATCCTGCATGAACCTCGTTCTGCACGTGCTGCTTCGTGATGATATTGACAACGCCGCTCACCGCTTCACTGCCGTAGAGCACGGATCCGCTGCCCTTCACAACCTCAATGCGCTCGATAGCGGATGCCGGAATCGCATCGAGATTGTATTTTCCGCGCCACGAGATCGGATTGCCGTTCATGAGTACAAGCGCGCCGCCCTTTACGCCGCGCAGATTCACCTCGTTCGTCATAGATCCCATCGACGCACCGTTCGGGCCAAAGGATTTGTATGTAAATCCATTGACCTGTGCAAGCGCATCGGACGCATGTGCCGCTCCGCTCGCCTTGATCTCATCCGCCGTGATCACCGTCGTCGCCGCCGGAACATCCACATCGTTCTTCTCGCTTCGAGTCGCCGTCACAACGACGTCCCCCAGCGTGTAGGTGTCCATGCCCTGCGCATCATCCGCTGCCGATGCAGCATAGGCGTGATGACCGGACGCGAGCAGTGCGCCGCAAACCAGGCGCGCAAGAATTTTCCCCTTTTCCATTTTCATAAAAACATCTTCTTTCCATTGAAACAAGAATACAGCGCTGCGCCGCAATCCTCGGAAGCGGCACAGTTATGAGCTTTATTGATTTTCAAGAAGATAGAGATAGTCACCGTAGCCCTCCGCCTCCATGTCCTCCTTCGGGATAAAGCGCAGGGAAGCGCTGTTGATGCAGTAGCGCAGGCCGCCGCTCGCCTGCGGGCCGTCGTCAAAGACATGCCCGAGATGCGCGCCGCTGCCCGCCGCCGTGACCTCCGTGCGCACCATACCGAACGAGCGATCCTCATGCTCCGCGATGAGCGCATCGTCGATGGGGCGCGAGAACGCCGGCCATCCGCAGCCCGAGTCATATTTGTCCGTCGAGACAAAGAGCGGCTCGCCCGTCGTGATGTCGCAGTAGATGCCCGCGCGGAACTCGTGATCGTATTCGTTGCGGAACGGCGGCTCGGTCGCCTTTTCCTGCGTCACCGCGTACTGCATATCCGTCAGCTTTTCCTTCAGCTCCGCATCCGACGGCTTTTCATAGGTGCGGCTCGGACGCTGTGCCGTCTGCTTCTCTGCGGCGGCTTTCTCCGCGGCGGCGTGCTTTTCACGCATCTCCGCGATCTTTGCGGGCGAGATGTGGCAGTAGCCGTTCGGGTTCTTTGTGAGGTATTCCTGATGCCCCTCCTCCGCGCGGTAAAAATTCACAATCGGGCCCATCTCAACGGCGATCGGCTTGCCGATGCGTTTTTGCAGCGCGTCCAGCGATGCGCGGATCGTGCGCTCGTCCGCCGTCTCGCTCCCGTCCGCGTTCGGCACATAGTAAATCCCCGAACGGTACTGCCGCCCGACGTCGTTGCCCTGCCGATCCTGCGTCGTCGGGTCAATCGAGTCATAGAACACATTCAGCAGCTCGTCGAGCGATACAATGCGCGGATCGTAGACGACATGCACCGTCTCCGCATGTCCGCTGCCGCTGCATACCTCCTCATAGGTCGGGTTCACGGTCTTGCCGTTCGCATAGCCGCTCTCGGCGGAGACGACACCGTACACGAGACTCGTATAGAGCTCCGTCCCCCAAAAGCATCCGCCCGCGAGATAGATCTCCGCCTGCCCGTCCTTCGGCTGATTTTTCTGTACGATGCCGCGCGGCATCTCCGCAGATGCCTTCGACGACGCACCCGGCGCGCCGCAGCCGCCGAGACAAAAGACGAGTCCAAGTGCGCAGACGAGACGCATTCCCTTGATATTCATATGGATGCTCCTTTCGAGACGAGACTTTCGTTCATACATTGATTTCCTCTGCCGGCGGCAGCGCCCACTCGATCGGCGTCTCACCCGCGCGTACGAGGAAATCGTTCACGCGCGAGAACGGGCGGCTGCCGAAGAATCCGCGGTGTGCCGAGAGCGGGCTCGGATGCGGCGACTCGACGATGAAATGTGCGGGATTCGTGATAAGCGCGCGCTTGCGCCGTGCGGGACTGCCCCACAGGATGAACGCCAGCGGACGCTCCCGCGCGCCGAGCAGACGGATGATGTGATCCGTGAACTGCTCCCAGCCATGCCCCTGATGCGACGCCGCCGCATGTGCGCGGACGGTGAGCACGGTGTTGAGGAGGAGCACGCCGCGGCGCGCCCACGGGATGAGACAGCCGTGGTTCGGCGGCGCGATGCCGAGATCATCCTGCAGTTCCTTGTAGATGTTGAGCAGGGACGGCGGCGGCGCAATCCCGACCTGCACGGAGAACGAAAGCCCGTGCGCCTGCCCGTCGCCGTGATAGGGATCCTGTCCAAGGATGACAACCTTCGTATCGGCAAAACTCGTATAGTGCATAGCATTGAAAATCGCATACATATCGGGATAAACGCGCCGCGTTCGATATTCCTGGATGAGAAACGCGCGCAGCTCGCTGTAATACGGCTGTGCCATCTCCGGTGCAAGCAGCTCCTGCCAGTCGTTTTGAAAAATTGCTTTTGCCATCGCATTCTTCCTAGATTCTGTCGTAAATTTCAAAGATACAGTCTTTTCCTGCGCGCGCCGCCGTCCGTGCAAAATCCGTGAGCGGCGGCAGAAAGGTATCCGCGCCGTATCTGCCCATGAGACGCGTCACATGCGCGCGATGCACATACGGCAGGAGCACGCGGTAACATTCCTCCCCGCCAATCGCAAAGATGCGGCGCGCCGCATCGGAATCCAGCCGCCCGAGCAGATGCCAAAGCGCCGCGAGGTCGTGTACGATATGAAAGCCGTCCGCGCGGTCAAGCGTCCGCGAGAGCACGATGTTCTCCCGTCCTGCGAGCGGCTGCTTGCCCGGCAGGCTCTTCATCGTGCGCCGCCCCATGATGACGATGCCCCCGGTCGTCTCCGCACGGAAATGCGCCATATCCTCGGCGCAGGACGTCAGCAGTCCGCCCGCGCGCCCGATGCCCATATCCTCATCCACCGCCGCGATGAGTTCGAGCGGATAGGGTGCGGCCAGCTCCGGCGCGCGCACAATGCCGGACGTATCAACTCCCGCACACCACGCTGTCACCGTCTTTCCGCGCACGACAAGGCGCGGCTCAATCTCTGCGAGCGGCACGAGCACAAAGGCGCGCTCGCAGAGGTAGGGATGCGGCAGTGTAAGCTCCGCCCCCGCCGTCTCCACGTCATCGATATGCAGGATATCAAGGTCGATCGTACGTGCACCCCAATGCTCGCGCCGCACCCTGCCGAGATCGCGCTCTATCCCCTGCAGTACCTCAAGCAATTCCTGCGGTGACATGTCAAACGTGACGCAGGCAGCGGCATTGAGAAAGGACGGCTGATCCGTCTTTCCCCACGGGGGCGTCTCGTAGAACGCCGATACCTCCGCAAGCCGCATCCGAGGATGCGCGGCGATGCGGCGCAGAGCCTCCCGCATCGTCTCGCCGCGGTCGCCGAGATTTGCCCCGAGCCCGATGTATGCCGTCTGCATCGTCACCGTCCCCTACGCCGCACAATATCGACGCCCACATCGGCGAATACGCCGCCGATCGGTGCGTCCGGCTTGTGCACGGTCACGCGCACGGCGCGTACGCGCGGGAACGCATCGAGAGCGCGCACCGCGATCTCCTCGGCGACGGCTTCGATGAGGCGTTTCGGCGCGCCCTCCACAACGGCGCGCACGATCTCATAGAGCTCCGCGTAGTTCGCCGTCGCGTCAAGGTCGTCCCGCGCCCCCGCCTCGTGCAAATCGAGCAGCAGCTCCGCATCCACGACAAATCGCTGCGAATTCTCGCGCTCATGCGGGAGCACGCCGTGACATGCAGAGAACGTCATGCCGCGCAAAAAAATTCGATCCATATTACGCCCTCAATATCGCATCCGTCATCCGGCACATGCGCGCGATCGGCTTCACATCATGCACGCGCACAATAGACGCACCGCGCAGGATTCCGAGGACGCACGCCGCACCTGTCGCCTCCATGCGCTCCTCCACGGGCAGGTCAAGCGCCGCTCCGATAAAGCTCTTGCGGCTCGCGCCGAGGAGCAGAGGATAGTCCGCCCCGTCATAGGAAATCAGCTCGTCCATACGCCGCATCACATGCATATTCGCCGCGGGCGTCTTGCCAAAGCCGATGCCGGGATCGAGGATAATGTTCTCCCTAGACAGCCCCGCCGCATCCGCAATTTCCATGGAGACTGTAAAAAATTCCCGCATCGCCGCGATGATATCCCTGTCGTATTCCGTGCCGTTTTGATTGTGCATGACGACGACGGGCGCGTTCGCCGCTGCCGCCGCGCGCGCCATTTCGCCCGGCTCTTCGGCGTATTGCAGACCCCAAATGTCGTTGAGGATGTGCGCCCCCGCCGCGAGCGCCGCACGCGCCGTCTCCGCCTTGAACGTATCGACGGAGACGGGCACGGGGCATTCCCGCAGGACGGCTTCGAGCAGCGGCATCAGCCGCTCCATCTCCTCCGCGGCGCCCATCGGCACAAAGCCGGGACGGCTCGATTCCGCGCCGACGTCGACGATGTCCGCACCGTCCCGTACCATCTCTTCCATATGCCGGAGCGCGCGCTCCCGCGTATTCCATCGCCCCCCGTCCGAGAACGAATCGGGCGTCACGTTCAAAATCCCCATGACGAGCGTGCGCTCTCCGAGCGTCAGGCTCTTTCCGTCACGAAACCGATAGATTCTCTTTGCCGTCATTCATGTACTCCCAGCATCTGCCACGCGGCGGCAGACTCCGCCGCATCCGACCGGAACGCACCGCGGCATTCCGCCGTGACCGTCTGCGTCCCATGTGCGCGCTCCCCGCGCATCATCATGCAGAGCTGCCGCGCGCGAACGACGACGAGCACGCCCGCCGCCCCGAGCCCGCGCATGATCTCATCCGCGATCTGCGCCGTCAACCGCTCCTGCAGCTGCGGTCGCGCCGCATAGAGTGCGGCAAGCTGCGCAAAGACGCCGAACCCCGCCACACGCCCGCCCTGCGGACGGTAGACAATATCGACCGTCCCGAAGAACGGGAGCAGATGATGCTCGCACATGGAGTAAAAGGGAATATCCCGCACGGCGACGAGTCCCGCCGTGTCCTCGGTCATCGTCTCCGCCCACAGCGCGGCGGGATCGTTCCGCAGCCCCGCAAAGAGCTCCGCGTACAGCTCCGCCGTCCGCGTGGGCGTCTCCGACATCCCACAGGACATGGCGTCAACGCCCAACGCCGCAAGGAACTCCCGCATCGCCGCCGCCGCACGCGGGAGATCGGGCGCTCCGCCCCGGGTCTGCTTTTTCATTGATTCATGCTCCTTTGATTCCCACCACACCGCTCACAGCCGCATCTTAAAGTCCTCATAGCCGAAGGAGCGCACGATCTCCCACGCACCCGACGGATCGACGGCGACGATGTGCGGGAGCGGCATCCCGTTGAACGTGTTGTTCTTCACCATCGTGTAAATCGCCATATCGCCGAACACGACGCGGTCGCCCGGCGCGAGCGGCGCGTCAAACGAATACGTCCCGATCGTGTCACCCGCGAGACAGGTCGGCCCCGCGAGCGTATAGGTATGCGCCTTCTCCCCCGCTTCGCCCGCGCCGACGACGGGCGGACGGTAGGGCATCTCAATCACGTCGGGCATATGGCAGGCGGCGGACGTATTGAGGATCACGTTGCCGTCCGCGCGCACATCGAGCACGGACGCCGCGAGATACCCCGCATTCAGCGCGACCGCCTCCCCCGGCTCAAGGTAAACGGCGACGTCGTAGGTCTCCTGCACATGACGAATCAACTCTTCCAGCAGGGCGATGTCGTAATCCGCGCGCGTGATGTGATGTCCGCCGCCAAAATTCAGCCATTTCAGCCCGTGCAGATAGTTCCCGAACTTCTCCTCCACCGCTGCGAGCGTCACGGCGAGCGCGTCCGCCCCCTGCTCGCAGAGCGTGTGAAAGTGCAGACCGTCGATCCCCTCGGGCAGGGTCTCCGGAAATTCCGCGATCTTCACGCCGAGGCGCGAGCCGGGCGCGCACGGATCGTAGATCGCGTGCTCCTGCGTCGAGCACTCCGGGTTGATGCGGATGCCGCAGGATGCCCCCTGCGCGCGTGCCGCCGCGCCGAATCGTTCCCACTGGGAAAAGGAGTTGAACACGATGTGATCACAGATCGCCGCGAGCGCAGTGATTTCCTCCGCTTCATAGGCGGGCTTAAAGACGTGATTTTCCTTGCCCATCTCCTCCTGCGAGAGCCGCGCTTCGTAGATTCCGCTCGCCGTCGTCCCCGCGAGATACCGCCCGATGAGCGGATAGTAATAATACATCGAGAAGCATTTTTGCGCGAGCAGCACCTTTGCCCCCGTGCGCTCCGCAAGCCCCTTGAGGATTTCGAGATTGTGCGTCAGCAGCTCTTCATAGACGAGATAGGAGGGCGTCGGCACCGCCGCCCACTCGGGACGCCGCTTTCCGCACTGCGCCGCCATCAGTCGACCAAGACAGGATTACGGTTCTCCTGCCACGGCAGCCCCCACCGGTTCAGCGCGTCCATGAACGGATCGGGGTCGAACTCCTCGATGTTGTAGACGCCCGGCTTTCTCCATTTGCCCGTCATGACCATCATCGCGCCGATCATCGCGGGCACGCCCGTCGTGTAGGCGACCGCCTGCGAGCCGACTTCCTTGTAACATTCCTCGTGGTCGCAGACATTGTAGAGGTAGTAGTTCTTCTCTTTTCCATCCTTCTTCCCGCGGAAGATACAGCCGATGTTTGTCTTGCCCTTTGTCCGCGGGCCGAGGCTTGCGGGATCGGGGAGCACCGCCTTGAGAAATTGGAGCGGAATGATCTTGTGTCCCTCGAAGTCGATCGGCTCGATCGACGTCATGCCGACGTTCTCCAGACAGCGCAGATGCGTCAGATAGCTCTCGCCGAACGTCATAAAGAAGCGGATGCGGCGAATGCCCTTGATATTTTTCCCGAGGGACTCGAGTTCCTCGTGATGGAGCAGGTACATATCCTTCTTCCCGACCTCGGCGAAGTCGTAGACG
Source organism: Centipeda artemidis DSM 19719 (assembly GCF_000426665.1). GTDB lineage: Bacteria > Bacillota > Negativicutes > Selenomonadales > Selenomonadaceae > Centipeda > Centipeda artemidis. The sequence goes on along the minus strand of NZ_AUFU01000010.1, from coordinate 41,684 downwards.
CGCTTGATCTCCATCGGCTTCGTCTCGACCCATTTTCCATTTTCCCAGTAGCTGCCGTTCGCGGAGACCTCGCGGATATTGATCTCGGGATTGAAATTCGTTGCAAACGGATAGCCGTGGTCGCCGCCGTTGCAGTCGAGGATGTCGATATAGTTGATCTCCTCAAACTCGTGCTTCAGTGCGTACGCGCTGAATACGCCCGTTACGCCAGGGTCAAAGCCCGACCCGAGCAATGCGGTCAGCCCCGCGTCGCGGAATCGGTCGCGGTACGCCCACTGCCAGCTGTATTCGAACTTCGCCGTGTCCTCCGGCTCGTAGTTCGCCGTGTCCACATAATGTACGCCCGCCGCAAGGCACGCGTCCATGATGTGCAGATCTTGATAAGGAAGCGCGAGGTTCAGCACAACCTCGGGTTTGAACTCCCGCATCAGCGCGGTGAGCGCGGCCACATCGTCCGCATCGATCGCCGCCGTCCGAATCTTCGTCCTGCCCCCGCCGAGTTTCTCTTGGAGCGCATCGCATTTCGACTTCGTACGCGAGGCGATGAGGATCTCCTCGAACACCTCCGGGTTTTGGCAGCATTTATGCACGGCGACGCTCGCCACGCCGCCCGCGCCGATGATCATTGCTTTTCCCATGAAAACGCCTCCTTTGTATATCCTCTATCATACAACAGCAAACGGGGCACTGCAAGTGCAATGCCCCGTTTTTGAAAACTCTGCTTGTATTAGAGTTTGAACTTTTTCGTTTCCTCGGCAAGCTCTTCGGCAAGGTTCGAGAGACGCCGCGTCGACGCCGCGATCTCCTCCATGGAAGCCGACTGCTCCTCGGTCGCCGCAGAGACGTTCTGTGCGTTGTCCGCATTCGCCGTGCTGACCTTTTGGATCTCTTCGACCTGTGCGCGCACCGTCTGCGTCTCGCCCTCCATCTGCTGGATGCCCGCCGTGATGCCCTGTACCCCGTCACCGAGATCTTGAATCGCATCATAGATGGACTGGAACACGCCGTCCGCTGTCTGTACGGACTCGAGCCCGCGCGCGACATCTGCGCTGCCGCTCTTTCCTGCCTCCATCGCACGATCCATGTCGCCCTGGATGGACTGCATCGTCTGGGAAATCTTCTTAGAGAATTCTCCCGACTCCTCGGCAAGCTTACGGACTTCCTCAGCAACGACCGCGAAGCCGCGTCCATGCTCGCCCGCGCGCGCCGCTTCAATGGCGGCGTTCAGTGCGAGCAGGTTTGTCTGCTCCGCGATGCCCGCAATGACGTCGACACTGCGGCTGATCTCCTCGGAGCTGCGTCCGAGCGCCGTGATCGCGCCTTCAATGGTCTCCGATCCCGTCTTGATCTGATGCATGTAGTTGACGACTTCATCGATGGAGCGGCGTCCTTCGTTGACGCGCTCGACCGTATCGCTCGTCACCTGAGCCACTGACTCTGCACGCTTGGACATCTCCGCCGCATGATTCGAGATCGCCGCCGCGGCCTCTGATACGGAGCGAGATGCCTCCGACTGACGCTCGACGCCTTCCGCAATCTCCGTGATAGACACAGCAACGTGGTTCGACGCCTCTGCCGACTGCTGGGATGCATCCGTCAGCGCCCCGGCTGATTCGGAGAGATCACCCGCATTCGCCTGAATCCCCTTGATGAGCTTGTTGAGCGTGCGGCTCATTTGGATGAACCCGTCAGAGAGCTGCCCCATCTCGTCTTGGGACGTAATGGTCTTCGGTATCTCACGCAGATCGCCGCTGTTCAGAATCTCGCAGACGCGGACAATGCGCTTGATGCCTTCCGCAAAATTATGGGAGATGAAGAAGATGATCGCCGAAATGGCAAGAAGCATCACGATGGTCAGCCCCGCAAGGATCAGAAGAAGATGATGTGCGCTTGCGAGGATCTCGTTGTCCGACGCCTCGGACATGATGACCCAGCGGCGCCCCTCGAGATGTACCGGAACGAGAATTCCCGTCATCTCCTCACCGGACTCGCGCTCATAGTGTGCTGTTGCGGGTGCATCCTTATCGAGGGCTTCCTTGAACGCCGTCACAAGGCTCGGCGAAATCTTCACACTCGATACTTCCTTGCTGAAGTCAAGCTTGCCGACCTGCTGCTGCTCGTTCGGATGGATGATGACGAGTCCCGACTCATCTGCGACCACGAGCTGTCCCGTCTTGTATGTCGCCATTGAAGCAAGCGTCTCGTCGAAGTTCGAAAGTCCGACCGTTCCCGCAATGATGCCCTTGAGTACGCCGTTGTCCTTCACCGGAACCGCGATGACCACAACGACCTTCCCCGTAATCGACGAGATGACAGGCTCGGAAATGACGGTTTTCTGTGTCTGTACCGCCCTCTTAAAATACTCGCGATCCGCACGGTTGAGGACGTTATTGTCCACATCGAACCCGGTGCCGTCGAGATTGATGTAGCCTATGTTCGAGAATACATCCGTATCCCTCTTGAGCTCCTGCATCTTCGCGAGCTTTGTGGCGTCATCCCCATGGATCATGGAGTCATCACGCGCCATTGCCTCTAGCTGCACCTCGTTCATGCCGAAAACACGCTGCACCTCGAGCGCCGCCTGCTTGCCGATGCCTTTGCCGATCGTTGCGGCGTTCTCGTCGAGCATACCGCTCGACATCTTATAGCTCACGCCAAAGAATACGAGAAAACCGATCAGCACAACGGGCAGGACAAAGGCAAGAAACTTCGTCCTGATAGACTTAAACTGCATTTTTCCTTCTCTCCTTAAAAAACCACATAGATTCCCATTCACATACTACTATTGCGATGAATCGTATCATATTTTTCCAACATTAACAAGACATACCATAATTAAATTATTAACATATAATGGTAATAAATATTCAAATTCTTCATAGAACACATTTGCATCATCCCGATCCCTTAATAACATATGCCGACCTCACAGGAAACTACACCGCTGCGTCCTTGAACGATTTATTGCGACATACCGTATTCAAGATCAAAATCAAAAAAGGGCTTGCTGCACATATGCTGAAAAACATTTCGTGCAGCAGCCCTGCTGTATCATAATACTATGGTGAATATTATAATTTGAACACCTTTGTTTCCCCGGCAAGCTGATCCGCGAGATTCGAGAGTGTCCGTGTCTCTGCCGAGATCTCTTCCATCGATGCCGACTGTTCCTGCGCCGCGCCCGAAACGGACTGCACACCGCTCGCGTTTGACATGCTGACCTCCTGCACGGAGACAATCTGCTCGCGTACCGTCTGCGTCTCGCTGTCCATTTGACGAATGCCGTCGGTAATGCCCTTCACGCCCGCATCAAGCTGCTGAATCGCAGCCGAAATCGACTGGAATACTTCATCCGCGGTCTGCACCGAGGTCAGACCGTTGCTGACGTATTCACCGCCGCGCCTGCCCGCCTCAATGGCGCGCTCCATATCGGACTGCACGGACTGCATCGTCTGCGAGATCTTCTTGGAGAACTCGCCCGATTCTTCGGCGAGCTTGCGGACTTCCTCGGCGACGACTGCAAATCCGCGCCCGTGCTCACCCGCACGCGCCGCTTCGATGGCGGCGTTGAGCGCGAGCAGGTTTGTCTGCTCCGCGATGCTCGCGATAACGTCAACGCTGTGGCTGATCTCCTCAGAGCTCTTTCCAAGCGCCGTAATTGCGGCGTCGACCGTCTCCGATCCGGTCTTGATCTGCTGCATGTAGCTCACGACTTTGTCAATCGAGTGACGCCCTTCGCGGACGCGCTCGATGGTATTGTTCGTGACCGCGGCGACTTCCTCCGCACGCTCCGACATCGTCGCCGTATGCTCCGAGATCGCCGTCGCCGCGTTCGTCACCGAGACTGCCGACTCATGCTGCTTCTCCGCACCTGCAGCAATCTCCGTGATGGTGTCCGCCACCTGCGTCGATGCATCCGCCGACTGCTGCGACGCATGCGATACTGCTTCCGCCGACTTAGAGAGCTCAAGGGCATGGGACTGGACATTGTTGATGAGATCATGCAGCGTCCTGCGCATCTTGATGAAGCCGTCGGAGAGCTGCCCCAGCTCATCCTCCGAGGTGATTGTCTTCGGTCTGTCGCGCAGATCCCCGTCATTCAGGAGATCACATGCGTGAACCACCTTTTTAATATTGACGGCAAAGCTGTTCGTCATCATGAAGACAATGCCCGACACGAGAAGAAGCATCACGAGCGTCAGCCCTGCGAGAATGCCGAGGAGACTGTTTGCTTCCTCACGAACCTCACGCGTCGCCACCTCGCCGATCACGACCCAGCGGCGGCCGTCAAGCTGCACCGGTACGAGCATTGCCGTCAGATCCTCGCCGTTCCCATCCACATAGTGAACAACGGTCGAATCGTTCTTGTCGAGGACATCCTTAAATCCCGCGACAAGCGGCGCCCCATTCGGCTTGTTTGGAATATCTTTGCTGAGATCAAGTTTACCAACCTGCGACTCATCCGTCGGATCTATAATAACAATGCCGGATTCGTCCGCAATCATCATATGACCTGTACGGTGCACAAAAAGGTTCTTAAGATCATCGTTGAAATTCGAGAGCTTGACCGTTCCGGTCACCACTCCGATAACGGTGCCGTTCGCCTTCACGGGAACCGCAATGACCGTGGCAACTTTTCCTGTACTCCCCGATATGAGCGGCTCTGAGATCACGGTCTGCTGTGTTTGCATGACTTTTTTGAAATAATCCCGACCGGAACGCTCGATCTGTTCGCCTTCAACGCTGAACCCTTTCCCTGTCATATCAAGATAAGAGATCACAGAGAATACCTGCGCATTCTGCTTCACTTGCTTCATCTTGGCAATTTTTGCAGCATCATCCCCATGCAGAAACGCGTCGTCGGACGCCATTTCTTCCAAATGCGCTTTGTTGCTTTCAAAAACCCGCCGCACCTCGAGTCCCGCCTGTTTTCCGATGCCGACGCCAATTGTCTCGGCATTTGTATCGAGCATATCGCTTGCCGTCTTGTAACTGACCCCAAAAAACACGAGGAAGCCGATGAGCACGATAGGAAGAACAAGCGCTAAAAACTTTGTCCTAATAGATTTGAATTGCAAAATACCACACCCTCCTTGACCCATGAAATAATTATATCTATCTGCTCATCTTTCCAGCGCATCTTATCGCTATTTTATATTATTGTCAAGTCTTTAAGTCTCATAAAAGTAATTATCAATCACTGCAAAACTCTTTTGTATCATCCCGAAAGTATGTTATAATTACTCATGTGTATGCAATTATTTTAGGAAACAAACGAAAGGAATCTTTCTATGGCTGTTCATGTCATCAACGAGGCACGCCGCTGTCTCCAGTGTAAAAAGCCGCTCTGCCGCATCAAGGGATGCCCGGTTCAAACCAACGTCCCGGAGATGATCCGTCTCTTCCTCGATGGGAAAATCAACGAAGCAGGCGCAATGCTTTACGACAATAATCCGATGAGCGTTTTCTGCTCCCTCGTCTGCGACCACGACGCGCAGTGCGAGGGCAACTGCATTCAGGGACGGCGCGGCGCGCCGATCCAGATCTCGAGCATCGAGCACTACATCTCTGACACCTACCTCGATAAGCTCGTTCTCACGCGCAAGTCCTACAATGGTCACAACGTCGCCGTCATCGGCGCGGGTCCCGCGGGCATCGTCGTCGCGGTGAAGCTCGCGCAGGAGGGATACGGCGTCACGATCTTTGAGCGGATGCAGCAGATCGGCGGTATGCTGCGCTACGGCATCCCCGATTTCCGTCTGCCGCCCTCCACAATCGATCGCTATGGAGAAAAGCTGCGAACACTCGGCATCCACATCCGTCCGAACACGACCATCGGCAGTGCGCTGCGCGTGGACGATCTCTTCCGCGACGGGTACGAGGCGATCTTCATGGGGACGGGCGCATGGCGCGCCAAGGCTCTTAAAATTCCCGGCGAGACGCTTGGCAACTGCCACTATGCGGTCAACTACCTCCAGAATCCGGACGTCTATCACCTCGGCGACCGTGTCGCGGTCATCGGCTCGGGCAACTCGGCAATGGACGTGGCGCGCACTGCCATCCGCAAGGGCAGCCGATACGTCACGATCTACGCGCGGCGCAACGGCATCTCCGCGAGTGAGCGCGAGCTCGAGTACGCACTCATGGACGGCTGCGAAATTGAATATGCCAAGGGTATTCACTCCGTCACCCCGGAGGGGCCGATGATGTACGACCGCGTCTTTGACGAGGAGCAAAACCTCATCAGTGAGGGCGCGCCCTACCTTATCCCCGCTGACAGCACGGTCATCGCAGCGAGCCAGGGCGTCAAGGACAAAATTGTGCGTACGACGAAGGGCGTCACGCTCAACGAGAAGGGGCTGGTCAAGATCGACGAGAACGGCATGACGGAGCGCGACGGCGTATTTGCCGCAGGCGACGTCGTCCTCGGCCCTTGGAACGTCGTGCAGGTCGTCAAGGACGCAAAGCACGTTGCCGACGCGATGATAAGATATCTTGAAGCACGCAGCGCTGCCGTATAATCATACATTTTAGCCGCACCACTCGGTATGGCAGTTCACAAAAACTAATTTCAATATAATTGTAGAACGTAACGAAGGGAGCATCTTCTATGGACATGAGCGATCAGGACATCACGAATCTCGTTCGCCAAATGGCGGCTCCGCCAAAAGAGCCGACCTATACGGATGCGGACGTTGAAGAACTCGTACGGATGCACGCAGGCGGAAGGCACAAGATGCGGAGCGAGGCGGAAATCCTCGCACGCTACAATCTCGGGCGCAAGCAGTACAAGCAGCTGAAGCTCAGCCGCGAGAACAACCGCGAACAGCAGCAGATGCTCTACGCGGAGCTGAAGGTGCTCGGATGGATCCTCGGCCGGAAAGAGCGCGACGTCGTCATGGAGATCAATGGATGAAACTAACGCCGCGTAAAGAAGATTTCATATCCTACAGTAAAACTGCAAATCTCATCACCGTCTCCACGGAGCTGACGATGGATCTGGATACGCCTGTTTCCGTCTACTATAAATTGGTCGGCGAGAAAAAGGGCTACATCATGGAGTCCGTCGATACGACGCAGCAGCAGTTCGGACGCTACTCCTTCATCGGCGGCGAGCCGTTCGTGCGCGTGCAGGTCTTTGCCGATAAGCTGATCGTCAACGAGAACGGTCTGATGAAGGTCGTCGAGGGCGCGCCGCATGAAACGATGAAGACGTATGCCGCACGATTCACCCCCGCCGTTCCTGCAGGTGAAGAGCCTCTGCCGCTCGTGCACGGTGGGCTTGCGGGCTATTTCACCTATGAGACCGCCGCGACCTTTGACCGCGTGCGCGGTGTTGCGCTTGGCGGCGAGGATCTGCTCGGGCAGTTCATGATGTGCCGCTGGCTCGTTGTCTGTGATGCGCTCAAGGGAAGCGCGCATCTGCACTATCTCGCGGACATCAAGGAGGGCGACGATCCCGCAGAGCTCTACGACATGATCCGCACACGGATTGCGGAGATGCGCGTGCGCCTTGCTGCCCCCTTCTCCCCGCCCTCAGCCCCCCTTTCGAAGCGATCTTCGCCCGTAGACTTTATGGCGCGGCACGCGGCGCCGCCCGAAAAATTCCTCAAGATCATCGAGCGGGCAAAGAAGCACATCTACGCGGGTGATATTTTCCAAGTTGTCCCCTCCTACCGCTTTACGGAGAAGATCACGCGCCCCGCGTTCCTCTTCTACCGGCGGCTGCGGCAGGTCAACCCGTCGCCCTACATGTTTTACTACAATTTCGGAACGGTGAAGCTCGTCGGCGCGTCGCCCGAGATGCTGATCAAGGTCGCGGGGAGCACAGTCTATACCTACCCCATCGCGGGAACGCGGAAACGCGGGCAGACGGACGAAGAGGACGCGGCACTCGCCGCCGATCTCCGCGCAGATGAGAAGGAGTGCGCCGAACACGCGATGCTCGTCGATCTCGCACGCAACGACCTCGGGCGCATCAGCGTGCCCGGGACGGTGCGCGTACCGAAGCTCATGGCAGTCGAACGCTTCTCACATGTCTCGCATATGGTGAGCAGCGTCGTCGGTGAGATCGCGCCCGCCTATGCGCCGATGGACGTATTGCGCGCCGCATTCCCTGCCGGAACAGTCAGCGGTGCACCGAAACTGCGCGCGATGGAGATCATTCACGAACTCGAAGAATCGCCGCGCGGGTTCTACGCGGGGACGGTCGGATATATGGATTTCCGCGGCAACATGGACATGTGCATTACCCTGCGTACCATGTGCATCGAGAACGACGACACGGCGGTCATCCGCTCGGGTGCGGGCATTGTGAATGATTCCGTGCCGGAAAAGGAATATCTCGAAATTTTGCAGAAGTCCAAGGCGCTCTTTCAGGTGGTAGAGGAGGTGGAGAACAATGCTGCTTTTGCTTGACAACTACGACTCCTTCACCTACAACGTCTACCAGCTGCTCAGAAATATCGGTGCCGACATCGAGGTCGTCCGCAACGACATGATTTCGCCGGACGAAATTTGCGCGCGCGGCTGCAGCGGCATCATCATCTCCCCGGGACCCGGACTGCCGCAGGATGCGGGCATCACTGAGGAAGTCATACGGACACTCGGCGGCGCGCTCCCCATCCTCGGCGTCTGCCTCGGGCATCAGGCGATCGGCGAGGTATTCGGCGGGCGTGTTGTGCGCGCAGCGGAGATCGTGCACGGGAAGTCCTCCCCCATCCGCCACTGCGGCACAGGGCTGTACCGCGATATACCACAGGAAACGACCGTTGCACGCTACCACTCTCTCATCATTGATCGCACCTCATTACCGGATGCACTTGAGATCACAAGCGAGCTGGCGGACGGAACGATCATGGGTGTACGTCACAAGACGCTCCCCATCGAGGGCATCCAATTTCACCCCGAGTCGATCCTGACGCCCGACGGGCGAAAAATGATGGAAAATTATCTAAAGGAAATCCATGCGCTATGAATGAAAAAAGATACGATGATATCCTCCTGATCAGCGACCTCGACGGTACGATCATCCCGCGCTATGAGATCATCTCAGAAGAAAATCTGCGCGCCATCAACGAGTTCACCGCGCGCGGCGGTGCATTTTCCCCCGCGACAGGGCGCACGCCCGGTTCCGCACTCCCCTACCTTGAGGGCATCACCGTGAATGCGCCCGCCATCTTCTTCAACGGCGCAATGCTGAAGGATTTGAAGGAAGACAAGGTGCTCGAGATGCGCACACTCGACGGAGATATTTGGCGTGACTTCGCCGCGCGTGTGCTCTACCAGTTCCCGCGTGCCTGTGTCGAGGTCTACACCACAGAGGACTGCATCGTCATCAGCCCGGAGGAAAACGACGATCCGCGTCTGGACGGCGAATTCTACAACGTAAAGCACTGCACACTGCGTGACGTGGAGGAGGAAACATGGCTCAAGTTCTTCATCAACGATGCTCCCGTCAATCTAACCTTTGTCGAACGGCTTGCAAAGGAACTCGGCATTGATCAGATCTCGACCTCGTTCTACTCCGAGGCGAACTATCTGGAATACGTCGCGCCGCATACGTCCAAAGGCGACATGGCGGAGGTTCTGCGTGCCATGCCCGCCTATGCCGGACGCCGCGTCGTTGCGTGCGGCGACTACGGGAACGACGCCGTTCTCCTGCGCATGGCAGACATCGGCATCGCGCCCGCCGACGCCTCCGAAGAGGCAAAATCCGCTGCCGACCGTGTCGGCGTCCCGTGCAGCGAAAACCTCATCGCATGGGTACTGAAGGAAATTCTTTGAAGATGGATGGTCAATCGGAAACTTCCGTTAACGGTATGTTGAACATTGCACAAGAACACGGAAAAGCCGACCAAAATAAAGTACGGTAAAATATGCGGCGTCAATAAGAACACAAAAAAAGAGTGCCGATTGGCACTCTTTTTTTGATCCTATCCCCGGACGGGACAGTGATAATTTACTTGCACAGCAAGCAGTCTTAGAAGAAGAAGCTGACGCGACCGTAGAGCGTCTGAACCTTGTTGTCCGTCTTAAGCTCTTTGCCGTTGAAATACTGTGCCTGCATCAGAACATTCTTGAACGGAATATAGCCGAGACCGAGATCAATTCCCTTTGCACCGTTCGTGGTCACAGAGGTTAGCTGATCTGTCGAGAAGGTCGGTGCAAGGCCTACGTTCGCACCGATATGGCGATACGCCACATAAGCGCCCCACGACCCCATGTTGCTCTTGTCTGCGCCTTTGTAGTCGAACTGGAAGCTCATACCCTTCTTCAGTTCGTCCGCCTTCGTGTTGTTTGCATAGGCAGCGCTGAGTGCAGTATTCTTATCAAATGCGTACTTTGCGCCAACCGACCAGATATCGGCCTTGTCCTGCGGCGCGCCGTTCTTATTGTAAAGGGCTGCGCTCTTGAATGCCTCGCTGGAGAAATGACGATAGGCGACGCCGCTCTGCACGAGCTTGCCGGAGCGGTAGCCGAGTTCGATGCCCTGATAGTTGGCGGCTTTGTCCGTCGCTGCAGCAATATTCTTATTGGCATCGTCAAGGTTCCAGCGGCCCGCTTCTGCAAGTACAGACCACTTGTCACCATAGGAGACCTGTGCACCCGAGAAGAAATCATCGATAACGATCCCCTGATCGGCATTCGAGGAGACCGGCATCTTACCGAGCTGGACATGGAACTTGCCGTAGTCGCCGTCCGCATACGCATAGGTAAGGACGACATTGTCGCTCTCATCCGTCTTCATATTACTCGAAGCCGTCAGACGCGCTTTGACATGCCAATGATCGTTGATCTCCGCCGTCGGGAAGAGGCGCAACTGGAGCTGATCCTTGTTTGCTTTTTGAGCGACCTTTGTGTCGTTCTTGTGGTCGTTACGACGGCTCCAATAACGATAACGCAGTTCGCCCGTCCACTTCACCATATCCGCGTTGCGCTCGAGGTTGGAGACGCGAACGCCGAGGTTGTTGAGCTCGTCTGCGAACTCGGCGGCAAGGCGGTCGACGAGTGCGCGATCCGATGCGGACATATCCCCCTTTGCCATTGCCTTTGCAACCATCTGCGCCATCTCATAGCGCGTGATGTTGCGGTCACCGCGGAACGTACCGTCACCGTAGCCCTCGACAACGCCGTCCGCTGCGAGCTGCGTCACGGCGTCATATGCCCAGTGGTCACGGGGCACGTCGGAGAAGGGGTTCGCCGCCGCGAACGTGGTCGATGCCGCGCCGATCGTGAGCGCTGCCGCGAGAGCTGCTGCCAGAGTCTTCTTCATGGTAATTCCTCCTTGCGGGATGTTCCCGCCATCAAAGAATAATCTTGATCCGATACAGGAGGATGGAGTATCCTTGTTTCCTCACATCAAAACTCCTATACCAAGATTCAACGCGGCTATTATATCATATGAATCTGATATTTGCAAAGCTTAAATTTTATTGTTGTAAAGTTATTGAGAAAGTCGAAAATTATTAAATATAGTTTTTCCCATAAGAAAAAGTCCACGGCACCGTTCTGATGCCATGGACTTTCTTCTATAGCCGCAGGAAGTAATTTAGAAGAGGAACTCTACGCGCCCGAAGAGGTTCTGCGCTTTATCGTCACTGCCTGCCGGTACATACATATCCTTGCCGTTGAAGTACTTTGCCTTCAAAACGACATTCTTGAACGGAACGTAGTCGAATCCGACCTCAATTCCCTTTTGGTTGTAACCTGCACCGTCTGTCGTCGGAGCGATCGCCGCAAAAGCGCCGAGTTTACGGTACGCGACATACGCGCCCCATGACCCTTTATCGGAAGCCTTTGCTCCCTTATAGTCGTACTCGACCGTATAAGCGTTGTCAAAGTTGTCCGCCTTTGCGTTGTTCGCATAGGATCCACCAAGGGCACTATTCTTATCGAAACGATACCCGGCAAAGACGCGCCAAATGTTCGCATCCTTAGCATCATTGCCGTCTTTTTTATAGGGATGCCCCGGTATAACGGCACCTTTGAAGTTTTCGGAGCCGAGATGGAAATAACCGGCACCAAACGACCACTTACTGCTCATGTACTTAAGGTCGATCGACTGATAGTTCGAGGTATCCCCGCTGGCAAACGGATTTATGGTACCATTGTACTTATTTCCTCCGAAAGCGTACCGGCCTGCCTGTACGGTTGCCTGCAGCTTATTGCCGAACGTAACCTCTGCGCCAGAGAATTTTGCGCCTTCATCGGTAAGGAGGTTGCCGGATCCCGGATGCACCTTACTCTCAGGAGAGGAAAGCCCGATCTTACCGAGTTTTACCTGGAAGTTCGTATAGTCGCCCTGTGCATAAGCACGCTTCAGTGTGACCGTATCGCTGCCATTTGTCCCGGAATCGTTCTTCATGTTGGTCGTCGCATCAAGACGTGCCTTCACATGCCAATGGCTGTTGACCTCAGCGGACGGCTCGAGACGGAACAGAAGTGCATCATTATTCACTTTGCTGTGTGTCACATCGTGGCGATTGCTGGTATAGGTGTAACGAAGTTTGCCGTTCCATTTCACCATATCCGCGTTGCGCTCGAGGTTGGAGACACGGACACCGAGGTTGTTAAGCTCATCTGCAAACTCAGCGGCAAGACGGTCAACAAGCGCACGATCCGATGCGGACATATCGCCCTTCGCCATCGCCTTTGCGACCATCTGCGCCATCTCGTAGCGCGTGATGTTGCGGTCACCGCGGAACGTGCCGTCACCATAGCCCTCGACAACGCCGTCTGCCGCGAGCTGCGTCACAGCGTCGTATGCCCAATGATCACGAGGCACGTCGGAGAAGGGGTTCGCCGCTGCGAACGTGGTCGATGCCGCGCCGATCGTGAGCGCCGCCGCGAGAGCTGCTGCCAGAGTCTTCTTCATGGTAATTCCTCCTTGCGGGATGTTCCCGCCATCAAAGAATAATCTTGATCCGATACAGGAGGACGAGTATCCGTGTTCCCTCGTATGCAGCTCCTCATATCGGTTCAACGCGGTTATTATAACATAATGTCATATTTTTTAGAAGTCTTTTTCATAATTTTATATCTTTATTTTGAATATCGGGAATTATTCTCATTAATTCCTCACCCATCCGTACTGTGTGATATTCGACGTATAGCGCAGACGATCGGTAAAGTCTTTGTTGGTATTGGCGGTGCGGAAGATAGGGACACGCTCCATGGCAAAGACGTTGCTGTTCCGATCGACGTTGCTGTATTTGACGGTAAATCCGCCTTTATACCCTGCCTCCTGTGCGATCTGCGCGATGTGGAGGTCGTGGACGCCCGTGGGGTAGGCAATAAATTCGATGGGATGTCCGAGTTCGCGTTCGGCATGTTTTTTAGATTCGATGAGTTCCTCTCGGATGCGGTCGTCAGAGAGTTCGGGCAGCGGCGCGTGTGTGACGGTATGGGACTCTATGGTGATGCCGTGCTGTTCCATTTCACGGAGCTGATCCCATGTGAGGTATCCTTTGCGTTTGCTGAGGAATCCGGTGACAACGAAGATGGTGGCTTTGAGATTGTATTTTTTGAGGATAGGATAGGCAGTCGTGTAGTTATCGACGTAGCCGTCGTCGAACGTGATGAGGACGGGACGTTCGGGGAGTTTTCCCGTGCCCGCGAGGGAGTCATAGAGTTCGTCCGGGGTGATGGTATGATAGCCATGGTCGACAAGATATTTCATCTGCCAATCAAAGTCCTCCGGCTCGACAGCGAGCGAGATGAACATGGAGTTGACCATATGGTAGTTGAGAACGAGCACCTGTGTATCATCCGCGGCGGGCATCGGCACGGGTTCGGATTTATCCTGCGGTTTTGCAAGGAGGAGCAGTGCGCCAAGGAGGATAGCAAGGACGGCAATGATCGTCCAAAATTGCCGTCCGCCGATGAGTTTGTTCAAATCCATGCCGTTCCTCCTTTGCCGGTGTTTATTGTACTGAGATTTGAGAGAGAAATCAATAGGGCTGCATCATAGGATTCTGTGCATAGAAAAAGGGACTCGCTGCAGTCCCTTCCCAATGTCAGGTGATAATCGATTATTCTTTTGCCCAGACGACTGCCATGAGATCCTCATAGACGGTCTCGAGCTGTTGTACGAGGATCGGGAGAAGCGTCTGAATCATGCGGCTGTCAAAGGTCTCGTCAACGAATGGCACACAGATGTCGAGGTAGATGTTGCCGTCCTCACGGAGATAGTATTTGAAGATCTTGTATTCTGCGTTGAGTACGTTGAGATGATCCTTGATGCGCTCGATATTCTTCGCGTTGATGCCCGTTGCAACCTGCGTGCGAATGATGGTAAAGATACTGTCGTCGATGAAGATCGCCATCGGCATGATCTGCCCCTTCGCCTCGATGCGCGAACGGAAAATCGTGGTATGAAACTCGTCGGCAAGGGTCTGCGACTCGAAGAAGTTGATGTCGTTCTCCTTGAGGAATTTTTGGAACTTCTCCGCCTTTGCGCCGCCCTCATGGACGTCCGCGCCTGCTGCACTCTGCTGTACTTTTTTCTGCAAATCCTTCTCTTCGCTGCTTGCCATGTAAATTTTGCCTCCTTATTGCTGCGTGAACAGATTCGTATTCTGTCCTAAGACGAAGTTATTGTAGCATAAATAGAAATATTTGTCATCTATTGTATTCCATACGTGCGATAGAAAAGACGCCCATGGTATCCAAACATGGGCGCCTCTGTATTTTTAAGAAATGTTGTTCATGCAGTTCTCTTGCGCAGGATAAATGCACGGAAGAAGAGCGCGGTAAAGAGTACGGCAAAGCCGATGCCGGCAGGATAGGTGATATTGGTCGGCAGTCCAAAGCCCTCGGGCGCCTGCAGGATGTACGTCGTCGTGACCGCTGACATGAAGATAGCGGGCAGCATGGCGATGATGTAGGCGTAGGAGCCGGGTTTGTGCAGATAGAGATATGCCGTGCCCGTCCAAAGCGTAATCATGGCGAGGGTCTGGTTTGCCCACGAGAAGTATCTCCAAATGATGGAAAAATCCATCTGCGAGAGGATAAGACCGATGCCGAGCATGGGAACGGCGATCATGAGACGCTTCGACGCCTCTTTTTGCGGGATATCCAACCAGTCGGCGAGGGTCAGCCGCGCGGAGCGGAACGCGGTGTCGCCCGAGGTGATGGGACACGCGATGACGCCAAGCATGGCAAGGATCGCACCGATGCTCACGCCGCCGAATCCGATCGCGCCCATGAATCCGACGCAGATGTCATAGACAACGCCGCCGGGTCCTGCCTCTTTGAGTGCGGCACCAAGTCCCGCTGTACTATCGTAGAAGGTGACGCCTGCGGCCGCCCAACAAAGCGCGATGATACCCTCGGCGACCATCGCGCCGTAGAATACGGGACGCCCCATCTTTTCATCCTTCAGGCAGCGCGCCATGATCGGAGACTGTGTGGCATGGAATCCGGAGACTGCGCCGCATGCAACGGTAATGAAGAGCAGCGGCCAGATGGGCAGATTTTTCGGATGGAGGTTCTCAAGCGTCATCTCGGGCATGGTATGTCCGCCGACGCCGAAGAGCATTCCGCCCATGATGCCGAGCGCCATGACAATCAAACAGATGCCGAAGAGCGGATAAAAACGCGCGATGATCTGATCGATCGGCAGAAGCGTCGCGAGCGTGTAGTAGATGAAAATAACCGCGAGCCACAGGAGCATCTCAAGCCCCGTAAGTTTTGCAAGGAGCATCGCGGGGCCGGTCATAAAGACGACGCCGACGAGGACGAGCAGGACGATGGAGAATACGCGCATAACCTGGAGCATGATGTGCCCCAAATTTTTCCCGACAATCTCCGAGATGCTCTTACCGTCCTCACGGAACGATATCATACCGGAGAGGAAGTCGTGGACGCCGCCCGCAAAAATCGTACCGAAGACGATCCACAGATAGACGCTCGGTCCCCACAGTGCGCCCGCGAGTGCGCCGAAGATGGGGCCCAGTCCTGCGATGTTGAGCAGCTGAATGAGGAATACCTTCCACGTTGGGAGTGGAATGTAGTCCACGCCGTCCTCCAACCGAACGGCAGGTGCGGTCTCGCCCGTACGGCCGAATACTTTGTCTACGAGTGCGCCGTAGACAAGATAGCCGATGATGAGTGTTGCGAGCGCGCCAAGAAATGTAACCATTGCTTGTCACTTCTTTCTTTTAAGAATACACGAAGATATGCAAACGGACTTTCCGGCAAATTCTCCTCCCGCCTCCTTTCTTCTGCGATTTTTGAAGAAGCACGCTGAATGAAAATACATATCAATACGAAATCGACTCCTTCCGCTTTATTTTATCATAAGAAAGTCCTCTTGTCTAACGATTCCTATGTGCTATAATGGTCAATAGCATCAATGTTTTGGGAGGGTTTTCTTATGGGGATTGATATTCTGCTCTTTCTTATCCTCGGGGTATTTGTCGGGACGTTCGGGACGCTTGTCGGCATCGGCGGGGGCCTCATCTGTGTGCCGATTTTCATCTTTTTCCTGTCGGACGGGGGGATCTATCCGTATTTTCACACGGCAGCACAAATTACAGGAACGTCGCTCGTGATCGTCCTTGCGAATGCGCTCTCAGGAACGGCAGCGTATATACGGCAAAAGAGGGTCTACTTCCCTGCCGCCGTGCCGTTTGCTCTTGCAACACTCCCCGGTGCCTTCCTCGGCTCGTACATTGTGGACGATTTTACGGGGCCGATGCTCTACGTTTCATTCGGAGCGTTCCTGCTCATCATGGCGTGCATGATGTATTGGAATGCGACGCACAAGACGCATGTGGATGTGCATGAGCTGCCTGCCAATTTTACCTTCAATCGCTCGCTTGGTATCGGTTCAAGTCTTGGCGTTGGATTCCTATCAAGTATTTTTGGCATCGGCGGCGGCGTGATTCATGTGCCGCTGATGGTCTATCTGCTGAATTTCCCCGTGCACGCGGCGACGGCAACTTCGCATTTCGTCCTTGCCGCCTCCGCTGCATTCGGTGTGATCAGTCATGTGTGGCTCGGTCATGTAATTTGGACGCCCGCCATATGCATCTCGATCGGTGCGGCAGTCGGTGCGCAGATTGGCGCGGCGCTCTCGCGGAAGGCAAAGTCCAAGATGATTCTCACCCTGCTTGCCGCCGCAATGTTCGCGCTCGGGCTGCGGCTCATTTGGATGAGCGGCATGATTTGAGTGAGATGATTTGACCGCACAAAAAAAGAATCGCCGAAGCGATTCTTTTTTTGTGCCTTAAACTGCTCTCAGAGTGGTTGGAATCCGTAGCGTGCGGCTTCTGCCGACTCGATCGCCTGATGGGCGAGATCGATGGCGAGACCTGCGGTACGCGTCATCTTGTCCGGGTTGTGGAAGCCGACACCGTTCTCTGCTGCGACCCAATCCCAGTACCACTGTGCTTCGCGTACTTTTGCCCGTGCATCCTCAAGCGCAGCGTCGGGAACACCCGCTTCCATCGCGGCTTTGATCGTGAGATGTGCCTTTGCGACGGTCTGTCCCGCGATGCGCTGGAGCCGGAACGTGTTGTCGTGAATGGTCTTGACACGCGCGACGAGCGTCTCTTCGCTCTCGTCGTGACACTTGAGACAGGACTCCTTCGTCGTCTTGAGCGGACTCGTCATCCAGTGCGAAGTGTACTTCTTGCCGTCGTCACGCATATACGGCATATGGCAGTCCACGCAAGTGACGCCCGCGTCCGCATGAACGCTCGTTGCCCACGACTCGAAGTCCGGATGCTGCGCCTTAAGCATCATCGTCTTGGAGTCCGGATGCAGCCAGTCGCCCTTGAATCCGCCCGCTTGCCCCGACTGATAGTAGCGGTACTCGTCCTCGGCATCAAAACCGTTCTCATAGGGATGCGCCACGCGGCCGTCCTCAGCCGTGAAGTAATACTCCGTATGGCACTGTCCGCAAACGTAGGCGCGCATCTCGTTGTGGCTCGCGGCGTTCACGTCGATGCCGCGCCGTGCCATGGACTCGATGAATCCCTGCTGATAGACGCGCAGCTCCATCGTGTCAGGATCGTGGCAGGTCGAGCATCCGAACCACTGATCGTCCGAGATATTCTCCGCAACTTCCATGAACGGCTTGGAGGCAAACGCCCAGCCGTCCTCCTTGAAGCAGACGTCATACATATAGGAGCCCTTGCAGACGATACAGCTGCCCTTCTGCCCCGGCAGACGCTTCGTATGCAGGAGGTCGTAGCCCGCATAGGTATGACCGCGGTCGTCGTCATACTGGATGGAGAATTTATATCCCTTAAAATTCTCCAGCATCTCGGGCTGATGTTCGAGATGCGAGTTCCCTTCCATGCTGCCGCCGTATCCTGTGGGCGACGGAGACTCGATGTTGTTCTTCATGAACGAGTTGTACTGCAGCGGGTAGGCATCCTTGTACGCCTCTTTGCCAATCTGCGCGTTGTTCTCCTTGGAAATTTGGACGAGTTTCATACTCGCATCGTTCGGCTGCGCGCCGATACGAACGGCAACGAATCCAAAGAACAGGGCGCAGACGCCGGCAACCCCCGCGATGATTTTCTGTTTGCTACTCAACTCTTATCCCTCCTTCCAAAGGATTGGAACCATGCGCAATGCTGCTGTGACACTTCGTACAGGTCGCACTGCCGTCTTTGCCCTTGTCCACACATACGGCGCTCATGGTTGCGGTATGGCAGCGCAGGCAGTTGTCATTCACGATGTCCCGACCGTGATCCGAGATCTTAATGTGGACGGGATAATCGTCGAGCACCTGATGGAGCGTGTCGTGCATCCCCGTCTTTCCTTTTTCAAAGTAGTAGACGACGACGTTGTCGTGCGGCAGATGACACTCCACACAGGCAATCTTTTGGTGCGAGGACACGGCGTGCGTCGCGGACTCATGCTGCATCGCATGACACATGCCGCAGAATGCGGGCGATGCCGACGCTTTGTCCATGAGCATCCCGCCGGCAACGACAATGAGCGCCAGTACAAATCCGCCGCCGATGCAGCGCAGCGTGTGCCGTTCCAAAAGCTGCTTTAGATTCATGTTTCCTTCCTCCCTTCTGAAATATTCCTAAAACTCACGTTCTGATCCACCTCCTTTGCCCTGCGGCATCCGCCGTGCCGCTGTAAGTCCGCCGAGAACGACGAGAACGCAGGCGAGCCAGAGGAGCGATATTCCGGGCTTCGTGCTGACCGATGCGGCAACCGGCAGCGCCGCTTCCTCATCCACAGAGGGCAGGAGTTCGAGACGGATATCACGATCGTCTCCCGAGACCCCCGTGAGGCGGATCCGGAACTTTCCGCCCATGACCTCCACGGGCTGCGAGGTGCCGCCGCGCTCCGTGGCAAGGATGCTCGGCTGCGCCGTCTCGACCGTCTCGCCGTCCGTCACGGCGACATCCGCCGTGACGAGCGTCTTGCCGCCGCCCTGCGGCTCATAGGCGATGTTCTCAAATCGGAAGGCATAGTCGTCCACACCCATCGCGGTCTGATTGTGGTGCAGGATCATCTCGCCGCGCTCCGCCGAGGTCGGCGTCGGCGCGATATAGATGTCACCGAGGAGCGTCCGCGCGATCGCCGGCTCTCTCGCCGCATCCTCGCCGTTCGCACGGAGCTTTGTCACCGCTTCGCACGCCGCGCCGTCCACCTCATAGCGGTAGGACTTTTCCTTGCCGCTCTCCGCGAACGCCTGCCCGCGATAGACGACTGTGTGTCCGTAGAGTTCCTGCGGCTCATCGGGCGTAAGCGTCACGGTCGTCGTTTGACTGCCGCTGCCCGAAAGGACGAAGGCGAGGAGCGCAAGCCCCGCCCCCGCATGGGCGAGGAGACCGCCGCCTCCGAGTCGGCGACTTAGAAACGCCGCAACCGCCGCCGCCGCGGCAAAGCTCCCGAACGCGGCGAGGAAGATCGGCGCAATCTCCGTAACGCCCGCAAGTCCCGCGGCAATGCCGCCGAGCACGGTAACGCCGAAGATCCAAACGGGTCGAACGACACGCCCCTCCGCATGAGGAAGCAGAACCCCAAATCCCATGAGCAGCGCGAGCACGACCGCGATCGGCAGCGACGTCCGCACATAGTAGCTCGTATCCACCGCCGCGCTCTCGCCGATCAGTCCCGAGATGAGCGGCATCGACATGCCGAAGAATACGACCGCCGTGATGAATACGATGAGCAGCATCCCGAGGAGTGTGAAGAACGCACGGCTCTTGTGCGTTCCGTAGACATCGCCCTTCGGCAGGCGCTCAATCCGCGCGGCGAGAATCCCCAGTCCCGCGAGGAGCACAAGCCCGTTGGCAATGGCGATGTAGAACCCGATGTCAGAGCCTGCAAACGAGTGCACGGAGAAATCGCCGAGGATGCCGCTGCGCGTGAGGAACGTGCCGTAGAGCACGAACGCGTAGGAGAATATCGCCGCGAGGTGGACGAGGTAGTATGCGCCCCGCCGCGCACGGGCCACAGAGATCAGATGAATGAGTACACAGGAGAGCAGCCACG
Organism: Centipeda artemidis DSM 19719; assembly: GCF_000426665.1. GTDB lineage: Bacteria > Bacillota > Negativicutes > Selenomonadales > Selenomonadaceae > Centipeda > Centipeda artemidis. Next base: position 21,209 of record NZ_AUFU01000010.1, on the reverse strand, counting down.
GCACGAGGGAGGAGTTCTCCACGGGATCCCAGCCCCAGTAGCCGCCCCAGCCGAGCACCTTGTACGCCCAGTAGCCGCCGATGAAGATGCCTGCGCCGAGGAACGCCCATGCAACGAGCGCCCAGCGGCGCATCGGCGCAAGGAACTTGCCGTCTAAAGGCGCCGCGATCATGCTCTCAAGCGCGTAGGCAAACGGCACGGCGAGCAGCGCGTAGCCCATGAAGATGATCGGCGGGTGCACTGCCATCCATGGGTCTTGCAGCAGCGGGTTCATCCCGTTGCCGTCCGGCACGATCGTCTCCGCATACGCGAAGGGGCTTTTGATCAAAACGAGGAACACAAGGAGCGCCGTGAGCAACTGATAGACGATGCGTCCCGCCCGCCCCATCGCACTGCGGCGCACAAGCAGTGCGCCGACGAGCGCATGAATGACAAGCCATAGGAGAAACGATCCCTGCTGTCCAGCCCAAAAGGCCGAGATTTTATAGAGCAGCGGCAGCTCGATAGACGAGTAGCTAACGACGTAGGCATAGCCGAAGTCATCCGTGAGGATCGCGGCAAAGAGCGCTGCCGCCGCCCCGAGCGACGCGACCCCCGCCAGATAGGCACAAATATCGCCCTCGCTCCGTTTCTCCTGCAGCTCGCAGACCACAGCGCCGAGGGAGAAAAGGAGAACAGCGCCGAGAAAGACGGTTCCGATCATACGGTGACCTTGCCCTTCTGCGACTCGTACTTCGACGGGCATTTGATGAGAAGTTTATCCGCGTTGAACGTACCGTCCGCATATTTGCCGACGGCGACGATATGATACGCCTCGTCGAAAGTGTCGGGCTTGATGCCCTTGTAGCGAACGAGCATCGTCTCGCCGGTATCCTCGTCGGCGATGGAGAACACAAACGCGTCATCCTCCATATGTGCCGCAACCGATTTATCCGGCAGCCCCTTGACCTGCACGCTGCGCGTTGCCGCCCGCGCCTGCGCGATACCGACATAGGGGGTCACGGAGTCCGCGAAGAAATAGCCCGCATATCCGATAAAAGCAAGAATTAATCCGATAAAGAGATAGGTGCGTTTCATGTGAGCCTCCGTTTCATCAGCCAAACGTAAACGAGGGTTGCGTCGAGCAGGGAGAGCAAGAGCGTCCCCAGCATGACGGTATCCATATCAAGCCGTCCCGCGCCGTTGATGACGGGCGACGGATGCAGCGAGAAGAACATGCGCGGCAGGATAAAGACGAGGAACGGAACGGAGATAAAGGAAAAGAGTGCATAGACCGCCGACGCGGACGCCCGTGCGCGCTCATCGCGCATGGTCATGCGCAGCGTCGCATACGCGCCGTAGATGAGGAGCAGGACAAAGATGGTTGTCTGCCGCGGATCCCAGTTCCAATATGCCCCCCATGTAAGTTTTGAAAAAATCGCTCCGCTCCCCGTCGCGAGCAGCGTAAAGACGAGACCAAGCACCGCCGAGCGTGCGCTCGCCGCATCGTGCGCGAGATCGCGTGTCCGCAGATAGCGACCGCCGCGATACGCCGCGTAAAAGAACGCGATGACCGAGACCCACGCCACGGGAATGTGAAAGAACGCGATGCGCACATATTCTCCGAGCCCCTCGGCAGGAGGAACGACAAAAAATATCGTGTAAAGCGCCGCGAGTGTCAAAACACCGATTGCGCCGAGCAACATACGGTTCTCCTCCTTCCTCACGACTCGATCCACAGAGCATCAAACAGGATCGACGCCCCTACCGTAAGCGCCAAATCATAAAGTAAAATCCCGCCGAACAGCGATGTCTCAGTCGATCCCGCCGTGACCGCAATCGCTGGCAGGAGGATCGGCAGCATCGACGGCAGCAGCAGCACGGGGACGAGTCCTCCGCGTACGCTGGCAGACGACGCGACTGCCGCAAGCAATGTATCCGCCGCCGCCATCCCCCAAAGTGCGAGAATGAGAACAACGAGAAACGCTGCATCGAGCATGAACATCGCGTCCATCAGAACAATGACCAGCGGCATCACAAGGACAGATAGAACGAGCAGCGTGATAAGATGCGCCGCCATCTTTCCAAACAGCACCGCCTGTGCCGGAACGTAGATCCGCAGGAAGAGCAGCGTTCCCGCCGCCGCTTCCTCCGCAAAGAGCCGTTCCCCCTGCAGTGTCGCCGCGAAGAAGAGCACGATCCAGTAGAGCGTCGCCGCCTGCCGCGCATCCGGCATATCCCCCGCAAGCGACATACTCATGAACGCAATCACGGTCAGCGCGAACATCCCCATCGTCACATAGCCGGCGCGGTGGCGCACACCGTCGAGGAGTTCCTTATAGGCGACGCGGCACGCCGCATCAAAGCTCGATGCACGCATCTGCTGCCTCCTTCTCCTCGCGGTCATTCGTCGCCCAGAGAACGAGCCGTCCGCGCTCCGTTGCCCGCCGTACCTCGGCGCCGAGCAGTGCGCGTCCCGCGTCGTCGAGCGCGAGCCCCGGCTCATCAAGCAGCCACACCGCGGCGTCACTGCCGAAGAGTACGGCGAGCCGCACACGCTGGCGCATCCCCGTCGAGAGCTGCCCCGCCGTGCGCGGCAAAATGTCCGGGGAAAGCCCGACACGCTCCAAGAGCTCGTGTAATACCTCTTCTTCATGTGGCACGCCGCGCACCCCGAGCAGGAACGAAAGATTCTCCCGCACCGTGAGACGCGTGTAGAGTTCCATCTCCGGCGTTGCCATGCCGAGCATCGCGCGGTACGCCGCCCCGCGCACCGCCACGCCGTCACGGAGCGTTGTCACCGTCCCGGACGTCGGGAGCATGAGCCGTGCCGCGAGACGAAGCAGCGTCGATTTCCCGCTGCCGTTCGCTCCCGCAACCGCTGTGATCTGCCCGCCGCGAACGACGCAGGTCAGATTGCCTAATACCTGTCGACCGTCAAATACCTGACCAACTCCCTCGAATCGGATCTCAATCATGATCTATTCCTTCCATAACTTTAATTTATTCTAGCACATTTTTGAAAAAAAAATGAAATACTTCTTTTATATAGTTTACTTCTATAGTTGTAGACTATATTAATATTGAACATCATTCATGAATAAAGAAATCGCATGAGGAATTTCTATACCGTATGAAAAGGTTTCCTATAGAGAAAAACCGGGCTGCCGTACTTACATTTTATATGCAAGTACGGCAGCCCGGTTTTTATTGAACACTTATGACCCCGATCCTCCAAACACGGCAGACATCGGCATATCGGAAAGTTTCTCGTCAATCGCCGCAACCTCGGCGGCAGAGAGTGCAATGTCGGCAGCCCCCGCGTTTTCCTTGAGACGCACGATCTTCCTCGTCCCAGGGATCGGCGCGATGTACGGCTTCTTGCAGAGCATCCACGCAAGTGCGATCTGCCCGCTCGTCGCGCCCTTTTCCTCCGCAAATCCGCGCAGGAGCTCGAGCAGCGCCGCATTCTCTTCCATCGCTTCGGGTGTAAACTGCGGCATCCGCGCACGCATGTCGTTCTTTGCATCGAACGCATCACCCTTGCCGTATGCCCCGGTGAGGACGCCGTTCGCAAACGGTGAAAAAGCGACAAAGCCGATATTCAGTTCCTCGAGCACAGGGAACAGCTTTTCATAGCCGCGCGCCATCATGGAGTAGCGGTTCTGCACCGCCGTCAAGGGACAGACCGCATGTGCGCGGCGAATATCCTCCTCCGTCGCCTCGGAGATGCCCCAGTGGAGAATCTTACCCTCCCGGATGAGCTCTCCCATGACGCCCGCAACCTCCTCGACGGGAATTTGGGGATCAACGCGGTGCTGATAGTAGAGATCGATGTAATCCGTGCCCAGCCGGCGCAGTGAGCCCTCCACAGAGGAACGAATTACCTCCGGACGCGCATCCGTCACGATTGGGCTGCGCCCCTGTTTGAGCAGCGACATATCGAACGAGACGCCGAACTTCGTCGCAATGACGGCCTTTTCCCGATAGGGCGCGAGCGCCGCACCGACGAGACGCTCATTGTCATGCGGATCGTCGGGCGAACCGTAGACCTCCGCCGTATCGAAATGAGTGATCCCCATGTCGACTGCCGCGGCAATCAGCGCATGCATCTCCTTCTTATCTGCGGGCGCACCGTACGCATGGCTCATCCCCATGCACCCAAGCCCTACTGACGAGACGGTGAGATTTCCTAATTGACGATAATTCATCTGTGTTCCCCCCGATATAATAACGGTACACTTCGCCCGTCAAATCATAACGATGCCGTAACCGCCTCCGCTGCCGCCATCACGGCGAGTGCCGCGTGTTCGAAGGTCAGACCGCCCTGCAAATAAATGCAGTACGGCGCGCGCATCGGACCGTCCGCGCTCAACTCAATGGATGCCCCCTGTACAAATGTCCCTGCCGCCATGATGATCTGATCGGCGTAGCCGGGCATATCCCACGGCTCGGGCGCAGCGAACGAATCTACGGGTGACGTTGCCTGTATCGCGCGTGCAAATGCCTTCATCCGCTCCGCATCTCCAAGGATGACCGCCTGAATGATGTCGCCGCGTTCCTCCATAAAGCTGGGAAATGTCCGAAACCCCAAGCCCTCAAAGATCCCAGCGGCAAAGACTGCGCCCTTGAGCGCCTGCGCCACAATATGCGGTGCGAGAAACAGCCCTTGAAAGATCAGTCGATTCGATGTGAGACTCGCCCCGAGCTCATCCCCCATGCCGGGCGCGGTGAGACGATAGGAAGCAGCTTCCACAAGGTCGCTTCGTCCTGCGATATAACCGCCCGTCGGCGCAAGTCCGCCGCCGGGATTTTTGATGAGCGATCCTGCCATGATGTCGACGGTCTCCACGTCAGTCGGCTCAGAGGTATCAACGAATTCGCCGTAGCAGTTGTCCACGAAACAGATACATCCGGGATTCGCCGCTTTCACGCGCGCAGTGATCTCCCGGATGTCCGCGATGCTGAGCGGGCGGCGCTCGCTGTACCCGCGTGAGCGCTGAATGAGCGCCACCTTCGTCTCGGGCGTAATTACACGGGAAATTCCTGCAAGGTCAACGCCGCCGTCCTGCATGGGGAGTTCGTCGTATTTGATGCCAAATTCCTTCAGCGATCCGGTGCTCTCGTGCGCATAACCGATGACCGTCTGCATGGTATCATAGGGCGTTCCCGTAATGGAGACAAGCCCGTCTCCGGGACGCAGGAGTCCGAACAGCACCGTGGCGAGCGCATGTGTTCCCGAGACAAACTGTGTCCGCACGAGAGCGCGCTCTGCACCGAATACACGCGCATAGAGCTCGTCCAGCTTCTCCCGCCCGAGATCGCTGTATGCATAGCCGAAGCTCACCCCAAAATGCGCATCCGACACACGGCATTCGCGCATGGCGTCGAGCACCTTTTTCGTATTATACTCCGCAATGCCGTCGATGCGTAGGAACTGCTCCTCCGCACGCCTGAGTACATCGCCGCGCAGTGACTGCAACCGCTCTTTCTGCACGTCTTCCTCTCTTTCACAAAACATTATGCGGGGCGTCCTTTTGCCGCCTCCGCCGCCACCATCTTGAGATAGCGCACCAGGTACAGCTTGAGCCGCTGTTCCAACTCTTCGAGATCCACCGCGTCAAAATCATAACTGACGTACGGCATACCCCAGATATGATACTCGCAAAAAAACTCATCGCGATAAAAATTGTAGTAAATACCGACGTCGCTCTCCTGCGAAAAGTCTACATAGTCAATGACGAGATAGGAGCCGTTCGTCAGTGCCGCAGGGGATTTGGGACGAATAAAGAGCACAAAGCCCTCGCATTCCTCCGGCAGCGCCGCTCCATACTCCCACGCGAGAACCGCATCACAGATCGTCTGCAGCTCCTGTGTATGCAGCGTTTCTGCGAGAAGATCCTCCATCACGCGCGGCAGATAGACATCCAGCTCGTCCCCAAAGCGCCCCAGTTCCTTACAGACGAAGGACGGCAGCGCATAGCTCACAACGCCGATCTGCACGCGCAGTTTATACGAATCGGTCACTGCATCGTAAAATCCGATCGCGGCACGGTGCAGATCTGCATGATCATAGCGAAAGAACTCATACTGCGCGTCCTCTTGCCTCCGCTCACAGCTGCGTCGGAAGCCCGCGATTTCCTGCGGGAGCTCCTGTAATTTCGGCCAATCCGCAAGAGCGGCGTCCACCTTCTCCGTGTATGAATCTGCCATCCGTCTGCTGCCCTATTTCCCCGTGCGTCCGCGCTTGGTCATGGGAACATCCTCTCTGCAAAGCGGGCATTCCTCGGGCGCATAGCTCTCCACGTCCATCGTGAGGAGCGCCGTTTTCGGCACATCGCCGAAGTCCGCCTTGCCTCCGCTGCGGTCAACCAGCATAGAGACGGCGACCGGAACGGCGCCGAGAGACTTTACAACATCAATGACCTCTTTAATGGATCCGCCCGTCGTCACGATGTCCTCAACGATGAGCACACGCTCTCCCGGACGGAGTGTAAAGCCGCGGCGGAACGTCATGCGCCCCGCCACACGCTCCGTGAAGATCGCACGCGTACCGAGCGCCTTGCCCGTTTCATGCGCAAGCAGGATGCCGCCCGTCATGGGGCCGACCACGGTCTCTATCCCGGTGTTTTTGAACTTCTCCGCCATCGCTTCGCAGAGATGCTGCGTATGCAGCGGATGCTGCAGCACGTTGAATTTCTCCACATACTGCGCGCTGTGCCGTCCCGATGTCAGGAGAAAATGTCCCTCCATAATCGCGCCCGTTTCGAGCAGCAGACCGCGTACTTCCTCTTGCGTCATCATGCTTCCTCCATCTCTCGTAAAATATGCTCCGCCGCCGCGCGCGGATCCTGCGCGCCTGAGATCGCACGCCCCACGACGATATGCGAGGCTCCCGCGTGGATCGCCTCCGCCGGCGTCGTCACGCGCCGCTGATCGTCATTCGATACGCCTGCGGGACGGATGCCCGGCGTCACGATGAGAAAACCGGCCCCGCATGCACGCCGAATACGCGCCGTTTCCTGCGGCGATGCCACAACACCGTCGAGTCCCGCCTCCTGCGCAAGCTGCGCACGGCGAAGCACCGCTTCCTCAATCGTGCCCACATGTCCAAGTCCCGTCCAATCCGCAGCGTCCATACTCGTGAGTACGGTCACGCCGATGAGCTTCGGGCATGGTACGCCCTGCTCCTCCGAAGCCCTGCGCAGGGCTTCGGCAGCCGTTCGCATCATGCGCAGGCCGCCCGCCGTGTGGACGTTGAGCAGATCCGGACGCAGGCGCAGGAGCGAGCAAAGCCCCTGCGCCGCCGTATTCGGAATATCGTGGAGCTTGAGGTCGAGAAAAACCTTCTTATCGCGTTCCTTCAGCCATGTGACAATCTCCCCGCCAAGCGCATAGAAAAGCTCCATGCCGACCTTATAGTATCCGACGCTGCTCCCCAAACGCGTGACAAGGCGCTCCGCCGCCGCCCGCGTCGGAACGTCCAGCGCCGCAATCAGTCTCTCGTCCGCCACGTTCATCCCTCCGTGATGTATAATTCAGATGTGCTGCCGCTTGCGGCGCGCCGCACGAACCGCACCGCTCTTCCCGTACGATACCGCAGAACGGGCATGGCCTCCGCTGCAATCGTCGAGAGAACGAGTTCCCCTGCGGCGCCGTCCTCCGTATGCCCTGCGCCCGCAGCATCGAGGGCTTCTGCAAAAAATTGTTCCGCATCGATCCGCATGCCGCCGATCGCACCGCCCGCGATCAATGCCCCAAGTAGAGCGTCGGTATAGAGATGTACGTGCCCTCTCGCAAAATTTCCGGAAATCGCACGCGTTTCCTCCTGCGGCATAACCCGCGCACCGACGGTGACGAGCCGATGCAGCATAATCTGCTTTTCCTGCAATGCTGCCGCGACAGGTGAAAGAAGGTTCTCCCACACAATGACGGTATCCGGCACGATGACGCTTAATATCCGATCGATGTCCGCCGCCGACGCATCCGTCCCAATCGGCATGGTCATAGCCCCGAGTGTATCCAGCGCATATTGAAGGTCAAGCATTCTGCTGTCGGTAAAATCTCCGACGAGAAGCACGTTGCTCGCACGATTGATCCCCGCCGCCGAAAGCATCTGCGCCGCCGACCGAACCCGGCGGGCGACGTCTTCCTGCGTACAGCAATGAAAGATACCGCGCTCATGTGCCGAATCCCGCAAGAGGCTCATGCGCATCAGCCCCGAGAGCGGCAGTGCGAGCATGAAAAAAGGGGCGCCCGCCCCTTCCCATGCCGCACGCTCCAAGAGCGGCAGACGATTCATATCCGCCGGCGTATGCACATCGCCCGCGCAAACGCGCGCGCGCGCAAACGCGTCGCGGTAAAACGCCGTCTTTTCCGCCGCCCACGCGATTTGGCGCTGCAGGAGCACGAGCTGCTCCGCCGCCGTCACGACTCAAGCGGCCGCTGATAAAAGAACGGCTGGAAGCTCGTATAGCCCATCTTGCGGAAATTCAGGATTGATTCCGTCGCACCGACAAAGAGAATTCCGCCCGGTTTGAGCGCGTCAAAGAAATGCCGATAAAGCTGATCCTTTGCCTCATCCGTGAAGTAGATCACGACATTGCGGCAGAGAATGAGGTCGAAGCCCGTCTCGAACTTATCCTGCAGGAGATTGTGCCGCTTGAATTCGATCATGCTCTTGATCTCCGGCTTTACGGCAAAGAGCTCCCCTTCCTCGTTGAAATACTTGCGGCGACGCTCCGGCGCCATGCTCTTGATCTCGTCCGCTGTGTAGACGCCCCGCTTTGCCTTTGCGAGAATTTCGATGTCGAGATCGGATGCAAGGATGCGGTGCTTCGTTCCCGGCGTCATCTCCTTCATGATGATCGCAAGCGAATACGGCTCTGCCCCAATCGAGCATCCCGCACTCCAAATGTTGAGCTTCGGCGAGCGCTTCAGGAGATCGGGAATGACATCCGTCTCGAGCTTGCTGAACTTCTCCGGCGTGCGGAAAAACTCCGACACGTTGATGGTCAGATACTCGATGAATGCCGCAAATTCATCCTTATCTCCACACACATGGTCAAAGTATTCTGTGCAGGATTTATGTCCCGCGCGCGTGATCAAATTATTGATGCGCCGCTTCATCTGCGGTTCTTTATAAAGGTCGAGATCGATCTCTGTCTTCGCCTTTAATTTCTGCTTAAAAATCTCCCAGTCCCGATCTTCGGCCATACAATTCCCTCCAAAAATCCCCTACACGAATCACTCTCACTGAACCGTAAAGACACGGCAGCTGCTCGTCTCCTCGAGCTTGGGTACAATCACATGCAGGATACCGTTCTCATACGACAGCGTGATCCCGTTTTCCTCAATATCATCCACGAAGAAAACGCGTTCAAAGACGCCCTTCTTGCGCTCACGGCAGAGGAATTTAGCATCGGCAAAGTCCGTGTCATCGCGCTCCGCCCTGATTTTAAGCCGACCGCCTTCGTGTACCGTTACCTGTATCGCCGCCTTCGAAAAACCGGGCAGCTCCGCGAAGAGTTCATAGCGGTTCTCGCAGTCGATCACATCGACACGAAACGGGAAGATCATGCCGCCGACCTTATCCAACGGGTTAAAGGAATGATCCACGATCGCTTCCAGCACCTTGCCAAGCATCTCTTGTCCCTTCTCAGCGTTCTCTTTCAAATTGAACGGCAATGGGCGAATCATAGCAGCCACCTCCAAGTCAGTCAACATTTATTTCGACACGATCATTATATCAATTACATGCGGTGTTTTCAATACGTCCGCAGAAAACTGCGGTGCCCCCTCTGCCCTCAAAGCGCCGCAAGCATATCGCGGACGCCTTTGAGGTAGGTATCGCGTGCAAAGTTCACAAGTTCGCCCGTACGGCGCAGCTTAACCTCTATCGAGCCGTTTTCGATCGTCTTCGGACCGATGGCGATGCGCACGGGGTATCCGATGAGGTCGCAGTCGTTGAACTTGACGCCCGCGCGTTCCCTGCGGTCGTCCAGCAGGACATCGATGCCCGCCGCGCGCAGTTCCTCATAGATCTCCTCGGCATAGGCGAGCTGTTCTTCCACCTTTGCATTGACGGCAACGACGACGACTTCATAGGGCGCAATCGCGCGCGGCCAAATAATGCCGTGCTCGTCGTGGTTCTGCTCAATGGCGGCAGCCATGGTACGCCCGACACCGATGCCGTAGCACCCCATCTGCAGGGGCTTGAGTTTGCCGTCGACATCGAGGAAGTTCGCCTGCATTGCCTCACTGTACTTCGTCCCGAGCGCAAAGATCTGTCCCGCCTCAATGCCCCGGCTGATGTGGAGATGCCCCTCGCGGCAAGCGGGGCAGAGATCCCCCTCGGCGACGAGACGAATATCGGCTACTGTCACGTGGACGAAATCACGGACAGGATTGACGTTTGTATAGTGATAGTCCTGTTCGTTCGCCCCCGAGACGGCGTTCTTCATCCGCATTGCCGTCTCGTCAACGACGATATGCGTCCCCTCCTTGATGCCGATGGGACTCATAAAACCGGGGCATCCCCCCGCTGCACGGATGGCGGCTTCATCCGCCATGCGCAGCTCTCGAGCGCCCGGCACGGCGTTCGCGAGTTTCACCTCGTTGACCTCGTGATCGCCGCGCAGGAAGGCGAGAACGAGCACGTCCTCCTCCGTCTGATACGCTACCGCCTTGATCGTCTTTTCGACGGGAATCTTGAGGAACTCCGCGAGCAATGCGATCGTGCTCGTGTGCGGGGTCGAGACCTTCTCAAGGGGAAGTTCCGCCTCATCCGGCGCGTCGAGGGGACGCAGCTGCGCCTTCTCATCGCTCGCCGCATAGCTGCATGCATCACAGCAGGCAATGCGCGACTCACCCTCGGGCGCGAGCACGGTGAATTCCTCGGAACGTCCGCCGCCGATCGCGCCGCAGTCCGCCTCCACCGCGCGGAAGTTCAGTCCGCAGCGCGTAAAGACATTCGTATACGCCTCGTACATCTTGCGGTAGGATTCGTGCATTCCCTCGACGTCCTTATCAAAGGAGTAGAGATCCTGCATGATGAACTCGCGGCTGCGCATGATGCCGAACCGCGGGCGGCGCTCGTCGCGGAATTTATCCTGAATCTGATAGAGCATCACGGGGAGCTGCTTATAGGAGCGCAGTTCGTCGCGCACGAGTGCCGTGATCATCTCCTCATGCGTGGGGCCGAGGCAGAACGCGCGCTCGTGGCGATCCTTGATGCGCATCATCTCCGCGCCGTATGCCCCCCAACGCCCGCTCTCTTCCCACAGTTCGGCGGGCTGAAGAATCGGCATCATGATCTCCTGACCGCCCGCCGCATCCATCTCCTCACGGATGATCTGCTCGATCTTGCGGAGCGTGCGCCACGCCAGAGGCAGATAGGTATACATACCGCCCGCGGATTTACGGATGAGCCCCGCCCGATACATGAGCCGGTGGCTTGCGATCTCCGCCTCGGCGGGCGTATTTCTAAGGGTCGGCGCATAAAGATTCGTTGCTCTCATGATTGCTTGCGTTCCTCCAATATCGCGTCTATTTCCTTAAACAGCTCGGACAGCAGTTCCTCTTCGTTCACCTTGCGCACGACTTCTCCCTTGCGGAAGATCAGCCCCTCGCCGTTGCCGCCCGCGATGCCGACATCCGCGCCGCGCGCTTCGCCGGGGCCGTTGACGACGCACCCCATGACGGCGACCTCGATGGGATCCTCCATACCGCGCAGCCGTTCTTCCACCTTTTCGGCAATCTCCACGAGATTGATGCTCGTGCGCCCGCAGGTCGGACAGGCGACGAGTGTGGGACCGTATTCCTTGAGCCCGAGTGCCTTCAAAATCTCGTTCGCCGTACGCACCTCGACGACGGGATCGCCCGTGAGCGAGATGCGGATCGTATCGCCGATGCCCTCCGCGAGAAGCGCGCCGACGCCGACCGAGGACTTGATGATGCCCGTCCCCGCCGTTCCCGCCTCCGTGATACCGAGATGCAGCGGGTAGTCCACGCGCTCGCTCATCAGCCGGTATGCCGCAAGAGTGAGCGGGACATCATGCGCCTTGAGCGAGATCTTCATATCGTAAAAATCGAGTTCCTCAAGGACACGCACATGCTCCATTGCGGACGCGACAAGTGCCTCTGCCGTGACGCCGCCGTATTGTTTGAGCATCTTATGGTCGAGCGATCCGGCATTGACGCCGATGCGAATTGGGATGCTGCCCTCGCGCGCTGCTGCGACCACCTTCTTGACGCGCTCCGTCCCGCCGATGTTGCCGGGATTGATGCGCAGTGCGGCAATGCCCTGCTTCATCGCCTCGAGCGCGAGCTTATAGTCGAAGTGAATGTCCGCAACGAGCGGCGTCTTGACCTGACGGATAATATTCCCGAGATTCTGCGCCGCAGCCATATCCGGCACGGCGACGCGCACGATGTCACAGCCCGCCGCCGCGAGTTCGCGGATCTGCTGTACGGTTGCTTCCGTGTCCGTGGTCTTGGTATTGCACATCGACTGCACGGAGATGGGGGCACCGCCGCCGATAGGAATGCTCCCGATTTTTATTTGCCGTGTCTTTCGGCGTTCATATGTGGGCATAAGGGCGGTCAGCCTCCTGCAAAGATACGGACGACATCATTTTTCATGGCGAGCAGCATGAGCAAGATGATGAGCCCAACACCCGCATTTTGAATATAGTGCATTACCTTCGGACTCAGCGGCTTTCCGCGCACCGCCTCGACGCAGAGCGTGAGGAAATGCCCGCCGTCGAGCGCGGGTACCGGCAGCAGATTGATGATGCCGAGGTTGAGACTAAGGAGCGCCGCAAAGTTCAGCAGCGGCACAATGCCCATCTCCGCAACCTCGCCTGCCATCTGTGCAACGCCGATCGGTCCCGCAAGCTCCGAGCCGGAGAGCTCGAGGATGATGCGGTACAGTGCGTCGAGCATCATCACGATGATCATGCCTGTTCGCTCAACGGCCATTGTAAGGGACTGGAAAAAGCCCGGGTATGTGCTGTCAAAGGCGTTGACGATGCCAATGTAGCCGCGATTCTGCGCCGCATCGTAACGCGGCGTTACGCTGACGGTCAGATTCTGCCCCGCACGGTCAATCTGCATCGTGAGGGGAACATTTCCTTGATTCCCGCGAATCATCTCGACCATCGACTGCCACGTCTCCACCGGCTTCCCATCAATCGCAACAATGCGATCCTGCGGCAAGAGCCCCGCCTGCGCCGCAGGCTGATCTGCAAGCACTGTGCCGAGCACCGGCGCGGGATTCGGCGTCTGTACCCCCGCAAAGAAGAAAATTCCAAAAAAGAGCACAACGGGCAGAATGAGGTTCATCGCAGAACCTGCAAGGATCACGAACATGCGCGACAGAATCGGTTTGCGGCAGTAGCCGCGCTCCCCCGCCTCGTTGTCATCGGGCGTCATTCCTGCAATATCGTTGAACCCGCCGAGCGGTACAATACGGATAGAATAAACTGTCTCCCCATAGCGGAAACTCAGGAGCCGCGGTCCAAAACCGATAGCAAACTCATCGACGCGCATCCCCGTCAGTTTCGCCGTGATAAAATGTCCCAATTCATGGACAAACACCAAGAGTCCAAATACAAAAATCGTTGCAACAATCTTCTCTAACATCGGGTCTCCTTTATGATGCCGTGATTATCGAAGCACAAAGTAAATCGTATAATAGTAAACGAGCGGCGCCGTAAACAGCACGCTGTCAAACCGATCCCATACGCCGCCGTGTCCGGGGATGATCGCACCCGAGTCCTTGATGCCCGTATGGCGTTTCATCATGGATTCCACAAGATCGCCGAGCGTGCCGAGAATCGCGATCGCACAGCCGAGCCCCGCCATATATTCGAGCGGAAAATGCAGGAAATATCCAAGCCCAACGACTACGCCTACCGTGCCGAGAAGCCCTCCAACAAAGCCCTCGATTGTTTTATTCGGGCTAATTGCAGGTGCAAGTCTATGGGAGCCAAACGCATTTCCGGCGAAATAGGCAAAGCTGTCACTGGCCCATGTTCCAATAAACATGACCCATACCATCGCCGTGCCAAGGTCAAACGTTCCAATAGGTGTCGTATACAGGTTCCCTGAGAGCTGCCGCAGCATCATGAGATGCGCAAACGGCAGTCCAATATAGCAGATCCCCGCGATGGAGATCCCAACGTCCGGAACGGATACATCCCCACGCAGGAGTACACAGCTAAGCGCGGCAAGCAGCGTCGCCGCCATAATGGAAAGCAAAATAAAATCGTGCTGACCATAAAAAGCGCCGTACAGGATCCCGGCGATACCAAGCACGCCTGTAAAAAGCGTTGGGTTACCTCCGCGATGCGAAAATGCTCGTGTAAACTCAATCCAAGCGAGCAGGGCAAGGACTGCCGCCGCAATCCCAAACGTTCGCCCCCCCTCCTGAATGACATAGGCAGACAAACCGATGCCGACGATACCGGAAATAATGCGTGTAATCAAAGACAGCCTCCTATGCTAATCCTCTGCGGTGAGCCCTCCGAATCGGCGTGTTCTGCCCGCGAAGTCCTCCACTGCCGCCGCAAGGTGATCCGGCGTAAAATCCGGCCACAGCGTATCCGTAAAGTAGAACTCAGCATAGGCAGACTGCCATAGAAGAAAATTGCTCAAACGCAGATCCCCGCTCGTTCGAATGAACAGATCAACGGGCGGATCTCCCGCCGTATCCAATTCATTTGAGAACGCAGTCTCATCAATATCCTCCGGGGTAAGCTGCCCCGAGGCAACGCGTTCAGCAAGACTATGTGCCGCACGCAGGATCTCATCCTGACCGCCGTAGTTCACCGCGACATTAAATCGAAGCCCTGTATTATTTGCCATGAGGTTCTCTGCTTCCTGCATCCGACGTCGAAATCGATCACCGAAACGGTCGCGTCGCCCTATGAAATGAATCCGTACATTCTCCCGGTGCATCTCTTCAATTTCCTTTTGGAGGAACGAATCAAAGAGACGCATGAGGAAATCCACCTCTATCGGAGGTCGCTTCCAGTTCTCCGTTGAAAACGCATATACCGTGAGTACCTCGATCCCCATATCGGACGCCGCACGTACAATACGCTTGAGCGTGCGCACGCCCGCCTCATGTCCCGCTGACCGTGAAAGCCCCTGCGCCTTTGCCCAGCGACCATTACCATCCATAACAATAGCGACATGATGCGGCATATTTTCACAACGAACCGCACATATCGGCGAGGTATCGTGCGAAGCGGCATCCGTTGCCCCACCGCCAAAAATCTTTTTCCACATGGCGCTCCGTCTCCCCTTAGAGGTTCCACTTCTCTGTATCTCACTGCCAAAATCCCCCTCCGGCTTTGCCGGAAGGGGTAATGCTTTTCCGCTTAGCAGCGTATCTCATCATCTTCTGCAAGTGAAAGACTTCGTTTCGGAGCGAAAGCAAGTGTCACTTCGAATACTCCATGCAGCTCTCGTGTCCGAACAACATAAGGCTGCCGTACATCCGTTTTGAAAAAATCCCGGGGCGCGCACGTTTGACACAGCGCATAGGAGATTCCTGCGGCATCGAGTTCCATTTGTACATCTGCCCAAGGGCGCCCTTCATAGACGGCTGGCATCAGATCTCCATAACCTCTTTTTCCTTCGCGGCGCGCATCTCTTCCATCTGCTTCACGAATTTATCCACAAGCTTCTGCACGGATTCCTGACCGCGCTTAGATTCGTCCTCGTTGATTTCCTTATCCTTCTCAAGTTTTTTGATCGCCTCGTTCGCATCGCGGCGGATATTACGCAGAGCGACCTTCGCCTCTTCCGTCTTTTTCCCGACTGTCTTGATGAGTTCCTTCCGTCGCTCCTGCGTCGGCTGAGGAATCGCAAGGCGAATCACATTGCCGTCGGAGTTTGGTGAAAGTCCGAGATCCGATTTGGAAATCGCGATCTCGATATCGTGCAGGACGGATTTTTCCCACGGCGTGATAACGATCATGTGCGGCTCCGGCACTGTCACCTTCGCCAGCTGATTGACCGATGTCGGCGTGCCATAATACGGCACCATCACCTTGTCGAGGAGATTCGGCGTCGCGCGCCCCGCCCGCAGCGAGGAGAACTCGCGGCGCAGCGATTCGATCGCTTTCGTCATGCTCGTTTCGTGCTTTGAAAGAATCTCCTTGATCATTTTGCTTCGCCTCCTACAGTCGTTCCAATCGCCTCTCCAAACGAAGCGCGTGCAATGTTCTCATAGCGATCCATGCTGAACACAACAATGGGAATCTTATTATCCATACACAGGCTCGTTGCCGTTGCATCCATGACTGCAAGCCCCTTTTGCAGAATATCGATATAGGCCAGCTTCTCAAACCGCTTTGCATTCGGATTTTTGTTTGGATCGGAATCATAGATGCCGTCCGTTCCCTTTTTCGCCATGAGGATCACGTCTGCTTCAATCTCTGCGGCACGCAGCGCCGCCGTCGTATCCGTCGAAAAGTATGGATTACCCGTCCCCGCGCCAAAGATCACGACACGCCCCTTCTCCATGTGGCGAATCGCACGGCGGCGAATGTACGGCTCCGCGACCTGACGCATCTCGATCGCGCTCTGTACGCGCGTATCGACGTCCTGTTTCTCAAGCGCATCCTGCAGGGCAAGAGCGTTCATCACCGTCGCCATCATGCCCATGTAGTCCGCAGTCGCACGATCCATGCCCTTAGCACTGCCCGAAAGCCCGCGCCAGATATTACCGCCACCGACAACAATCGCAACATCGATGCCGTGATCGCGCACCTTCTTGATCTGTGCGGCAATCTCTTCGACCACAGAGGGATTGATGCCGAATCCCTGCTCGCCCGCAAGGGCTTCCCCGCTGAGTTTCAAAACGATACGGCGATATTTCGCATCCAAGATGATTCCTCCTGTCACGCTCTCTACTCTGCGACATTATAGCATAGATTTCTAAAAAAATCCGCTTTATCTCTGCAAAAAAGAGCTGCCGGCAGGCAGCTCTCCTTCTCGGTCTATTACTGCATCTGTGCAGCAACTTCAGCAGCAAAATCTTCCTGCTTCTTCTCGATGCCCTCGCCCAGCTGGAACCGTGTGAACGCTTTAACTTGAACATCTCCGAGCACCTCGGAGATCTTCTTCTCGGGATCCTTCACGAATTTCTGCTCGAGCAGGCAGACTTCCTCGTAGAACTTATTGATGCGCCCCTCGACCATCTTCTCGATGATCTTTTCGGGCTTGCCCTCTTCGAGCGCCTGCTTGCGCAGCACTTCCTTCTCGTGCTCGATGTGATCCGCCGTCACGCCGGAACGGTCGATCGCCAGAGGCATCGCCGCCGCAATCTGCATCGCGATATCCTTGCCGAGCTGCTCATCGCCGCCCGTGAGCTCTACGAGCACGCCGATCTTGCCGCCCATATGGATATAGGTCGCAACACGCCCTGTACTCTCATAGCGTGCAAATCGGCGCAGGGAAATCTTCTCACCGATCGTTGCCGTCGCCTCCGTGATGAGGGCAGCGACGTCCTTGCCGTCAAGAGTGCTTCCATTCAGCGCGTCGAGATCTGCGGGATCGGTCTCAGCGATATGCTTTGCGACCTTTGCACTGAGCGCACGGAACTGCTCGTTGCCCGCCGCAAAGTCCGTCTCGCAGTTGATCTCAACGATCACGCCAACCTTCGCATCAGCCGAGAGATACGCCGTCACAGCCCCCTCAGCCGCAACGCGGCCGGCCTTCTTCTCCGCCTTTGCAATTCCCTTTTCACGCAGGTAGTCGATCGCCTTCTGCATGTCTCCGCCCGTCTCAGCGAGCGCCTTCTTGCAATCCATCATTCCTGCGCCCGTACGCTCGCGCAGTTCCTTTACCATTGCAGCACTAATTGTTGCCATTGTATGCCTCCTATTGCATTGATCGCCTTCATCAAAAAAGGGCAAGGGATAACACTCCCTTACCCCCCTCTTTATTCCTTACTCAGCCGCAGCTTCTTCCGCTGCGCCGCCCTGATTGCCCTCGAGCACAGCGTCTGCCATACAGCCCGTGAGGAGCTTCACCGCGCGGATCGCATCGTCGTTTCCGGGGATCACATAGTCGATCTCGTCCGGATCGCAGTTTGTATCGACAATCGCCACGATGGGGATATTGAGCTTGCGTGCCTCGGCGACCGCAATCCGCTCCTTGCGCGGGTCAACGACAAAGAGTGCACCCGGCAGACGGTTCATATCCTTGATTCCGCCGAGATAGCGCTCGAGCTTCTCCATCTCGTGGCGCAGTCCCTGCACTTCCTTCTTCGTCAGAACCTCGAACGTCCCGTTCTCCTCCATCGCCTCAAGCTCCTTGAGACGGTGAATACGGCGCTGAATGGTCTGGAAGTTCGTCATCATGCCGCCGAGCCAGCGCTCGTTGACATAGAACATATTCGCACGCAGAGCTTCCTCGCGGATCGCTTCCTGCGCCTGCTTCTTCGTACCGATGAAGAGTACGGACTTTCCTTCCTGCGCAACACTGCGAAGGAAGTTGTACGCCTCATCCACCTTGCGCACCGTCTTCTGCAGATCGATGATGTAGATGCCGTTGCGCTCCGTGAAGATGTAACGCGCCATCTTCGGGTTCCAGCGGCGCGTCTGGTGTCCGAAGTGGACGCCTGCCTCCAAAAGCTGCTTCATAGAAATGACTGCCATGAATATACCTCCTGTTGTTCTTCCGCGTTCCTCATGTGCCATACCACCGCATCAGCAGCACAGGTTGGCTATCGGAATCGCGTGCTTTTTCACACTGCCGAGTATTATAACATAAGAACAGATGTAAAACAACGCTTCGGAAAAAATTTCTTTGCAAACAAAAACACGGAGCGAACATCGTCTCTCCGTGTACATAAACAATATCGTAAAATTACTTTGCCATGGTCATTGCTTCACTCACGTCCACGCCCTTCGGTGCGTAGAGAATGATCGTGCTCGAAATGACACGTGCCGAACCATGCAGAACATAGCAGGCGCCGTTCAGGAAGTCGCAGACACGGCGGCGCTCAGGTTCATTCATACAGTCGAAATTAACCGCGATCGCAATTCCCTGTTTGAGCTGAACCACGGCAGGCGCAGCATCGTCATAGCGACGCGGACGATGAATACGAACCTTCAGCTCCGCAACCTTCGTCGTATGGACAGTGAACTGCGTACCGGAATCCCCGGTAGAGGTCGTATGCATCGCCGAGGCGGAAGTCCCTGCGCCATAGGAAGAGGTGTCATATGAGACCGTTCCACCATTAGCGACCCGACGCTCCCGCAGCGCAGATGTCTCCCGCCGCATCTCCGCCTTCTGAGAAGCGCGCTCCTGCGCAATCTCCTCTTCAAACTCTTCTTCCATCATCGGCATAAATGAGTTCACCACGCTTGAAAATGTATCTTTCATGCGGGAAAAGAATGAATTTTCACCCATTTATCTCTTCCTTCCTTAGCAAATGTACTCACCGTATTTAGTGACAAGTATTCATCCTAACAACGCAGTCATCTTATCATATTTTTTTCAGGGAGGCAAGATAATTTACGTAAAAAATATTATCGATCTTTCTTGGTTTCAAATTTCTTATGGTTTTCAAGACTTTATAGGCTCCTTCATCGACGTTTTTCAACTTTGCAAGGTAGTTTTTTGAGGGCGCCCTCCCATCGTCCGCCCGGTAATTTTCTATCCGGTAGGTATGGTTATTGTACAGGATAAAAATTGAATTTTTTTGAGATCTATAAAATAATAAAGAGAGACTGCCGCACAGAAGTGCAGCAATCTCTCGCAACGTACAATAATCTTATTTTCCTTTATTCTGCTCTTCGACCGAACGCTGCCAATTCTTATAGAACTGCTCGGAAAGGCTGGAGAACGTCGCAACCGTATTGCCGTCCGACTTGTTCGCACGAACCTCATAGGTGTAGAGGAGATCGTTCGAACCGGAGCGGTAAACATCAAAGAAGAACGTCGTCCGGCTGTTGTTTGCTACAGTCAGAATAATATAGGCGTCCGCATAGTCCGCAACATTCTCCTTAAAGATCTTTGCAGCATCGCGGCGGGGGAGCGTCTTAAGATCAACCCCCTTCGACTCCTGAATTCCCTTGACGACCATATCATAGGGAACAATATTCGCACGTGTGATACGGCTCGCATCCGAGACAATCTGCGTCAAAATCTCAAGTGACGGCGAAGTATCCTCCACCTGTACATAGAGAGGAGCCCCGACAGCCAAACGGTTCACATTCGTAATGACAGCCCCCTCGGGAAGTGTCACCTTGTCGGAATAAGGGGACGCTCCTGCCTGCGCGGCTAACAGCGTGAGGCAGAGCACAAGCACCATTTGGACAAATCTCTTCATGAGTATATCTCCTCCTTAGATTCACAATAAGTATATGCAGTTTTGCACATGTGTCATTCTACACTATTATTGAATCTTTGACAAGGAAAAAAGAACATAAAAAAGACCGTATCGCAAGAGCAATACGGTAAATTTCAATGGCAGGGGCAGTAAGACTTGAACTCACAACCTACGGTTTTGGAGACCGTTGCTCTACCAGTTGAGCTATACCCCTATGGGGCGACTTATGGGGATCGAACCCATGCATGCTGGAGCCACAATCCAGTGTGTTAACCGCTTCACCAAAGCCGCCGTTATAATATTTTGTAAAAGAACTCGTGAACCACGCGATTCACGAGTCCCATTGCGGCAACTACCTACTCTCCCACGTCGTCTCCAACGAAGTACCCTCGGCCTGCGGACGCTTAACTGCTGTGTTCGGAATGGGAACAGGTGGAACCGTCCGGGCATCATCACCGCATACTTGAGTAAACTTTTGCTCACTCAAAACTAGACAGAAGAAACTCTTTGCAAATTAGTTGCGAAATAACCTGTCATCATGGAAAGTGCTGCGCACTTTCCATCAATAAATCAAGCCCTCGACCGATTAGTACTGGTCAGCTGCATGCGTTGCCGCACTTCTACGCCCAGCCTATCTACCTCGTCTTCTGCAAGGGGTCTTACTCTCTTAAAAGATGAGATACTTCATCTCGGGACGGGCTTCACGCTTAGATGCTTTCAGCGTTTATCCCTTCCGAACGCAGCTACCCGGCCGTGCCCTTGGCAGGACAACCGGTACACCGTTGGTTCGTCCACTCCGGTCCTCTCGTACTAGGAGCAGCCTCCCTCATGTATCTTGCGCCCGCGATGGATATGGACCGAACTGTCTCACGACGTT
>NZ_AUFU01000009.1 GCF_000426665.1 Centipeda artemidis DSM 19719 | reverse complement strand
TGCTCTTTGTGTTTTTTGGGGCTTTCGGATGTATGTTTACCGGCGCACATCAGATCGCACCGCAAAATATATCTCATAAAGAATGGAAATATTGGATGCTGACTTTAGCCGGGTTCTGGATCGTATGCTGTGGTGGTCTAGCTGCACTGACATTTTTATAAGGCGTCATAATGGGGGAGAACAGCAATTAGCTTTATGGACAAGGTTTATATGGAAAGTCTTCCAATGGTTCTCCGGAATGATCTTTCGTTATAATATTTTGCAGCAAACCAAATGAAGAGTGGTAAAACATATGAAGAAAAATATCAGTATTCTTGTGGCTGTCATTGGCGTATTTGCCGGTCGAGCCTTGGCGAGTCAGGGAAATACGGATATGGAAGTCATTATATTAATTTTAGCGGCATTGCCCGTACTTTCTTTTGGTGTCTACGTCTATAAAAAACGCATACCTGGTTCTTTCTTATAGGAGGCATCTTACTGTTTGGCTGCCTACCCTTCATCAATAAATTGGGGGACATTGGAAAAGTTTCTCATGTCATGTTTTTTGGGGCATTTAGCGTTGTATTTTTTGCGTTTTGTATGGCTATCGGTTGTCTGTTCACCGGCTGCTGTCAAATCTCACCGCACGCTATATCCCGGAAAAAATGTAAATATTGTCTCATAGGATTAGCCTTAACGTGGGGGCTATGCTGCGGAGGTGTAGCAGCCGTGTTGTTTCTATTGGAACCGCCGAATAGATAGAGTGTAGAATTATCTTTATTGATAGGCTTATTCAGAGCAATCTTAAGGAGACTTTCGGAACGATTCTTTCGGTAATCTAAACGGAGGAGAGTAGGTAATTGTGAAAAGAAATATCGGTATTTTTTTCGCCGTCATTGGCGTATTTGCAGGTAGAGCCGTGTCAAGATGGGGAAATTCGGAGCTGCAGCTCATAGTATTTTCTTTGGCATTTCTAGGGATACTTCTTTTTGGGCTCTATATTTACAAGAAAAACCATAATTACTTTTTACCATTGGGATGCGTGTTGCTGGTTACTTGTCTGCCTCTTCTTGAAGTGCTGCAAGACAGCATAAAATCTTCTGAAGTTACCTTTTTTTGTGTCTCTAACGGGGTGATCTTTCTTCTTTGTTTTGCTGTTGCTTGCATGATTACCGGTGCACATCAGATCGCACCGCAAGATATATCTCACAAACAATGGAAATACTGGATGATGGCTTTAGCCGGGTTCTGGCTCGTATGCTGCGGCGGCGCAGCGGCACTGACATTTTTATAAGGCATTATAATGGGGGAGAACAGCAATTAGCTTTATGGACAAGGTTCATATGGAAAGCCTTCAATGCTTCTCTGGAATGATTTTTCATTGTCTATGAGGGTAAGCTTATGAACGTTGGGACGTACAAGCGTATCATGGGATCGAAACTTGCCGCACTGAAAAAGTAAACGGTACAACTAAAAAAGCCGACGATGCTCCACACAGCTATGCAGCCTCGTCGGTTTTTTGAGTGCCTTGTATCCTAAAAAATATAGAAAATATATTGCTCTCCTAAATAAAATAAAAGAAAGAACCAATATCTTTAAGGTAAAAATAACAGGACTTATTATATTTTATAATAATAAAGCGGGAAAATAAATCTGTATAGTAATACTGGCAAGGAGGAATTGAAATGAACGATAATAATAACGACAATTCCTATGGCGGCTACGGCAGCAACGATGCCGATTCCGGCGACAATTCCTATGGCGGCTATAGCGGTGATGATGTAGGCAACGGTTACGGAAGCGATGATACGAATGACGGCTATGGCGGTTACAGCGGCGGTAATGATGGCGGTGACTATGGTGCAGACAACGATTCGTCCGAGGGCTATGGCGGCGACGGCTGGGGCGGTACCGGAGACGATGCCGATGGCGGCTGGGGGGATATCGGTGAGGAAAATGGCGGATATGGCAACGACGATTCCGACGACAATTCCTATGGCGGCTATAGTGGTGATGATATAGGCAGCGGCTACGGAAACGACGATACGAATGACGGCTATGGTGGTTACAGCGGAGATGATGACGGCGGCTATGGCGCAGACAACGACTCGTCCGAAGGGGTTGGCGGTTGGGGCGGCTTTGGTCAAGAGGTCGACAGCGCCGAACTCTCCGATGAAAACGATAGCAGTTGGGGTGGCTTTGACGACGATGCGGTCGGCGGTTGGAGCAATGATGGGGAAGAAACCGGCGGCTGGGGCGGCATCGGTAGTTGGGGCGGCTTTGGTCAAGAGGTCGACAGCGCAGAGCTCTCCGATGAAGACGACGGCAGTTGGGGTGGCTTTGATGACGATGCAATCGGTGGCTGGAGCAGTGATGGGGAAGAAAGCGGCGGCTGGGGAGGTATCAGTAGTTGGGGTGGCTTCGGTCAAGAGATTGACAGCGCAGAACTCTCCGGTGACAACGATGGCAGTTGGGGTGGATTTGACGACGATGCGATCGGCGGTCGGGACGATGATGGAGAAGAAAACGGCGGCTGGGGAGGCATCAGCAGTTGGGGCGGCTTCGGTCAAGAGATTGACAGCGCAGAACTTTCCGATGAAGAAGACGACAGTTGGGACGCCTTTGACGATGATGCGATCGACGCATGGAGTGGCTTCAAGGATACTGATATGGAGACCACGGAAACTTATGGAGCAGCTTTAGCGGCGACCTCTTGGGCGCCTTCTAAAGATGAGACCTCTTTGGCAAAGAACAGTATCGTTGCCATAGATAATAAGATGATAGATGCCATGCTTGATGAAGCGAGTAGTTCCAAAGGAATTGCGCGAGGTTCTTTGTCAAAGGCGGTAAGCAAGGCGGGACCTGCATCCGTTCTGTTTTCTGCCAATGACATCTACAATGATTTGGCTGGACATCAATATAATGATATGACGACAGGATACAAGGCAGCTGCTATTGATATCGGTGCCTTCGCGACAGGAGCCGTTCTAGTTGATGCAATAGAAACTGTAGCTGCTGCAGTGGTAGCAGCAGCGCTTGCGCCGGAAGCTGCTGTTGCCGTAGCAAGTTTGGGCTTGATTGCCTATGTCGGATATAAAATAGATAAAGTCGTGGATATCACAAAAGCACAAGTTTGTGACGAACCAAACGAAGGGCAATAAACTTTATGAAGAAAGAAAATAGGATACTTTTGCTTGTCGGCGGGCTGCTTGTCGGTCGAGCCTTAGCGAGATGGGGCAATACGGATCTGCAGGTCATAGTATTGTCTTTGTCGTCCGTAGTTGTATTGGCTTTTGCTGCCTATATCTATAAGAAAACACATAATCTGCTTTTTCCTCTGGGGTGTATACTGTTACTTTCTGGGGTGCCCTTCCTTGAGTTGGTACAGGATAGTGTAAAGTCCTCGAATCTTATGCTTTTGGGAGTGTTTAGCGGGGTGTCCTCCCTTGGCTGTCTTGCTTTTGCCTGTATGATTACCGGCGTTCACCAGATGACGCCGCAAAATATATCTCGCAAACAATGGAAATACTGGATAATGACTTTAGTTGGGCTCTGGCTCGTATGCTGCGGCGGTCTGGCGGTGCTGATATTTCTATGAGGAAGTGCATAGCGAGAGGATAGATCGGTGGGGATAACAATAAACTTCATGAATCGGTTTATACGGAAAGATTTCCAATGGTTCTCGGGGGCGATCCTTCGTTATAAAGTATATTTGGCGGAGATCGTCATGGCAGCCTTTCTGTTCCAGCTTCTTGGATTGGTCGTTCCGCTGTGCACGCAGGTCATTATCGACAAGGTGATTGTCAACCGGGGGCTCGTTACCCTCAACGGTCTGGCGATAGGCATGGTCATCGTTATATTATTTCAGTTGATCATGGACAGTATGCGCCGGTACCTCTTTTCTCATACAACGAATAAGATTGACATTATTTTGGGGACTGCTTTGTTCCGTCATTTAATGCAATTACCTCTGCAATATTTTATACGACGGCGTGCCGGGGATATCCTGATGAAGGTTTCCGCGCTTGAAAATGTGCGCGAGTTCCTCACGAAGACGGCGATCAATGCATGTATTGATATCGTATTTTCGGTAGTATTTTTTGCCGTTATGTTTTACTACAGCTTTACGCTGGGGCTGATTGCGCTGGCAGCCGTACCTGTGCAGATTGCACTGAATGTATGGGGGGCGCCGCGCTATCGAAAAAGAATTACGGATGCATGGAATTATGAGGCACGCAATCAATCATTCCTGGTTGAGGCTGTCGCGGGCATAGATACTGTCAAGGCACTGTCTCTGGAGCCGCGGTTTCGCTATCATTGGGAAGCTATGTTGAGCCGCAGCGTATGTAAGAACCTGGATGCCGCTCAAATGGGGGCAGGACTAAATGAAGGCGTTAGCCTGGTGCAGCGTGTGACTAGTTATCTGATTATCTGGGCAGGCGGCGTTATGGTCATCTCTTCCTCCCTGACAATCGGTCAGTTTATTGCATTCCAGATGATTGCCAATCAAGCAGCAGCACCGATCCTGCGGTTAGCGCAGGTCTGGCAATCCTTCCAGCAGATGAAATTATCCATGGAGCGGATCGGCGATCTGATCCATGCGGAGCGTGAACCCGGCTGGGATACCGGCACGGCGTCCGGCGCTCCTAGTCGCGGCGATATTGTCTTTCAAAACGTCTCGTTTTCATATGAATCCAAGGATCCTCCGGCGCTAGACGACGTATCATTGCATATTAAGCCCGGACAGCGGATCGGCATTGTCGGTTGTTCCGGATCAGGGAAAAGTACCATCGCAAAACTGCTGGATCGTCTCTATCTGCCTCAAGAGGGGCATATCTTGTTGGATGGGCAGGATATACGGGAGCTGTCTCTTTCCGCTCTGCGGCAGCAGATTGGTATTGTGCTGCAGGAAAACAGATTATTCCCCGGTACAATCAATGAAAACATCTCCTATGGAATGCCCCATGTCGATCCGGATGCCATTCAGGCAGCTGCTGCACTTGCCGGAGCGGACGAGTTCATTCGCGAACTGCCGGAAGGATATGATACGGAGCTGACGGATGACGGCAGTAATTTGTCGGGCGGGCAGCGGCAGCGTATCGCGATTGCCCGAGTACTGCTGCGTAAGCCGAAAATTTTGATTTTTGATGAAGCGACCAGCGCACTGGACTATATATCGGAGCGTATTGTCATGCAAAACATGTCCCGGATAGCGCAGGGGCGCACAACGCTCATCATTGCACATCGCTTAGCCAATGTCCAAGGATGCGATATGATCTTTGTTATGGATCATGGGCATGTTGCAGAGAAGGGAACACACGCGGAGCTGATGGAGAAAAACGGCGCCTATCGTGCGCTATGGGACGCACAAAAAGGATAACGAGAAAGAATTCCTGCCGCCGGGTATTCTTTTTCGGAATATCCGGAACAATGGGAGTATCATGGAGAATTTTATGTTCGATTGGCTGAAGAGAAAGAGAAAGAATCTTCCCCGACTGAAAGAAATAGAAAACTATTCTGCACGGGAAGCGGAGTTCCTCCCGGCAGGGCTTGAGGTCGTAGAGACACCGCCCACCTATGCCGGGCGTATTGCTGTTTGGACAATAGCGGCTTTGATGGCAGCGATCTTACTCTGGGCTATTTTTGGCACGGTGGACGAAGTAGCGGTTACCACCGGAAAAATCATCCCCGACGGCTATGTACGTACATTGCAGGCTTACGACAAAGGCATTGTGAGGACAATATATGTAACCGAAGGTCAGAAGGTCAGCAAAGGCGATGTGCTTATGGAGCTGGATCCGACGATATCGGAAGCCGATCTGGCTAAGGTAAGAAAGCAAGCCGCCTACGCTCGCCTTAGACTAGAGAGACTGCAGGCGGAAAAAACCGGGAGTTCCTTTCATCCGGATAGGAACAGTACCGATTTAGACGAAAAAGAGATTTCGTCAGAGCAGGCTCTTTTTGCCAGCCGGGAAACCGACTACCATACCCGCCTATATGCAGCTCAGCAGGAAGCAGCAAAAGCCGAAGCCGAATTACGGAGTTCAAAGATCGACCTGGATAAACTCCGATCTTTATATGCGATAGAGGCGGACAAAGAAAATCGTTATGCCGCCCTTGTAGATGAGGCCGCTATTGCTGAAATTTCCCTGATCGATCAGCGTGGAAGACGCATTGCGGTGGAAGAAAGCGCAAACGAGCAGGAGGAAACTGTATCCGGGAACAGCGCAGCGCTTTCTAAAGCAATATGGGATCTTGCGAATGTGAAGGCAGAGCGGCAATTGAGTATTGATCAGGAGATCGATCAAACACAGCAGGAATTGTTCCAGGCAAATGAGGAGCTAAAAAAGGCTGCCGAGCAGCATGAACTCATCAAGATACTGGCTCCTGACGACGGTTATGTAAGCAATCTGCAGGTGCATACGCTTGGCAGTGTCGTAACGACCGCACAGGCATTAATGGAACTGGTGCCGGAAGGAACTCGGCTAGAAATTGAGACATGGGCTCAAAATAAGGATATAGGCTTCCTGCAGGAAGGGCAGGAGGCGGATGTCAAGATCGAATCATTTGATTATCAAAAATACGGCGTTGTCTCTGCAAAACTGACTAATATCAGTCCAAACTCTATAGAGGATCCGGAGCAAGGTCGTGTGTACCGCCTGCTTTTGACACCGGAAAAAGATACCATAGACATCGAAGGAAGGAAAGTTCCTCTGTCCAGCGGAATGAACGTTACGGCAGAAATAAAAACGCGTAAAAAACATATATACGAGTTTTTCCTGGAGCCGTTCAAAACCTATAAGAGTGAATTTTTGAGGGAACGATAAGCATGCGACAACGTGCACAAGAAATGGAAGATCCCGCGCTGCAGTGCCTGGTTGCCGGGGCTCGACTGGTGGGAGTCAATATCAATGCGAAGCAGCTTCGTCACTCCTATGTTTTCTCAAATGCTGCTATGGATGAAATAGCTGTTGTCAGAGCAGCACGGGAACTCGGGCTGCGCGCCGGTATACTTTCTTATGCCGAGGAAAAGCCGCTGCCCATGATACCGTGTCCGGCGATCGCTCCCCTGCAGGACGGGAGTTCGATCCTTCTGTTGGGGCAAGACGGCAGTCAGCTGCAATGCTGGATTCCCCAACACAATAAAATTATGCTGATCAGCGATGAGCAATTGCGTCAACGCTGGAAAAGGCAATTAATCCCGATCGCAAAGAAAGACGCGTCGGCTTCCCCGGTTGAAAAGCTTGACTGGAAATGGCTGATCCATGCTGCCTCAAAGTATAAAAAGGGCTTTGGAATCGTTTTGATATTTTCCGTCTTTATGCAGGGATTTAATATCATAGCGCCGCTTTTTATGCAGGAAACGATCAACTATCTCCTGGTACATCATAGCCTGGATACGTTGAATGTATTGGCGTTTGGCATGATATGCGCCTGCTTTTTCCGCGGCTGGCTGGCCGTATGGCGACGATTTATCATGAATCATTATGCCAGTAAGCTTGATACCGTGCTCAGCGCCAAGCTTTTCTATCATTTACTGCGTTTGCCCCTCAGCTTTTTTGAGCGCATGAAAACCGGCGATATTATAACGAGAATGCGCGAACTGGCTAGTATACGCCGCTTTGTGGTAAGCGCAGGTCTTACTGCGCTGCTTGACGTGCTTTTCGCTGTGATATATTTGGTAATCTTGTTCCTGTATAATACGCAGCTGACCTTGATAACTCTTGTCGCTTTGCTTTGTTTTATCATCATAAATCTAGTGCTGACGCCATATTTGCGCCGCAGGCTAAAGACTAAATTTCAGGTTGAAAGCCGCAAGCAAGGGTTTCTGTTCAATATATTACGCGGCATGGAAACGATCAAGACCTTGTCTGTCGAAAAGAGCTGTCGTCAACGCTGGGATGAGCTCATGGCCGCGCAAGTGAGAGCTTCTTTTGCCATTGATAATATAAACAATGCCGGCAACAATCTGGCTCGCACGATACAACAGCTGACGATCGTTGCGATCCTTTGGTTTGGCGTGCAAGAAATCATGGATGGAAATTTTACCGTTGGGGAACTTGTCGCCTTCCAAATGTATACCGGCTATGTGATCTCACCCATTGTGCGCCTGTCGAATATGTGGCAGGACTATCAACAAACAAAGGTATCCCTGCACTATTTGGATGACATTTCCATGGAGCCGCCGGAAGATACGCTCAATGCTAAAAACCTAACAACACCTACGGTCAAAGGTGATATTAGATTCGAAGACGTGAGCTTTCGCTATCCGGGAGCCGCGGGGGATAATCTGTCGCATATTGACTTACATATACCGGCCGGAGGAAAAATCGGTATCGTCGGTAAATCCGGATCCGGGAAAAGCACATTAGCAAAACTTATACAGCGATTTTACCTGCCCAGCCGTGGAAATATACTGCTCGACGGTCTCGATGCTGCCAATATAGAGACATCGTGGCTGCGTCAGCAGATGGGCGTCGTCACCCAGGATACAAAACTTTTTCGCGGCACGATACAAGAAAATATTGCACTGCCGAAAAACGGCGCCTCTCATGAAGAAATCAGAAAAGCCTCGATCATTTCCGGAGCGGACGCATTCATCCAAGAGTTACCGCAGAGATATGGTACTCTAGTATCGGAAGGCGGCAATACTCTTTCCGGAGGGCAGAAGCAACGTGTTGCGATTGCCAGGGCGCTTATCAGAGATCCGCAGATCTTGATTTTTGATGAGGCGACAAGTGCGCTTGATACAGAGTCGGAACAGCTGCTGCGCCAAAATCTCCAACAGATTTCTGCCGGACGTACTCTTTTGATGATTGCACATCGATTGAGTATGGTGCAGGACTGCGACTGTATCATCTACATGGAAAATGGCCGCATATTGGAACGCGGTACCCATGATGCCCTCATGGAGAAAAAGGGAGCTTATTATCACCTGTATTGCCAACAAGCAGGATAAAAATACGCATCGGAATTTCTGAGAAGAGATGAAAAACGGGGCTGTAACAAAATATTCCAAACAAAAAATGGGCATCGTCATGCGGTGCCCAATTTTTGTGTTTTTCTCTGACGAGGTCTATTCTTCAGCGGTCTCCGCTTCAAGATAGATATCGACGCATGCCTTCGGCGAGACACGCACCTCTGTGCCTGCGAGGTCGATGATCGCCGTATGGTCGAACGACTCAAAGCCCTTGACAGTGAACGTTTGACCCAGCGCGAGACCAATGTGTTCGACGTATTCGAGGAGCGCCGTATTGTCCGGGATGCGCCGCATGGTATAGGTGATGCCGGGCGTACTCTCTGAGAGTGGTACGAGCCCTGCAAGTTCCTCGGCCCGGTTGGCGAAGATCGCACCGCCGTGCGGACATGCTGCGGGGCGGTGGAGGAAGTCGTTGAGCTTTTCAAAGAGCTCGTCGCTCGTGACGTTCTGGAGGGCACTTGCCTGTGCGTGGACGTCCTTCCAGTTGAAGTTCAGTGTTTCGGTGAGAAAGTATTCCCACAAGCGGTGTTTTGAGATGATGCGCTTGGCCGCGGCTTCCCCCGCGTCCGTGAGCGCAATGATATTCTTGCCGGGCGCGAGAATGCCCTCCGTCTGCATCTTTTTGATGAGTTCGGTGACGAGCGAGGGTGAGACAGAGAGCCATTGACTCAGCTCCTTGTTCGTTGCCTTCCCTTGACGCCGGTTCATCTTAAAAATCGCAATGATGAACTCTTCCCACTGCGGTTGTATTTCCATACCCATGTTGATTCCCCTAAATATAATATCTGCTGCACAGCATCCGGTAAGTCTCCGCGCCGCGCTCGGTCAGGAGGTAATAGTCGCCCTCACGTTCCAGCTCCCCTTTTGAAAGCAGTGCGTTTGTGACCGCTCGGACACGCGCCGCTCCCCATTTGAGGTGATTTCCGATCTGGGCGGCGTGGTTCTCGGGGCTGTGCAGATCCTCCGCCGTATGCTTGCCGATATGGAGGATGAACAGTTCTTCGCGGAGCAATTTCCTGTTCCGTGCGCGGCGGATGTATGTCGTGACAAATCCCTTCGGATTGACGAGCAGAGCGAGCATATAGACGAGCGTATTGACGACCGCACACAGACCCGCAATAGAGGCGTTCGTATGTACGGCGATTTCATAGCCTATGATACTGTTTATCATACTAAAAATCACAGAAATAATCAAAGTCTGTGTTAAATTTTTTGTGAAAAGGAGTGCCGTCGCCGCAGGTGCGATGAAAAATGAGATGACGAGGATCGAGCCGACCGCGTCGAATGCGGCGACCGTTGTGAGCGACGTAAGGGACATGAAAGCGTAAAAGAGAATGCCCGTCGGGACGCCGATGAGTTTTGCATATTCCGTGTCAAAGGTGGAGACTTTCATCTCTTTGTAGAATACGGCAATAAAGGCGATGATGCCGACGAGTAGCCCGCCCATTTTAAGCGCAGCTTTCGGAACCTCAATGCCGCCGATCTGTGCGGTGTTCAGCCCCGAGTAAATGACTTCGCCCATGAGCACCATATCGGTGTCGAGATGAGCGTTGCCCGCAAATTTACTGATGAGAATGACCGCAATGGCAAAGAGCAGCGGGAAGACGACGCCGATGGCATCGTCGTATTTGACAAGGTTCGTCTTGCCGAGCAGCTCGACGAGCGAGACGGTTACAACGCCCATAACGGCGGCGCCCAATAAGAGCCACGGAGAACCGAGGTCATAGGTTAGAAAGAATGCGAGCACGATCCCGAGCAGGACGGTGTGACTGATTGCATCCGACATCATCGACAGGCGGCGCAGGATGAGGAACGTGCCGAGCGCGGAACACGCGGCGGCGGTAAGGATCAGTACGAGCAATGCGTCATCCATGATCTTCCCTCCGATTGAGCAGACTGCCAAGGATGCCTTTGGGACCGAGCAGTATGGAAAAAAATGCGATGAGACATGCGACGAGAATGATGCATGGGCCTGTGGACATCCCCTGCTGTGCCGTACTGATATAGGTTCCGATAAAGGCGGAGGCTGCGCCGATACCGCTGCTGATGAGGAGGACATGTAAGAAGTTGTTGGACCATTGATTTGCGGCAACGCACGGGATGATGAGGAAAGAGCTGATGAGAATCGCGCCGACCGCCTTAATGCCGATGCCGATGACCGAGATTGTCATGACGAGCAGGAGGACGTTCAGCAGGCGGCAGGGGAGTCCTGCGACGCGCGCGTATTCGGCGTCAAAGACAAAGAGCTTTAGTTCCTTATAGAATGCGAGGAGGATGAGGAGGCAGAGGAGCGATACGCCGGTAATGAGCATGACATCGACCTCGAGCATATATGCCGCCTGTCCAAAGATATAGGTGCCGAGCCCTGCCTGCGATGCGCCGGCATAGTCCGGATTGCCCTGAATGAAGCTCTTGAGCGCCATGCCGAGCCCAAAGAAACCGGAGAGAAAGATCGCAAGGTTGGCATCAAGACCGAGACGCTTATCCTCATGCGCGAGCTGGATCAGGGCATAGCTCGCCGCACCCGCTGCGATCGCCCCGCAGAGGAGGATGACGGGGCTGCGTGTGGCAAAGACCATATAGGCAAGAATGATGCCGGGAAATGTCGAGTGTCCGATGGCATCGCCGATGAGACTTTGCCCCTTGTAGACACTAAACGCACCGACAGAACCGGCGGTAATCGCGAGCACAACGCTGCCGAGTGCGATGATTTGAAAGGTGTAATTGAATAAAATGTCCATCGCTTACTCCTTCATCCGATAGGCGCGGGCGAGGGCGGCATCCTTGTCGAGACGCGCCATATAGTCACATGCCTTGACCGTGCGGTTGAGGACGATGAGGAAGTCGAAATAGCTGTCGAGCGTGCTGAGGTCATGGTGTACGGCAATGACGGTTTTGTGTGCGCGCTGCAGATCCATGAATTTATCCATAATGATGCGTTCCGTCGTTTCGTCGACGCCTGCAAGCGGCTCGTCCATGATGTAGAGATCGGCGTCCTGTGCGAGAGCACGCGCGATAAAGACGCGCTGCTTTTGCCCGCCGGAGAGCTCGGAGATTTGGCGGCCGGCGTAATCAACCATCTTCATCTTTTCAAGGGCATCAAGGGCAAGCTCTTTGTCCAGTTTTCCGGGGCGCCGCATCAGACCGATATGCGCGTAACGTCCCATCAGCACGACATCAAAGACCGTTGTCGGGAAGTCCCAGTGTACCGAGCCTCGTTGGGGAACATAGGCGATGCGCTTGCGTACCTCATCAAGAGGATGCCCCCATAGACGCACCTCGCCTGAAACCGGAGCGAGGAGCCCTAGAATGCCGCTGAGCAGCGTGGACTTGCCTGCGCCGTTGGGCCCCACGATTGCACAGCGTACCTCTCCCGGAATATCAAGATCGATGTCCCAAAGTACGGGCGTCTCACGATACGCCATCGTAAGATCTTCCACATGGACGACACTTTTATTTTTATCCATCGCGTTCCTCCTTGAACAAAAAGAGGCGGGATCTTTCCCGCCTCCGGCAAAAATTCTTACTTCAGATGGCTGACGATCAGATCGACATTGCTCTTATACATATCGATGTAAGTGTCGCCCTTCTGTCCGGCGGGTGCGAGTGAATCGGAGAAAAGTTCGTTGCCTTCGCCGCCCACGATCTCAACGTCAAAGCCCTTCGTTTTGCAGACCTCCTGCAGTTTCTTCATGCGCTCCGGATTCGTCGTGCTCTCTGCGAATACCGCCTTGACTTTATGCTCGACGATGAAGTTCGCCGTCTTTTCGACGTCCGCGTTCGCAACCTCGGAATCGGTGCTGACGCCCTGCGGTGCAACGACGTTCATGTGATAGCGATGCGAGAAATAATTGAACGCGTCATGCGGCGTGACGAGATTGCGCTGTCCCTCCGGGATGGTCGCGATTTTTTCCTTGATCTCATTGTCGAGTGCATCGAGCTGACCAAGGTACTTCTTGAGATTTGCCTCGATGTCTGCTTTGTGATCGGGGAGGAGCTTTTCAAGCTGCGCGGCGGCTTCTTCCGTTGCCTTTTTATAGAGTGCGACGTCAAACCAGAAATGTGGATCGACAATGCGCTTGCCGTCCTCCTCCATGTAGTTGATTTCGCTGTCCGTGAAATCCTTCGTCACAGCGGCGCCCTTCTTTTCGAGCACTTCCGCCATCTTGCCCTCGAAGTGCAGACCGTGATAGAGGAGAAGATCCGCTTTCTTGATCTTCTCGAGGTCGGCAGGCTGGGCCACATAGAGATGCGGATCCTCACCCGCCGGGATGATGAGCTCGATGTTCACATAGTCGCCTGCGAGCTGCTTCGTCATATCCTCAAGGAACGAGGTCGTGACCGTGACCGTTTTCTTTGCATCCGCCGGCTTATCTCCGGCGCTTTTATCCGCAGAAGTTCCGCCGCATCCGCTCACAAGGGACGCGAGGAGAAAACAACATGCGAGAAGTACATAAACAAAACTTTTTTTGTGCTGCATGGGCTGCACCGTCCTTTCTTTTTTCAGATTATAGCGATATTTTTTTGATTTGTAAATAAGAAATTCATATTTATAAAAAATATTTTTTACAACAGAAAATATGGGAGAGAAGCAAGCCGACATACATAAAATTGGGGCAGGACGTGAAAAGAATCATGTCCTGCCCCAATTTGAGTATGCAGTGTCATTTAGATGATGAAACGGGAGCCAGTGTTCCTGCAATCCGTGCTATATCCTTCGGCAGGGGAGATGCGACGGTGAGCAATTCCCCCGTGTGCGGCAGGCGTAGGGAGAGCCGTGCGGCGTGGAGGGCGTGACGTGCGATCTCGTCCGTGTTGCCGCCGTAGAGGTCGTCGCCGAGCAGGGGGTGTCCGAGATGCGCGAGATGCACGCGAATCTGATGCGTGCGCCCGGTCTCAAGAGAGAGCCGCAGGAGGCTGTATCTCTCGGTCGCTGTTTCTGTCGCGTAATGCGTCCGGGCGGGTTTTCCGTCCGGCGAGACGCGGCGCAGGATGATGCTCGGCAGGGCGCGCGCGATGGGGGCGTCGATGATGCCTGATGCGGGCGTTAAACGTCCCTCAATGAGCGCGAGGTATGTGCGGCGTACGGCGTCCCGATGCTTCGTAAAGTAATACTGCACCTCGGGACGCTTTGCGATGAGGAGCAGTCCCGTTGTATTGCGGTCGAGCCGGTGACACGGGTGAAAATCAAGCGTGTCGCCGCGCGCCGCATAGCGTCCAAGTACGGCGTTCGCGATCGTGCCGCGTGTTTCCTGCGTCGTCGGATGAACGAGCATTCCGGCTGGCTTATCGATGATGAGCAGATCGTCGTCCTCGTAGGCAATCGCGAGCGGGAGGTCTTCGGGGACAACGCTAGAAACAATAGGAAGCGCATAGGAAAGCACATCCCCGTCACGGACGGCGGTGCGCGCCGCGATGGCGGGGACGCCGTTGTGCGAGAATGTGCCGCTGTGCTTGATGCGTTTCCAGAGACCGCCGGAGACGCCGCATTTTTTCGTGAGATATGCTTTTGCAGGCATCTCTTCACCGGGCGGCAGGGAGATGTGAATCTCCGTCATTCGCCTGAGATTTGCCGCGAACGGCGCAGTGCGAAGATGATGCGGAAGGAGACGGAGAGGATGATGGCGATGACGGTTGCGAGCGACATGCCGCGCAGGGTGACGGTGCCGATCGTCAGGCTTGCCGTCGAGACGCCGACGCCCATGACGATGGAGGTGAGGAGGAGGTTCATCGGATTGTTGTAGTCCACCTTTGCCTCGACGAGGATACGGATGCCCGAGGCGGCAATGACGCCGAAGAGCAGCATCGAGACGCCGCCCATGACGGGCGTCGGGATGCTCTGGATGAGCGCGGCGAGTTTGCCGAGACACGAGAGCAGGATGGCAAAGACAGCGGCGCCGCCGATGACCCATGTGGAGTAGACTTTCGTGATGGCGAGGACGCCGATGTTTTCCCCGTACGTTGTGTTCGGCGTCGAGCCGAAGAACCCGGAGAACACGGTCGAGATGCCGTTGCCGAGGAGCGAACGGTCAAGCCCGGGGTCTTTTGTGAGATTGCGCCCGATGATATTGCCCGTGACGATGAGGTGACCGATGTGCTCCACGACGACGACGATGGAGGCGGGCAGGATGATGAGGATGGCGCGCAGATCAAATTCCGGTGTGTAGAGCGTCGGGATGGCGAACCACGGCGCGCTTTCCACATTCGAAAGATCGACGATCCCCGCGGCGAAGGCGATGACATAGCCGAGCACGACGCCGATGAGGATGGGGATGATGGAGAGAAAGCCGCGGAACGCGATGGATGCAAAGATGGTAATCGCAAGCGTTGCGATGGAGACAAAGATGACCGTGGGATCGGTCTTGTCTCCCGTGAGTCCCGCCATGCCCGCCGCCGTCGGCATCAGCTCGAGTCCGATGACCGCGACGATTGCGCCCATCGATGCGGGCGGGAAGATGACGTCGATCCAGCTCGTCCCCGCGGTATGAACGAGGAGACTCACGAGACAGAACACGGCGCCGACGACGATGAATCCGCCGAGCGCAGCCTCGTAGCTGTACTCCGAGAGCACGAGAAAGACCGGCGAGAGGAACGCGAAGCTCGAACCGAGATACGCGGGGATTTTCCCCTTGCAGAGAATCAGATAGAAGAGCGTGCCGATGCCGTTGAAGAGCAGTACCGTTGCCGGATTCACATGAAAGAGAATCGGGACGAGCACCGTCGAGCCGAACATCGCGAACAGATGCTGCAGGGACAGCGGGATCGTTTGGAGGAGCGGCGGGCGCTCCGTCGTATCGATGGTTTTTTGTGACATGTGGGAATCCTCCGTTTTCGATGAAGAATAGGACGAGTATTATATATGTTTCCAATCAAATAATTTAGCACAGAACCCGTCGCTTGTCGAATTTATTTTATAATATTATAGAAGGGGGATCCATCCCCGGTTTTCGGTATGTCGGCATGTATCCAAGCGCCTTTTCCTTGACGCGCGGGGGCGGCGCTTGTATAATGAGTGCGGCAAACATTGAGAACTGAGGAGGAATTTCCTTGACAAAAGTTTTGGTCAGCGGCGCATGCGGCCGCATGGGGCGCGCAGTACTAAAAGCGGTTATCGACGACGCCGATCTTGAACTCGTCGGTGCGGTTGACATCAACGGCGGCGCGGATACGGGAGACCTCGCGGGCACGGGGAAAAACGGCGTGCTCGTGGAGACCAATCTAGCGGCGGCGCTGAAGCGCCTGAAACCTGAGGTCATGATCGACTTTACACGCCCGGACGTCGTCTATGGGAACGTCCTCACAGCGCTCTCGCATAAGGTCTCGCCTGTGGTCGGAACAACGGGGCTGTCAGATGCCCAAAAGGCGGAGATTAAGGCGGCGGCAGAGGCGAATGATACGCCTGCGTTTATCGCACCGAATTTTGCGATCGGCGCCGTTCTGATGATGCTCATGAGCCGTATGGCGGCAAAATATATGCCCGATGTGGAGATCATAGAGCTCCACCATGACAACAAACTCGATGCGCCGTCGGGGACGGCGGTGCAGACGGCTGCCATGATCGCCGAGGTGCGCGCCCCCCATGTGCAGGGACATCCGGATGAGGAAGAGAAGATTGCAGGAGCGCGCGGTGCGGCATACGAGGGGATGCGGATTCACAGTGTTCGTCTGCCGGGCTATGTGGCGCATCAAGAGGTCATCTTTGGCGGTCTCGGGCAGACGCTTTCGATTCGCCACGATTCTCTGAATCGCGAATCGTTCATGCCAGGGGTTGTGCTCGCGGCAAAGAAGGTGCGCGGACTCAAGTCGCTTACCGTTGGACTTGATAAATTGCTGTAAGGGGATATGGTCATGAAGAAATATCGCGTGGCAATTCTCGGCGCGACAGGCGCCGTCGGTCAGGAGTTTCTGAATCTCATCGAAGAGCGCAAATTTCCATTTTCGGAGCTGCGTCTCCTCGCATCCAGCCGCTCGGCAGGAAAGAAAATCGCCTTTATGGGCGAGGAGTATACAGTACAGGAGGCAGCGGCAGAGTCCTTTGCAGCGATTGACATCGCCCTCTTTGCAGGCGGGGCGGCGAGCGCAGAGTTCGCACCGCATGCGGTCAAGGCGGGCGCAGTCGTCATCGACAACTCGAGCACATTCCGGATGGATCCTGAGGTGCCGCTTGTCGTGCCCGAGGTCAACCCGCAGGCAATCGTACGCCACAAGGGCATTATCGCAAATCCGAACTGCTCGACCATCATTATGGTAATGGGGCTGAAGCCTCTTTACGACCTCGCCAAGATCCGCCGCATCGTCGTCTCCACCTATCAGGCGGTCTCGGGCGCAGGAAAAGAGGGGATGGCGGAGCTCGAGGAACAGGTCGCCGCGCTCGCTGAGGGGAAGGAAGCCGTCGCAAATATCCTGCCCGTCGGCAAGCTGCCGAAGCACTATCCAATCGCATTTAATCTCATCCCGCAGATCGATGTTTTTAAGGATAATCTCTATACCAAAGAAGAGATGAAGATGATCGACGAGACGAAGAAGATCATGGAGGATGATACGCTGCGCATCACGGCAACGACGGTGCGTGTCCCGGTCTATCGCAGTCATGCCGAATCCGTCAATGTTGAATTCAAAGAGCCCATCTCAATCGATGCGGCGCGCGGTGCGCTTGCGGCATTCCCGGGCGTTGTCCTGCATGACGATCCAAGCGCGCAGGAGTACCCCATGCCGCTTTATACCTCCGGCAGGAACGATGTTGAGGTTGGGCGGCTGCGTGTTGACGAGTCGACGGACAACGCACTGAATTTCTGGATCTGCGGCGATCAGATCCGCAAGGGAGCGGCGCTGAATGCGCTCCAAATCGCAGAGTATATGATCGCACATGATCAAATCTAAATAACGGCATCTTTGGATCCGTCGCATTTGAACAAAAATGCGGCGGTTTTTTTATGCAAAGGCACGGGACGTTAAATTGCGCTCCGCGCCTTTTATCATGCGCTTTTTGATGATTTTTTATAAATTGTATACGCGAAAAAAGAATATCTGTTTTCTTGAAAAACTCCTTTATTTTTGCTATAACTGTAAGGAAAGTGGTGAATTGTGGTGGAAAGTGCCATAATGTGGTAAAAGAATCCTGAAAGGTGGTGCGGCTCGGATGTTCATGGGGGAATACGCCCACAGCATTGATGCGAAGGGCCGCGTCATTCTGCCTGCCGACTTTCGGCAGGAACTCGGGGTTTCATTCATCATCACAAAGGGACTCGACGGCAGCCTCTTCCTGTTCCCGCAGGCAGCGTGGGATGAATTCGCGGCAAAGCTGCGCACGCTGTCGATCGCCGATCCGAACGCACGTGCATTCGCACGCTTTTTTATCGCCGGGGCGCGTACGCTTGAATGCGATAAGCAGGGGCGGTTCCTTGTTCCCGCGAATCTGCGCACCTATGCGAACATCGGGCTGAAGCAGGACGTGATCCTCACGGGTGCCGATGCGCGCATCGAGGTGTGGGACAAGGAGAAGTGGCTCAGCTACGCGGGCGAGGTGGATCCGAACATCACGGAGATCTCAAAGCAGCTCTCGAGCTACGGCATTTCGATTTAGGGGAACGGCATCGTGGATTTTCATCATGTGAGCGTTCTCCCCACCGAGACGGTCGCGGCGCTCGCCGTCGTGCCGGAAGGCACCTATGTGGACTGCACGCTCGGCGGTGCGGGACATGCGGGACGCATTGCGGCACAGCTCTCGCCCACAGGGCGCCTCATCGGTATCGATCAGGACGAAACGGCGATCGCGGCGGCGCAGGTGCGGCTCGCATCCGCTGCGTGCCGGGTGTCGCTCGTGCACGATAATTTTCGCAATCTGACGGCGATCCTCACGGCGGAGGGCGTTTCGGCAGTCGACGGCATTCTCTTCGATCTCGGCGTCTCCTCGCCGCAGATCGATACGGCGGCGCGCGGCTTCTCCTACATGCAGGACGCGCCGCTCGATATGCGCATGGATCGGCGGGCGGCGCGCTCGGCGTATACGGTTGTCAACGAGTACAGTGCGGCGCGGCTGACGGAGCTCTTTTACGACTACGGCGAGGAGCGCTGGGCAAAGCGTATCGCGGCGTTCATCGAGGCAGTGCGCAAAGAACGTCCCATCGAGACGACGGGCGAACTTGTCGAGATCATCGACCGTGCCGTGCCGAAGAAGGTGCGCGCAAAGGGCGGGCATCCCGCCAAGCGCGTCTTTCAGGCGATCCGCATCGAGGTCAACGAGGAACTGACGATTCTATCGGATGCGGTGACGGCTGCTGTGCACACGCTGAAGCCGGGTGGGCGGATCGCGGTGATCACGTTCCACTCGCTCGAGGATCGCATTGTAAAGCGCACGATGCAGCAGCTCGCACGCGGTTGTATCTGCCCTCCGCATACGCCTGTCTGCATCTGCGGACATACGCCGGAACTGCGGCTCATCGGCAAGGCGCAGACGGCAAGCCTCGCGGAGTGCGCAGCGAATGCGCGGGCGAAGAGTGCAAAGCTGCGCGTCGCGGAGAAGTTATAGCAATTATTTTTTGAATTAAAGTTTGACCGGAAAGAAGGTGACGCAGATGCCGGCACACAAATACGATCCCTATGTATACGACATACCGGCAGAGCCGGTGCCCGAACCTCGGATTGAGGTGCCGCGCGAACCGCTTCTGCGCCGTAAACTGAATACGAATCTGCGGAATTGTCTGCGCGCCATCTTCTTTCTCATCGCACTCGGGGCGATGGTCGTGACACTGCTCGGCGGCATCGGGGCGAAGAACGGTTACACGCTCCTTGAGACGCAGCAAAAGGCGGAGCAGCTCGAGCAGGAGAACGAGCGGCTGAAAATCGAGATTGCACAGCTCAAATCCCCCGCACGCATCGAGGCGATCGCAGTGCAGGAGCTGAACATGCAGATTCCGCAAAAAATGTATTTTTCGCATGAAGGGGAATGATTGATGATGAAGCGACTCAGTGAACTCGCTGCGCTCGTTCCGGGCGCGCGGATCACGGGCGACCCTGCAGTTGAGATTTTGTCGGTGGAGCGTGACTCGCGCAGAATAGAACCGGGCGCGCTCTTTGTATGCATCAGCGGCGCGCATGTGGATGCGCATACCTTCATACCAAATACGGCGCGGGCGGGAGCTCGCGCTGTTTTGACGCAGCGGGAAAACGTCGATGTTCCCGCGGGCATCTCTGTGCTCCATGTGCCGGATCTGAACGCGGCGCTTGATATGATCGTGCCGTATTTCTACGACTATCCGGCACGGTCGATGCGCGTTGTCGGTATCACGGGAACGAACGGGAAGACGACGACGAGCTATCTCGTGCGTGCGATTCTGCGCGCTGCGGGGCGGCGCGTGGGGCTCGTTGGGACGATCCGGGTGATGATGGAGGACGAGGTGTTCCCCACTGCGAACACGACGCCCGACGTGGTCGTCATGCAGCAGATGCTCGCGGAGATGCGTGCACGCGGCATGGATACGGTCGTGATGGAGGTTTCCTCCCATGCGCTCGATCAGGGGCGTGTGGCGGGCATCGAGTTCGATACCGCCGTCTTTACGAACCTGACGCAGGATCATCTCGACTATCATAAAACGATGGAAAACTATGCGCGCGCAAAGGCGCGGCTTTTTGAGCTTGTTTCCGCACCCGGTGTAAAGGCGGGCAAGACCGCCGTCATCAACGCGGACGATGCGGCGGGGGCAGTCATGCGCGCGCATACGACCTGTCCCGTGCTCTCCTACGGCGTGACGCAGCAGGCGGCGCTGACGGCGCGGGACATCCGGCTCGCGCAGGACGGTATGACGATGCGGCTCGTGCACGGAGATGAGGAATGTGCGCTCACGCTCCATATCACGGGCGAATTCAACGTCTACAACGTGCTCGCGGCAGCGGGGGCGGCACGTGCGGAGGGTATCGGATACGATGTGATACGCGCGGCGCTCGAGGGATTTACGGGCGTACCGGGGCGGTTCGAGCTCGTGCGCGCGGGGCAGGATTTCTCCGTCATCGTGGACTATGCGCACACGCCGGACGGGATGGAGAACGTCCTGCGGACGGCGCGCGCCGTGACGCGGGGGCGCATCATCGTCGTCTTTGGCTGCGGCGGCGACCGCGACCGGACAAAGCGCCCCATCATGGGACGGATCGGCGCGGAGATGGCGGATCTCGTCTACATCACGTCTGATAATCCGCGCACGGAAGATCCTGCGGCGATCCTTGACGAGGTGGAGTCGGGCGCGCTGCCCGTGCTCGGCGGGAAACCGTATGAAAAACTCGTCGATCGGCGCACCGCCATCTTTGACGCGGTACGCGCGGCGCGCCCGGGCGACAGCGTCGTGATCCTCGGCAAGGGACACGAGACCTATCAGATTCTCAAAGAGGGGACGATTCATTTTGACGACCGCGAGACTGCGGCGGAAGCGATAAGGAGTGTACGCTAGTGGCTTTCATGACATGGGATGAGATCCGCGCGGCGACGGGCGGTCGGCTTCTGCTTGGGAAAATGAGAGGAAACGACGCGTTTGCCGGCATCACGACGGACACACGCAAGGTGCAGGCGGGCGATCTCTTTGTCGCGCTGCGCGGGGAGAAGTTCGACGGCGCGGATTTTGCGGCCGGCGCACTCCGCGCGGGGGCTGTTGCCGTGATGCTCCCGGAGCCCGTTTCAGACGCGCATCGCAAGGAACTCGACCGCATGTCGGGGGCGGTGATCGGCGTGCCCGATACGCTCGCCGCATATCAGCAGATCGCCCATGCCTGGCGGATGAAGTTCGATATCCCCGTTGTCGCCGTCACGG
Source organism: Centipeda artemidis DSM 19719 (assembly GCF_000426665.1). Lineage (GTDB taxonomy): Bacteria > Bacillota > Negativicutes > Selenomonadales > Selenomonadaceae > Centipeda > Centipeda artemidis. Next base: position 83,970 of record NZ_AUFU01000009.1, on the reverse strand, counting down.
GGTCGAACGGCAAGACGACGACGAAGGAGCTGACGGCGGCGGCGCTCTCCGGGCGCGGTGCGGTGTGCCGTACGGCGGCGAATTATAACAACGAAATCGGGCTGCCGCTGACGCTCCTTGGCATGACGGGGGAGGATACCGCCGCCGTCGTCGAAATGGGAATGCGCGGGCGCGGTCAGATCGCGGCGCTCGCCGCCATCGCCGCGCCGACGGTCGGTATCGTGACGAACGTCGGCGAGACGCATATGGAGCTCCTCGGGTCGATCGAGAATATCGCACGGGCAAAATCGGAGCTCGTGGAGGCGATCGCGCCCGGCGGCACGGTGATCCTGAATGCGGACGATGCGCGCGTTGCGGCGATGCGCGCACAGGCAGCGGACGGTGTGCGCATTCTGACGTACGGCATCCGTGCGAAAGCGGATATCCGCGCACAGGCGCTCCGTTCCGCGTGTAATGAGACACGGTTCATGGTGACGTACGGCGGTGAGCGGCATGACTATGCCGTGCCGCTCCTTGGACGGCACAATGTCTACAATGCGCTCGCGGCGCTTGCGGCGGGCTTTTCTCTCGGTCTTTCCCCGCAGGAGATGCAGGCGGGACTTTCCCGTCTCGCGCCGCCGAAGATGCGCTATGAGGTGCATCACGTCGGCGCGTGGACGTTCATTAACGACGCCTACAATGCAAGTCCTGCCTCGATGCGCGCCGCGCTGGAGACAACGGCGCGGCTCTATCCGGGGCGCAGGATCGCCGTGCTCGGCGATATGCTCGAACTCGGCGCTGCATCCGCAGAGGGGCATCGGAGCGTTGGGCGCACGGCGGCGGCAGAGGGCTTTGCCGTCGTTATTACCTATGGGGACGAGGCACGGCGCATTTACGAAGCCGCCGCGGCGGCAGGCTGCCTTTGCCGTCATGCCGCGACGCATGAGGAGGCGGCGAATCTGCTGCGCGGGATGCTCGCGGACGGCGATACCGTGCTCTTTAAGGGATCGCGCGGGATGCGGATGGAGCATATCATGGAGCTCGCCGCGGGGGAAGGAGCGAAACACTGATGGCGCAGATTTTTGACTTCCTCCCGCCGGCAATGGCGCTCCTGCTGGCCGCGCTCACAGCGTTCTTTTTTGTGATCCTCAGCGGCTTCTTCTTTCTGCCGTTTCTGCACCGGCTGAAATACGGGCAGAGCATCCGCGAGGAAGGCCCCGCGAGTCATCAAAAAAAGAGCGGGACGCCGACCATGGGCGGCGTGATGATCGTCCTCGGCGTGACGCTTGCGGCGCTTCTCTTTGCGCCGCTGACGGCGACGACGCTGCTCGCGCTGTTCATCTTCCTCGGGCATTTCGCGCTTGGCTTTGCGGATGATTATATTAAGGTCGTCAAAAAGCGCAACCTTGGTCTGCGCGCTTATCAAAAACTCGCCGGGCAGATTCTCATTGCGGGCGTGACCATCGCGATCGCGCGCACCGTGCTCGGGCACGATACGAGCCTGTGGATTCCGGTGGTCGGGACGTTCGTGGACATCGGAGCGCTCTATTACGTCCTTATTGTGTTTGTGCTCGTCGGTACGTCCAATGCCGTTAATCTGACGGACGGGCTCGACGGACTCGCGGCGGGGACGGTCGCCGTCGCGGCGTTGTTTTACGCGGCGCTGACCTATGGCACAGACGGCGGACTTACGGTGTTTTCAACTGCAATAATTGGTGCATGTATCGGCTTTTTGTGGTATAATCATCATCCGGCGCGCATCTTTATGGGAGATACAGGATCACTCGCGCTCGGCGGGGCGCTCGCGGCAGTCGCGATTCTCTCGCGGACGGAACTGCTGCTGCCCGTTGTGGGATTCGTTTTCTTCTGCGAGGCACTGTCGGTGATCCTGCAGGTCGTTTCATTTCAAACACGCGGCAAGCGTATTTTCCGCATGAGCCCGATTCATCATCATTTTGAGCTGGGCGGGTGGAGCGAAACGCGCGTCGTCTATACGTTTTGGGCGGTCGGCGCGGCGGCGGCGCTCCTCGCGTGGGGACTTGCGGCGCCGCTCTTATAAAAACTAACGGAGTTAAGGGGGACACAGGGATTGTCCTATCGGGGAAAAACTGCGCTCATCATCGGCGCGGGCATCAGCGGCTATGCCGCGGCAAAATATCTTGCGCGCGAAGGGGCGCACGTGACGCTCTCGGATGCGAAATCCGAGCCGGAGCTTGAAAAGGACGCGGAAACGCGTACACATATCGCATCGCTGAGGGCGCAGGGAATCTCCTGCGTCTTTGGCGCACAAGGGGAAGAACAGCTCGCCGGCGTCGATCTGCTCGTCCTCTCGCCCGCCGTTCCGGATCGCATTCCGCTCGTCCGGTCGGCGCGCACGCGCGGCATCCGCGTAACAACCGAGGTGGAACTCGCGGGGGAGGTTGCCTGCGCTCCCATCTGCGCCGTTACGGGAACGAACGGAAAGACGACGACGACAACGCTCCTCGGCGAGCTCCTGCGCGCGCATTTCCCCGCCGTGGGCGTCGGCGGCAACATCGGCGTGCCGCTCATCGACGAGGCTCTTAGAATCCCGGCGGAGGGAGCAATCGCCGCGGAGATCTCGAGCTACCAGATGGAGGCAACGCAGTATTTCCATGTTCATATCGCGGCGGAGCTGAACGTGACGCCCGATCACATCGTACGGCACGGCTCGATGGAGGTCTATCAAGCGATGAAGGAAAAGCTCTTCGCATGGCAGACCCCCGATGATTTCCTCGTGTTGAACGACGATGATCCGCATACGCGCGGCATGGCGGCGCGCGCGAAGGGGCGTGTATGCCTCTTTAGCCGTCGGCACGCGCTCGCGGAGGGCGCGTACATCGACGGCGGGATGATCGTGATCGTTTGGGACGGCGTGCGGCATGAACTCGTTCCCGTTGCGGAACTCGGCATTCGCGGCGGTCACAATGTGGAAAACGCACTCGCCGCGGCGGCGTCGGCGTTCCTCGCCGGGGTGACGCCGGAGGAGATGCGCCCCGTCCTGCGCAGCTTCCGGGGCGTGGAGCACCGCATCGAGCCGGTGCGCGAGATCGGCGGAGTGCCATACTACAACGACTCCAAGGCGACGAATACGGATGCCGCAATCAAAGCGCTCGAGGCGTTTGACGGTCACATTGTCCTCATTGCGGGCGGCGATGATAAGATGACCGATCTCACGGACTTCATGCGGCTTGTGCGGGAGCGCACGGACGAGCTGATCCTCGTCGGGGCGGCGGCGGAGCGGTTCGCGGCGGCGGCGGCAGACGCGGGGATTGCCCCCGCGCACATTCGCCGTGTCGGCTACGATATGGAAGCGGCGGTGCGTCTGGCACATACACTTGCACGTCCGCCGCAGACGGTACTGCTTTCGCCCGCGTGCGCGAGCTTTGACATGTACGGCGGCTATGAGGAGCGCGGACGGGACTTTAAGAGGATCGTGAACGGACTATGAACATCATCGTATCGGGCGGCGGCACGGGCGGGCATATCTATCCCGCGCTTACGATCATCCGTGCGATCGAAAAAAGAGTTCCGGGCGTGCGCATCCTCTACGTCGGGACGCCGCACGGGCTTGAGGCGGACATCGTGCCGCGCGAGGGCATCGACTTCGCAGCGATCGATCTTGCGGGATTTGAGCGGCGGCTCTCGTTTGAGAATGTCCTGCGCGCGGGGCGTGCGCTGCGTGCGCTCGTGCGTGCGCGCGGCATTGTCCGGGTGTTTCGTCCCGACGTCGCGATTGGCACAGGCGGGTATGTCGCGGGACCGATTCTGCTTGCGGCGAGCCTTGCGGGCGTACCGACGCTCGTGCAGGAGCAAAATGTGTGCGCGGGCGTGACGAATCGTCTGCTTGCGCATTTTGCGGCGGCGATTGCCGTGGGCATGGAGGATGCCAGGCGTGTGTTCCCGCAGGAAAAAACCGTCGTGACGGGCAATCCCATTCGCCCGGAGGTGCTGACGGCGACCCGTGCGGAGGGGGCGGCGTCCTTCGGCTTTGATCCCGGGAAAAAGACGGTGCTCATCTCGGGCGGCAGCCGCGGCGCGCGCTCCATCAATCGAGCGATGGTCGAGGTACTCGCGCACGCGGCGGCGCAGAGGGATGTGCAGTACCTCCATGTGACGGGGGCAGACGAGCACGCGGATATGCTCGCACGTCTGAGGGAATTGGGCGTGCGGCTCGAGGATGCGCCGCACATCCGCGTCCTGCCGTATCTCTACAACATGCCGCAGGCGATGGCGGCGGCGGACATCGCCGTGTTCCGCGCGGGGGCGACGGGGCTTGCGGAGCTGGCGGCGCGCGGCGTGCCCGCGATTCTCATTCCGTATCCGTATGCGGCGGAGAATCATCAGGAAAAAAATGCCCGCGCGCTTGAAGCGGCGGGCGCGGCAGAGGTCATTTTGAACCGCGACATCAGCGCCGCGGCACTGGAAGAAGCTCTTTCGGCACTGCTCGCGGACGATGCGCGCCGTGCGGGGATGGCGGCGGCAATGCACCGGCTCGGGAAGCCGGACGCGGCGGATGAGATCGCAGCGCTCGCGCTGCGGATTTGTAAAAAAGAAGGGTGAAAGAATTGCTCAAGGATTTGCACGGTATTCGGCGGATACATTTTGTCGGCATCGGCGGGGCGGGCATGAGTCCGCTCGCGAAAATTCTCCTGCTCCTTGGCTACGAGGTGTCCGGCTCGGATCAGGGCACGTCGCCCATCATCGAGGAACTCGTGCGCCTCGGCGCGCACATCCGGACGGACGGACAGCGTGCGGAGAACGTGCGCGGGGCGGACGCCATCGTTGTCTCGACCGCGATCCCCTACGACAATCCGGAGGTGATCGCGGCGTGGGATCTGCGCATCCCAAAACTCCACCGCTCGGACATCAATGCGGCGCTCGTCAACGAGTACGACGGCATCGCCGTCGCGGGATCGCACGGCAAGACCACAACAACCTCAATGATCGGCGTGACGCTCGACCGCGCGGGCGTATCGCCGACCGTCATCGTCGGCGGCGAAGTCCCCGACCTCGGGACGAACGCAAAGCTCGGCACGAGCCGCTATCTCGTCTCCGAGGCGGACGAGAGCGACGGTTCCTTCCTTAAGCTCCGCCCGCATATCGCCGTCGTGACCAATGTGGAGGATGACCACATGGATCACTACGGCACGATGGAGAAAATCATCGAGGCATTCCGTACGTTCATCTCTCAGATCGACGCGGACGGTACGGCGGTGCTCTGCTACGAGAACGAGATTCTGCGCCGTCTCGGGGCGGAGACCGACCGCACGGTCGTCTCCTATGCCATCGATGCGGCGGCGGATTACCGCGCTGCGGATATCGAGACGTGCGGTTCCGTGATTTCCTTCACCGTCTTTGAGCGCGGTACGGCGCTCGGACGCATCTCCCTCCACATTCCCGGGCGGCACAATGTCCTCAACGCGCTCGCCTGCGTCGCCGTCGCGCGTCTTGCGGGGCTCGATTTTGACCGCATCGCGGATGCTCTCGCGCATTTTCATGGAGCGAAGCGGCGATTCCAGACGAAGGGAAAGGAACGCGGCATTTGGGTGGTCGACGACTATGCGCATCACCCGACCGAGATCGCGGCGACGCTTGCGGCGGCGCGGCAGACGGAGCCGGGACGGCTTGTCTGCGTGTTCCAGCCGCACCGTTACTCGCGCACACAGCTCCTGCGCGCGGAATTCGGCGGTTGCTTTGCCGCGGCGGATCTCCTGCTGCTGACGGATGTGTACGCGGCGGGCGAAGCGCCGATTCCGGGCATCAGCGGTGAAACGCTGATGGAGGAGGTCGCGCGCCAAACAGGGCAGGATGCGGTCTATCTGCCGGAGCGCGCCGATCTCGTGCAGTATCTCGCGGAGCATGTGCGTCCCGGCGATCTCGTCATCACGATGGGCGCGGGCAATATCCTCGAGGTTGGGGAAGAGCTCGTCGCGCGTCTGAAAGAAGGGACGGCGGGGCGTTCCGAGGGACTGATCGCCGTCGTCATGGGCGGACCCTCGACCGAGGCGGAGGTCTCGCGCCGTTCGGGCGCAGCGATTTTGCATGCCCTGCACGAAAAGAATTATCCTGCGGTCGGGATCGAACTGAATCCCGCGACCTTTGCCGAGGAGATCAAAAAACTGCGTCCCGCACTCGTCTTTAACGCGCTGCATGGGAAATACGGCGAGGACGGCGTTCTGCAAGGCACGCTCGATATGCTCGGCATTCCCTATACTGGTTCGGGCGTGCGTGCGGCGGCGCTCACGATGGATAAGACCTCGGCGAAACGCATCTTTGCCGCCGAGGGGATTGCGACACCGCGGTTCCGCAGTTTCTATGCCGGAACGGATACGGGGAAAATCGCGGAGGAGATTCTCGCGGCGTTTTCTCTGCCCGTCGTGGTCAAAGCGCCCGAACAGGGCTCGAGCATCGGCGTCTATATCGTCACAGAGGAGGACGATCTGCGCAGCTCCTTGGACGAGGCATTTTCCTACGGCGGCGAGGTGCTGGTCGAGGAGTTCATCGCGGGGCGCGAGCTGACCGTCGTCGTGTGGGGGGAGACCGGACATGCGGAAGCCTTGCCTGTCATTGAAATCACAACGACCTCAGGACGGTATGACTATGAAAGTAAATACACGCCGGGTGCGTCTGCGCATCTCGTGCCTGCGCCGATCTCCCCGGAATGTACGGCAGAGGTGCAGGAACTTGCGGTGCGTGCATTCAATGCCTGCGGATGCACAGGTGTGGCACGTCTCGACGTCATGCTGAGCGAGACAGAAAAACCCTATGCCATCGAGGTGAACTCCGTGCCGGGCATGACCGAGACCTCGCTCGTGCCGGACGCGGCGCGTGCCGTCGGGCTCTCCTTCCCCGATCTCTGTGAGAAAATACTAGAGATGGCAGGGTATCAACGATGAAGTCACGCCGTATCATCAGGGCGGCGCTCTATCTCCTTGCTATCGGGGGGATTCTCGCGGCGCTCATCTATTCGCCGCTCTTTACGTTCCGGCAGCTCGTCGTGCATGGAAACGTCAACCTCGATGAGCAAGAGCTCTGCCGGATTGCTCGCATACAGTATGGTCAGCGCCTTTTCGAGTTGAAAACGGACGCCATCACGATCAACCTCCTGCACGATCTGCGCATCGAGTCGGCGGTGGTGCGGCGGCAGCTCCCGAACAAGATCGAGATGGACATCGTGGAGCGGGTACCCGTGGCGACCGTCGCGTGCGACTATGGATATCTCGATTTTGATCGGCAGGGAAAAGTCATCGCGAGCTACCGGACACTCAAGGGGGCGGATATCCCCATTATCACGGGCATCAAGCTGCGCGATCTCTTTATCGGGGACGACAATACCGATGCGCAGGTAGCGCAGGTGCTTGGGTTCCTCGGTAAGATTGCGCCGACGGAGGTGGGGCAGATCTCCGAGGTCAATATCACTGTGCCGGACGCCGTCGTCGCGTATACGAAGAGCGCGCTGCCGATCCGGCTCGGACGGCTTGATGGAATAGGGGATAAAGCAGGGCTCACCCAGGATTTTTTACAGGATCAAAAGACGACGCGCCATACGATCGAGTATGTCGATTTCAGCTATGACGCGCCGTCCATCAAACTTGCGGACAAGACCACAGAGGGGAAATAAATGAAACAATTCCGGCAAGGCGGGTGGATGATTGCACTCGTCTGCGTATTGATCGGATTTATGATTGCCGTGCAGTTCCGCACGGTACAGGATACGAAGGGGAGTATCTCTCAGCAGCGTATTGAGGAGCTTTCCGACCGCCTGCTCCAGACGGAGCACGAGCGCGACGAGCTCGGAGAGGAGCTGCGCAAGGTACAGACGGCAGTCGCCGATGCGCAGAGCAGCGTGGATCAGGAGATGCTGCGCTACCGTGCCGCGCTCCTCCCGCTCACGGGGGAGGGCGTTATCGTGCGCATGGACGACAGCACGAAGAAGGTGAAGTCCGGCGAGAATCCGAACCTCTACATCATTCACGATGACGATCTCCTGCGCGTCATCAACGAGCTGCGCGCGGCGGGGGCGGAGGCAATCTCCGTCAACGGGCAGCGGCTCGTCGGCACGTCGGAGATCCGGTGTGCGGGACCGACGCTCTCGGTCAATAACGTGCGCTCTTCCGCACCCTTTGAGATCCGTGCCATCGGGGACAAGAAATCCCTCGAGAACTCGCTCAAGATGCGCGGCGGCGTCGTCGAGACCCTTAGTGTGTGGGGGATTCAGCTCGACATCACGGTGAGCGACGACGTTTACATTCCTCCCTATCGCGGGAGTGTTCATCAGACCTATGCACATGAGACAGAAGAGAGGACGGAGGAATAAAATGATCTACATCGTTTTGGTCAGCGTCCTCATCGGGCTCTTCATCGGCTATATGAGCCCCATTGTGATTCCGCTCGCCTATACAAAGCTGTTCTCCGTCGCGCTTGTCGCCGCGCTCGACGCCGCGTTCGGCGGACTGCGTTCGGCGATCTCGGAACGGTTCGACAAGCACGTCTTCGTCACGGGCTTTTTCTCCAACACACTGCTCGCCGCGGCGCTTGTCTTCATCGGCGACCGTCTCGGCATCGATCTCTATTACGTTGCTCTGCTCGCGTTTGGTTTTCGTATTTTCAAAAACCTTGCGGTCATCCGCCGCTACCTGCTCAGGGACTATCGGGACGGCGCAAAGTAACACATTCCTAGACATATCCTCAAAAATTCTTGTATCACAGAAGGGAATATGTATTTCATGCCATCAGTCATGGAACGACTGGTGGCTTTTTATATGCAAATTTGCCGTAGAATTTATGTAAGGATTATTTTGATAAAATTTTAGAAAATACACTATTCATTTTCTAACTAGTATGCTATAATATTTTTGAGGTGAACAAAAATGAGCGAAATTGAACGAATAGATGCTATAATGAACATATTATATCAAAAAAGCATAGTTAAGAATGAAGAGTTAGAGGAAAAATTTAATGCTTCCTCTGTTACGATTCGCCGTGATTTAGGAAAATTACAGAAAGAGGGGTTGATTGTTCGGTTTCGCGGCGGAGCGATGCTGGCAAAATCTAAACTAGGACATGAGCCCTCCCTAGATGAACGTGAATGTGAAAATTTACAGCAAAAAAGAATGATTGGCATAACAGCTGCCAATCTCGTAGAAAAAGGAGATATTGTCGCATTGGACATTGGCAGCACGACGATGGAAATTGCGAAAGCCTTGCGTTCCCATGAAAACATTACGGTTTTCACGTCGAGTTTGCCGATAGCGAAAATATTCTATAACACAAATGTAAAAGTGTATTTGGTGGGAGGTTTGTTAAAACAAAAGGAATTGTGCCTAGGAGGTCCTATTGCGAGAAGTGTCATTCGGCAATATCATTTTGATAAATTCTTTCTAGGGGCTGCGGGAATTGATCAGAATGGAAGCATTACAGATTTTGACATAGATGAAGTCGAAACGAAAAAAGTGTTTATTGAGCGGTCGGAAAAAGTAATTTTGGCGGCAGATTCCGGTAAAATGGGCAAAACGTCGTTTATCGAAGTTGCCTCTTGTCCTGCAGTCTGCACACTGATTACAGATGGTGAAGCGAATTTTCCGATGCGGAAAAAATTGCAGGAAAGGGGGATGGAGGTTATCATTGCAGATGCATTCAGAAAATCGCCCCATAAATAAATTTATTTAGGAGGGTGCATAATGCAAAAGAAAGTTGTCATACTGGGAAGCAGCGGCGGAAATTTGTATAATCTGGGCGGCAAAGATCCGAATGCGCTGCTGGGAGAGCTAATCCGACAAATACAAAAAGCGGATATGACAGTCAGCGCAATACAGTTTATTGCCGCCGAGGCATCCATGGATCATGTTCATCCTACGACAAAAGCCAGCCTTTGGACATGGGATGGAGGAAGTGCCGGAAAAGTATTCAGCGGCACCTTGGAAGAGGTGAATGCGGAGGCGGTAAAAGAGGATGAGAGAATCGCCGCGTGCATCGAAAACGACGGCATTGACGGGGTGATCCTAGTCAGCGCCGATCCCGAAGGGGCAAACCGACAGGCGCTGCATGCTGCTGCTGCAAAGAAACTAGCTGCGACCGGCACGGGCGGAACATCGATGGCAAAAGCTCAGGCAATGGGGCTGAATGTTGTGGCTGTTTCCGGGACGACAGGGACGACAAACCGAACGCGTGCTATTGCCAACGTATTCGCTTTGTCGAAACATTGGGGCTTGAAATATCAGCCTGCGATCGGAGGTTCGGTCTCCTTACCAGAAGCCTCACAGGGGAGCGTTTGGTCGAGAATCAGCGTGCGGGGCGTTTTGATGGCCTCGTTGCCGGGATTCATTGCCATGGCACTTACCTTGATTCTGAGTAAGATTCCCGGGCTGGAGTCTTTTGAGGATGTATTCAATCTTATGATTGAAGCGCTGCCTGTTATTGTTGCGGCCGTTGCGGCAAAACAGGTCTCAGGATTGGAAGAAGTGGCTGTCGTTGCCGGTGTGATCACGGGCGTGTTGTCTGTGAAAGGAGGCTTGATCGGCGGGATCATCGGAGGAATCTTGGCAGGCGTCCTGGTGCAGTATCTGCTCATGAAATGTCTGAAGCTGGGATTTCCTACAACAACTGCCAATATTGTGTCCGGAGGAATTTCGGGGCTCCTGGCGGGGCTTGCGATCTATCTCTTTATTGGTCCATTGGCGATTATGCTGGGGGATGCCGTCCGCTATGTGATCAATACGGCTTTGGAGATCAATTCGGTACTTTGCGGCGGTATTGCCGGGCTTCTCATTTGGCCGGCAATCATGGGCGGCATGTACCATGGAGCGATTTTGCCGATTATTTTGCTTGAGATGGAAAAGACCGGAAACAGTTTTTTGGGTGCGATCGATATGGTGGGACTGGTGATGGTGTCAGCAGGCATCATGCTGGCAAATGTGGTCTATCCCCGTGTGAAGGACGACCGCACATTGGCTGCACCCGGGCTTTTTATCAACATGGTGTTCGGAACGTTTGTTGAAGCCGCCTATCCGTTCATGTTTTCCAGTAAGATTGTTTTGGGCGGAGCATTCGCATCAGCTTGCATCGGCGGGCTTTTTGTCGGTTTTTTCAACGTTCGTGGGACAGCATATGTGCCGAGCATCGTTGCGCCGACGCTTTCCTCGGATTGGCTCGGGTTTTTGATCAGCATGGCGGTTTCGATGTTCAGCGCGTTTTTATTCACGATTTTGGCGAATAAAATTGCACGTTCCAGAAATCGTATGTCTGAACAGTGATTTTATATGGAGGAACATAGTGATGATAATAGCGGATATGCAAAGAAAAATGAAAATCGCACGCAGGAAAGTTTGGGATGCGATTGAGCAGCATGGCGGCACGACGCTGCTGTCTACGGGAATTACCGGTGATGACGCACGCATGGCGAAGGCTGCGGTAGATGCAGGCGCTAGACTTTTAGAACCGAATCATCCGGCGGTGGCGCTTGCCCGTGGACTTCGTGGGGTAAATAATATGCATGCGGCGGAAGCGATTCGGCATGAGGTTCCTCTGGCAGAGATGGCTGCGGTGGTTTCCGGCGTCCGTGCAGTTGTGGGAGAAGATATTTACATTACGGTCGGCGTACCCGGTGGATTTACTGAGGTGAAGCCAGTCATCCTTTGCGATGCAGACTTCCAAATGCTTTCTTTAGCAGGAACAGATGGCTTGCATATACATAAAACCTCTTTGGAAGATCTGTCCGAGGTGGTTGAACGCGCACATCGTTACGGCCTGCTCGTTGATGCATATATTGGACGTTCATCGGATCTGCACCCCTTTGGTCTGCCTGCCGATACGCCGGAAGATGTCGCCAGAACCGCAAAAGAGATGGAATCAGCAGGTGCCGACATGATCGGTTTAATGACAGGCATGAGCTATGAAGGCACGAAAGCAGGAGAGATTCCATCTGTTATGAAGGAACGCATCCAGGCGCTCGTTGAATCTGTGAAAGTCCCCACATTGGCTGAGGGCGGGATCAACAGTGTCAATCAGAAGGCGTTTCGCAATACAGGAATCAACATCATCGTGGTCGGTACTGCGTTTGATGACTGTGCTGCACAGGCAATTCACAGCAGCGTCCAGTGCTTCCTCCCGAAGGAAAGTAAAGGAGAACATTTTGCTGAAGTATAAAAAAGAGCTTACATTGAAGCCGCTGGCAGCGAACATACAAAAATAAGCTCTTAGGAGAGGAAAACCGACATTTTCCTCTCCTTTTTGTATTATAGCATGAATGTCCAGCAGAATAAAATAATCATTAACTATAGAAGTTTTTACACTGATAAAAACGAGGGCACGGAAGTGGATCATACTGGTGGCGCAGTAAGCATAGATTGGAATAGCAGTGTACGAGACACAGCGCATTTGAAAAACTATGATGGTATGGATATATACCGTAAAAATTTTTCTGTCCTATGGAAATATGACTTGATTCATGGTAAAATAGGCAAGGAAAATCATTACTTATTGATAGACGAAAACGATATGACTACGATATGGAGGCTGAAGCTGTGTTCGAAATGGACGATAACTTTGAGGAACTCGCAAAGATCATCGTTGTCGGTGTCGGCGGCGGCGGCGGCAATGCCGTCAATAACATGATCGACTCCGGGCTGCAGGGCGTGGAGTTTGTCGCGATCAATACGGACGCACAGGCACTGCTCCAGTCCAAGGCGTCGACGCGTATTCAGATCGGGGAAAAGCGCACGCGCGGACTCGGCGCAGGTGCACGTCCCGAGATCGGAGAGGCAGCTGCAACGGAGAGCCGCGAGGCGATCATCGAGTCGCTGCGCGGTGCGGATATGGTATTTATCACGGCAGGTATGGGCGGCGGTACGGGAACGGGCGCCGCGCCTGTCGTGGCGGAGTGCGCGCGTGAACTTGGCGCGCTCACGGTTGCCGTTGTCACGCGCCCCTTCTCTTACGAGGGAATGACGCGCGCACGCAATGCGGATTCCGGCATTGAGAATTTGCAGGCTCACGTCGATACCATCATCACGATTCCGAATGATCGGCTCATGAAGATCATCGACAAGAACACGCCCGTCACCGAGGCATTCAGCAAGGTTGACAATGTCCTTTGGCAGGGCGTCAAGGGCATTACCGATCTTATCACAAATCAGGGCATCGTGAACCTCGACTTTGCCGACGTCAATACGACCATGGCAAACGGCGGCAGCGCCATCATGGGCATCGGTGAGGCGCGCGGTGAGGGAGCGTCCGTTGCGGCGGCAAAGGCCGCGATCGAGTCCCCGCTGCTCGAAACGAGTATCGAGGGTGCAACCTCCGTCATTCTGAACTTCACCGGATCGCGCAACCTCAGCATGTTTGAAGTCAACGAGGCATCCGAGTGGCTCAACAGCATGATTGTCAACTCTGCGAACGGGCGTCGTGCGAATATCATCTGGGGTATTGGTGTGGATGATGCACTTGAGGATACCGTGCGCGTCACCGTCGTTGCCACGGGCTTCGGCATGACTGAACAGGGACTTTCAGACACCGGAACGGGCTTTACCGACGATTGGGCGATTCCCCTGCCGGGAGCAAATACCGCGAAGCAGGCTGCTCCCGCATCGACACCTGCTGCACCACAGCCGCAGGCGCAAGCGCGCCCTGCATCCGCCGTTGTCCCGCCGCATCCGAATACGAACCGCGGCAGCGGACGCATGAATGTTGTCGAGCCGAATACGGGATCTGCCGGAACCGATATCATTGATATTCCGGCGTGGATGCGTCAGCGCTGATATCCCTTCGATAACGATAAAGTACCGCGTCTTAGAGAAAAGATATAGATTTAGAAAAGCTGAGAACGAGCATTTGAGAGCGTTCTCAGCTTTTTTGCAAAAACATGAAAATATCCCGCTGACTGAATAAATTAGGGGTGAAATGAGATGCGGAAGCAGGAGCGATGCACGAAGATTTTAGAAATACTCTTACATCATCGGGATGGGATGACAGGAGCAGATCTTGCGCACAGGCTGGACGTCTCTTCCCGTACCGTCCGTGCCGATATCAAATATTTGCAGGAATGTCTTGCAAAGAGCTGCTGTACACTTCTTGCAATACCCAACCGCGGCTATAAGCTGCAAGGCGCGGAGTACGGGGAAGATCTCCTGCGGCTCATAGACGGTAATAATGCTGCCGTCGGCGTTTTACATCCGAAAGAGCGGCAGAACTATATTGTCAGCCGGTTCTTGGAATGCTGTCTAACAAACACCTCGATCACACAGATGAGCCTCGCCAATGAGATGTACATTGGACTGTCTACCGTCAAGAATTACCTGACCGTGGTGCGCGAGCGATTTGCTGCATACGATCTCAAAATCGTTCAGTATAAGGCGGAAGGGCTGCGTCTTGAAGGTGCGGAGGGGGATCTGCGTGCCTTTATTGTCAATTATCTGCATGAAGTGACCGATGAGAAATTGTGCAGTCTGCTCTTTGACCGTATCGGCAACGAGGCGATGGAGCAGATTCTCACGCAGACGGCGAGCGTGCGGCATCTGCAGCTCACTGACACTGCGCGCAGGGATCTTTCCGTACAAACGGCGCTTGCGATACAGCGATCAACCGGGGGCCATGCGGCCGACTGCCTTTCCAGCATGGCGCAGAAACTGGAAGAAACCTTCGAATATGGCGCGGCGAAAGAGATTGCCAATGAGATTTTCCGCTATACGGGGATCGATGGTGCTCGTTTTAGGACCGGGACCCATCGGGCTCCTCGTCGCGCAGGTCGTTATGGCGCAGGGGGGACGAGTCGTCATGACGGGGCTTACACAGGATCTGCCGCGCCTCACAATCGCCAAAGAGAAATTTGGTGTCGAACACATTGTGGACGTGCAGAAGGATGATGTTAAGGAGCTCGTCGACCGGTTGACGGACGGCTACGGTGCAGACGTCTGCTATGACTGCACGGGCGCTGTGCCGTCTATGCATCTCGGCATGGATCTTCTTAAAAAGGGCGGACAGTACGTACAGGTTGGGCTCTTTGCGCAAAACGAAGTGACTGTAGATTTCTCCAAGATCATTCAGAAGGAGCTGACCGTCGTCGGCAGCCGTAGTCAGAATACGCACGACTGGGAGCCGACGCTGAAGCTCATGAGCGAGCGGAAGATCGACGCGGATAAGATGATTACGCACGAGGTCGGCATCGACGAGTGGGACAAGGCCTATCATCTGCTTAAGAGCGGTGAAGCGACGAAGATCGTCATGCACCCGATCGGGTAATACCGCATAAAAATCTCTAAAAAATCCCCCTAAGATAACGGTTCATATGAATCCGTCATTTTAGGGGGATTCTATCTGTCTGCAGCTGAGCGCTTTATACTTATTGTGCGTCCGATCAAAAAACACTCAAACATCCGTCGGTCTTATAACGCGGGGCATCCATCTAAAAGGACCGAGCGGGCGTCCTGCGTCAGCTAGTTTCTCTGCGATTTTCCGCCAATCTGCTTTTTGAAGGGATAACCCATCTTTTTCTGAGGTTCCCCTTTTACGATTGCTCGTTCCCAAGCTGCCCGGATGTGCCAAAGGATATACCGCTGATTTTACACTACCGATTTCTATCTCAACCGCACCGCTTTCTATTACTTTGTTATAGCCGCCGCGCTTATGACTCTTTCCGCCGGCTTTCAATACGGCAATAAAGATCTCCTGACCAAGACAAAGAATTATTTTTGGTTCGATGATTTCAACCAAGCGCTTAAAGAAGGGGAGGCTCGGGGCTATCCATTTGGGGTTAAAACCGCCCGAATTCCTTTCCATATTCTTCCGGTACCATGGAACAAAATTCGTGAAGAAGAGTTGCCTATATGTATTGCGGTTGTTGCGCAGATCGGGGAAACCGAGTTCGGCGAACAGCTCGCAGAGGTTGTTGTCCGTTGTAGAATACCCGGCGATGTCTTTCAAATAGTCGAATCGATCTTTTTGATAGTCCAATATGGGATTGTCCCCCTCAAGTCCAGAAAAATCCTGCCCAACAAGAAGTATATCGGCATCCAAATGACTGCGGCCGCCCTGCCAATAGCTCCACAGATTGATTTCTTTCAGATCGCTGCGATAATGATTCGAGAATGTTTCTAAATTTATTTCTGACAGCATTTTGGAATCGAAATGATCCACATCAGAGACTAATTGATTATATCGTTTGATTTTCTCTTCGGCTTTATCACGAGAGAGACCGCAGATCGCAATGACTTTTGTGTCCTTATGCATGGTATGATGCTCCTTCGCGTCTTTGTGTACGATATTGTGTTCCTCTCTATCCTTCTCAGGGGAATTTTCAGTAAGAATGCCCAATGAAAGATCAAGGATTTTTGCCAACCTGAGCAGTTTGTCTTGTTCGGGAAAATACACGTTTCGTTCCCATCCGCTAATGGTCTGGGGAGATACGGACAGCAGCTCTGACAACCGGCTCTGTGTGAGTTTTTTATGCGTGCGCGCCTGTTTTAATATTAACCCAAAACTCATAAATCCACTCCATTTAATCTATGTGATATCTTAATATAATTATATCATATGAAATTTAGCACGTACAGCAAGCAAAACTTGAATTGTTAAATTTATAACTCAAGCATAGCTTGAGCATGGAGAAAATAAAAAGAACTCTTGGCAGTAAGAGTTCTTCGAATGGTAATATCTTATATTTTCACTAACGGTGGAGATTACCCCTCCAAATCCGGGCGCAGTCCCGCGGCGCCGCGCAGGTAGATGTGGTGCATCTCTTTTTGTGAACAATTCGTATCGACGAGGAGGAGGGCGCGGATGCAGCGGGGGAGGCTGGCCTCGACAGCGCATTGGCGCGCGTCGAATAGGGGAACGAGGTCAAATCCCGGGAGGCGGCGCGCGCCGGTCGACGGGAATGCCGCGGTGAGATCCTCGGTGACGCTGAAGATGGCGGCGCCGATGTCCTCGGGGGCGATGCCGTTGGCGTCGACGAGGGCGCGGACGAGTTCCTGTGCCGCCTGCCAAATCTCTTCTTTGTCGTTGCGCTCCACAGTTGTGGCGCCGCGTATGCCGCGCATAGACTACACTCCCTTATGAACGTCCCAGATGAGACGCATACTCAGCATGAAGGCAATGAGATACCCAAGCAGTCCGATAACGGGAATGCCTGCGACCTGCGGCTGCATATTCGTCGTGCAGAGGGTGCTCGAGGCGATGAGACTTGCCGCGCACAGGAGCGCGAGGATGAGCTTGTTGATCATCTTGTCAAGCCGCTGCACGGGCTCTTCGGAGCCGGTGAGGTCGATGTTGAGCTTCGCCTGTCCGCTCATGGTCATCTTGAGGAGGTCGGCGAGCTGTTCGGGGATCTGCACGGACTTGCGCAGGAGCATGACGCCTTCCTGCTTTGCCTTATTCAGACCTTCTTTCCACGACATGCCGCTCACGATCCCGAGGGATAAACTGCGGGCAAATATTTCGAGGAAGCTGACCTCCGGGGCACAGCGGCGCATGACGATCTCGACGGTCATGACGCCGCGCGCGAACATGGCAAGCCCGCTCGGACAGCCGATGTGATGCACGCGCAGGATGCCGAGAATCTGATTCGTAAGGACGCCCATGTGAACGTCGGTGAAGTCGAGACTGCCGTACTGCTCCATCATGACGTCGATGTCCTGATAGAGCTGCGCGTGGTTGATGCGCCCCTTGACGATGCCGAGGGAGAGCACGGCGGATTTCATCTCGAATGTATCGTGCGTGGCAAGCGCGAGGATCGCACGGCGCAGGGCGGTACGGTCGCGGTTGCTGAGGCGTCCCATCATGCCGAGATCGAGCCATACGATCGTGCCGCCGCGCACGCGGATGTTGCCGGGGTGCGGGTCGCCGTGGAAGAATCCGTCCTCAATGATCTGCTTTGCGTAGTTCTCGCCGAGCCGCCGTCCGATCTGCGTGACGTCGATGCC
Organism: Centipeda artemidis DSM 19719; assembly: GCF_000426665.1. Classification (GTDB taxonomy): domain Bacteria; phylum Bacillota; class Negativicutes; order Selenomonadales; family Selenomonadaceae; genus Centipeda; species Centipeda artemidis. The sequence goes on along the minus strand of NZ_AUFU01000009.1, from coordinate 66,058 downwards.
CGCCGCATGAAGTGCTTCCGCTTGGTCGAGCGGGATGCCATCGATGTATTCCATGACGAGGATGTGCTGTGTGGAAAGGTCGCGCAGGACGCGCGGGCAGGCGATGAAGGGATTTTCGCGGTTGAGATGGGCGAACTCCTCGATGTGACTTGCCTCGATGAGGAAATCCATCTCCTGTTTTGCGATGTTCCACATCTCGTCCATGAGCGTGCGAAAATCGACAACATCGTCGCGGCTGACGATCCGGATGATGGTCGCGGCGCGCTTCATGAGCATGAGATCCATGCGCATGATGTCGTGGATGCCGGGGCGCTGCACCTTGATGACAACCTCTTCGCCCGAGGCGAGCCGTGCGCGGTGCGCCTGCGCGATGCTCGCGGATCCGAGCGGTGTACTGTCGATTTCGCGAAACACCTTGTTCCAGTCTTTATTGTATTCCTGCTCGACGACGGAGAGGATGACGGAGAAGGGGAGGGGGTTCGCACCCGTTTGGAGCTTCATCAGCTCGTCACAGTATTCGGTCGGCAAAAAGTCCGGGCGCATACTCATGATCTGCCCGAACTTTACAAAGGTGGGACCAAGATCCTCGAAGATAGCGCGCAGCTTCGAGGGCGTCAGTCCGTGCACAATATCGTGGCGGCGCAGGACGGTGACCATCTCGCGCAGACGCAGGGCGGCATTTTTATTTTCAGCGCCCGGCAAAAATCCCGTGAACATGATCGCCACCTCCTGTGCGGCATTTTTGAAACTTAGTTTGCGCCCGCGGCTTTGTATTTCTCTGCGAGCTGCTGTTTGACGGTCTCGTTGGAGAGGTATTCGTCGTAGGTCGAGATGCGGTCGACGACGCCGACGGGGGTGATCTCGATGATGCGGTTTGCGACGGTCTGCGTGAACTCGTGGTCGCGCGATGCGAAGAGGATCGTGCCACCGAACGACATCAGCCCATTGTTGAGGGCGGTGATGGACTCGAGGTCGAGGTGATCCGTCGGCTCGTCAAAGAGGAGGACGTTCGCACCCGAGAGCATCATGCGCGAGAGCATACAGCGGACGCGCTCGCCGCCGGAGAGCACCTCGGCGCGCTTTTGACTCTCTTCGCCGGAAAAGAGCATCCGCCCGAGGAAGCCGCGGACGAAGGTCTCGTCCGGATCCTTGGAATACTGGCGCAGCCAGTCAACGAGGTTCAGCTTTACGCCGTCAAAATACGCGTTGTTGTCGGCGGGCAGGTAGGTCTGCGTCGTTGTGACGCCCCATTTGAACGTGCCCTCGTCTGCAGTCTCTTCGCCCATGAGGATCTTGAACAGCATGGTCTTTGCCGCGCCGTTCGGTCCGACAAAGGCGACCTTGTCGCCCTTTTTGAGGGTAAAGCTGACGTTCTTGAAGAGCTGACGCCCGTCGAGCTCCTTGGAGAGCCCCTCGACGGTCAGCAGCTGATCGCCCGCCTCGCGGTCGGGTGTAAATGCGATGTAGGGGTAGCGGCGTGCCGACGGCTTGATGTCCTCCAGCGTGATGCGTTCGAGGAGCTTCTTGCGCGAGGTTGCCTGCCGGGATTTTGCGGCGTTCGCGGCAAAGCGCTGGATGAAGGTTTGGAGCTCTTTGATCTTCTCCTCTTTCTTCTTGTTTGCGTCTTTCGCCATCTGGAGCGCGAGCTGACTCGACTGATACCAGAAATCGTAGTTGCCCGCATACAGTTCGATTTTCCCAAAATCCACGTCGCAGATATAGGTGCAGACTTGGTTGAGGAAGTGGCGGTCATGCGAAACGACGATGACCGTGTTCGGGAAGTCCGCGAGGAAGTTCTCGAGCCAGTTGATGGACGAGACGTCGAGATGGTTCGTCGGCTCGTCGAGCAGGAGGATGTCGGGCGCGCCGAAGAGCGCCTGTGCGAGCAGGACGCGCACCTTTTCCGCCGCCGCGAGTTCGTTCATCTTAAGGTGATGCTTCGCGTCGGGGATGCCGAGTCCGTTGAGGAGCTGTGCCGCCTCGGTCTCCGCGTTCCAGCCGTCGAGCTCGGCGAACTCCGCCTCTAGCTCGGAGGCGCGCATTCCGTCCTCGTCGGAGAAATCCGCCTTTTCGTAAAGCGCGTCCTTCTCGTCCATGATCTCCACGAGACGCGCGTGCCCCATGATGACGGTGCGCAGCACCTCCACCTCGTCGAACGCGTAGTGATCCTGTTGGAGCACGGCGAGACGGTCGCCCGCGGTGATGTCCACGATGCCGCCCGTCGGCTCGATCTCGCCCGAGAGGAGCTTGAGGAATGTCGATTTGCCCGCGCCGTTCGCACCGATGATGCCGTAGCAGTTGCCGGGGGTGAATTTCAGGTTGACATCCTTATAGAGGACTCGTTTGCCGAATTGTAAGCTCAGATTGTTGACTGTGATCATGTAGCCGTGCTCCTTATCTATTTTTGCAGGATCGCGCGGAACATTGAGAGGATGCTCTGTCCGTAAGAGTCGCCGGGGACTGCCCAGCGTCCGTTGAGATCCTGCCAATGATCGAGTGTGCTTGTGCCGTAGACGTTCCGTACGAGTGTGTAGCGCGGGTCTATGACAGGGTGGACGGGTTTGCGGGTCGATGCGTAGGCGAGCAGATGTTGGATGTGTGCGCGCACGCCCATCTGCGAGGTAGGGAAATAAGCTCCCTTCACCGCCGTGCTCGTCGTCCCGAGCCCGCAGTAATTATTCTGATCCGGGGTCACCGTGCCGCCGTAGCGGAAAAATCCCGTCTCCTTGAGTGCCTGAGCAAAGGCGACGTCCGGGCGGATGCCCTCGCGCGCACCTTCCTCATAGTAGTAGGAGACAAGCTCGCGCGGCGAGACGGAGATGGCGGGATGCGGGTTCACGCTTAGGAGATAGTCGACGCATTGTTCCTCCGTCGCGAGCGGCGTGCCAATGATCGCGGTGTCGTACGCCGAGAGGGTACGCGGCACGCTGAATACCGGTTCCCCATCTGCAGATGCGGGCGGCGCCGTCTCCTGCAGGAGCGCGTTGATACGCGCACGAAAATCTGCCTTTTTCGGTGCGTCGGCCGTGCGCTCCGTATGTACCTTTGTCGCGGTCGCAGGATCGTGGGCACGGCGCGCGTCCGCCGTGACGGACGCGGTGAGGAGTGAGATACTGAGAGCTGCGGCAGTGACGCCGCACAGAACAATTTCCTTTCGCAAAGAAGTGAACCCCCTATATCGATGAGAATTTGACCAAGAAAAAGAAGAGCAGCAGCACGGTGAGGACGACGGTTCCCCAACGCGTTTTGAGCCATGTGCCGCGCGCGATGCCGAGCAGGATGCAGACGAGCAGAGAATCCATCAGCGAGACCTTGATATCGTAGCTCGCGAGGAAAAATATTGCCAGCACGAGGGCATCGCCCCATGTGAGCGGCTCCGGCGACGCCTGCAGGAGGCGCAGACCGCGCGTAAAGAGCATCAGTCCAAAGCAAAAGAGTGCGGCGGCGGGCATCGCGGGGAAATCCGCAATCGCCTGCGCGAGCGGCGCACACGGCAGCAGCAGGACGAGCAGCAGAGCAAAGGCACACGCCGTGAACGGGATGCCCCCGATGCGCCCTTCCTCCCGCGCGGGAAGCACCGCCGAGAGCGGCGCGATCGTCAGCGGGAACGCCCCGAGGAGCGCCGCGCCGAAATTCGCGCCGAGCAGCCGCGTCAGAACGCGGTACGAGCCGCGTTCCGACAACGACTCCACCGCGGCGAGCGATGCACCGCTCTCCACCATGAGCGCAAAAAAGAGTGTCACGCCGACCGTGACGGCGGCTTCGATGCGCATGGGGAACGTGAACGCCCCGAGCGTTTGATCGAGTCCCTCCGGCAGGAGGAACGGCGCGGCGGGAATTTCCCAAAAGCCTTCGAGCAGCGTGAGCGCGCCGACGATCGCCATGCCGATGAGCACGGCGCCGCGCACGTGCATCGTATGCAGCACGAGCGTGAGCACGATGCCGACGATCGTGTAGTACATCAGCGGATCGGAGAGTGCGCCGCCCATCGTAAGCGCCCACGGCGAGGGGAGCAGGATGCGCGCGTAGAGGCACGCCGTCACGAGCATGGAGAATCCGAGCCCGAGGACGAGCCCCGTCCGGACAATCGGCGGCAGGAGATCGATCGGATGCGTCTCGCGCTCTGCATGAAAGAGCAGTGCGTAGAGCAGGGAAACAACGGCGACGATGCCGAGCGCTTCCTGCCACGCGAGCCCGCGCGCGATGATCTCCTCGTAGATGAGCCATGCCGCAATCGCGGGAGAGGGGAGCGCAATCAGCGTCCGCCCGCCGCGCGATATGAGCAGCGTGCCGAGCGCGGCGGAGACAATGCTCACCGCATATGCCGCCGGCAGCGGCACGCCCGCGCGCGCGAGCAAGGAAGCAACGAGGACGAGCGTGAGCGCGGCGACGAGGGCAAGCGGAAGCATCGCGCAGCACGCGCGCAGCATCGCTTTTTTGTCGCTGCTCATCACCGTTCTCCTAGCTTATCTGCCGTTGTCTAAAAAACATTTCTATTTTACCATAAAGAAAGAATTTGCACAAATAAGAATGGACAGACGCGGGGAAGTGCTGAAAAATGAGCGCGGAGCAACGAAAAAGACCGATATGCTTGCACTTAGTGCAGAAGCAGATCGGTCTTGTTTTTTGGGAAAAATTTTACTTCATGTAAATCCGCGAGACGTGTTTCGAGACGAGGCAAAGCACCTCATAGCTGATCGTACCTGCGCGTGCGGCGACTTCGTCGGCGGTGAGCGTCTCCGAACCGAAGAGCGTCACCACATCACCGACTGCCGCCTCCGGGATGTCCGTCACGTCGATCATGCACTGATCCATGCAGATGCGCCCCGCGATGGGGGCACGTCTCCCGTGTAGCTCTACCGAACCGCCCGCATATGCACGCAAGAAACCGTCTGCGTAGCCGACCGAGATCGTCGCGATGCGCGTCTCCCGCGGGGCGATGAATGCTCGCCCGTAACCGACGGAGTCACCCGGCGCGACGGTCTTGATATAGACGATGCGCGCACAGAACTTCATCGCAGGGCGCAGCGTGATGGGGCGGGTGACTTCGCTCGACGGCCAGATGCCGTATTGGATGATGCCCGCACGCACCATATCAAAATGTACGTCGGGCAGATCGAGAATCGCTGCCGATTCTGCGATGTGACGGATGGGGATGTGGATGCCCGCGTGCTCGATGGCATCGCATGCCTCTGCAAAGAGACGAACTTGCTGCATCGCAAAGGACTTGTCCGCAGTGTCGGCGAGGGCGAAATGGGAGAACACTCCTTCGAGCTCCACGTTCGGGAGGGAGATGATCGCCCGTGCCATTGACGCCGCATCCTCGGGACGGACGCCGATGCGCCCAAGCCCCGTGTCGACCGCGAGATGCACCTTGACCGTTTTATTCTGACAGACGGCTTCCGCAGAGAGCGCCTCTGCAAGATCAAGACGGCAGACGGTCTGTGTGATGTCCGCGTCGACGATGTCAAAGGAGTTTTCCGCCTTTGTCAACCCGAGGATAAGGAGCGGCGTTGTAAAGCCCGCCTCGCGCAGCTTCAGCGCCTCGGAAATTGTAGCGAGCGCGAGATATTCTGCGCCGGCGGCAATCGCCTTGCGTGCCACGGCGATCGCACCGTGCCCGTAAGCGTCTGCCTTGACGACTGCACAGAGTTTTGCATCCTTTTGAATATGTTTACGTATTTCGCCGTAGTTATGTGCGATTGCACCGAGATTGATCTCGACCCATGCCGCGCGACTGGGCATAGATGCACTCCCTTTCAAAAATCATTGTATGATTGCGGTTTCTTTGTGGTTCCTGCCTATTCTACCGTACGTTGCGCCATTATGCAATGTATTCATCTCGTGATGAAAGATTTTTGCACGAAAAAAGTGCGCGGGTGTTTCTAAAAGGCGGCGTGATACGGTGGACAATTAAAAACCGGGATGCCGACGCGTATGCGAGGGTATCCCGGTCATGAGGAATATCAACGGGGGTTATCTTTTCTCCCAGCAGCGGTGCTTTTCAGCGTAGGTGTAGTAGAACCCAAGTCCGAGCAGCAGCAGGACGAAGAAGATGACGTTTGTCGTAATGGACAGCGCGTAGATCAGGTAGATGCAGACTACGATGCCGATCGGGGCAAGGACGTAGAGCATCGGGAACCGGAACGTGCGCGGCAGTTCGGGCGCATTGCGGCGCAGCGCAATGAGTCCGACAAAGACGAGCAGGAATGCCGTCAAAACGCCCGTATTCGCGAGCTCGACGATGTAGAGCATCGGAACGCATCCCGCAATGATCGCAATCGAGAGAGAGCCGACGAGCGTGATGACGTACGGCGTGCCATAGTCCTCATGGATTTTGCAGAGAGCCATGGGCAGGAAGCCGTCGCGCGACATTGCGAAGAAGACGCGTGCCTGTCCGAAGATGTAGACGATGAGTGTCGTGATCATGCCCGCGAGGATGCCAACGGTGACGAAGTTCGCAAGCCCCGTATAGCCGATGAGCCGCAGGCAGTAGGCCACGGGATCTGCACGATCGAGATCTGTGTAGTTGATGGTTGCCGTGAGGACGAGCGCGACGGCGGCATAGAGGCAGATGCAGACGAAGATAGAGAGCACAATGCCAATCGGCAGACTCTTCTCCGGTGTCTTGCATTCTTCCGCCGAGGTTGCTACGGTGTCAAATCCCATAAAGGAGAAGAATACGACGGCAGCTCCTGCCATGATCCCTCCGGGGCCAAACGGCAGGAAGGGATCCAGATTATCCGCAACAGCATGGGGGGCGGTGACGGCGACAAAAGCAACGATCGCGCAGAGTGTAATGAGGATCAGCGCCATGTTGAGCTTTGCACTTTCCTTTGTGCCGTGCGCCAGGATCAGCCCCAGTACAAGTGTGATGGCCACAGCGGGGAGATTGATGAGACCGCCCTCCGGCATGGTTGTCGTCAGCGCTTTTGGGATCTCCATCCCGAGCGACGCCATCATTCCTGAGAAGTAGGCGGAAAATCCGACGGCAACGGCACTCGCCGTGACGATGTAGCCGATGATGAGCGACCATCCGCAGAGGAACGCCATGCCCTCGCCGAGTGCGGCGAAGGTATAGGCATATGCGCTGCCCGCAACGGGGATCAGTGAGGCCAGCTCAGCGTACGCGAGACCGACCAACATACAGAGAAGCCCTGCGGCAATGAACGATAGGACAATGCCCGGGCCGGCATATTTCGCGGCACCAATACCTGTCAGGACGAAAACGCCTGCGCCAATGATGCCGCCGATGCCAAGGAAGGTAAGATCAAGAGTGCTGAGCGTGCGGATCAGCTTACTGCCCTCACGCTGCGCACTGAAGTCCTCCAGTGTTTTCTTTTTCCAGAAATGCATAAAACTCTCCCACTTTTTTTACAAAAGGAGCTGTTTCACGGAGCACGGAGATGCAAGGTGAAACAGCTCTTCAGGATTCAATCGTTCAAGGGATTAGAGGAACTTGTCAATTTCCTCGAACGGAATGTTCAGCGCCTCGGAGACGGCTTTGTTCGTCAGATGGCCGTCCACGGTGTTGAGACCGGATTTGAGTCCCGGCACTTCCTTAAGCGCAGCCTTGTAGCCCTTCGATGCGATAGCGACCGCATAGGGAATGGTTGCGTTCGTGATGCCGAGCGTGGAGGTGCGGGAAACGGCACCCGGGATGTTTGCGACGGAGTAGTGAATGACGCCGTGCTTCTCGAACGTCGGATCCTCATGCGTCGTCACATGATCGCAGGTCTCGATGGAGCCGCCCTGATCGATGGCGACGTCAACGATGACGGAACCCTTCTTCATGGTCTTGACCATATCCTCGGTGACGAGGGTCGGGGTACGGCCGCCCGGAACGAGGACGGAGCCGATGAGCAGGTCTGCCTCGCGCACCCACTTTGCGATGTTGTAGCTCGAGGAGTACTCTGTGATCACGCGGCCGCCAAAGATCTCGTCGAGATAACGCAGACGCTCAATGGAGAGGTCGATGATGGTGACGCGTGCACCGAGACCGACGGCGATCTTTGCCGCGTTCGTGCCGACGTTGCCGCCGCCGATGATGACGACCTGTCCCGCCGCAACGCCTGCGATGCCGCCGAGGAGAACGCCGCTGCCGCCGTAACGGCTCTCAAGGAACTGTGCACCGATCTGTACGGACATACGCCCTGCGATCTCGCTCATCGGAGCGAGGAGGGGGAGTCCGACGCCGTTTCTGCCGAGGACGGTTTCATAAGCAATGCCGACAACCTTCTTCTTGAGGAGCGCTTCGGTCAGCGCCGGCTCTGCCGCGAGGTGAAGGTAGGTGAAGAGGATCTGTCCCTCGTGGAAGAGATCGTATTCGGATTCGAGCGGCTCTTTGACCTTGACGATCATTTCTGATTTATCGAAGAGCGCCTTCTTATCCGAGATGATTTCTGCCCCAACTGCCTTATAATCGGCATCGGTGAACCCGCTGCCGACCCCGGCGCCCTCTTCGATCAGTACCGTGTGACCGGCACGGCGCATTGCCTCGACACCCGCAGGGGTCATACCGACGCGGAACTCATTGTTCTTGATTTCCTTCGAAACGCCAACAATCATGCTTTTTCCTCCTACACATACATAACAGAAGGTTTACACGGCAGGTAAACGTTGCAAATTACCCTAGTTAGCATTTTATTATAATTCAGATAGTTTTGTCAAGTAAAAAGAATCGCATTTACTTTTGTATACATAAGATTCTTTTGGCGGTATTGGGTCAAACTTGGACACAACAACCGGCACAAACTGCTGCGCCGGTTGTTCGTATTCGGTGATTAATTTTGTCGTGTCGTTCCCTTTAATGCGATGAACATTGCGATAAGGGCAAAGACGGCGCAGGCGAAGAGGAAATAGAGGGCGTTCAGGCTTCCGGTCATGGTACCGTCCGGGAGCGACGCGGGGACGGTTTGCTGTCCTGCCGCGACGATGCTCGAGACGACGGCGGTTCCGACTGCACCTGCGAGTTGCTGGAGCGTGTTGCAGACGGCATTTCCGTCACTTTGGCGTGCGGACGTAAGCAAGCGCACACCGTTCGTCATAATGTTGCCCGCTGCAAATCCTTGTCCAATCGTATAGACAACATAGATCGCCGTGAGTGAGAGCGTTGTCGATGCAGGGAGGTCGAGCGCAAAGGCGAACGAGGCGAGGGCAATCAGCGTGCAGCCGAAGACGATGGGGCGGCGTGCTCCGTACGTGTCGAGCATACGACCGCCGAACGGGGCGAGAATCGCACCGACAATACACCCCGGCAGGAGGATACAGCCTGCGGTGAAGGGGGATTCTCCATGTACGAGCTGAGAAAAGTTCGGCAGGAGAAAACCGAGTCCGAGCGTGATGAACTGAACGAGGAGGAGCGCGAGAACGCTGAGTGTAAAGCGGGCGTCGCCAAAGATGGAGAGCCGGATGAGCGGTGATTTGCTCCCTCTTGATCGCCGGGCGAACGCGGCGAGGAGCAGGATAAATGCAGCGAGGAGAGCAAGAATTTTTGGATCGCTCCACCCGTCGTCTCCTGCGAAACTCGTTGCGAGAATGAGTGCGATAAATCCCAATGAGAGGAAAACGTAAGACAACGCATCAAAGGAGGGACGATTGAGCGCGGATGATTGGCGAATCGCATACATGCCCGCGATAAATGAAAGCATGAGGACGGGGAGCAGCGAGAGAAAGATTTTGCGCCATCCAAAGGTCTCGACAACCCACCCGCCGAAGGACGGCCCCACGGCAGGAGCAAGCGCACAGATGAGCGAGGCGACGCCCATCATCATTCCCGTACGGTCGAACGGTGCCTGCTCGAGTACAATATTGAACATGAGAGGGAGGGCAATGCCCGTTCCCACACCTTGCAGCAGGCGCCCGACGAGCAGCATGGCGAAACTGTTCGCGAATGCTCCCAGCAGCGTGCCGATGAGAAAGAGGAGACTCGCCGTGAAGAACAGCCGCCGCATTGCGTATCGTGCCTTGAGAAAAGCTGAGAGAGGGATGATCACGGCAAGCATGAGCAGATAGCCCGTCGTGATCCACTGAACGACGGAGATACCGATGTCAAATTCCTGCATCAGTGTCGGGAAGGTGACGTTCATTGCCGTCTCAATGACGACGCCTGTAAAGGACATCAGACCCGCCGCGAGGAGGGAGAGCAGGAGCTTTGCGTCAATACGGCGTTCGAATTGAAATTCCGATGACATAGGTGATCCTTTCTGAAAATATATGCTGTGTGAGATGAAATAAAGAAACAGAGCAAAGACATATGCTCTGTTTCTTTATTTATTCAATCGAAGTTTTAGATATTCAGCGGACGATATTCGGGTGTCCAGCGGATCGCGTCGATTGCCTTGCCGATGTCTGTTTGTTCGGCGAGTCCTTCTTCGACGGCACATGCGGCGACCTTCTCTGCGACAGTGATCGAGAATTCGGTGAGACGCGAGACGGGCGGCAGCACGGCGGCGCCGGGGGAGTCAGGGTCAACGAGTCCGCCGAGTGCGTGTGCGGCGGCGGAGATCATGCGGTCGCTGAGCCGTTTTGCCCGCACAGCAAGCACGCCGAGACCGACGCCCGGGTAGATGAGCGCGTTGTTCGCCTGTCCGATGCGGTAGGTGACGCCGCCAAAGTCAATGGGATCGTACGGGATGCCCGTTGCAATCAGTGCCTTTCCGTCCGTCCATCGGAGAAGATCCTGCGCAGTCGCTTCGGCGAGTTTGGTCGGGTTGCTGAGCGGGAAGATGATGGGGCGCGCGGTATGTGACGCCATTTCCTTCACAACCGCTTCGCTGAATGTGCCGGGGGCAGTGGAAGTGCCGACGAGAATCGTCGGATGTACCGCCCGCACGGCACCGAGGAGATCGGCGCTTGGCGCTCCCTGCGGGAACTCGCTGCGGCTGCGGGCAAAGGGGCGCTGCTCCTCGGTGAGATCGTTCATATCGTCAAAGAGCAGCCCCTGCCGATCCACAAGGTAGAATCTCCTGCGCGCCTCCTCCGGGGAAAGCCCCTGCGCGATCATTTCGCTCATCACAAGATTTGCGATGCCGACGCCTGCCGTACCCGCACCAAAGCACATGTAAGTCTGATCTGTCAGCTTTTCCTTGCTGATGCGCAGCGCGCCGAGGATACCCGCGAGCGAGATGATCCCCGTCCCCTGCACGTCGTCGTTAAATGTCGCAATGCGGGGGCGATACTCGCGCAGAAGGGCGGTCGCATGATCGCGCCCGAAGTCTTCAAAGTGCAGATAGAGACCGGGGAAGAGACTCTCCGCGGCGTCCACGAATGAAGCGACAACGCGGTGATAGGCATCGCCCGTGAGCCGATTCTTTCGTACGCCGAGATAGAGCGGATCGGCGAGCAGTGTTTTGCGGTTCGTGCCGACGTCGAGGACGACGGGGAGCACGCAGGCGGGATCGATGCCCGCTGCCGCAGTGTAGACCATGAGCTTGCCGACGGAGATATCGACGCCGTTTGTTCCCCAGTCGCCGATGCCAAGAATCTCCTCGGCATCCGTAACGACGATCAGACGGATTTTGCGGTCGCCCGCAGCACGGTGGAGGATATCCTTGAACTGTGCTTCATCATTCTCGGTGAGGTAGACGGCGTACTCCGGATCAATAAATTCGTGGCTGTACCCTTCGATACTCTCGGCGATGACAGGATCGTAGACGACGGGCATCATCTCTTCGACGTGCTCGGCAAACACTTTGAAGAAGAGCGTGCGGTTGATGGAGAAGATGCGCATGAGGTACTCGCGTTTTTGCAGGGGTGATGCTTTCTTTTGATAGAGTTCATACGCCTGCGCCGCCTGCTCCTCGAGCGTCTGCACGGCGGGCGGCAGGAGTCCCCGCAGACCGAGGCGGTCGCGTTCCTCCTCGGTGAAGGCGCTGCCCTTGTTGAGGAACGGATTGTTCAGAATGTCATACGGTGTCATGATAGGTCCTCCCATGTCCCATATATCTAAAAGCTAAATCTATCATAACACAAAAACAGGAGAGCCGTTATCTTTTTTTCGAGATCGGATTCGTGCAAAGAATTTTCAATAGACGATATACGACCAATGGAAACATGCCGCGCGTTCGTTTTGCCGTCGCTTAAAGTTGAAGGAGACGCGCGATATTATTCCCTAAGGCCATTTCGGTTGCTGCGGCGGATGGACTGACGTATTCGATCAGCTGCCTGCAAAGGACGGGGGCGCCGAAGGGAGCATCCGAACCGAAGAGGCATCTTTCCGGGACTTCCGTCAGCGCACATTTCACCGAGAGCGTTGTGAATGCTGCCGATAAATCCAAATATACATTGTTGTGATTTTTCGCGAATGCTATGGCCTCCATCCAATGAATGCCGCCCATATGACCGAATATCACAGGAACCGACGGGTATTTTTCGCATAGACGCATGAGGATCTTGAGACCGCCGATCCCGACGGGATGAAATGTGTGCACCCATACGGGCAGCCCGGGGAAAGAAGAAAGTGCGGCAAATATCGGCGTGAGCTCCTCCATCTGCGCATCGGAGCCGGGCGTGAATTCGCCGACGCCTTTCAGCGCGTTGCGGACGACATGTTGTTCTATCCATGCGGATGTGTCCGGTAGGGATAAGCCCAAAGGAACGGGGCCGAACCCGAAAAAACGATCCGGCGCAGAAGCGATTGCACTCGTTAATTCGACGATGCATGCTTTCATTTGCGCGCGCCGCTCTTCCGGTGTATACGTTCCGCCGAGCACGCGGTACAAGACGGCCATTTCTTTGTCGATATCTTTCAGTGCGGCTGTTTTCGCCCGTTCGACATGCGGCGTCGTTGTGAATAAAATTGTCTTGTCGATCTGCGCCTCGTCCATCTTTTGAATCTGGAGGGACGTCGGCAGCATGACGTGTTCGTGATTATCGATGACCATAAAACCCTGCCTTTCTTATGCGTTTTCTGTTATAATCAACCATAGCACGATAGAGAAGGCGCCGCAAGAAGGCACTTTTTTGACGTTTAGCGGCATTTTTGACACCGGCAGAGGAGGCCGAATTATGGCAAAGGCGATGGAAGCTGCGGATCGATGCCCGATGGAAGTCTGCTTAAATATATTGACCGGGAAGTGGACACTGAAACTCCTTTGGCAGATATCCAAAGGACCCGTTCGTTTCAATGAACTGCGGCGACAATTGGCGCCTATTGCGACGAAGACACTGGCACGGCAGCTGCAGACGCTGGAAGAACAAAAAATGATCACAAGAACCGTCTATCCGGAAACGCCGCCGAAAGTGGAATATGCGCTGTCCGCTCTCGGCATGACAATCCGCCCTGTTTTGAAGGAACTTTGCACTTGGGGACGGCACTATCAAGAAACGATTTCAAAAAAACACATGATTGATGGCACGGCAGCGCCCCCCAAAGATTGATGTGACGGCGTCAATCTTTGGGGGGCGTTGAGAACGGTAATGGTAAAGGCGTCCAATGTGCCGGGGCAGTGCAAAATGCCGCGGTGTGTTATCCCTCGGCTTCGCGTGCCGCGATGATGGCGTCGATTTCGCGCTGCTGTGCGCGCTCCATGCGTTTTTGGATGAAGATGTTCGGGATGGAGACGCCGACGACGATGGCGAGGATGATCGTGATGCCGTCGACGCCGAAGCGCAGTGCCTCGAGCAGCTCCTCCACGGAGATGGTCTGTATGTGGAGAATAGCGAAAAGGAGTCGGTAGAGGAGGACGCACGGAACGAGCGGAATGACGGGCGGGATGATGAGGACGGTGTTCGGCGTGTGAACGATGTGGATGATCTTCAGTGCTGCGATGCCGACGACGGCGGCAGCGACGAACGAGCCGATCGCCTGCGGCAGTCCGAACTCGAGCATGATGACATTGCGGATCAGCATGGTCACGATGCCCTCAAGGGCGACGACGGCGAGCAGTTTTTTCGGCGTGTTGAACATGACGGAGAAGCCGCCCGCCGCGAGCGCTGCGGCAACCGCTTGGTTCAGATAGGTATCGGTCGGCTGGATATGCACGTCCGAGATGTTGTGCACGCCCGCGACGAGAATGGCGAAGGCAATGCCGAATGTGAGCCCGCCGATAATGAGCATGGTGTCCATGGCACGCGTCATGCCGGAGGTGGTGAAACGGTTGAGCATGTCGCTCGCGGCATTGACCGACGGGAAGCCCGGCATGAGGAATATGGTACACGCGACGAGTGCGTACCACATGATGGGAAGCCCGAGTACGGTGGGGATGATCCAGGCGCAGAGCGTCGCGACAAAGCCTGTGATCATGGCACATGCATATGGGTTGAATGCATTCTGTGTGCTGAGCCGGTAGGAGATAAATCCTGCGAATGCAGCGATTGTTGCGATCAGCGCCTCGAACCAACTCCCTCCGAAGAGTTTGCACGAACCGCCCGAGCCAATCGCGGCGCCGAGCGCGATTACCCAGTCCGGATAGCAGAGCGGGCGCTGACGGATGCGCTCGATGGCGCGCTCGATGGGATGCATGGCGGTGTTGCCGCGCAGGATGCGCCACGTGAGCTTGCTGACGGCGGCAATGACGGCGAGGTTGACATTGTGCTTCATACACTTGCGGAACTGCGTGAAGGAGCGGTTGCTGTCGCTGACACTCAGCATGAGGGTCGTATAGGTGACGTGCGATTGAATTTGTTCCTGTGGGATGCGCAGATGCGCCGCCGTACGGGTCATATCGCGGACGATGCGCCCGCAGTCCGCACCGTTCTCCATAAGGGTCTGCCCGATGTCGAGCATGATCTTCATCTTGCGGTTGAGCGTTTTATTGTCGTCGCAGGACGCGTCTTGAATGCGCGCTGTTTCCATAGAACCTACCGTGTGCCTTTCTCATCTAATTACAACTTTTACACATTATAGCATAGAGTTGAAGATGGGTGAACTATGATTTTGAAAGTTTTTCTCTATGGAAAAATACGGGTGCTATGGAAGCGGAACGGCAACAAAATCAGTGTCGCCCCGGTCGAAAACGGCGCGCCCCGCCGTGCGGTCGGTCAGCGCGCGTATATGTGCGTCGCAGTCCTCCGGGGGGAGGAGGAGCGTCAGCGTTGCCTCGTCCGTATAGACGGTTTCGCCCGTGTGGAGTGCGGCGTCGCGGATATAGCGCTCAATGGGGGCGAGGAGATCGTAGCCGATATGCAGTCGTACGGTGCGCAGGGGCGTCATGCGGACTTTTTCTGCGGCATCGAGGCCGAGTCCCGCCGCGTGTGCGTAAGCGCGGATGAGACCGCCCGCGCCGAGCTTGATGCCGCCGAAGTAGCGGACGACGGCGACGGCTGCATCCCTGATGCCGCGCGCCTTGATCACCTCGAGGATGGGGCTGCCCGCCGTACCGCCGGGCTCGCCGTCATCGCTCGAACGCTGCTTCTCGGCGGATGCACCGCAGACAAAGGCATATGGCATGTGGCGAGCATCAAAATGCTTCTTTCGAATCTCCTCGAGCCAAACGCGAACATCGCTCTCCTCCTCGGCGTGACGAACATAGGAGAGGAAGCGAGAGCGCTCAATTTCATATATAACAGGGGAGACGCCTGCGATCGGCGTCTCCCCTGTCTTAACGGTGATATAGGACGCAATGGTCATTTGTTTTTACGGTTGAAGTAGTCGACGATGGAGGCGTCGAGCAGAATGTAGGTCGGCCCTGTGCTCGCTGTGAGCTCGCCTGCTTGGAAAATGGGGCAGACGAAGCCGCGCCCGCCGAGGAAGTAGTTGACGGGAACCTCTTGGACGGATTTTTCCGGTCGGATGGGGGTGTTGCGGCCCTGTTCGTTGTAGAGGTGTCCGCTGACCGCTTCGCCGTCGAGATCAGACGGTGTGACATGCACGAAGAACGCAAGCGGAAGCCTCTGCCCCGTCTTTTTGTAATAGACGAAGCCGTAGTCGCGGCGCACGGGCGTGTTCTCGCGCAGGGCATAGCGCAGGTCGGAAAACGTCACGGAGAGGAAATTGTCGTCGTCGAGGTGGACGCGATAGCCGAGCTCACCGCGGTAGAATGCGCCGCTTTCAAACTGTGCGCGGTAGCTTTCCGCGAACGCCCGGATGTCGGCGTTGATGCGATCTGCGGCAGCCGTGTCGTCAAGACTGAGCACGGGATAGGCGACGGAGAGGTTTACCGCAGTCTCGCGGTGGTCGGTGACGGCAGCAGAGGAAATTCCCGCAGTGCCGAAAACGAGGGCGAGCGCAAGCAATAAGGCTCTAAATTTCATAATGTAACGGCCTCCTTAACTATGGATAATCAAATCATAATAAAAATTTACGTTTTTGTCAAATAAATGATAGTAATCGCCGCGGTCTTGTAGTATGATGAAAGCGGTTTTTTAAGGACTGTGTTCAAATGTGAAGAAAGGTTGTGTTATCAAGGCAATGAGCGAATCGACCATGCAGCGTAAGCTGAAGCATCGGCATCTTCAGCTCATCTCCATCGGCGGCGTCATCGGGAGCGGATATTTTCTCGGTACGGGCTATGTGATCGAGCAGGCGGGACCTGCATCCGTGATCTCGTATCTGCTCGGCGGTCTCATCGTCCTCGCGGTTATGCTCTGTCTCGCGGAACTCGCGGTAGAGAAACCGCTGTCCGGTTCGTTTGTTGTCTATGCGCGGGAAAATATTTCGGCGGCGTGGGCGTGCGGCGTCGGGTGGTCGTACTGGGTGACGTGGGTCTCCTATGTCCCCTCAGAGATGATCGCGGCGGGCATCATCATGAACTCATTCCTGCCCGAGGTCGGGACAATTTGGTGGGCGGTGTTCTTCGGACTCATCGTGACAGTCATTAATCTGTTCCGTGTGGATAAATTTGGGGAGAGCGAGTTTTGGCTCTCGCTCTGTAAGATTCTTGCGCTCGTGGCATTTAGTATCGTTGCGCTCCTCATTTGTCTCGGACTCATCGGGGAGGAGGGCTTTATCGGCACGCGCATCCTCCTCGGCAGCGGGGGCTTTGCCCCGCATGGATATTGGAGCATCGCGCTCACGATGGTCATTATCCTTGTCAACTTCCAGGGGGCGGAGATCATCGGGCTTGCAGCGGGGGAGACGGCGGATCCCGCACGCAGCATTCCGTTTGCAGTGCGCAATGTGACGTGGCGCATCATCGCACTCTACATCGTTCCCATCACGCTGCTCATCTCCATTTTGCCGTGGGATCGGGCAACGCTCACGGAGAGTGTGTTTGCGGCAGCGCTCGAAGCGCACGGATTTTCGCAGCTTGCGGCATTCTTCTCTCTCGTTGTGCTGACGGCGGCGATCTCGTGCTCGAACTCGGGACTATACGGTGCGGCGCGCACGGTTCACGCCCTCGCGACGATGGGGATGGCACCGCGGATACTTGGCGGGCTGAACGGGAAGGGAATTCCTTCGCGTGCAATTTATGCATCCATCGCCTTTTGCTGGGTGGTCATCGGCATCTATGCAGCGAACCCCCATGCTGCACTTTACACTTATCTGCTCGCGCTCTCCGGATTCTCGGGGGCGGCGGCGTGGATCTCGATCTGCTGGAGCCAATATCGGCGGCGGCGCACACTCGAGGCACGGGGAGAGGTCTCATTGCTGCGCTACCGTATGCCGCTGTTCCCCTATGTGACGCTCTTCGGCATTTGGGCGCAGGTGCTCTGTCTCGTGTTCATGATCTTTACGCCCGAGCTGCGTGCCGCACTCTATCTTGGCGTACCGATGCTCATCGTACCGATGCTCGTCTATCGCGTTTTGCACCGCACGCGCTGACGTGATATAATGAGGAAAACAGAGAGAGGGAGGAAGTAAATATGTTCGGTTTTTTGGGGAAGAAAAAAGAGGAGTCGGAAGTATCTCTCGCGGATCGGATTAAGGCAAAGCCGCTGACGTCCGGGGATACGCCCAAAGATGCGCCTGCCAAAGCACACGTACCCTTTGAGAGCCTCGGGGCGTCGGTCGTCGGCGCAGACATCAAGACAGCGTATCTTTCGCGCGCGGAGCTGACGGCGGAGCGGCTGCGGGAACTATATGACTTGCCGGGCGGACCTGCCGTTGTTTTGGGATTCGTTTCGGCGGATCTTTCAATGGAAGACGTCTCACGTGCCGTATCCGCAGCTTCACCGCCCAATGTGAAGATCCTTCTCATGACGACCTGCGGGGAGCTTGCCTATGAACAGGGCTCGCGGTCCTATTACTTAGATGCGAAGGAAGGGCGTGCAAAGATCCTGCTGCAGGCGTTCTCTCAGCGGATGATCGTGCAGTCACATATGCTGACGCTCTCTCTGCATAACGACGACATGCGGCGGGGCGTATCCGAGCTAACACCGGCAGAGCGTACCCGGCGCATACGTGAAGATCTGCGCCACGAGAGTATTCCGTTTCCCGTACGGTTTGACGATACGTTCGCCTTTGTTTATGTCGACGGAGTGAGTTCGTGCGAGTCCTTCGTGCTCAAGGGGATCTATGACGCAGGAATCTTGCCTTGCCCCTACATTGGCGGCAGTGCGGGCGGTGCGCTGGATTTCTCGCATACCTACATCTACGATGGGAAAAAGGTTCTTGAGAACCATGCGGCCGTTCTTGTTGTCAAGCTTGCCGAAGGTTACCGCTATGCAATCTTTAAGACACAGGCGGTAGAGGACACGGGGAAGAAATGGACCGTTATCGGATCGGATTCGACATTCCGCACTGTGGATACTGTTGCCGATACCGACGGACATCCGGTGTCCTTTGCCGATGTGTTGATGAAAGAGCTGCATGTTTCCGACATCTCCGGGCTTATAGATGCTATGGCAGGCTATAATTTTGCAACACGTATCGGACGTGAGCTTTGTATCCGGGCATTGCACAGCATCGATGAGAAGACTAAGAGCCTGCGTCTTTACTGCGATATCACGGCAGGTGAAGAAATTCGTTTGGTGCGTCGAACCAAGCTCATCGAAACGCTCAAAGCGGATTATCGTGCGTTCGCAAAGGGGAAACCGACGCCGATCGGTGCAGTGCTCAACGACTGTGTATCGCGGCGGCTTGTTTTTTCGGCCGAACTGGCGGGCGCAGATCTCTTCGCGGGCATTCCTGTGGCAGGGTATTCTGCACTTGGCGAAATCTCGGGGGTGCATCTCAACGAGACGTTGACGGCAATTTTCTTTTATCGGATGTCCGGCGAAAAATTTGAAGACAACTATCTGGATCATTTCCCGACGATCTATGCAGACTGTCAAAAGTCGTTCCTCACGCGTGAAATCACCCACATGCAGATTATCGGCGATTTGAAGGACGGCATCATTGGTGAGTTCGCGTCCTATCGGAGCCAAATGGCCGGGTTGGCGGAGACGATGACGCGTGTCTCCGAGAGCGCCGGAAATGTTTCGGAACTTGTGGGGACTCTGGGCAGCAGTCTTGGCGGGCAAGGGGATATGACCAAAGAACTCCTTGACCGCAACGCTGAGATCACACCAAAGCTGCAGACCCTCACAGAGAGTACAAAAAAAATCGAACAGGTTATGCAGATGATTACGGAGATCTCGGCACAGATCAATCTCCTTGCGCTCAACGCCGCGATCGAAGCCGCTCGTGCGGGCGAGGCGGGACGCGGGTTTGCCGTTGTGGCAGGAGAGGTACGAAAGCTCTCCGAGAATACGCGCGAACGCCTGGAGGCTTCCGATGAGGCGATTACGCAGCTCCTGCGCGATGTGCAGGAGATTGACAAAATGCTTGCGACGAATCAGGAGTTTGAGGAGAAGGTTGAGAACTTTGAACACGGCTTTGACGGACAGATCGAGACCCTGCGTCGGAATCTCGACGGTGCGCTGAGTGCAGTTCAAAGTTCCGGCGCGTCCATCGAAAAAGCGGCAGAGCTCGGAGAGAGCCTGGGGCGGCGCTTTGATGAATTGGAAGCGGTTCTTCGTTCGATTCGCTGAGAAACGTATCCATAAAAAATGCGGTCAATTGACCGCGTTTTTTTATGGCATCAAAGTGATTTCCCCACGATTGAGATAATCGTGTAGATCGAAGCGATGTAGAGGATGACGAAGATAAATTTACGGAAGAAAGATGCGGGGATATAGCGCATGGAGAAATGTCCGGCGATGATGCCGGTGACGAGCGCAGGCAGGAGATAGAGAAACTGATTGAACGCATCCGTGAGCGGGTAGCCGCCGACGAGATAGCTGACAAGCGAAGTCGCGTTGCCGAGGAAAAAGTAGATGAAGCAGGTGGCGCGAAAGACGTCGGCGGGCATCTCCGTATACGCGAGATAGATAAGAAAGGGAAGACCTCCCATCCCCGTCGTGATGGCGGTGAACCCCGAGAGCATTCCCGTGATGATCGTGTTGCGGCGGCACTGGGGGATGCGCCGATGCGAAACATGCATGAGGAGCAGCGTCAGCAGAACAACAACGTTGATGAATACCTTGAGTGCGTCGTTGGAGATATATGTGAAGAAGAAAAAACCGAAGGGCTGACCGAGCAGCATACCGAGATAGAGCGTTCCGATGAGCGGATAGTTTGCCTGCCGCCGCATGAGAAAACCCTGCACCGAGTTGCTGCTGCACGCGATGAGCAGCATGATGGGGACAGTGAGCTTTGGCTCGTAAAAGAACATGAGCAGGGGGGCGGCGATGATGACGAGACCAAATCCCGTGATGGACTGAATGAATGCCGCGCAGAAAACAGCGAGTGCGGGACCTGTGTGCGCAGCGACGCCTGAAAGATATGTGTCCAAGCGAAAATCCCCCTTTGGATGCATCGGATTATTTCGCATATTATAACATAAAAATACATGAGATGCACCGCCGCCATAACATGTATGCATAGTGAAATATAAGAAAAAAGTCCTAATTATTTTTACTGTGGAATTGGAATAGTGATTGACGCTTTCCCTTGCTTTAAGGTATAATACATTATATCTATATATGTGACTAAGAAGACTATGAACTGCGTTCAATTTCTTGTGAGGAACGCAGTTTTGCCATTGTATTTTGGGAGGAGCAAGAGGAACGTGGAGAGATACCGGCCACAGGAGATCGAGGCAAAATGGCAGGAGATATGGGACAAGGAGCATAGCTGTCGGACGCAGCAGGATCCCGAAAAACCGAAATACTATGTGCTCGAGATGTTTCCGTATCCTTCGGGCAACCTCCATATGGGGCATGTCCGGAATTACTCGATCGGGGACGTTGTGGCGCGGTTCCGTACGATGGAGGGCTATAATGTGCTGCATCCGATGGGGTTTGACTCCTTTGGGATGCCGGCGGAGAACGCGGCGATCAAGAACAATGTACATCCCGCCGCGTGGACATATGCAAACATCGAGAATATGAAGCGCCAGCAGCGCGCGATGGGGCTCTCCTACGATTGGGACCGCGAGGTCGTGACCTGTCGTGAGGATTACTATCGTTGGACGCAGTGGATTTTTGAACTCTTTTATAAAAAAGGACTCGCCTATAAGAAGGAAGCGTCGGTCAACTGGTGCGATACCTGCGGCACGGTGCTCGCGAACGAGCAGGTAGAAGATGGGAAGTGCTGGCGCTGCAAGTCCGAGGTGCAGAAGAAAAATCTCGCACAGTGGTTCTTTAAGATCACGGACTACGCGGACGAGCTGCTTGCCGACCTTGACAAGCTGCCGGGATGGCCGGAGCGCGTCAAGACAATGCAGGAGAACTGGATCGGGCGCAGCGAGGGACTGGAATTCCAACTGCCTGCCCCCGCCCTTGATACGGAGATTCCCGTTTATACGACACGCCCCGATACGGCGTTCGGCATTACGTTCCTTGCGCTCGCGCCGGAGCATCCGCTTGTGGAGAAGATCTGTGAGGGCAATCCAAAGGCGGACGAGATTCGCGCATTCTGCACGCGCGTGCGCAGACAGTCGGACATCGAGCGCGCCTCGAGCGAGTCGGAGAAGGAGGGGATCTTCACCGGCGTTTACTGCACAAATCCGTTCAACGGCGAGCAGGTTGAGATCTGGATCACGAACTACGTCCTCTTCGAGTACGGCACAGGTGCCGTCATGGGCGTACCGTCGGGCGATCAGCGCGATTGGATGTTCGCGACAAAGTACGGCATCCGAAAGATTCTTACCTTGCAGCCAAAGGATCGCGCGCTGAACATTGACGAGATGACAGAGGCATACGTCGAAAAGGACGGCGTGCTCGTGAACTCCGGCAGGTTCACGGGGATGGAGATGCACGCGGCAATGTCGGCGATCATGGACGAGGCGGAGGAACGCGGCTTCGGGAAACGCCGCGTCAACTATCGCCTGCGCGATTGGCTGATCTCGCGTCAGCGATACTGGGGGGCGCCAATTCCGATTGTGAACTGTCCGCAGTGCGGAGAGGTACTCGTCCCCGAGAACGAACTTCCTGTGCGGCTGCCCGAAGACGTCTCGTTCGCACAGGGAGCGGTGTCGCCGCTCTCGAGCAGCGAGAGCTTCCTGCACTGCAAATGCCCCAAATGCGGCAGCGATGCGACGCGCGAGACGGATACGATGGATACGTTCATCTGCTCGTCGTGGTATTACTTCCGCTACGCTGACCCGCACAATGCGGAGCGTCCGTTTGACCGCGATGCCGTGAACTACTGGGCGCCGGTCGATCAGTACATCGGCGGCATTGAGCACGCGATTCTGCATCTCCTCTATGCACGCTTCTTTACAAAGGTGCTGCGCGACGCGGAGATGCTCGACTTCGACGAGCCGTTCACGAACCTCCTGACGCAGGGCATGGTTATTAAGGATGGCGCGAAGATGTCCAAGTCGCTCGGCAACGTCGTCTCGCCTGAAGAGATCATTGATCGCTACGGCGCAGATACGGCGCGACTCTTCATCCTCTTCGCCGCGCCCGTCGAGCGTGACCTCGACTGGAGCGATCAGGGCGTCGAGGGGGCGTTCCGCTTCCTCAGCCGCGTATGGCGTATCCTGGGGCAGTTTGAGGAGACGATCCGATCGGCATCCGATGCCTATGATACCGACGCCCTTAGTACCGAGGAGACGGAGCTGCGCCGTGTACTCCACAGTACCGTGAAGAAGGTCACGGAGGATGTACGCGACCGATTCATGTTCAACACGGCGATCTCCTCCGTTATGGAGCTGGTCAATGCATTTTATGCCTTCCAAGACCGTGCGCTGCATCCGGGACTGGCACGGGAAGCGGCCTCTGCACTTGTGCGTATGCTCGCACCCTTTGCACCGCATATTACGGCGGAACTTTGGTCGCGGCTCTTTATAGGGAACGTTCACGCGCAGTCGTGGCCGCAGTATGACGAAGGAGCGTTGGTACAGGATGAGATCGAAGTTGTTCTCCAAATCAACGGGAAAGTGCGCGACCGCGTGAAGATCGCCGCCGATCTTGACAGGGAATCGATGGAGCGGATCGTCGTGGAGTTGCCGCGGGCAAAGGAACTGACCGCGGGAAAGACCGTCGTAAAGGTCATCTGCGTGCCGAAGAAGCTCGTGAACATCGTTGTAAAATAAATCGGGGAATTTTACACAACAGGAAAAGGGAGAGAAAGCCATTATGTTAAAAGCGTTTGCCGTCCGGAGCCTCTTGCCGGACATGCTGATCGGTCGTACGGTCTACGAGGGAGACACGGACGTTGTTCTCATTGAGGGCGGAACCGTTCTCAACCGTGAGATGATCAACCTTCTGAAGGAAAAGGAGGTTGCGTCAGTTTATGTCGATGAGGACAGTATTCTGAGTGCCGTGCAGAAGGAAAAGGCGGCAAAGGTGGAGCGTGCCGCCGAGGAAAAAGAGCCGCTCTTTAACATTGCGGTGCTGCCGGAGCGCGATGCTCTCGTGGACACCAAATACGAAGAGGATTATAAATTCGTCTACGGAGAAATGGAAAAACTCTTTGCGGATGCGGCACTCACGGGCAAGCTCAACATGGACATCCTTCAGCCTGTCATGGCGAGTTCGCGCCTGCGCGACCTTTACAAGGAGGGGGCGACTGCCGTCTCCATGATTTACAGTATGAACCAAGAGGGAGACTACAACATTCACCATTGCGTGCATCTCGCCATTCTCGGTGGACTGATGGCAAAATGGATGCACCTCTCGGGCATTGATCGTCAAAATCTTGTGCTTGCAGGGCTCTTCCTCGATATAGGAAAACAGTTTATCCCGCATGAAATTTTGGAAAAGAAGGGAAAACTCACAGACGAGGAGTTTGACCTCATGAAGAATCATGTCGTGGACAGCTTTAAGCTCGTTGAGGGCAGCCCTCTCGCAGGGCGCAGTGACCTGATGAACGGCATTATTCAGCACCATGAGCGCAGCGACGGATCGGGCTATCCGTCGGCGCTTCAGGGAGAGCAGATATCGACATTTGGGCGCGTGCTTGCCGTCCTCGACAGCTACGACGCCATGGCGTCAAGCCGCGCCTACGCACAAAAGCGCGCACCGTTCGAGGTGTTTAAGGTGCTCTATGCGGACGTGCTCGATGGGAAACTCGACTCGGAATACGCGGTGCTCTTCATGCGCAAGCTCAACGCCGCCCTCAACGGCTGTTGGCTGCGACTTTCGGACGGAACAGCAGGGCGTATCGTTTATATCGACGAGTCGCGTGTCACTGCAATGCCTGTTGTGCAGCTTGATTCGGGCGGATTCCTTGACCTCAATACGGTTAAGGATATCACCGTCGTTGAGATCATGACAGCGGCGGAGGTCAGCGCACTCTAAGCATAGCATCAATCAAAGAGAAAAGAGGATACTGCACGGATCATTCGTGCAGTATCCTCTTTTTGTGTGTTGTTTGACGTATCTTTTATTTGCGTGCGTTCTTTGCCGCGCGTCCGCGTGCCGTACGGTCGAGAATTGCCTTGCGCAGACGGATGTTCTCCGGTGTCACCTCGACGAGCTCGTCGTCGTTGATGTATTCAAGCGCCTGCTCGAGACTCAGGATGCGCGGCGGGGTGAGGCGGATCGCCTCATCCGATGCCGAGGTGCGCATATTCGTGACATTTTTCTTCTTGCACGGATTGATGTCCATGTCGATGTCGCGCGAGTTCTCGCCGACGATCATACCCTCGTAGACTTGCTGTCCCGGCGAGATGAACATCGTGCCGCGGTCTTGGAGGGAGAAAATGCCGTAGCCCGTCGTCTCTCCCTGCTCGAATGCGACCAGCGAGCCGTGCGAACGTCCGCTCATATCCCCCTTGTACGGTACATAGCCGTGGAAGATATGGTTCATGATGCCGTTGCCCTTTGTGCTCGTGAGGAGCTCCGAGCGGAAGCCGATCAGCCCGCGCGCGGGAATGAAGAACTCCATGCGGATGTATCCCGAGAGCTCCGTCATGTTCGAGAGCTCCGCCTTGCGTGTGCCGAGCGCCTCCATGACGGCGCCCATGTACTCCTGCGGCACTTCGACAGTCAGATTTTCCATCGGCTCGCAGCGTTGTCCGTTGATGGTCTTGTAGACCACCTCGGGCTTGCCGACCTGCAGCTCGTAACCCTCGCGGCGCATCTGCTCAATCAAAATCGAGAGATGAAGCTCACCGCGCCCCGAGACCTTGAACACATCCGCCGAGTCCGTCTCCTCGACGTGCATGGCGACGTTCGTCTCGATTTCCTTAAAGAGACGGTCGCGCAGATGACGCGACGTCACGAACTGTCCCTCGCGTCCCGCGAACGGACTCGTGTTGACGCCGAACGTCATGGAGAGCGTCGGCTCGTCGATGTTGATGGTCGGCAGCGCCTCCGGATTTTCCGCATCCGCGACCGTATAGCCGATGCTCACATCGCCGAGACCTGTCAGCGCAACGATCTCACCCATGCCCGCCTCGGTCACATCTACGCGCTTGAGCCCCTGATAGACATAGACCTTGCCGACCTTTGCCTTCGTCTCATGATCGCCGCTGATGACGACCACGTTTTGATTCGGCCTCACAGAGCCGCGGATGATGCGCCCGATCGCCACACGACCGACATAGTCGTCCGCCTCCAGCGTCGTCACCATCATTTGCAAAGGCCCCTCAGCGTCGCCCTGCGGCGCGGGGATCTCCTTCACAATCGTCTGCATCAGCGGCTCGAGGCTGTCGCTCTCGTCCTCCATGTTGAACTTTGCAATGCCGTCGCGCGCCGTCGCATAGATGACGGGGAAGTCGAGCTGATCGTCGTCCGCATCGAGTTCCATAAATAGCTCGAGTACCTCGTCGTACACATCATCCACACGCTGATCCGGACGGTCAATTTTATTGATGACAACGATGGGCTTGAGCTTTTGCTCCAGAGCCTTGCGCAGCACATATTTCGTCTGCGGCATAGGCCCCTCGAACGCGTCCACGAGGAGCAGGACACCGTCCACCATGTTCAGGACGCGTTCCACCTCGCCGCCGAAATCCGCGTGACCGGGTGTATCCACGATGTTGATCTTGATGCCGTCGTAGAGAATCGCCGTGTTTTTCGAAAGAATCGTAATGCCGCGCTCGCGCTCAATGTCGCCCGAGTCCATCACGCGCTCGCCGACCTGCTCGTTCGAGCGGAACACATGACTCTGACGCAGCATCGCGTCGACCAGTGTCGTCTTGCCGTGGTCAACGTGTGCGATAATCGCAATGTTGCGCAGCTTCTCATTTGTACTCATATAAAAATTAACCTCCCCAAGGTACCCGTTCAAAAATAGCTTTTCTATCTTATTACAGCCTGCCCCTTTTGTCAACAAATGAAACGCCGGCGCTCAAATTTTGGCGATAAACCATGGCGCCAATATGCCTTTCTGCTCTCTTCCGGCTTTTTCTATGGCTGTCTATTGCTATTCGTATCCTTAAATCGTATAATGGAGAAATGATTTTTTACGAAGCGGCATAAAGGAGGGCGTGTGATGGCGACGGTTCCAAAACTCAATACGACGAATTTGGGGGAGGAGATCCCGTTCAAGGTTGTTGCGCCCTTTGAGCCGATGGGGGATCAGCCGCACGCGATCGCCGATCTTGCAGGCGGCATTGAGAACGGGCAGACGGCGCAGGTGCTGCTCGGCGCGACGGGCACGGGCAAGACCTACACGATGGCAAAGGTGATTGAGCGCGTGCAGCGTCCGACGCTCGTCATCGCGCACAACAAGACGCTCGCCGCGCAGCTCGCGAGCGAGTTCAAATCGTTCTTTCCAAATAATTACGTCGGCTATTTCGTCAGCTATTACGATTACTACCAGCCGGAGGCATACATCGCGCAGACGGACACCTACATTGAGAAAGATGCGTCCATCAACGACGAGATCGACGAGCTGCGCCACTCCGCGACCTGCTCGCTGTTCGAGCGGCGCGACGTCATCATCGTGGCGAGCGTCTCCTGCATCTACGGTCTCGGTTCGCCGGAGAGCTATCACGAGATGGTGCTCTCCGTGCACAAGGGGCAGACGATCCCGCGCGAGGAGATTCTGCAAAAACTCGTCTCCATCCGCTACGAGCGCAACGACATCGCCTTTGAGCGCGGACGGTTCCGCGTGCGCGGCGACGTCGTAGAGATTTTCCCGGCGGGGTACAACAACCGCGGCGTGCGCATCGAGATGTTCGGCGACGAGGTGGAGCGCATCATCGAGTTCGACGTAGTCTCGGGCGAAATCTACGGAGAACGCCTGCATTCGATGGTCTTTCCCGCGTCGCATTACGTCACCGAGGACGAGGATATGAAAATCGCGATGGCGGATATCCGCACGGAACTCGAAGAGCAGCTTGCCATGCTCAAGGGCGAGGGGAAACTTCTCGAGGCACAGCGGCTCGAGCAACGGACGAATTACGACCTCGAGATGATGCAGGAGATGGGCTACTGCTCCGGTATCGAAAACTACTCGCGGCATCTGACGCACCGCAAAGCGGGCGAAACGCCGTACACACTGCTCGACTACTTCCCCGAGGACTTTCTCATCATGATCGACGAGTCCCATGTGACCTTGCCGCAGATTCACGCGATGTACGGCGGCGACCGCAGCCGTAAGGTCTCGCTCGTGGACAACGGGTTTCGCCTGCCGTCGGCGTTCGACAACCGCCCGCTGACGTTCGACGAGTTCGCGGCGCGCGTCAATCAGATCGTCTACGTCTCGGCGACGCCTGGGAAATACGAGATGCAGCAGGCACAGCAGGTGACGCAGCAGATCATCCGCCCGACGGGACTGCTCGACCCCGTCGTCGAGGTGCGCCCGCTCGACGGGCAGATCGACGACCTGCTCTCGGAGATTCGGCTGCGCATCGAGCGCCGTGAGCGCGTGCTCGTCACAACGCTGACAAAGCGCATGGCGGAGCATTTGACCGACTACCTGCGCGAGGCGGGGGTGAAGGTGCGCTATCTGCATTCCGACATCGCGACCATCGAGCGCGCGGAGATCATTCACGACCTGCGCGCGGGCGAGTTCGACGTTCTCGTCGGCATCAACCTACTGCGCGAGGGACTCGACATGCCCGAGGTCTCGCTCATCGCGATCCTCGACGCGGACAAGGAGGGCTTCCTGCGCTCCGACACCTCGCTCATCCAGACCATCGGACGCGCCGCGCGCAACGCGAGCGGACACGTCATCATGTACGGCGACGTCGTGACCGGCTCCATGCGGCGCGCGATCGACGAGACGGAACGCCGCCGCGAGATACAGGAAGCCTACAATAAAGAACACGGCATCGTGCCCAAGACCATCGTCAAGCCCGTCGTCCCGCTCATCGAGATGACATTGGTCGCAGCCGAGGGGACTGCGCCCTATGGGAAAAAGGATGGGAAAAAGAAAAAACTCGGCAAAAAGGAGCGGGAGAACCTCGTCAAGAGTCTCCTGCGCGAAATGCAGCAGGCGTCGCGCGCCCTCGAATTTGAGCGGGCGGCGGAACTGCGCGATATGATTGTCGAATTGGAGGGCGAACTTCCAAAGAAAAATAGGGGAAAATATGAACGAAAGCATTAAAATAGAGGGCGCACGCGCCCACAACCTCAAGAATATCAACGTCGAAATCCCGCGCGACAAACTCGTCGTCGTGACGGGGCTCTCCGGCTCGGGGAAATCCTCGCTCGCATTCGACACGATCTACGCCGAAGGGCAGCGTCGCTACGTCGAGTCGCTGTCCGCCTATGCGCGGCAGTTTCTCGGGCAGATGGACAAGCCCGATGTGGATAATATAGAAGGATTGTCGCCCGCGATTTCGATAGACCAGAAGACGACGAGCCACAACCCGCGTTCGACGGTCGGCACGGTCACGGAGATTTACGACTACCTGCGTCTGCTCTACGCGCGCGTGGGGCGCCCGCACTGTCCGAGCTGTGGCAAGCCCATCGCGCAGCAGAGCGTCGACCAGATGGTCGACCAGATTAAGGCGCTGCCCGACGGGACAAAGCTGCTCATCATGGCGCAGCTCGTGCGCGGGAAAAAGGGCGAGCACCGCAAGATCCTCGACCGGATTCGCCGCGACGGCTATGTGCGCGTCCGCATCGACGGCGAGGTACGCGACCTCGGCGAGGAAATCGCACTCGAAAAGCAGAAGAAACATACCATCGAGGTCGTCGTTGACCGCCTTGTCGTGCGTGCAGGGATGGAGAGCCGTCTCACGGACTCCCTCGAGACTGCCCTGCGCGCGGGCGGCGGCGTCGTCTATGTGCAGATCGTAGACGGCGAACTCCTCATGTTCAGCGAGAACTTTGCCTGCGTGGACTGCGGCATCTCTCTGCCTGAGATCGCGCCGCGCATGTTCTCGTTCAACAGTCCGTTCGGTGCGTGTCCCGTCTGCACGGGACTCGGCAGTCACAAGGAGTTCGATCCCGAGCTCGTTCTGCCCGACCCGACGCTCAGCGTTGCGGACGGCGTATTTGCGCCGCTCTCGAAAAACCCGAACTCCTACAGTATGCGTGCGATCTCTGCGCTCCTCGACGCGCATGACTACGACGTTCACACGCAGTGGAACCGCATGGACAAAAAGACACAGCATCTCCTGCTGCACGGCGCACCCGACGAATATGTCTCCTTTCGCTATGTCAACATGTTCGGCGAGGAGAAGGAGTACAACGTCCCGTTCGAGGGGGTCCTGCCCGCGCTTGCGCGCCGCTACCGCGAGACGGACTCCGAGGAGATGCGCGAGAGCTACGAGGACTACATGACGGATACCCCGTGTACGGCGTGCCGGGGCGCACGTCTGAAGCCCGAAACGCTTGCCGTCACGATCGGCGGGAAGAACATCGCACAGCTCACCGCGCTGACCATTCACGAGGCGGACGATTTTCTCACGGCGGCGGCACAGGAGTTCAGTCCGCGCGAGGCGAAGATTGCCGTGGAGATATTGAAGGAAATCCACGCGCGTCTGCATTTCCTGCTCGACGTGGGGCTTGACTACCTGACGCTCTCGCGTGCGGCGGGGACGCTCTCGGGCGGCGAGGCACAGCGCATTCGGCTCGCGACGCAGATCGGCTCGGGGCTGATGGGCGTGCTCTACATCCTCGACGAGCCGAGCATCGGTCTGCATCAGCGCGACAACAACCGCCTGCTCGCGACGCTCCGGCACCTGCGCGACCTCGGCAACACGCTCATCGTCGTCGAGCACGACGAGGACACGATGTATGCCGCCGACCACATCATCGACATCGGCCCCGGCGCGGGCGAACATGGCGGCGAGGTCGTCGCGGAGGGCACGGCTGAGGAGATTATGCGCGTTCCCGCCTCCGTGACGGGCGCATATCTCTCGCGGAAAAAATTCATCCCTGTGCCGGAGACGCGGCGCAAGGGGAACGGGAACGCGCTCGAAATCGTCGGCGCGCAGGAGAACAACCTCAAGAATATCAACGTGAAATTCCCGCTCGGCACGCTGACGCTCGTCACGGGCGTCTCCGGCTCGGGCAAATCCACGCTCGTCAACGAGATTCTCTACCGCGGCGTCGCCTCGCGCCTCTATCGTGCGAAGGGAAAGCCCGGCAAACACAAGAAGATCAAGGGACTTGAGCACATCGACAAGGTGATCAACATCGACCAGCAGCCGATCGGGCGCACGCCGCGCTCGAATCCTGCAACGTATACGGGCGTCTTTGACGCGATTCGCGAGCTGTTCAGCCAAGTTTCAGAGTCGCGGATGCGCGGATACAAGGCGGGGCGGTTCAGCTTCAACGTCAAGGGCGGGCGCTGTGAGGCGTGCCGCGGCGACGGCATCCTCAAGATCGAGATGCAGTTCCTCCCGGACGTCTACGTCCCGTGCGAGGTATGCAAGGGCGCGCGCTACAACCGCGAGACGCTCGAAGTGCATTACAAGGGCAAGACCATCGCCGAGGTGCTCGACATGACGATCGACGAGGCGGTGGAGTTTTTTCAAAATGTGCCGCGCATCGCACGCAAGCTTGAGATCATTCGCGATGTCGGGCTCGGCTACATCCGGCTCGGGCAGCCCGCGACGACGCTCTCGGGCGGCGAGGCGCAGCGCGTCAAGCTCGCGACGGAGCTCGCCAAGCGCAGCACGGGCAAGACGCTCTACATCCTCGACGAGCCGACGACGGGACTGCACGCGGCGGATATTCATAAGCTGCTCGTCATCCTCCAGCGTCTCGTAGACGGCGGGGATACGGTCGTCGTGATCGAGCACAACCTCGACGTCATCAAGGCGGCGGACTATGTTATCGACCTTGGTCCCGAGGGCGGCGTACGCGGCGGTACCGTTGTGGCGAAGGGAACGCCCGAGCAGATCGTCAAGGTCAAAGAATCCTACACGGGGCAATTTCTAAAGCCCCTCTTGGAAGAGAAGCATTGAACTGTGGGAATGGGAAATGAAGAAGGTAATTTAAGATGCTCATTTTAGGCCAGATGGTCGTATTTTTTCTAATGATCTTTGCGGGCGCGCTTGCACGGCGGTACAACATCATCATCCCGAACAATCAGGAGCAGTTTTCCTCGCTGATTGTCAACATCGCATGTCCGGCGCTCATCATCTCCGCCGCGATGCACGCGGAGGAACACATGGGGCTCGCGCAGGTCATCGAGACCTATACGGCGTACGCCGTACTGCTCGCCATGATGTGCATCGTCGGCTTCCTCCTGCCGCTCATCCTGCGGTTTCGCGGGCGTCTGCGCGGCGCGGTGAACCTCTCGTTCTGGTTCAACAACTCGCTCTTTATGGGATTGCCGCTCGTGCAGGGCGTGTACGGCGATCAGGCGGTCGTCTATATGACGCTCTTCTTCATCCCCGTGAATCTGCTGTTCTTCGTCTACGGCGTGTCGTCCATCAGCATTCACAAGCGGCGCGGCGCAGACCTCATCCGTATGCTGATCAACCCCGGCATTGTCGCATCGCTGATTGCGTGCGTGATCTATTTTGCCGAAATCCCGACGCCGGCGCTGCTCATGCAGGCGTTCACGATGATCGGCGCGCTCACGGCGCCGCTCGCGATGATGATGATCGGCGCGTCGCTCAAGGACATCCATGTGCGCCATATGCTGACGGATCGAAAACTGCTCCTCTATACCTTTTTGAAAGCGGTGGTGCTCCCGATTCCGCTGCTCCTCATCATGAAACTCTTCGTCACGAATCCGTATATCCTCGGGTGCAGTCTCGTCATCGTCGCCGCGCCGACGGGCGGCATGGTCGCGATGGTCGCGCTGCTCTACAACAAGGTCGCCTATCCGCTCATGACGGAGATCATCGCGCTCTCGACGATGATTTCGGTGGCGACCATACCGCTCGTCTCGGTGCTCACCGGCATCTGAGTTCGTGCAGAAAGGGGCGCCCTTGCTCATATTCACTTTGATCCTCATCGGAGCGGTCGGCCTGATCCTCGGCGCGTCGCTGTATTTCCTGCGCTATCTCGCCGCGGGGCGGCGGCTGTTCTTTGCGCGTCTCGGCGTCTCGGCGTTTGACATCCTCGGTATCGGCAGTCTGATCCTCTTCATTCGCAATGCATTCATGCACGGGTGGGGCGCGGCGGTCGCGTTTCTCATCATTCTGCTCTTTACGGCGCAGTGGATTACGCTTGCGGCGGTCGTCGCGGGCGTCACACTGCGGTATCTGCGACGCAGACTGCTCGCTGCGCCGTATGATCCCGCACGGCGGCGGATGCTCACGGGTGCTGCCGCCTATCCTGCGGTAGGGCTGCTGCTCAGCGGATATGGCGCGTTCTTCGAACGTCTGCATACGGTACAAAACGACTATACGATTCCCATCGCGCGCCTTCCGCACGAGGCGGAGGGCATGGTCGTCGCGCAGATCAGCGACATGCATCTGGGACCCTATTTTTCCGTGGAGGATTTTGAGCAGCTGCTCGGGGAGGTCGCCGCGCGCGGCGCGGATCTCCTCGCCGTGACGGGTGATCTCTTCGACGATGAGCGTCAAAATGAGGCGGCGGCAGAGACGCTTGCCGCACATGTCAGAGATTATTCGAACGGCATTTGGTACTGCATCGGCAACCACGAATACTATCACGACGGGCGGCGCATCGTAGACGCGATGGCGCGCGCGGGGCGTGTGCGGGTCGTGCTGAACGGTGCGGCTGAGGTGCCGGGGCGCGGCATCTATATCGCAGGCGTCGATTATCCCTTTGCGCACGGTGACGGATTTGCGGCGCAGAAGGCGGCGTTTTTCGATGCGGCGATGGCGGATGTCCCGCCGGATGCCGTGACCGTCCTGCTCGCGCATCACCCGGAGTTCATCGACGACGCGGCGGCACGCGGCAATGTACCGCTGACGCTCACGGGGCATACCCATGGGAGCCAGTTCGGCTTCCTCGGGCTTCCGCTGTTCCCCGTATTCAAATACACGCGCGGCATGGTGCGCATCGGCGACAACTACGGCTACGTGCACGTGGGCAACGGAAGCTGGTTTCCTCTGCGCATCGGATGCCCGCCTGAAATCGCATTTTTTAGACTGGAAAGGAAAAAAGAGCAATGAGTTGGATGGAGGACTACAGCGCGATTCGCGAGGATATTCACACGGGATACATCTATGAGGCGATTGAAGCGATCCTGCACATGCGCCGCAACAACGAGATCCCGGACGAGGAACAGTGGCGCTTCTCCGAGATGATGGGCGCGTGCTGCGGCGCGCTCGCCGATACGGAGGGCGCGCTCGCCTCGTATTTTGAAGCGGCGACGGAGGATAAATTTCTGCGGAGTCAGCGCGAGCACTTCTCCAACTACCTCTACCTCTGCCATGCCGTGCCGAACCTCACGCCGAAGGAGCTCAAGGCGCAGTTCGACATGTACGCGACGCTCTACCGCCACGAAGAACCGCTTGCACCGCGTGAGAACGTACGGCATGAGCGTCTGCGCATCGGCTTTATCGCACCGCATTTCCTCGATTCGTCCTCATCGCTCTTTTACGCGGGGCTGATGCGCGGCCTCAGGGAAAAATACGATATTTACGCATACTCGCTCAGCGACCGCGCGGATGCGTTCACGGAGTCCCTGTGCGCCGACGTACGCTATGCGTCTCTTGAGAACATCTCCATCGAGGAGCAGGCGGAGTGCATTCGCACTGATGAGATCGACGTGCTCGTCGACCTCGGCGGACATACCGAGGGCGGCATGACGCTCATGGTGCTCGCACGCTGCCCTGCGCCCGTGCAGATCTCCGGCATCGGCTGGTTCGCGACGACGGGGGTGTCCTTTGTCGACGGCTTCCTGACGGACGAAGTACTCTCGCCGGCGGGGACGGAGGAGTTTTACAGCGAGGAGCTGCTGCGTCTCCCGCACGCGTTTGTCATGACGCCGACCGCCGAGATGCGCGCCGCGAAGGTCTCCGCGCGCCCAGCAGATGAGCCGGTGACCTTCGGCGTCCTGCAAAACTTTATGAAAATCAACGAGGCGGTTCTGAAGGTGTGGGAGCGCATCCTCAAAAAGGTGCCAAAATCGCGTCTCGTGCTCCAAGATGCCGTGGACAGTCCCCTGCGTGTGACGACCATCCTCGAGATGCTTGACGGCATGAAGATGCCGATGAAGCGCATCTTCGTGCGCCGTGGCAAGCAGGACTATCTCGCAGACTACGGCGACATCGACATCGCGCTCGACACATTCCCCTATGCGGGCGGCGCATCCACGGCGACCGCACTCTACATGGGCGTTCCCGTCGTCTCCCTGCGCGGAGAGACCCATGCCGCGCGGTTGGGGGCGAGCATCCTCACGGCGGCGGGACATACGGAGTGGATCGGCGCGGACGAACGCGCCTATGAGCAGATCGCCGTCGATCTCGCGGGACGCATCGGCGAGGTGCGCGCGGGACGCGCGGCACTCCGTGCGCAGGTGGAGACGTCGCCGCTGATGGACGAGGCGGCATATCTGCGTGCCGCCGAGGAAGCGATTGCGCGTATCTGGGCAGAACGCGGAGACTTTGCATTGTGAAAACGGATTTGGCGGAGCTGCTGACCGAAAGCCCCGAGCGGTTGACGATCCTCATTATCGACGGATCGGAGCGGCTCGCGCATCTGCGCGCGCTTTACCCGGACGCCGAGATTCATGCCGTCACGCCTTACGAAGAGGTCGCGGCACATGAAACGCTCGCGCCGCTTCGGATACACTGGCATGTGACGGACTGCCAAAAAGAAATTCTGCCGTTCCCCGAGGAAATGTTCGACCGGATCATCGCGGAGTTTGCGCTCGAGTTCGCACACGAACCCTACGACGTCCTCATGGCGCTGAACCGCAGGCTCAAGGAGACGGGGGCGCTCTACACGAGCTATCCGAACGTGCGCTACCACGGCATGCTCGACCTCCTGCGCGCGGGTGATTTCCCCGTGCGCGGCGAGCGTAGGCTCTATGCCAAGCCCGAGATCGTGCGCCTCCTGAACGACGCGCTCTATAAGGAGATTCACTTTACGCCCGGCGATCGGGACGACGATCTCTCGGCGGGGGAGGAATGGGCGCGTGAGGGCTTCGCAAATGTCAATGACGACCTCTCGACGCGCACATGGCTTGTGCGCGCGGAGCGCAGTACGGCGGCGGGTGCGAATCTAAAGCTGCTCTTTAGCGCCGAGACGCGGCGGGAACTCGCGCGGCTCCTGCATCGCATCGAGTACAGCGTCGCACCGGAGGAGAGCAAGGCGGCACTGCGCGCTCTCTGCGTGCGGGAGGGCATCTTTTCGGAGTATCTTACGGATTTCATCAACGAGGTCTGCGTGCACGACGCCCGCGTTCATGCGGAGCTGCGGGAACTCTTCGAAAATATGTGAAAAAGTAAACGGTAAACTAAATATTTAGTTGACGGGATACGATTCCTGTTTTATAATAAGCAAGATAAAAATTACTTATGATAAGGCAGGGATTTTTGTATGCGCAAAGGATATATCGCAGAACTTACACAAAAGATCATCGCGGGCTATCGTCTTGGACGCGACACTGACCGATCGCTGTTCCTCGAAGCTCCGCTCGAAGAGCTCAAGGAG
The DNA here is from genome assembly GCF_000426665.1 of Centipeda artemidis DSM 19719. GTDB lineage: Bacteria > Bacillota > Negativicutes > Selenomonadales > Selenomonadaceae > Centipeda > Centipeda artemidis. The sequence goes on along the minus strand of NZ_AUFU01000009.1, from coordinate 29,812 downwards.
GGGGCATACCGCCTTCAGCGGCAGTTCTGCGGCAACCATATCGATCTGTGCACCATCGTGAACGGGCGCAGCGGGCGCTGCGGCGAGAACTGCAAATACTGCGCGCAGGCGGCGTGCCACAAGACGGGCGTCGAGACCTACAGCTTCCTCCCGCAGGAAGAGATCATCGCGCACGCAAAGGCGAACCAGGACGCGGGCGCAAATCGGTTCTCCATCGTCACTTCGGGCGGTGCGCTCAGCGGCAAAGAATTTGAACAGGCGATCGATACCTACAAGGAGATCAAGCGCACGCTTACGATCGACCTCTGCGCCTCGCACGGACTCCTCTCGCGCATCCAGCTCCGCCGTCTCCGCGAGATCGGCGTGACGAGCTATCATCACAACATCGAGACCTCCGAGCGCTATTTCCCTGAAATCTGCACGACGCACACCTATGCCGACCGCATCCGTACGATCAAGGACGCGCAGGCGGAAGGGCTCTGCGTCTGCTCCGGCGGCATTATCGGCATGGGCGAGACATGGGACGACCGCTTCGAGATGGCGTTCGCGCTCCAAGAGCTCGGCATCGAGTCCATCCCGCTCAACTCCCTCATGGCGATCCCCGGAACTGCGCTCGAGCATCTCGAGCCGCTCTCGGGCGACGAGATCCTGCGCACGATTGCGATCTTCCGCTTCATCAACCCGACGGCGAACGTCCGCCTCGGTGCGGGACGCAAGCTCCTCCCCGAGAACGGCGCAACCGCGTTCAAGGCGGGCGCGTCCGCATCCATCACCGGCAATATGCTCACTACCTCCGGCACAACGATTGCGGAGGACATGGAGCTGCTGCGTGAACTCGGCATGACGAATAAGGATGAGGATTGTAGGGCTATGACAGGCACTTGCGGCGCTCGTTGAGGCGTGAGACGTGACGCGGGATTTTGGCGCATAGCTGTGTCATTGCGAAAAACGCTTCGGTCGACGTAGCTCTTAACTACGCCTTCCCTCGCGTTTTTCTCATTCCTTGCTCTGCATCCAAACTTCCGCGTCACTTACTGTACGGCATTTCACGTCGTGGGTAAATGTTGCAAATCATGCGCGCCTTCTAGGGGGGGCGGCGTGCCGTGCCCTTGGTCGACCTATGTACGTCTATTATCGTGGGCAAATCAATCGCCTGATGGTTTCGGTATGAGGCAGGATTTTGGCGTATATCTGTCACATCATCGACCTAATTGAAAAAAGCGCTTGTATCAACGTAATTATGCGTTGGTACAAGCGCTTTTTTGTTGTCACAAATACGATTCGAATACATCCATGTCGAGCACGCGGATTTTGCGTCCCGTTGCCTCAATGATGCCTTCGCGCTGCATGGTGCTCAACTCGCGCGAGAGGGATGGGCGGCTGACGGCAAGATATGCGGCGATAAATTCACGGCTGACAGTGAGCGTTACGTTGCCTTCTGCATCCACATGGGGGAAGAGGTAACGCACAATCTTTTCGCGCAGGGTGCCGCTCGCGAGGATCTTGAGTTTCGTGTGCATTGCGTACGCCTTGCCTGCAAAGATTTTCATGAGATTGCGCTGGACGATGAGCGCACTGCGATGCGGTGCTGCGCCAACATCGAGGGTGAATAGATGACTCGACACCTCGAGCAGACGCACCTTCGTCACAGCACGGACATACATGTCATATGGACGGCGCAGGACTTCATAGACCTCACCGAACATATCCCCCGGGTGATCGATCTCCGAGATAAAGATTTGGCGCCCCGAGTAGGTATCCTTGAGGATATGTACCTCGCCTTCGAGCAGGATATAGAGCGAGTGCGGCATATCGCCGTCGTGAAAAATCATCGCGCCTTTTGGGTAAGTGCGCAGCGCCACCTCGGCGGAGGCGAGCAACTCCTCGAGATCCTCTTCGTTCATTCCCGCTGCGAGGGACGTCTTTGCGAGAATCTGTGCCGCGTTTTTCGTGTCGTTCGTCGCCATCATGTACTCCTTTGCACAGAGGGAGAAATATTTTCATTGATTATAACATAGGATGAATAGGGCTGCAAAAATGTTTCGGTTGATTTTCGACATGCAGAATCATTTGAACAACGAATTTATAGATTTTCATTTTCAATGATTGACGATCGGTCAAAAAATGTTAAAATGATGTGGAAGATGAGACTGAAAAAGCCGGAGCAATGTCGAAGCTGTGCCCGTATCGGTCATGTTAAAGGAGGGAAGATGCTTTCGACATTCGAAAAGACGTAAAACTCATAGGATTTAAAGAAAGGATTATTAATGAAAAAGCTTTGTATGTATTTGATGGCGGCGCTGATGCTGCTCGCAGCCGGCTGCGGAGGAAGCGAGCAGCCGAAGAATGAACGCGCCGATAAGGGGGAAATCGTTATCTCTGTCGGTAAATACATGGTCGGCGAGGGATTTGACCCGACGGCAGGCTGGGGGCTGTGGGGACCCGATCCGTTTCATAGCGCGCTCATGGGGCATGACCGCGACAACAATCTCGTGAAGGAGCTCGCGACGGAGGTCAAGCAGTCGCCCGACGGGATGCAGTATGTCTTTACGCTGCGCGATGATGCGAAGTTCTCGGACGGCACGCCGGTGACGGCGGAGGACGTCGTATTCACCTATGAGACGGCAAAGGCTGCCGGCGGCGCCGTGGATCTGACGGCGCTGGCGTCTGCGCGTGTGCTGTCGAATACGCAGGTGGAGTTCACGCTGACGAAGCCGTGGTCGGTGTTCCTCGAGACGGCGGCAAGCCTCGGCATCGTGCCGAAACACGCCTACAAGGAGGGCTATGCGACGGCGCCCGTCGGCAGCGGCCCGTGGAAGGTGGTCTCGTTCCAAAAGGAACAGCAGCTCATCATGGAGCCGAACGAGTATTACTATGGGGAGAAGCCGAAGCTGAAGAAGGTCACGGTGCTGAACCTCGGCGATGACGCGGTGCTTGCGGCGGCGCAGTCGGGGCAGGTGGATCTGATCTTCGCGCCGCCCGAATTTGCGGGCGCAAGCGTGCCGCATATGAACCTCGTGCTCATGGACTCGATCGACAGTTTTTGCATTAATCTGCCGCAGGTACCCGAGCATGACGAAAACGGTGTGCTCATCGGAAATAATGTTACGAGCGATCCCGCGATCCGCCGTGCGCTGAACATCGGCATCGACCGTAAGACCATCATCGAGAATGGGCTCGGCGGATTTGCAAAGCCGACGATGAACTTTGCCGAGGCGCTTGCATGGGCGAACAACGATCTGCAGGAGCCTGACAACCGCGTGGATGAGGCAAAGCAGATCCTCGAGGACGCGGGCTGGAAGGACACGGACGGCGACGGCATCCGCGAGAAGAACGGCGTGAAGGCGGAGTTCGTCATCAACGGGCGCGCCAACGATCTGCAGCGCTACAACACGGCGGTTGCGCTCGCCGACGATGCGAAGAAGCTCGGCATCAATATCATCGCGAAGTCGACGCCGTGGTCGGAGGCGCGCAAGGTTGCGCGGAACATCCCGACGACGTGGGCGTTCGGCGACTACACGCCGCAGGCGCTCTATAACTACTTCCACTCGTCCCAGATCGGCGTCAATGTTATCAATAACCCCGCCGTTTATCACAATCCCGCGGTCGATATGCACATCGACAAGGCGATGGCGGCAACGTCGAACGAGGAGGCGCTGCACGAGTTCAAGGCGGCGCAGTGGGACGGCGTGACGGGACCGAAGGTCGATCTCCCGTATCTCTGGATCGCAACGGTGCAGGTGCCGTATTTTGTGAATGATCGTCTGGATATTGGAGCGCTTCATGTCGGCGAGCGCGGGCAGGGCATGGGTATCCTTGCCAATATCGACGAATGGCAGTGGAAGTAAGCGGATGACGACGCATATGGCACGACTCCTCGGACGCAGTACGCTGCGGCTGATACTGCTGTTGATCGCCGTGAGCATCGTCAGCTTTATCCTGCTGGCGCACTCGCCGATCGATCCAATTGATGCGTACTTCGCGAATAAGACAGCGTCGGCGGAGCAGCATGCGCTGGTTGCGGCGTATTGGGGCTTTGACCGCCCGCCGCTCGACCGATTCCTCTTGTGGGGCGGGCATATCCTGCACGGGGACTTCGGCATGTCCTTCATCTATCGTGCGCCTGTGCTCGATGTCATCGGGGAAAAGTTTCGCTTGACGCTGCTTCTCATGATGACGGCGTGGGCGCTCTCGGGCGTCATCGGCTTCGTCTTCGGGGTACTATCGGGGATGTACCGCGACAGTGCGCTCGATAAGGCGATTCAAGGATTTTCTCTGCTCTGCGTGTCCGTACCGATCTTTTGGCTCGGGCTGCTCTTTTTGATGATTTTTTCCGTTCAGCTGCAGTGGTTCCCGCTCGCGCTCGCAACGCCCATCGGGAAACTGCATGAGGAGGTGACGATGGCGGATCAGATCCGGCATCTGATTCTGCCCGCGCTCACGCTCAGCGTGACGGGCATCTCCTCGATCACGCTCCAAACAAGGGAAAAGCTGCTCGAGGTGATGAGCACGAACTATATGCTCTTTGCCGAGGCGCGGGGCGAATCCCTGTGGCAGCGCGTACGGCGGCATGGACTGCGCAATATCGCTTTGCCTGCAATTACCTTGCAGTTTGCGTCGTTCAATGAGCTGTTCGGCGGCGCGATTCTCGCGGAGACGGTGTTTTCCTATCCCGGACTCGGCGGCACGGTGACGCTGGCGGGACTGCGCGGCGATCTCTCGCTGCTGCTCGGCATCGCGATCTTCAGCGCGATATTCGTCTTTGCGGGCAATCTCATTGCGAACATCCTCTACGGCATTGCCGATCCCCGTCTGCGTGAGGGGAGGGAGACGTCATGATGAAGGCTTTGGCACTGTCTGCAGCAGGAGGGCTGAACCTGCGCCGGCGGTATTTGATCTTTGCCGTGATCGCGGCGGTCTTTCTCGCCGGGCTGTTCCTCTGGGGCGTTACGATGCCGGAGAGCGCCTATGCGGTGAACTACGGGCAGAAGAATCTCGCGCCGTCGATGTCGCACCTCTTCGGTACGGACAATATGGGGCGCGATATGTTTGCCCGCTCGGTCAAGGGGATGTCGATCAGCCTGCAAATCGGATTCGGCGCGGCGTTCTTCAGCTCGTGTATTGCGCTGCTGCTCGGCACGCTGTCCGCCGCCTTTGGAGGGAAAGTGGATCAGGTTGTCCTTTGGCTCGTGGATCTCTGCATGGGGATTCCGCACATCCTTTTGATCCTCATGATTTCGGTCATGCTGGGCGGCGGCGTTGCGGGCGTTTCCACCGGGATCGTCGTGACGCACTGGCCGCGGCTCACGCGCGTGATCCGCGCCGAAGTCATGCAGCTCCGCACGGAGCCGTACATCATGGCGGCGCGGCATTACGGGCACTCGTGGCTGACCGTGGCGCGGCGGCATTTCGTGCCGCACATTCTGCCGCAGTATATCATCGGTCTGGTACTGCTCTTTCCCCATGCCATCATGCATGAGGCGGCGGTGAGCTTTCTCGGCTACGGACTGCCGCTCGACATGCCTGCGATCGGCATCATCCTCTCGGAATCGATGCGCTACCTTGCCCTCGGCATGTGGTGGCTCGCGTTCTTCCCGGGATTTTTGCTGCTCGTTGTCGTATTGCTGTTTGACCGGTTGGGTACCGCACTGCGCGAACTCATTGACCCGCAGCGCGGGCAGGCGTAGGAGGGGATGCGTATGACCGGTGAGATTCTTTTAGAGGTCGCGCACCTCTCGGTGTCCTTCCGCATGTATCGGAACGCGCTGACACACACGCTCTCGTCAGGCGTCGGCGACGTCAGTCTGCGCCTGCACCGCGGCGAAATCATCGCCGTTGTTGGGGCGAGCGGATCGGGCAAAAGTCTGCTCGCGCATGCCGTGCTCGGGATTTTGCCCTACAATGCCGTGATGAGCGGCGAGATGCGCTACTCCGGCGCACCGCTTGATGCCGCGCGACAAAAGACCCTGCGCGGGCGGGAGATCGCGCTGATCCCGCAGTCCGTGACCTATCTCGACCCTCTCATGCGCGTCGGCACACAGATTCGCGGACTGCATGGGACGCAGGAGGATATGGAGGCGACGCTGCGCCGCCTGCATTTGGAGGAACATGTCACCGCGCTGTATCCGTTCCAGCTTTCGGGCGGGATGGCGCGGCGTGTGCTCTTTTCGACCGCCGTGATGACGGATGCCGAGCTCATCATTGCCGATGAGCCGACGCCCGGGATGGATGTCCGGAGCGCTGCCGAGGCACTGCAGATCCTGCGGGAACTCGCGGATACAGGCAAAGGCGTACTGCTGATCACACACGATATTGACCTTGCCGCCCTCGTTGCGGATACGGTTGCCGTATTTTACGAAGGCCGCAGTGTCGATATGGTTCCGGCGGCGGCATTTCGCGGAGACGGTACGGCGCTCGCGCATCCCTATACGCGGGCGCTCTACCGGGCGCTGCCGCAGAATGGATTTGCCTGCTATACGGCGGAGGAAGTGGCGCGGATGACTGCAGCGGGAGGTGCGTAAAATGCTGTCCATACAGGATGTTTCCTATCGATATGGGAGCGCCGCACCTGTTCTGCGCCATGTCTCGCTCGAGATCGCACGCGGTGAACGCGTGGCACTGCTCGGACCGAGCGGCTACGGGAAAAGTACGCTCGCACTCCTGCTCGCGGGTTACCTGCCGATGCAGGAAGGCAGGATCACGCTGGACGGGCAGCCGATCCCACGGAGCGGTTACTGCCCCGTGCAGCTCGTCTATCAGCACCCGGAGAAAGCCATGGATCCGCGTTGGAGACTGGCAAAAACACTCTCCGAGGCGTGGGACATTCCCGCCGAACTCTTCACCGCCATCGGTGCAGAGGAACAGTGGCTATCGCGCTTCCCACACGAACTCTCGGGCGGGCAGCTGCAGCGCCTCTCGATTCTGCGGGCGCTGAATCCTCGGACGGGCGTCCTCATCGCCGATGAGATCACGGCAAGTCTCGATCCTATTACACAGGCACAGATCTGGTCGGTGATACAAACGCAAGCGGCGGCGCACGATATGACGCTCATTGTCATCACTCACAACGAACATCTTGCAAAGCAAATATGCACGCGCATCATTCGTGTCGAGGAATTGCAGGACACTGCGGAACATTGATTTTGTAAAAATACGATTGTTAGAAAAACGCCGGCGGCGAAGGTTTTACCCTTTGCCGCCGGCGTTTTTTGCGTGCGGAAATTTTTATGAAGAATAAGAAAGCATTTTATATCGTCAGCGCCCCGTACCGACCTCGGCATTGCTCAAACCAAACTCCAATAGAATACCGATCAGCTCGTTGCGTGTGCGACCCGTTTTTGCGGACAGATCCTCGATGCCGTCGAAGATTTCCTCCTTGATGCGAATGGAAAAAATCTTATAGCCGTCCTCGCCCTTCGGGGGCTTTTTTGTGATGATCAATTTACCTGTCATACTATCACCTCTGTTACATCATACGAAAGTGTCATAAAACATAGTATGACAAGAACATATATGTATTTTTCAATTTAGAAAAACATATAAAATCATATATATGCTTATTTAGAAAACAAAAATTACGATATAAATATTGTAAGTAAAAATATGTTATAATTTATGTTATAAAATATGGGAGGTGGAGAAATGAAAACAATGTCTGTTCCGCAGTCGCTCGGTGCACTATCGGCAGGGATGCCACAGGAACTCAGGGGGAAGAAGGAGGAGCACGGGGATGTACGGACGAGCTTTGCCGACGTGCTTGCGGCATCGGAGCGGCGCGTGAATTTTTCACGGCACGCTGTGCGGCGGCTCGCCGAGCGCGAGATCGTGCTCTCGCCGCAGGAACTCGAACGCCTTGACGGCATGGTGGATCGCATGGCGGCGAAGGGAGCGCGGCAGGCGCTCATCCTCATGAACGATACCGCATTCGTGCTCGCCGTGCCAAAACGTACTGTCATCACCGTGCTCGACGGCGAACATGCGAAGGACAATATTTTCACGAACATTGACAGCGCGGCAATACTCTGAGCCGGACCTTCGGGGGAGCTCTTGGCTGCTGAACGAGTGAAGCAGCGTGCCGCAGAAAAGGAAGGTTGATTCATTATGATGCGTTCTATGTTTTCGGGTGTCTCGGGGCTGAAATCCCATCAGACACGAATGGATGTCATCGGCAACAACATCGCGAACGTCAACACGACGGGCTTTAAGGCCGGGCGTGTGACGTTTGAGGATATGCTGTCGCAAACCTTGTCGGGGGCAGCAGCCCCGGGGACGACCATTGGCGGGACGAACCCCAAACAGATTGGTCTTGGCGTGAGTGTGGGCAGTATAGATACCATCTTTACCGACGGATCTGTGCAGGGAACGGGAAAGAATACGGATCTCGCTCTTTCCGGTGGTAATTCGACGTTTATTGTGAAACGTGGAGAGCAGACCTATTACACGCGTAACGGTGCCTTTGAGTTTGACGCGAAGGGGAATTATGTCTTGCCGGGTTCCGGACTCCATGTGCAGGGCTGGGTGAATAAGACCACGGAGCACAGCAAAGTATCCACCGAAGGCGCGGTGGAAAATATTGTCGTAGAGACGGGAAAAATGATGCCGCCGAAGGCTACGGAGAAGGCGACCTATTCGGAGAACCTAGACTCCACTACACCTATGATTACAGGGTATACCTTCTCGGATACAAGTACGACTCCGCCAACCGCGGTTGTGCGTACAAGTGCGAACGACGGGATGTATATCACTGCAAGTGAGGCGCAGCCGGTTACACTGAGCCTGAGCGACGGGACGAAACGGACGGTTACATCCGGCACATATACGATTGGTCGTTCTATGCCGAAGGTAACGTCATTTGCTTATTACGATACCTTGGGGAAAAAACATGAGAGCGTCGTCTTTATGGAAAAAGCCATTACCACGACGGTAACCTATACGGATAAGGACGGGAACGCCGTTACGAAGCGTGCCAGCACATGGATTGTGAGACCGGGGAATCCTGAGGTGACCAACACAGACGGTTCAAAGACGAAGCACACAATAGCGGCAACAATGCTTGCGTTTGACGAAGACGGGGCACTGCGTGCAGGCGTGCTCGGGGATACACAGACAGTGCAATCGGATCCGAAAAGTCATGTGACAACACCTGTTGTACCGCCGTCCACAACGGCGAACAGTTCGGAAGTTGCAACCTTGAAAGCAGAGCATACAAAGCCCAATGGAGCAAGGCAAAACAACACAATTTCACTTCAGTTCGCCGACTCCGAATCACCGCTCACCCAGTATGCGGGGCATGATACAATCAAAGCGGCTGCGGACGGCTATACCGACGGTACGTTGGCGTCTGTATCTATTGATACATCCGGCGTGATTACGGGCACCTATACCAATGGCGTTCGAAGAGCAGAGGCTCAGGTAGCCGTTGCCAAATTCCCAAATCCTTCAGGACTTACAAAGCTTGGCGGAAATCTTTATCAGGAATCGAACAATTCCAACGTGAAAACCGTTCAGCCTCAGACTGTTGAGACTGCCGGCGCAAAAATTACGCCGTCCTCGCTCGAGATGTCGAACGTCGACATCTCCGATCAGTTCTCCGACATGATCATCACACAGCGCGGCTTCCAGTCGAACTCGAAGATCATCACCGTCTCCGACGAGATGCTCGAAACGCTGATTAACATGAAGCGGTAATATAATATTTCGGTAAACGAAAACGGGGCGATTGCACGAATCAAAGTGCAATCGCCCCGTTTAGTCATGTTTGTTATACGGCGGCTTCTTTTTGATAGAGCTCGGTGAGCGCGTCCTGCAGGACTTTTGAGATGTTGAGCTTTTTCTGTGCGGCGAACGTATCGAGCCATGCGGGAATCGTGAGGTTCTTGCGCACGGACTTCTTCCCGTATTTCGCGGCGTATGCGTCCATATCGAGAGAGAGGAGACTGACGAAACCCTCTCCAATATCGGGATCGGGATGAATATCGCTGAAATTACTTGCAGAGGGCGCTTCTTTTCCATCCTCAATCTCGCCTAGAATCCATCCGGAAGCCGCATCTGCCCCCATGGCAATCGATTCGGCGAGTGAAGCTCCGCCCGTTACACAGCCCGGAAGATCGGGGACGGTCACACAATATGCGGTAGAATCCGGATCGGGATAAAAAACCGCAGGGTAAACAAGCTGCATATAAATACCTCCGTTATTTCCTATGTTTCCCTTTTTTTCGCCGCTCTTCGGGGGCGTGCTGTTCGGCGGGCACGGTCTCCTTTTCTTTTCGAAAACCAAGCCACACGAACGCGGCGAGGGCGAGGAGTCCGAATGCGAGGGCGCCCGTCTGCGCGCTGGTGAAGAGTCCGAGGTATTTCTCCGTGTAGTCCCCGCGGAAATACTCGAGGAGGAAGCGCACGCCGCTATACAGCATGACGTAGAGGGCGAAACACTGTCCGCGCGCGTGTCCGTAGGCACGGAATGCGAGCAGGAGGGCAAAGATAACGATGTCGAGCTGTCCCTCCCATACCTCTGCGGGCCAGAGCGCCTGTGCGCCGTAGGTGTGGTAGGCGAGTGTGCTCTCGGGATAGAGGATGCCGAAGCTCCCGCCCGTGGGCGCGCCGAACGCGTCGCCGTTGAGGAGGTTCGCACAGCGCCCGAGCGCCTGTCCAAAGACGATGGCGGGGGCGAGGACGTCCATGAAATGTACGGTGTCAAGGTGGTGCCGGCGGCAGTAGAGGATGCCGACCACGACGCCGAGGAAGACACCGCCCTGTATCGCCATGCCTCCCTGCCAGACGTTCAGCAGCTCTGTGAGGTGATGCCGGTAGTAATCCCAGTCAAAGAAGAACACGTCCCACAGGCGCGCGCCGAGAAGCCCTGCGATGCCGCAGTAGATGCCGATGTCCGCGACGTGTTTTTCATAGCCTCTGCCGTCCGCCTTTGCGAGGAAGTAGCCGACACCCGTCGCGAGCAGGATGGAGAGGGAGATGACGACGCCGTAGGCGCGGATGGGGAAGTCCCCGATGTAGAAAAGATACTGATGCAAGGAACGGCGCTCCTTTACTCCGCGGCAAAGAGCGGCAGCTCGGCGAGGAAGATGATGTCCTCTCGTTTCACTGCGTTGCCCTCGGCGAGGACGGCGGCTTGCCCGATGACGTGACCGCCCGCTTTCTCGGCGAGACTGCGCAGGGCAGTCATGGAGCCGCCCGTGCTGATCACGTCGTCGAGGAGGAGGACGTTCCTGCCTGCGATGCGCTCAATGTCCGTGTTCATGAGATAGAGCCGCTGTTTGCCCATGGTGGTGATGGATTCGTCCTCGACCCAGATGGGATCTTCCATATATGCCTTGACGGATTTGCGCGCTGTGACGTAGTAGGGCATACCGATCTGCCGTGCAAGTCCGGCGGCGAGGGGGATGCCCTTGGTCTCGGCGGTCATGATGATGTCGGTCTCCTGCGGAATCTTTTTCGCGAGGTCGCGCGCGCAGCATTCGCACAGCTCGACGTCGCCGAGCATGACGAAGCCCGCGATGGCGAGTGTTTCGTTGAGGTTGATGATGGGGAGGGTACGCTTGCACCCTGCGACGGTCAGATCGTAGAATCTTTTTGCCATTTCCCTTAGAATCCTTTCTCAGTGAGTGTGAGTTCGAGTGCGTTCAGTACGTCGTTCACATTCTCTTTCGTGATGACGAGCGGCGGCTGGAATGCCATGACGTTGCGCCGGGCGCCGTTCTTGCCGACGATGAAGCCGCGGTCTTTGAGCGCCTCGAGCACGGTGTCGAGTTCTGCGGCGGCGGGGGATTTCTCCTTGTCCGCGTGGACGAACTCGGCGCCGACCATGAGCCCGAGACCGCGGACATCGCCGATGATGGGGTGGCGGCGCTGAATCTCCCTGAGCCCCTTGCGGAGCTGCTTGCCGCGCACGTCCGCATTTCCCATGAGATCATGCTCCTCGATATACCGGATGACGCCCAGTCCCGCCGTACTGGAGACGGGGTTGCCGCCGAGCGTCGATGCGCCGGGCTTCGTATAAGTGTCGGCGATTTTCGCAGATGCGATGAACGCGCTGATGGGCGCGCCGTTGCCGAGCGCCTTTGCCATGGTCATGATGTCCGGGACGACTCCGAAATGCTCGATGGCGAACATTTTCCCCGTCCGCGCAAAGCCCGTCTGCACCTCGTCGGCGATGAAGAGCGCGCCGTAGTGCTCAAGGATTTCCTTGACGCGCCGGAAGTATCCCTTCGGCGGGACGATGATGCCCGCGTTGCCCTGAATGCTCTCGGCGATGAAGGCGGCGGGATGCCCCGACGTTACGTTTTTGATGGTGTCCTCAAGGGCGTTCGCGCAGTCGAGACCGCAGGCGGCTTCGGATTTCCGATGCGGACAGCGGTAGCAGTACGGATTCGGCACGAAGTGAATGCCGCCGACGGGATTCGGATCGGTGCGCCACATGGAGATGCCCGTGAGGCTCATGGTGAGCTTTGTTCGTCCGTGCAGTCCGCCGCGCAGGGCGATGAACTCGCTGCTGCCCGTGTAGAGCTGCGCGAGGAGCGCAGCGCCCTCGTTTGCCTCGGTGCCGGTGGAGCAGAAGAAGCTCTTTTGCAGATCGCCGGGGGTGATGCGCGCGAGCTGCTCGGCGAGGTTGACGAAGTTCTCCGTGAGGTAGATGTTGCAGACGTGTTGGAGTGTCTCCGCCTGCGCGGTGACGGCGGCGGTGATCTCCGGATTGCAGTGCCCGCAGTTGATGACGGAGACGCCCGCGAAACAGTCGAGATAACGCCGCCCCTCGTTGTCGTAGAGGTACTGCATCTCGCCGCGCACGATCTGCCGCGGTTCACTGTAAAAATGCCCGAGACAGGGCATGATGTATTTCTTCTTTTTTTCGAGGATGGCGGCGGCGCCAATGTAGTGCGTGTCGCCGCGGGAGGTTGTTCCCATATCGCTCCTTTTTTGAATTAGATGGAATTTCTGCTCTGCCGGAACCGGTAGGTGCCGATGCCGAGCGGGCGCGGGGAGAGTTCTTTGAGCCTATGAAAATCCGCTTCATCATATCCGTCCGCACCTGTGGCAAGGCGGTCAAGCGCGGCGCGGTAGATGTGGACGATCTCGCCCGTGAGCGCGGGGCTGTAGTCCTGTGCCTCGATGCGCAGGGAGCCGAGCCCCATGAATTTCTTAAGGTAGGGGTAGAGACAGAGGTCGTTTGCAAAGTAGATGTGGTTGCGTCCGTACTGGTCGATGCGGATGGAATGCACGCCGCCCGCCTCGTTGCGGAAGGCGTAATGCCGATCCATGACCTCCGGCTGCGAGAGCTCGCTGTAGGCGGGCAGGGACATCGCGGGGAAGTTGTAGTCACAGATCATCGACTCGTACGAGCCGTGCACGACCGCTTCGATGGGGAGCACGGCGTTCTCCGCGATGTCGCGCAGTTGGCGGAAGGAGAGCTCGTAGGAGGCTGTCGCCATCGTGAGACCGTTTTCCCGCAGGAACGAAACGGCGAGATGGTTGAAGATGTTGAACGAGTGATCCGCCTGCACGGGGAGCGTCGTGAGCGACCGCGCGAGTTTCAGTGTGCCGAGGTTGCCGACCATGATGCCGTCCACGGGAAGATCGCGGAGCGCGGTGAAAAACTGTTCGATCTCGCCGCACTCGCGCCGCATCGTCGTACGCGGCGTGAGGGCGACGACGCGTGTCTTTCCGCCCGCGTAGTCCGCGATCTCCGCGTAGTCGCGGAGTTTCCACGGGCGGTTCGGGCGGAGCGCTTCGCCGCCGACGTAGACCGTATCGGCGCCCGCGTCGATCGCCGCGCGTGCCGCCGCGGGTGTGCCGACGCGTACGCTGAGACGATGTTCCGACAGCTCGCGCGCACGGATGGGCTCCTCTGCGCGGAGTACATCGTCGTCGAATCCCGCCTCCTCGACCGCCTTGCTGAAAAAGCGCGGCTCGCGCTCGCCTGTCATGCCGATGTCGACGGCAGTCGGCTGACCAAAGGCGAACGTCGTCGTATAGTCGCGCACGCGGTTATCGTAGAGCGTGCGCCAGCCCTCCTCGTCCGTCGTGTATCCGTTCGGATCGGCGATGTACGTGTCGATGGCGCGGCGGTAGGTCGAGACAAGCCGCGCGATGAACTCGGGCGAGCGCATCCGTCCCTCGATTTTGAACGAATAGACGCCCGCCTGTATCAGCGCGGGGATGGAGCGGTACATGCACATGTCCTTGAGTGCGAGCTTGTAAGGTCCGGTACTGTTTTCGTCGAGCACCGCGCCCGTCTCCTCGTCGATGAGGGCGAACGGCCAGCGGCAGATTTTCATGCAGCGACCGCGGTTGCCGCTCTGCCCGAAGAGGACGCCCGAGTGAATGCATTGACCGCTCTCGGAGATGCACATGTCGCCGTGCATGAAGTACTCGACCTCGATGCCCGTGCGCTCACGGAAGAGCGCGAGTTCGGAGAGCGTCATCTCGCGGCCGACGACGATGCGTGTGATGCCGTATGCCTTGAGTTTTTCAATCGCGTGCTCGTTGTGCGTATTCATCATGACGGACGTGTGCAGCGGGACGCTGACGCCCATTTCATGCACGAGCTGGAGCACGGCAAAGTCCTGCACGAGGATCGCGTCGGGGCGGATCTCGTCGAGATACGCGAGGTAATCGCGCAGCGCGGGCAGCTCCTCGTTGCTGATGAGGTTGTTGAGCGTGACATAGAGCTCGACGTTGTGCGCGTGCGCGTATTCGACCGCGGCTTTCAGCCGCTCGTCGTCAAAATTGAAATCGCCCTCGTGGAGCCGCATATTGAAATGTTTGCCGCCGAGATAGACGGCATCCGCGCCCGCTTCGATGCCCGCGGTCATGGCGTCCCATGTGCCGGCGGGGGCAAGCAGCTCGACGGATTTACGGTGTAACAGCATCGTGAAAATTACTCCTTCTGATCGGAGAACGCGCTCCTGTCAAAGGGGGGGGCTATTCTCCCATGTTATGATGATTATAGCAGGAAAAGTACTTTCTTTCAAATGATGGGCGCCATGCGGACAAAGATAAATTGCATTGGTCTCTGACCTATGCTAGAATACGCGTAGGGCATCGTCTTTTTTGTGGAAAAGACGAGCCGCTGCTTCGCATAAGCATGCGGGGTGGGTGTCGCATCTCGAACGAGAGGCGTGGATTGAAATCGGAGCGATAAGGTATGGGATATTTCTATAAGGCGATATCAATAATTGCAATAATTGGTTCCGGAGTGATAACGTGTGTAGAAACTTAAGGAGATGGTATCATAGAAAAATGAGGAAGAGATAAAAAGTGCGGATTCCATGGGCATGAAATACCGTGCTGATTTTGGGGGATACAAAAGTGCAGGGGAGCATCAATGCACGACTTGCCGAAAAGACCGGATTTAGCGAAGAAGCTAGAAGCTGTATGGAAACTCAAAGAGGTATTACGAACAATGTTTGAAAACGACGACTCATCGGCGCGTCTTAAGGGGACAATAGAGATGCGTCGACTTTATTTTGGATCGAACACAACAATAAAACTAATGTCTTATCGATCGGAAAAGCGCATCGGGGTGTCACCGGGCATAAAAAAGACGGCGTAGATATAGCGAAGTCTCTCGAGGACTACATATTTGATGATAACGTACTTTATGCGCTAGAGGGTGTACTTAAACTGAAGGACAGATATAATGTGCGCCGAGCGACCGAACCCTCGGGTAGAGAGCATCCCCTGCGGGCGGGCGGGGAGGAATGCCGATATACTGGGAATCTCTTTCTAGTAGTTTGGCAGATGAAGTGTTGGGAAAAACTGCTATAGGTTTTATTAGAGTAACTCTTTATGTGTGCGAACGTGGAGTGAACAGAAAATACCGTAATAAAATATAAGAGGAATACCGTATCAAAGGAGGGCTGTGGGACAAAACGGTGAGAAAAAACATATTTGTGGCAAGTAATACCCACGAATATGTGGCAAAAGAAACCTTCCATGGAACCTTTTGCGTCGCGCCGCGCATGCGGCGTGTGGATTGAAACGACAGCTCAAGGCGCGTGGGGCGGAGCTGGAACGGTCGCGCCGCGCATGCGGCGTGTGGATTGAAACCATCTGCAGGTTGGGGCGTTATTTGCTTCGCACGGTCGCGCGCCGACGAGTGCGTGGATTGGCACTTGTAGATTTGTCTACGATTTGCCTACAAAATCTTGCTTCACTTGACACAGTCACGCAGATTAAAATTCATGAGAACTTTTCAATTGATTTTGAAAATTTTATGGGAATAGCAATTGAAACACTTGTACCTTTGCGTTATGTATGATATACTATCGTCATATCCAAGATGAGGGCGCTTGTTTTTTGAGGCGGCGATGTTGCAACTTGTGTTGAATCGCGTGGATTGAAACATTGCCGATCCGTTGAGACCAAGAGCGAGAGTGTATCGTGTCGCCCTAACAACAGCATGGATTCAAACGATATTATAGAAACGACATTATTATAGGCAACAAGAACCGGAGTGTGGTAAGATTTGCTTCACGATATTCAAATCGGCAGATATTTACCGGGGGATTCGTTCCTGCACCGCATGGATGCGCGTGTAAAAATCCTCTTACTGATCGGGTTCTTGTTGCTTATTTTCTTTGTGGAAAATCCGGCGGGATTTGCCGTCCTCTCCGTCGCAGTTGGTGTTCTGATGGTGATGTCTCGTGTGCCTCTGATGATGCAGCTGCGCTCGGTTCGTCCGATTCTGTGGATTGTTGTCTTTACCTTCTTTGTTCATCTCTTTATGACGCCGGGGGAGGAAGCGTTTCGGCTTGGTGTGTTGATGGCGACGTGGGAGGGGCTTGCACGCGGCGGCTATATCGGATTGCGCCTGATCCTTCTCATTTTGCTGAGCACGCTGCTCACGCTGACGACGAGTCCGCTGCGTCTGACAGATGGGCTGGAGGCGCTGATGTCGCCGCTGCGGCGTGTAGGTGTGCCGGTGCATGAGCTTTCGATGATGATGACGATCGCGCTGCGCTTTGTGCCGACGCTTCTTGAGGAGATGGATCGCATTATGAAGGCGCAGAAAGCGCGGGGGATGGACTTCGAACAGGGGAATATTCTGCGGCGAATGCGCGCGATTGTGCCCATTCTCGTGCCGCTATTCCTCTCGGCGTTTCGCCGGGCGGACGAGCTGGCACTTGCGATGGAGGCACGGTGCTATCAGGGTGGCGAGGGGCGTACGCGGATGAAGGAGATGCGCATAGGGCGGCTCGACTACGCGGCGGTTGCGATCTTTTTGACTGGGGCGGCGGGTGTTTGTGCCGTGAGTCTTGGAGGCTCGTATCTTGCGCCCTGAGCATGTGGAGATAATGAAGGCACGTGCGCGTAATATCGCACTGCGCCTTTCCTATGACGGTACGCGTTACCATGGGTTTCAGCGACAATCACTGCCTGTTGTTGCGGTACAAAATGTGCTGGAAAAGGTGCTTGCGGAGGTCTGCGGGGAACCGGTGGAGCTGGCGGCGGCGGGGCGTACGGATACGGGCGTACACGCCTATGGGCAGGTGGTTAATTTCTTCACGGACGGGCGGATTCCGGTTGCGCAGCTGCCGCGTGCGGTGAACGGACTCCTGCCGCCCGATATTGCGGTGACGGCGGCGTGGGAGGCGGGACGGGATTTTAGTGCACGCCACTCTTCGACAGGCAAGGCGTATCTTTACCGCATTGAGCGGTGTACGGTACCGAATCCGTTTACGCGCAATTATGCGTGGCAGATCTTTCGTCCACTCGATGTGGAGGCTATGCGTGCGGTGCTCAGGCTGCTTGTCGGCACACACGACTATAGTTCGTTTCGTGCAGCGGGGGGCGCGCCGATGTCGCCTGTGCGCACGCTGGATGAGATCCGTCTCGATGAGGAGGGCGGGCAGCTTTCCTGCTATATGCACGGAAACGGGTTCCTCTACCATATGGTGCGCAATATCATGAGCACGGTCGTTCATGTGGGGCTGGGGCGTATTTCTACGGACCGTTTCACCGAGATTTTTGCAGCGCACGATCGGCGTTTGGCAAGCCCAACGGCGCCCGCCTGCGGGCTTTATTTGCTCCATGTAGACTATGCGGGGCGCACGGATGTGCCGGACTGAAAGGGGCGGACGCCATGGAGCAAGTGTTTCCGGAGAGACTTGTGGCGGCAGCGATGCGTGATCTGCGCGCCGGCACTCGTGAGGGTGGGGCACAGGGTAGTCCAGTTGTTGCGCTCGTGAACGCGATTCTAGGAGCCGGGCTTTCCGAGGGGGCGACGGACATCCACCTCGAGCCTCAGGGCGGCGGGATGCGTATCCGCCTGCGTGTGGACGGGCTGCTGCGGGAAATTGCGCCGCATCTGCCAAGAGAGCTCGCGCCCGTCGTGATTGCGCGACTCAAGGTGATGGCGGGCATCGATACGGCAAAGCGCAACCGCCCGCAGGATGGTAAGCTCTCCCACTCGCATGAGGGGCGTGTTGTGGATATGCGTGTTGCGGTGCTTCCCGTTATGGACGGTGAGCGGATGGTTGTGCGCATTATGGATGCGGACGCGCGGTTTCTCGGTTGTGCGGAGTTGGGCTTTTCCGCGCGGAATCTCTCACTTTTTGAAAGCCTGATTCGTCGCCCGACGGGGCTGCTCCTCCTCTGCGGACCGATGAACTCGGGCAAGACGACGACGCTCTATGCGGCGATTGCGGCGCTCAGCGATGTGAGCTGTAATATCATGACGCTCGAGGATCCTGTGGAGCGGCGCATCGATGGGGTGAGCCAAATACAGGTAAACCCGGAGGCGGGGCTGACGTTTGTCGCAGGACTGCGCGCGGCGCTCCGGCAGGATGCGCAGAAGATCCTTCTCGGTGAGATCCGCGACCGAGAGACAGCGGAGATGGCGGTGCGTATCGCGCTGACGGGACATGCGCTCTTTTCGACGCTGCACACGGAGGATGCGGTGTCGGCGGTCTTTCGCATGGCGGAAATGAGCGTGCCGCGCTATCTTCTTGCGGCGACGCTCTCGGGGGTGATTGCGCAGCGGCTGGTACGTCGTATCTGTCCGCACTGCCGTGAGCGCTATACACCGGGAGAAAAAGAAGCGGCACAGCTCGGCGCGTTTTATCAGGAGGGACTGCAACTCACACGCGGACGGGGCTGCGCGCATTGTCGCGGCACGGGCTATAGCGGTCGCATGGCGATCCATGAGGTGCTGCCCGTCTCCGAACGCATTCGCAGCGCAATCCTGCGGGAGGAGGACAAAGCGGCGCTCTATGCGGCGGCAGCGGAGGACGGGGTGGAGACGCTGTGGCAGGACGGCGTGGTCAAGGTGATCAGAGGAGAAACGACTCTGGATGAAGTCGGGAGGGCGCTCTATGGATGAGCAGATGCAATGGGAGAAAATCCTGCGGCGGGCAATCGCGGCGGAGGCGTCGGATCTCCATGTCTCTGCACATCAGCGAGTACAAATGCGCTGTGACGGTGTGCTGTGTGCGGCGGAGATGACGCCGACCGCAGACTTTATGCATGTGCTGACGGCCTCGATGCTCTCTGAGGGGCAGCAGGCGGTACTTGCCGCACAGCATGATGTGGACTTTTCGTGGCAGTACGAGGGACGTCGATTTCGTGGAAATGTATACAGGGTACGGGATGTTCCTGCGCTTGCGTTTCGCCTTTTACCGGCGCGGATTCGTACGCCTGGGGAAATCGGGATGCCCGCTTCGCTCCGTGCGCTCGCTGCGGCACGTGAAGGACTGGCACTCGTCTGCGGGGCGACCGGCTCGGGCAAGACGACGACGATTGCGGCGCTGCTCGAGGAGATCAATCAAACGCGGGCGGCGCATATTGTGACGCTCGAGGATCCGATGGAATACATATTTGCGCCTAAGCGCTCGTTCATTAGTCAGCGAGCGCTTGGGCGCGATTTTTTATCCTTTCCGGCGGGCGTGCGGAGCGCGCTGCGTGAGGATCCTGATATCCTGCTCATCGGCGAAATCCGCGACCGTGAGACGATGGAGGCGGCGCTTTCGGCGGCGGCGACGGGGGTGCTCGTGCTCGGTACGCTCCATACACGCAGTGCTGCGCAGACGGCGCTCCGCGTGGAGAGTATGTTCCCGGCGGATGTGCGTGATGCCGTGCGTGCGGCATTTGCCGATACGGTAACAGGCATCTTTGCACAGCAGCTCCTGCCGTGCGTGTCCGGCGGGCGCGTTGCGCTGATCGAAGCGCTTTGCGCGACGACTGCCGTACGCAATATGATTCGGCAGGGACATTATGCGCAGCTTGACTCCGTGATGATGAGCGGTGCAGCGCAGGGAATGCAGACGGCGGCGATGGCGGAGGCGACGCTGCGGGCAGAGGGGCGCATCCGATGAAGTCGTTTTCCTATCGTGCGTGCGCGACGGATGGAACGCGTGTCAAGGGGACGGTTACGGCGGAGCATCCTGTGAAGGCAGTGCGCAGTCTTGCTGCAGAGGGGCTGACGGTGGTCGATCTCAAGGAGCGGCGTCGTCTGCTGCGAGTGGGGGACATTCGCTTATGGTGCCTTGATGTGCCGTCGGAGGAGGAGCGCATCGCACTCTTTGAGGAACTGGCGGCACTGCTGGCTGCAGGGATGCCGGTTCATGAGGCGCTGGGGCAGATCGCGGCGGGGGCGGATGCCGCATCTGCTTACGGACGGCTTGTTGCCGCGCTCCATGCGGATGTACTGTGCGGTACGGCGCTGTCACAGGCGATGGAGCGCCGACCGAGGGTGTTCTCACCGAGTGTTGTCGGCATGGTTCGTGCGGGAGAGGAGAGCGGCACGTTGGATCATATCTTTGCGGAGACGGCGGCGTTCCTCACGGAGGCGCATACACTGCGGGAGTCGATGAAAAGCGCGCTTGCGTATCCGCTCTTTTTGCTCGTGGCGACGGGATTTTCGATCGTGCTCATGACGATGTTTATCCTGCCGGTATTTGCCTCTCTCCTGCGCGACCTCGGGGCGGAGCCGCCGCTTCCGACGCGTCTCCTGTTGCAGGCTGCGGATGTATTTACGACTCATCCCTACCTCGTCCCCGGCGCCGCCGTTTTGCTCCTCGTCGGAATGATTGCGCTCGTGCGTGTGCCTGCGCTGCAGTATTATTTGGATGCGTTGCTGCTTTGTGTGCCTGTATTGGGGCGCTTTCTGCGATTTTCGGCGTGGGGGATGATCCTCAGAACTCTAGCTATCCTGATGCACAGCGGTATACGGCTGGACTGCGCGGTGCATTTAGCACGTTCTGTGGCGGGGAACTGCGTGCTCGTCCGCTCGCTCGGGCGCGTGGAGGAACGTCTCATGCAGGGACGCACGCTTGCCTATGCGCTTGCACAGGAGGGACAGCTCCCTCAGCTTTTGCAGGGAATGCTTGCGGCGGGGGAGACGGCGGGTGACCTCGAGAGGCTGCTGCGACGGTCGGCGGACTACTGTAAACGTGTGTCGAAACAGCTCGCGGCGCGCATTGAGGCGCTTGCTGAGCCGATCATGATCGTCGTGATCGGACTCGTGATTTTCTTCGGGGTACTGTCATTCTTACTGCCCGTCTTTGAGGCGATGGATCGGATGATGTAGTTTTTTCGCCAAACTAATTTGAAGTATCGGCAGGGAGGCTTGTATGGCGCGTGTGTATCTTGCACATATGAAGAAAGACGATTTGAATAGGAAAAACGGCGCGCCCCAAGCGCAGTCGCTTTCTGAGCATCTGCGTCACGTTGCCGGTCTGATGTCGGCATCCGCCGAGGCGGCGGGGCTTTCCTCGACAGCGTATCTTATCGGTATCCTGCACGATCTAGGCAAATGCAGCGAGGCGTTTGCAGAGTATCTCTCTTGGAGTCATGCGCATCCCGGGGACTATAGTCGGAGGGGCTCTGTGGATCATTCCTCGGCGGGCGGGCAGTTATTAATGCAGAGATACGGCGGACAGGGCGACATGAGCAGTATCGTGATTGAGATCGCCGCCCTTGCGATCTTTTCACATCACAGCGGGCTCCTCAACTATCTTGGCGAACATGGGCTGACGAGCGCTGCCGGCGGGAAGGACACATACAGTTTCCTCCATCGGATGAGTAAAGAGGACGTGTTTTCGGGCGTCGATATTGCCTATTTCTTTCGAGAGGTTATCTCGGAGGAGGAGCTGGACTGCCTTTTTGCAGCTTCTGTTCGTGAGCTCTCAGCATGGGAGGAGAATATCGGTAAAGAGAAGCTGGATGAAGTCTACCATTTTTATTGGGGTATGGTTATCAAGCTTCTTTTTAGTATGCTCGTGGATGCGGACCGCTTGGACAGTGCGGAGTTTGAACTGGGCGACCGTCTGACATTCGCATGGGAGACGGAGCCCCTTTGGGAAGAGTTCTCTGCAAAGCTCGAAAAGAAGATTGCGGGCTTTCCCACCCCGCGGGAAGAAAAGGCGAAGAGCATCGCACAGCTGCGCCAAAAGATGAGCGACGACTGCCTGCATGCGGCGGAGCAGACGCCGGGCATCTATCGGCTCACCGTTCCAACGGGAGGTGGCAAGACGCTTGCAAGTATGCGTTTTGCGCTCGCGCATGCAAAGCGGTGGCATAAGAAACGGATTATCGTTGTGATTCCGTACACCAGTATCATCGACCAAAATGCCAAGGAAATCCGTGAGATATTTGACCGGGACGAGGCAATCCTAGAGCATCACTCCAATGTCATCTCAGAGGAGGATGACGGAGAAGACACGGAGGGCATGGATTGGCGGCGCATCCTAACGGAACGCTGGGATGTCCCCGTGATCTTTACGACCCAGGTGCAGTTCCTTAATACGCTTTTTGCCGGCGGAAACAGTTCCATCAGAAGACTGCACGCGCTGCAGGACAGCATATTGATATTTGACGAAATACAGACGCTGCCTGTGAAATGCACTTATATGTTCAATCTTGCGATAAGCTTTCTCAAGGATTTCTGCCGGACGACAACGGTGCTGTGCACGGCGACGCAGCCGCCGCTGGAAAAACTGGATTTCCCGATTGATTCCGGGAGGGACGCCGAGCTGACAACGGATATATCGGAAGTGTTCGAGGCATTCCGACGCGTGCGCATCGAAAATTGCTGCCGAGACGGAGGCAGCTCCGTGGAA
Source organism: Centipeda artemidis DSM 19719 (assembly GCF_000426665.1). GTDB lineage: Bacteria > Bacillota > Negativicutes > Selenomonadales > Selenomonadaceae > Centipeda > Centipeda artemidis. Next base: position 6,740 of record NZ_AUFU01000009.1, on the reverse strand, counting down.
GATATTGCCGCGGCGATTTGCAGGAGCGCGGAGGAAGAAGGCGATGTGCTCTGTATTGTGAACCTCACGAAGCAGGCACGGGAACTCTATCAGGCGGTATCTGAGCTCGTTCAGGATGCTGATATAGAGATTCGCGCGGTACACCTGAGCACGAAGATGTGTCCCGCACATCGTAAGAAAGTCCTCGCAGAAGTACGAGAGGAACTCAGGTGCCGCAAAGAACATCCTGAGAGGCGGCTTATTTGCATCAGTACCCAGCTCGTCGAAGCGGGTGTGGATGTGTCGTTCCCCGTCGTCTACCGCGCGCTCGCGGGATTTTCCTCCATTGCGCAGGCGGCTGGGCGTTGCAATCGACACGGCGCGCTGGCGCAGGGGATTGTGCGCGTCTTTACGTTTGCCGATGAAAATCTCAGCCGTCTTGAGGATATACAAGCGGGACAAAAAATTGCGCGCGTACTATTGTTTGAGAAGGAGGCAGACGGGATTCTCTCTCCCCAGGCGATGGAAGAATACTTCCGTAAATTTTATAAGGAGCAAATAGAGGGGCGTATGGGCTACCCCCTGCATGATGGGAATACCTTGCTTGACCTCTTGTCCGTCAACCGCGCGGGGGTGCGCGTATGCAAGGAGCGCGGAGATGAGGTACATACCGGTTTTGCGCACGCATTTCACGACGCAGGCCGGGCGTTTGAAGTCATAGATTCTCATGCAGAGGCTGTACTGGTGCCTTACGCTGCGGGAAAGGAGCTGATTACGGCGTTTGAATCAAAAGATGTCGGGTGGGGGCAGGATTATCGGAAACGATTGAAGAGCGCACAGCAGTACATGGTCAATCTATTTTCATACGAAATAAAAATCCTTGATAGACTAGGGGCGATTAGTCGCATGGAGAGCGGGGTGATTGCGCTGCGCGAAGAATATTACAGTGAAGCATTCGGCGTGCAGTTCGAGGAGCAGGCGAATGCGTACTTCATGATTTAAGGAGGTGATATAAAATGAGAAATGGAATCGAGTTTCAAGTATACGGCAGGATGGCGCTGTTCACTGACCCCATCACGAAGATTGGCGGTGAACGATCCTCGTACTCTGTGCCGACCTATCAGGCGCTCAAGGGCATCACGGAGAGCATCTATTGGAAACCCACGATCTTTTGGGTGATTGACGAGGTGAGGGTGATGCATCGCATAGCCACACAGTCGCGCGGGGTAAAGCCGTTAAAGTACGGCGGCGGTGGAAATGAACTCTCCGTCTACAAATATCTGAGCGACGTTTGCTATCAAGTGCGCGCGCATTTCGAATTCAATACGCATCGCAAAGAGCTTGCAGGGGACAGGGATGAGCATAAGCACCACAACATCGCAAAGCGCATGGTGGAGCGCGGCGGGCGCCGCGATATCTTCCTCGGCACGCGCGAGTGTCAGGGCTATGTCGAGCCCGTCACCTATGGGGAAGGCGAGGGATATTACGACCACGCGGGCGAGATGCCGCTCGGTACGATGTTTCACGGGTTTAAGTATGCCGACGAGACCGGAGGCAATATGCTCCAAGTGCGGCTATGGCAGCCGATGATGAAGGACGGCATACTCCGCTTCCCGCGCCCCGAGGAATGCACCCTTGTCCGCGATGTGCGCAAGGTAACGACCAAGCTGTTTGACAAGAACAGCGTTACGTTTGCGGAGGAAGAACTCAAAGAGCTGGAAGGAGGGCGTCTATGAGCTGGATGGAGCAGTTGGTACAAACCTATAACGAAAACGAGCAGTTCGCCGGCAAAGTCGGCGCTGCCGGCATGAAGACGCTCCTTCCTCCCGTTGGACATATCGTGCAGAACGCTCTGATTGAGATGACATTGAGCGGCGACGGACGGCTCATTCATGCCGAGGTCGTGTCGGATAAGGGGCAGCAGCCGACGCTCATTCCCTGTACGCCGGATTCGGCGTCGCGGACGTCCAGCCCGTCGCCGCACCCGCTGCATGACAACCTGTCCTACATCGCGCGGGATTATCATGCGTTTGTCCCGGCGAAGAAAAAAGACCGGAAGAGCGCCTACGAGCAGTACGCGGAACTGCTGGGGGCATGGGCGCAGTCGGAGGACGCCGAGCCTAAGGTGCGCGCCGTTTATCGTTACATTACGGAGCATGATGCGATTCGCGATTTGATTGCAAAGAAGGTGCTCTATTGTAACGACAAGGGGGAGATTCTTCAAAAGTGGACGGATAAGGAACAGGAAAAGCCTCCGATTTTTAAGGCTGCTGCCGGCGACGTGCTGAAATCGATGGTGCGGTTTCGTGTGGAGCTCGACGGCGACGATTGTCCGGAACTTTGGAGAGACACCAATTTACAAAAGAAATACCGGCAGTTTTTTACGCATCACTTTTCCGATATGGAGCAAAAACTCTGCTATGCGACGGGAGAGATGCTCCCCGTGACGGATAAACACGGGAAGGGAATTCGGTTCGCGGGAGACGGCGCGAAAATCATTTCCTCCAACGACAGCCAAGGCTTTACATTTCGCGGTCGGTTTGCCGATGCGGACGAGTGCATCTCCATCGGTTATGAGACCTCGCAGAAAGCGATGAATGCGCTCATGTGGCTCATTCGCAATCAAGGGTACGTCGTCGACGGGCGCGTATTCCTTGCGTGGGGGCGGCATGCGCAGGAAATTCCCTCCGCGTTCGACGATACGGCAAGGATGACGCGCCGGCGCCGGGCAGCGGACGCAGCGCCATCGATGCCGGTCACGATGGAGGACTGGGCAGCGTCCATGAAGCGCACGCTGGACGGCTATCGCGCCGAATTCAAACGGGCGGAGACGAGTCAAGTCAATGTCATGATTCTCGATGCCGCAACCCCCGGACGCCTTTCCATCTGCTATTACAGCGAGATGGCGGGCGAGGACTTTATCGAGCGCATCGAGAAGTGGCACAGCTGCGGACGCTGGCTCCAGCACGGCTATGACAAGGAGACCGAAAAATCCTATGCGTATTTTGGCGTGCCGGTACCGAAGCGACTGGTCGAAGCCTGTCATGGAGAAAATATCGGTGACAATCAATTAAAAATGGAGTTGGAGCGTATCTTTTGCGCCATTGTGCAGGGACAGGCGCTGCCGCTCGATATGGCAAAAATGGCGCTCAGCAGAACGGTGAAAAGAGCTGCGATTGACGATTATTTCGGTTGGCACAGACGGCTGCTTGAGCCGGCGTGCGCCATTATCTGCAATCGGCTCAATCATGTGAAGGAGGAGTATACTGTGGCGCTTGACGAGGAAAAGAAAGACAGGTCCTATCTGTTTGGCCGGCTTCTTTCAGTCGCGGACCAGATGGAGCGAGCGACGTTTAGTCGGGAGGAGCTTGCGAGCCGCACGACCAATGCGATGCGCTATATGGAAATCTTTTCGGTTCGTCCGGCATCGACATGGATGACCCTGCGGAAAAAGCTGCTTCCGTACGAACAGAAAAGGGAACGATATGGCGGTAAAGAGAGGAAGCTGATTGATAAAATCTGTTGGCTGTTCGACGACAAAGACTTTAGTTCGGACGCGCCGCTCGATGTGAAATTCCTGTTGGGGTTCTCTTGCCAAAATTATGCAATGGAACTTGAGCGGAAAGAAAATCGGCAGAAAGTGGAAGAGAAGAGAGAGGAGAATGTATAATGGCTGCATTAGCAAATAAAATTGATTTTATCGGGTTCGTCGTCGTGGACCATTCAAATCCGAACGGAGACCCTCTAAACGGCAACCAACCGCGTACGGACTATGACGGCTACGGAGAAATCTCCGACGTATGTCTCAAGAGAAAGCTGCGCAATCGTCTGCAGGATGTGGGAGAGGTGATTCTCGTCCAGTCCAACGAACGCGTGGACGACGGTTACGACAGCATCCGTTCGCGTGTCGAAGGCAATCCTGCGATGGAAAAACCGTTGAAAATGAAGGATAAAGAAAAAGGGCGCATTCGTCTCATTGCGGAAGAAGCCGCGAAGGCATGGTTTGACGTCCGTGCATTCGGACAGGTATTCGCGCTCAAGGCGGGCACCGGTGTGGACGCGGTCTCCGTCGGCGTGCGCGGCCCCGTGACCATTCATACGGCGGTCAGCCTTGACCCCGTGACCATCACGGGCGTTCAGATTACCAAGAGCGTCAATAACGAGCCGGGGGATAAGAAGGGCTCGGATACCATGGGCATGAAGTACCGCGTGGACTTCGGCGTTTACAAAGTGCAGGGGAGCATCAATGTCCAGCTTGCCGAAAAAACAGGATTCAGCGAGGAGGACGCGCGCAAGGTCAAAGAGGCCTTGCTCACAATCTTTGAGAACGACGCCTCGTCGGCACGCCCCGAGGGCAGCATGGAGATGAACCGGTTCTACTGGATAGAGCATCACAATAAGACCGGCGCCGCATCAAGTGCAAAAGTGCATCGGAGTGTCGAAGCGCATAAAAAAGACGGCGTGGACATGCCGAAATCCTTGGGGGACTATACGTTTAACGACAGCGCCCTCTACGCGCTCAGCGGCGTTCGCATCGAGAAATATATCGAGGGCAGTAAGGTCGAGTGATATGGGCTATGCGGAGGAAGACTATCTGCAGCTCTCGGAGATTCAGCATTACGCCTTTTGTCCGCGCCAATGGGGGCTGATTCATCTCGAGCAGCACTGGCAGGAGAACGTATTGACCGTGGAGGGAAACGCCCTCCACGAAAAGGCGCACGATGGGGACATCAAGGAAAAGCGCGGCGGCAAAATCATCGTGCGCGGTATGCGCGTGGCGTCCGACCGCCTTGGCATCTCCGGCGCATGCGACGTCGTTGAGTTCCATGCAGATGACGCAGGTGTTGCGATTCCGTCTTATGCGGGACGGTATCGCGTCGTCCCCGTCGAGTACAAGAGAGGAAAGCCGAAGGAAGGAGATGAGGATGTGCTTCAGCTGACACTGCAGGCACTCTGCCTCGAGGATATGCTCGCGGCAGAGATTCCCTTCGGGTTTCTTTACTACGGAGAGATTCGCCGGCGCGTCAAGGTGGACATCTCGGATGAGCTGAAAGCGCAGATTCCCGTTCTGGTTGCGCAGATGCGCCGGTATATCGCACGCGGACACACGCCTGAGGTCAAACGGAGAAAAGGCTGCGCCAACTGTTCGCTCAGCACGGTCTGCATTCCGAAACTGAAACGGCTCGGGTCGGCGAAACGGTATTTGGAGAGGAGGCTAGCCGAAGGATGAAACCGCTCCTCAACACGCTTTATGTCAACCAAGACGAGGCATATCTCGCGCTCGACGGAAACAACGTCGTCGTTCGTCGCGAGAATAAGGAACTCGCGCGTTTTCCGCTCCATAACTTTGAGCAGATTACAACCTTTGGCTATACGGGGGCGAGCCCTGCGCTCATGAGAAAATGCGCCGAAGACAACATCGCGCTGACGTTCATGACGCCGGAGGGCCGGTTCCAAGCGCGCGTCATTGGCAAGACCAACGGCAACGTCCTTTTGCGCAAAGAACAGTACCGGCGTGCGGACAGCGAGGAGGAATCTCTGCCCCTTGCGCAGAACTTTATCCTCGGAAAAATATATAATGCACGTTGGACCATCGAGCGCACGAGCAGAGATCATGTGCTGCGGATTGACGAGGAGAAATTCAGAGGTATTGGCGAATTCCTCCAAACGTCGTGCTATGAAGTGATGAAGACGCAGGATTTAGAAGAACTGCGCGGTGTCGAAGGGAAGGCTGCGGTTGCGTACTTCTCCCTATTCGACGATATGATTCTCAAACAAAAGGAGGATTTCTTCTTCACGGAACGCAACCGCAGGCCGCCGCTCGACAACATGAACTGCCTGCTGTCCTTTCTCTATGCGCTACTCATGAACGATGTCGCATCCGCGCTCGAGGGCGTCGGACTGGATTCCTATGTCGGTTTTCTGCATCGCGATCGTCCGGGGCGGCAGTCGCTCGCGCTCGACATGATGGAAGAACTTCGTCCGACGGCAGACCGCACGGCGTTTTCGATGGTCAATACGAAAAAGATTTGCGGAAGGGATTTTAAAACCGAGGAGAGCGGCGCCGTTCGTCTCACGGATGACGGGCGGAAGAAAATTCTTGAAGCGTGGCACGCACACAAGGAGACGAGCATTACGCATCCCTTTATGGAGGAAAAGCTGAAGAGGGGACTTGTACCGCATGTGCAGGCAATGCTCCTCGCACGCCATCTGCGCGGTGATCTCGACGCATATCCGCCGTTCCTATGGAAGTAGGAGGATGTCATGTATGTTTTGATTACCTACGATATCAAAACCGTCGATCCCGAAGGGAAGCGGCGTCTGCGGCAAGTTGCGCGGAAATGCCGGGCATATGGACAGCGTGTGCAGAATTCGGTCTTCGAGTGCAAAGTAGACCCAACGCAGTGCAAACAGTTGGAACTCGCCCTGCTCGACATCATAGACCTGCAGGAAGACAGCCTTCGGTTTTATTTTCTCGGGAAGGATAAAGGGCCGAAGGTGAAACATTACGGAACCAAAGAGTCTTACGACTTGGAGGCGGCCGTCATCATCTGAGCGGTTCTTTATGAGCGCGAAGGTGAAGTGAACAAAAAATCGCATGATAAAATATAGGCGGAAGAACCGTGCCAAAGGAGGGGCGTGGGACGAACCGCCGAGAAAAATCGTATTTGTGGCGAGTAACACCCATAAATACGTGGCAAAATGTTCCCTTTGTGGGACCGTTTGCTGTCGCACCCCGCGAGGGGTGCGTGGATTGAAAC
>NZ_AUFU01000008.1 GCF_000426665.1 Centipeda artemidis DSM 19719 | reverse complement strand
CGTGTTCACGCGGTACATGTTCCTGGCAGTGGAGCAGCGCGAGTGCAAGGATGCACGAAGTCTGGGGGAGCTGTTCTACCTATCTGTGGATGAGTTGCCGGATGTGTGCTTCGTGGAAGCCATGCGCCTCCTTTTGCTGCTGTTTGTTGAACGAACGACTCCAAGAGAAGCCTATGCTGGATGAAGGGGAGATCCAGGGGCAGCTGCAAGGCTTCTTGAAAGAGCTGCCTGTACTGTTGTCGCAAAAACTACGAAAATGTGCATAAGGAGAGTATTTTCATTGGCATAAAGTCAGTGTTTTCAAGGTCTGTGGAACGTTTTTGATGTGCGAAGTTTGAGAACAGTATTTGAATTCGGATGAACTGGAGAACTTAGTTAAAATCTACATGAAAAAATCGGTGCAGATCGCGTTGATATACCGTCAAAAAATGATCCTAGGAAAGGAAACCATGCAGATGCAGACATCATTGCTGATTTTGACCGTTTGAAGGTTCGCGTATATATTCAGGTAAAGCAGCATGTGGGGGAGACGAACGAACATGCAGTAGAGCAGATCAGCAACTATAAGAAACAGCAAGCAGATTCGCTTGACGGTGAGTATACTCCCTTGGCATGGGCATTGACCTCTGCGGTATTTTCCGAAAAAGCGGTTCAAAAAGCGGGCGAGTGCGGCGTACGCCTCATCAATGGGGAAGAGTTCATTGGGATGCTGCTGGAAGCGGGCATTACCGATATTGACGCGGCGATTTCGTAACGTTGTACGATAATCATACTTTTTGCTTAGAGATACGGGGCTGTTGCACGAATGTATCGTCGTGCGGCAGTCCCTTTCTGCACTACATTTTGAATTTTCGTTGCGGCAGCTTAATATATATGGCATAATAAATATCATTCGAGTTAATGAAGCGACTATAACCTGTGAAAAATGAATGACCAAGAGAGGATTCCGGATGGAACAAAACAATACAATCAATATGCCGCACCTGCAATGGTATCCTGGGCATATGCGGAAGGCGGAGCGGCTTGTTAAGGAAAATCTGAAGCTCGTGGATGTGGTGGTGGAGCTGCTCGATGCGCGGATTCCAATGAGCTCGGCGAACCCCGTGCTGCGTGAGATCGTCGCGGGGAAAACGCGTCTTATTGTGCTGAACAAATCCGACCTTGCCGATCCCACGGCGACGCACGCATGGGTGCGGTACTTTGCATCGCAGGGTATTGTCGCCGTGCCGGTGGATGCGGTGAAAGGGAGCGGTACGGAGGAACTTGTGCAGGCGATTCAAAAACTTGCCGCGCCGCGTACGGAAAAGCTCGCAAAACACGGGGCGAAGCCGCGTGCCGCGCGCTGTATGATTCTCGGCATCCCCAACGTGGGGAAGTCCTCGCTCATCAATCGGCTCTCCGGCGGTGCGCGGACAAAGGTGGAGAACCGTCCCGGTGTGACGCGGGCAAAGCAGTGGATCCGCATCGGCGCACAGCTCGAACTGCTCGATATGCCGGGCATTTTGTGGCCGAAATTTGAGGATGCGCGCGCCGCGCTCCGTCTTGCCTTCACAGGGGCGATCAGCGATATGGTCTACGACGTGGGGGGCGTCGTCTTGCAGCTCCTTCATGTTCTGCGTACGGATTATCCGGCGGCGCTGCAAGAGCGGTACGGCCTCGCGGAGAATCCGCCCACGGGCGTAGCTCTGTTGGAGGAGATCGGGCGGCGGCGCGGCTGTTTGGTGCGCGGCGGCAGGATCGATTATGAAAAGGCGGAGCAGATTGTGCTCACGGATTTTCGCAGCGGACGCCTCGGCCGCGTGACGCTTGATCCGCCGATGCAGGCTGAGAAGGCGGAGACGTCAGGCGCCCCTATACGGTGAAGGAATTGATGAAATTGACGATAAAAGAAATAGAGAGCGTGTTTTTGCGCGGAGATGTGACGGATGATTTTCTAGCGTCATGCCGCGCGGATACACGAACGTCCGTTCAAACTCTTTTGCGTCGTTATGAACGTGTGTGCCGCGAACGGGAACGCCTTGCCGCGATGTACGTGTATGAGCGTGCGTCGGCGGCGCGCGGGCATGTCCTCGTTGCGGGGGTGGACGAGGCGGGACGCGGGCCTCTCGCCGGTCCCGTGGCGGTTGCCGCCGCGATTCTTCCGCAGGAACTCTATTTGCCTCGTCTGAATGATTCCAAGAAACTCAGCGCAAAAGTGCGTGCGGAACTTTTTGAGGAGATTACGGAAAAGGCGATTGCCTATCATGTGACGCTCGTCGATGCCGTGGAGATCGACCGCATCAATATTTTGCAGGCGACACGCCGCGGGATGTACGAGGCGATCGCGGTGCTCACGCCCGCACCGGAGGAAGTTCTTGTCGACGCGGTGGAGCTGCCGGAGCTCAGGATGCCCGTGCAGTCCATCGTCAAAGGGGATGCGAAGTCCGCCTCGATTGCGGCGGCGTCGATTCTGGCAAAGGTGACGCGCGATCGATTGATGGAACAATATGAAGTGGAATATCCGGGCTATGGGTTTGCCAGGCACAAGGGTTACGGGACGGCGGAGCATATCGCCGCGATTCGAGCGCATGGGGTGACACCGATTCACCGCCGCACATTCGAACCGATACGCTCTATGCTCGCCTCGGGGCAGATAGAATAGGAAGGTTGTGTCCGTTATGCCGATGGAAGCGAATGCCGCAGCAGTCTCTACAGTGATGCCCGCGGCGCCCTCCCGCATCTCGGAGGAGCGTCCGGTACAGGGCGTGCAGGAGCGCGGCGGCGGGGACTCGTCGGCGGCATTCAGTCAGCGGACAAATGTGTCGATTGAGACGGCGATTGATCACATGGCGGACGTTCTGTCGAAAATCAGCGGGCGTCAACAGTCAAGTGTGGAGCAGATGCCGCAGGAACTCAAGGCTGTGATTCAAAATATCATCAGGCAGTCCTTTTCCCTTGAGACGACGCTGGCGCAGGGGCTTGGCAGCACGGCGGCAAGTCAGCGATTTTCGACGGATCAGCTGACGACGCTCGCGCGGATGCTCAATCAGCTGGGCAATCTCGCGGATGAGGGGGCGGCGCCGCAGGTGAGCGATGATCTTGCGACGATTTTGACGCATCTGAAATCGGCGATCGCGCGCGAAACGGGCGGAACATTCGAGCCTGTTATGCTGACCAAAGCCGCGTTTCAGCTGCTTGATACCGGGAACGCCCGGCTCCTGCCGAAGGAACTGCGCATGTTTCTCGAAACTCTTAACAGCGAGGCGCAGGGGGGCAGTATGCAGTCCGGGGGAACGCAGGTAGCTGCTGCAACACCGCTCGGGTTTCTAAACCGCCTCGTGCAGTCTCTGATGCCGCGTGAACCTATGTGGACGAATACCGCCGCACCGCAGAACGGGAATGTACAGGTTCCGGGAGGAACCCCGGCACAGGCGAATACGGTGTCGACGCCACAGGGGACGAATCTTGCAGCCGTGCCGGCGAATGCGGCATCTCAGGAAGAACAGGGGGAGCAGCCCGCCGTGTTGCAGGCGCAGCCGGGCAGCAGCGGCACACAAGGCTCTGCTGCGGGACAGACTACACCGGAAACACCTAGCCAATCCGTCGTAGGACAAGAAGCCGCCGCACAAGGAGCCGTTCGCACAGAACTACAGCAGGGGGGGCGGCAGGCTTCTAGCCAAGCAATACAGCCGCAGGGAACGGCGGAAAACAGCTCCCCCGCGCAGCAAAGTACAGCCGCACGCGGAGCATCGACACAACAAGCTGCGCAACCCCCAACGGATCCCGCACAGCCAACGATGCAGGACGGGCGTCCGCAGACGAGCCCGCAGAGCTCTGTACCCGCCGCACAGGCGGCGCAGCAGAGCACACAAGGCAACGCGCAGACGACACAGTCTGCCGGGCAAATACCGCGAGAAAATACATCTCCCACAGGAATGCCCACACCCGAGACGAACGGGCGCCAAGACGCGGCGACGACACAGCAGCGGACGGCGCAGCGCACGCAGAACGCAGTACAAACGCCCGGCGGGCAGGGGAACGCAGGCACACAGGTGCAGCCGTTAGAGAATACGCCGCAGACGATGCAGACCATGCGCGCAGCCGCGCAGGCATTACTCTATCAAAACGAAAATCTCTCCCAACGGGAAGTACAGCTCTTGCAAAATTTCGTGAACAGCCGGAACAGCACGCTGAGCGACGCCGATGCTAAGCAGCTGCAGCAGCTTATAGAGATCGTGCAGCAGAACGTCCCGGGGACGGTTCGGCAGGCGGCGGCAGAACAGCGTATGCCCGACCTGCCGCGCCTATGGGCATTCATGCAGACGGCGGATATTGTCGCTGCGCGCAAGATGACCGCCGAGCAGTATAAGCGCGCCGGCAGAAACGTCGCGGCGCTTGCGCTCTCCATGCGCGGCGCACTCGAGGGGGAGAACGCTGCGCCTCAGCCGGGACAGCGCTCCATGAACTTTGTGATGCCGCTCTTCATGGGTGAGGCGGAGTATCCCGCGTATATCCACGTCTATGACGAATCCCACGAGGATGAGGGCAGCGAGCAAATCAAAAAAGAAACGTGGCTGCGCATCTGTGTGCTCACCGATCACATTGGTACGGTGGAACTCATCAATCGCATCTATGAGGAAACACATGTCGATATGCGGCTTTATTTCTCCGATCCGGACGCCGCATGGGAGTTCCGCAGTCATCTGGACGACATTCGAGCCTCCGCCGAGGATACGCCGATCGTCATCGAGGGCATTCAGATTGGTGCGATCGGCGAGCGGCGATTCTTTACAAATTAAATGCGGGGAGCATTGTAATTTGCCGATATCGGCGTCTTGACGAAAAAAGAACACACGGCGTATAATATCAATTGGATTTACAACGCAAGGATGGGTGAGATATGCCGGAAAATTGGATGATGGACGCTCCGCCGGCAGACGACTTGTCCGAAGAACAGGAGCAGAAAGCAGTCGCGGTTCGCTACGATGTGGAAAAAGATCGAGCTCCGCGCGTCACGGCAAAGGGACGTTCGCTTGTCGCGGATCGCATTCTCGCCGAGGCAAAGAAGAACGGTATTCCCGTCTATCAAAATAAATCTCTCGTCAATATGCTCATGGCGCTCGAGATCGACCGGGAGATCCCGCCGGAACTTTATCGTACTATCGCAGAGGTGCTCGCACATGTTTATCGAATTGACCGGCATATGGGGGACAGGAGTTCATAAGCGTGAGAAATAAGATACTGGGATCGCAGGGCGAACAGCGAGCAGCGGAATATCTCACGGAACACGGCTGCACCATATGTGAGCGCAATTTCCGTGTGAAAACAGGGGAGATCGATATCATCGCCGACGATTGCGGCACGCTGGTCTTCGTCGAGGTGAAGACGCGCACCGGAACGCAGTATGGCACTCCGGCGCAGGCAGTGGACTTCCGCAAGAGAAATAAAATCGTCCAAACAGCATATTGGTATCTGCGGCAGAGACAGATCGACGGTCGTCCCTGCCGTTTTGACGTGATAGAGGTATATGCCGTCCACGGCGATTGGCGGGTGCACCATATTAAGGGCGCCTTTGAGGCATGGTGAAGCCGAGAGATAAAAAAAAATAAATTTCATTTGCGCGGGCGGTGTTGTCGTGTTATACTGTTACACAGATTGTATGAGTGGGATTATGTTTGTCAACGGTTATTGAGAATCGTTACAAATTACGGTGAGGTATATGGAGGTCATCTTAGCAGAGCATTTGGGATTCTGCTATGGCGTGAAGCGCGCCATAGAGATCGCCCGGGAGAATGCCTCCACAGACGGTACGTCCAGTACGCTCGGACCGATCATCCACAACCCGCAGATGGTCGAACGTCTCAAGAAGGAAGGCGTCGGCACGGTGAGTTCTCTTTCGGAGATGGATGACGGACTTGTCATTATCCGCTCGCACGGGGTTGGTCCCAATGTATACGAGGAGGCGGAGTCACGCGGCTTAGAACTTGTGGATGCGACCTGCCCCCACGTCAAAAAGGCGCAGCTTTCGGCGAAACTGCTGTCCGACGAAGGCTACACAGTTATCATTATCGGCGAGAAAAATCATCCGGAGGTCAAGAGCATCTTCGAATGGACGGGATCCGGCGCTCATATTATCGAGACCGAGGCGGAGGCAGAGGCACTGCCAAAGGTTGGGCGACTCGGTGTTGTCTGCCAGACGACGTTCTCAGGTGACCGATTTCGGAGCATCGCCTCGTGTTTGCTCGAAAAATCCCGCGACATTAAGATTCTCCGCACGATATGCACGGCGACGGATGTGCGCCAAGCAGCGGCGCTTGATCTTGCCGAACAGGTGGATATGATGATTGTCGTCGGCGGGAAAAACAGTGCGAATACTTCGCGTCTTGCCCAGCTGTGCGCAAGCAAATGTACAACATACCATATCGAAACTGTGGACGAACTGCGGGAAGAATGGTTCAAAAATGTTAATAAAATTGGTATTACAGCCGGCGCCTCAACGCCGGACTGGATTATCAAGGAGGTTTATAAACAGTGTCAGAACAGAGCATGAAAGAACTTTTGGAACAGGAAGAAATGCCCGATTTCCAGGAGCGTACCGTTGTCAAAGGGGTTGTCGTACAGGTATCCCGCGACGAGGCGTATGTCGACATCGGGTATAAGCAGGAGATTCCTGTGTCTAAGAGGGATCTTGCCGTGCCAGCCCCGGATGATGCGCGTGATGTCGTGAAGGTCGGCGACGAGATTGACGTCTACATTAAGTCTCTCGGCGGAGATAACGGCGGCAGCCTTTCCAAAGTGGAAGCCGATAAGATGGCTGCGTGGAAGGACATTGAGGTCATTCAGGCGAACGGCGATACGGTCGAGGCGAAGATCGCGAAGGAAGTCAAGGGCGGACTCGTAGCATATGTCATGGGACTGCGCGGATTCATTCCCGCTTCGCAGATGGAGCTCCATTTCGTCAAGGATCTCTCAGTCTACGTTGATCAGACGGTAGAAGCGGAGATCATCGAAGTGGACGTTCAAAAGCGCCGTCTCGTGCTCTCGCGCCGCAAACTCCTCGAGCGCGATCGCGCCGAGAAGGAAGAGGCGGTGTTCTCTGCGATCGAGCCGGAACAGGTCGTGCGCGGCACGGTCAAGCGTCTCGTCGATTATGGTGCATTCATTGATATCGGCGGCGTGGACGGTCTTGCACATATCTCCGATCTCGCGTGGCACCGTGTCAAGCATCCTTCCGAGGTGCTTGAGGTCGGTCAGGAGCTCGACGTCTATGTCAAGAGCGTGGATCGCGACGCAAAGCGCATCTCTCTCTCTGTGAAGGACACACTGCCGGATCCGTGGGTGGAGAAGGCGGAGCAGTATGCCGAGGGCGACTTCATCGAAGGCAAGATCATCAAGCTGACGGACTTCGGTGCGTTCATGGAGATCGAGCCGGGCTTTGACGGTCTCATCCCGATGGGCGAGCTTGCCGAAAAGCGCATCGAGCGTGCGGACGAGGCCGTCCACACGGGCGACATCGTCACGGTCAAGGTGCTCCGCATCGACACGAAGCGCAAGCGCATCTCGCTTTCGATCACCAAGGCGAAGCGTGATGCCGACAATGCAGATATCAAGAAATATGTCGACGAAAGACAGGCTGAGAAGGCTGAGTCCAGCGAGAATACCGAAGGTCAGGTCGAGGCACATCTCGATTGGCTGAAGTAAGAACGCGGAGCGTTTACATAACTTCATAAAAAACGAAGGAGTGATGTAATATCACTCCTTTTTCATGGAAAGGAGGGGAATTGTGGCAAGAATTTATCCGGGCGTTATCCTGCGTGTTCTAGAGGGCAGCATCGCAGAGGAATTAGAGCTCGTTCCGGGGGATAAGATCCTCAAGGTCAACGACACGGCGATGCGCGACATCATCGATTTCAGCTTTGCAATGGCGGAGGAGGAGATCGAACTGCTCGTCGAGCATGCGGACGGCACGCAGGAGATCATCGCCTTTGACAAGGATTATGATGAAGAACTTGGCGTAGAGTTTGAACGTGCTGTGTTTGACGGTATCCGCGAGTGCGCGAACCATTGCTATTTTTGCTTTGTGGATATGATTGCGCCCGATATGCGCCACAGTCTCTCCGTGAAGGACGACGACTACCGCCTCTCCTTTCTCTATGGGAATTTCGTGACGCTCACGAATATGGGGGATGCGGATTTTGCACGTATCAAAAGGCTGCATCTCTCGCCGCTCTATGTCTCCGTGCAGTGTACGAACCCTGTGCTGCGCGCGGAGATGCTGCGCTATAAGGGGGCGTCCAACATCCTCGGACAGCTCGCACGTCTCGAGGAGGCGGGCGCGGAGTACCATACGCAGGTGGTTCTCTGTTATGGGCTGAACGATGGGGAGGAGTTGGAGCGCACGATCCGCGATATTACGGAGCGGCGTCCCCATGCGCTCTCACTCGCCATCGTTCCCGTCGGTCTGACGAAACATCGCAGTGATCCTTTTCCACTCGTGCAGTTCGACCGTGCGGGGGCGGCTGCCGTCATCGATCAGGTCGAGGCGTGGCAGCGTCGGATCCGCGCGGAAGAGGGGCGCACCTTTATTTATCTTGGCGACGAGTTCTACTTTCTCGCCGGGCGAGAGGTGCCGTCCGCCGAAATGTACGACGGGTTTCCGCAGCTTGATAACGGGATCGGACTGACGCGGAACTTCATTGAGGAGTGGCGGCGTGCAGCAGAAGATTTTTCTCTGCATGACGAGGGCTCCGTGCTCTGCGTGATCAGCGGAACGGCAATTGCGCCTGTGATGGAGCAGCTGGCGCGGGAACTCGATCCCGACGGGAAGAGGATCCGCGTCCTCGCCGTTGAGAACCGCCGGTTTGGAGAGACGGTCAACGTATCGGGACTGCTCACGGGCAGCGACATTGTCGATGCTCTCAGCCGCACGGATTTTAGCCCCGACGGGGTGGTCATCCCGGCGTCGGCGCTGCGCGAGGGGGAGGATGTTTTTTTGGACGATATGTCGCTTGCCGACATGCGCCGCCTGTTTTCCCCGATACGCATTGAACCGGTTGCCACGGGGACGGACTATCGGGAAGCCCTCACGGATTGGAAGAGTTACCGCCGGCAGCGAGCGAGCGGCGGATACACATGGCAGAGCAACGCGGGGTACACGAAGCCCGTGGCGGGCGCGGGGCGCGCATAGAGAGGAGTGATCGGAGATGAGTAAACCGATCGTCGCCGTCGTGGGGCGACCGAATGTTGGAAAATCGACGCTGTTCAATCAGATCGGCAAAAAGCGCGTGTCCATTGTGGACGATATGCCCGGCGTGACGCGCGACCGCATCTATATGGACGCCGAGTGGCTGAACCATGAATTTACCATCATTGATACGGGCGGGATTGAGTTCGACGAGAGCGATCACATTCTGCGGTCGATGCGCAGTCAGGCGGAGCTTGCGATGGAGGAGGCGGACGTTATCCTCTTCCTCGTCGACGGGCGTGCGGGGCTGACCGCTTCGGACGAGGAGGTCGGACGACTCCTGCGCCGTACGAACAAGCCTGTGATTCTTGCCGTCAATAAGATCGACAGCTTTGAACGGGAAAGTTTAATCTATGATTTCTATGCGCTCGGGCTTGGCGACCCGATTCCCATTTCCGCGTCGAACGCGATGAATCTCGGCGACCTCCTCGACGCCGTTGTGGCGGCGTTCCGGGCAGAGGAGACGGAGGAGCGCGAGCCGGATGAGATCGCGATCGCCGTTGTGGGGCGTCCGAACGTGGGGAAGTCTTCGCTGGTCAATCGCCTGCTCGGCGAGGAACGCGTCATTGTCAGCGATGTGCCGGGGACGACACGCGACGCCATCGACACGCATTTCACGCGGGACGGTGCGAAGTATTTGCTCATTGATACGGCGGGAATGCGGCGCAAGGGCAAGATCACGCTGCCCGTCGAGCGCTACAGCGTCATGCGGTCGCTGCGTGCCATCGACCGTGCGGGCGTCGTGCTCATGGTCATCAATGCCGCCGAGGGGATCCTCGAGCAGGATACGAAGATCGCGGGATACGTACATGAGTCGGGCAAGGGCGTCATCATCGTCGTCAATAAATGGGATATTTTCCCCGAAAAAAATGATAAGTCGACGCTCCGGTTTACCGACGATCTGCGTGAGGAGCTCGGATTTCTCCAATATGCTCCCGTTCTCTATACGTCGGCGCTCACGGGACAGCGCGTCGAACGCGTTACGGAGCTGGTCAAGTACGTCGCCGAGCAGCAATCGATGCGCATCAAGACGAGCGTGCTCAACGAGCTGATCCGCGACGCGGTGTCGGTCAATCCGCCGCCGACGAAGAAGGGGAAGCAGCTCAAAATCCTCTTCATGACGCAGGTCGGCATCGTTCCGCCGACGTTCATCATCTTTGTCAACGATCCCGACCTCATGCACTTTTCCTATCTGCGCTTCATCGAAAACCGCCTGCGGGAGAGCTTCGGATTCGAGGGAACGCCGCTGCGCCTCGTCGTGCGTGCGCGCAAGGAGGAAGAGTGATGACGGAATATATTTTGGCAGTCCTCGCGGCGTATGTGATCGGTTCCATTCCGAGCGGGCTGATTCTCGGCAAACTCGTTTGGCATACGGATCTGCGCGCGTATGGCAGTCATAACATCGGCGCGACGAATGCGTGGCGCACGCTCGGCAAGGCGGCGGGCATCGCCGTATTCCTCGCGGACAGCTTGAAGGGGCAGGCGGGTGTCTATATGGGGCTGATGCTTGTCGGGACGCCGCTCGCGGCAGTGCTCTGCGGGCTTGCCGCAATTGTGGGACACAGTTTCTCCGTGTTCCTGCGCTTTCGCGGCGGCAAGGGCGTGGCAACCTCCCTCGGCGTGCTGACGATGCTGATGGGGAACGTGACGCTCATCGTTTTCCTCGTGTGGCTCGCCGTCGTCTATACGACACGCTATGTGTCGCTGGGGTCTGTGATCGCGAGTTTCCTGACGCCGATCCTCGCCGCAGCGTTCGGATACCCGCTCGAATACCTGCTCTTCACTGTGCTCGCCGCCACACTCGTGATTGTGCGGCATCAGGAGAACATCGAACGTCTCCTGCACGGTATGGAGAATAAGATTTAGCGGCAGGGGCGACTGTGCATCGAACCGTGCGTCGCTGAACGGTCATTGTCTTTTGCCGCGTTGTGTGGTAATATTTGACTGTGATTTTTTCGGCGGTCGCGGAATCGGAGGACGCCCATGAAACGCGGTGCGATTTTTGATATGGACGGTCTTCTCTTTGATACGGAAACCGTTTACCAAACGGCATGGACAGTCGTTGCCGACGATTTCGGCGTGCCGCGCAAAAAAGCACTCGGCACTGCCTGCTGCGGTACCTGCGGCGATCTCACACTCAGGATCATCAATGAGTTTCATCCAACGGTGGATGCACGCGCATATATGGAGCACGTACTCGCTTACGTCGCGGAGGAAGCCGCGCGGCATCTTCGCGTAATGCCCGGCGCACGGGAAATCCTTGCTTATTTTCGTGCGGAGGGCGTTCGGATTTCCACAGCGAGCAGTTCCACGACGGTGCAGATTGAGAAAAATCTGACGCAGAGCGGGCTGCGAGATTATTTCGATGTGGTTGTCGGCGGAGACCACGTTGCGCACGGGAAACCGGCGCCGGATATCTTCTTGCTTGCGGCGGAGCGCATCGGTGTTCCGCCCGCGGACTGCTACGTCTTTGAGGACGGATATAACGGGCTGTGCGGCGCGGCGGCTGCGGGATGCAGTCCCGTGATGATCCCGGATACACTGCCTGCAACTGAGGAGATGCGCGCCCTTTGCACCGGGATCTATCCTACCCTCGACGACGCACTCGACGCGCTGCAGGACGGCAGACTATAGTTCCTTGTGCAGGATTTTTCGTGTAAAGGGGTGAATCATTGTGGATGAACAGAAAACAATGATGTTTTCCTTCGGTGCTGACAAACCGAAGGCGGACGTTGTGATACGCGAGGCGAGCGCCGCCATGCGAGAGAAGGGGTACAATCCTATCAATCAGCTGGTCGGTTATTTGCTCTCGGGCGATCCCGCCTATGTGACGAGCCATAAGGAGGCGCGGAGTAAGATCCGCAGTCTTGAGCGTGACGAGCTGCTGGACGAACTCGTGAGGTTCTACTTGGAGCACGAGAAGTGAATCGCTATATGTCGCTCGACATTGGCGATGTGACCATCGGCATCGCGGTGAGTGATCTCCTTGGGCTAACGGCGCAGGGAGTCGAGACGATCCGCCGAACGACGCTGGCCGCAGATTTTGAGCGTCTCGGCACGCTCATGCGGGACTATGAGGTCGACGCGCTTGTCGCGGGGCTGCCGAAGCATATGAACGGGGATGAGGGAACACGCTGCGAGATGGTACGCGCATTTATGGCGGAGGCAGCGCAATGCTTTCCGGGCGTCAAGATCCATTATTGGGACGAGCGGCTTTCGACCGTTGCCGCGACCCGTACGCTGCTCGAGGGGGACGTCTCGCGGAAAAAACGCCGCAAGGTCATCGACAAGATGGCGGCGGTTTATATTTTGCAGGGATTCTTGGATCGGCAGCGGAATTTACACACATGAATACTGCACCGGACATAAAAAGAGGTATACACATGGAAAAGGACTATAAGGAAAAATATAACAACTTGAAAGATGCCCCGGAAGCGGCATACGAGATGGAGGATGAGGACGTTGTGGTCGTTCTCACAAATGAGGACGGAGAGGAGACGTACTATCGGGAGGAGACCATCATCACGGTAGGTGATGATCGGTTCGCCGTGCTCGTGGGGCTGGCGCTCGATCCGGACGGCGAGGAGACCGAGGAACTTCCCGAAGAAGACGAGGCGGTCATTGCAAAGATCGTCGTCGAGGACGGCGAGGATGTCTATGTAGATCCTTCGGAAGAGGAGTTTGAAGCGGTTCTTGCTGTTTATGGCGAGCTTGAGGAGAACCGAGAAGGCTAAAAAGGAGGCGGCTGTCATCTGTGGGAGGATGACAGTTTTTTCATAGGGGCAGTTTGCATCAGAGAGGGAGGATTTGTTTGAAACGGTCACTAGAGGGGCTGTGCGGCCTTTTGCATGTGAACGAAGTGCGGGATGCGATGCGTGCCGTATATAGGGGGAAGGGGACGCCCTTGCAAAAAAAACTGATCTTTGGTGGTGCCGCAGGTATTGGGCTGGTTTTGGTAGTTATTATGTTCATACTTTTTTCCACACCGGCGCAAAAAATGCCTCCCGCTGCACAGGGTGGGCAGATTTACTACACCGTCCGTCCGGGGATGACGGTCGGCGAGATCGGCAAAGAACTGCATGAGCAAGGTGTTATAGAGAGTGAGTTCAAATTCTGGTGGACAGCGAAGCTGAACGGCTTTGAGAATAAGGTCAAGAGCGGTACCTTTGCGCTGCACGCAGGCATGACTCCGCGCGATGCTCTTGAAACGCTTGTCTACGGCAATACGGTGACCGTTCGCTTTGTTATTCCCGAGGGATTCAATGTCCGCGACATCGCGGAGCGGCTCTCCGATGAGGGCATCGTGAATGCGGATGACTTTATCGCGCGAGCAAAGGACTATCGCCCCTACGACTATGTGGAGGATCATGAGGGCGTACGCTATGCCGCCGAGGGATTTCTCTTCCCGGACACCTATGAAATCAACGGCTCGTTTGATACTGCGCGCATCCTCGAAATGATGGCGGAGAATTTTGACCGGCGGCTGACCCCGGAGATGCGGGAGCGCGCAAAGGAGGAGAACCTTTCCATTTACGAGCTCGTGACACTTGCGTCTATCGTTGAGAAAGAGGCGTATCACGAGGAGGATCGTCCGATCATCGCGCAGATTTTCCTAAAGCGGCTGAAACTCGGGATGCCGCTGCAGGCCGATCCGACTGTGCAGTACTTGCTCGACGCGCCGAAGGAGGATCTGCTCCTGCGCGATACGAAGATCGAATCCCCCTACAATACCTATCAAAACGCGGGCCTGCCGCCCGGACCGATCGCAAGTCCCGGCACGGCGTCGCTCATGGCGGTGCTTCATCCTGCGGAGACGGATTATCTGTATTTCGTTGCCGACCGCAGCGGCAACAACTACTATGCGACGAACTATGCGGATCATTTGGCACTGGTCGACCGGGTGCGATGATACTTTCATTGATGCGGAGGCGGATGCATGAGACGGCGACCTGAGTTATTGGCGCCTGCGGGGACACCTGAGAAATTGCGCATGGCGTTTGCCTACGGTGCGGATGCGGCATACCTCGGCGGCGAGCAGTTCGGTCTGCGCGCCTTTGGGGGCAATTTTTCACAGGATGAGATGCGCACTGCCGTTCGCCTTGCTCATGCGTCAGAAAAAAAGATCTACGTCACCGTCAATGTGTTCCCGCACAACGAGGATATCGCGGATCTGCCGGACTATTTGCGCTTCCTCGCGGACGCCGGGGTGGATGCGGTGCTCGTCGCCGATCTCGGCGTCTTTATGCTCTGCCGGGAGACGGTGCCAGATCTGCCCGTCCATATCAGCACGCAGGCGAACAATGTGAACTGGCGGACGGTGGACGCGTGGCAAAAACTCGGCGCAGCGCGAGTCGTACTTGCGCGGGAACTGTCGCGCGAAGAGATTCGAGAGATTCGCAGGAATACGGATGTAGAGCTCGAGATGTTCGTCCATGGCTCGATGTGCATTTCCTATTCGGGACGCTGTCTCCTCAGCAATTATTTCACAGGACGGGATGCGAACCGCGGGAGCTGTGCGCAGTCCTGCCGTTGGAAATACGCGCTCGTGGAGGAGTCACGCCCCGGGGAATACTATCCGGTCGCGGAGGATGAGCGCGGCACCTATATCATGAACTCCAAGGATCTGTGTCTCCTGCCGTATCTGGATGAGGTAATCGCCTGCGGCATCGACAGCCTCAAGATCGAGGGGCGTATGAAAAGTGTGCATTATGCTGCGAGCGTCGTCAAGACTTACCGCGCAGCGCTCGACGCCTGCATGACGGATGCACCATATGAGGTGGAAAGCGCGTGGATGGACGAGCTCGAGAAGGTGTCGCACCGCGCGTATACGACGGGATTTTTCTTCGGCAAGACGACGGAACAAGATCAGATCTACGGGACGTCAACCTACGAGCAGTCGTCCGATTTTGTGGGTCTGGTACACGATTATGATGAAGCGACGGGACTTGCAACGGTAGAGCAGCGCAACCGGATGTTCGTCGGCGAGGAGCTCGAGATCTTTCCGCCTACGGGAACGCCGGGGCGGTTCATCCTCAAAGGGATGTGGGACGATACGGGGGTACCGATCAAGGTCGCTCCGCACCCGCGTCAAATTGTGCGCATGGAGATCCCCCGGGACGTTGTACCGGATACCATTTTGCGCAGAGATGCAAAGAGCTAGGAGGGAACTATGATGGAGGAGATCGTTCGTTATTCCGCATGTGCGGCGGGGCGCGTGCAGGGCGTCGGCTTTCGCATGTTCGTGCGGCAGCAGGCGCTCGCGCATGAGATTGCGGGCTGGGTGAAGAACATGCCCGACGGGACGGTGACGATGGAGCTCCAAGGGGCGCAGCGGGACATCGACGCCGCGTTCGCCGCCATTCGTGCCGGCAATATGTTTGTTCGTGTGGAGCGGCTGGACATCGAGCCGCGCGATCCTCTTGCGGACGACCGCGATTTCTCCATTCGCTACTAGGAGCAGGCTATGAAGAGAATACTGGTACTGAACGGACCGAATCTGAACCTCTTGGGGACGCGCGAGCCGGACATCTACGGCGCGCTCACCTTGGAGGACATAAACGATCGCCTGCGCCGCCGTGCGGAATCCGCGGGGGCGGTGATCGATTTCTTCCAGTCCAATCATGAGGGGGATCTCGTGGATGTGATACAGGAAGCGCAGGGCAAAGCGGATTACATCATTTTGAATGCGGCGGCGTTTACGCACTACAGCATCGCGATCCGCGACGCGATCGCGGCAGTCGACGTTCCCGTGATCGAGGTGCATCTTTCGAATATTCATCGGCGTGAGGAATTTCGTCACACGTCGGTCATCGCGCCTGTGGCACTCGGTCAGATCTGCGGCTTCGGTGCGGAAAGCTATATGGCGGCGCTGGAGGTTGTTCTTTGCCGACCGGAGGGGATATAATGAACATGGAATCGCGTATTGAGCGTCTGCGGACGCTGCTGTCCGAGCGGGAACTGGATGCCGTGCTCGTGACGAAAGAGGTCAATCTGCATTATTTCAGCGGATTTCGCGGCGACTCCACAGTTCTTATCGTGACGGCGGATCACCTTACCCTCGTGACAGACAGCCGCTACACGGAGCAGGCTGCGGAGGAAGCGTCTGCGTTTGAAGTCGTGGAGCAGACGGGAGGACTCTATCAAAAGGCGGCGGCGCTGCTCAAAGGATACCGTGTGAAAACGGTCGGATTTGAGGGTAATGTGCTCACCTACAGCGCGTATATGCAGCTCAAGGACCTGCTGGCGGGGATTGTATTCGAGACGGCACTGAATCTCGATGTGCTGCGGCAGGTGAAGGATGCGGACGAGATCGCCTGTATTCGGCGCGCGTGCGAGATTGCGGACGCGGTATTTGCGCACATCGTCACATACATCCGCCCCGGCATGACGGAGCGTGCCGTCGCCGCCGAGATGGAGGACTATATGCGCCGCATGGGCTCCGAGCGTCCCGCCTTTCGGACGATCCTCGCCTCGGGCGTGCGCGGCAGTCTGCCGCACGGCACGGCGACGGATAAGGAGATCGCCTTGGGTGAACTCGTGACCATGGATTTTGGCGCGGTGTACCGCGGCTATCACTCGGACATCACGCGTACGATATGCATCGGACATGCGGACGAGCGTCAAAAGGAATGCTACGACGCCGTACTGACGGCGCAGAAGACAGCACTCATCGCCATCCGCCCCGGCGTGACGGGCGTTGCTGTGGATGAGGCGGCGCGCAACATTTTGCGGAAATATAACTTGAATCAATATTTCGGACACGGACTTGGGCACAGTCTCGGGCTTGAGATACATGAAGAGCCGCGCCTGTCGAAGTTCGGCAAGGACAGGCTGCGCGCCAATATGCTCATCACCGACGAGCCGGGCGTTTACATCCCGGGGTGGGGCGGCATCCGCATCGAGGATACGGTGCTCGTTACGGAGACCGCCGGCGAGCCGCTGACGCATGCGCCAAAAGAATTTATTGAAATCTGCATATAAAACCGCTATAATAGCAAGTGATGATTGATAGTATGGAGGACTGAACAATATGATTAACAGCACCGATTTTCGCACAGGTCTCACGATTGAATACGATGGAGGCGTTTGGCAGATTGTCGATTTTCAACATGTGAAACCGGGAAAGGGTGCAGCATTCGTCCGTACGAAGATCAAGAACGTTGAGACCGGCGCTGTGGTTGAGCGTACGTTTAACCCGAATGAGAAGATGCCGGCAGCACATCTCGAGACGCATACGATGCAGTATCTCTACGAGGCAGACGACGTCTACACGTTCATGAATACGGAGACATTCGAGCAGACGGAACTCACTCGAGAGCAGCTTGGTGACGCGCTGAACTACCTCATGGAGAACATGGAGGTTGCGGTGCAGCAGTTCAAGGGGCGCATCATCGGCATCCAGCTGCCCAACTCCGTCAGCCTGAAGGTCGTCGAGTGCGAGCCAAGCGTCAAGGGCAATACCGCGACGGGGGCAACGAAGATGGCAAAAGTGGAGACCGGCTATGAGGTGCGCGTTCCTCTCTTCATCAATGAGGGCGATGTGCTCCGTATCGATACGCGTACGGGCAACTACATCGAGCGCGCATAAAAATACAAAGAAGAGGTTCACTGAGGAATGGAGGATATGAAAATGGAAAATGCAAAGGACGCTGTCAAGAAGGAAACGGGGCTCGGCACGATTCGCGTGGCGGACGAGGTCGTCAGCATCATCGCGGGGCTTGCGACTACGGAGGTTGAGGGAATCGCCGGCATGAGCGGCGGAATTGCGGGCGGCATCGCCGAGATGCTCGGGCGCAAGAATTTCTCGAAGGGCGTAAAGGTTGAGGTCGGTGAGAAGGAAGCTGCTGTCGATCTCTACATCATCGTGAAGTACGGCATCCGCATTCCTGAGGTTGCGCTTTCGGCACAGGAAAACGTCAAGCGTGCGATCGAGACGATGACGGGACTCACCGTCGTTGAGGTCAACGTACACGTGCAGGGCGTCGGATTCCCCGAAGAGGAGCCGAAGGTTGAGGAAGTGCGCGTTCGATAAGCGCGTGAGGCACGGAACCATGGGTATATTGAATCGCTTGCTGCTGTTGCCGTCCGCCCTGTTGCTCATGGCAGTTGCGGCACTTGCGGCTGCCGCGGCGCTTCGGCTGCTGCCCGAGAGCATTTGGCTCAATGAGATGCGTTTTGCGCTCGTGCAGCCTGAGTTTCCCGCAGTGTGCGCGGTTGTATTCTTGATCGGATTAAAGCTGTTCTTTGCAGTCTTTTCCGGGCGTTCGGAGACAGGAAGAGCGCATGGAGAGATCATGGTTGTGGATACGCCGGCAGGTGCCGTACAAGTGGAGCTCTCCGCCGTTCGAGGTATTATCGAGCGCATAGCGCTTGGCATATCTGGCGTACGAGATGTATCCGCACGCGTTTGTGTGCCGCCGCAGAAAAATGAGAATGCCGCCCCGCTTCAGGTTGATCTTGAGCTTGGTCTGTCGGCGCAGGCACATCTCTCCCCGGTTTCGGAACAGATGACGGAACGTATTCGGCAGGAACTCCTGAACTTGCTTGGCATTGAGGGGATTCCGATTTCGATTCGCGTGACAGATGTTTCGAGTGCTGCGCCGCAGTCGAAAAAACGTGTTATGTGATGTGGGAGGTCGGATATGAAAGAACAAATTATCCGTTTCCTGCAGGATGAGTGGCAGAATAACAGAGGGCGCTCTCTGGGGCTTTTGCTGGGTGCGCTCTTTGCGATTTTTGTGCTCCTATTTGGGTTTTGGCGGACGATATTCTGTATTGTCTGCGCACTCGTCGGCATGTATATCGGTCGATGGGCAGAGCGCAGAGGTACATGGGCGGAGATGCGTGAGGATATGATGGAGAGTGCTTTTGTGCAGCGACTGTTTCGGAGGGTTAGATGAGTCGGAGACACGCACGGGAAGCTGCTCTTTTGACGTTGTTTCAGATGGATTTTTCTGCGAATGAGGCATCGCTTCATGATGTGAGCGAAATTGCCGCCGGCGCGGTTGAGGGGCTGAAAGAGAAGGATCTTCCCTATGCGCAGGGTCTTGTCCGAGGGACGCGTGCCGCGCTCGGGGAGATCGATGCCGCGATCGCGCGTTCGGCAAAAGAGTGGAAGCTCGAGCGTATGCCGGGCGTTGACCGCAATCTCATCCGCATGGCATTCTACGAAATGTATTATCAAGAGGAGCGCATCGATCCCGGCACCGCCATCAACGAGGCTGTGGAGCTTGCAAAAAAATACGGCGCGGAAGACGCAGGTCGTTATGTGAACGGCATCTTGTCGGCGATGCAAAAGGCGGTCTCTTGAAGAAAATCCGTTGCGCGATACGTTCGCGCACCGGGTCTTTTTTTATCAAATCTGTACATAGAAGGTAATTATGACGGTTCATAGTGTCAGCGACGTAACGCGCTATATCAAGAGTATGTTCGAGGGAGAAGCGATTCTCTCGGACATCCTGATACGCGGCGAGCTTTCCAACTTCAAGCGGTATCCCTCGGGGCATTGTTACTTTACACTCAAGGATGCCGCGGCCAGCATGAAATGTGTGATGTTCAACGGCTATGCGCGCAATCTGCGGTTTACGCCGGAAAACGGGATGCAGGTCATCGTCGGCGGAAATATCTCCGTCTATGAGTGCGACGGTGCCTATCAGTTGTATGCAACTAGCATCAACGTAGAGGGCGCGGGCATGTTGGCGCTCGCCTTTGAGCAGCTCAAAGAAAAACTGCGCGCCGAAGGTCTCTTTGACGAGGCGCACAAGAAGCCGCTGCCGCGCTTTCCGAAGCGCATCGGCATTGTCACCTCGGAGGCGGGCGCAGTTCTGCGCGACATTTACAAGGTGTCAAAGCGCAGGTGGAACGGCGTTCGGCTCGTTCTCCATCCCGTACTCGTACAGGGAACGGAAGCGGCGGGACAGATTGCCGCGGCGATCCGATTCTTCAATGAGAAATATCCCGTGGACGTGCTCATCGTCGGGCGCGGCGGCGGCTCCGCCGAGGATCTGTGGGCGTTCAACGAAGAGCCCGTGGTGCGTGCGATCTATGCCTCCCGCATTCCGGTGATCTCTGCCGTCGGTCATGAGACGGACACGACGCTGGCGGACTTTGCCGCCGACCGACGGGCGGCAACGCCGTCGCAGGCGGCGGAGTTTGCCGTTCCCGACGGCGCGGAGATCGCACGGCAGATCGCGGGACTGTCTACTCGTTTGGACACTGCGCGAAAACGGCATCTCGCGCAGGCGCAGATACGTCTGCAGACGCTCCACGGACACCCGTGGCGTAGGAATCCAAAGCTGCTCCTCGCGCGTTATATGCAGCGTACGGATCGCATGACGCAGCGGCTTTCGGACGCTGCGGATCGCCGGCGCAGCGACCTGCGGCACAGGCTGGAGTTGGCGCTGCGGCGGCTGGAGCTGCTGAACCCTGTGCAGCTCCTCTATCGCGGATTCAGCGTTGTGGAAAAGGACGGAAAAACGGTGAGCAGAGCAAAGGAACTCTCCCCGGGGGACGCGGTCTGCATCACCTTTGCAGACGGCAAAGTGGACGCCGTTGTGGAAAACGGAGCAAAGGAGGCGCAGCATGGCGCGTAAGAAAGAACAGACCTTCGAGGAGGCATTGTCGCAGTTAGAGCAAATCGTTTCGGAGATCGAGGGCGGGGAGATGCCCCTTGCCGATCTCATGGCAAAGTATTCGGAGGGTATCAAGCTGTCCGATTTTTGCGTAAAATCCTTGAAGCGTGCCGAGGAGACGATGGATCTGCTTGTAACCGAGACGGCGGACGGCGTGCGCGAAGAGGAGCTTCGGATTGGGGGCTGAGATGAAGGAACTTTGGCAGTCGCGCCGGACGCTTGTGGAGCGCGCCTTGCAGGCGGAACTCGACCGCACCGATATTTTGGACGATAAACTCCGCGCATCGATGGCATACAGTCTCATGGCGGGCGGAAAGCGTCTGCGCCCCATTCTCCTGATGGCGGCGGCGGATGCGGTCGGCGTGGACGGAACGAAGTTCATTACGGCGGCGTGCGCACTTGAGATGATCCATACCTACTCGCTCATCCATGACGATCTGCCCGCCATGGACAATGACGACTATCGGCGCGGCAAACTCACGAATCATAAGGTATATGACGAGGGGACGGCGATTCTCGCAGGAGATGCGCTCCTGACGCTCGCCTTTAGCGTGATTCTGCGTCAGCAGGATGTGCCCGCAGAGCGTCTGCTGCGCGTCGTGGATGAGACCGGTCGCGCGGCAGGCGCGGAGGGCATGGTCGGCGGTCAGATGCTCGATCTCGAAGCGGAGAATCGGCGCATCTCCATGGAAGAACTGCGGCGTGTCCACATGGGCAAGACGGGCGCGCTCTTCCGCGCTGCGCTGCGCTGCGGCGCCATCCTCGCGGGCGCTTCGGAGCGGCAGCTTGCCGCGCTCACGGCATATGCGGATCATTTCGGTCTGGCGTTCCAAATCACGGACGACATCCTCGATGTGATCGGTACCGCCGAGGACATCGGAAAGCCGGTCGGCAGCGATGAGAAGAACCATAAGTCCACCTATGTGACGCTGACCTCGCTCGACGAGGCACAGTCGCTCGCGCGGCAGACGGTCGAGAGCGCCGTGGATGCGCTTCATATCTTTGGCGATGAGGCGGCGTTCCTGCGCGAACTGGTTCTGTACCTCGTTTTGCGAAAGCAATAGGAGAGAAGTTGAAAAAAGAGCGTTTGGATATATTGCTCGTGGCGCAGGGGCTTGCGCCCAGCAGGGAACGCGCGAAGCGGCTCATCATGGCGGGACAGGTACTCGTGAACGAGCGGCGCGTCGACAAGGCGGGAACGACCGTCGACGCGGACGCTAGTCTGCGCGTCACGGGCGAGGATCTGCCCTACGTCAGCCGCGGCGGGCTAAAGCTCGCCAAGGGCATAGAGACGTTCGGCATCGTACTCGCGGGCAAGACGGCAGCGGACATCGGCGCGTCGACGGGCGGATTCACCGACTGTATGCTGCAAAACGGCGCCGCGCGCGTCTATGCGATCGATGTCGGCTACGGTCAGCTCGATTGGAAACTGCGTACGGATGCGCGCGTCGTCAACATGGAGCGTACCAATATCCGCAATGTGACGCCGGAGATGCTTGGCGTTCCGCTTGATTTTGCCTCGATCGACGTGGCATTCATCTCGCTGGATAAGGTGCTGCCCGTCGTGCGGACGCTTCTCTCCGAGAGCGGGGAGGTCGTCGCTCTGATTAAACCTCAGTTCGAGGCGGGGAAGGAGCGCGTCGGAAAGAACGGCGTCGTACGCGATCCCCTCATGCACGAGGACGTCGTTCGCTCCGTTGTGGCGGCAGCAGAGGGGATCGGCTTCATTCCGATGGGGCTGGCCTATTCGCCGGTCAAGGGGCCGAAGGGAAATATCGAATATCTCCTGTACCTCTCTCTCAAGGGAGCCGGGAGCGCCATGGATGCCGCGTTCGTACACGATATTGTGACCTGGGCGCATGCCGCACTGGATGGATGAGGTGCTGAGAACTCTATGCTGACGATTGCCGTTTTTCCAAATCTGATGAAGCCGGAGACGAGCGAGATACTGCGGCGCATTTTGCAATTTTTTTCGGATCGGGATGCACGCATGATAATGCCGCGCGAGCGCGCCGTCGAATTTGACATGCCGGACTGCGGCATCGACGATATTGAGCATATTCCTGCGGATTTTGCCCTGAGCCTCGGCGGCGACGGTACTCTCCTTGGCATCTGCCGGCGGTATGCCGAGAATCCCGTGCCCGTCTGCGGCATCAATATGGGGACGCTCGGATTCATGGCGGACATCGAGCAGGACGAGTTGGAATGCCGTTTGGAGCAGCTTTGCAGTGGGGACTACCATGTCGAGCAGCGTCCCTTCCTTGCGGGATATGTGACGAAGCCGACGGGAGAAGAGCAGTTCCTCGGTCATGCCATCAACGACATCGTTGTCATGAAGGGGGATGTCGCGCGCATCATCGCGCTCGGGCTTGCCGTCAACGATACGCCGCTGCTCGAGTGCAAGGCGGACGGCTTCATCGTGGCGTCCCCAACGGGCTCGACCGCGTACTCCCTCTCTGCGGGCGGGCCGATCATGAACCCGATGGTGAAAGGATACCTCCTCACGCCGATCTGCGCGCACACGCTCAATATCCGCCCGCTGGTCATTCGTGAGGAGGACGCCGTGCATATTCATTTGGTGGATATGCGGCAGAGCATCATTGTCACGCTCGACGGGCAGGAAACCTTTCCCGTGCTCCCCGACGATACTGTGACGGTGAAATGTTCGGATCTTAGGGCGGGGATCATCAAATTTGCGGATAAGGACTACTATCAAACCCTACGCACAAAGCTGTGGAGAAATTGCTAGGAGAGAGAGCAATGAAAAATCGGCGCCATGACCTCATTAAGAAGATCATCGAAGAGGACGTCATCGAGACGCAGGAAGCGCTTGCAGAGGCGCTGCGCGCGCGCCATGTCCGCGTGACACAGGCGACGATCTCGCGTGACATCAAGGAGCTGTTTTTGATCAAGGTACCCGCAGGCGGCGGACGCTATCGCTACGCCGTATCCCCGCCGGAGCATGTGCAGCTCTCCGAGACGCGTATGAAGCGTCTTTTTAAGGACAACGTGGTGCACTGTGATTTCAGCGAAAACATCGTTCTTGTGAAAACCGTGCCCGGCGGCGCGAATACCGTCGCCTCGGCGCTCGATGCGACGGATTGGAAGGAGATGCTCGGCACGGTCGCGGGCGACGATACCATCTTCGTACTCGTAAAGCCCAAAGAGGCGGTGGAGATCGTTGCGGAACGCATTCATGAACTGCTTCGCTGAGAGGAGGGAGCGCCTTGCTGAAAAGTCTGCACATCCGGAACTTTGCTCTGCTGGAGGAAGTCTCCGTCGAGTTTGGCGCCGGTCTTAACATTCTCACGGGCGAGACGGGTGCCGGCAAGTCCATCCTCATCGATGCGCTCGGCGCGATCCTCGGGCAGCGAATTTCAACGGACGCGATCCGCAGCGGATGCGATGCGCTGCGTGTGGAGGCGGTCTTTTCGCTCCATGCGGATGCCCGGGAACTTGCCGCAGTTCTTGCGGAGCAGGAAATTGACTGTGAGGAAGAAGAGCTGATCATCGTGCGCAAGGTTTCGCGCGCGGGCAAGAGCTTCGTTCTCGTCAACGGCGGTCATGTGACCGTTACCTTTTTACGCAGTCTTGCCCCTTTTCTCGTGGACATCCACGGACAAAATGAGAACCTTGCGCTCCTGCGCGAGGATAGCCAGCGCCGTCTGCTCGAGGACGGAGACGGCACGCTCGCCCAACTTCTTTCGGCATATCGCGGCGTATACGATGCGTGGAGAGAAAAGCGCGCGCTGCGTGAAGAACGCGCGGAAACGGTGCAGGAAATTGGCGAGCGCCTGGATATGCTGCGCTGGCAGGAGCAGGAGATCAGCGATGCCGACCTGCAGGAGGGAGAGGACGAAGAACTCGAAACGGAGATTCGCCGTCTCTCGCATATGGAAAAACTCGTGGATCATGCATCCGAAGCGAGCGCGCGGCTCAGCGAGGACGGCGCCGCAGGGGCGGCGGTGCTGACGGCGCTCGCGATCGTGCGCCGAGATCTCGGCGAGATTGCGCGCTATGACGATGGCCTCTCGAATGCGCAGAGCATGATCGAAGAAGCGTATATCTCGCTGCAGGAGGCGTCCTATGAGGTGCGCGACTACTGCGAGAGTCTCGACGCCGATCCCGCGCATCTGGATCGTCTCCAAACGCGGATGGACGTGATTGACCGCCTGAAAAAGAAATACGGCGGAACGGTATCCGCCGTGCTCGAACGGCTCGCATCCGTGCGTGCGGAGCTGGAGTCGATCGACAATTACGATACGGACATAGCGCAGCTCGATAAGGAGATTGCCGCCCTTGCTCGTGACCTTGCAGAGCGCGCGGCAGAGCTTACTGCATGCCGCCGCGACATCGGCGCGCAGCTTTCCGGCGAGATCGAACGCGAACTGCAGGAGCTCGGCATGAGCAAAGCGCGGTTTCACATCGAAGTCACGCCCGAGGAAAAATATACGAGCAACGGTGCTGACAGCCTGCGGATGCTCTTTTCCGCCAACATCGGCGAAGCGGAAAAGCCGCTCGAGAAGATCGCTTCGGGGGGCGAACTCTCGCGTATTGCCCTCGCGATTAAAACCATCGTCGCCGCACGCGACACCTCGGGCGCGAGCATGGTCTTTGACGAGATCGACACCGGCGTGGGCGGACGGACGGCACAGATGGTCGCAGAGCGCATCGCCTATGTCGCCGGGTACAAGCAGGTGCTCTGCATCACGCATCTGCCGCAGATCGCGTGCATGGCGGACGAACACCTCTACATCTCGAAATCCGTCAAGGGAGATGCGACCATCACGCAGGTAGATTTGCTCAGCGAGGAGGAGCGTATGCACGAGATCGCCCGTATGGCATCGGGGGACGACGTGACTGAGGCGGCGCTTGCAAATGCGCGCGAGATGCTCGCGAACGCGCAAAAGAAACAGGTGGAATTTCGGAAGAAAACTGTACACAGAAAGTAAGGAGAAAGCGATGAAAAAATATCGGTTCAGGTATTTTCTATTGGCGGCAATTATGGGATCAGTGCTTCTCATGGGAAGTGAGAATGCAGACGCCGCCCCTTCACCGCTCGTAGAATATACGAGCGTACGGGACGCATGGGCGGTTGTTGGACTTCCCGTTTATACTCCATCGCTCCTGCCCGTTGGATATATGCAAAAGGATATTATCGTCATTGATGGGCGGATCGCAGAGATTTTCTACCGTAATGATGCGGGGAAGGAAATTTTATTCCGCATGGCAAAGGGGGATTCCGACATCAGCGGCGACAGCAATATCTATGAGGTGAATCAGGTCGTCCAGGTCGGTCGTCAATATATCCGTGTCAAGGGAACGGAAAAACTCGTTAGTCTTGCACTTTGGGCACGTGCCGGCTACACCTTTTCGATCTCGTTTGAAGAACCTGTCTCTGTCGAAGCCGTACAGGCGATCGTCAATACGATTCCGTGGCAATAAGTATTGACATCGGCAGTGTGCTTGCACTATAATAGCTCTGCGCATATGCGCGATAGGACTCACTAGCTCAACTGGCAGAGCAACTGACTCTTAATCAGTAGGTTCACGGTTCGATTCCGTGGTGGGTCACCATGCATGATTCCCGCTGCGGCGGTTTTGGGGAAAAGCAGGTTGGCGGAGCCAACCTGCTTTTCGTATATGACGGCATCATTGGAGGGGCGCTTTGTGAAGATCTTGATCCTCAACGACGACGGTGTGGCGGCAGAGGGGCTGCGGACGCTGGCGGGGAGTCTTGCCGCGCGGCATCGTGTGACCGTTGCCGCACCGATGCATCAGCAGAGCGGGACGTCCCACGCGCTCACGATTGGCAGTGCGATTGAGGTGCGTGCGGATGAGACGTTTGATCCGGTGCATGGGATCAAGGCGTGGGCCATTGACGGGACGCCTGCGGACTGTGGCAAGCTCTATCTCGATGCGATTGCGGAGGAGATGCCGGACGTCGTACTCTCGGGTATCAATCACGGAGCAAACCTCGGCACGGATGTGATCTACTCGGGAACGGTCGGTGCGGCGTTCGAGGGACTTTTCCACTGGATTCCTTCCTTTGCGCTGTCGCTGCCGGAGGGGAGTGAGATTTCGTTTGCGGAGGCGGCGGCATATTTTGAGCCGTTCATGGAGCGTATGCTGATCTCGTATCGTAAGCCGTTTCTGCTCAATATTAACTTTCCGCAAAAACTTGCGGACGGCACGCCGCAATTCGTGTTCTGCCGGCAGGGCGGGCGCGACTACATCAACGCTTTTGAACGTATTGAGGAGGGCGGGCGTGTGCATTACAAGGTCGCGGGTGAGGTCTCCGATACGGACAAGAGCGAAGGTACGGACATCTATGCTGTGGAGCAGGGATACATCGCCGTGACGCCGCTCGGTGTAGATATGACGGATTATCCGCAGCTTATACGATTTGAAAAAGAAGAAGTAAAATGAACATATATTGATATGTTTGTTGATAATTACTATAAAGAGCGGAGTTTGTGTCTTCTGCTCTTTTTTTTTGTAGGTTTTTGCGGTATAATATGCGAATATGAACAGTATTCATATTTTCTGTGGGAGGGAGTGCCTTGCTGTATCCGCTGAATATTGATCTGACGGGACGGCGCATTGTCGTTGTTGGCGGCGGCATGGTGGCGGAGCGTAAGGTACACGGCATTCTCGCAGCGGATGCGACAGCGGACATCTTGGTGATTGCGCCGGAGGTGACCGCGGGGCTGCACGCCCTTGCAGAGGCGGGGCGCATCACGTGGCGGCGTGAGTGTTATGCGTACGGGATGCTGCGCGGCGCGTTCCTCGTCTATGCGGCAACGGATGCGCGTGAAGTCAACGCCGTTGCTGCGGCGGAGGCGGAGGGAATCGGAGCGCTCGTTAATGTGATCGACGACGCGGCGCGCTCGGATTTTCAAGTGCCCGCATCCATGCGCCGCGGTGATCTGTTGCTGACCGTCTCGACGGGCGGCGATAGTCCGGCACTCGCGCGGGCGATACGGATGGAGCTTGAGCAATTCTATCCGCCCTCTTTTGAGATGTGGCTGGATTATGTGGCGGTACTGCGTGCAGAGATGCGGGAGGCGCTTCCGACGAGCAGGGAGCGCACGGCGTTTTGGCGGACGGCGGTACGAGACGATATTTTATCGATGGTTCGAGACGGAGAGTTAGAGAAAGCGGAGGCTGAGTTACGACATGCGGCTCTTAACATTAGGGCTCAATCATAGAACGGCGCCTGTGGAGGTGCGCGAGCGGGTTTCGTTCTCGCGCGAAGAGCTGCGTTCGGGACTGGTAAATCTGGGGGAGTACGACGGGCTGAGCGGTTTAGTCGTGCTCTCGACATGCAATCGAACGGAGTTTTACGCCGCCGTGGAGGATCACGAACGCGGTGCGGAGGCACTGCGCCAATTTTTGAACGACCTGACGCAGGGCGGGCAGGATCTTGACGAATACCTCTATACCTATACGGACGAGGAGGCTGTGACGCATCTCTTCCGCGTGGCGGCGAGCCTTGACTCCCTCGTTTTGGGCGAGGGGCAAATTCTCTCGCAGGTCAAGGAGGCGTATGCGATCGCGCGCGAGGCGGGGGCGACGAGCACGGTGCTCAACCTGCTCTTTCACCGCGCGATCGCGGCCGGCAAGCGCGTGCGTACGGAGACACGCATCGCATATCGTTCCGTATCGGTCAGCTATGCGGCGGTCGAGCTTGCGGCGGCGTCGCTTGGAGGACTCGGCGGCTGCAGCGCACTGATCTTCGGTGCAGGCAAGATGGCGGAGCTGACGGCGGAGCATCTGCGTTCTCACGGGATAGAGACCATCTATGTGGCGAATCGACATCTTGAGCGTGCGGAGCGCCTTGCAGAGCATATTGGGGGGGAGGCGATTCCCTTTGATCGCGCGATGGAGTATGCGGTCGGCGTGGACGTTGTTGTCACCTCGACCGGTGCGCCGCATTATGTGGTTAAGGCATGGGAGGCACGCCGACTGATGGCACGCCGCCATGGGAAGAAAATTTTCTTCATCGATATTGCCGTGCCGCGCGATGTGGATCCGGATGTGACGAATATCAAGGGGATTGAGCTTTATAATATCGATGCGCTCGAGGCTGTCGTGGATGAACATCTCGGCGAGCGCCGGGAGGAGGCGGTGAAGGCGGAGCGGATCGTGCAGGAGGATGTCGCGTCGCTCCTCGAACGGTTCAAATATCTGTCCTTCCAGCCGCTCATGGCGCTCCTCTCGGGACGCTGCGAACGCATTCGGGAACGCGAGATCAAGCGCGTGAGCGCAAAGCTTCCGGATCTCTCGGAGGAAGAGGAGCGGCAGGTCGAACATATGAGCCGTATGATCGTGCGCAAGATTTTGCGGATCCCGATGATGAAGCTGCGCGCGTCTGCGGGCACTGCGGACGAGGCGTTTTACATCGCGGCGATGCGTTCGCTCTTTAAGTTGGATGCGATAGGGGAGACGGGAACAAGTGAACAGCGGCACAATCACTATCGGTACGCGGGCAAGTAAGCTTGCGCTGTGGCAGGCGAAGTTTGTCGCGGGAGAGCTGCAAAAGCGTCATCCCTCGGTCACGGTCGTGCTGAAAAAGATGACGACAAAGGGGGATAAGATCCTCGATGCGCCGCTCGCCAAAATCGGCGGCAAGGGTCTCTTTACCAAAGAGCTCGAGCAGGCGATGCTCGCGGGGGACATCGATATTGCAGTGCACAGTCTGAAGGATATGCCGACGGAGATTCCCGCAGGGCTGATTATCGGCGCCATTACCGCGCGCCTTGACCCGGGCGACGCCTTCGTCAGCAATCGATATGCGGCGATTGAGGAACTGCCCGCAGGGGCGCGGGTCGGGACGTCGAGCCTGCGCCGCAGGGCGCAGCTCCTCGCCGTGCGTCCCGATCTTGTGCTCCTCGATCTGCGCGGCAATGTGAATACGCGTCTTGAAAAACTCGACGCGGGGGAATTTGATGCCGTTGTGCTCGCCGCGGCGGGACTGCGGCGGCTCGGGCTCGGCGATCTCATCCGATCGGTTCTGCCGCGGGCGATGATGCTGCCCGCCGTGGGGCAGGGGGCGCTCGCCATCGAGTGCCGCGCGGACGACGCGGAGATTCGCGCGGCGATCGATTTCCTGTGCGATGCGGACATGACGGCGGCGGCGGCGGCGGAGCGCGCCTTCCTCAGGCGCGTGGAGGGCGGCTGTCAGATTCCCGTCGGTGTCTACGCGGAAATCGGCGACGGCGATATGCTCTATGTGGACGCGATGATTGCGTCCGTGGACGGGATGCGCGTCTGCCGCTCCCGTGCGTCGGGACGTCCCGCGCAGGCGGCGCAGATCGGCGTCGCACTTGCGGAGGAACTGCTCGATATGGGCGGACGTGAGATTTTGAAAGAGATAGGGATTAACGTATGAATGGAACAGTTTTTCTTGTCGGCGCGGGTCCCGGGGATCCGCGCCTTTTGACCGTGGGCGCGATGGAGTGCATGAAACGCGCGGAGGTCGTCGTCTATGACCATCTCGCCGACGAGAGCATTCTTTCCTATGCGCCGGCGGATGCCGAGCTCATCTACGTTGGAAAACAGTCCTGCAAGCACACGATGCGCCAAGAGGACATCAATGTGCTCCTCGCCGACAAGGCGGCGGAGGGAAAGACGGTCGTTCGGCTCAAGGGGGGCGACCCCTTCGTCTTTGGGCGCGGCGGCGAAGAGGCACTGCTCTTGCTGGAGCGCGGGATTCCCTTTGAGATTCTGCCGGGCGTGACCTCTGCGGTCAGCGTTCCCGCCTATGCGGGCATCCCCGTGACGCACCGCGGCGTTGCCGTGTCATTTGCCGTCGTCACAGGACATGAGGATCCGACGAAGGCACACTCGAATATTCGCTGGGAGCACCTTGCGACGGGCGTGGACACGCTGGTATTCCTCATGGGCGTTGCAAATATCCCCGTGATTACAAAAAAACTCATCGAGCATGGCCGCCCTGCCGACACGCCCGCGGCGTTCATCCGCTGGGGGACGCATCCCGAGCAGGAGACCTATGTCACGACGGTGGGCGAAGCCGCGGAGACGGTCGTGCGCGCGGGGATACGTCCGCCCGCAATCTTCATCGTGGGCGATGTGGTCAAACTGCGCGACAATTTGCGCTGGTTTGACCGCCCGGCGACGCGTCCGCTCTTTGGCAAGAGGATTCTCGTAACGCGCGCGCGCGCGCAGGCATCGGCACTGACGGAAAAACTCACGGCACTCGGCGCCGCCTGCATCGAGGCGCCCGTCATCCGCATCGCCCCTCCTGCGGACGGCTATGCGGCGCTCGACGGGGCGATCGCGGAGCTGAACGCGTATCAGTGGCTGATTTTCACGAGCGTCAACGGCGTGGAGCATTTCTTTGCGCGCCTTCATGCGGCGGGAAAGGACACGCGCGCACTCGGCTACGCCAGGGTCGCGGCGATGGGCGCGGCGACGTCGGCGGCGCTGCGCGCGTTCGGCATACGGGCGGATCTCGTTCCCCCGGAGTTCCGCGCCGAAGCCGTCGCAGAAGAGCTGCGCCCGCTCCTGCCGCCCCGCGCACGCATTCTCCTGCCGCGTGCGCAGGAAGCGCGGGATGTCCTGCCCGATACGCTCCGCGCGCACGGGGCGATCGTGGATGTAGTCGCCGCCTATGAGACTGTGCCGGAGATCGAGGACGCCGCGATTGCGCAGCGTCTCGCGAGCGGCGAGATAGACATGGTGACGTTTACAAGTTCTTCGACCGTTAAAAATCTTGTCAAAATGCTCGGCAATATCACGCCCCTGCAGCAGGTCAAAATCGCCTGCATCGGTCCCGTCACGGCGGATACGGCGCGTTCGTTTGCGCTCGAACCCGACATCGTGGCAAAGGAGTATACGATTGACGGGCTTGTGCGCAGCATCAAGGAGTATATACAATGAATATGATTCAGCGTCCGCGCCGCCTGCGCATATCCGCGGGAATGCGCGATCTCGTGCGCGAGACGGAACTGTCGCAGCGCGATTTCGTCTATCCGATTTTCGTCGTGCCGGGCGAGCACATCAAGGAAGAGATTCCGAGTATGCCCGGCTGTTTTCACTACTCTGTAGATAACGCCGCGGAGCTTGCGCGCCTCGTCGCGTCCTGCGGCATCCCCGCCGTCGAGGTGTTCGGACTGCCTGCCTATAAGGACGAGATCGGATCGAGCGCATGGGATCCCGCGAGCCCCGTGCAGAGGGCGATTGCCGCGATCAAGGAAGCCGTTCCGGAGCTTCTCGTTGTCGGGGACGTCTGCCTTTGCCAATATACCAGTCATGGGCACTGCGGCGAACTGCACGGCAAATACGTGGACAACGATGCGACACTGCCGCATCTCGTTCAAACGGCGGTAAGTCAGGCGCGTGCGGGCGCGGACATCGTAGCGCCGTCCGACATGATGGATGGACGCGTTGCGGCGATTCGCGCGGGGCTTGATGCCGAGGGCTTTGTCAATACGAGCATCATGAGCTATGCGGTCAAATATGCATCCGCCTACTATGGACCTTTCCGCGATGCCGCGGACAGCGCGCCCTCCTTCGGCGACCGCAGACAGTATCAGATGGATCCCGCGAATGTGCGCGAAGCGCTCAAGGAAGCCCAGCTCGACTGTGACGAGGGCGCGGACATCATCATGGTGAAGCCCGCGCTCGCCTATCTCGACGTTGTGCGGCGCGTCTACGATACGACGGATCGCCCGATCGCGGTCTATAATGTCAGCGGCGAGTACGCGATGGTGAAAGCCGCCGCCGCGAACGGCTGGATCGACGAGCGGCGCATCGTTTTGGAGAGCCTGACGAGTATGAAACGCGCGGGGGCGACGATCATCATCACCTATCATGCGCTCGACGCCGCCGCATGGCTGAATGAGTGAGGAGGGGAATCATGCGGAACACGGCGCAGTCCAAGGCGGCATTTGACGAAGCAAAAGTGTATATGCCGGGCGGGGTCAACAGTCCCGTCCGCTCCTTTGCAAATGTGGGGGGTAACCCGCTCTTTATCGCGCGCGCAGAGGGCGATAAAATCTATGACATCGACGGCAACGAATACATCGACTACGTTGGCTCGTGGGGGCCGATGATCGTCGGTCATGCGCATCCGCAGGTCGTCGCCGCCCTCCGGGAGGCGGTGGGGCGCGGTACGAGTTACGGTGCGCCGACGCTCCTTGAAACGGAGCTTGCAAAGCTCGTGCAGACCGTCTATCCCTCCATCGAGGTCATCCGCATGGTGAACTCGGGGACGGAGGCGACGATGAGCGCACTGCGCCTTGCGCGCGGATATACGGGGCGCAATAAGATCGTGAAGTTCGTCGGCTGCTACCATGGGCACAGCGACAGTCTGCTCGTGAGCGCCGGTTCCGGCATGGCGACGTTCGGCGTGCCGAGCTCGCCGGGCGTGACGCCGGGCACGGCGGCGGATACGATCGCCGTGCCGTATAACGACGAGGAGGCGATTCGTTCCGTGATGGAGCGCGAGGGCGATGTCGTCGCCGCCGTCATTGTAGAGCCGGTCGCGGGCAATATGGGGCTTGTCCTCCCGCGGCAAGGCTACCTTTCACTCCTGCGCGAGCTGACGGAGCGGCACGGGACGCTCCTCATCTTTGACGAGGTGATGTGCGGATTCCGCGCCTCGCTCGGCGGCGCACAGGCGGCGTACGGCATTCGCCCCGACCTCACCTGTCTCGGCAAGATCATCGGCGGGGGGCTTCCCGTCGCCGCATACGGCGGACGCCGCGAGATCATGGAGCGCGTCTCGCCCGCGGGTCCCGTCTATCAGGCGGGGACGCTCTCGGGCAATCCGCTCGCCATGACAGCGGGCATCGAGACGTTGCGGATCATCACGGCGGAGCCGGAGGACGGCGCACCGGATTACAGCCGCGTGCTGACACTCAAGACGAAGAATCTCCTCCTCGGCTGGCAGCGCATCGCCAAGGAATACGGCGTTCCCATTTGCGCGCATCAGGCGGGATCGATGTTCGGCATCTTCTTCATTAATCGCGAAGTCTATAACTACGACGATGCCGTCGCCGCCGACCAAGACGCGTTCCGCATCTGGTTCGAGACCATGCTGGACGAGGGCATTTATCTCGCACCCTCGCAGTTCGAAACCGTATTCATGTCGGGCGCACATACCAATGCGGACATTGACCGCACGATCGCCGCGGCAGAGAAAGGATTCGCAGCGGTCAAGGCGGCACGCACATAATTATATTATTCTTTAGTTCCTCCTGTGTGTAGCATAGATACACCGGGAGGGTTTTATTTTGAGAAAAGTCTGCCGATCTGTGATTCTTCACATTGCTAGCGGGAGTACCATATGATATAATTTATCGGTAAATATCACAATATAGTCATATTAAATATCATTGAGGCGGTGTTTCTCATTCGTGAGATAGATGTTTCCGGAGGGAAAAGCAGCAAGGGCGAATCCTTCCTTAAAGGAACCTTTGTCCTGACGATAGCAGGATTCGTCGTCAAGGTCATCGGGTCGCTGAATTGGATCTTTGTTTCCCGCATCCTCGGCGGCGAGGGCATCGGGCTGTATCAGATGGCTTTTCCCATTTATTTTTTTGCCATGACAGTGTCGCAGGCAGGCGTGCCCGTTGCGATTTCCATTATTACGGCGGAGCGTGTGGCTCTCCAGGATATCTATGGGGCAAAGCGTGTATTTCGTATTTCTATGATGTTCATGCTGCTGACGGGGCTTTTCTTTTCGATATTGACATATTTGGCGGCAGACTGGCTTATCGACTGGCAGTTCATCCGTGATGCGCGTGCGTATAAGGCTGTTGTGGTGCTCGCACCGACAGTTTTTTTCGTGACCCTGCTCGCAAGCTCCCGCGGCTATCTGCAAGGTTGGCAGCGGATGACGCCGACGGCAGTCTCACAGATCGTGGAACAGATCTTTCGCGTGGTAACGATGATCGTATTGGCGAGCCTCCTCATGCCGTGGGGGCTGGATTATGCCGCTGCGGGAGCCTCACTTGGCGCTCTTGCAGGGGCAGTGACAGGGTTAATCGTCCTTGTCTATTTTCACATCAAATTGGAACGTGACATTGCGCGCGACTACGGTACGGATCTTAAACCTCTGCCGGGAGCAGCATATGAGTCGCGCCGCTCAATTATCAAGCGCATCTTTAAGCTGGCGCTCCCCGTTTCGGCGGCAAGCATCATGCTTCCTGTCGTATCAAATCTTGATCTCATGATTGTTCCGCAGCGTCTGGAGGCAGCAGGTTACAGCATCAGCGAGGCGACGGAGTTGTTTGGCTACCTGAACGGCATGGCGGTTCCGCTTGTCAATCTCGCAACAATACTCACGGCGTCAATGGCGATGAGCATTGTGCCTGCGATTTCGGAGTCGCGCGTCCTTGGCGATCAGGTGCGTGTCTATGATCAGACGGCGGCCTCGGTGCGCATCTCGAATTTTGTCTGTTTTCCGGCGTTTGTCATTGTATTCATATTGGCGACCCCGATTTCGAGTCTGATCTACAATGCGCCGGGCGCGGGCCCCGCCGTTATGATCTCGGCGGTAAGTATTATCCTGCTCGGACTGCATCAGGTATCGACAGGGATACTGCAGGGGTTGGGGCATCCGACCATTCCCATGGTGAATATGATTCTTGCGGCAGGTGCAAAGGTGTTCCTGAATTGGCAGCTCACAGCGATTCCGTGGCTTGGCATCATGGGCGCTGCGTGGGCGACGGCTGCCGATATGGGCGTTGCTGCACTCATTAATCTGTATTTTATCTATCGGTTTATCGGGTACCGCATTGAGTTGCTGCAGTTGTTTAAGACGATCTGCGCTGCCGGAATTATGGGGGCGTCGGTCTATGGATTTTACACATGGACGCTTGTATGGTGG
Source organism: Centipeda artemidis DSM 19719 (assembly GCF_000426665.1). Taxonomy (GTDB): domain Bacteria; phylum Bacillota; class Negativicutes; order Selenomonadales; family Selenomonadaceae; genus Centipeda; species Centipeda artemidis. The sequence goes on along the minus strand of NZ_AUFU01000008.1, from coordinate 76,779 downwards.
GGTATTGCGGCGATATCGACGTTTGGTGCGGTGCTCGTTGGATGCATCGTCTATATTGCTGCGATGATTCTCTTGCGCGGATTGATCGAGGATGATCTGCGCCGCCTGCCGATGATCGGTTCAGTGGGGATTCGGTTTTTGCAGCGAATTGGGGTTTTTAAGGCATGAGAAAACTTGCGTTAATCTATAATCCTGTTTCAGGGAATGCGCTGTTCAAGGTCAAACTGGATTGGTTGATTGACTCATTTCAGCGGCATGGGATGGTACTTTGTCCGTACCGGACGCGCGGCGGCACTTTGGATAATATCAGCCGGTTCCTAATTGATCTGCATCCGGACGGTGTGATTGCCGCGGGCGGTGACGGCACCGTGCACACGGTCGTAAACGCAATGATCGAGGCGGATGCGGATATCCAGCTCGGTATTTTTGGCAGCGGTACGTCAAATGATTTTGCCACCTATCTTGGGATTCACGATGATTGGGAAAGCTATATTGAGCGCATTGCGGCAAGGGAGTCCCGCCGTGTGGATTTAGGAGTCCTTGAGGACAGCAAGCGATATTTCGTCAACGTCGTTAGCGCAGGAATGCTCACGGGTATCGCGCACGAGGTAAAATCTACCTATAAGAATACACTCGGCAGGGTGGCATATTACTTGAAAGGACTTGGAGAAATCCCGCGCCTGCACTCATTTCCCGTGCGTATTTTGGCGGATGGTGCGACCTATGAAGAGGACATTTTTCTCTTTGTCGTGGCGAACAGTCCTGTCGTTGCAGGGATGAAACGTATTGGTACGGATATTTCCGTTGACGATGGAATGCTTGACCTGCTTGCGGTAAAAAAAATAAGTCTGCCGCAGTTTATGTCCGTTGCGGCAGACCTGTTTTCCGGAAAATCCATTACGGAGAAAGAGAGCATCCTGCATATCCGTGCACGATCGTTTGAAATTCAAACGGAGCAGGAGTTATGCAGTGATCTTGACGGCGAGTGCGGACCGGTACTCCCGCTGCGTGTTCATACCGTACCGTTGGCTCTTTCCGTTTATTGCTGAACGTTCTAACTTAATGTGTCCCTAGATAATGTGCAACAAATTGTTGTGCAGTGCGTCCGCTGCGTCCGCTGTGTGTCAGCTCCCAGCGAAGTCCCGCGAGATGCAGCTCTTCTTTTGTCAGTGCAATTCCTTTTTGTCGCAGGAGATAGTCGATGATCGCGAGATACTCTTCCTGATCCGGTGTATGATATTGGATGATGAGTCCAAACCGATCGGCGAGGGAAATGGTTTCGTGCATGGCGTCATCACGATAGAGCTCATCTTGCTGCCGGTCACGCCATGTCTCGCGTACGAGATGGCGGCGGTTAGAGGTCGCATAGAGGCGGACGTTCGGCGGACAGGATGAGACGCCGCCCTCGATGGCGGATTTGACCGTCTTGAACTCGGCGTCAGAATCCTCGAATGAAAGATCGTCGAGGAAAATGATGAATTTTTTACTTGCAAAGCGCCGCAGCTGTGCCATGATATCCGGGAGCAGCCAAAGCTGATCCTTTGTGACCTGAAGGAGCCGCAGCCCCATATCGTCATACATGCCGGCAAGCGCTTTGACTGCCGTCGATTTTCCCGTGCCGCGTGCGCCGACGAGGAGCACATGGTTGGATGGCTTTCCCTCAACAAAAGAGCGCGTATTGTGGATGAGCTGCTCCTTTTGCCTTTCATATCCGACGAGGTCGCTCATGCGCGGTCGCTCAAAGTCTATAATTCCGCGCAGTGTGTTTTCGGCGATATCCCAACAGAAGGCTGCGTAGGCGGCAAGATCGCCATAGCCGTATTTGGCATAGAAAGCAAGAAGAATTTCTGCGTATTCTTCCGGCGAGCTTGCGCCGGCAACACCCGGGAGCAGAAAATCTTCCGTTTTTCCATATATATTCCGGGTCGGCTCGTAATTATCTAGGAGCGTTTCACCAAGAAATATACTCGTCGGTGCTGTGAGCAATGGATAGAGCAACCTGATGTCATGGTAAAAAACATCCCGCAGACTCGTACCGGGGGGCAGATCCGTGCGTTCCATTGTCTCAGAGACGAGATTTGCCCGGCTCGTCAGGACGTGAAGCAAATAACGGGGCAGCAGGTTGCCGCTCAGCCCGTGCGTTTCTGCTGCGGCAATAAGGGCGGATATACAGTACTTTTTGGCAGTCGGTTCATCCTCAGGAGCAGCGAGAAATGAAAGAACAGGATCGTCGCGCAGAACGTCAAGCACGAGGAGATCAGACAGATTGACATTTTGACACATGATATTCATCCTTTCGGTGTAGAGAGAATCACGCATGGCGGCGTGATGAAATCCGAAGTTTGATTTGTATGTTGAAGCACTGTCAGCAGACGAAGATCTGTTGCCAACGTATCAAAAGCAAGCATCTCTTGCAGGAGAGAGAGCCGTCCCGAAAATGATCGGTTGTTTGAGGTTAAAAACTTTGCCGTTCGTGTGATAATGGGGAGGTGTGTATGCTCTTTGATTGCACGCAGCAGCTCTTGTCCACGTACATTGAAAGCGAGCGGGCGAATATAGGTCGCTCCATGGGTATCAAAACGTGTTGCCTGCGCCTTTTTGAATTTGATCAGGAGATGGAGGATAAGACGGGCAATGCGGCTGCGTGTATAGCGTTTTGTTGCCGCAGCCGTGAGAAGGTCGTCATAGTCGTTCACTTTTTGGAGTGTGCGGATCAGACGATTTTCGATCCCTTCTGTAACACCGAGGATCTCCTCCCGTTCACTGTTACTCGATGTGAGGAGGGTGTAGCGCAAGAGTGAGAGCAGCTTATTTTCGTTGGGGAGCTTTGTCTCGTACACTGTACGAAGATCGGTGTATACCGAGGGGGGGACGCTGTCGGCGAGTCGGCCCCACGGTGGTATACTCTCATAGAGCGCACTGCGAATCGAGGATGCACTTGTAATACCCGGATAGAGTGCGGTATCGTTATGGCTTGCTGTGTTGCGCGGGATGGCAATGGGGGAAATTTCGAAAGTACTCCGGCAAAGGGCACGTAAATACTCTATGGCAAGGATGTTATTTGGTAAACGCAGCATTTCTTCGGGGATACTTTTATCGGCTGCAGCACGTGACAGAGCTGCGGCATAGGAATCGCCTGCACTTATGTAGGAATGCAGACGTCCCTGAACGACCGGCGTATCAATCGACGCAGCGATGTACTTTAACGGCGCAATGTCGTGTGTCTCGGTGCCGAAAGCAAGGCGTTCGACGATACCGAGCGCTGCAAGCAGGGACACCCCGCCGCGTGCGAAGTCCTGCGCGCTTCGACAGGAAAAGACAAAGGGCAGTTCGAGAACAAGATCGGCGCCGCCCTCGACGGCATGCCGTGCCCGTGTCCATTTATCGAGTATACACGGTGTGCCGCGCTGGGAAAAACTGCCGCTCATAGCGATGATAATCCCATCTGATGAAGGGAACATACGGTGCAGCTCCGTTAGCTGATAGCGATGTCCATGATGAAAGGGATTGTATTCGGCGATAATGCCGATGGCGCGCATGACATTCCTCCCTTCCATAACTTAATTTATAGTTTAACAAAAATGAATTGGTATGTCTATAACACCTTCATAATCCTCATACAGGATTCCCCATCCCCTACATTTTACTATGCCGGGGATGGGGATTTTTGTTGTCTTCGTATCGTGTTGCCTGGTATTTCTGACAATCCTCTCTTAGGCGTAAGAAACAGCATAATCTACCAAGGGAAGGATAAAAAGTCTTATAATGATACCGACGTTATTTATGAGAAAATAAAGGAGGATATATGGGGTGCGTTTATGGATATGTTCGTGTTAGTAGCCGCGATCAAAATGAGGCACGGCAGATGATAGCGCTTGAGGAGCTAGGGATTCTTCGGAAAAATATCTATGTGGACAAACAGTCCGGGAAGGACTTTGAACGCCCTGCCTATCGGAAGATGCTACGGCGTTTGGGGCGGGACGATGTGCTGTATATCAAGAGCATTGATCGACTTGGCAGGAACTATGCGGAGATTTTGCAGCAGTGGCGTATTTTGACAAAAGAGAAAGCGATTGACATTGTGGTGCTTGATATGCCGCTCCTCGATACGAGGCGAGGAAAGGATCTGATGGGGACGTTCCTGAGTGATATTGTATTGCAGGTGCTGTCTTTTGTGGCGGAGAGCGAGCGTGTCAACATCAGGCAGCGGCAGGCGGAGGGAATTGCTGCGGCGAAGGCGCGGGGCGTACGATTCGGCAGACCGCGCCGCCCGCTGCCGGAGAACTTCCCCGAGGTGTATCTGCGTTGGAAAAACGCAAAAGTAACGGGGACGGCAGCGGCAAAGGAGTGCAATATGCCGCTTGCCACCTTTCGTTATCGTGCGGCAATCTATGGAAAAAGAGAAGAATTGTAAATCGTTTTTGCATAAATGTGTAGTATTTTATAGGCCGGTCACTATTCGTTTCGAGTTTATAATACTACAAAAAGAGAGGATATTCTATAACGAAATCTTTCGTTTTATATCTTGAACTATAGATGATACTGAAACAAATAATATACTACACGATATTGTAATAGAAAATCGCTCAAAAAAGGCTGCTCACTCAAGGTCACAAGAGGAGGAGCCTTTTTGATTGTTGGGATACAGGATGAGATTCTGCGCCTTCATGCGATGGGGTGTTTGAATAATCTCCTTGCGGATAAGACGACGCGCGGCAATATCATATGGGCAACCGATGCCTATCGTGCGCGCGGCGATGCATATCGGTGTGACGAGGAGATGCTGCCGTCGCTGATGACGGGGGCGCAGTCGGATGTCATCAAGACGCGGGCACGCAAGGCGATGGAGGAACAGTCGGCGCGCACACGCAAGCACGCGGAGGTCTTTACGCCGCCCGGCATCTGCAAGCGCATGGTCGGGGCGGCGGATGCGGCATATTTTGACGGGGACGATCCCTTTTTGGATGCGGCGCGAGTTGTGTTCCCAAAACGGCGTAAATGGCAGCATTATGTCGATGCGCGGCGACTGGAGATCACCTGCGGCGAGGCGCCGTATCTCGTGCAGCGCTATGACGTCTCAACGGGTGAGGTCATCCCCCTTGAGGAGCGTCACGGGATACTCGATCGCAAGCTGCGCATCGTGAATGAAAACACTGAAGGCGAAGACGAATGGATGAAATGGGCGCTGCGGGCGTTTCAGGCGACATACGGATACGAGTTTCAGGGGGACAACCTGCTGATCGCACGCGTGAATCTTTTGATGACGTTCGAAGAATATCTCTATGCACGGTGGAAGCGAAAGCCGCACGAGCGGGAGTATCGTGTATGCATCAAGACGATTGTGTGGAATTTATGGCAGATGGACGGACTGACGGGAACGATCCCCTATGCGGAATCGACGGGATATGCCGTGCAAGGCGGGCTTTTCGATCTGCCCGATACCGCGTGTAGAAATCTACAGCCGTATTGCCGTGTTTATGATTGGCGGCGCGTCAACAGTTTAGAATATCGCAGGGCAAATACAGGAGGAAGGAATATGAAGTTCGACTTTGTGATCGGGAATCCGCCGTATCAGGATGAGACGCTCGGGGAGAACAAGGGCTTTGCGCCGCCGATTTATCATGAGTTCATGGATGCGTCCTATGAAGTTGCCAATGTCGTCGAGCTGATTCATCCCGCAAGATTCCTGTTCAATGCGGGAAGTACGCCGAAGGCGTGGAACCAAAAGATATTAAACGATGCGCATTTTAAGATTCTGCACTATGAAGCGGATGCAAGCAAGATATTCCCCAATACGGATATTAAAGGAGGTGTTGCGATCTCGTATCGCGACCGGAGCCGAGACTTTGGCGCGATTGAAGTATTTACAAAGTACGGCGAACTGAATGATATTTTGCATAAGGTCATGAACGCCGCTGATTTCAAAAGCATGAGCGATATTGTTGTGACACGAACGGCATACAGGCTGACGGACGCGATGCATAAAGATCATCCGGAAGCAATCCGGCAATTAAGCAAAGGTCATGCCTACGATATGTCGACGAATATTTTTGACCGCTTGCCGCAGATTTTCTTCGAGGAGGAGCCGACAGACGGAAAGAGCTATATTCGGATTCTTGGAAGAGAAAATAATGAGCGTGTGTATAAGTATTTACGCAGAGATTATGTTAGTAAGGTAAAAAATCTTGATAAATATAAAGTGTTTATTCCAAAAGCAAACGGAACAGGGCGTTTTGGTGAAGTTCTAACATCGCCTATTACAGCAGAGCCGGGGATAGGCGCAACAGAAACATTTTTGAGCATTGGAATGTTCGATATGGAAACTGAGATAAAGGCGGTTATTAAGTATATCAAGTCCAAATTTGCTAGATCTTTGCTAGGTGTTTTGAAAACTACACAGGATTTAACACCCGAAAAATGGAAATACGTCCCTCTGCAAGATTTTACGTCCGCCTCGGATATTGACTGGTCGGTATCCGTGGCGGAGATCGATAAGCAGCTCTATGCGAAGTACGGGCTGACGGAGGAAGAGGCCCTATTTATCGAGTCGCATGTGAAGGAGATGGCATGATGGCGGTGCAGATTCAAAGTTTCCGGCGTGTTGTGCCGATGATCTACGCCTATAATACGCCGGGGATTCCCTATCATGACGGCTGGACGAAGGTCGGCTATACGGAGCGGCAGTCCGTCGTGCAGCGCATCGCACAGCAGACGCATACGGCAAATATCCGATGGGAAATCGCGTGGACGGACAACGCAATATTCAAGGACGGCTCGGGCGAATATTTTACAGATCGTCATTTCCATGATTATCTCGAACAAATTGATGTGGAGCGTGAGCCGGGGACGGAGTGGTTTCACGCGGACGGAGACACCTTGCAGCTCCACTTCAACCGTTTTGCCACGCGCAAACAGGCGGTCGCTGCGGAACGCCGCGACTATACGCTGCGCGCCGAGCAGGCGGAGGCGGTACGGATGACGGCGGCGTATTTCCACGGCGGCGGCAGTAAATTCCTGTGGAATGCGAAACCTCGCTTTGGCAAGACGCTGACTGCCTATGACCTCGTTCGCCGCATGAAGCTGACAAACGTCCTTGTCGTGACGAATCGTCCGAGTATTGCAAACTCGTGGGCGGATGATTTTCGCACGTTTTTCGGATGGCGCGATCATTACTTCTTTGTCTCGGACACGGCGGCGCTCGCGGGAAAGCCCGGCGTACTCTCGCGCGCACAGTATATGAATCGTCTCGATGATGAGGACGATGCGCCCGCGTGTATGGTGGCGTTTGAATCCCTGCAGGGGATCAAAGGCTCTATTTATTTTGGCGGGGAACATGATAAGCTCAAATGGATCAGCGATTTGACGTTTGACCTTCTCATTGTGGATGAGGCGCAGGAGGGCGTCGATACCTTCCGCACGGATCGGGCGTTTGAGTTTATTAACCGTAAGTATACGCTCTATCTTTCGGGGACGCCGTTCAAGGCGCTCGCGAGCGATCAATTCACGGCGGCGCAGATTTTTAACTGGTCGTATGCGGACGAGCAGGCGGCAAAGGAGGCATGGAAGGGCGAGGAATACAATCCGTACGAACGTTTGCCGCGCATGGCGATGTATACCTATCGTCTCTCGCCGATGATCGCTGAGGAAGCGGCGCGCGGGATTGACCTCTCGGGGGAGGACGAGCGTGTCGATTATGCGTTCGATCTCAATGAATTCTTTGCCACGAATGAGGCAAAGCGTTTTGTTCACGAGGAGGAGGTCAAGAAGTTCCTCCGGGCGCTCGTAACGAATGAGAAATATCCGTACTCGACACAGGAATTGCGGGACGAGCTGTGCCACACGCTATGGCTGCTGAATCGTGTGGCGAGCGCGAAGGCGCTCGCGAAGCTCCTCAAGGAAGACCCTGTCTTTTGTGATTACGAGGTCGTACTGGCGGCGGGAGATGGGATCATCGAGTCGGATGACGAGAGCACGGCTACGTTTGACCGCGTAAAGGATGCCATTCGCGACCACGATAAGACGATCACACTGAGCGTGGGGCAGTTGACGGTGGGCGTTACGATTCCGGAGTGGAGCGGCGTGCTGATGCTGTGCAATCTGCAAAGCGCTTCGTCCTATATGCAGGCGGCGTTCCGCGCGCAAAATCCCTGCGTCATGACGAAAAACGGATGTCGCCTGTGCAAAGAGACGGCGTATGTATTCGACTTTGATCCCGCGCGGACGCTCATCATCTTTGATGCATTTGCGAATAATCTGTCGCCCCGCACGGCGGACGGCGGGGGAACGAGCGATGATCGGAAGGAAAATATACGCCGTTTGCTGAACTTCTTCCCCGTGCTCGGCGAGGACGACGAGGGGCGCATGGTGGAGCTGGACGCCGCGCAGGTGCTCTCGATCCCGCGTAAATTGAAGAGCGAGGAGGTTGTACGGCGCGGTTTTATGTCGAATTTCCTCTTTCAGAACATTGCCAATGTGTTCGGCGCCCCGGGGATCGTGAAGGAGATTGTAGAAAAGCTCGCCCCCGCGCAGGAAGAGCCGAAAAGGAAGGGGCAAGTCGGATTAGAGCGTTTGTCGGAGGTGTCCGTGGATGCGGACGGTGCGGTAGAGGTTCCGGGCGAGATCGTCATCGGAAAGACGCAGGATATTTTCGGCAAGAAGATTTATGCGGAGCTGGAGGAGCAATGTTCCGTCGAGATGGGCGAACTCGCGGAAGCGGAGAACGACTATGCCGTCGTGAATCAAACGGTGGACAAGCTCGCGGAGGCGATGAAGGCACAGCTCAAGGAGCGCGTTGTTGCGCCACTCGCAGATGCCTATGCGGTAAAAAAAGGCGCGCTGAAAAAAGTGGAGCGCCAAGTGGAGAGCGACGTCGAACGCAGCATCGACCGCATCCGTGCGGACTACAACCGGAAGACAAATATCGTTACGGCACAGCTCAATGAGAAGCGTCGAACGGCTGAGACACAGGCGGAGACGGATGCCGCCGATGCGGCGTATCACACGGGGATCGAAGAGGCGCTGCAAGAGTTCAAGGATGCGGTGCAGACGGTTGTGAAGGAGACGATCGCGCAAAAGCCGCAGGAATTGATCGAACGGATGGAGCGGGACAGGGCGGAGGCGGTGAAAAAATCCGCCGAAGACAGCGTGCGTGCGCATTTACGCGGTTTTGCACGGACGATTCCGAGCTTTATCATGGCATATGGAGATGAGAATCTCACGCTGCAAAATATTGACGATTATACGGAGGACGATGTATTCGCCGAGGTCACGGGAATTACGGAGGAGGATTTTCGTTTCCTGCGCGACGGCGGCGACTATGTGAATCCGGAGACGGGGGAGACAGAGCGCTTTGCCGGGCATCTATTTGACGAAACCGTATTCAACGACGCTGTTCGGGAATTTCTGAAGAAAAAGGAAGAACTCGCGGATTATTTTGACGAGACGCAGACGGAGGATATTTTCGATTATATCCCGCCGCAAAAGACGAATCAGATCTTCACGCCGCGGCGCGTCGTCGTGCAGATGGCGGATGCGCTAGAGGAGAACAATCCCGGATGCTTTGACAATCCGGAGGCGACGTTCGCCGATCTCTACATGAAGTCGGGGCTGTATATCACGGAGGTCGTGAAGCGGCTCTTCCGCTCGCAGCGCATGAAGGAGCTATATCCGGATGACAAGGCGCGCATTCGGCATATATTGCAGCATCAGGTGTACGGGATGGCGCCGACGCGGATCATCTATCTGATTGCGACGAATTATATTCTCGGGTTTGACAAGATGCTAAAAGATGAGACGCAGCATTTCGTCGAGGCGGATGCGGCGCAGGCGTCGAAGGAGGGGAAACTCGCGGATCTGGTCGAAAAATGTTTTGGATGAACCGGGCGGAGCAGTATGTTCTTGCTCCGTTTTTTATTATCTAGGGTAATTTTCGTGAATAATTTCACAAATATAATTGATTTTTCTGAATGAGAATGCTATAATATTTCAATAGATGATGTCTATTATTATAGTCCATTCTATATCATGTCGCTTATTGATGAAATGGGCGGCAGGAGTACTTTCTTAAGGAGGAAATACTTATGAAAATCACTGTGGTTGGTGCCGGCAACGTTGGCGCTACGGTAGCAAATGTCCTCGCGATCAAGAAGTTTGCAAGTGAAATTGTCCTCATCGACATCAAGGAAGGCGTCTCCGAAGGTAAGGCAATGGACATGATGCAGTCGGCACATGCCCTTGGATATGATACGACGGTGCGCGGCGTGACGAACGACTATGCGGCAACGGCAGGTTCGGATGTGGTTGTTGTGACGTCCGGTCTCCCGCGCAAGCCGGGCATGACGCGTGAGGAACTGGTCGGCGTCAATGCAAAGATCGTCAAGAGCGTTGTCGGAGAGGCGCTGAAACATTCCCCGAATGCGATCTTTATCATCATCTCGAACCCGATGGATGCGATGACCTATCTTACGCTGAAAGCTACGGGGCTCCCGCGCAACCGCGTCATCGGCATGGGCGGTATGCTCGACAGCAGCCGGTTCCGCTATTATCTGTCGGAAGCGCTCAACAAGGCGGGACATCCCGCGACGCCGACGGACGTCGACGGTATGGTCATCGGCGGTCACAACGACAAGACGATGGTTCCGCTCGTCAGCATTGCGACGCTCCGCGGCATCCCCGTGACGCAGCTCCTCTCGAAGCAAGTACTCGACGACGTTGTGCAAAAGACGAAGGTCGGCGGTGCAACGCTGACGGGGCTGCTCGGCACGTCCGCATGGTATGCGCCCGGCGCATCGGCGGCCGCACTCGTCGAGGCGATCGCGCTTGATGCGAAGAAGGTCATTCCCTGTTGTGTCTACCTCGAAGGGGAATACGGCGAGAAAGAACTCTGCGTCGGCGTTCCCATCGTGCTCGGCAAGGACGGCTTCGAAAAGGTTGTCGACGTCAAGCTCGAGGGCGAAGAGAAGGCGAAGTTCGACGAGAGTGTTGTCGCGGCACGCGAAGTCAACGCGCAGCTCGGCGACGCTCTGAAATAAAAACTGCATAAAATTTGAGGTAAAATGGCCTTTGCATGTGTTGCAGGGGTCATTTTTATTTAAGTTTTTGAAATACAAACCGATCTTCTTTATAGAGAATAGTTTGTTAATAGTAAAAAGGAGGTGTGAATCGTGCTTGAACGTGTTGAGCGGGTGATGGGGATCAAACGGGTGAAATTCAACAATGATGAGCTTTTTGAGAGGAGAAAAGGCTTTGAGGAAAAAGAGGAACGCGGAGCTTTTGCTTCGATCTTCGAAGATGAGATGCAAAAAAAGCGAAAAAAATCGGACGATGACGTGCAGCCCAAAAGTGACGCATATACGCTTGAGGTAGGGCGCGCGACACAATCTCTCTTTTATCAAGGGCAAGTTGACCTCTCCGGTATAAAGGAAAAACTCCCCAATGCCGGATGACGTGAAAGGAATGCGGCTGGCGCTTGCCGAAGCGGAGCGTGCTTATGCGCTCGGTGAGGTGCCCATCGGTGCGGTCGTCATGGACGGCGCCGGGAACATCGTCTCGACGGGGCATAATCTGCGCGAATCGGAACATGATGCCACAGCACACGCCGAGCTCATCGCCATCCGTCGTGCGTGCCGTGCACTGGGGCGGTGGCGTCTGACGGGGATGACGCTCTATGTGACGATCGAGCCGTGTCCCATGTGCGCAGGGGCGATTGTGATGAGCCGCATCAGCCGTGTTGTCTATGGCGCTGCCGACAGCAAGGCGGGCGCATGTGAGTCTCTGTTCAATATCCCCGGCTGCATGACGCTCAATCATCGACCGGAGGTATACGGGCAGGTCATGGCGGACGAATGTCATGCGATCATGCGGCGGTTCTTCAATGAACGGCGAAAAAAAGAATATGACCGATGAATGACCGACGTCTTTGGGCGTCGGTTTTTGTGTTCTAGCGCTGTACATCTTTCTTTTATGCGGCGGATTTGTTATAATGGGACATATTTTTGTTGATGAGGAGTGAATCGCATGAAGCTGGTTGTAACGATCGTCGGACGCGATCAAGTCGGTATCGTGGCGATGGTGAGCGGGATTCTCGCGGAGCAGCGTGTGAATATCGTAAATGTGAATCAAAATATCATGGACGGTTTTTTTAATATGGTGATGATTGCCGAGATGCCCGACGATGCAGGGATGCGTCTGAAGGAACTGCAAGCTCTGCTGCGAGAAAAGGGTGAAGAGTACGGGCTTGACATCAAGTTGCAGCATCAGGAAATCTTTCAAGTAATGCACAGCATCTAGGTGGGGAGCGGCAGATTGATTACTTTTGAGGATATTCGGGAAACCAACCGAATGATTACGGAGAACCGTCTCGATGTGCGAACCATCACGATGGGCATTTCGCTGCGGGACTGTGCGCATCCGAACATCGAACAGTTTTGCCGGAACGTGTACGAAAAGATTACGCATTCGGCAGAGTTTCTTGTGCGGACGGGCGAGGACATCGAGGCGGAATACGGTATTCCCATCATCAATAAGCGTATCTCCGTGACGCCGATTGCGATCGCGGCGGACGCATGTCAAACAGATTCCTTCGTGCCGGTTGCTGAGGCGCTTGACCGCGCGGGAAAGGCGGTCGGCGTGAACTTCATCGGCGGATTCTCTGCGCTCGTGGAGAAGGGATTTACACACGGTGACCGCGTGCTCATCGACTCGATTCCGCAGGCGATGGCGGCGACGGATATTGTCTGTTCGTCGGTGAATATAGGCTCGACGAAGGCGGGCATCAATATGGATGCGGTGCGCGAGATGGGCGATATGATCAAGCGGACGGCGGAGCTGACGCGTGAGCAGGAAGCGATCGGCTGTGCGAAGATCGTTGTGTTCTGCAATGCACCGGGGGATAATCCGTTCATGGCGGGCGCGTTCCACGGTGTTGCCGAGGGTGACCGTGTGATCAACGTCGGCGTCAGCGGTCCCGGAGTGGTCAAACATGCGCTTGAGGATCTCAAGGGTGCGGACTTCACCGAGATCGCCGAGACGGTGAAGCGCACGGCGTTCAAGATCACGCGTGTGGGACAGCTCGTTGCACGCGAAGCCTCGCGCCGTCTCGGTGTGCCGTTCGGCATCATCGATCTCTCGCTTGCGCCGACCTCGGAGGTCGGGGACAGCGTTGCGCGCATCCTTGAGGAAATGGGGCTCGAGGCGTGCGGCGCACCGGGGACGACGGCGGCGCTCGCGCTCCTGAACGATGCGGTGAAAAAAGGCGGTCTGATGGCAAGCTCCCACGTCGGCGGACTCTCGGGGGCGTTTATCCCCGTGAGCGAGGACGAGGGTATGATCGACGCGGTGCAGCGCGGCAGTCTTTCCATCGAAAAGCTCGAGGCGATGACCTGCGTCTGCTCGGTCGGGCTCGATATGATCGCGATTGAGGGCGATACGCCCGCAGCGACAATCGCGGGCATCATCGCGGACGAGGCGGCGATCGGCATGGTCAATAACAAGACCACGGCGGTGCGCGTGATCCCCGTGCCGGGGAAGAAGGTCGGCGAGGGCGTCTCGTTCGGCGGTTTGCTCGGTTATTCGCCGATCGTGCCCGTGCGGAGTGCGTTCAGCTCCGCGGCATTCATCGCGCGCGGCGGGCGCATTCCGGCGCCGACGCGCTCCTTAACGAACTAATATATATTAGACTGTGATTTTATGAGAGTAACGAAAGCAATCAAGGCGGAACAGCTCCGCATCCTCCGCGAGACGTATCCAAACGCGCAGCCGGCACTTCACTTTGCCACCCCGTTCGAACTCCTCGTCGCGGTGATTTTATCCGCACAATGCACAGACGCCCGCGTCAATATCGTGACGAGCCGGCTTTTCCCCCGTGCGAACACACCTGAGGCGATCGCGGGACTTGGGCAGTCGCAGCTTGAAGAGGCGATCCATGACTGCGGATTTTTCCGCATGAAGGCAAAGCATATCATTGAGACCTGCGATATCCTGCTGAGGGAATACGGCGGTGAGGTTCCGGCGGACTTTGAGGCGCTGCAAAGGCTCCCGGGCGTCGGGCGCAAGACGGCGAATGTCGTTATGAGCGTGGCGTTTCACATCCCTGCCATCGCGGTCGATACACATGTGTTCCGCGTATCGAACCGCCTGCATCTCGCTGTCGGAAAGACACCGCTTGAGGTTGAGAAGGGGCTGCAAAAGGCGATCCCGCGTGCAGACTGGAGTGATGCGCATCACTGGCTGATCCTGCACGGGCGGCGTCTCTGCAAGGCGCGCAAGCCGCTGTGCGGGCAGTGCCCGATCGCGCCTGTGTGTCCGAGTGCCGCCTAACAGGGGGGGAGCTGCCCCTCTGCGCGGCATATGCTGTGATAAGGTAGTAGGAGGAATCTATTATGATTATTGTTATGAGTCCCCGTGCGACACAGGAGAATGTTGACCGTGTCATGGCAAAAATCGAGCAGGCAGGTCTGCACATTCACCCGTCGCGCGGCGAGGATCGTCTGATTATCGGTGTCATCGGGGATAAGAAGGCGATCTCGGCGCTGGAGATGAACATGATGGAAGGCGTTGAAAAAACAGTCCGCATCACGGAGAAATATAAGCTGGTCAGTCGTGATTTCCACCCTGCAAATACGATCGTCGATGTTGCAGGCTTCCCGGTCGGCGGCGAGCAGCTTGCAATCATGGCGGGTCCCTGTTCAGTCGAGAGCTACGATCAGCTCTATGAAATCGCGGTTGCGGTTAAGGCGGCGGGCGCACAGTTCCTGCGCGGCGGCGCGTTCAAGCCGCGGACAAGCCCCTATGATTTCCAAGGACTGGGGCTTGAGGGGCTCAAGATTCTGCGTGATGTTGCGGACAAGACGGGACTGCGCGTCGTCACGGAGATCGTGGATAAGGACGATCTCGAGGCGGTCTCGGAGTATGCCGACCTCCTGCAGATCGGCGCGCGCAATATGCAGAATTTCCAAATGCTCAAGGCGATTGGAAAATCGCAGAAGCCTGTTCTCTTTAAGCGTGGTCTCTCGGCGACCATCAGCGAGTGGCTGAACGCGGCTGAGTACATCGCATCGGGCGGCAACGAGAACATCATCTTCTGCGAGCGCGGTATCCGCACATTTGAGACCTACACGCGCAACACGATGGATCTCAACGCGGTCGCGGCGCTCAAGGAGCTGACGCATTTCCCGGTCATCGCAGACCCCAGTCACGGGACGGGGCGTTGGCGGATGGTGCGTCCGATCGCGCGCGCTTCGGTCGCGGTCGGCGCCGACGGGCTCATCATTGAGGTACACTGTCACCCCGAATTGGCTCTTTCCGACGGCGATCAGAGTCTCATTCCGCGGAAATTCGAGATACTCATGGACGAGGTGCGTCAGATCTCTCCAGCGGTTGGACGCAGGGTATGAGCAGGATAAACCTCGCCGTCATCGGCGTTGGACTCATCGGCGGTTCGCTCGGGCTTTGCCTGAAGAATAAACTCGGCGATGCGATTCATATCACGGGGCTCTGCCGCACGGAAGAATCCATGCGGCGGGCGGTGGAGATGGGTGCCGTAGACGAGGCGACCGCCGATATTGCAGCGGTCGTCGGTGATGCGGATATCGTGTTCCTTAGCCCTCCGGTGCTCCAAATCGTCCCGATGGTCGAGCGCATTCTGCCGTTTCTAAAGCCGGGGACAATTCTCACGGATGCCGGGAGTACGAAGTGCTTCCTGTGCGAGGCACTGAAAAAAATTCTGCCGCCCTCCATTTACTACATCGCAGGGCACCCCATGACAGGGCGCGAGAAAAGCGGGGTAACGGCGGCGACGAAGGATCTCTTTCGCGGCAAGGCGTATGTGATCATCGAGGATCCCTCAGTGCCGCCGGAGGTGATGGAACGACTGATGCGTATCCTGCGGTACACGGAGGCGAACTTCACGACGCTCGATCTTGCGCGTCATGACCGCTGTGCTGCGGTCATCAGCCATGTACCGCATCTTGCAGCGGCGGCGCTCGTGACCCTGCTCAACCGCAGCGGGGACGATCTGGATTCCTGTCTCAAGCTCATCGGCGGGGGATTCAAGGATACGACGCGCATCGCTTCCTCAAACGCGGACATGTGGGCAGATATCTGCATGACGAACCGCAAGCCGATCGTCGACGCACTGCATGAGATGCAGGCGATTCTCGGGATGGTTGCGGATGCGGTCGAGCGGGGGGATCGTGCGGCAATTTACGATTATTTCACAGCATCAAAACAGCGTCGCGACAGTATTCTGCATGATGCCGGGCAAAAATTTGATACGAATTGAGGTTTTTTTGAATTTTTTGCAGGAAACCTCTTTTTTTTAGAACGTACATATGATACAATAGATTCAAACGTATGCACGTCAGTCTACAAGGGGGTATGGCAGTGAAGAAAACAAGAATATCCACACGGCGACAGTCTGAGATCCTGCAATACATCAAGGATTTCCTGGTCGACAAGGGATATCCGCCGTCGGTGCGCGAGATTGGCACTGCGGTCGGACTCAAATCCAGCTCGACGGTGCACCGCTATCTCGCCATGCTCGAAGAGAACGGTGCGATTCGCCGTGATGCGACAAAGCCGCGAGCCATCGACATCATGGGAGAGAACCCGTGGGGGAGAACGATTCCCATCCCGCTTGTCGGTACGGTGACGGCAGGCGAGCCGATCCTCGCCGAGCAGAACGTGGAGGAGATTTTCTCGTTCCCGCGTGCACTTATTGGCACGGCGGAGGATGTGTTCATGTTGCGGATTCAGGGCGACAGTATGATCAACGTTGGTATTTTTGACGGCGATTTCGTATTGGTACGCCAGCAGCCGACGGCGAACAATGGCGATATTGTTGTTGCGCTGATCGACGGTGAGACGGCGACGGTGAAGCGGTTCTATCGTGAAAAGACGTGCATTCGCCTTCAGCCGGAAAACGACTCCATGGAGCCGTTCTACGAGACGGATGTGCAGATCATGGGTAAGGTCATTGGACTTTACCGCCACATATAATAGGATATATGAGGGAGCGTTGTGCGAAAAGCGCGGCGCTCCCTTTTCATTTTCAGGGAAGAATGTTATAATATCTCTGTTTTTCTGACAGAATGAGGCGAACTATGGCAAAGGCGGAACTTCGCAGCGGATATACGACCGGTGCATGTGCGGCGGCAGGGGTAAAGGCGGCATTTTTATTTCGTGCAGGCGAGGACTGGCATGAGGTGGAACTCATGGCGCTCGACGGCACGCCGCTGACGATCCCTGTGAAGGCGGTAGAAGAGACCCCGGACGGCATTCGCGCGGAGGTGGTAAAGTTCTCGGGAGACGACCCGGACATCACAAACGGCGCATCCGTGTTCACGACGCTAACGCTGCGCGACGATCTATCTCACATTGAATTTCGTGCGGGCGAGGGCGTCGGCACGGTGACGAAGCGCGGCATGAGCCTACCCGTGGGAGAGCCGTCCATCAACAAGGGACCGCGCGAGCTCATTCGCCGCGTCGTGGAGGAGATGACGGGCAGGGCGGACTTCGGCGCTGTCGTGACCATCTCCATTCCCGCCGGCGTGGAGCTCGCGAAGAAAACGCTCAACCCCGTGCTCGGCATTGAGGGTGGGATCTCCGTCATCGGCACAACGGGCGTGCTCCGTCCGATGTCCGAGGAGGCGTTCAAGGATTCCCTTGTGCCGCAGATCGACGTCGCTCTTGCCGCAGGGCTTGACACATTGGTATTCGTGCCGGGCAAGATCGGCGAGCGCATCGCGCTCGCTATCGGCGTGCCGCAGGAGGCTGCCGTCGAGACGAGCAATTTTATTGGATTCATGCTCGACAGCGCGGCGGAGCGCGGCGTTAAAAATGTGGTCATTCTCGGACATACGGGAAAACTCGTGAAGATTGCGGCGGGCGTGTTCCACACGCACAACCGCGTCGCGGACGCGCGCCTTGAGACACTGGCGGCGTATGCGGCGGCGGAGGGGATGAGCACCGAGGGCGTGCGGACGATCCTCGCCTCGAACACGACGGAGGACGCGATGGAGTGCATTGCGGCGGCAGGGCTCGCGGATGCGGTCTGTGCCGCGATCGCCGAACGCGTTCATGTGCGTGCGGAGCGATACCTCTTTGGCAAGGTGCGCGTCGGCGCGATCATGGTGAATTTTGCCGGGGATATTCTCGGCGTGGATGCCGCGGCGCGCGCAATTGCGCGGGAACACGGATGGAGACTTTGACGATGACACATCGGATCATTGTGGTGGGCATCGGGCCCGGGGATTCTTCCTATCTTTTGCCAAAAGCACAGAATTATATCGAAAATGCACGTATACTCGTCGGTGGTCGTCGTGCGCTTGCGGATTATTCGAACGGGCGCGCAAAGGAATGTTCGATTGGCGCGGATATCCCCTCCGTGCTGGCGTTCATTCGAACTTCGCTCTCTGAGGACGACGTTGTGGTGATGGTATCGGGAGACCCGGGCTATTATTCGCTGCTGGACGCGCTGCGCCGGACATTTCCGATCGACCGGATCGAGGTTGTCCCCGGCATCAGCTCACTTCAGCTTGCCTTTGCGCGGCTCGCACTGCCGTGGCACGGCGCGTGTCTGCTGAGTTTTCACGGGCGCGAACCGCTGCCTGCGGAACTGACATATGCACCGGCGGCGGTGCTAGGTATGCTGACGGACGGGAAAAATAACTCGCAGACGATTGCGGTGCGCCTCTTGCAACACGGCTGGCACGATGCGGATCACATGTATATTTGTACGCGCCTTTCCTACGAGGACGAGCGCATCGTTGCGACGACGCTCGGCGCGGCGGTGTGCGAGCCTGCCGTTGGACACGGCGTCATTATTGTCTGTGCAAATGAGGAGAATATAGAATGAATATTGGAATCAAAGACGAAGACTTCGTGCGTGGGAAAGTTCCCATGACGAAGGAAGAAATACGTATCCTGACGCTGGTCAAGGCGCGTATCACGCCGGATACCGTCGTCTACGACGTCGGTGCGGGGACAGGATCGATCTCCATCGAGGCGGCGCGCATGGCGCCGCAGGGACACGTCTATGCGATTGAGAAGAATCCTGACGGGATCGCGCTCATCGCGGAGAATGCTAAGAAATTCGGCGCAGAAAATATTACTATTGTGGAGGGGACGGCGCCCGATGCGCTCGCGGATCTGCCGGCGCTCGACGCTGCGATTATCGGCGGGAGCGGGCGGAAACTTGCGGACATTCTCGACATCATCGGCACACGCCTGCGTCCGCAGGGGCGCATCGTCGCGAATGCGATCACGATGCAGACGGTTGCAGCGTGTCTCGATTATTTCCACGCGCATAAGGACGACTATTCTTATGAGGCAGTACAGGTGCAGATCAATCGATTGGAGCGTGTTGGTCCCTACGATATGGCAAAGGCGCTCAATCCCATCTATATCATTACGGCAGAGAGAAAGTGAGGAGAGCAGATGATTCATATTGTTGGAGCGGGGCCCGGAGATCCGGAGCTGATCACGGTCAAGGGCGCGCGCTATCTTGCTGAGGCGGATGTGGTGATCTATGCGGGCTCGCTGGTCAATCCTGCCCTGCTCAATTACTGCAAAAAGGGCACGGAGATTCATAACTCGGCGCATATGACCCTCGACGACGTCGTGGAGGTCATTGCCCGTGCGGAATCCGAGGGGAAAATGACGGTGCGTCTCCATACGGGAGACCCTGCGATCTACGGTGCGATACAGGAACAGATGGACGCGTGGAAAAAGCGCGGATTCGAATACGACGTCACGCCGGGCGTCAGCTCTTTCCTTGGCACGGCGGCGGCGCTGCGCCAGGAGTATACGCTGCCCGGTATCTCGCAAACCGTTATCATTACGCGCAACGAGGGGCGTACCCCCGTGCCGGAGCGTGAGAAGCTGCGCAGTCTCGCGGCACATCATGCGACGATGTGCATTTTCCTTTCGATCTCTATGATCGAAGAGGTCGTCGCGGAACTCACGGCAGGCGGCTACGAGATCACGACGCCGATTGCCATTGTTCAGCGCGCAACGTGGCCGGAGCAGAAGATTCTGCGCGGTACGCTTGAGACGATTGCCAAGCAGGTGGCGGAAGAGGAGATCGACCGCACGGCGATGATCGTTGTCGGCGACTGTCTCAATACGGAATATGAGCTTTCACGGCTCTATGACTCCGGTTTCTCGCACATGTTCCGGGACGCAAAGAAATGAGAACCGCGCTCTTTGCGCTGACGCAGGGCGGTGTACGCTTGGCACTGCGTCTCCACGATGCTGAAGGCGGCAAAGGGACGCTGTTTTTCCCTGAGCGGATGCGGGAGCAGGTACCTGCCGAGCGCAAGGTACGGTATTTCGTTCGGCTTGCAGATGTCATGCAGGACGCGTTCGGACGCTATGACACGCTTGTCTGTGTAATGGCGACGGGAATTGTCGTCCGCATGATCGCGCCCTATATCAACAGCAAGCTGTACGACCCCGCCGTTCTCGTCTTTGACGAGCAGGGGCGGCACGGCATCAGCCTGTTATCGGGGCATGTCGGCGGGGCAAACGAGTATACGCAGCGGCTCTGCGCAGTAATCGGCGCCGATCCCGTCATCACGACGGCGACGGACGTGACAGGCGTACGCGCCCCCGATGCGATTGCGGCACGGCTCGCACTGCGCCCCGAGCCAAAGGCGGCGATACAGGTGCTGAACAGTGCACTGCTGGAGGGGAAATGGCTCGATTACTTCCTCGATAGGGCGGTAGCGCAGCATGAATTTTATGAGGCAGGACTGTGCGGCGAGGGGATTTCGGCTGCACCGTTTGAGGGGATTCTTCCGCCTCCGGAGGAGGCACAGTACCGCGTGGTTGTCACTGCGGCGGAGCGTGTTCCGGACGCGTCGGAGATGCCTATGCGGACGCTCTATCTCGTGCCGCGCCGCCTGATTGCGGGCGTCGGATGCCGCGCGGGTGTGCCGGAGGAGGAGATTATGCGTGCGCTGACCGAAGCGTGCGCGCAGATCGGACGTGACGTCTCGGCGATCTCAGTGCTCGCAAGTACCGAGGTCAAATGTGACGAGCCGGGACTCCTCGCGGCGGCTCGCACACTGAACCGCGAGATTATCTTTTACGCGCGCGAAGAACTCGCGCAGATGGTGGAACAATATGGACTAAAAGAGTCTAATTTTGTCAAGCAGACGATCGGCGTCGGGAATGTCTCCGAGGCGGCGGCGCTCTGTGCGGCAGGAAAAAGCGGCGGGCGCATGGCGCTCGGCAGAACGGTATTAGGGAAAGTGACGGTGGCACTCTTATGGGAAAAATAAGCGTTGTGGGCATCGGCCCCGGCAGTCTGGACGATATGACGTACCGCGCACGGCGCACAATTGAGGAGGCGACGGTGGTCGTCGGGTACAAGCGCTATGTGGAGCTGATCGAGGATATTATCAAGGATAAGAGAGTCCTCGACACGGGCATGACGCAGGAAATCGACCGCTGCCGCGCAGCGCTCAAGGAAGCGATGGATGGGGAAACGGTCGTCGTCATCTCGAGTGGCGACGCCGGAATTTACGGTATGGCGGGGCTCGTGCTCGAGCTGCTGGTCAAGATCGACGAGGCGGAGCGCCCCGAGTTCGGTGGGATCGTTCCCGGCGTCTCGGCGATGAGTGCGGCGGCGGCGCTGCTGGGCGCGCCCATCATGCACGACTTTGTCGTCATCAGCCTTTCCGACCTCCTGACGCCGTGGGAGATCATTCAGGAGCGTGCGGAGCTTGCGGCAAAGGGCGACTTTGTCGCAGCGCTCTACAATCCGCGCAGCCACAAGCGCGTCGGTCAGATCAACGCCGTGCAGGACATCTTCCTGCGCTATCGTTCGCCGGAGACGCCTGTCGGCGTCGTGACGGGCGCGAGCCGCGACAATGAGGCGGTGCTCATCTCGACGCTTGGTCATTTCACGAATGAGGACATCAATATGTTCTCGCTCGTCATCATCGGCAACTCTAAGACGCGCTCCGTCGGCGACTGGATGATTACGCCGCGCGGCTATCAAAAGAGGGAGCCTGGACTGTGATTTTTGTAGCATCGGGAACGCAGGACGGGCGCGAACTCGTGCGCCGTCTCTGCGCCGCAGGGCATGATGTAGCGGCGTCCGTCGTCAGTTCCTATGGCGAGCAGCTTCTTGCCGCACAGCGCACCGAGGGCGGCGGAAAGCTCATCATCAACGACACGCCGCTTGACGAGCAGGGCTTATTGGATTTTTTCAAGGAACATGACATTCGCATCTTTGTCGATGCGACGCATCCCTATGCTGTCAATGTGTCGCGCAACGCGATGACGGCATGTGCGGCGGCGGGGCTTCCGTACATCCGCTATGAGCGCGACGTGACCGATATTTCCTACGAGAACGTGCATCTCGTGCACGGTTATGAGGAGGCGTGCGAGACGTGCGCCCGTCTTGGGAAAACGGTGTTTTTAACGACGGGCAGCCGTAATCTCGAGCGGTTCGTCAAGGCGCCGGCGCTGAAGGACTGCACCTTGATCGCGCGCGTCCTGCCGACGGCGGAGGTCGTGGAGCTCTGCGAAAAACTCGGGCTGACGCCCGCGCAGATCATCGCGATGCAGGGGCCTTTTTCGCGGGAAATGAACCGCAGTATGTATGAAAAATACGATGCCGACGTGATCGTGACTAAGAACAGCGGTATGGTCGGCGGTACGGATGAGAAATTCCAAGCGGCGGAGGATCTCGGTCTGCCCGTGGTCGTCATCGACCGCCCCGTACTGGACTATCCGCATCTGGCGCATACATTTGAGGAAGTGTTGAAATTTGTCGATTCCAAGTGCGAATCGTAAGAAAGAATAGGAGAATCACAATGGATTTTATCAAAGAGCCGATGGCTATTGAGAACCGCAGTATGGAACTGATCGCACCGCATCTTGCGGAGCTGGGGCTCGACGAGGCGGCGACGAAGGTGTATTCGCGTCTCATCCACGCGTCCGGCGACGTCGGCTATGCGCCGATCATCCGCGTGCATCCGGAGGCGATCGCGGTTGCGATGGACGCACTGCGCAAGGGGGCGCACATCTATACGGACGTTGAAATGGTGCGCACGGGCATCAATAAGAAGAAGCTCGCGTCCTTTGGCGGAGAGGTACACTGCCTCGTTGCCGATCCGGACGTCGCCGTCCGCGCGAAGCAGGAGGGCATCACACGCTCGATGATCGCGATGCGTCAATTCGGTAAGGATTTGAACGGCAGCATTGTTGCCATCGGCAACGCGCCGACGGCGCTCTTTGAAGTGCTTCGCATGGTGCGCGAAGAGGGGATTCGTCCCGCCTGCATCGTCGGCATCCCTGTCGGCTTTGTCGGTGCGGCGGAGTCGAAGGCGGAGCTTGCGGCGAACGGCATCGTTCCCTATATCACGGTAGAGGGAACGAAGGGCGGCAGCCCCATTGCGGCGGCGGCGGTCAATGCGATGATGTATCTGATCGACAATACGCGTCCCTGATCGGTGAGAGGAGCGCTTATGGAGTGGAATATCCCGCGCATCGTCGTTGCGGCAACGCAATCGGGCGGCGGCAAGACGACGCTCGTCACGGGGCTCCTCGCGGCGCTGCACGCCAAGGGGCTGACCGTGCAGTCGTTCAAGGTGGGACCCGACTACATCGATCTCGGCTATCACCGTATGGCGAGCGGTCGTGCGGGGCACAATCTCGATACATGGCTCGTTCCCGAATCTCGGCTCACGGAGATATTTGCGCGTGAATGTGCGGGCGCGGACGTTGCGGTTATCGAGGGCGTCATGGGGCTCTACGACGGCGGGCGCAAAGGCATCAGCTCTACGGCGTCGATTGCAAAGGCTCTCGACGCTCCCGTATTGCTCGTGATTGATGCAAAGTCGGTAGGAGCATCTGCCGCGGCAACCGCGCTCGGCTTTCGTGTGTATGACGAGGACGTCCGTCTTGCGGGCGTTCTCATCAATCGCCTTGGCAGTGAGACGCATGAAGAGATGATTCGAACGGCAATGGCGGGCATCGATATGCCCGTCTTTGGCGCGCTCCGCCGCAATGCCGCGCTCGCGCTCCCTGAGCGACATCTCGGGCTAACGCCCGTGGAGGAGAACGAGGCGGCGGAGACGGTGCGCGCCATCGGTGCACAGGTTGAGGCGAGACTTGACATCGCGCGCATCTTGGAACTGGCGCGCAGTGCGCCGCCGCTCGACTATGTGCCGGGAACGCACCGGGATGTGAAAACCTCTTGCCGCATCGGGATTGCGCGCGACGATGCGTTTTCCTTTTATTACGCCGCGAGTCTTGCCGAGCTCGAGGGCTGCGGGGCGCAGCTCGTCCCATTTAGCCCCCTGCATGACGCCGAGATTCCGGACGTAGACGGACTGATCATCGGCGGTGGATTCCCGGAGATGTTTGCCGCGCAGCTCGCGGCAAACACGTCTATGCGCGCGTCGATTCGCACAGCGGCGGAGCGGGGAATGCCGATCTATGCCGAGTGCGGCGGCTATATGTATCTGATGTCGCACCTTGTGGATTTCGCCGGAACGTCGCATCAAATGGCGGGCGTGTTTCCCGGGACGGCGCGTATGACTGAGAAACTTCAGATGGTCGGCTATGTGGACGCCGTGCAGGCGATGGATACCGTATTTGGTGCGGCAGGGCTTCCTCTGCACGGGCACGAGTTCCATTTTTCCGTGGAGGAAGCGGACGTCGGGGAGACCGCGCGTCCCTTTATCTTTACCAAGATGCGCAACGGGGCGCAGTATCCTGCGGGGCGCATTGTTCAAAGGACGCTCGGCAGTTACCTCCACCTGCATTTTGCGGGCTGTCCCGCGGTTGCCGCGTCGTTCGTGGAGGCGTGCCGTACATGGGACAAATAATCCTCGTCACGGGCGGCGCGCGCTCGGGCAAGTCCGCGTTTGCGGAGCGTTATGCGGCACACGCTGCGCGGGAGCATGGCACGTCCGTTGCCTATATCGCAACGTCGCAAATCTATGACGACGAGATGCAGCAGCGCGTGCGTCTCCATCGCTCCCGCCGCCCCGCCGACTGGATGACCTATGAGGCGCCTTATGAGGCGCCCGAGGCTCTGCGAGAGGCGGGGGAGCGGCACGGCGTCATTCTCTTTGACTGCATTACAATGTTTCTCAGCAATGATATTTTGCAGTATTCGGAGGAGGAGCAGCAGGCGGATTCGTTTGCCGCGCATGTGCGCGCACGGATGGACGATCTGATTCACGCCGCACAGTCCGTCGACGCCGTGACCGTCTTTGTCACGAACGAGGTGGGGACAGGCATTGTGCCGGAGAACAAGCTCGCGCGCCTTTACCGGGATATGGCGGGGCTGGCGAATCAGCGGCTCGCCGCATCCGCGGATATGGTATATCTCGTGACCTGCGGCATTCCCGTGGACATCAAGAAATTGGCGGAGGATATTTAGTATGGCAAAGACGATCATGCTGATGGGAACGAGTTCTCATGTGGGCAAGAGCATTCTGACGACGGCTCTCTGCCGTATCTTCCTGCAGGAGGGACGGCGCATTGTGCCGTTTAAGGCGCAGAATATGGCGCTGAACTCCTATGTCACACTCGACGGGCGCGAGATGGGACGCGCGCAGGTCGCGCAGGCAGAGGCGGCAGGGCTCGCGCCGATGATCGACATGAACCCCGTCCTCCTGAAACCCACGGGCAACGCGCAGTCGCAGGTCGTCATCATGGGTGAGCCGGTCGGCAATATGAGTGCGCGCGAGTATCATACGGGATACTCGTTGAAGGCGTGGGGCGCGGTGGAAGAAGCTCTCAAACGATTGCAGGATGAGTACGAGCTGATCGTGATCGAGGGCGCGGGCAGTCCCGCCGAGATCAATCTCAAGGCGAACGATATTGTCAATATGCGCGTGGCAAAACATCTGAACGCACCCGTGCTCCTCATTGCGGACATCGACCGCGGCGGCGCGCTTGCTTCCCTCGTCGGGACACTCGAACTGCTCGACGAGGAGGAACGCATGCTTGTCAAGGGGCTTGTGATCAATAAATTCCGCGGGGATGTCACGCTCCTGACGCCCGCGCTGGAGTTCCTGGAGAAAAAGACGGGCAAACCCGTCCTCGGCGTCGTTCCGCACATTGAACAGCTCGGCATTGACGAAGAGGACTCGGTATCGCTTGACGAGAAGAGCACCCATGCCGACGCGGGGGATGCTGAAAAGATTCGTATCGCCGTGATTCGTACGCCGAAGCTGTCGAATTTTACCGATTTTGACGCGCTCGCAGACGAGCCGGATGTCGCACTCTACTATGTGAGTACGCCCGCGGAGCTGGGCAGTCCCGACCTCATTCTTCTCCCCGGTTCGAAGAATACGACGGAGGATCTCCTCTATATTCGTCAATGCGGATTGGAAGAGGCGATTCGCCGTGCAGCCGCCGCCGGGACGCCGCTCTTTGGCATCTGCGGCGG
This sequence comes from Centipeda artemidis DSM 19719, assembly GCF_000426665.1. Taxonomy (GTDB): domain Bacteria; phylum Bacillota; class Negativicutes; order Selenomonadales; family Selenomonadaceae; genus Centipeda; species Centipeda artemidis. The sequence goes on along the minus strand of NZ_AUFU01000008.1, from coordinate 50,363 downwards.
CTATCAGATGCTCGGGCGCAAGGTGCGCGACCCGCTGCATACGGAGTCGGAGCACGATGAGATTGCGGGATTCGGCTACCTTCCGAGCGAGACGACATTTGCGGCGCATAAGCGTCTGCGTCAGGTCACGGCGCAGTGCGAGGATTTTCCCTTCCTTGGCGAGCGCCTTGCGGGGCGCGATCTGCCCGGATATGAGATCCACATGGGCGAGACCGTCTTTACCGAGGAGGTGCACCGTCCGTTCCGGATTGTTGCGGCGGGCGGCGCGCCTGCGGATGCCGTCGACGGCGCTCTCTCGGCGGATGGACTCGTTGCGGGGACGTATATTCACGGCATCTTCGACGACGACGAGCTGCGGCGCGGCATCATCAATCGTCTGCGTACGCGGCGCGGACTTGCGTCCCTTCCTGTGCAGTACCGCTACCGCGCAGAGAAGGAGCGCGCCTATGACCGTCTCGCCGAGACCGTGCGCAAAAGCCTTGATATGGAGAAGCTGCGCGCGATTGTCGGCATGGGGGCGGACGCATGATGAGTGCGGCATTGGTCGCGATGTGTGCGTTCGGTCTCGATATGATCTTTGGAGATCCGCAGACGCGGTGGCATCCCGTCGCACTGCTCGGGCGTCTGATTGCGTGGCTGGAGCGTTTGCTCTATCCGGAGCAGGGCGGGAATGAACGACGACTGGCAATGGGCGCCGTACTCACGGCGCTCATTCTCTGTTTTTCCTATGCCGTTGCCGAGGGGCTGCTTCTCGCAGCGCAGCGGCTCCCCGTATCGTGGGGCGTCGATGCTGTGAGCGCGGTTCTGCTTTACTTTACGATTTCGCCGCACATGCTGGCAAAGGCGGGGCGCGACATCTATGCCCTGCTTGCCGCAGGAAATCTTCCGGGCGCGCGCGAACGCGTCGGATGGATCGTCGGGCGCGATACGGATCGGCTCGACGAAGCGGATGTGGCGCGCGCGGCGATCGAAACGATTGCGGAGAATACGGTGGACGGCGTGATCGCGCCTCTCTTTTTCTTTGCGATTGGAGGCGCGCCGCTCGCGGTGCTCTATCGTGCGGCAAATACGATGGACTCCATGATCGGCTACAAGAACGAACGCTACCTCTATTTTGGACGCATGGCGGCGCGCGTGGACGACGTGCTGAGTTTCGTCCCTGCGCGCATCACGGGGATGCTCTTTGTCATGGCGGCATTCCTGCTCGGCTATGATGGGCGCAACGCGATGTATATCATGGCACGCGACGCGTCGGGGCATCCAAGTCCAAACGGCGGCTATGCCGAGGCGCCCGTTGCGGGCGCGCTGCACATCCGTCTCGGCGGCGTGAATTACTACTTCGGCGAGCGGCACTTTCGCGCCTACATGGGTGATGCGCACGTTGATATTCGCCCAAAACACATCCTCGGCGCGATTCGCCTGATGGGGACGGCTGCGATATTGTATCTGTGCTTTTATTATATGATTTCTCTTTACATGTAGAGGCTTTCTATGCATTCCTTTTTGATCGGGCTTCAATTTCTCACACGGATTCGCCTGGTGTGCCAGACGGAGTGGACGGCTGAGGATTTTGGGCGCAGTACACGTTTTTTCCCGCTCGTCGGACTGGTACTCGGGCTCTGCTATGCGCTTGCCGCGTATGTGCTCCTATATACGATCGGCACGCATACGCTGACGAGCGTCCTGCTGATGCTCCTCCCGCTCATCCTGACGGGCGGACTGCACGCGGACGGTCTGATGGATACGGCGGACGGCGTGTTTTCGGGGCGCGAACGGGAGCGCAAGCTCGAGATCATGAAAGACAGCCGCGTCGGCTCGTTCGGCGTCGTGACCATCGCCGCGATGATGTTCATCCAGTACGCACTGCTCGCCGATATGTTCCCTTTGCTGCTGATTCCCGCGCTTTTCGTCATGCCGATCATCGGGCGGCTTGCCATGGTGATTTCCATCGCTTGTTTCCCCTATGCGCGCAAGGATGGGCTGGGGAAAATCTTTGCGGATATGGCAGATCGGCAGACGCTCCTCATTGCCGCCGTGACGACTATACTGCTCGTCCTGCCATTCGGCATGGGGGCGTGGCTCGCGCTCTTCGCGGGCGTCCTGTTCGCGCTCTTATTCTGCCGGTTCATCACCGGGCAGCTCGGCGGCGTGACGGGGGATGTCTACGGCGCGACAACCGTGCTGACGGAGACCGTAGTTTTATTTGTTTTTTCCGTCGTATCGACGCAGCAAGCGCTCATTGCCGCCTCGATGCAGACGATGTGCTCAGTATTGGAGTTGTTATGGAAATCATTGTAAAAGCGCCCGCATCCTGCGGCGAACTCATCGAAGGTTCTATTGCAGGGACTCCGTTCCTCGTGACTGCCCCCATCAGCGTCTATGCGACGGCGACCGTGTCCGACGCGTTCACCGGGATGCAGGGACTTGGGACAAAGGCGCAGGAAGCGGTCACACGTGCGCTTGCCCTCGTTGGGAAAGACGCCTTGCCGTGGGGGATTCGGCTCGAGTCTCCTGTCCCGCAGGGCAAGGGCATGGCATCCTCCAGTGCGGACATCACCGCGTGCGCATACGCGGCGGCGCGTGCTTTTGGACGGGAGCTGACGGCGCGGGAGCTCATGGACATCGCCATCGCCATCGAGCCGAGCGACGGCATCGCCTTTGAGGGACTGTCGCATGTCAGTCATACGACGGGCGCACTCTTTGGGCAGTACCGAAACGTGCCGCTCATCGGCATCTCCATTTTCGATGTGGGCGGCGAAGTGGATACGATTTCGTATTATCAAAGCAAGAGCGCCGGCGGCAGTCAAGATGACGAGTATCGCCGCCTGCTTGACACCGTGGACAGCGCGTTTCATACGGCGGACTATCGGCAGGAAATTTTGCTCGGACAGGTGGCGACGGCGAGTGCGCGGCTCAATCAAGAGCATCTGCCGAAAGAGGGGCTGGACGAATTTATCGCCCTTGCCAAGGGGAAAGGCGCGCTCGGCGTCAACGTCGCACACAGCGGCACCGTTGTCGGCGTGCTGTGGGAATCGGCACTGCCCGCCGGGGACATCGCGCGGCGGACGGAGCAGATCGCGCAGGAGTTTGCGGGACGGTACAGGTATATGCAGACGGTGCGGCTGATCTCGGGCGGTGTCATCTGCGAGATCAGAGCCTAGAGTAGGATGAAGGGGCGAGAGAAATGACGGAAATCATCATCATTCGGCACGGGGAGACGGAGTGGAATATCACGGGGCGGTTCCAAGGGCATTCGGATGTTCCTCTTTCCGCAGCGGGGCATGAGCAGGCGGAACTGCTGGGGAAAAATATAGCGCTCGACGACATCGATAAAATCTATGCGAGCGATCTCATTCGCGCCGTGGAAACGGCACAGCCCCTCGCCGCGCGTTTTGGGCTTCCCGTAGAGAAGGACGCGGCGCTCCGGGAACTGAACTTCGGCACATGGGAAGGACGCTATTTCAGCGAAATCAATGAGGAAACGCCCGATCTCATGAAGCAGTTCTACAGAGACCCTGAATCCATCGATATTCCGGGGATCGAGAACTTCCAAGAGTTCCGCCGCCGCGTCGCAGGGCGTGTCCGCGAGATCGCCGCGCAGAATAAGGGCAGGCGCATTGTGCTCATCTCGCACGGGGCGTCCATCCGCATTCTGTTCGCGGATATTCTCTCCATGCCCGTGCGCGCGATCTGGCACGTCTCACAGTTCAATACTGCGGTCAACCGCATCCGCTTCGAGGACGACGGCTTCGCCGCGATAACGCTGATGAACGACACGGCGCATCTGTCCGTGTGAGAGGTGTCGTGCGATGAATGTTCTTGCCGTCGGGCTCGGCGGTGCAATCGGCGCCGTGTTGCGCTATCTTCTCGGGCAGGCGATTCCGCGGCTCGCGGGCGGATTTCCGCTCGGCACGTTCTGCGTCAACATCGTCGGCTGTTTTGCTATCGGTGTGATTGTAGCGCTCGCGGGCAGGAACAGCGGAATCGACCCGCGTCTTGTGCTCTTCCTGCAGACGGGAATTTGCGGCGGATTTACAACATTTTCCACATTTTCTCTTGAGACCGTTTCCTTGATGGATGAGGGGAAAATTCCCTTCGCGCTCCTCTATCTGTGCGCTAGTGTTATGCTCGGCATAGGTGTACTCTTAACGGCGCGGTATATGGTGCAGGCATGGGAGTAACATTGATGATGTGCATCCCGGCAAATGATTGCGGGGATTTTCTCTATACAAAAAGGTCACAGAATAGACTTCTGTGACCTTTTTGTATAAAGATATGTCATAGTGACTGTTAGTTCAACGTGAAAGATATGGGAACATTAAAAGTAACTGTGTCATTCGTGGGATTTGGATAGGATCCAACGGCATAAACTGCATTTACAGCAGCCTCATCCAGCATACTATGACCGGACGGACTCGATAATGAGACTCCCGCAATCGATCCGGAAGCAGACACTGTCACTGTAACAATGGGGCGACCTTCCAAACGACGTTTAATTGCCATATAGGGATATTGCTTATTTGCATCGACTGCGCGGCGGAACCCCTCATAATCGAAGGGCGCCTTTTGGACACCGCCGCCGTTGCTGCCGCCGCCACCGCCGCCATCATTTCCGCCTCCACCACCAGCGTTGCTGCCGCCGCCACCGCCGCCGCCGTTACTTCCACCGCCGCCGCCACCGTTGCTGCCGCCATTATTACTGCCGCCGGTGGTATTACTACCGGTATTGGAGCCGGTTTCAGACGATTCGGATGTAGTTGATGACGATCCCGGCGTAGGCAGCGTGACTGCGTCCGGTGTTGGTGTCGTTTGGGGCGTATCGGTTGTTGTGACCGGTGTGGGAACAGTCTGTTGCACCGCTTCAACACGTTTGGCAACCTCTTCAGCCTTTAATGGCTCGGGGAACAGCGACTCGTTTCCACCACCACTTTCACCGCCTCCGCCCGCACTGCCGCCGCCACCTTCGCTAAAATCAGATGTTGCAAGGTCGACGACGTAAACCTGCTGTTCCTGTTGTTTAACAACAACCGTTAGTCCGATTGCCAGGAGGGCAAACAGCACGAGATGCAGCAGAACGGAGACGATATAGGCCTTTCTCCATGAGAGATTTCGATCCATATCTCTATCCCTTCTTTTGTTCTGCGGCAATCGAGAGCCGCTTTACCCCCGCTCCTTTAAGCATATCCATGACTGCGACGACCTGCCCGTGTGCCGTACGTTTGTCCGCCTGCAAAACGACTGCAGCATCCGGATTTGCCTGCATACGGCTCTTCATGATTGCCGCTGACTCCGTGATGCTCACGGGGTTGTTGTCAATAGTGATATGACCTTCTTCATCGAGTGTCATGATGATTGGGAGCTGTGCGGGCGCAGATGCCGACTGAGCTTGAGGAAGCTGTACGGCAAGCGCTTTCTGCGCGACCGTCTGCAAACTGTTCATCATGAAGAAGACAAGCAGGAAGAAGATAATATCGATCATCGGAATAATCATAAATTCCGGCTTCTTTTTCAGCCGATGATTGCCAAAATTCATTATGTTTCCCAGCTTTCTTTCTTTGCAGTAACGACTGTGGAGCACAGACGCTCCGTATCCGTAACAATGGCGTCAAGCTGATGGCTAAAATAGGTATAGACACAGAATGCAATAATAGCAACGCAAAGACCGGATGCCGTTGCAACGAGTGCCTCGCCGACGCCGCCTGTGATCGCGCCTGCACCGCCGCCCTCGTCGAGCACGCTGAACGTCTGGATCATGCCCGTGACCGTGCCGAGCAGTCCGAGCAGCGGAGCGATGGTTACAATTGCACTCAGATAGTCGAGATAACGGCGAAAGTTGATCGCCTCCATCGACATACGATCGGAGAACGCTCCCTTCATTGTCGTCTCCGTCCCTGCGTTCATGAGACCGCTCTCGATGACGCGGCTGATGGCGGATGGGAACTCCTTACAGAGCTTTTCTATGGTATCAAAATCCTTCTGCACGGCAGCATGATAGACACCATGGAAAAATACGCGTGATCCCTTGCGGTTGATGCGGTAGTAGTAAAAACGCTCCACCGCAATTGCAAAAGTAATCAGGGAGAGCAGGAGCAGCGGATACATAACGAGACCGCCGCTCTTAAAGAGATGCATTGCACTAGAAAAACCTTCCATATGATTTTACTCCTCCATATAACATAGATCGTCCATACTTGGGTCGGATTCGCCCCATATTGATAGATACTACCTCAATAGTATCATGAATACGATTATCATTATAGAGACTAAGACAGAGATGTCAATAGAAAATGAATAACTTGATACAATTTTCCTTTTTTGTTGTAAATGTGTCTTTTGACAACATGCAACTTTTTTATTATACTGAGAACGTCAATTGTTCATTTCTATTGGAGGAAAGGAGGTGAATTTTTGTTACTCGAACGCGTATTGCGGTTTTTCATCGTTCTCATCACGGCAATCATCGGCGGGACGCTCTTTGAGCTGCTTGTTCCGACGGCAAACGACTACCTGTCGGCGCCGCTGTGGCGGATGGAGCTCGGGGTGTTCGGGCTCTCGCTCGCGGGGCTCGTCTGCATCCTCGTCGGCACCGTGCTCGGCGGCATCGTCGGCTATCCGCTCGCCCCGTTCTTCACGACCCGTCTCCGGCGGTTTTCCGTCTGGGTCGAGGGGCAGCTTGGCAAGATGCCGATCCGCGACGTGATTGCCGGGGCGATAGGGCTGATCATCGGACTCATCATTGCCCGTCTTTTGGGCGACTCGTTTTCTACGATCCCTATCGTCGGCGATTACATCCCCATCGTGTTCAGCATCGTGCTCGGCTATCTCGGCGTTCACATCATGGTGAAAAAACGTCCGGAGATCGCGGAGGTTTTTGATTTCTTCCCACGGTTTCTGCGCGAGATGGCGCGCAGCCGCGAGGCACGCACGCCCGCGCCCGCACAGATGCCGCAGCGGGAGGGCGGCACGGAGCGCGGGTACAAGGTGCTCGATACGAGCGTCATCATCGACGGACGCATCGCGGACATCTGCGAGACGGGCTTTCTTGAGGGCACGCTCCTCATCCCCGTCTTTGTCCTCGAAGAGCTCCAGCACATCGCGGACTCGGCGGACTCGCTGAAACGCGTCCGCGGACGCCGCGGACTCGACATCCTGCAAAAAATTCGTAAGGAATCTCGTATGAAGGTGGAGATCACCGAGGTTGACTTTGAGGACATCGCCGAGGTGGATTCAAAACTCCTCCAGCTCGCGCAGGAAGTCGGCGGCAAGATCATCACGAACGACTTTAACCTCAACAAGGTCGCACAGCTCCGCGGCGTCCCCGTGCTCAACATCAACGCGCTGTCCAACGCCGTAAAGCCGGTCGCCATACCGGGAGATGTGATGACCGTTCAGATTGTACGCCCGGGCAAAGAGCACGGGCAGGGGCTCGCATATCTCGACGACGGCACGATGATCGTTGTGGACGGCGGATTCCGCTGCATGAACGAAATCGTCTCGGTCGAGGTCACGTCTGCGCTCCAGACAGCGGCGGGACGCATGATCTTCGCCAAGGTGACGCGCTGACGCTAGCGCGGGAAGGAAGAGACATGGTTAGTGTGGTTTTTCCTGCGGCAGGGCAGGCGCATCGGATGCAGGTGGGGCTGAACAAAGTCTTTTTAACGCTCGCTGGCAAGCCGATGCTGCTGCGCACACTGCTCACGTTTTCCAAAGTGCCGGACGTCGGCGAGCTCATCGTCGCTGTCGGCGCGGATGAGGTCGAGCCGGTGACGAGCCTCCTCGGGCGTGTCAAGGGGCTTGCCCCGTGGCGCGTCGTCGAGGGCGGCACGGAGCGGCAGTACTCCATCCGCAACGGGCTTGCGCTCGTCTCGGAGGAGGCGGACATCGTGCTCGTACACGACGCCGCGCGTCCGCTCATCCGCCGCGATACCATCGAAGAGCTGATCCGCGTCGTGCGCGCCGAGGGCGCGGCGATCATCGCCGTCCCCGAGAAGAACACGATCAAGATCGCCGCGGAGGACGGCACCGTCGCCGCGACGCCGCCGCGCAGCTCCCTTTGGCAGGTGCAGACACCACAGGGATTCCGCAAGGACATCCTGATGGAGGCGAACCGCAAGGCGGACGAGGACGGCTTCCTCGGCACGGACGACGCGAGCCTCGTCGAGCGTCTCGGCGTTCCCGTGCGCATCGTCAGAGGGGAGTACAGCAACATCAAGGTCACAACGCCCGAGGACATGGTGGTCGCCGAGGCGATCCTGCGTAACGACATGGGCGCGGGCGAGCTGATGAAAACGGCTGTCCACGAGGCAAAACGGCTGCTCGGCGGCGTCGTCCGCTGTCGGAAAGGGGAGGAAGAATGACACGATTCGGCATCGGCTACGATGTACATCAACTCGTTGAGGGGCGGCGTCTCGTCATCGGCGGGGTTGACATCCCGCACAATAAGGGACTGCTCGGTCATTCGGATGCCGACGTGCTGCTGCACGCCGTCTCCGACGCACTCCTCGGCGCAGCGGCGCTCGGCGACATCGGGCTGCATTTCCCCGACACGGACGCGCGCTATGCGGGTGCCGACAGCGGCGTATTGCTCGCAGAGGTCGCGCGGATCGTGCGCGGCGCGGGCTTTGCCATCGGCAACGTCGACGCCACCGTCGTCGCACAGGCGCCGAAGCTGCGCCCGTACATCGACGAGATGCGCGGCAATATCGCACAGCGTCTCGGCATCGCTGTCGAGGACGTCAACGTCAAGGCGACCACGGAGGAACGGCTCGGCTTTACGGGCGCAGGAGAAGGGATGTCCGCTTACGCCATCGCAGGCGTTGAGCGTGTATAAGGAAATATGGAGGTATACATATGGCAAATCGGTTAAAGGAACTGCTCGGCATCGAGGTTCCCATTTTGCAGGGCGGCATGGCATGGATCTCAGAGGCAAATCTCGCCTCTGCCGTCTCGAACGCGGGCGGCGCAGGCATCATCTCGACGGGCGGACGTACCACCGAGTACACGCGCGATGAGATTCGCCGCTGCCGCAGTCTCACGGATCGCCCGTTCGGCGTCAACGTCATGCTCATGGCGCCGAACAAGGACGAGATCGTCGACGTCATCTGCGAGGAAAAACCCGCATTCGTCACACTCGGCGCAGGCAACCCCGTCCCGTATTTTGAAAAATTCCACGCCGCGGGCGTGAAGGTCATCCCTGTCGTCCCGAGCGTCAAGCTCGCAAAGCGTGTCGAGGAGAAGGGCGCCGACGCCATCGTCGTCGAGGGCATGGAGGCGGGCGGACACATCGGCGTCCTCTCGACCATGCCGCTCATGGAGCAGGTCATCCCCGAGGTTTCGCTCCCCGTCGTCATGGCGGGCGGCTTCGGCGACGGACGCGGACTCGCGGCAGCCCTCCTCATGGGCGCGGCGGGTGTGCAGATGGGCACGCGCTTCCTCATCGCCGAGGAGTGCGTCGTGCATCCGAACGTCAAGGAAAAACTGATCGCATCCGTCGACACCGACACCATCGTCACCGGGAGCACCATCGGTGGCTCTGTGCGCGGCGTGAAGAATAAATTCTCCGAGGACTTCGTCGCGCTCGAATTCTCCGGCAAAGCGACGAAACAGGAACTGCTCGACCGCGCCACCGGCACGAACAAGCTTGCCGCCGTCGACGGCGACGTCGTCAACGGCATGGTACAGGCGGGCGAGACGCTTACCCTCCTGCGCGAGATCGAGCCGGTGCAGACCATTATCGAGCGCATCGTCCGCGAGGCAAAGGAAACCCTCGCAAACGCGCAGAAGATCGAACTCTAACGGCATATAGGGGCGGAGCATGGGGACGGACGAACTCACACCGATGCAGGAACTCGCGCGGCGCGTGATCCTGCTCGAAAAACTGGTACTGCGTCAGCAAAGCCGCATGGACGAGCTCATCCGGCGGATCGAATCGCTCGAGAGCGGAGAAGTCTGCGCTAAATTTACCGCGCAAAAACCGGCGTTCGCGCCCCCTGTCTCCAAAGATGCCGACACGGGCGTCCTTTCCTCCGTCAGCGACCTCCTCGATGAGGAACTAAAGCGCGACCTCGCCCGTGCCTACGGCGCGGAGCCGCCGCCCGAAAAGACCGCGGAGAGCGTGCAGGACAGCCTAACGAACGCCATGGCGCGCGCCGCCGGCAGCTATGCCCGCGCTACGGGCGGGAAAGAACCCGTGCAGAGCGACCGCGCAAAGCAGAACGAAGCCGTACGGAAAAAGACCGCTGATGCCGCCGCGCTCCCGCAGACACCGCCGCGCGAACTGCGTGAAAAAACACCCGCAGAGCGCACGGCGGACTACATCGCCGGCTACAACGCACTCTACGACGTGCAGGGAACTATGTTCCAAAAGAAAAAAGCACAGGACGACTTCATCAAACAATATGAAGTGCAGGGCATGAAGTGCACGAACATGCAGCTTCGTCTCAGCCGTCCCGAGCTCGAGCCGCGCTTCGTCGCGGTCACGCTGCCGCGCGACGCCGACTACTGGGGAATGCCGCTCGGCAACAACCTCTTCGCCGTCGTGCCGAATCCCTTCCTCGTCTACGGCGAGGAGATGCACATCGCGGGTGGAATGCGCGAAGCGTTCAACTCCAATTACCGCCCCGGCACCGTCTACGGCAGATTCACCGTCAAAGAAACCGCCACCTTCCAATTCGGCACCATCGGCAAAGTCTTTCGCCGCGGACAGCTTGAAGTGGAAGTATAACAGTTTCACCATTCAAAAAGGCTATTGTACAGATGCAAAATCATGTGTTTATACAATAGCCTTTTCTATTTTATTAATCACGTACCTGTCTGCCCGCGCCCGCGCCGTCGATGGCGACGGCGACATTCGCTTCGGTGAAGGTTTTCATATCGTTCAGTATGTGCAGGGCGGCGCGTATGATGCCGAACGCGAGCGATCCCGCGGTGCCGATGGGAGGATTGGCATCAAGTTTGATCATATCGGAAAAGATATGGAGGATATAGGGGGCGACGGTGCGATACGGTTCGCAGACCCGGCAGGCGCGGTCTTCGGTCGGCTCGTCGGCGGGGATGATGAGACTGCGCGCGTTGGCGGCGGCTGTCATGATCGTCGATGCGATGCGCAGGTCGGGGGAACCGTCCTCTTCCATGCCGATCAAGAGGATGGGGGCATCTTTGGCAATGCGCTCGATGCTCCGATGCAGACGGATGAGTGCGCTCTCCGTTATTTCATCCGGGAGCGGCAGGACATATATGGGGATGCCGGCATATGAGCACATCGCCACAAGCGCGGTACTCTGCGGCGCAGGCAGCGCGGTGTCGCGGACGGCGAGGATGAGCACAGCCTTTGTATCGACGGGTGGCTGCGGGGTTCTCATTGCACCTGCGAGAACGACAGCGATCCGTTCGAGATAGCCGAGGCTGTGAATGGGCTTTGCGAGGTTGTCCAAACGATATTGACAGGCGTCTATTGCCGCCCCGTCCGGCGAGAGAATTTTGAGCCGTATATTGTCGCTCTCGTCGGCGTTCGCGTCCGATTCGAGCACGGCGGGGTGAATGCCGTCCGCACCTGCGGTTTTGCCGTCGAGCGCATCCCACACGCACAGCATTTGTCGGAGATGGTCAAGTGCGATGGACGATCCCGCCGCCTCGCTCAGGCGGATGTCGAGCCGCAGCATGGGCGTGAGTCCGAGCCGGCGCAGCGCGTGCGGCTGAGACAGCTCGGTCAGCGAGCCGTGCGAGGCGAGCAGGTAATATGCGCAGTCGGGGCAAAGTACGTGGGCGACGAGTGCGGCGGAGGTCGTGTTTGCACCGTCAAGGATGACGAGCATACGGCGGGCGGCGGCGCCGAGGATGATGCCCGCAATGCATCCGAGTTCAAATCCGCCGACTTTCCTGAGGACGTCGAGCCCGTCCGCAGGATCGGGCGTATTGACCGCGAGCGCACGACGGACGATCTCGATCTTATGCGCAAGACGCGCGTCCGAGATGTTCGCGCCGCGTCCCGTGACCTCCTCGGGAGAGAGCCCTAGAATCGCGGCGACGATAGCGGCGCTCGAGGTTGTGTTGGAGATGCCCATTTCGCCCGGGAGGATGCAGCGATCGCCGCGGTCGGCGCAGATGCCCGCAAGCTCTATGCCCGCCTCGACGGCTTTGATTGCCTGCGCACGCGTCATTGCTGCGCCCTGTGTCATGTTCTGCGTGCCGCGCGCGATGCTGCGGTGCACGAGACCCGGGATATGAGCGGTATCGGCATTGACGCCCAGATCGGCGACGATGAGATTTGCATTTGCATAATTCGCCACCGCGTTCGCGGCGCCGCCGTGTGCGACGAGGTAGTTGCACATCATGTTGAGCGTCGTCTCGGGCGGATAGGCGCTGACGCTCTCCGCGGCAACGCCGTGATCGGCGCAGGAGATGACGACACTCGTCTGCGGCGGTGCGGGATGCCGCTCGCCCGTGATGCGGATATAGCGGACGAGGGCGTCCGTGAGACGTCCAAAATCGATGCGGTGATGGGTGAGGAGGGATTCTTTGATCCCTTCGGAAATCGTCGGATCGGGAACCTTGATGTCCCGAACGGTACGTTCTAAGAGTGTCATGCGCGTTTCTTTTCCTTTTCACGTTGCATTTGCAGTTGTTTGAGCGAAAGTCCGATGCGTCCGCGCGTTTCGTCAATGCTGATGATCATGACGTCGAGCACGTCGCCGACCGAAAGGACGTCAAGCGGATGCCGCACGCGGCGTCCGCTCATTTCGGAGATGTGGAGCAGCCCCGCCTGTTTCAGTCCGATGTCGATGAATGCGCCGAAATCCGTGATGTTGCGTACGGTTCCGCGCAGGATGGTGCCGACGGCGAGGTCGGAGAGCTTCACGATGTTTTGCCGTGTGAGCGGTGCGGGCAGATCTTCGCGCGGGTCGCGTCCCGGACGGGCGAGCGCCTTGAGGATGTCCGTGACCGTCGGAACGCCTGCGCCGAGCTTCTTTGCAAGGGCAGCGGCGTCCGTTTGCGCAATTTTGAGCGCGAGGGCAGGGAGTGCGGCACGGTCGGTGAGATCGCCTTCCGCGGCGCACAGCTCCCTGAGCAGGGCGCGCGCGAGGTTATAGGACTCGGGGTGTACGGACGTATCGTCGAGCGGCGTTTCGCCCGCGCGGATGCGCAGAAAGCCTGCACACTGGGTAAACGCCGCGTCGCCGAGACGAGAGACCTTGTGCAGGGTGCTGCGGTTCGTGAATTTGCCGTGCTCGTTGCGGTATGCGACGATGTTCTTTGCGATGGCGGCATTGATGCCCGCGATGCGCCCGAGCAGGGCGGGGGACGCCGTGTTGAGATCGACGCCGACGTGGTTGACGGCATCCTCGACGGTGGCGTCGAGCGTCTCTTTGAGTTCCTTTTGACTGACGTCGTGCTGATACTGACCGACGCCGATCGCCTGCGGATCGATTTTGACCAGCTCCGCCAAGGGATCCTGCACGCGGCGCGCGATGGAGACGGCGCCGCGAATCGTCACGTCGTAGTCCGGCAGCTCCTCTTTTGCGAGCGCCGATGCGGAGTAGACGGATGCGCCCGCTTCGTTCGTGATGAGGTAGTGGACGTTCGCGAGGTTGTTGTCGCGGATGAGGGCTGCGGTGAACTGCTCCGTCTCGTAGGAAGCCGTGCCGTTGCCGATGGAGATGAGCGTGACGCCGTGCTCCTTGATGAGACTGAGAAGCTGCTGTGCGGCGGCGCGGCGGGCGGCATCGCTCTGCGTGACCTGCACGACGCCGCTTGCGCGGACATGCCCTGTCGCGTCGACGACGGCGACCTTGCAGCCCGTGCGGTAGCCGGGATCGAGCCCCATGACGACATGTCCTGCGAGCGGCGGTTGGAGGAGCAATTGTTTCAGGTTTTGACCAAAGATTTTGATTGCCTTTTCCTCCGCCTCTTCGGTGAGACGCGCGCGCAGCTCGCGCTCCAGCGCGGGGAGGAGCAGGCGTTTATACCCGTCCTCGACGGCGGCGCGCAGCTCCGCGGTAAAGATAGAAGGCTGCCGGAGGATACGGCGAGCAATCGTTTCGATATTTTTCTCGTGTTCGATATTGACGCGTACGGTGAGACAGCTTTTCTTCTCACCGCGGTTGATGGCGAGGATGCGGTGCGACGGCAGCGTGCGCACGGGTTCGCTGTACTTGTCGTACATTTGGAATGTCTGCGCGTCCTCCGACGCCGCGTCCAGCGCCGTCTCAAGGACGGCATTTTTCCAAAAATATTCACGCATCTGCGAGCGCAGCGATGCGTCGTCCATGATGGTCTCGGCGAGAATATCGCGCGCACCCGCGAGTGCGTCTGCCGGCGCCCGTACCTCCTGCGCGGGATTTACAAAGGCGGCGGCGTACTCCTCGGGCGTCCCGGTTGTTTCCTTCTGCACGAGCATGGCGTCTGCGAGCGGTTCCAGTCCGCGCGCCCGTGCGACCGACGCCCGCGTACGCTTCTTTTGCTTGTAGGGGCGATAGAGATCCTCCAGCGTTTGCAGTTTTTCCGCCGCTTCAACGGCGGCGCGCAGCTCGTCCGTGAGTTTGCCCTGCTCCTCGATGCGCGCGAGGACTTCCTCCTGTCGTTTGACGAGACCGCGCAGATAGCTCAGCCGTGTCTCGACACTGCGCAGCGTTTCATCATCGAGTGATCCTGTTGCTTCCTTGCGGTAGCGGGCAATGAAGGGGATCGTGTTCCCGTCGTCTAGGAGCGTGATGACCGCATCGATTTGCTGCGGACGGACGGAAAGCTCTTTTGCGATGACGGCAGGAATGTCGGAAATACGCATGAAATCAAACCTTTCTTCATTCGTCAATGTCCTACATTATAGCATGATTTTTGCGGCAAACAAAAGGAACACTCATTTTATAGGACGAATATGACATAGGACTATTGACAGGAATTTTAGGATAGAGTATTATAATACATAAGTAATAATGATTTTAGTTTTGGTATGATTGAAAAGTAGGAACGATTATGCATGCAGATTCGATGCTGACCATGAGTGAAGTCACGGACATTCTCCGTCAAAATAAAAAGAAAGTGACACCGCAGCGCCTCGCCGTCTATGCGGCGCTCGCAGCGACCAAAGAGCATCCAACCGCGGAGACGCTCTACAAGGAGCTGCGCCCGAATTACCCGACAATGAGTCTTGCAACGGTCTATAAGTCGCTCGATGCGTTCTGCGAGATCGGCATTGTACGTGAGCTGAACGTAGGTGAGGAGGCATTCCGTTACGATGCAGACATCTCACCACATCCACATGTGCGCTGCATTGCCTGCGACAAGGTCGCGGACGTGCCCATCACATCGTTGCCTGCACTCGACAAGAACGTTGCGTCAGTGACGGGTTATCGCGTCGTCGCGCAGCAGATGTATTTCTTTGGGTATTGTCCCGAGTGCCAGAAGAAAAAAATCAATCAGAACTGAATATATATCCGCATGATGCCTGCCGTGTTCGGCAGGTTTTCTTTTGCGGGTAGAAAACACCAAAAGAAAAGCACCCGACTGCGAGTGCTTTGTTCGTATCTTACTTATCTGCGCGTACGCCGCGCGAGGATGCGGATGACCTTAGCGCCAGTACTCTTAATCCTGCGAAATGGGGCGACGCGCGTCGTGGTTTTGGGACGGATTTCTGAAGGCGCGCGGAAGTCCCCGCGACGCAGATGAGTGCTCTTTGTTTTGTCGGGCTGGAACGCCCGGCGCATACTGTTTGCAATTGGCTCGAGTGCAGCGTTCTCCGCACAAAGGTAGATGTCGAGAGAGACATGGCGCAGATCCGGGTGTACATGGAGCGCGATGTGACCGTCCGGCAGGAGTGCCATGAGCGATATATGTCCGCCCATCTGCACATCGCTGATCATTTGGAGTGGGACGAGATTCATCTGTGCGAGTGCTTCCGAGACTTTTTCGCGGAGTAATGCCTCATTGCCGCATTTGTCTCCTTTACAATTATAAAAGTCTACCGTCAATAATCTTGATTGAATGGTCATTCGCCTCAGTCTCCTTACCCAGCACATCATCTGTTCTCATTATAGATGAAAGTGACATGTCCGTCAAGGAATCTAGCTGAATTGTCCTAATGTCGTCGTATCTATGAAGCGACATCTTCGTAGATCCTTTCGAAACAAATACCATATCTTGTATTTTCCCATGGCGAATGATATACTAAACGAAAAATTAGGAGGATATCATATCAGTGGAGCGGATAATGGGGAAAGAGCGTGTTGTCGTCGCGATGAGCGGCGGTGTGGATAGTTCTCTTGCGGCGGCGCTGCTCCTTGCACAGGGCTATGATGTCGTCGGGGTTACGATGCGTCTTTCCAATGAGAACCGCGATGTGGATCCGGAAAACGACCGCAGCTGCTGTTCGCTCAGCAGTGTGGATGATGCGCGACGCGTGGCGGATGTTCTGGGGATTCGGCATTATGTGATGGACTTTACGATGCCGTTCCAAACGTCGGTGATCGACTATTTTTTGGATGAGTATCTGCTCGGACGCACACCAAATCCGTGTATTGCGTGCAATCGGTATATTAAATTTGAAGGGCTGCTGCATAAGTCGGCGGAGCTGGGCGCGTCCCATGTTGCGACGGGACATTATGCACGTATTGATTTTGACGGAGGGATGTATCGTCTGCGCAAGGGGAAAGATGTAGATAAGGATCAGTCCTATGTGCTCTATCATCTCAATCAGGAGACGTTAGCGCATGTGCTTCTGCCGCTTGGCGACTTTGACAAGGGGACGACGCGCCGCATGGCGGAGGAATACCGTCTGCCCGTTGCGCATAAGCCGGAGAGTCAAGAAATCTGCTTTGTTCCGCGTGACGATTATAAGTCCTATATGAAGGAAAAGCGCCCGGGGCGATCCGTGCCCGGGGATATTGTCGACCGTGCGGGGAATGTGCTGGGGCATCACGACGGGATTTCATTTTATACGATCGGTCAACGACGGGGCTTAGGCATCGCGGCTCCTCAGCCGCTCTATGTGACGGCGCTTGATGCCGTGCACAATCATGTTGTCGTGGGGACGGCGGAGGAGGTTTTTGCGCGGGAACTTACGGCATCGGATCTGAGTTGGACGATGTGGGAGTCGCTTGACGAGGTGCGTATGGCACACGCGAAGATTCGATACGGGAAGCGTGAGGCAGAGGCACGGATAATGCCTCTTGACGGGAACAGACTACGAGTTCGCTTTACAGAACCGCAGCGTGCGGTGACGCCGGGGCAGTCCATTGTGTTCTACGAGGGAGACGTTGTGCTGGGGGGCGGCGTCATTGATGCTGTGCTTGCGTGATACATTCATCCATGGGGAGAGAGGGGATTCAAATGATGAGCCGCAGTGTAAAGATCAAGATTTCCTGCTTCGTACTGCTTGGTGTTGCGGTATTATTTGCGGGGCTCTTTTGGTATTTTCGCATTCATACCAAGACGCCGGAATATGCCATGGGAGCAATCGTGCAGGCGCTTGACCGGCATGATGAAAATCGCTTCCTGCGCTATGTGCGTTTGGATGAGGTTCTTGACCGGGGCTATGATGATTTCATGGCAGGTACGATTGCGGTGGATTTCGGACAGGGGCAAGAAACGCCTGCGGGACTGGATGATTTCACTAAAATGCTCAAACCGGCCTTTACCAAGATGTTGTATGATGCCATAGAGGCGCGACTGACGACCGGGGAGTTTCCTGCGGTAGATCAGACTGCCGACGGTGCGGAGTCTGAGAATATACTATCGCGTATCGGGCTGCGCGATCTGAGTTTCCGTGAGATTACTGCGCTGAACGTCAATGAGGAAAATAGGACGGCTGTCGCGGAGATCCTTGCCCATCAGGGCGAGGCGGATGCAGATTTCACCTTTCAAGTCGCGCTTGCCCCCTCGGACGAGGGCGACTGGCAGGTAACGGGTATTACGAATCTGTATGAATACGCGGTGTTCTTAGGGAAGGCACGTCGCGCGCACGTGGAGGACTATCTTACTGCAACCGGAGCGATCATTGCTCGACATGATCAGAGTGTACGCTTGGCGCAGCTCAGACTTTACAGTTCGCTTGCCGTTGGAACGCTCGGCAATCAAGCGACACGGGATATGGCACGCAGGATCATGGAGCAGGATATTCTCGTCGACTGGAAGCAGCGGAAGGAAGAGCTTTCTGCGGTGTCCGTACCCCGTAGTATGCAGAGTCTCCAGCAGCTCCGTCTGAAGATATGCGATCTGCACATCGCATATGCGGAGGGCTATGCGGCATGGATGACGGATAAGAATGCGGCGACGATCCGCAGCGCAGAGAGCAGCCTGCGTCAGGCGGAGGTGCTGGAGGTCGAGGAGTCCTTCCTCGTGCAGCGTGCGAAGCGATCGTCCGGAGACAAAATGGAGTGAGGGAGATCTATGACGCTTGATTCGAGTAACGATACGGTTGCGATCCTTTACGATATAGAGAATGCACCCATCGAAATGCTTCAATATACGATAGACAAAGCGCAGCGTTATCAGCCCTGCCGCATGATCGTCGTCTCCGATTGGGAGGCGCATCCGGAGCAAAAGCGATGGGATCGCCTCATGCAGTATCCGGACTTCACCTTTCGGCAGATCAGCCGGACATTTTTCGGTAAAAATTCGCTGGATTCGGCGCTCTATGATTCTGCGCAGATTCTCTATCAAGAGGGCGTGCGAAAATACTTTATCATCACAACGGATTCGGACTTCGTGCGGATTGCGGAGTCGCTGAATGCGCAGGATCCATCCTACATCATCGGTGTCGGGACGAAGCAGGCGAGCGAAGACCTGCGAAATGCGTATAATGAGTTCTTCGTCTATCCGCCGGAACGAAAGATTAAGGGGCGTACGACGAAGAAGAATACAGAAGAAAAAGCGACGGAGGCGGATACAATGGCAAAGAAGAAATCGGATGAAAAGGGGAGCAAGACCGGGCAGAAGCCCGCTGTGGATAAAGCCGCTGTAAAGCAGGAAACAAAGAAACAGCCGGCTCCTGCGAATACCGGAAAGAAGAAGCCGGAGCCGCCTGCAGTGGAAGTAAAACCTGTGAAAGAAGCCGCAAAAGAGATGCAAAAATCGGCAGCCAAAACGAAGAAGAAAGCCGCGGCTCACCCCTCTATGCAGTCTCCGGCAATGCTTGTGAGTACGGCGCCCGAACCGGCGGCACAGGCGTCCGCGGTAAACGGATTCCTTACAGTTCGGTTGCCGAAGACGCTGCGCACCTCGCTCGAACAGAAAATGATCGAGGAGGAGGTTTCTCTTGACGAGCTCGTCACATACCTCCTGATGCGCGGTCTTTCTGTAAAATAACGGAGCATTGAGATGGCGAAGAAAGAGGAGCGTGTCCTCCTGTATCAATTCCCGCCGGAGCATTTGCCTGCGGCACAGACGGCGCTGCGGGCGCTCGGGATTCGCGTGCAGATTCTTCCTCCCGATGCGTGGCGCGAGAAGGTCGGCTATCTGCTGGGGCTCAAGGGCTATCGTCCGGCACTACCGGCGGACGAGGCGCATTTTGATTTCCCCCATGAGGTGATGCTGCTTGAGCATATCCGTGGAAAGCGATTGACAAAGGTACTCACCGCACTTGCGGAGGCGGGGGTGCCGCGCATTTCCTATAAATCCTCGATTACGCCGTACAATACGCTGTGGACGCTGCGCTATTTGTGCGAGCATATGTCGCACGAACACGGCGCAGCGCTGAAGGATGAATCGCGGGACTAGTGGTAAAGGACGGGATGAAATGAAGAAGATTCTTGCGGTGATCGCCGCTTTGGGGCTGTTTTTGACACTCGGCTGCGCTGCGGAAAAGGAGCAACAGGCGGAGACTTTGCCAAAGCTCACCGTTGGACTCATGCCGGATACGGATTCAATCCCGTTCATTATTGCGGAACAGCAAGGATACTTCAAGGAAGAGGGCATTGAGGTTGAACTCATGCCCTTTAAGAGTGCGATGGAGCGTGATGCGGCGCTCCAGAGCGGTAATCTCGACGGTGCGGTCTCCGATCTGCTCGCCGTCATCTTTGCGCGTTCCGGCGGCTTTGCCGTACACGCGACGTCCTACACAGACGGCAGCTACAACCTTATCGCGGGTGGTCATACGGATATTTCATCAGTTGACGGTATGTGCGGCAAGGAGATTGCAATCTCGCGCAATACCATCATTGAGTATGTGACGGATGAAATTCTTGCGTCGCATAAGATGAGTGAACAAGATGTCTCAAAGGTCGTGATCCCGCAGATTCCCGTGCGTCTTGAGATGCTGCAAAGCGGCAATCTTGACGCGGCGCTGCTGCCGGAACCGATGGCGAGCGTTGCCGTGGCGTCGGGCGGGCGCTATATCACGGGATCGGGCGATCTCGGCATCAATCCGGGCGTTATGATCTTTACAGACCAATCGATTCAGGGGAAAAAGTCCTCTATCCGGGCGATGTACCGCGCTTATGATAAAGCGGTGGAGTATCTGAACAACACGCCACGCGAAGAGTATATCGACCTCGTGATGGAAAAGAGCGGCTTTCCCGCTCCCGCGCGCGATGCGTTAAAGCTCAATCCCTATCGTTCGGCAGGGCTTCCGACGGAAAAAGACGTCGAAGAGGCGGCCGGTTGGGTGAAAGGGAAAGACCTCGCCAGAGACTATAGCTATAACGACCTCGTTGTCGATCTCCTTTCGGAGGGGAAATAATGCCGTATCTCTCACAGGAAAACGCGCCCATCCAAGAGGCTCTTGAGCGTATGAAGCGCGCGCGCTTGGTTCCGTTTGACGTGCCGGGGCATAAGCGCGGCAGGGGGAATCCGGAGCTCTCGGCATTCCTCGGCGCAGCCTGTCTGGATGTCGATGTGAACTCCATGAAGATGCTGGACAACCTCTGTCATCCCGTCTCGGTGATCAAGGATGCGGAGACCCTTGCGGCAGAGGCGTTTCGCGCTGCGCACGCATTTTTTATGGTCAGCGGCACAACGGGCTCCGTTCAGGCGATGGTGCTGTCTGCGGTCGGGCGCGGGGATAAGATTATCATGCCGCGCAACGTCCATCGCAGCGCGATCAATGCACTTATTCTGTGCGGCGCGATCCCCATCTATGTCAACCCGGGCATTGACGATACCCTCGGCATTGCGCTCGGGATGTGCCTAGAGGATGTTGCGGCGGCGATTGCACGCCATCCTGATGCAAAGGCGGTCTTTGTCAACAATCCGACCTACTACGGTATCTGCTCCGATCTGCGCGCGATTACGGAGCTGGCGCACGCGCACGGGATGAAGGTGCTTGCGGATGAGGCGCACGGCACACATCTCTATTTCAGCGATCGCCTGCCCGTGGCGGCGATGGATGCGGGCGCGGATATGGCGGCAATCAGTATGCATAAATCAGGCGGCTCGCTGACACAGAGCTCGATCCTGCTCTGCTCCGATCGGATGCCGCTCGGCTATGTGCATCAGATCATCAACATCACGCAGACGACGAGCGCGTCCTATTTGTTGCTCGCAAGTCTTGACATCAGCCGCAGAAACCTCGCGCTGCGCGGGCGCGAGGTGATCGATAAGATCATCGATCTCGTTGCCTATGCGCGGGATGAAATCAATGCTATCGGCGATTACTACGCCTATGGGCGAGAACTCGTGGACGGCGGCGCGGTATTTGATTTTGACACGACGAAGCTATCCATTTTTACGCGCCCAACCGGTCTTGCGGGCATCGAGGTCTATGATATACTGCGTGACGACTACGATATTCAAACGGAGTTCGGCGATATTGCAAACCTGCTCGCCTATGTGTCCGTCGGCGACCGTCCGAAGGATATTGAGCGGCTTGTCGCGGCGCTTGCCGAGATTCGGCGCAACTACCGCAAAGATCCTGCAAAGACGCTGCGCATGGAGTACATGGATCCCGTTGTCGTATGCGGCCCGCAGGACGCGTTCTATGCCGAGAAAGAATCCCTGCCCATCGAGGAGACGGCAGGGCGCATCTGCACGGAGTTCGTCATGTGCTATCCGCCGGGCATCCCGATCCTCGCGCCGGGCGAGCAGATCACGGAGGAGATTCTGACCTATATCCGCTATGCAAAGAAAAAGGGCTGTCAGATAACAGGCCCGGAGGATATGAGCATACGGTGTCTCAACGTCATGACGGAGAGGTGAACGATGGAATTTTGGTATACCGAACAGCATACGCCGGACGTGCGGCTCTCGATTCGTGTGGATCGCCAGCTCTACAGCGGACAGAGCGAGTTCCAGCGCATCGATGTGTTTGAATCACCCGAGTTCGGGCGTTTTTTGACGCTCGACGGCTATATGATGCTGACCGAAAAGGACGAGTTTATCTATCATGAGATGATTGCGCATGTGCCCATGTGCGTGCGTCCCGATGCGGAAAATATCCTCGTCATCGGGGGCGGTGACGGCGGGACGGTGCGTGAATTGCTCCGCTATTCCTCTGTCCGTCATATCGATCTCGTGGAGATCGACGAGCAGGTTGTTGACATCTGTAAAAAATATTTGCCGTTTACCGCGGCGGGGCTTGACGATCCGCGCGTCAGTCTCCACTATGAGGACGGTCTGCGATTTGTACGCAAGCCCGTGAGCGCCTACGATCTCATTATTGTGGACTCGACGGATCCCTTCGGCCCAGGAGAAGGGCTTTTTACAAAGGAATTTTACGGCAACTGCTTCAAGGCGCTGAAAGACGACGGCATCATGGTCAATCAGCATGAAAGCCCTTTTTACGAGCAGGATGCCTATGCAATGCAGCGTATGCACCGGCGCATTGTAACGTCGTTTTCGATCAGCCGCGTATACCAGGCACATATACCGACCTACCCGTCGGGGCATTGGCTCTTCGGCTTTGCGTCAAAGAAATATCATCCCGTTGAGGATGCGGATTTTGCACGCTGGAGAGCCCTCGGCATCAAGACGCGCTATTATAACACGCAGCTGCACGCGGCTTCCTTTGCGCTGCCCAACTATGTGGAGGAGATGCTCGAAGATGTGGAATCGTAATATAGAGACGTTCCTAGGATGTGACGCCGCATATGAAGAGGGGCACATTGTCCTCTTTGGCGCGCCGTTCGACTCGACGACCTCGTACCGTCCCGGCACGCGCTTTGCATCGCGGACAATGCGCGCTGAATCCTATGGACTGGAGACGTACAGTCCGTATCAGGATCTTGACCTTGAGGATGCGCGCGTGTTTGACGGCGGCGATTTGGAGCTGCCCTTCGGGGATACGGCGTGTGCGCTCGGGATGATTCGAGATTTTGCCACGGAAGTCCTGAGGGACGGGAAGCTCCCGTTTCTCATCGGAGGGGAACATCTTGTGAGCCTGCCTGCGATTGAGGCGGCTGCCGAAAAATATTCCGACCTCGCCGTGATTCATTTTGACGCGCATACCGATCTGCGCGACGAATATCTCGGCAACCGTCTGTCACATGCGACTGTTATCCGGCGCGTCTGGGATATTTTGGGGGACGGGCGCATCCATCAGTTCGGCATTCGCAGCGGCGAGCGTGCCGAATGGGAGTGGGCGCGCGCGGGACACACGAACCTGCGTCCCTTTACCTTTGCGGGGCTTTCCGATGCCGTCGCTGCGGTGAAAGGGCGTCCCGTATACCTCACGATTGACCTCGACGTGCTCGATCCGTCGGTATTCCCCGGGACGGGAACACCCGAGGCGGGCGGCGTGACCTTTATCGAGCTGATGAAGGCGGCGCTCTCCGTCATTCACGGATGTCGGATTGTCGCCTGCGATATGGTGGAGCTGTCCCCGCCGCTCGATGCAAGCGGCGCATCTACGGCGACGGCGCTGAAGCTCCTGCGTGAGATGCTGCTCGCGTTCGAGGAGGATTTTATTCGCCCGCAGATCGTATGATATATTTAAGTACCGGTGAAAAGAGAGGTACATTCGCTATGAAGGCGGTTGTCGTTTATGAGGCGGGCGGGGCGCAGCAGCTCGTTTATACGGATGTTCCACGTCCCACAATCAAAGAGGGACGGTCTCTCGTCAAGGTGCGCGGATTCGGCATCAATCATTCGGAAATATTCACGCGGCAGGGACTGTCTCCTTCGGTAAAAATCCCGCGCATCCTTGGTATCGAGTGCGTCGGCACGGTCGAGGAGACGACGGAGCCGGAGCGACTTCCCGTCGGGCGGCGCGTCGTTTCCATTATGGGAGAGATGGGGCGGGCATTTGACGGAAGTTATGCGGAGTACGTCCTGATTCCGAATGCACAGATTTATCCGGTGG
The DNA here is from genome assembly GCF_000426665.1 of Centipeda artemidis DSM 19719. Lineage (GTDB taxonomy): Bacteria > Bacillota > Negativicutes > Selenomonadales > Selenomonadaceae > Centipeda > Centipeda artemidis. The sequence goes on along the minus strand of NZ_AUFU01000008.1, from coordinate 26,137 downwards.
ACACTGACCTGCCGTGGGCAGAACTGGCGGCGATTCCGGAGACGTACTATACGGCATTTTGTTCACTGGAGAACCTTCGCATTTCGGCGGAGCACAGCGTCCTCGTTCATGGCGGTGCAAGCGGCGTTGGTGTGGCGGCGCTGCGCCTTTTGCGAGGGAAATATCCGGATATGCGTATCGACGGGACAACGCGGCGTGCGGATATGCGGTCATCACTTCTTGCCGAGGGCTATATCGATATTGTGATAGATCGGGACGGACGCCTTGAGACGGAGCGATCCTATGACCGGATTTTGGAACTCATCGATCCCGCAGTGATAAAGGACAGCATGAAACACTTCTGCCGATTCGGCATTCTGTGCAGTACGGGTCAGCTCGGCGGGAAATGGTACTTGGAACAGTTCGACCCCATTATCGATTTGGCAGAGGACAGCTATCTAACCTCGTTCTATTCGGGCAATGTGCGTGAGGGACGCCTCAATGATCTGATTGATTATATCGACCGGTATCGCGTCCGTATTCGCCCCGAAAAAATATTTTCACTTTCGGAAATCATTGATGCACATCGTTATTTGGAAAGCAGAACTGGATTCGGAAAGGTTGTCATCGTCATTTGAATGTTCTGCCCTTGCGTATGTTTTGAACTATGCGCAAGGGCATTTTCTGTTGAAAAAACACGGGAGTGATGATATAGTCTTATAGAATTTGTTTTATTACAATTTGAAAAGAGGTGAACGATGGACTTGTTACAGGCGGTCGTTTCGATATTTGCGGAGCGCGGTCAATTTTTTTTGCAGCTGACACTGGAACATCTTTGGATTTCTGCGTCCGCGATTGGGATTGCGCTTGTTGTCGGCGGCGCGGCGGGGATTTTGATCAGCCGCTACGAACGGGCGGTACAGCCGACGCTCGGCGTGGTGAATTTCCTCTATACGATCCCGTCCATTTCGATGCTGGGCTTTTTGATCCCGTTTTTCGGCGTGGGCAATACGGCGGCGATCATCGCGCTGACCGTTTATGCGCTCCTGCCGATGGTGCGCGCGACACATACGGGGCTCGCGCAGGTCGACCGCTCGCTCGTCGAAGCGGCGGTCGGCATGGGCGGGACGCCGATCTATGTGCTCGCGCGCGTCGAACTGCCGCTTGCACTGCCGATTATCATGTCGGGCATTCGCAATATGGTGACGATGACCGTCGCGCTTGCGGGAATCGCCTCGTTCATCGGTGCGGGCGGGCTCGGCGTTGCGATCTATCGCGGCATTACGACGAACAACCCCGCGCTGACGATCGCGGGCAGTCTCCTCATCGCCGCGCTTGCGCTGGTGCTCGACGCCATCCTCGGCGCATTGGAGCAGGGCGCGAAAAAAGATCTGCATCGGCGCAGGTCGGGTAAATCTCTCGGTATCGCCGCCGGACTTCTTGTGTTCATCGGTCTTGCCGGCGGGGTGCTCTACGGGATGTTTGGAACAAAAGATGTTATCCGCATCGCGACAAAACCCATGACGGAGCAGCTCGTCATGGGAGAGATGCTGAAGCTCCTCATCGAGCAGGACACGAATCTTTCGGTTCGTCTGACGCCGGGCGTCGGCGGCGGAACGTCGAATATTCAGCCCGCTATGGAAAGCGGTGATTTTGACCTCTATCCGGAGTATACGGGCACGGGGTGGAACATGGTGCTGAAGGAAAAACGGGCGTATGACGAGCGATTCTTTCCGTCACTCACGGCGGCATATCGTGAGCGTTATCATATGCGGTGGATCGGCATGTATGGATTCAACGATACGTTTGGCATTGCGGTGCGCCGGGACATCGCGAAGCAATATGGACTGCGAACGTATTCCGATTTAGTAAATGCTGCGCCGGCGCTGACCTTTGGGGCGGAGTACGATTTCTTCGAACGCGAGGACGGATATGCGGGGCTTTGCCGCGCCTATGGGCTCAGCTTTGCGCGGACGATGGATCTCGATATCGGGCTTAAATATAGGGCGCTCGAAAGCGGTCAAATAGACGTTATGACGATTTTCACGACGGACGGACAGCTCCCCGCATCGGATGCCGTCGTTCTTCAAGACGACCGCGGTTTTTTCCCATCCTACCGCTGCGGCAATGTCGTCCGCGAGGAAGTTTTGACCGCACATCCGGAGCTGGCGGATACGCTTGAAAAGCTGACGGATACGATCACGGATGCCGAAATGGCGCGGATGAATTATGCCGTTGAGAGCGCGGGGCGCGAACCGCGTGCGGTGGCGGAAGAGCATCTCCGCAGCAAGGGACTCCTGCGGTGATTTTCTGCCGGGAATATCGACTCGGCGCGGATTTCGATTTGATAGGCGCGCGCCAATTTGTTATAATATCTAGGATATTGCAATGAAAGACGGTGAAGCTATGAATGTGACGGAAAAGGATCTGGAGACGACCGCGCGTCTCTCGCGTCTCGCCATTCCTGCGGACGAAAGGGCGGATGCGCTCGCGCGTCTCGGGGACTTCCTGACCTATGTGGATAATCTTTCCGGTGTCGATACGGAGGGCGTCCGGCCGACGACGTACGCGCTGCCGATCGAGAATGTGTTTCGTGCCGACGAGGTACGTCCGTCTCTCCCGAACGAAGCCGCGCTCTCCAATGCGCCGCTCCGGGAGGACGGGTACTTCAAGGTGCCGAAGGTACTGGAAGGATAGGAGGGACTCTTTTGCATCTCTATGAAAAACCGGCGCATGTCCTGCACGATATGCTCTCGCGCCGCGAGATCAGCGCGCGCGAACTCACGGAGGACGTCTTTGCACGTATGGATGCCGCAGAGCCGCAGGTGGGCGCGTATCTCCTCGAGATACGCGAAGCGGCGCGCACGCAGGCGGACGCCGTTGATGCGAAAATTGCGGCGAAGGAAGAGATTCCGTTCCTCGCGGGGATTCCCGGCGCGGTGAAAGATAATATCTGCACGAAGGGCGTGCGGACGACCGCCGCCTCGAAGATTCTCGAAAACTTTGTTCCGCCCTACGATGCGACGGTTGTGACAAAACTGCACGATGCCGCGGCTGTTGTCCTCGGCAAGGCAAATATGGACGAGTTTGCGATGGGCGGATCGACGGAGAACTCCGCGTACCGACCGACGCACAATCCGTGGGATACGGAACGCGTGCCCGGTGGCTCGTCCGGCGGCAGTGCTGCGGCGGTTGCGGCGGGAACGGCGATTTGGGCGCTCGGCTCCGATACGGGCGGCTCCATCCGTCAGCCCGCCTCGTTCTGCGGCATCGTCGGACTCAAGCCAACCTACGGGCGCGTCTCCCGCTACGGGCTTATCGCATACGCATCTTCTCTCGATCAGATCGGTCCCGTGACTCGCGACGTCACGGATGCCGCACATCTGCTGAACATCATCGCGGGACACGACGTGATGGATTCGACGGCAAGCAAAAGCCTCGTGCCCGACTATACGAAAGCATTGACGCAGGATGTCAAGGGACTGAAGATCGGACTGCCAAAGGAATATTTCATCCCCGGCATGGACGCAGAGGTTGAGACTGCCGTCCGCAAGGCGATTCACGATTTCGAATCCATGGGCGCCGAGGTGCGGGAAATCTCCCTGCCGCATACGGACTACGCGGTGTCGACCTACTATCTCATCGCGCCCGCGGAGGCGGCGACCAATCTCGAACGCTATGACGGCGTGAGCTACGGCGCGCGCGTGGACGGGGAAGACCTCGTCGATATGATGACGCGCACGCGCACGGAGAAATTCGGCGATGAGGTGCGCCGCCGCATCCTCATCGGCAACTATGCGCTCTCGGCGGGCTACTACGACGCCTATTATCTGAAGGCGCTCAAGGTGCGGACACTGATTCGCGAGGACTTTACACGCGCCTTTGAGGACGTCGACGTGATTATGACGCCGACGGCGCCGACGACCGCGTATCGCATCGGAGAGATAGAAAACCCGCTGCAAATGTATTTGCAGGACATCTCTACCGTACCGGTCAACCTTGCGGGACTGCCGGGCATTTCTGTGCCGTGCGGATTCAGTGCGGCGGGACTTCCGATCGGACTGCAAATCATAGGGAAACCTCTTGCGGAAGAGACGATTTTGCGTGCGGCATTTGCCTATGAACAGGCGCACGACTATCATACGAAACTAGCGCCGATTGGAGGGAACGCATGAAATTCGAAACTGTCATCGGTCTTGAGATTCACTGCGAGCTCAAGACCAACACGAAGATTTTCTGCGGCTGCGCCACAACCTTCGGCGCCGCGCAGAACACGCATGTCTGTCCCGTCTGTCTCGGTCTGCCGGGCGTCCTGCCGGTCGTCAACCGCCGCGTCGTAGAGTTCGCGATCAAGGCGGGGCTTGCGACGAACTGCACGATCAACGAGTACAGCAAATTTGACCGAAAGAATTATTACTATCCCGATTTGCCGAAGAATTTTCAGACCTCCCAATACGATCTGCCCATCGCCGAGCACGGCTGGGTTGACATCGATACGGCGGCGGGGAAGAAACGGATTCGCCTGACGCGCATCCACATGGAGGAGGACGCGGGGAAACTCGTGCACTCCGGCACGACGATCAAGGACTCCGCAACGTCGAACGTGGACTACAACCGCACGGGCGTGCCGCTGCTCGAGATCGTCTCGGAACCGGATATGTCCTCGGCGGAGGAAGCGCGCGCCTACATGGAGAAGATCAAGGCGATCATGGAGTACATCGACGTCTCCAACTGCCGCATGGAGGAGGGCAATCTCCGCGCGGACATCAACGTGTCGCTGCGTCCGGTCGGCTCCGATGTGCTCGGCACGCGCACGGAGATGAAGAACATCAACTCCTTTAAGGCGCTCGAAGACGCCATCAACTACGAAGTAGAACGGCAGACCGAGGTGCTTGAGGACGGCGGACACATCGTTCAGGAGACGCGCACATGGGATCCCGAACGCGGCATCACGCTCTCTATGCGCAGCAAGGAAGAGGCGCACGACTACCGCTATATGCCGGAACCCGATCTGCCGCCGATCGTCACGAGCGCCGCTGAGATCGAGGCGATCCGCGCCGCGCTGCCGGAACTGCCCGATGCACGCCGCGCTCGTCTGATGGACGAGGCGGGGCTTTCCGCCTACGACGCGGGCGTCATCACGAGCTCGCGCGCCATGGCGGAGTATTACGATGCCATTACGGCAACGGGGGCGGATGCGAAGCTCGCGGCGAACTGGCTGATGGGTGATCTCTCGAAAAACCTCAACGCCGAGGGGCTGACGATCGAGCAGTCTCCCGTCGATGCCAAACGCCTTGGCGAGATGATATTACTCATATCGAAGGGAACGATTTCCTCGAAGATCGGCAAAACCGTGTTCAAGGAAATGTGGACATCGCCCGACGCACCGGAGAAAATCGTCAAGGATAAGGGGCTCGTCCAGATCACCGATACCAAGGAGATCGAGGAGATCGTCGAGAACGTCATCGCCGCGAATACAAAGGCGGTCGAGGACTACAAGGGCGGCAACAAGAAGGCCATCGGCGCGCTGGTCGGGCAGGTCATGAAACAGTCCAAGGGCAAGGCAAACCCGCAGATGGTGAACGAACTGCTCGCCAAAAAACTGGACGCCTGATTTTTCGAAAACAAATATCTCGTTGTGAGCGGACATAAAAATCAGCCCTCCCCGTATGGAAAGGGCTGATTGCACTTGCGGAAGGAGGGGCACGGTCATGCACTGTCAAGCCGCCGTATTTGATTTGGACGGAACACTGGTCGACTCGCTGGCGGATCTCGCGGACGCCGCGAACGCCATGCTCGCATCCTATGGATTTCGAACGCATGACGTGGGCGCATATCGCTATTTCGTCGGTGATGGCTCTCGCAAACTGATTGAGCGCATATTGCCCGAGGAGCGGAGCCGGGATGCGGCGTTCGTGGATGAAGCAATGGCGCGCTACAAAGACTGCTACGCGGAGCGTCTGCTGCACCGGACGCAGCTCTATGACGGCATCCCGGAGATGCTGGAGGAACTTCGGCGCAGGAATATCCCCATGGCAATCTGCACGAATAAGCATCAGAGCGCGGCGGATGCCATCGTAGAAGCCCTATTTCCTAAAAATATATTCCAAGAAGTCATCGGCGACCGGCGCGGTCTGCCGCGCAAGCCCGATCCGCAGAAGGTCTTGCACATCGCCCGTCGAATGGGCGTATCGCCTGCATCCACAGCGTATTTTGGCGACACTGCCGTCGACATGGATACCGCGCACAACGCGGGGGCGCTCGCGGTCGGCGTTCTATGGGGCTTTCGCCCGCAGCAGGAACTCACGGCGCACGGCGCGCAGATTCTTTTATCGCATCCGCGCGAACTCTTTCAAAAACTGACGTTTTGCGCGCAGGATATAGTATGATACAGAGAGAGGCAGAATGAAGACGGCAATACCCGTACAGCAGGGAAAGAATTACGACATCCGGATAGAACGTCTCGGCACCTCGGGTGAAGGCGTCGGCAGGTACGATAACTTCACCGTATTCGTGCCGAACGCACTGCCGGGCGAGCAGGTTTCCGCGCGTATCGAAGAAGTAAAAAAGACCTACGCGCGCGCGCGTATCATGGATATTCGCGCCGCGAGCGTCGACCGCGTACGCCCGTGTTGCGAGATCTACAGAGACTGCGGCGGCTGTCAGTTCCAGCACCTTTCCTACGAAGCACAGCTTACGGCAAAGCGTCTCCAAGTCGTGGACGCTATGACGCATATCGGAAAACTGCCGCATGTCCCGGTCAAAGAAACATTGGGCGCAGCATCGCCGTGGAACTATCGCAACAAAATGCAGTTCCCCGTCGGCATTCATCAGGGGCAAATTGTCGTCGGATGCTTCGCGCAGGGAAGTCATCGGATCATCGACAGCGAGGACTGCCATATCCAGCGGGCGGGGAATAACGCGCTCGCAAACGCCGTGCGTGACATCGTAACGAAACTCCGGATTCCCATTTACAACGAGGACACACACCGCGGCATTTTGCGTCACATCGTCGGGCGTGTCGGGCAGGGGGATGAACTCATGGCGGTCATTGTGACCGTAGCGAAGGAGCTGCCGCGCAAAAAAGAATTGATCCGCATGATGCGTGAACGTCTGCCGCAGCTTGTCAGTATACAGCAGAACATTCAGACCTACCGCAATAACGTCGTCATGGGGCGGGAAACCATACTGCTATGGGGGAAGCCGACCATCAAAGACACACTTGGAAAGCTTAGCTTTCACATCTCGCCGCGCTCCTTCTTCCAAGTCAATACCGCACAGGCGGCAGTCCTCTATGAGCAGGCGCTGCAATACGCCGACCTCCACGGCACGGAGACCGTCATCGACGCCTACTGCGGCACGGGGACGATCACACTCTTCCTCGCACAGAGGGCGCGGAACGTCTACGGCATCGAGATCGTCCGTCCCGCCATCCTCGACGCACGGAAAAATGCGTGCGACAACGGCATCAAAAACGCCGAGTTTATCGTCGGTGACGCGACCGCCGTCATGCCGTCGCTCTATCGGCAGGGCGTACGCCCCGATGTCGTTGTCGTCGATCCCCCGCGCGCGGGCTGTACGCCGACCGTCCTGAAAACCTTCGCTAATATGAAGCCCCGCCGCATCGTCTACGTCTCCTGCAACCCCGCAACCCTCGCACGCGACCTCGCTATCATGAAAGACCTCGGCTACGAAGCGCAGGAGATTCAGCCTGTTGATTTATTTCCGCAGACATCGCATGTCGAGTGCGTGGCATGGATGACGCAGACGGGGCGGTGAAGTCATACAAAGTCTTGCCATATATAAATCCATGTATTTGGAATCAATACACTGATGCTCTTATTTTTAATATTAAAGAGAGGATATTTTTCTGTTATAATGAATGTATTAGTTTTGTTCATATTCAAGAATGTTGATAAGAAAATCAAAAATAATAGGAGAAAGGAAATAAGCAGTGGAATCTCAAAAAGTTAAGCCAATATTTTCTGTTGGAGATGTTGTAACAAATGAAGAATTATATCGTACATTTCGTTGTGGAAATATGGGAGGAATGCGTCGGTCTAAAGCAACAGGTACACTTGTTATCATATCAGATCATACGAAAATGTACGCTGATAAATGGTATGGAAATGAGCTCCATTATACGGGTATGGGGAAAAATGGTGATCAGACAATAGATGGAAATCAAAATAAGACTTTACTTGAATCAGATCATAATGGTGTTGAGATCCATCTATTTGAAGTTTTTGAGCCTACAAAGTATACCTATCAAGGGATAGTAAAGCTTTCGAATAAGCCATATCAAGAAATTCAAAATGGAGAAGATGAACATCCACGTAAGGTATGGATGTTTCCATTAAAAAAAGTGGATAGTGATCATTAAAAAGTATATGAGGCATAATAGAATATTTTTATTAATAATAACAAAAGTCAAATTATCTAGCATGAATTTTATCAGGAGGAAGGATGGGAAAAACTGATAAAAATTATTCAATACAGTTTTTAATTTTATTTTAAAATAATACCTTAGTTCAGAAATTCAGATATTTTTACAGAATTAAGGATTGTATCGCTATATTTAATTCTGTAAAATATAAGAAGTCGGAAACTTCATAAAAGACGATGGATTCTTTTATGGCGATATTTGTCGTGATTCACGGAAAATTCTTGACGATGTACGGGACAACTTGATAGAAGGTGGGATACAGAGTGAGTGTAGCGATACAGATCAAAGATGTGGTGAAGCGTTACGGAGATGTTACGATTATTCCGGGGCTCTCGCAGGAGATAAAAAACGGTGAGTTTTTCACACTTTTGGGACCGTCGGGCTGCGGCAAGACGACGCTCCTGCGGATGATCGCGGGGTTCAACTCCATCGAGGGCGGCGTGATCCAATTCAATGGGGAGACGATCAACGATTTGCCCGCGCATAAACGCAACATCGGCATGGTATTCCAGAGTTATGCGATCTTTCCGCATCTCACGGTGCGTGAGAATGTGGAATACGGTCTGAAACTCCGCAAGACGGCGAAAGATGAGATGAAACGTCTCGTCGACGACATCCTTGACGCGGTGAAGATCACAGAGTATCAGGATCGCCTGCCCGAGCGGCTTTCCGGTGGTCAGCAGCAGCGCGTTGCGCTTGCGCGCGCCATCGTCATTCATCCGAGCGTGCTGCTCATGGACGAACCGCTCTCGAACCTCGACGCGAAGCTGCGTGTGGAGATGCGCTCCGCGATTCGCGAGGTACAGCAGAAAGTCGGCATCACAACGATCTATGTGACACATGATCAGGAGGAAGCGCTCTCGATCTCGGATCGCATCGCGGTCATGGACAAGGGCGTCATCCAGCAGACAGCGGATCCGGAGACGCTCTACGCGCGCCCATATAATGCCTTTGTCTCAACGTTCATTGGACATTCGAACCTGTTCCGTGCGCGCATCGAGGGCGGCAGGAACATCGTCCTCTCGGACGGCTACACGTTCCAAGTAGACGGCATCGAAGGCGCATCGGACGGGCAGGAGGTCGTTCTCTCCGTGCGTCCGGAGGAGTTCTCCCTGCAGGAGGACGGCATGGAATGCCGCATCACGGGCAAGGTGTTCCTTGGCAAATATGTCAATTACTGGCTGGAGTTCCCCGAGGACATGATCTGCATGGGACAGCCGTCAATCGAGTTCTCGCAGGATGTAGGACATGCGGAGCGCATCCTCGAGGTCGGAGAGACGATTCGTCTGCGCCCGAACGCAGCCAAGGTAAATGTGTTCACAGCGGACGGCAGCCGCAACCTCCTGAAGGATGTGGTTCGCTATGAATAAGCAGAAAATAAGGCTCGATTTTTGGACGGGCGTCACCGTCCTCTCCATCGCTATATTTTCGCTCTTTCTCATCTATCCGCTCTTCTCGCTCTTCGTTTCCGCGTTCCAGAATGCAGAGACAGGAGCATTTTCGCTGGAACATTTTGTACATTTCTTTCAACGCAAATATTATTACCAGTCGATGATCAACAGCTTTTCCGTGACGCTCTGCGTAACGGTACTCGCCATCCTCATCGGCACAACGCTCGCGTACTTCATGACGAAATACAAAATCAAGGGAAAAAACGTTGTGGAGATCTGCATCATCATCTCGCTCCTCTCGCCGCCATTCATCGGTGCGTACTCGTGGATCCTCATCGGCGGGCGCAGCGGGATGCTGACACAGTGGCTTTACAATACGTTTGGCTATGAGTTCCCATCTATCTACGGATTTGCAGGTATCCTGCTCGTCCTTACGCTGAAGCTCTATCCGTTCATCTATCTCTATGCGGCGGGCGCGATGAAAAATATCGACTCCGCGCTCATAGAGGCGGCAGAGAGTCTTGGGTGCAGCGGCGTTCGGAAAGTATTCACCGTTATTGTGCCGCTCATCACACCGACGATTCTCGCGGGTGCACTCATGGTATTCATGAACGCCATGGCGGATTTCGGCACGCCGATGCTCATCGGCGAAGGATTCAACGTCATGCCCGTCATGATATACTCGGAGTTCATCAATGAGGTCGGTGATCAAGCAAACTTCGCGGCGGCAATGGCGGCGATCATGGTCATCATCACATCGACCATATTCCTCCTGCAAAAATTTGTCGTCAATCGCAAGTCTTTCACAATGAGCTCTCTGCGTCCCATGCAGTCCGAACCCATGACCGGCGCGGGCAACATCGTGATGCACGCGATCATCTACCTCTTGGTTGCGCTGTCGATGATACCGCAGCTTGTCGTTGTCTATACGTCGTTCCTCAATACGAGAGGTGCGGTCTTTGTCGAAGGGTATTCGCTGGACAGCTATCGAACCATCTTCGAAACGCTCGGCACGGCGATTACGAATACCTATCTTTACAGTACCTCGGCGATTCTACTGATCGTATTCCTCGGCGCGACCGTTGCGTATCTGACCACACGACGCCGCAGTGCGCTGACCGAGTTCATCGATGTGCTGACCATGTTCCCATACATCATCCCCGGCTCGGTACTCGGTATCACGCTCCTTCTCGCATTCAACGACGATCCGATCCTGCTCTCGGGCACGGCGTTCATCATCATCATCTCCCTCGTCATTCGGCGTCTGCCGTACACACTGCGCTCCAGCTCGGCAATCCTCTATCAGATCAGTCCGAGCATCGAAGAGGCATCCATCAGCCTTGGCGCATCACCGCTCAAGACCTTCTTTAAGGTCACCGCGGTCATGATGCTTCCCGGAGTGATGAGCGGCGCGATCCTCTCATGGATTACTGCAATCAACGAGCTGAGTTCCTCGGTCATCCTCTTTACTGGCGCGACTAAAACCATGTCCGTCGCCATCTACACTGAGGTCATCCGCGCCAGCTACGGCACGGCGGCAGCGCTCTCTACAATCCTCACAATAACGACGATTGCGGCGATGGTGATTTTCTTCCGCGTCTCCGGCAGCAAGGATGTTACCCTCTAGAGATTTGATACATTCGCGTTTCTTTGGAACAAATTGTTCCGAAAAATATAAAGGAGGTATTTCCATGAAGTTCAAGAAACTGTTCACCGGATTGGTGGCAGGCGTGTTCCTCGGCGGCGTACTCGCAGGTTGCAGCGGGGGCGCGCAGAAAGAGGAGAAGGCGGCGGCTGACAGCGATAAAACGCTCGTCGTCTACTGCCCGCATCCGCTCGCGTTTATCAACCCGCTTGTGCAGGAGTTCGAGAAACAGAGCGGCATCCACGTTGAAGTCATCGCAGCAGGAACCGGCGAGCTGCTCAAGCGCGTTGAGTCGGAGAAAGCGAATCCACTCGGGGACATCTTCTGGGGCGGTTCACTCAACACGATGAAGCCGAAGGCGGGACTATTCGAGAACTACACGTCCGCGAACGAAGACCATGTGCAGCAGGCGTTCAAGAACGTCGAGGGCTCAATGACGCGCTTCACCGACATACCGAGCGTCATCATGGTCAACACGAACCTCATCGGCGACATCAAGGTCAACGGCTATGAGGATCTCCTCAATCCTGCGCTCAAGGGCAAGATCGCGATGAGCGATCCCTCCAAGTCCTCCTCGTCCTACGAGCACCTCGTCAACATGCTCTATGCGATGGGCAAAGGCGATCCTGACAAGGGCTGGGATTATGTCGAGAAGTTCTGCCGCAATCTTGACGGCAAGCTCCTCTCCGGCTCCTCCGCCGTCTATAAAGGCGTTGCGGACGGCGAGTATGCGGTCGGCTGCACGTTTGAAGAGGGCGGCGCAAAATACGTTGCCGACGGTGCACCCGTAAAGCTCGTCTACATGGAGGAAGGCGTTATCTCCAAGCCGGATGGCATCTACATCATCAAAAATGCAAAGCATATGGAGAATGCAAAGAAGTTCATCGACTTCATCACGAGCAAAGAAGCGCAGAGCATCATTGCCTCACAGCTCCATCGCCGTTCTGTTCGCGACGATGTGGATCCGCCCGTTGGTCTCATCCCGAAGGAACAGATCAACATCATCAACGACGATGAAGCAACGGTCGAAAAAAATAAGAAGGCTTGGCTCGACAAGTTCAAGGATATCTTTACGAGCGTTCAGTAAAAGCTTTTCAGAGGATGACTGAAGTATTTACTCGGGTCGTCTTCTTTAATAAAAAGGCTGCCGCATTACTCATGAATGCAGCAGCCTTTTTTGATGATTTTGATGAAGTCCTTCTATCCGACCGGAGGAAAGGAACAGAGATATTTATTTTTTGTCGAGTAGCGCTTGAATCTCGGCGGCTTTGCCGTCCGATCCGAGAACTTCCTTAATCTTGTGCTCGACAAGTTCTTTGATGTAGCTGCGACCGTCCGTAAGGTATTGACGCGGGTCGAAGTGAGACGGCTCTTTCTTGAAATGTTCGCGAATGCCCGCCGTCATGGCAAGACGCAGATCTGAGTCAATGTTGATCTTGCAGACGGAGGATTTTGCTGCGCGGCGGAGCTGATCCTCGGGGATTCCTACCGCATCCGGCATATGCCCGCCGTTCTCGTTGATGATTTTCACATATTTTGGAATGACGGAGGAAGCACCGTGGAGCACGATGGGGAAGCCTGGGATGCGTTTTTCGATTTCTTCCAAGATGTCAAAGCGCAGCGGCGGCGGGACGAGCACGCCGTCGGCGTTGCGCGTGCACTGATCCGGCGTGAATTTGAATGCGCCGTGCGATGTGCCGATCGCTATGGCGAGAGAGTCGACGCCGGTCTTTTCTACGAAATCCTGTACTTCTTCCGGTTTTGTATAGGACGCATCTTCTGCGGAGACATTTACATCGTCCTCGATGCCTGCAAGCTGACCGAGCTCCGCTTCAACGACAACGCCGTGCGCATGAGCATACTCGGCAACGCGCTTTGCAAGCGCAACATTTTCATCATAGGGGAGATGGGAGCCGTCAATCATCACGGAGGTAAAACCGCCGTCGATGCAGGACTTGCAGATGTCAAAGTCCGCGCCGTGATCGAGGTGGAGTGCGATGGGGATGTCGTTGATCTCGAGAGCGGCGCGCACAAGATGAACAAGATACTCATGACGTGCGTACTTGCGTGCCCCTGCGGAGACCTGCAAAATCAGAGGGGAACCGAGTTCGCCCGCGGCGTCCGTAATGCCCTGAACGATCTCCATGTTGTTGACGTTGAAAGCGCCGATGGCATAGCCGCCGTCATAGGCGTTCTTAAACATTTCTTTTGTTCCAACGAGTGGCATGTAATTACCCCCTAAAAAGTTAAAACACAGAATCGACACTTGCATTATAGCATAGTTTATCATTCCGAGATACTGCTTTTTGTAATTTCCCTCACGTTCTGCTATAATGGGGGCACTTATTTGTAGAGGAGGGGCGCAGCGTGCAGTTAAAACGCTTGGAAGCGTACGGATTCAAGTCCTTTGCCGACCGCATCGTCGTGGAATTTGACCGCGGCATTACGGCGGTTGTAGGGCCAAACGGCAGCGGCAAAAGCAATATTACGGATGCCGTTCGTTGGGTTCTTGGCGAACAGAATATCCGAATGCTGCGCGGGCTTCGCTCCGAAGATATTATCTTTGCAGGTTCCACCGCGCGGCGTGCACTCAGTGTCGCGGAAGTCGTGCTCGTCTTTGACAATCGGGATAAGACACTCCCCATTGATTATGAGGAAGTTGTCGTCAAACGCCGTCTTTATCGCAGCGGGGAAAGCGAGGTATATCTCAACGACGCGCGCTGCCGTATCAAGGATATTTACCGTCTCTTTGCCGATACCGGTATCGGACATGACGGCATGAGCATCATCGGGCAGAACCGTCTGAACGATATTCTCGACAGCCGCCCAGAGGAACGCCGCGTCTTTTTCGAAGAAACGGCAGGCATTACGAAGTATCGCACGAGGAAACAGGAGGCGCTGCGCAAGCTGCGCGAAAACGACGCCGATCTCATTCGCTTGAGCGACATCATGTATGCGCAACGCGCCGAGCTAGAGCCGCTGGCGGCACAAGCGGAAAAGACAAGCGCGTATCGTGAGCTCGAGGCGGAGCGGCGTCAATATCGCCTGACGTCGCTCGTGCAGACGCATGAACAGCTCGTCGGCGCGCAGGAAAATCTCATGCGCCTCCTGCATAATGACCGTGATGAAGAGGCGTCTCTTATTGGAGAACGCGCGCAGACGGAGGGGAAAAAACGCAATATAGAGCTTGAGATGGAGCAAATCGACAGCGATCTCGCAGAGATAGAAAAAAGTGATACAGAGCTGCAGAATGCGCTTGACGCGCTCAAGAAGGAATCCGCTATGCTCCTAGGGCGGCAGGATCAATGTGTGCGGCGCAAAGAGGATTTGGAGCGGCTGCGCGAGTCGAGCCGGGCAAAGATTGAAGCGACCGAGCAGGAAATTGTGCAAATTCAAAATATGCTCTCCGGTAAGATTGCCGCACGGGAGGAAAAGGAGAAGGCGCACACAGAGGCGCAGGAACAACTAAAGAACATCCGCACGCATCGTGCGCTGTATGAGGAACAATCGGCACGCGGCAGCCGATCGCTACGCGCCGTGGAGCGCGTCATGGTAAGGCTGCGCGAGTCGCTTGCCGTTGCCGCCGATCACTCTGAACGCGGAGATGAGGGGCGTTTGCGGCGCAGCGAAGAGCTGTCACAAAAGAAATGCCGGATTATAGAGGCGCAAAGCGAATTGAGCCGTATGGAAGCCGCACTGCAAGACCTCGAGCAACAGCGAGATAAATGCGCCGACGATCGCGTACGCCTTTCTCATGCAGTGGAAGAACACCGGGCGAAAGCGCAGGGCATCGAGGAAGAGATGCGCCGCACTGCAGAGGAAATTCAACGTGCGCAGCAACGCTATGACTTTGTTCGAAAACTACAGGAAAGCTATGAGGGATTTGGCAAAGACGTACAAATGGTGCTGCAGGCAAAGGAGGGCTGGCGCAGCGGTGTTTTTGGCACCGTTGCCGATCTGATCAGCATCCCGGAGCGTTATCTGACCGCGATTGAAATTGCACTTGGCGGCAGTGTGCGCAACATTATCACGGATGATGCGCAGACGGCGAAGGCGGCGATCGGCTGCCTCAAGCGGTGGAACGGGGGACGCGTGACCTTTCTTCCGCTTTCCTCCATCGTCGTTCAACGTCCGTATGACGTTGATCTCTGCCGCGTCCGGGGTGCCGTCGGTTGGGCGAATACGCTGGTCTCGGCGGAGGAGCGGTTTCAAAGAGCCGTGGATCATTTGCTCTCCCGGACGCTTGTGATGGAGACGCTGGACGATGCGCTTGCTGCGGCAAAGGAACACGGGTATCGAATCCGCATGGTGACACTGACGGGGGAGCTGCTGAACCCGGGCGGCGCGATCTCGGGCGGCGGGCAGCGACACCGTCAGTCCTTCTTACTGAACCGCCGCCATGAGGCGGAGACATTGGCAGAGACGCTGCGCACGCAAAAAAAACGGCATATTGCATTACAATCCGATTTGGAGGAACGAAACAGGCTTCTGCATGACGACTGCACACGCCGGGACGCCGCGTCCGCCGAAGAGGCAGAGCTTAACCGCGACCTCCTTGCGGCGCGCAGTCAACGCGATATATACCGCACGCGTCTCGCGGATCAAACGGCTGCGGTAGAGGATTTAGAACGCAAAGAACGTGTGGCGCAGGAAAGCAGTGCGAGAGCCGCGCGCAAAAAAGAGCTACTCGAGCGTCATCTCGCGCAGTGCGGCGATCATGCACGGCGTTTTTCCAAAGAGACGGAAGAGATTGCGCAGAAAATGACGGCGCTCTCATCCGAGGAGCAATCCTGCGCGCAGGGGCTCCATGCGCTCGAGGTAGAATCTGCCGCACTGGACGCGGAGATTCGGACGGGAACCGACCATGTGAAAACGCGTACTCTCGAATGCCGTGAGGCGACCGAGATGTTGGACGGTTTTACGGAGCAAATTGCGAAGCTCAGCGAAGAATTATCCGCCGGAGAACAACGGAACGCTGCATTGGAATCCGCCATCTCGGAAGAAGAGGGGAAGCTGCGCGCCCATAGAGACAATGCGCAGATCCTCAAGGATCGGCGTCTGCGATACGAGGCAGATATGCGTCTGCTGGACGACGCGATTAAGCGTACGACCGCCTGCACGGAGCAGGTGCGCGCGAAGCTCCATGAGAACGACAAGCAGCTCGATCGCATCAATGTGCGTCTTGCCGATTGCAGCGAAAATTTGATTTCAGAATTTGGCATGACGGCGGAAACTGCAGCGCAGCAAATTTCTCCCATTGACGAATCCGTACTGAACGAACGTCTCAATGAGCTGACGAACGCCATCAACGCACTCGGCGCGGTCAACCCCAACGCCGTCGAGGAATACGCGGAAAAGAAAGCGCGCTATGAAGAGGAAGAAGCACAGATTCACGACCTTCAAAAGGCGAAGGAAGATATAGAGCGCATCATCCAAAAGATAGACACGGATATGACGCAGACATTTCGGGAGGCGTTTCAGCAAATTCAGGGATATTTCAACGAGATATTTATGAGGCTCTTTGGCGGCGGCGTTGCGGAATTGCGGCTCACGGATCAAAGCGATATACTCTCGAGTGGTGTGGAGATTCTCGTCACACTACCGCATAAAAAACGGCAGAATCTCTCGGCTCTCTCCGGGGGCGAACGTGCTCTCACCGTGATTGCGCTCCTCTTCTCCTTCCTGAAGTACCGCCCGTCACCGTTCTCTATTTTGGATGAAATTGATGCGCCGCTTGATGAGGCGAATGTTTCTCGATTCGGAGATTTCTTACAAGAATTTGCACACAATACACAGTTCATCATCGTGACACATCGGAAAGGCACAATGCGGGCGGCGGACAGTATGTACGGCGTCACGGTCGAGGATGCGGGCGTGTCGAAGGTTCTCTCGATCCGGCTGAAGGATTACGAAGAGAGTGCGACCGCTTAGGTTTTTAGAAATAAAGGAGCAGGCATGGGATTTTTTGATCGACTCAAAAAAGGGCTCAGCAAGACCCGAGAAAATCTCACCCACAATATAGAACGGCTCATCATCGGTTATGCGGACATTGACGACGATCTCATTGACGAGCTCGAGGAGACGCTGCTCATGGCGGATGTCGGCGTAAAGACGACGGAAACGCTGATTGCCGCCGTGCGAAAGGGGATTAAACAGAAAGAGATTCGGAGTCCCGAAGACCTGATTCCGTTCCTGGAGAAAGAGATTGTACGCATCCTGGAAGAAGGCGACGATACGTTCCGGATGGCGGCGCAGGGACCGACAGTGCTACTTGTAGTCGGAACCAACGGCGTCGGCAAGACAACGACCATCGGCAAATTGAGTGCATATTATAGACGGCAGGGGAAGGCTGTTCTTTTGGCTGCTGCGGACACCTTCCGTGCGGCGGCGATCGACCAGTTGGAGATTTGGGGGAACCGCACGAACGCGCAGGTGGTCAAACATGCGGAGGGCTCCGACCCCGCTGCGGTCGTATTCGACGCGATGCAGGCGGCAAAGGCGCGCGGCGTCGACATCGTGATCGTAGACACGGCGGGACGTTTGCAAACAAAATCCAACCTTATGCAGGAGCTCGAGAAAATATACCGTGTCATCGGGCGCGAGATTCCGGGCGCGCCGCATGAGACGCTGCTCGTACTCGATGCGGGGACGGGGCAGAACGCCATCAGTCAGGCGGAGCTGTTTACCAAGGCGGCGCCGGTCTCAGGCGTTGTGCTGACGAAATTGGACGGCACGGCAAAGGGCGGCGTAACCATCGGTATCAAATCACAGCTTTCCATTCCAATAAAGTGGATCGGCGTCGGAGAAGGAGTTGACGATCTGCGTCCGTTCCGCGCGGAGGACTTCGTGAGCGCGCTGTTCCTGAAAAAGGAAGATGAGGACGTATCATCGTAACGCAGATGAAAGGGAACATGATTATGTACGAAGATCTTGTTGAAACGAAACTCGCCTGTGAAAAAATCTTTGACGGCACACTGCTGCATGTCCGGCGCGATACCGTACGGCTCCCGAACGGCAAAGACGCCGTACGGGAGTGGATCATACATCCGGGGGCTGCTGCCGTACTGCCGATCTTGCCGAACGGCGACGTTATTTTGGTGCGGCAGTACCGCTACCCGATCAGTGCGATGACGCTCGAGGTGCCGGCAGGAAAGCTCGACGCCGACGGTGAGGATCCGCTGCACTGCGCGCGCCGGGAGCTCTCGGAAGAGACCGGATACACGGCAAAGACCTACGAGAAATTGACGACGATTGCGACCACGGTCGGATTCTCCAACGAGTATATTCATCTCTATGCCGCACGAGGTCTGTCCTCCGGCGTGCAGCACACGGATGCGGACGAATTTGTCAACGTCGTGCAAATGCCGTTTTCGCGTGCGCTCGAACTGATAAAAAAGGGGGAGATTATCGACTCCAAGACCATCATCTCCTTAATGATGGCGGCAGAGCGATTCGGGACTGATTGATAGGAGATATTTATGTTCGGATTTAATTTTACCGAAATGCTGCTCGGCATTCCGGGACTTATCATAGCCATGACGTTCCATGAGTACGCGCACGCGCGTGCCGCCGTATCCCTAGGTGATTTCACACCGCGGTTAATGGGGCGCTTGACCATTGACCCGAGGGCGCATATCGATCCGATTGGACTGATCATGCTCTTTCTCGTACGGTTCGGATGGGCAAAGCCCGTGATGATCAATCCGGTCAATTTTCGCAATCCAAAGCGGGACGATATTATCGTATCGCTCGCGGGACCTGCGATGAATCTTCTGCTGGGATTTATCGCTTTTTATATGTTGTATTTTATTCGCTATCACAACATAGACGTCTCGGCGATTACCTTCAGCATCATACAGATGATCTTCATCTATAACGTCAACTTCGCCGTGTTTAATATCCTGCCGATCCCGCCGCTCGACGGATCACACATTCTGCGGAACCTCTTGCCGGCGGATCTCGCCTATCGCTATCAGGCGCTGGAGCGGTACAGTATCCTCATTATGATTGTATTTATTGCGACGCCTGTGCTCGGCGTCGTTCTCATGCCGATGTTCCAATTCGTGTATGCCATTTATAAAGCGCTTGCGGGCATACTTGTATTTTAGTGTGGATTATGGCGTCAAATTATCTTGTAAAATTGGAGACGTTCGAAGGTCCTATGGATCTTTTGATGCATTTGATTGAAAAGAATAAGATCGATCTCTACGATATTCCGATTGCCGAGCTGACAAAACAGTACCTTGCATATATTGATGCGGCATATGAATTCGACATTGAATTTGCCAGTGAGTTCTTGGTGATGGCGGCAACGTTGCTGCGGATTAAGTCGCGCATGATGCTTCCCAAAACCGATGCGGAGACGTCGCCGGACGAGGACCCTCGCATGGAGCTCGTGCTTCGCCTGCTCGAGTACAGACGATTCAAGGAGATTACGCCGACGCTGTATGCGATGGTGGAAGGGCAAAACGGCTATGTAGAACGTCCGCCGACATCTCTTCCCGCGCAGCGGTCAGCACCCGAAAATCTATCGGCAGATGTGCTGATGAAGATTTTTTGCACGCTGCGGCGTATGCATCGAGAAATTACGATACCGACCGTCGTGATCGCCGCGGAAGAATATCGTGTCCGGGATAAGATGACGGATATACTGGAACTTCTTACAGAGCACCGCGGAAGAATCGCCTTGCGGAACGCCTTTCCTACGGGCACACGCGAAGAGCTCTTGGCGGCTTTTTTAGCACTCTTGGAACTGACGAAAATGCAGACCGTCATTGTGTACCAAGACCGGCTATATGACGACATACAGATTGTGATGAAGGAGGCGGCAGTTGGAGTCTCTTAGCCAAAAAGCGATATTGGAGGCGATTCTCTTTGCCTCAGGGACGCCGCTCTCCGTGCAGAAACTTGCCGAAATCATCGAAACGCCTGAGTGGAGCGTACAAGAACTGCTGACTGCATTGGAGAGTAGCCTGCGTGAACGCGGCAGCGGTATTTCCTTGCGCAGATCCGCCGGGGGATATCAGCTCGTCACGCATCCGGCGGCATTTTCCGCAGTGCAAAAACTATCGGACGTTGTGCGGCCAACGCTGTCCACTGCCGCGATGGAAACGCTCTCTATCATCGCCTACAAACAGCCCATTACGAAACAGGAAGTGGAGTATATCCGAGGTGTGCGGGCAGAGCGCTCTATTGCGCGCCTCTTAGAGCTGGAGCTGATCTGTGAAACGGGGCGAAAGCAGGTCGTCGGACGCCCAATCCTCTACGGAACGACGGAGCTATTTTTGCGCGCCTTTGGTTTGGAGCGGTTAGAGGATTTGCCTGCGCTTCCGACGGCGGATGAGTTGAAGGATACACTTGATAACGATCAGCTCCGACTGTTTGAAGAATTGCAGACGACATCCGCCTTCATTGACGAGAGCGATGCCATTGAGGAATGATGTTGTTCGGTCAAATAGATGCGGACGACGTATTTTTGGAGTGTGACACACTTGGTAGAATTGCTTGCTCCGGCAGGAAGCAAGGAGTCTTTTTTTGCTGCTGTGGAAAACGGCGCAAATGCGGTTTATCTCGCGGGGAAGATGTTTGGCGCGCGTGCTTATGCATCTAATTTCGATAACGATACGCTCGCGGAACTGATCCGATATGCTCATCTCAGGAATGTCAGTGTACATGTCGCCGTCAATACGATCATCGATAACGACGAGTTGCCAAAACTCAGGAGTTATTTGCAGTTCCTCTATGAGGCAGGTGCGGATGCCGTTCTCTTGCAGGATCTTGGCGCGGCAAAACTCGCGCGGGCTACCGTTCCGAATCTTCCCCTGCACGCGAGCACACAGATGACTGTGCATCATATTTCCGGTGTGCAGGCGTTAGAGGAGCTGGGATTTTCTCGCGTTGTACTCTCGCGTGAACTTTCTCTCAAAGAAATTCGTTCTATTTGCGCGCACAGCCGCATAGAAATCGAATGTTTTGTACACGGCGCGCTCTGCGTATGTTATTCCGGGCAGTGCCTGATGAGCAGTATGATCGGCGGGCGCAGCGGGAATCGCGGCAGGTGCGCGCAGCCCTGCCGGCTTCCATATACGCTCGTGGATCGCCGGGGACATGATGTCCTCGGCGATACGGCGGGAGATTTTTTGCTGTCTCCGCGTGACCTCAATACGATCGACTTGATCCCGCAGTTGATGGACGCCGGTGTTGATTCTCTCAAAATAGAAGGGCGCATGAAGCGTCCCGAATACGTCGCGACGATTGTGCGCGCTTACCGTAAAGCAATCGACAGCCATATTGATATGGAAAAGCCGCCCGTTGACGAGGGGGATCGCGACCGATTGGCGCAGGTGTTCAATCGTGATTTTACGACGGCGTATTTGGAGAAACGTCCCGGAAAGTATATGATGAGTGATCGGCGTCCCAACAATCGCGGGCTGCGTATCGGTCGAGTCACTGCGTATGCAAGTAAAACGGGAATGCTAACGGTCAAATTAACAAGACCTCTGTCCGTCGGTGACCAAGTCGATGTGTGGGGGACGAACGGCGAACATATCGGCGCGGATATTTCCTCGCTCTATACGAGTCGAGGGAAGAGCATCGACCATGCCCAAGCAGGAGCAACCGTATCCTTTGAAATCAAGGGAAAGGTTCACATGAGCGACGCCGTGTTCAAGGTCTATGACAAGGCTCTAATGGATGAAGCCCGCCGTTCTTATGAGGAGGATGCGCGTAAAAAAATCCCCGTCTGCGCGCACGTTGAGGCACGGATAGGGAAGCCGCTGCGCCTTGCGTTTACGGACGATAGAGGTAATACCGTTCGGGCAGAGACCGAGTATATCGCAGAGCCGGCAAAGAATCGACCGCTCACGGAGGAAACTGTAGAAAAGCAGATCAATCGGCTCGGAGCAACGGCTTTCACGATAGCGCACTTGGTATACGATATAGAGGACGGGCTGATGATGCCCGTCAGCGAACTGAACAACGTGCGCAGAGAAGCGATCGCCGCGTTAGCGCAGCAGCGCATCGTATCTTTCGAGCGGGCAAGGCGCGGCTCACTGCCAAAAAAAGATTGGCACATGCCGACCGGTAGCCCCGCTCCTGCGCCGAAGCCTGCGCCGCTCATGGCGGCGGTGGATGACATAGAGACGTTAAAGGCGGCTATAGACGCAGGGGCAGACGGTATTCTCTACGGCGGAGAAAACTATGACGGTATTCACCTGCGTGCCGAGGATTATCGAGCGGCGTGGAACTGTGCAAAAGAGCGCGGCGTTCGCATCGACTTCAATACGCCGCGCATTGTCCGTGCGGCGGAAGAGGCGGAGATCGTGCGTCTCCTGACATCGTTCCGTACAGAGCCGCCCGACGCGCTTCACGTGCATCATATTGGCATGGCGTATTTGGCGCGATCATATCTTTCAGTTCCTCTTCATGCAGATTACTCTATGATCTCCTATAATACGATGACCATGGAGTTTCTGCATTCCTATGGATTTTCCGAGGCGACACTCTCACCGGAGCTGAATGCAAAGCAGATTTCGCGTATGGCAGGGCGCAGTGTACTTCCGCTGACCGTATTGGCGCACGGCAGACTGCCGCTCATGATCTCGGAGTATTGTGCTGTCGGCAGCTTTCTCGGGGGCTTAAACGGCGGTACATGTTCACATCCCTGCCGAAGGGAAAAGTATTTCCTGCGTGATCGCAAAGGTATTGATTTCCCGATAGAGACTGATCAATTCTGCCGTATGCATATATGCAACGCTAAGACGCTGTCACTGCTTCCGTATGCCGCGCGTTTGATGCACAGCGGCATTTCGTGCATTCGAATCGAGGGGCGCGGTATGACAATAGATGAGCTTCGCAAGACGGTTGCCGCTTACAAAAATGCCCTGCGCATGTCGCTCCCGCTCAGCGCGGAAGCGGAGCGTATGCTGCGTATACAGGAGGGCGGCAATATCACACGCGGGCATTATTCCCGCGGTATTTTGTAATTTTTGAGGTAGGATCATGGACTCTGAGGCGTTCAAGGTTTTAGAATACGAAAAAATTAAAGATCGACTGGCATCGTTCGCGTCCTCTATGCGGGGGAAAGAACTGTGCCGCACGATGACTCCCGCACCCGATTTCGATACGGTTCTGCGACTGCACGCGGAGACTGCGGAGGCTGTGAGTGTCCTGCAAATGCAGTCGCCGCCCTTTGGCGGCATCTACGACCTGCGCCGCACACTGCAAAAAGCCACGCTTGGCTCTATCCTCGAAGTTGAAGAGCTGCGCGAGATCATGAGCACGATGCAGGGCATGAGAAACGTCAAGTATTTCTTCCGCGATGCGGAACTGTCACTTCCTCTTTTGAAAGAGAAAAGCGTACGGATCGAAATCCTAGGGATGCTCGAAAAACACTTGCAGAATACCATTGACGAGCACGGAAATTTCCGTGACGACGCGAGTCCGGAACTTCGGCGTGTGACGCGAGAGATGCTTTCCGCACAAAACCGTGTGAAAGAACGGCTCTCCGCGATTCTGCACGACGCGGCATATCAAAAATGCTTTCAAGATGCAATTGTCACCGTTCGTGCCGAACGCTACGTTATCCCTGTCAAGCAGGAGTACCGTGCGCAATTTCCCGGCGTCATTCACGATCGATCCGCAAGCGGCGCAACGCTCTTTGTCGAGCCGCTGGCGACCGTAGAACTCAATAACACCGTGCGTCAAATGGAACTCGCGAGAGAGCAGGAAATACGGCGTATTTTGCAGCAGCTATCGCAGGAAATTGCACGCGCCGCAGATATTTTATCCGAAAACTGCACGATATTGGCAGACATTGATCTCATTTTTGCGCGCGCCGGACTATCCCGCGATATGGAAGCCTATGCGCCGACGTTCAATCGTGCCGGATACGTTCGACTGCAAAGGGCGCGGCATCCACTGCTCCCGAAAGACCGCGTCGTCCCCATCGATATTGAACTGGGACGAGATTTTTCCGTGCTGTTGATTACGGGACCCAATACCGGCGGGAAAACCGTCAGCATGAAAACGCTCGGTATTTTGGCGCTCATGGCGCAGTCCGGCTGCTTTCTCCCAACCGCGTCGGGGGCGGAACTCCCCGTGTACGGAAGCATCTATGCGGATATCGGAGACGAGCAGAGCATAGAGCAAAGTCTCTCTACGTTTTCGGCACACACGAAAAATATCGTGCGGATTCTGCAAAAGGCGGAGAGCGCCGATCTCGTCCTATTAGACGAAGTGGGCGCGGGGACGGATCCCGGCGAAGGCGCAGCGTTAGCGCGCAGTATCATCGAGCATCTTTTACAGCGCCGCATCAGTGTGATTGCAACGACGCATTACGCCGCGCTCAAGACATATGCTTACGGCAGACAGGGCGTTATGAATGCCAGCGTCGAATTTGATACGGGGACACTGCGTCCCACCTATCGTCTCTTGATCGGCACGCCGGGCGCGAGCAACGCGTTTTCGATCAGCCGTCGGCTCGGACTTGCCGACGCTATCGTAGCGCGTGCACAGCGGTATATCGACGAAGATCACGTGCGGTTCGAGACGGTCGTCAACGAGCTTGAGCAGGAAAAGCGCGTGTACGAGACCCGTCAAACCGAACTGCGTACACGCGCACAGAAAATATCCGCCATGGAGGAGCAGCTGCGCACGGAACGCGACAAGTTTATCCGGGCGCATAGAGAGCTCCTACACAAGGCGCGCGAAGAGGCGAACAGCATTGTACGCGAGGCGAGGCGGAGCGCGGAAGAGACAATCAAAAAGCTCAAGCAGCAGTTTGATGATCACGGCGTGAAAGAGCGCCGCAAGGCGATCCAAGAAGCGCGCGAGCGTCTGACCGAAGCCTATATGCCGCAGCGACATCCCTCTGCCGCGAAAGTCGGGCAAAAGATCCACGCGGGCGAGATCGAGCCCGGAGATATTGTCCATATCACGCGGCTGGCACAGGAGGGCACCGTCCTCGCCATCCAGGGGAAGGAGCTCACCGTTCAAATCGGCGCACTGCGTACCGTCGTCAAAACGGATGAATGCACGTTCGTTTCACGAAAAAAGAAAAAACACCGCACCGAAAAAGTCGGCTTCACGGGAGGAATCTCTCAAAAAGCGGCGCGGGTACACTCGCAGATCGATGTGCGCGGCATGACCGTATCCGAAGCGGAACTCACCCTTGGCAAATTTATTGACGATGCGGTCTTTGCAGGACTTTCAAAAATCCTGATCATTCACGGCAAAGGGACGGGTGCCTTGCGCCTTGGCATACAGGATTATTTGAAGCGTCATCCATCCGTTTTATCCGTTGCTTTTGCTGATATTTCCGAAGGTGGAAGTGGTGCAAGCGTTGCGGAGCTGAAATGAGCAGTGGCATTGAGTATATGGTTTGTTGACATCTGTGCAGTGAAAGAATTCTTATTATGGAAATAGTATATGAAGTTGTAAAATATAATATTGATTCGTGGGATCCAATGAGATTTTTCCCATCAGCGCCTCCGGATGAGTATGACTGGGAAATTCAGGAAATATGCAATAAAATTATTCATTCTGACTTGTTGAGTGAGGATAAAGT
This sequence comes from Centipeda artemidis DSM 19719, assembly GCF_000426665.1. GTDB lineage: Bacteria > Bacillota > Negativicutes > Selenomonadales > Selenomonadaceae > Centipeda > Centipeda artemidis. The sequence continues at coordinate 110 of NZ_AUFU01000008.1, read as the reverse complement.
AATTGAACTTAGTGTACTCAAACTTCGCACATCAAAAACGTTCCACAGACCTTGAAAACACTGACTTTATGCCAATGAAAATACTCCCTTTATGCACATTTTCGTAGTTT
>NZ_AUFU01000007.1 GCF_000426665.1 Centipeda artemidis DSM 19719 | reverse complement strand
CCATGCGGAGATGGTATGATCATTGGGACGTCATAACACCGATATTCAAGTTCTCTATGGGTGTTCGCACCGCATTTTATACCACGAATATCATAGAGAGTCTTAATGCATCATACCGCAGATTAAATCGACAACGGAGCGTATTTCCTAGTGCACAAGCGTTATTAAAGGTTCTTTATTTGACGACGTTTGAAGCCACTAAGAAATGGACGATGCCGATAAAGAACTGGGGTAAAATCCGAGGCGAACTGGCGATTATGTATCCTAACAGATTGCCTGATTAACACTTGCACACATCATAGAAGATCCGATTTACAGACTTTTCTTCACAGACTCTCACGGGCTTTTTTGTTTTGTCGTCAGCGGTTTTTCCTTTCAATTGTAGTTTTCCTTTGAAAAACAGGGAAATACGACCTCTTGCAATATTGAGCACACAGGACTATAATAGCGGTCAACTTAGGCAGTGTTTATTTTTGACGGTCTAGGTGTCGGCTTTTATATAGACCTTGAAGGGAGGCCTTCTCTATGATTTTGGATCGTTTGGAATATCTGCCGCTCGGCAGCTTCCAATACAAGCTCCTCGCCGTTACGGGGCTTGGCTGGCTATTCGATGCGATGGATACGGGGCTCATCGCATTTGTTTTGCCCGTGCTCGCGCGGGAATGGTCGCTTTCGCCCGCACAGACCGGATGGATCGGGTCGATTGGTCTCATCGGTATGGCGCTTGGCGCCGTGCTTGCGGGGACGATTGCGGATCGTATCGGCCGTAAACAGGTGTTTACGCTCACGGTTTTGCTGTACAGTATTTCGACGGGGCTTTGTGCAATCGCATGGAATTATGAATCGCTGCTTGTTTTTCGCTTTCTTGTCGGATTTGGGCTCGGCGGAGAGCTGCCGGTCGCGGCAACGCTCATGAGCGAATATGCGCCGGCACATCTGCGCGGTCGTTTCATCGTACTATTGGAGAGCTTTTGGGCGCTCGGATGGCTCGCGGCGGCGTGTATCGCGTATTTGCTGATTCCGGTGTACGGTTGGCAGGCGGCGTTTGTCATTGGCACATTGCCCGCGCTGTACGTATTCGTTCTGCGTCTGCATATGCCGGAGTCAGTTCGCTATCTGCTCTCGAAAGGCCGCGTGGATGAGGCAAAAGAGATCATTCGCGCGATTGAGCGTCAGCTGAAGCTGCCGGAAAAACCCTTCCTCGATCAGCTTGCGCCGCAGACGGTGCAGGCAGAGACAGTCGAGACGCCCGGATTCCCGGCGCTCTGGGCGAAGGGGATGCGGCAGCGGACGATCATGCTGTGGTGCGCGTGGTTCGGCATTGTGTTCAGCTACTACGGCATCTTTATGTGGCTGCCGTCCATCGTCTATGCACAGGGGTTCGAGATTGTCAAGACGTTTGAATATGTTCTCATGATGACGCTCGCGCAGTTGCCCGGCTACTATGCGGCGGCATGGCTGGTCGATGTCATCGGACGCCGCTATACGCTCGGTCTTTTCCTCTTGATGAGCGGCGTGTGCAGTTTCTTCTTCGGCAACGCGGGCAGCGTCGCGGCGCTCCTCATGTGGGGCGCGGCGATGAGTTTCTTCAATCTCGGCGCGTGGGGCGTTATTTATACCTATACGCCGGAGCAATATCCGACATCGATGCGTGCGCTCGGCAGCGGCTGGGCGGCCGGATTCGGCCGCATCGGCGGCATGATTGCGCCGATGCTTGTCGGCGTCATGATCGCGCAGTCGTTTCCGCTGCAGAATATCTTTTTAATGTTTGCGTCGGTTTTTGTGCTGATTTCCGCCACGGTTGTCCTGCTTGGCAAGGAGAGCAAGCAGCGGACGCTTGAGGAGTTGGAGCATTCGCTCGGTTAATTATCTTGCCTGCCGGCTCTATCCTGCCGCATGAAAAAACTAGCGAAAAATTTCCGTCTGTGCTACAATAGAGCGAATCAACTCTATTGCAGTACAGATTTTTTTTGAGGTGACATTTTGCGAAAGAATTTGAAGCGCTTTCTTGCGGCGTCTCTTTTTGCGTTTTCTTTGAACTTTGCTGCGCCGAGCGTCCATGCGATGCCTCCGATTCTTCCCTATGAGGAAGTGACGGAGGGGATGCAGGGGACTGCGTACACGGTGCTCGATACGTCGGGTGAGATTCGTACGTTTCCGATTGAGATCATTGGGCGCATGGAGAGCGGTAAAGGCTCTCAGCGGATGATCATGGCGCGGACAAGCGGTGATTTTATTGAGCATGTCGGCGGCGTTCTGCAAGGGATGAGCGGCAGCCCCATCTATGTTGACGGTCGTCTTATCGGCGCGCTTGCGGCAGGGCTGAAAGATCTCAGTCCTTATACTTTTTTCATTACGCCGATTGAGGACATGACGCCTCTTTGGGATATGCCCGATACGAAGAATCAAACACGGATTCAGACGGTGAATATTGTCGAGGCGGTTGAGGCGCGCCGGAAAGCAGAGGAAAAGGAAAAACTGCGTGCGCGCGAAAAGGCTGTTGGAAAGATGTCGCGTGCGGAGCGTGAGGCAGAGTGGCGCGATATGATCGATGCGCTCACCGGTAAGAAGGCGGACGATACAAAAGGTACAGAGGAGACCTCTGAAGGAACAAACGAAGCGCCTGAAGAGAACACGCCGGCACAGAGCGAGACGGCGGAACAGGGCAAGACGGAGGAGAAGGCGTATTTCTTTACGCGTGGATTCAATGCGGCGGGGCTGCGTTATTTGGAAAAGAACCTGCCCGCCGGGACGACGTTCATTCCTCTCGGTACGACGGGAGACAGCGGTAAGATACATACGCGCTACGATGCGACGCTTGAGGGCGGTCAGCCAATCGGCGTTGCCGTTGTCTACGGTGATTTCAGCATCGGTGCGACGGGAACGGTTACGGCGGTCGACGGAAAAAAGGTCGTTGCCTTTGGGCACTCGTTCATGCATAAGGGAAATGTCAACTATTTCATGACAGATGCCGATGTCATCGGGACGATTGCGGGGCAGAGCAACGGCGTTAAGATTGCCAATATCGGCAGCGTGATCGGGCGCATCAGCCAGGATCGCGAGACCGGAGTAGCGGGGATGCTCGGCACGTTCCCGACGGCGGTGCCCGTGCGCATTCATGTGAAGGACGATGCGCTCGGCACAGAGGAGACATTCGGGGCGCAGATCGCCTATGACGAGGATTTTCTCCCTGTGCTCTCCAGCAGCATCGCCTATGCCGCAATGAGCAAAGTGTCGGATGCGCTCGGCAGCAGCACGGCGCGCATTCACTTTACGATTCGGACGAACGCCTACGAAAACGGAGTGTTTGAGCGGCGCAATATGTACTACAACACGGCGGATGTCGGGCAGATCGCAGTCACGGAGCTACTGCAGGCGCTTGGGACAATCGTCACGAATGCGGAGAAGGAATCCGACATCGTCGATGTGAATGTGGACGTCGAGCTCACCGGTGACCGCCAGACGGCGCTGCTGGTCTCGGCTACCCCGGATAAAACGACTGTAAAGCCCGGGGAAACGGTGACGTTTCAAACGAAGATCCGTCCGTATCGAAAACCTGAGGAAACACTTTCCATCCCTTACAAAGTACCGAAAGATCAGGTACCCGGCACGCTGAACCTTGATATTCGCGGCGGGGGATTTGTCCCCGTATCGCCGCTTGCACTGCTTGCACAAGCAGGGCTTGAGGTGCCGGACGACGAAGAGCGGTTCAAGACGACGGAAGAAAAACTGCGCGATCTCGCGGAAACAGGGCAGAACAACGAGGTCATCATTGCGCCCGGTGCCGCACCCGCACCTGCTTCCGAGAAAGAGCTGAAAAAGCGTATCAAGGAAGCAGCCAAGGCATCGGCGCGCGCGGCGAAGAAAGAACAAACGCAGGGCGGTGTGAAGCTCCTCGCGGATGAGAAGAAGCGTGAGAAAAAAGAGAGATTCTTTGCGCCCTATGTGATCGAAAATGTCATACATGCAAGTCTCAAGGTAGAGGAATAGCCGCATAGGAGGAAAACGGCGAATGGAACAACTGGTCATTCATGGAGGGAGACCCTTGTGCGGACGCGTCAAGATCGGCGGGGCAAAGAACGCGGTTCTGCCCATCATTGCGGCGGCGCTGCTTGGCAGCCGCGGCGTATCGGTGCTGGACGATGTGCCTGCGCTTGAGGACGTCTATACGATTTCCGCTGTCTTACGTTCGCTTGGCGTCTCTGCCGACTATGCGGCGGCGGAGCATCGGTTAAAGATCGACGCCACGCGCATCGGTACGACATCAGCCCCCTATGAGCTCGTGCGCAAGATGCGTGCTTCCTTCCTCATCATGGGACCTCTGCTTGCGCGTGAGGGACGTGCGGAGATATCGCTCCCCGGCGGCTGTGCGATCGGCACGCGTCCCATCGACCTGCATCTCAAGGGCTTTGAGGCACTTGGCGCGCAGGTTGACATCACACAGGGCGCAATCCATGCGAGTGCACCGAACGGGCTGAAGGGCGCGAATATTTACTTTGACTTCCCGAGTGTCGGAGCGACTGAGAACGTCATGATGGCCGCGTCCTGCGCCGAGGGGCAGACAATTCTCGAAAATCCTGCGATGGAGCCCGAGATTGTTGACCTCGCGAACTATCTGAACGTCATGGGGGCGCACATCCGCGGCGCCGGGACGAACCGTATCAAGATCGACGGCGTACCGGGACTTTCGGCGGCGGACTATACCATCATCCCCGATCGTATCGAGGCGGGGACGTACATGGTAGCGGCAGCAATGACACGCGGCGACGTCTACATCGAGAATGCCATCAGCGAGCATCTGAAACCCGTCGTGGCAAAACTCCAAGAGGCCGGGGCGATGATCGAGGAGAGCATCGAAGGCATCCGTGTCCGGGCGGAGCAGCCCATGCGGGCGATCGATCTGAAGACGATGCCATACCCGGGGTTCCCGACAGATATGCAGGCGCAGTTCATGGCGATGCTTGCCGTCGCGGAGGGGACAAGCACGGTGACGGAGACCGTCTTTGAGAACCGGTTCATGCACGTCGAGGAACTCGTGCGTATGGGTGCACAGATTCGCGTGGACGGCCGCACGGCGACCGTGGAGGGCACGGCGGCGCTGCACGGCGCTCCCGTGCGTGCGACTGATCTGCGCGCAGGTGCGGCGATGGTGCTCGCGGGACTCGTCACCGAGGGCGAGACGCGCGTCGGATATATCCATCATATCGATCGCGGCTACGACGATCTCGTGGCAAAACTCGTCGCGCTCGGTGCGGATATTGAGAGACGCGAAGCGGAATGGACAGAATAATAAAAAGTTCTTGCATAAATATGATTTATGCGATAAAATTAAGTGACAATGACCGATTGAGGAGGAATGAATCATGAAACACATCAAGACGGTCAACAAGCCGACGATGCAGTCGACGCTCTACACGGGCGGCTGCGGCGAGTGTCAGGCATCCTGCCAGTCCGCCTGCAAGACTTCGTGCACAGTAGGCAATCAGCCCTGCGCGAAGTAATCGGCGGCGGGTGACGAAGCTGCCGCATCGGCGAGCCTATCGCAGAGCGGCAGTTTTGTTTTTTCATCGCATCATATCGATTTATGCCGCCCCCCGGTAGCGGCACGGCGACGCCGTGCCCTTTGCCGATAGAGGGCGGCATATCTTTTGTAGTGTTACGTATAAGGAGAAATAATGAAAGTCCGAACGCATAAGTTCAAGCAGAACGGTATGCATATCCTCGTCGATGTCAACAGCGGCGCTGTCCACGTCATCGACGAGATGATCTACGACATCATGGACGACTTTGACGGGACGAACGACGAGGCGGTTGCCGCACGTCTCGCGGGACGCTATCCTGCGGCGGAGCTGCGCGAGGCGATCGGGGAGCTGCATGAGCTCATGGCGGCGGGGGCGCTCTTTGCTCCCGATATCGACGTGCCGCCGACGTTCAAGTCGCGCGGTCTTGTGAAATCCCTCTGTCTCATGGTCGCGCAGGACTGCAATCTGCGCTGCAAATATTGTTTCGGCGACGGCGGCAGCTACGGCGGGCACCGCGCAATCATGTCGCCCGAGGTCGGGCGCGCGGCGGTCGATTTCATCATCAATGGCTGCGGCCCGCGCAAACACTGTGAGATCGATTTCTTTGGCGGCGAGCCGTTGATGAATCTGCGCACGGTCAAGGAAGTGACGGCGTATGTACGTAAACGCGAGCAGGAATCCGGCAAGGAGTTCAAGCTGACGCTCACGACGAACGGGATGCTCCTCTCGGATAAAAATATCGCGTGGCTGAACGACAATAACATCTCCGTCGTCCTCTCCTCGGACGGGCGGCGTGAGGTGCATGACAGTATGCGCCCCGATTCCGCCGGACAGGGGACGTACGACATCGTGATGCGCAACTTCCGCAAACTCGTCGAGGCACGCGGCGGCAACGACTATTATTTGCGCGGCACCTATACGCGCGAGAACCTCGACTTTACGAAGGACGTGCTCGCACTGAACGAGGCGGGGTTTGACATCCTTTCGATGGAGCCTGTCGTGCTGAAGGACAGTCCGCTCGGCTTTACCGAGGAGGACTTGCCGCGCATTTATGAGGAGTATGACCGCCTCACGGAGACCTATCTGAACCGCGTGCGCGAGGGGAAGGGGTTCTTCTTCTTTCATTTCAACATGGATCTCAATCACGGACCCTGTGTCGCGAAGCGCCTTGCCGGCTGCGGCGCGGGGCACGAATACTATGCCGTCGCCGAGAACGGCGACCTCTACCCCTGCCATCAGTTCGTCGGACGCGAGGGCTACCGGCTCGGCTCGGTATTCACGGGCGTTGAGAGCATGGAGCTCCCGACGTATTTCCGCAATTCCCACGTCCTCAATAAGCCGCTCTGCCGTGACTGCTGGGCGCGGTTCTATTGCAGCGGCGGCTGCCATGCGAACGCTGACCTCTTCCACGGCGATATTCGCCACCCGTACGAGGTAGGGTGCGAGATCCAGAAGAAACGCCTTGAGTGTGCGATTCTCGTGCAGGCGGTGTTGGCGCTGGAGAAAGAGGAAGCAGAAGCGGGGGCGGCATCCGAAGCAGAACCTATGAGTATGGCGTGAAGGCGTGACGCGGGATTTTGGCGCATAGCTGTGTCATTTCGAAAAATCCTGCGGTCGACGTAGGCTTCATCTAGGCCTTCCCTTGGATTTTTCTTATTCCTTGCTCTGCATCCAAACTTCTTCCATCTCAACATCTCCAAAAAACTTCACTTAGATTTAAGTTTTCCGATGCTCCATCCGATATATTCGGTGGAGCATTTTATTTGCTCACATATCGAGAGGAGGTGGTGCGATGAGAATTGCAGGCGAGCTGACGGCGCCGGTCGGGCAGGGAAGCAGGGGAACCCGGCACGGACGAAGTGCGATAGGCGGCAGCGAGGCGTCGTTTGCACAGGTACTCGAAGGGGAAAAGCGGCGCGTCCGGTTCTCGCAGCACGCGGAAGAGCGACTGCAAAGACGCGGCGTGATGCTCACAAACAGCGAGCTCGAGAAGCTCGGCAGTACGATTGACCGCATGAGGGAAAAGGGCGCAAGGGAAGCGCTCATCTACATGAAGGACAGTACCGCGATGGTCGTCTCCGTGACGAACCGCACCGTGATTACGGCGCTTGACGACCTAACCGCAGCAGACAGTATATTTACGAATATTGACAGTGCAGCCATTATCTGAAAAAGCCGGACCTACGGGAAGCTTTTGACCGCGCTCGACTAGTGCGGTCAGCATGGAGACACTGTGAAAAACACATGTCTCTATTTTGGCGCGCAGGATACCATGGGGGACTGCGCACTATATCAGGATAACGGCTCTTCCTTTGCACTGTCACATACGCAAAGGAGAGATTCATTATGATGCGTTCCATGTTCTCGGGCGTTTCCGGGCTGAAGGGTCATCAGACCCGCATGGATGTCATTGGCAACAACATTGCAAACGTCAACACGACGGGCTTTAAGGCGAGCCGCGTGACGTTTGCGGATATGATTTCGCAGAACCTTTCGGGGGCGTCCGCACCGCAGGGGACGATTGGCGGCGTGAATCCGAAGCAGATCGGTCTCGGCATGTCGGTTGCAAGTACCGACCTGCTCTATACGAACGGTTCCGTTCAGTCGACGGGCAAGAACACCGATATCGCCATCTCGCGCGGCGATGGGCTCTTTGTGGTATCGCGCGGAAATGAGAAGTACTACACCCGCAACGGTGCGTTCGAGTTCGACGCGCAGGGCAACCTTACGATCCCGAGCACGGGGCTCTATGTACAGGGCTATATGGCGAACAATGGCGTGATCTCCAATGGCGGAGCAAATACGACGAATATTCAAGTCCCGGCGGGTAAGTCCATGAAGGCAACGACGACGACCACAGCGTCCTTTACGAAGAACCTCAATGCGACGACGCCGGGATATGAGGTGGCAAATACTCTTGTGCGCTATGCGGACGGTACGACGGGAACGGTCAGCTCCTATACGCCGACAGAGTCCGGCAGCTATGTTCTGACGACCGATACGGGGAAGAAGATCCGCATTAGCGATGCGGCGGCTGCTGCTGTGCAGGAACTCGACCATGCCCCTCAGGGAGTGCTCTATACATCCAATATAACCAGTATCACGGCATCAAAATCAGGCTCACCAGCTGAAGGCAATGTAGATTTAAAGCTTGATATAGATACCTCTAATCCGTCCAGCCCGAAGTCAATTGCCGGTGCGACGACAGTGGATGTTGAAAAATTGGAGACGGGTACTTATGCCTATGGAGATAGCTATACGATTAGTGGGACTATTAAGACGGCACAAACACAGGCTGGACCACCTCCAACAGTGAAGTTGACACTTGACACGGATAATAATATCAACAAGGGACATACTGTTGAAGTAGTCGTTCCTAATCCAGCGAGTTTCACTTATAAACAGGGAGATAAGTATACAGGACAGCTCAAAATTTCAAAAATTACGGCTCGTGGCACTGCCAACGACGGTGGCGCAACGGTAACGACGGCCGACGGTAACAGAGCCCAGCTTACTAGCAACCTGACTGTTGCGTCTGCGACGCAGAGTTATCCACATACGGGAAGTGCAGCAGATGGAAAGATCACGGCAATCACGCGTGAGTCCACCTATACATACGGCGGCAAGACAGTATCAAGCGTGACGCTGAATACAAAGACGGGCACCTCTGTTGATGGTCTTGTCGGCAAGAGCTATGCCGCAGGGGATACGTTCTATCCGTCGTTCACGTCTCTCATTACGGTCTACGATTCGCTTGGCAAGAGCCATTCCGTTCCCGTGGTCTTCACGAAGTCGTCGAACAACACGTGGACGCTTTCCCTCGGTACCGGCGGAGATACCTATAACATCACCGAGGAAGACGGAACGACGACGACAGTTGCACTCTCGAAAACCGACTTGAAATTTGACGCTACAGGCGCCTATGTAAGCGGGTCGGCATCGCTCAATATGACCTATACGAATGGTGCCGCGGCACAACAGCTGACGATGAATCTCGCCGCCCTCACGCAGTATTCGGGGACAAGCACTGCCGCCGGGACGACGGACGGCAATGCGGCAGGGACACTCTCGAAGGTTGAGATCGACAGTGCGGGCGTGATCACGGGCACCTACACGAACGGTGTGCGTCAGAAAGAGGCGCAGATCGCGATGGCGCAGTTCAACAACCCCTCGGGTCTCACGAAGATGGGCGGCAATCTCTATCAGGAGTCGAACAACTCCGGCACGCGTACGATCAGCGGTGCGGCGGATATCGGTTCGGAGCTGACGACCTCTGCGCTTGAGATGTCCAACGTCGACATCGCCGATCAGTTCTCGGACATGATCATTACCCAGCGCGGATTCCAGTCCAACTCGAAGATCATCACCGTCTCCGACGAGATGCTCGAGACGCTGATTAACATGAAGCGGTAAAATTTTATAGGATCTACAGGCGAGCCTATCGCATATGCGGCAGGCTTGCTTTTTTGTGCGCCTTTGCGCTTGCGGGGCAGTGGAACTTAACGGTACGCATATTATAGAAACTTTATTGATAGTAAATATAACTTTTATTTATATGCGTAATGCTTTACCTATAAAATAATATGATGTATAATAAAGCCGTTATGAGAACTGTATATGATGAGGGGCTTGTGTGGAAAGCGCCGCCGGAGCGGTACTTTCTAAGAATGGAGGAATTATATTCATGGAAATGTTGTTAGGATTCGTTGTGCTCCTCGTCTGCCTCATTGTCGGCGTACGGCACGGCGGACTTGGACTCGCGGTGATCAGCGGAATCGGTCTCGTGATCTACACGTTCGGATTCGGCTATCAGCCGGGCAAGCCGCCCGTCGACGTCATGCTGATCATCCTTGCGGTCGTGACCTGCGCGGGCTTCCTGCAGACGTCGGGCGGTCTCACGGTCATGCTGAAGTACGCGGAGAAGTTCCTCCGGAACAATCCGAAGCATGTCACGATCCTCGCACCGCTGACAACGTGGTTCCTCACGGTGCTCTGCGGGACGGGACACGTCGTCTACACGATGTTCCCGATCATCTACGATATTGCCATCAAGCAGGGCATCCGTCCGGAGCGTCCGATGGCGGTGGCATCCGTTGCTTCACAGATGGCGATCTGCGCATCGCCGGTCTCGGTCGCGGTCGTATCGCTCGTTGCGTTCCTCTCTGCGTCGGGGCATGAGTTTACGGTGTTCCAAGTGCTCTCCGTGTCGATCCCGGCGACGTTCTGCGGTGTCCTTTTTGCGGCGCTGTGGAGCTATCGCCGCGGCAAGGATCTTGAGGACGACGAGCGCTTCCAGGAGTTCATCCGCGACCCGGAGAACAAGCAGTATGTCTACGGTGATTCCGAGACGCTGCTCGATAAGGAGCTGCCGAAGGAATACTACCGTGCGATGTACATCTTCTTTGTCGGCATCATCGCGATTGCCGTGCTCGGCAACTTCCCCGAACTCCTGCCGAAATTTGCGGCAAAGGAGGGAGCGGCGCCGAAGCCCATCTCGATGGTTGTGGTCATTCAGATGGTCATGCTGCTCGTGGGCGCTGTGATCCTCATTACCTGCAAAATGAAGGCAAAGGATGTCGGCAATTCGCAGGTGTTCCGCTCGGGCGTTGTCGCGCTCGTCTCCGTCTACGGCGTCGCGTGGATGGCGGATACCTACTTTATGAACCATATCGCGTTCCTCAAGCAGTTCCTCGGCACCGCGGTGCAGACCTATCCGTGGGCATATGCGGTGCTCGCCTTCCTCACGTCGAAGCTCGTGAATTCGCAGGGCGCGGCAATCGCGATCGTGGTGCCGATGGCGATCAACGTGGGGATGGATCCCGTGATGATTCTGTCGTTTGTGTCGGCGTGTTACGGCTACTTCTTCCTGCCGACATATCCATCCGACCTTGCGTGCATCGGGTTTGACCGCTCGGGGACAACGCGCATCGGCAAGTATATATTGAACCACTCGTTCATGATCCCGGGACTCATCGGCGTCAGCTCGGGCTGCTGCGTCGGCTATGTTGTGGCGCATCTGCTGTACTGATGATTAAAATGCATCTAAAAAACTCCCGAGGCGTTGATGCTTCGGGAGTTTTGATGTGCATATTGTATGTTGTGGTGATTCAGAGTATACTATGCTCGGCACTGCGGCTGAGGATGTCCTTGCTGAAATCGATGAAGGACTGCGCTGCACGCGAGATGTAGCGGTCGCGTTTCCACGCGAGACCAACGTCAACATGCGTCGGCGTTGCGAGCGGGATCGCGCGGATCCCGGGGACATCGCGGACGACCATATCGAGCAGGAATGCGATGCCGACGCCGCTCGCTACGAGCCCCATGATGGTGACGACCTGATTGGACTCGAGGACAATATTCGGCGTGATGTCCGCCGTCTTCATCTTTTGCAGCATGATCTGCCGGAGGAAGGAGCCTTCCTTGAGCATGATGAGGCTGCTGTCCTCGATGTCCTGCATCGTGATCGCCTTGCGCGCGGCGAGCGGGCTGTCCTCCTGTACGCAGCAGACAATCTGACTGCGTGCCATAGGCAGGAGCTGCAGATTGGGCGCGGCTTCGGGGATGATGATGATGCCGAAGTCAAGCTCATCGCGCTCGAGCTGTTCGCGGATGGCAACGGAGCCTTCCTCGTGGAGGTAGACGTCCAGATGGGAATAGCGGCGCTGGAAACTCGAAAAAATCTTCGGGAAGAGATAGGCGCCCATCATCGGCGGGATGCCGATCTTGATCGTCCCCTTTTGCAGCTGCTTGTAGTCGTTGACTTCAAGCACAGCGTCTTGGATGCTGCGGAGCGCGACTTCGACGCGTCCGAGGAAGACAGCACCTTCGGGGGTAAGGGAGAGCTGTTTCTGACTCCGATCAAAGAGTTGGATGCCAAGCTCGCTTTCCAGTTTCTTGATGGCAACGGTGATGTTCGGCTGAGAAACGCGAAGGCGTTCGGCGGCACGCGTGATGTTTTTCAAGCGGCTTGCCATTTGGAAATACTCCAACTGCCGTAGTTCCATAAGACCATCCTCCTAATAATTATTTTTTATATGGCTTCTATTATACCATACTTTCAATGAATATATGGTTCTATAATGTAAATTTATTGAAAAATTTTCGGGAATTTTTGAGAGTTTTTTTAAAAAACAGGTAGGATTTTCGCGGGGTTTATGGAATAATATAGGAAGATGTGGACGTGTGTCTCCTTTTTGCTGTATGGGGCAGCCGCGAGATATACGCGTCCGGCGACCGAGAGAAATGGATTGGGGGCTTTTGCGTTGGAAAAATCAACGGTCATCGGGATCATCATGGGTATCATCTCGATCTTTGTTGGTATGATCCTAAAAGGAGCGCCGCTTTCGGCACTGAACAACCCGGCGGCGTTCCTTATCATTATCGGCGGCACGTTCTCGTGTCTCTTTATCGGGTTCCGCATGGAACAGCTGGGGAACTTTGTCAATCTGATTAAGAAGACATGCCAGGTGCCGCAGCTCCAGGAAAAGGGACAGCTGGTACAGCAATTCATCGAGCTGTCGCAGATCGCGCGCCGCGAAGGTATCCTCGCACTTGAGAGCAAGGCGCAGGAGATAGAGGATCCGTTCTTCCGCACGGGTCTCGGTATGGTCATCGACGGTATGGATCCCGACTTCGTCGGTGATGTGCTCGATGCGGAGCTTGCCATCATGCAGGAACGTCACGCCGAAGGGCGCTCGATGTTCACGCAGGCAGGCACGTATGCGCCGACACTGGGCGTTCTCGGCGCCGTTGTCGGTCTGATCGCGGCACTCGGAAACCTCAACGACATTGATAAGCTCGGTCACTCCATTGCCGCGGCATTCGTTGCAACGATTCTCGGTATCTTCACGGGATACGTTCTGTGGATGCCGTTTGCAAACAAGCTCAAGATCATGTCCGAACAGGAAGTCAGTCAAAAACGCATGATCATTGAGGGCATTCTTTCGCTGCAGGCAGGCGATTCGCCGACGGCGATTGAGGCAAAGCTCATGGTCTTTATCCCGCAGACGGAGCGTGAGGCGCTGAAGGGAGAGGGCTGATATGGCGCGTAAAAAACATGCGAAGCCGCATGAGGAGGAAGCGGGCGAGGCTTGGCTGCTGCCCTATTCCGATCTGATGACGCTGCTCTTGGCGCTCTTTATCGCACTCTTTGCGATGTCCCAAACGGACGCGTCGAAGATGCAGGCGCTTGCACAGGCGTTTACGGCGGCGTTCAATATGGGCGGGCCGTCGTTCTTCTCCGGCATGGGCCCGTCGACATCGCAGACTGCGCCGTCGATCAGCGGCAATGACAACGGCAACGGCGCCTATATGAAGGAGAATGAGAACCTCTCGGAGGCGCAGGAGAAGCTCGAACAATACATCAAGGAACACGATTTGCAGGATCAGGTGAGCACGGAGCTCTCCGAGGACGGTTTGATGATCCGCCTGAAGGAGAAAGCGCTGTTCGACTCCGGTTCCGCGGCTCTCCAAGGGCAGGCGGAGCAGATTGTACCCGTGATCGCGGCGCTCCTTACCTCGCTGCCGGAGCGCGTGACGATCTCCGGGCATACGGATAATGTGCCGATCGCAACGTCTCAGTTCCCGTCGAACTGGGAGCTGAGTTCCGCGCGTGCGGTGAGTCTCATGCGCGGTCTGATGGGGGCGCAGCCCTCGCTGAATCCGGCGCGGTTCAGCGCGCTCGGCTACAGCGAGTATCGTCCGATCGCGAGCAACGATACGGAGGAGGGGCGTGCGCAGAATCGCCGCGTCGAGGTGTTCATTGCACGCAGTATGCGCTTTAGCCAAGAGGATTCGAGTACATCCTCAGACGGCAAGGTCGTGTCAAATGCAAATGCGCCGTCAACGTCCATGCCAAAATCGGCGGCAGGAGAATCGTCGGCGAATATGAGCGTGGGAACCGCACCGATGGGCGCGGAGCAGCGTCCGACGCAGACGACGCCGGGCGTTGTTCCGGCTCCCCTGCAGCACTGATCGTGCAGGGGAAATACAAAGAGAGATTGAAAGGGGCTGTTGCGGGGGCAATGGCTCCTTTTTGTATCATGAATCGGCAGAGGTGGACATTCCATGATCCTAGGTGTTGGCAGCGATATCATTCATATTCCGCGCATTGCGAAGGCGATTGAGAACCCGCGCTTTGTGGCGCGCGTCTATACGGCGGGAGAAATCGCTTATGCGCGGGGGCGAGGTGCCGGCGCCGCCGCAAGCTTTGCCGCACGGTTCGCAGGCAAAGAGGCGGTGATGAAAGCGTTCGGCACGGGGCTGCGCGACGGAACGCTGCTCGACATCGAGATCCTGCCCGATGCGCTTGGGGCGCCGCAGGCGGGGCTCACAGGTGCGTTTGCAGCGCGCGCGGCGGCAATGGGTGTCATACGCGTATGGATCACGCTTAGTCATGAAAAAGAATATGCGACGGCATATTGTGTTTTGGAGGGATCATTATGAATATCGCATTTGCATCGGATATGCGGACGATTGACGAACGCGTTGTCGGGGAGTACGGTCTCCCGGCACTTGCTCTCATGGAGAATGCGGGACGGCGCACAGCGGAGGAAACGGTGTCTCTCATCGGAAGCGCACGAGGGAAGTCCGTCTGCGTCTTTGCGGGCGGCGGCAACAACGGCGGCGATGCCTTTGCTGCCGCACGGCATCTGATGAATATGGGCGCGCGCGTGAAGCTGTTTTTTACCGGAAATGAGGAGCGTCTTGGCGATGCGGCACGTGCGATGCACGATGCCGTTCGGGCGATGGGCGTGGAGGTGCGTCCGCTTGAGAGCGATCGAGACTGGGATCGCCTGCGCGTTGCGCTGCGCTTTGCAGACGGCGTTGTGGACGGCATCCTCGGCACGGGTGTGCAGGGGGAACTTCGCAAGCCCGTGATCCGTCTCATTGAGGAGATGAATGCGGCCGGGAAAAAGACGCTCTCCATTGATGTGCCGAGCGGCGTGGAGGCGGATACGGGGCGGATCGTTTCGCTTGCGGTACAGGCACATCGGACGCTTGCGCTCGGACTGCCGAAAGTTGGGCATTTCATCGGGCAGGGCGCAAATTATACCGGAGAGCTGCTTGTGGACGACATCGGCATTCCGCGGGCGCTTCTCACGGGCGAGAGTCTGCGTCAGTCGCTCATCACGCAGGAAACGGTGACGAAACTGCTGCCGGTGCGCCGCCGCGATGTGCATAAGGGAGACTGTGGGCGCATCCTTATCCTTGCGGGATCGGTCGGTATGACGGGCGCGGCGGCGATGGCGGCGGAGGCGGCACTGCGCATCGGCGCGGGACTTGTAACGCTTGCTGTGCCGGAGCGCATCTATGAGATCCTTGCGGCGAAACTGAACGAGGTCATGGTTGTGCCGATCCCGGACGAGGGCAAGGGCTGCTTCGGCGGCATGGAGGCGCTGCAAAAATCTCTTTCGCTTGCGGCGTCGGCAGATGCCGTGTTGATTGGTCCGGGGCTTGGTCGTGCGGCGGAGACGGCGGAGTTCGTTCGGCTCTTTGCTGCCGACGTCAAGGCTCCGCTCGTGATGGATGCGGATGCGATTTGGGCATTTGCGGGTCAGCTCACGGCGCTCCGGGATCTGCCGCAGGTGCCGATCCTCACGCCGCATATCGGGGAGTTCGCCCATCTCCTTGGAAAATCTGCGGAGGAGGTGCGTGCGAACCTCCTGCAAACAGCACGGAATGCGGCGCGCGACTGCCAGGCAGTCTTTGTGGTGAAGAGCGAGTGTACGATTGTCGTCTATCCGGACGGGGACGCGTTCTTTACGACCTGCGGCAACCCGGGTATGGCGACGGCAGGGAGCGGCGACGTGCTCGCAGGGACGATTGCGGGGCTGATGCGCCAGATGGAGAGCGGCATGACGCCGATCGCCGGTGTATATCTGCACGGACGCGCGGGCGATCTCACCTACGAGCGTAAAGGAAACGGTCTGATGGCACGCGATATTCTGATGAAGCTTCCGAAAGCACGCAAGGAGTTGACAAGATAAACGCGCGGTACTATGATAAGGAATACATTTTGAACGGAAGGGCGTTCTCGTGCCCTCTCCATTAGGAAAGAGGCGTCTATTTATGGCAAAGGCGGATATTGACTGGGAGCATCTCGAGTTTTCCTACCGCACTCTGCCGCAGCGCTATGTGGCGCATTATGCGGACGGAAAATGGGATGAGGGAGGTCTTTCCTCCGAGGCGACGGTTGCGATCAGCGAATGTGCGGGCATTCTGCAATACTGTCAGGAGGTTTTCGAAGGGTTGAAGGCGTATGAGACCGTTGACGGACACATCGTTGCGTTCCGCCCGGATCTCAACGCGGAGCGCATGTACGATTCGGCGGCATATCTTGAGATGCCGTCCTTTCCGAAAGAGCGCTTCCTCACGGCGGTCGACGCGGTGGTCACGGCAAACCGCGACTATGTGCCCCCGTACGGCTCGGATGCATCGCTTTATCTGCGTCCCTTCATGTTCGCATCGGGCGAGGTGATCGGGGTAAAGCCGGCAGATGCGTATGAGTTTCGGCTCTTCGGCACGCCCGTGGGGGCTTATTTTAAGGGCGGGGTAAAGTCCGTACGGCTCTGCGTGAGCGCGTTCGACCGTGCAGCACCGCACGGGACGGGGCACATCAAGGCGGGGCTGAACTACGCGATGAGTCTCCATGCCTATATGACAGCACATGCGGCGGGATTCGACGAGAATATGTTCCTTGATGCGGCGACGCGCACCTATGTCGAGGAGACGGGCGGTGCGAATTTCCTCTTCGTCACGGGAGACGGAACGATCGTGACGCCGAAATCAGATTCCATTCTGCCGTCGATCACGCGCCGCTCTCTCGTCCATATCGCCGAGCATATCCTCGGGATGAAGGTGGAGCATCGTCCCGTGCCGTTCGAAGAACTCGCGTCTTTTTCCGAGTGCGGACTCTGCGGGACGGCGGCGGTCATCTCTCCCGTCGGCTCAGTGACGCACGACGACCGCACGATCGTGTTCCCGGACAGTTCCGATCATATGGGACCGGTGCTGCAAAAGCTGTACGATACGCTGCGCGGTATCCAGCTCGGCACCGTGCCTGCGCCCGAGGGATGGATCCGTAAAATTTGTTAAGCAACGGGATTGCCGCCATTGCGCCCAAACATATTGGGCAGGGCGGCAGTCCCAAATTTTTTTGAAAAGAAAAGAAAGACAAAAAGGATTTTGGGCGGTCTCAGAGAATTTCTTAAATATAGCATCGGTTTGGATTTGTGTGCGCAGATTCGTAGGGAAGGCGGGGCGCACGGAAACGGGAGAGACGGAGAGGGAAGTTTAACGCTTGGGGGTTCATATGCCGTTTGATTTTACGATGCCGACGCAGTTTCGCGGCATTCTGTCGACCATCACACCGCTCGATGTACTCGATATTCTCATCGTGGCGGTCATTCTCTACCGCGTCTATATCATGCTCGAGGATACCCGCGCCATTACGCTTGGCAAGGGTATCCTTGTGCTGCTCGGTATCACGGTGGTGGCGAGCTGGTTTGATCTGCATGTCATCTCGTGGCTGCTGCAAAAATCCGTGACACTGCTCTTTGTCGCGCTGCCCATCGTCTTTCAGCCGGAGCTGCGCCGCGCGCTCGAACATCTCGGCCAGGGGCGCTTCCTCGGTGCGGGAGGGCTTCTCGACGATGAGGAGGCGCAGAGTACGATTCGCGAGATCCGGAATGCCGTGAAGATCCTTTCGACCAATAAAATCGGCGCGCTGCTCGTCATTGAGCGAAATATGGGACTGAACGACATCAGCGCAACGGGGATACAGATTGACGGGCTCATCACCTCGGATTTTCTTATCAACGTGTTTATTCCAAATACGCCGCTCCATGACGGCGCGGCGGTCATTCGCGGGAAGCGGCTCATCGCTGCGGGCTGTCTCCTGCCGCTGACGGAGAACCGTACACTCTCGAGCGAGCTCGGTACGCGCCATCGTGCCGCAATCGGGCTTTCGGAGCAGTGCGACGCGCTCATCGTCGTTGTCAGCGAGGAGACGGGAACAATCTCGATCGCTGAGAACGGGAGGATCCACCGGCATCTGGATGAGGATCAGCTTACGCACATTCTCACACCCGCTTTTGCCTACAGCGCGCGCTCGTCGATCTTTGAACTGGTTCGGGGCTGGAGGAAGAAATGATGAACGCTCTGCGAGATATAGTGCAGCACAATTTGCTCGTGAAAATCTGTGCGCTCGTCATTGCCATTTTGCTTTGGCTCTATGTGATGAACGATCAAAATCCGGCGATCGAGGGCAGCTATTCGATTCCCGTATCCATGGCGGATGCGCCCGACGGGTATCGTATGCATGCCTCCGCCGAAACGGTAACGATCCGTGTGCGTGCGCCGCGTTCGGCATTTGTCGCGGCGGATCGCGGCGATTTCCACGCCAAGTTGAATTTCGCGGACTACGCGGAGGGAGATAAAAATTATCCGGTGGAGACGACAATCCCATACGGGTTTGAGCTCATCAGCACGTCGCCCGATAAAATTACGGTCTCTCTTGACCGTATTGTGCAGAAGTCGTTTAAGGTGGATGTGATGACGAGCGGCACGCCGGCAAGCGGCGTCGCCGTAGACAAGATTTCACAGACCGTTGCGGCGGCGACGGTCGAAGGGCCGCGCTCCGAGGTGGATCGTGTGACACGTATCGTGGCACATGTGAATCTCGGCGGGCAGGGGCAGGATTTTTCCGTGGCAGCACCGCTTCTTGCGATGAACAGCGACGGGCGTGAGTCCTCCGAGGTCGTCGTCTCGCCGAGCCAAACGGAGATCGCGGTGAAGCTTGCGCGCGGCCTCACGCGCAAGGTGGTAGAGATCAAGGTCAAAGCGCAGAGCGATCTCTCACCGAATCTGAAGCTCGAAAGCATCACCGCCGCGCCGACGCGCATCGAGATTGCAGGCGCAGAAGACGTGCTCAAATCCATCACGAGCATCGATACGGAGGAGATCTCGCTCGCGGATGTCAAGGAAAACGAGACGCGCCGCGTGCAGCTTCGCCTGCCCGCAGGGGTTACGGTGACGGATCCGAATGTGACCGTAGAGATTAAGGTCGGAGCGATGAGATGATCCGCATCAAAAATCTGCGCGTTCCCTACGATGCAGCGCAGCCCCTCGCAATGATTGCGGCAGAGCGGCTTTCGCTGCCGACCCGAGCTGTGCGCGGGGTGTTTGTCGCTCATAAGGCGCTTGACGCACGCTGTTACCGCGGCGCGCCGATCGTGTGGGTCTATATGCTCGACGTGCAGGTGGACGACGAGCGCGCCGTTCTCCGGAAACATAGAAAAGATAAGGATATTGCTCCTGCGCCGGATGAGAATCCTATGGAGCTCCTGCCGCCGGGCATTTTTACGGTGCGCAGTGCGCATCGCCCTGTCGTTGTGGGATTTGGCCCCGCGGGTATCTTTGCCGCGTGGGTGCTTGCACAAGCGGGGGCGGCGCCGATTGTCCTCGAACGCGGGCGCGACGTCGACCGCCGTACGCAGGACGTGGCGGTGTTTTGGAAAACGGGGCGGCTTGATCCTCTGTCCAACGTGCAGTTCGGCGAGGGCGGCGCGGGGACGTTCTCCGACGGGAAGCTCACGGCACGCAGCGGCGATCCGCGGATGCGTGCCATCATCGAGGCGTTTATCGCGGCGGGCGCACCCGAGGAAATCCGTGTGCTCCAAAAACCGCACATCGGGACGGACATCCTGCGTACGGTCGTGAAAAATCTGCGCGCCGAAATCATACGATGCGGCGGCACAGTGCGATTTGAGACGCAGGTGACAGGTGTTGAGCGAAAGGACGGGCGCATTGCGGCTGTCGTCGTGAACGAAGCGGAGCGCATCCCGGCGGACACGGTATTCCTCGGCATCGGGCATTCGGCACGCGATACCTATGCGATGCTCCATGCGGCGGGACTTGCCATGACGGCAAAGCCGTTCGCCGTCGGCGTGCGCATCGAGCATCCGCAGGCGTTTATCGATCGGATGCAGTACGGCGCGGCGGACTATGAACTGCTGCCCGCCGCCGACTATGCGCTGACCTACCGCGACGATACGGCCGGACGCGGCGTCTACTCGTTCTGCATGTGCCCGGGCGGCATGGTGGTCGCGGCGGCATCGGAACAGGGAATGCTCGCGACGAACGGCATGAGCAATTACCGCCGCAACTCCGGGACGGCGAACAGTGCGCTTCTCGTGCAGGTAAGTCCTGCGGATTGGAACGGCGACGTGCTCGGCGGTATCCGATTGCAGCGTGAACTTGAACGTAGTGCGTTCCGTGCGGGCAGCGGCGATTATTGCGCCCCTGTGCAGTCCGTCGGGGATTTCCTCGCGGGGCGGACGGGGACGCGTGACTTTGCCGTCGCGCCGACCTATGCGCCGGGCGTGCGCCCCGCCGATCTGCATGAGGTGCTGCCCGCGTTCGCCGCGGGCGCGCTTGCGCGCGCACTCGTACATTGGGAGCGTCGCATCCCGGGCTTTGGCGCGGCGGACATTCCCCTGACGGGCGTTGAGTCGCGCTCTTCCGCGCCCTGCCGCATCCTGCGCGATGCATGCACGATGCAGGCGGAGGGGACGGCAGGGCTGTACCCGATCGGCGAGGGGGCGGGCTACGCGGGCGGCATCATGAGCGCGGCGCTCGATGGAATGAAAGCCGCGCTTGCTTTTTTGACGCAGATACAGTAGATTATGGAAGAGCAATCATAACCTGAGAATAAGGGGCTGTTAATGTTGAGATTATTTGGGACGGACGGCGTGCGCGGCGAGGCAAATACGGAGCTGTCACCGGAGCTGGCATATCGGCTCGGGCGCGCGGCGACGCTTTACTTCGGCGCGCATGAAGAGGCGCGTCCGCGCATCCTGATCGGTCGGGATACGCGCATCTCGGGCGAGATGTTCGAGGCGGCGCTCACGGCGGGCATCTGCTCGGCGGGCGGTGTTGCGATCCTTGCGGGCATTGTTCCGACGCCTGCCATCGCCTACCTTGCGCACAAACACCGGACGCAGGCGGGCATTGTGATCTCGGCGTCGCACAATCCGTTCGGCGACAACGGCATCAAGTTCTTTGGCGGCGACGGCTATAAGCTCCCGGATGCAGTGGAGGACGAACTCGAGGCGCTCGTTCGGCGGATCGAAGCGGGCGACGACGCAGCGCGTCCTACAGGGCGGCATGTCGGTACGGTAGAGCGCCGGAACGATCTCGTCAATCAGTATGTGGACTATGTCGTCGGCACCTGCCCGCAGCGGCTCGACGGCATGAAGATCGTACTCGACTGCGCGAACGGCGCGGCATATGAGGCAATGCCGAAGGTGCTGCGCGCGCTCGGCGCGGAGCTTAAGGTCATTCATGCGCTCCCGAACGGTGTCAACATCAACGACAACTGCGGCTCGACACATTTGGACTCCCTGCGCCGTACGGTGCTTGAAACAGGCGCGGACATCGGCATCGCCCACGACGGCGACGCGGATCGCTGTCTCTGTCTCGATGAAACAGGGGCGCTCATCGACGGTGACCACATCCTTGTGGCGTGCGCGGGAGAGATGCTGCGTGCCGGGAGACTTCCGCATAAGACCGTGGTCTCAACGGTCATGGCGAATATCGGATTTCATAAGGCAATCGAGGCGCTCGGCGGGCACGTCGAGGTGACGCAGGTCGGCGACCGCTATGTGCTCGAGGCGATGCGCCGCAGCGGCTATACCATCGGCGGCGAGCAGTCGGGGCATATCATCTTTGCCGACTACGGCACGACGGGCGACGGCCTTGTGACGGCGCTGCAGGTGCTTGCAGCGCTCAAACGCAGCGGGGAAAAGGCATCCGAGCTGAATGCGCTCATGACGACCTATCCGCAGCTCCTCGTCAACGTGCGGGTAAAGACAAAGGAAGGCTGGTCGGAGAACACGGCGATCCGCGCGGCGATCCGTGCGGGAGAGGAACGCCTCGGCGCGGACGGGCGCGTGCTCGTGCGTCCCTCGGGGACGGAGCCGCTCATCCGCGTGATGGCGGAGGGGACGGATCAAAAACAGCTTGAGGAGATCTGCGGCGCGATCGCAGATGTTGTATTGCGGGAGCAGGGGGAGGCGTAACGCATTATGCCACATGTCACGGCGATTCTGTTCGTACTCATCGCCGGTGTCATGTGGGCGGCGAGCGGTACGGCGGCGCAGCATTTCTATACGCAGTCAACGCATGCTCCTCTTGAACTGACGCAGGTGCGGCTGTTCCTCTCGAGCAGTCTGTTTTTCCTGCTTGCATGGTGGAGCGGGGGGCTTAGGCGCGGTTTGCGCTCTCTGCGGCGCAATCCGCGGATTTTGATCAAACTTGCGATCTTTGGCGTCATCGGCATCATGTCGGTACAGTATACGTATTTTGAGGGGATCGCGGCGGGCGACGCAGCGGCGACGACGGTCATCACCTATACGTCGCCCGTCATCATGATCCTCTATATGGCGCTACGGCATCACCGTATCCCATCGCATATGGAAATGGTGACGGTTGCGGCGGCGGTCACGGGCGTGTTCCTGCTCGTGACGGGCGGCAATCCCGAACGACTGTCCGTGCCGATTGCCTGCGTTCTGTGGAGTCTTGCTTCGGCGGTGACGTTCACGTTTGCAATGATTTACCCCGTGCATCTGCTGCATCTCTTTGACCGATTCTTCCTGCTCGCCGTCTGTATGCTGATGGGCGGGCTGTCGCTGCTCCCCGTCACACATGCGGTGACGGAGATTCCAAGTTTCTTTACGCCGCAGACGACGCTTGATCTCTTTGTCATCGTGGTGCTTGGTACGGTAGTGGCGTTCTTTACGTTCAACGCGGGGCTGCGCTGGCTCTCGCCCGAGGAGGCGGCGATCACGGCGACGATCGAGCCAGTGGCGAGCGTGCTCTTTGCGTATATTATCTTTGACACGCATTTTGTACCGATGCAGGTGCTCGGTATTTTCCTTGTCGTAGCGGCGATTGCCGTGCCGAATCTGCAAAAGAAGAGGAGAGCCGCATGAAGATCCCACTGCGCTATCAGATGTCGGAGTATGACTGCGGCCCGACGGCGCTGCTGAATGCGATGAGCTTCCTCTTTGACCGTGCGGAGATCCCGCCCGAGATCATCCGCAGCGTTATGCTGTACTCGCTCGACTGCTACGGTATGGATGGGCGTGCGTGCAAGGCGGGCACGTCGCGCATGGCGATGATGTATCTCTCCAATTGGCTGGAGGGGTTCAGCCGCGCGACCGAGTTCCCGCTCTCGTGCCGTTATATCGCGGGATGCCGTGTCCGCGTCGGGCGGGACAGCGACATCAACGATGCCCTCGTGCGCGGTGGTGTGGCGGTCGTGCGTCTCTTCTATGAGGTGGAGCATTATGCGCTCATCACGGGAGCGGAGGAGGATCGGATCTACCTCTTTGATCCTTATTATTTGGAGGAAGCGGAGCCGGAGTTCGTGCGTGACGGCGTGACGGTGACCTGCGCGCACCCGCACGCATACAACCGTATCGTGCCGTATTCCTGTCTCAACAGGGAGACGCGCGAGCTCTACGCACTCGGTGCACCGGATGACCGCGAGGCGGTGCTGCTCTTTGACGCACGGACACGCAGAGAGCCGGGCGATACGATCGAATATTTTATTTAGGAAAACCTTGAAAATACGGGATGCCGGGGAGGATACTACTTGCAGGAAACAACAGCAGAGATTGTGTTCAAGAACAAGGAGGAGGCGTATGCCGTACTCGGCGACCGCGATGCCGTTCTGCGCAGCATGGAGGAGAATTTTGACTGTGGGTTCGTCAGCAGGGGAATGTCTCTTGCAGTGACGGGCGCACCTGCGGAGGTCGCGGCGGTGCGTACACTCGTCGATGAGATGCTGTTCCTTCATAAGCAGGGGACAAAGCCAACGACGCATGAGGCGGTGTACGGCGCGCGCCTCATCAAGGAAGGGCGCATAGAGGAGCTGCACCGTCTCTTCGCCGAGGTGCTCCTTGTGACGGCAAAGGGGAAGTCGGTACGCGCCAAGACTGCAGGGCAGCGCGACTACCTGAGTACGATTCGCAGAAATGCCGTGACGCTCGGCGTCGGTCCCGCGGGGACAGGCAAGACGTATCTCGCCGTCGTTATGGCGGTGGCGGCGCTCAGGAGTCGCGAGGTGAGCCGCATCATCCTTACGCGCCCCGCCGTCGAGGCCGGGGAGCATTTGGGCTTTTTGCCCGGCGATCTCACGGAGAAGATCAATCCCTACCTGCGCCCGCTTTACGATGCGCTTCAAGACATCCTCGGCGCGGAAGCGTACCAGAAGATGATGAGCCGCGGACTCATCGAGGTCGCGCCGCTCGCATACATCCGCGGACGAACGCTCGAGGATGCGTTCATCATTCTCGACGAGGCGCAGAATACGACGGGTGCGCAGATGAAGATGTTCCTCACGCGCCTCGGGTTCGGTTCCCGAATGGTGGTCACGGGCGACCTCGAGCAGGTCGATCTGCCGCGCGGCACGGCATCGGGGCTGAAACAGGCGTGCAGAATCCTGCGCGGGGTGAAGGGCGTCGGTATCGTAAAACTCGAGCCGGTCGACATCATCCGGCACGAGGTCGTGACGCGCATCGTTGAGGCATATGGTGCATGGGAGAAGAGACGGGAGCGCGTATGATGGAGATTACGATTTCCGCACAGCCGGAAGGACTGTGCATCGCGCCCGGGGACGAAGCCGCCGTGCGCCGTGCGGTCGAAACGGTCGGACGTCTCTACGGCACCGAGGGCGCGGAGGTGAGCGTGACGCTCACGAACGACGCCTATATTCATGAGATCAACAGGCAGTACCGTGGTGTTGACCGCCCGACCGACGTCATTTCCTTTGCCCTCATGGAGAGCGAAGAGCCGGAGATTTTAGACGATCCTGCGGGCGATGTGCTCGGCGATCTCGTGATCTCGCTCGAGCGTGCGCGGGCGCAGGCGGAGGAATACGGGCACAGCTATCTGCGCGAGCTCTCCTTTCTCACCGTGCACGGGATGCTGCACCTCCTCGGCTACGACCATATGGAGGACGCCGAGCGCGCGGAGATGGAGGAGGAGCAGCGGCATGTCATGGAGGCATTGGGGATAGGGCGATGAATCATTATAAATCGGGCTTTGCCGCCGTCATCGGGCGTCCGAACGTCGGCAAGTCCACACTCATCAACGCGCTCATCGGGCAAAAGATCGCCATCATGAGCGACAAGCCGCAGACGACGCGCAGCCGCATCCTCTGCATCCTGACGCAGGAGGACGCACAGGTCATCTTCCTCGACACGCCCGGCGTACACAAGCCGAAGCACAAGCTCGGCAGCCATATGGCAAAGGCAACCGAGGGGGCGCTTCACGGCGTGGACGTCGTTGTGTTCGTTGTGGACGCGACTGAGAAAATGGGCACAGGCGAGCAGTACATTCTCAAACAGCTCGAAAAAGTCCGCGTCCCGGTGCTCCTCGCGGTGAATAAGATCGACCTCCTGCGCCGCGAAGAGACACTGCCGATCATTGCGAGCTATGCCAAAACGTACGACTTTGCAGGGATCGTTCCCATCTCGGCACGGGCGGAGGAAAATCTCGCGGCGCTCCTCGACGAGATCAAAAAACATCTGCCCGAGGGACCGCGCTACTACCCGGAGGATATGGTCACGGATCAGCCGGAGCGTCTCATCATCGCCGAACTCGTGCGGGAAAAGGCACTCGAGCTGACGCGGGACGAGATCCCGCACGCCGTTGCCGTGGACATCGAGGAGATCACGACGCGCGCGAAGGGCGATGTCTACGTCCGCGCCGTTATCTATGTCGAACGCGAGTCGCAGAAGGGGATCGTCATCGGCGCGCGCGGGGCGCTCCTGCGGACAATCGGCGCGCGGGCGCGCGCGGACATCGAGACGCTGCTCGGCGCGAAGGTCTACCTCGACCTTTGGGTTAAGACGCGCAGGGACTGGCGCAATCGCGAAAGCGCGCTGCGGGAGTTCGGTCTTTCGGGAGACGATTAGGGAAGAGGGGAGGAGAGGAAAATTACGCTGAACCGCATGTACCGCAAAGCGGTAAACAGAGCCTCGCGCCGCTTTGTCAACGGGCTTTTGGTCATTGTGCCGCTCATCATCACGGTCTTTGTCATCGAGTGGACGCTGCGCTTCACCGAGGGCGTGCTCGGGCAGTATCTGCCGTTCTACTTCCCGGGCATGGGCATCATTACGCTCGTCGCCGTTATCTATGCGGTCGGCTGGGCGTCGACGAACTGGGTGATCGCCTCTGTCATCTCCTTCGGCGAGAATATGATCGGGACGATTCCGTTTGTGAAATTCGTCTACACGAGTGTAAAGCGACTCTCCGAGGCGGTGCTTGACTCGAGCAGCAACTTCAAGCGCGTCGTGCATGTGCCGTTCCAAGGGGCACGTGCGCTCGGGTTCGTCATGTCCGACCTCCCGCCGCGGTTTCAGCAGGCGATGGGCGAGACGAAATACATCTGCGTCTTTGTGCCGTGGAGCCTCAATATGACC
The DNA here is from genome assembly GCF_000426665.1 of Centipeda artemidis DSM 19719. GTDB lineage: Bacteria > Bacillota > Negativicutes > Selenomonadales > Selenomonadaceae > Centipeda > Centipeda artemidis. Next base: position 106,766 of record NZ_AUFU01000007.1, on the reverse strand, counting down.
TCGGGGACGACGATCCTCGTACCGGAAGAGGATGTCGTTGATCTCGACATTCCAAAGGAAGAAGCGCTGCAGTACATGCTCACGGCAGGTGCGGTGATGCCGCTCTCGGACGCGCGCGTGACGGCGGCGCAGAAGGCGGTGCAGAAAAAAATGGAGCAGCTGACGGCGCAGGCAGCGGAGCAGGCGGCCGCACAGCGTGCGGCACGGGAGGAATAGCCGGTGCTCTACACGGCGGAGGGTATCATACTCGGCGCAAAGAACTGGGGCGAGGCAGATAAGGTGATGACCGTGTTCACGCGCGAGCGCGGGATGCTGCGTGCCGCCGCATTCGGCTGCCGCAGACCGCGCAGCGCACTTGCAGGCGCGATGCAGATGTTTGTCCACGCCGATTTCCAGCTCGCGGAGGGACCGCGGCTTGAGACCGTCAAGACGGCAGTTGTCCGCGCGCATCATGCGAAACTCTCGGCGGATCTCACCGCGCTTGCCTACGCAACCTTTGTCGCCGAGGTCGTGCGCGAGTTCCTGCCCGAGGGGGTACCGGACGAGCAGTTCTTTGACCGGCTCGCAGAGATTCTTACGGCGTTTGAGAGGCGCAATCCGCGTGTTGCCGCACTTGCCGCCGTGCTTCAAATTCTTTCTGCGGCGGGGCTTCGTCAGACCTATGAACGCTGTCTGCACTGCGGCACAGAGATTACAGGCGACGCGTTCTTTCATGCAGGCGAGGGCGGCGCGCTCTGTCCCTCGTGCCGCACGGCGGATGCGGCGGACTTTCCGGCGGAACTGCGGGAACTGCTCACGGGGCTTTCGGCGCTCAATTGGGCGCATCCTGCGCCCCTTTCCGTGCGCGGCGCGACGCTCATGGCGGCGGAGCGCATTGTGCTCGCCCATGTGCAGGAACTGACGGGGCATCCCCTGCGATCCCTTGATTTTTTAACGCAGCTGACATAACGCGGACGGAAATATTTAGGCTATCATGAAAAAAACGCTCATAAAAAAAGGAAAAGAGAAGACGACGGCGAAAATATACAGGTAGTCATTTGCATGTATTTTTATATGCAAATTTACGAGTGACTGAAGAGGGGAACGGAGGGGAAGCCTGTCATGATCATGCTGACGAAGTTCAACTCCAAGACGAACAAAAAAGGGGAGTTTGTACTCAATGCCGAAATCATCGAGAGCATTGAGGAGACGCCGGATACCGTGGTGACGCTCACCAACGGCAAAAAGCTGATCGTCGAGGAGCCGATGGAGGAAATTGTGCGGCGTACCATCAAATATCGCCGTGCACTTCATCAAAATTAGTTGGCGAATTTCCATTCCTTTGCTATAATGGAAGAACAATGTTCTTTCATGCGGCAAGGGAGTGCCCCAATGTGGAGTCCGTATGACTTCGTGGTCATTTTTAGGGAGGGAATTTACTCATGGCGGAGGAAAAGGAAGAACTGGCAGCGGAGCCGAAGCAAAAATCGCCGATGCTCATGATGATCGTCGTGGTCGTTGTGGCGGTTCTTGTCGCAGTGGCGGCAGCCGGCGGTATCTCGTATTATATCTTTTCGCAGGCGGAGTCTCCGTCTCACGCGGAGGAATCGGGGAGCGGCGCGTCGCACCATGATCCGGGCGTATTCTACAAGCTCGGCGATGCGAAAGAGGGCGTTCTTGTCAATGTCGGCGGCGGTCGTGCGGGCAAATTCCTCAAGGCCGGCATTGTGTTGGAACTAAATCCCGGCAAAAAGGACAACGTGGTCGACGGCAAGGTCGGCTCCGTCGCCGAGACAAAGATTCTCGATACGACGATGCAGTTCCTGCGAGCCGCACCGCTCGAGGAGTTCGACGCCTCAAAGCAGGATGAACTGAAGAAGCAGCTGAAAGACGCGCTGAACGATCGTTTGGGTCAAGGCTCCGTCTACGATGTTTACATCACCAGCTTCCTGCTGCAGTAAGCAACATGAAACACTGCACAAAGGGAAGGGGGAAGGGTCTTGGCTGAGGACGTACTGTCTCAATCCGAAATAGACAAGCTGCTTTCGGCACTTTCGGACGGCTCGGTTTCCGCCGAGGAAGTCAAGGCGGAGGAAGAAGAGCGTAAAGTCAAGGTATATGACTTCAAACGACCGGATAAGTTCTCGAAAGATCAGATTCGCACGCTCTTCATGCTGCACGAGAGTTTTTCGCGTCTCTTGAACACCTATCTGTCGGCAAGTCTGCGGACGATGGTCAACATCGAGGTGCTTTCGGTTGAGCAGATGACCTATCAGGAATTTGTCCAATCGATGGCGAACCCGGCGGTGATCGGCATCATTGCGCTGCCGCCGCTCAAGGGAAACATCATCATTGAGGTGGGGCCGGATATTGCGTTTGCATACGTCGACCGCGTCTTTGGCGGAGAGGGGAAGCCAAGTGTCAAGTCGCGCGCGCTGACGGATATTGAGAGCGCGGTAATGCGGCGCTTCATCGACACGGTGATCAACTATTTCCGTGAGGCGTGGAGCAACGTCGTGGAGTTCCGCCCGAACTTCGAGACGATGGAGACAAATCCGCAGTTTGCGCAGATTGTACCGCCCAGCGACATGGTCGTTCTGGTCACGATCCACATGAAGCTCGGAGACGTCGAGGGAATGATGAATATCTGCATTCCCTATCTAGTACTCGAGCCGGTCATGTCCAAACTCACAACATCGTTCTGGGTGGCGGCATCCGTCGACAGGGAAAGCTCGCCCGACCAGGTGGCGGATCTCCAACGCAAGATCGAGCGGACGTGGGTGCCGTTTTCGGTTGAGCTTGGAACCGTGGATATCACGATCAACGAGTTCCTCACACTCGGCTTCGGCGATGTGCTTCAGCTCGATACGCTGGCAAAAGATGAACTCGTCTGTTACGTCGGTACGAACGCAAAGTTCCGTGCGCATCCGGGCACGGCGGGGAAACGGATGGCCGTGCAGATATCCGGCATTATAGAAGGGGATGAAGACGCGAATGAGCGATGAAATGATCTCGCAGGAGGAAATAGATGCCCTCCTCAGCGGCGGATCGGTCGGCGACGCAGCAGCGCCCGCGGAGGAAGCACCGTCCGGCGATGCAGGCACATCCTCTGCCGAGGATGCGGGCGTTACCGATATGGAGCGCGACGCGCTCGGGGAAATCGGCAATATATCCATGGGCGGAGCGGCGACTACGCTGTCTGTCCTCTTGGGACGCAAGGTCTCCATCACAACGCCGACGGTATCGATCTCGAACCTCCGCCAGCTGAAGGAGAAGTACCCCATTCCGTTCCTCGTCGTCGAAGTCGGTTACAGCATCGGCATTGAGGGGAACAATGTCCTCTGCATCCAAGCGCGCGACGCGGCGATCATTGCCGATCTCATGATGGGGAATGACGGGACGAATCCCGACGAAGAACTCAGCGAAATCCATATGAGCGCGGTCAGCGAGTCCATGAATCAGATGATGGGCAGCGTCGCGACCTCGCTTTCCTCCATGTTTAACAAGAAGGTGGATATCACCCCGCCCGTTGTGACGCTTGTTGACCTCGGAACGGAAGAAGTCGTCTCAAAACTGCTTGATAAGGCTGATCCGATCGTGCAGGCGTCGTTCCGCATGGAAGTCGACGGTCTCATTGACAGCGAGATCATGCAGCTTCTGCCGCTTGATGTCGCAAAGGGCATGGTTGACGCACTGATGAATCAGCAGCCCGACGTGGAGAACGAAGGAGCGGAGATCGAAGCGGCACAGGCGGCACCCCCGCCCGCGGCAGCGCCCGCGCCTATGGCAGCGGCGCCCGCCGCACCTGCCGCACCCGCAAACTATGGATATGGAGCACCGCCTATGCAGCCGCATGTAGCATCGAACGTCCCTGTGCAGTCCGCGCAGTTCACTCCGCTGAGCAGCGTTCCCGTACAGGTCAACGACGCGAATATCGGCCTGATTCTCGACGTACCTCTTCAGGTGAACGTGGAGCTCGGCCGAACCAAGAAGTCCATCAAGGACATTCTCGATCTTACAAAAGGATCGATTGTGGAACTCGACAAGCTTGCCGGCGAACCCGTGGACATCATGGTCAACGGCAAGTATCTGGCGAAGGGCGAAGTTGTCGTCATTGACGAGAATTTCGGCGTTCGCATCACGGAGATTGTCAGTCCGCTGGAACGCGCCGCGCGTCTCCAATAGCGGGGAGAGCGGCGATCTTTTGAAAGAAGCATAGAAAGTCCTTGTCACAGGCGGCACTTTTCGTTATAATGGGTAGCGATTAAACCCAACATCACGGTGTGCGCGTTCAGTGCCCTTTGGATGGGGATGCTCTGAGTCAAGTGTAAGGAGAGATGAGAAAATGGCAACTCGCGTTTTGGTCGTTGATGATGCAGCATTTATGCGAATGATGGTCAAGGACATCCTGTCAAAAAACGGCTATGAAATCGTCGGTGAGGCAGAAAACGGGATGAAGGCACTCGAGAAATATCAGGAACTTAAACCGGATCTCGTGACCATGGATATCACGATGCCGGAAATGGACGGCATTACCGCCGTCAAGGAAATCAAGAAAGTCGATCCTGCGGCAAAGGTTGTTATGTGCAGTGCCATGGGGCAGCAGGCGATGGTCATCGAGGCGATCCAGGCGGGCGCACGCGACTTCATTGTGAAGCCGTTCCAAGCGGATCGCGTGCTGGAGGCTATTCGCAAAGCCGTCGGCTGATGAAAGAACGGATATTTTTTCTGTCCTTACTGCTCGGATGCACGCTTCTTGCACTATATGCAGGGGATGTGTCCGCCGCAGGTGAGACGGGCGGCGGATACCTAGCCGGTTATGAACAGGCTGACCCGCGCCCGTCGGCCGTATCATGGTGGTCGACGGTCGCCTATGTGGTCAGCCTTTTTGCTGTTTTCGCGTTCGTCGTCATCCTTGCCTATTTTGTTGCGCGCGCCTATGGGAAAAGCTCTATGCGAACGCTTGCGGCACGCGGGGGACAGGTCTATATGCAGCTGCCGCTCGGACCGAACCGCGCGGTCTGCGTTGTGGAGCTCTTCGGGCGCGTTTTTGTGTTGGGGGTAACGGATCAGAGCATCCGCCTCATTACGGAGATTGACGATCCGGAGACACTGGAGGAGATTCGCGCGAACGCCGCTGCGGGAGGGACGGGCGTTTTCAGCGAGCAGTTCGGCTCGCTCTCGGATTTCGTTCAAAAGATACCTCCGATCTTTCGCAGGTGAGGGGGCTGAGAGGAATGGGGGGGACAGCTTTGCAACGGCGCAGTTTGCTTGCTCTTGCGGGAGCGGCGCTCTTGCTTTGTCTTGCGGGACATGCAAGCGCCGCGCCGCTCATTCCAACCGTAAGTCTCGACGTGGGGACGTCGGAGAATCCGCAGGATGTTGCCGCGAGTATGCAGCTCCTCGCGGTGCTTACGGTGCTTTCGCTTGCGCCGGCAATGCTCATCATGACGACGTCCTTCGTACGCATCGTCGTTGTCATCGGTTTTTTGCGCAATGCACTCTCGACGCAGAACGTCCCGCCGAATCAGGTGGTACTCGCTCTGTCGCTCTTCCTCACGTTCTACATCATGGCGCCCTATTGGGGACAGGCGAACGAGAACGGCATCCGACCCTATCTCGACGGGCAGATCACACAGGAACAAGCCCTTGAAAATGTCGTAGAGCCCATGCGTGATTTTATGTTCCGTCAAACGAGGGAATCGGATCTCGCGCTCTTTGTGAACCTCTCGGATGCGGAGCGTCCCAATTCGCCGGACGACGTTTCGACATTTACGCTCATCCCCGCGTTCATCATCAGTGAGCTCAAGACCGCGTTCCAAATCGGTTTTATGATCTATATTCCGTTCATTGTCATCGATATGATTGTGGCAAGTACGCTGATGTCGATGGGCATGATGATGCTGCCGCCGGTCATGATTTCGCTGCCGTTCAAAATACTGCTGTTCGTGATGGTCGACGGGTGGCATCTGCTGATCCAGTCGCTCATCATGAGCTTCCGCTGACGGGGGGCGAAGCGATGTCCGGAGATTTGGTCATCCAGCTTGCCCAAGAAGCGCTCATGATCGTGCTCTTGGTATCCGCCCCGATGCTTGGGCTCGGACTCATCGTCGGTCTCTTGGTCGCGGTGTTTCAGGCGACAACCTCCATTCAGGAACAGACGCTGGCCTTTATTCCAAAGATCGTGGCGGTCTTTGTCGCGATTCTCATCTTTGGTCCGTGGATGCTGCGGATCATGGTGGAATATGTGACCAATGTTTTCGTCAATCTGCCGCAATACCTGCGGTAAGAGGAGGGGCACATGGATCTCTATGAGCTGCTCCAAGGTCATATCGCGGCGTTCCTGCTCATGCTGACGCGCATCAGCGGCATCTTTCTCATATCGCCTTTTTTCGGCAGCATGAATATTCCTATGTTCTTTCGCGTCGGCATCGCGCTCGCAATGAGCGTTGTCCTCTTTCCCGTGGTCGACGGACTCGGCACGCCCGAAACGCCGCCAAGCATTATTATGTTTGGCGCAGCGGTACTCGGAGAACTGTTCATCGGCTGGCTGATCGGTTTTGTGGCTTACATATCGTTTGCCGCCATCACAATGGCGGGCAAGGTCATGGACATGCAGGTGGGCTTTGCCGTCGTCAATGTTGTAGATCCGACTTCCGGTCAGCAGATCCCGCTCATCGGAAGTTTTCTTTATAATCTGGCGGTGATCATTCTGCTCGTCACGAACGGGCACCACATGCTCATCGCGGCGCTTGTGGAAAGCTTTCGTGCCGTCCCGCTCGCGGGTCTGGAGGCAAATATTTCCCTCGCGCTCATCATTGCGAATTTTACGGGGACAATTTTCCTCACAGGCATGAAGATTGCGATGCCGATCACATTCGCGATTCTGCTGACGAACGTCGGACTCGGTATCCTCTCCCGGACGATGCCGCAGATGAATATCTTTGTCGTCGGTATTCCCATGCAGCTCATGATCGGGCTTTTTGTACTTTCGATGATCATGCCGTTTTATGTCTTATTCCTGGATGTGCTGTTCAATGAAATGTATGGAAATATATCGCTTGCGATACGCGCCCTGCAATAAGCGCGCATTCGTCTTCGACCTCCAGCGTTTCGCGGGCGGGGAAAAGACGGAAGAACCAACTGCAAAGAAGCGCGCCGACGCCCGCAAAAAAGGGCAGGTCGGGCGCAGTCAAGAGCTGAATACGGCGTTTGTCCTCCTCATCGGTTTCTTTTCGCTGAAGCTTCTCTGGGATTCTATCTACCTTGCGATCGCATCGTACACGACCTACGTGTTCGCAAATCTCAATCAACCGGTTGATACGGAAAACATCGTACGGCTCTTCATCGGGATTATGGAGATCCTTGCCAAGACCGCGCTGCCGATCATGCTCTTCATTATGCTCATTGGGCTTGCCGTTAATTTCTTTCAGGTGGGTCTCAACTTTAACACGGAGGCCATCGAGTTCAAACTCGATAAGCTCAATCCCATCAACGGATTTGGACGTATCTTTTCAAAACGCTCCCTCGTGGAGCTGGCGAAGTCCTTTTTTAAGATCCTCGTCATAGGATTTTTCCTCTACCGCTTCATCCACGAGCAAATCATTGCAATGCCGCAGTTCATGTTCTTTGACCTGACGACGAGTCTTGCGCTTGTCGCCGAGATCATCTTCCAGATGGCGTTCATCGTCATCGGCGTGATCATGATCATGGCGGTCGCAGACTACGGCTACCAGAACTGGCAGACGACGCAGGATCTCAAGATGACGAAACAGGAAGTCAAGGATGAGATGAAGCAAACCGAGGGCGATCCGCAGATCAAGGGGAAGATCCGGCAGAAGCAGCGGCAGATGGCAATGGCACGCATGATGAAGGAAGTGCCGAAGGCGGACGTCATCATCACGAACCCGACGCATTACGCAGTGGCGCTTGCCTATGAAAAAGGAATGGTCGCACCGACAGTCCTGGCCAAAGGACAGGATCTCGTCGCGCAGCGCATCAAGGAACTCGGACGCGAGGCGCGCGTTCCCATCGTCGAGAACAAGCCGCTCGCACGCACCCTGTATGCCGCCGTGCAGGTAGGCGATGCCGTGCCGCAGGAGCTCTATCAAGCAGTTGCAGAGGTGCTTGCCTACGTCTACCGGCTCAAACATGCAAGGCGCGGCGCATAATCCGTGACAAAAGTCATATTAGCATTTGACGTGTTTGGAATATTTGATATAATATTAAGGAGATCGTGACGGCAACCGTTGCACTCCACAGGGAAATGGGAAAGAAGGGGTGAGTGAGGGCATGGCAGCATCGCAGTCCGGCAGCATCAATCCGCTTTCATCCGGCAACCTCATACAACGGTATAGTGATGTTCTGATCGCTGTCGCCATTGTGACGATTGTCATTATGATGATCATTCCGCTGCCGACCATCATCCTGGACATACTCATCTGTCTCAATATCACGATTGCCCTGCTCGTCGTCATGTCGGCAATCTATAATGTGGAGGCGCTCGACCTTTCCGTATTCCCGTCGCTGCTCCTCATCACAACGCTGTTCCGATTGGCACTCAACATCTCCTCAACGCGTCTTATCCTGCTCAACGGCTATGCAGGCGAGGTCATCACCGCATTCGGCAATTTCGTTGTCGGCGGCAACGCGGTCGTCGGCTTCATCGTGTTCGTTATCCTTGTCATCGTCAACTTCATCGTCATCACCAAAGGATCCGAGCGCGTCGCCGAAGTCTCGGCGCGATTCACGCTCGACGCGATGCCGGGGAAACAGATGGCAATCGACGCCGACCTCAACCAAGGCGCTATTTCGGATGCCGAGGCAAAACGGCGCCGTGAGAAAGTACAGCGCGAATCCGACTTCTTCGGCGCGATGGACGGTGCCTCAAAGTTCGTCAAGGGCGATGCGATCGCGGCGATCGTCATCATGATGATCAACATCGGCGGCGGCTTCGTCATCGGCATGCTCCAGCGCAACATGGACGCGGCACAGGCACTCCAGACCTACACGCTGCTCACCGTCGGCGAGGGACTCGTCGCGCAGATTCCGGCACTGCTCATCTCGACGGCGACCGGTATCATCGTGACCCGTTCGGCAGCGGAGGGGAACCTCGGCAGCGACCTCGTCAAGCAGCTCTTCCGCAACGATCGCATCTTTATGATCCTTTCGGGCGTCCTGCTCTTCCTTGCCGTTATGCCCGGGCTTCCGGGCATCCCGTTCTTTGCGCTTGCCTGTACCTGCGCGTTCATTGCGTGGAACCTCCACCGCGGTCAAACGGCGGTGCAGGAAGTCCAGAAGGTCGAGCAGAAGGCAAAGGCGAAAAAAGAAGCAACGACGCCCGAGAACATCGTCTCGCTCCTGCAGGTCGATCCGATGGAACTCGAGATCGGCTACAGCCTCATCCCGCTCGTCGATACGGGACAGGGCGGCGATCTGCTCGACCGCATCGTCATGATTCGGCGGCAGTGTGCGCTTGAACTCGGGCTTGTCGTCCCGACCATCCGTATCCGCGACAACATCCAGATCAAGCCCAATGCCTATATCATCAAGCTCAAAGGCATTGAGATTGCGCGCGGCGAGCTGATGCTCGACCATTATCTCGCGATGAACTCTGGCACGGTCTTTGAGGAAGTGCCGGGCATTGAGACGGTTGAGCCGGCGTTTGGACTGCCTGCCCTTTGGATCTCGGAGAACGAGCGCGAGCAGGCGGAACTCAACGGATACACTGTCGTCGATGCCGTTTCCGTGCTCGCAACGCATCTCACGGAGATCATCAAGCAGCATGCCGATGAGATCCTAGGGCGTCAGGAGACGCAGAACCTTCTCGATAATCTGCGCAAGACCAACGGTGCACTTGTGGACGAGGTCGTCCCGAATCTGCTTACCGTCGGCGAAGTGCAGAAGGTACTTGCAAATCTCCTGCACGAGCGCATCTCCATCCGCGATATGAGTACGATCCTCGAAGTTCTTGCCGATTACGGCGCGGCGACGAAGGATACGGACATCCTCACCGAGTACGTCCGCCATACGATGGCGCGGCATATCACCCAGCAGAACGTGCAGAACGGCATACTGCCGTGCATCACGCTCGACCCCGCACTCGAGAACAAGATCGCGGGCGGGGTGCAGCGCACAGAGCACGGATCATATGTCAGCCTCGATCCGGACTCTATGCAGAAACTGCTCACGGTTTTGCAGGAAGAGCTCAACAAGCTCACGGATCAGGGGTATCAGCCCATTGTTCTCACGAGCCCGACCGTGCGTCCCTATTTCCGCAATCTTGTCGAGCGCTCTATTTCCGGACTCATCGTCCTTTCCCATGCGGAAATTGAACAGAATGTTGAAATACAAATCCTTGGGGTGGTGAGAATCTAAGTGCAGGTCAAGACCGTACGCGCTTCCTCGGTGAAGGAAGCGATGGAGCAGATCAAGGACGAGCTCGGCAGCGATGCCGTACTCCTTCATACAAAAAAATATCGTGAAGGCGGTATGCTCGGCGGCGCGGAGATGATCGAGGTGACGGCGGCGGTGGATGAGACACAGTCTCGTGTGCCGCGTTCTGCAGCGGCATATACACCGCCGCCTGCACCAATTCTCCCAACGAATGCGGCGGAGCGGTACCGCATGAACGAAGAAGCCTTCGCAGGGGGAACCGTCGGTGTGGCTCCTGCCGCGGTGCCGCAGGGGTATGATACCTATGCACCCGCGTATCAGTCTCAGGAATCAATGTATGCAGCGGATGGATACGGGACCGCGGCCGCAATGAACCTGCAGTCCCCCCCCGCTGCGGCACCGGTGCAGCAAACCGCGCCGCTGCAGCCGCAGCCGGTGGAGCAGCCTGCACCGCCGTCCTATACGCAGCACGTACCACCCCCTGCGACACAGCCTGAGCCGCTCGCGGAACCTCATGCCGAACATGAGGAGGACGATGCGTCTGCCGCGCGGATTCGTCTGCTTGAGGACGAACTGGCGCAGATGAAGACGATGCTTGCCGCGATGATGGCCGCGTCGCAGCCCAAAGAGATTGTCTCCATCCGAGATGCGCTCAAGCGGCAGGATGTGCGGAAGGAGCTTCGCGAAGAGCTTGCCGCGAAAGTGCCCGTCGCCGATATTAACCTCGACAGTCTCAGCCCACGAGCTAAGGAGGTTCTGGCGGGGTATCTCTCACAGGTGATGAAGTTCACCGACGGGCTGAGACTCGGTGCGCACGGCTCGCGTGTCGTTGCCTTCATCGGCACAACGGGCGTCGGCAAGACGACGACGCTTGCTAAAGTGGCGGCGCATTTCGTTCTCGAGCAGAACCTCAAGGGGGCGCTCATCACGGCGGATACCTACCGCATCTCCGCCGTGGAGCAGCTCAAAAAATATGCGGAGATTCTAGGACTCCCCGTCGAGGTTGTCTATTCCGCTGCAGATCTCAAAAAGGCGATTGCCCGCCACCGCAGCAAAGATTTTATTCTCGTCGATACGGCGGGGCGGAGCCAGTACAACGACTTCCAAATGGACGAGCTCAAGCAGCTGCTCGCCGCACATCCCCGTATGGAAAAACATCTTGTCGTGAGCGCCACGACGAAGGAGCAGGATGCAGCCGAGATCATGGCGCGGTTTTCCGCCTGCAAGCCCGACCGCATCATCTTTACCAAGACGGACGAAACACGCAGCGTCGGTGTGGTACTGAACCTTCTCGCGGGCAAGGAGCTGCCGCTGTCGTTCCTTTCGAACGGTCAGAGCGTGCCGGACGATATCATTCCGGCGACGGCACAGCGTCTGGCGGAACTCTTGTTGAGGGAATGACATGACAGATCAGGCAACGCGCCTGCGCCAAATGGCAGGTGTCGACGGGGCGCAGACGCCGGCTCCCGTGCAGACACCGGCGCCGCTCGCACCCGCACAGGCGGAGGCATGGGCAAATGTGCGCGTGATCGCCATTACCAGCGGCAAAGGCGGGGTCGGCAAGACAAATATTGCGGTCAACCTTGCCATCGCGATCAAGCGCATGGGGCATCGCGTTCTTGTCATCGATGCGGATCTCGGCATGGCGAACGTGGATGTCCTGCTCGGCGCTGCGTCACGCAAGCATTTGCTGGATCTTCTCCGACCGGACGTCGGCCTCACGGACGTCATGGTGGAGACGCCGTACGGCATCCGATACATCTCCGGCGGATCCGGCATCGAAAAAGCGATGGATTACGATCATGCCGAAAAATTACTGCTTCAGCAAAAGCTTGCGGACTGCGCCGCACACGCAGACATCATCATCGTGGACACAGGCGCGGGGCTCGGGCGCAACGTGATGGACTTTATCCTCGCTGCAGACGAGGTGCTGCTCGTCACGACGCCAGAGCCGACATCACTCACGGACGCCTACGCGGTTATGAAGGCATACAGCATCTATGCCGTGCAGAAAAATTTGCGGCTCATCATCAACCGTGTCTACGAGCCGAAAGAGAGCCGCGAAGTGATGGCGAAACTCGAGCGTGCAGCGGAAAAATTCCTGCATATGCCTGTTGCATGTCTCGGCTATGTCTTTGAGGATACCGCCGTTACCAAGGCAGTGCGGCGGCAGACCCCGATCATTGAGGCGGAGCCGGGCAGCGCCGCCGCACGCTGCATTGAGGCGCTGGCAAAGGCGCTCGTTACAGGAACGGAAATGAAAGTTCAGCGCGGATGGAAAGGTTTTTTGCAACAAATTTTTAAGTTTTCAACCTGAACAGGGAGGATATTTTTGATGGCGGGCGAATTGGTACAGGCAAGGAATATTTTGGCCATTGGGCAGCGGCTCGAAATATTTTTTGAAAACAGCGAGGAAGGAACCAGCGGCTACAGCAGTCGTGTGGAGGACATCGTCGGAGACGATCTCGTTGTTGCCATGCCGGTGGATGAGCGCCATGTTCCGGTCATCCCGCGTGCCCGCGAGAACCTCTATGTCCTCGCGGCAGGCGACGGGTGTCACTTTCGCTTTTTCAGCACCTACCGGAAACACGGGCGGATCGACGGGCGCCTCCCCGTTCTGCATATGTCCATCCCTGAGATTGCCGAGCGGTTCCAAAAGCGCGGTCTCTTCCGTGTGAAGGTAAACCTTATCGTCACTGTGCGCCTCGTTGACCGGGAGGGACAGATTGACGCGCCGGTTCGTGTCCGCGTCGTTGATCTCAGCGGCAGCGGCATGGCGTTCGTTTGGCCGAAGCAAGTTCCGCTCAACTCGGATGCTGCGCTTGAGATCAACGATATCCCGGGGGTCGGGACACTGGAACTTATGTCGCGTATCATGCGCTGCACGCGCATTGCACGGGAGGACGATCTGCCCGTGTATCACGTTGGGGTGCAGTTCCAAAGCCTGTCGCGCGCTCTGCGGGATAAGATCGTTCGCTATCTCTTCCAAGTACAGCGGGCACAGGTAGGACGCGAAACCAATGACTAAACAGGATCGCAGCCGGCAGTCCGGCAATCGGGGCGCACCCGATGCACGCACGCGGTCACGTTTGGTTGTGATCGGGTCTTCGACGGGCGGCCCGCAGGCGCTGCAGACCGTCATCATGGGACTTTCGAAAGACTTTCCATGTCCCATCGTCGTCGTTCAGCACATGCCTGCCGGATTTACCGCAGCGCTTGCCTCGCGGCTCGACAGCATTGCTGCCGTTTCCGTAAAGGAGGCACACGATGGAGAGATTCTAGTGCCGGGTTGTGTTTATATCGCGCCGGGCAATTATCACTTGCGGATTCTGCATGACGCGGGAGGGCGCCGCATCGCACTCAGCGACGAGCCGCCCGTCGGCAACCATCGCCCCGCCGTCAATGTGATGTATGAATCCGTCGCACACCTCGGCAAGGATATCGTCGCAGTTATTCTCACGGGAATGGGGCACGACGGCCGGGATGGGATGCATCAAATTAAGGATAAGGGCGGCTACTGCATTGCGCAGGATGAAGAGACCTGTGTTGTTTACGGAATGCCAAAATCTGTGATCGACGCCGGGCTTGCCGATGAGATATGCCCATTGCCGCGTATCGCCGAGGCGATCGAGGCGGCTGTGAGAAGATAGGAAATAGGGGGAATATCAATGGATAACCAGTATATGGACATGTTCCTGGACGAGTCGCACGAGCATCTGCAGTCCCTCAACGAAGGCTTGCTGCGCCTTGAGGAGAACATGGAGGAGATCGGCGCCGTCAACGACATCTTCCGCAACGCACATACACTCAAGGGGATGTCGGCGACGATGGGATTTGCCAAAATTGCCGAGCTCACGCATGAGATGGAGGATGTACTCGATCTCGTCCGCAAAGAACAGCTCAAGCTGAATGAGGATATTATGGACACGCTGTTCAAATGTCTGGATTCGCTCGAGCAGATGGTGGACAGCGTCGGTAACGGCGAAGCGGAGGACGTTGTCGACGTAACGGATCTTGTCGCTAAACTCAGCTCCATCTCCAAAGGGACGCCGCCGCCTGCTGCGGCAGCTCCCGCCGCAGCAGCGCCTGCAGCGGCCGAAGCAGCTGCGGCAGGCAGCGAACTTGACATCGATGAGATTGATCTCGACGTCATGAAAAAGGCGAAAGAGGCCGGGCTGCATATCTATCACGTCAAGGTGACGCTGATGGAGACCTGTGTCCTCAAGGCTGCACGATCCGTCATGGTCATGCATGCCCTCGACGAGGTCGGCGATGTCATTAAGAGCATCCCTGCGGCGGAAGACCTCGAGCAGGAAAAGTTTGAGCGCAGTTTTGACGTTGTCGTCACCACGGCGAACGACGCGGAGGCAGTGCAGAACGCCGTCGATACGGTTTCGGAGATCGAGGACATTGCCGTCGAGGAGCTGGATCCCGACCAGTTCGGCAAGGCGGCGGAAGCGGCGCCTGCGGCTACACCCGCCGCAGCTGCCGCACCCGCAGCTGCGGAGCCGGCAAAGAAGGCCGCGCCGGCAGCCGCCAAACCCGCGGCAGCACCTGCGAAAAAACAGCACCAGAGCCAGAGCGTCCGCGTCGATATCGAAAAGCTCGATACGCTGATGAACCTCATGGGCGAGCTGGTGATCAATAAGGTGCGTCTCGAGCAGATTGGCCAGACGCACCGCATGAGCGATCTCATGGAGACGCTCGAGCAGATGGATCGCGTGACGGGCGACCTGCAGAACATCGTTATGAAGGTGCGCATGGTTCCTGTCAGTGCTGTGTTCAACCGCTTCCCGCGCATGGTGCGCGACGTATCGAAGGAACTCGGAAAAGAGATCAACCTCACTATCGAGGGTGAGGAGACGGAACTTGACCGTACCGTTATCGACGAGATCGGCGATCCGATTATGCATCTTCTCCGCAACTCACTCGACCACGGTGTCGAGAGTCCCGACAAGCGCGAGGCAAAAGGGAAGCCGCGCGTCGGTGAGGTGGGGCTTATTGCGCGTCATGAGGGCAATAACGTCGTCATCATGATCACGGACGACGGTGCGGGCATCAACGCCGACGTCATCCGCCGCAAGGCGGTGGAAAAGGGCATGATCTCGCAGGATGAAGCGGATCGTCTCGACGATGCGGATGCCGTTCGTCTCATCTTCCTGCCCGGCTTTTCCACGGCGGAGCAAATCACCGATATTTCGGGGCGCGGCGTCGGTATGGACGTCGTGCGCAGCAAGATCGAAGCGCTCTCGGGTCATGTCGATGTTGAGACGCATATCGACGAAGGTTCGGTCTTTAAGATCAAACTGCCGCTGACACTCGCCATCATTCAGGCGATGCTCGTGCAGGTGCAGGACGAGATGTACGCCATCCCGCTCGGCTCCATTGACAGTACCATCAACATTGAACCGTCGGATATTCAGACCGTCCAGAACAAGGAGGTCATTGTCCTGCGCGGCGAGATTATCCCGATCATCCGCATGGAGGAGGCTTTGCAGGTACCGCATACAAAGGACTCCGACGAACTCTTCGTCGTCGTCGTGCACGCGGGCGAAGCAAAGGCGGGCATTGTCGTGGACAATCTCATCGGACAGCAGGAAATCGTTATCAAGACGCTCGGGAACCTCTTTGCAGGGCTCAAGCTTTTCGGCGGCGCTACGGTGCTCGGCGACGGCAAGGTCGCGCTGATTCTCGATGTCGCAACGATGATACAGCAGTAAGCAGGGGAGGGCAAAGAAATGGCAGAAGAAATGAATCAGACGGAGACGGGGATGCCGCAGAACAACCAGTATGTGGCGTTCAACCTCCGCGATGAAGAATACGGCGTCAGCATTCTGAACGTGCAGGAGATCCGCAACCTCACGGATATTACGCGCGTACCGTTTGCCGCGGATTTTATCAAGGGCGTCATCAATCTGCGCGGCTCGGTGCTCCCTGTCATTGACCTCAAGCAGCGCTTGGGGCTCGCGGAGACGCCGTACACAGACCGCACCCGTATTGTCACCGTTTCCGTTGACGATGTGCATGTCGGTATGCTCGTCGATGCTGTGACGGAAGTGCTCAGCCTTGAGAACGAGCCCGTCGATACGAAGAAGGCGACGAATGCACGTGAGAGCAGCCGGTTCCTCAGCGGCATTGGCAACATCAACGGGAGACTCATCGTGCTCCTCAATCTTGAGGAGATCGTCGGGCTTCCGAAAGAAGTGAAATAACGCGTCTTTTCTCTACGGGAAGAGGTAGGGCTAATAATGTCAGTAGACGATGATCTGACCCAACTGTCGGAACTCCAGTTGGATGTGCTGCAGGAGATCGGAAACGTCGGCGCGGGCAACTCCGCGACGGCACTTTCCCGTCTCATACAGCACCGCATTGAAATGAATGTGCCCCATGTGGCTCTCGTTAAAATCGAAGACGTACCGGAATTTGTCGGCGGCCCGGAACTGGTTGTCGTCGGTATTTTTCTGCGCGTTTACGGAAAGGCGCCGAGCAACATTCTCTTCCTCATCCCGCAGGAAAGCGCATTTGCACTTGCGGATACGCTGCTCGGCCGGGAGCGCGGCGAGACACCTGAACTCGACGCGATGGATGAATCCGCGCTTATGGAGATCGGCAACATCCTTGCCGGTTCCTATTTGAACGCGTTCTATACGTTCACGGGCATGAGTATGCTGCCGTCCGTTCCGGCGCTGGCCGTCGATATGGCGGGAGCAATTCTCAATGTGGTGCTTGTTCAGCTCGGCGAGATGGGGGATCATGCCCTCCTCATCGAGACAAATTTTCAGGCTGAGGACCGCACCATCAGCGGACATTTCTTCCTTGTGCCGGATCCCGGATCTCTCGGCAGCATAATGAATGCGGTAGGAGTTGGATGATATGCCGGATTTGATAAAAGTCGGTATGGCCGACTACAAAGTCGGCGCGGCTCCATCCACCCTCATCAGCTATGGATTGGGCTCGTGCATCGGACTTTCCCTGTATGACCCGAAGGCAAAAGTCGGCGGACTGCTCCACTACATGCTGCCGGACAGCAAGCAGGCGCGTGCGTCCGACACGCCGGCAAAATTTATCGACACGGGATTTCCCCTGATGCTGGCCGATGTTTTGAAACTTGGCGCAGTTAAATCACGCCTTGTGGCAAAGATTGCGGGCGGCGCGCAGATGTTTGCGTTCTCGAATACGACAAGCGTTATGCGCGTCGGAGAGCGCAATGCACAGGCGGCAAAGGAGCTCTTGGCACAGCATGGGATCCGCCTCATTGCGGAGGACACCGGACTCAATTACGGACGCACGGTCGCGATTGACTTAAACGACGGCACCTATACGGTCAAGACCGTCAGCAAGGGAGATAAAACGATATAGGGGCAGGTGAAGATCTATGTTCAAACTCGGTATGGCGCTTGTCTTTGCCGTGATTGCGGCGCTCGTGATATTCCTGACCGGACTGATCGGCGGCGTACGGCTCTCGACCGCGTGTCTGCGGAGTCTTGTGGGCTTTATCTGTGCCGGCGCATTTACTTATCTTACAGTATTTATCCTTGAGGCAAAGGGCTGGGCTGCGTTTGATAAGACCGCAGAGCAGCGCATGTCGGACATGCAGAGCGTACTCTACAATGCGGACGACATCGATTTTGACTCCGTGGGCGCGGCGGACGGGGCTCCGCAGGACTTTGCAGAGCCTATGGCGTTTAAGCCGCTCGTGGAAGAAGAGCTCGTTCACATGAAGACACCGGAAGAAGCCGCAGCGGAGGAAGGGGAACCGATGCCGGCACCGGCATAAATGGGAACCGGAAGCATGGCGTGAGGGGGCGATCAGATGGCGCAGACGGAGGACATCGAGGCACTGTGGCAGGCGTACGGCACGGAAAAGACCGTGGAGGTGCGCAACCGCATTGCAGAATATTATTTGCCGCTCGTTCGTCTTGTTGCCGGGCGGATTGCCATCAGTCTGCCGCAGCATGTGGATCGAGAGGATCTTCTCAGCAGCGGTTTTTTTGGACTTCTTGACGCCATTGAGCGCTATGAACTGACACGCGGCAATAAATTCGAAACCTATGCGGGTGTGCGTGTGCGGGGCGCGATGCTCGATCATCTGCGATCGAAAGACTGGATTCCCGTCAGCGTACGCCAAAACATCAAGAAATATGAAAAGGCTGTGGCAAGTCTCGAAGGGAAACTCGGCCGCACAGCAACGGACGAGGAGCTTGCAGCAGAACTCGGGCTTACGCGCGAGGGGCTGCGGCATTTGGAGAGTCAAGTCAGCGCCGCAACCGTGATCCCGCTGGAGGAATATCTTCGTACGGACAGCCCGGTCTCTCTTGAGGACGGACCGGTTGAACATGCGGAGTGGACGGAGGTCAAGGAAACCCTTGCCGCCGCCATTGAAAATCTCCCGGAAAAAGAACGTACCGTCGTTGCACTTTACTATTACGACGAGATGACACTGAAGGAAATCGCCGCGATACTGCACCTTTCCGAGGCGCGCATATCGCAGCTCCATACAAAAGCAATCTTCCGAATGCGGGGCTCGCTTGCACGGATGAATGACGAAGAATAGGGATGTTGTAGGGAATATTGCGTTGAATCGTTGAAACAGCAGCGCAATTTTGAAGGATGGAGCGTGGTCCTGTGGACAAAACCGTTGGGAGCAAGCGCGAGGGCTTTTTGCTCGCGCTGAAAGCGGATGGAAACTATCTGACCGTCTATCCGGAGGGGGAGGACAGTGCAATCATCGAGCTGGCGGATATCCGCCAACACCTTGATTCCGCGGGCATAACGGATTACGATGTCCTTCAGCTTGCGCGCCTTGTGCGTGCGGCGGACGGAACGGAGACGAAGCTCGACCCTGCGCCGGAGGAGGAAGAGGGGGAGGAGAATAAGATCATTCCCTTCACCATTGAAATCGCGCGCGACGCGATGTCCGCCGCCGTCCGGTTCGACGATAAACAGGGGAACATTCCGCCGAGCACGGCCGACATCCTTGAAGCGCTGGCGGAGAAGAAAATCGTTTACGGGATCGACCGCGAGGCAATCAGCCGCGGCGTATCGCGCATGACACCCTTTATGGCAGCGCGCGGTACAGCACCCGAGGCAGGGACGGATGCACGCATCGAAAAGAAATTCGACATGGGGGAGAAGGGGCGTCCTGCCGCGCGTGCCTATGACCGCGTCGACTACAAGGATATGAATATCTTTATCCGGGCGCAGATCGGCGATGTTGTTGCCGTTCGCATCCCGGAGACGCTGGGTATTCCGGGGAAGAACGTATTCGGGGAGGATATCGCGCCGAAGCCGGGCAAGCCCGCACAGCTGCCGCAGGGCAAGAACACAAAGATCGTCAACGACCATGAACTCGTCGCTATGATCGACGGTCAGATCGTGGATGACGGCAAGATCAGCATCGACCCGCATCTTGTGATCGATTCGAGCGTTGACGTCGGCACGGGAAATATTGATTTTGCCGGAAGCGTTGAGATTCGCGGCGACGTGGAAAGCGGATTCGTTGTCAAGGCGGCGGGCGATATCGAGATCAAGGGCATGGTCGGCGGTGCGGAGGTCACAGGGCGCAACGTCATCGTCCACGGCGGCATCCGCGGCATGAACATCGGAAAGATCCGGGCGGAAGAAGATGTCAGCATCTCCTTTGTCGAGAATGCGAACATCTCCGCCGGGCGCGACATCTTTGTCAATGACGTGGTTCTCCATTCGGAGATGCGCGCGGGACATCACGTCACCGTCGAGGGCAAGCGCGGCATCATCACGGGCGGCTCGGTGGGTGCCGGGGAATCCGTACACGCGAGCGTATTCGGCAATAACTTCTATGTGCAGACCAATATTTTTGTCGGCATTGATCCCAATCTTCAGCAGCGCTATGACGCACTTGAAAAAGAGTGCAAAGAGGATGAGAAGCGGCTGACCGAGATCAAGCTGTCCCTTGAAACCCTTAAGAAGCAGGATATGTCGAAGCTCTCGGATAAGCGCAAAGAGCAGATGCTGCAATTGACGAAAGTGCAGTTCCCGCTTGCAGGGAAGATCAAGCAGATGCAGGAGGAACTTGCCGCTATGCGCGTGGAGCTGGACGAGATGAAGCAGGGCAGCGTCTCCGCGACGGACACGATTTTCCCCGGGGTCAACATCTCGCTCAACGGTGTCAAGCGTAAGGTTGAGGAGGAACTTCGGCATACGAAGATGCGCATGGTGGATGGAGAAATCGTTACAGCGATCCTTTAAGAGAGGCAGGTGCCGCTATGAATGTCACTCCTATCAGTATGCAGATGATGTTCCCGCAGTCCAACGAGGCAGGGAATGTCCAGAGCAACATGCAGAATCAGGTCAACATCCAGCAGAGCTTTGAGTCCATCCGGCAAAAGGAGGACGCGGAGCTTGCCCGAAAGCAGGTACGCGCCAAGGAAGAGGCGAGCGCAGACGCGCGTGTAAAGGACGACCCTGAGCGCGAGCGGCGTCAGGGGCGCGGCGGTGACGGGCGGCGCCGCAGAGACGGCGGTGAAGATCAAGGAGTCGAGCTTTTGCAGCGGCTTGCCGCCGATCCGAGCCGCGGCGTGCATCTTGACATCAGTTTCTAACACATACGGATAAGGGAGGCGTCCGGTCATCATTTCCATTACTGAAATCCTCGGCGCGCTCATCATACTCGGCGCCGTCCTCCTGCTCATCGTCCGCTTCGTCATCCATCGCCGTCAGCGCAGCGAAGAGGACGAGGAGGATCTTGCCGTTTCGATCGAGAAGCTGAAAAAAGAACTCCAACAGTCTGCGGATACCATCATCAAGCGGCTGGGAAGTCATGTGACAAAGCTCGAAGGGCTTCTGCGCGAGGCTGACGATCGGCGTGTGCGCCTTGAGACGCGTGTTGCGGACGCGCAGCGGCTCGAGTGGGCACTGCGCCAGCGTATCGAAGAGCTTGAGCGGCGTCTGCGCGATTTGGGACAAAACGCGCAGCCTGTGCCGCAGACGTCGGCGCAAATACCCGTACAGCAGACGGCAGCACAGATGACAGTGCCGCAGCAGGCGATGCAGACCATGCCCTTGCCGCCCGTCGGAGAAGCCTCCGCGCAGCGTGTGGACGGAGATGACTTCGCTGCAGTGCTTCATCAGTCGATCCTGCGCGAGCAGGCGCGCGGTACGGCGGAGACGATGCCTCCCGTCACGGTACAGACAGCCGCATCGCCTGTAGTGCAGCAGAATACGCCGGCAATTCAGCCGCCGCCCATGCAGCCGGTGCCGCTCTCTCCGCGCAGCCGTGCGGATGCGTATCTGCGTCAGATGCCCGAGAGCAGCGGACGCCCGCATGACGATGCCGTCCTTACCGCACGGGTGCAGGCAATGCAGACCGCAGAGCCGAGCGCAGCAGCTCCGGCAGAGGAACCACTGCCGCCCGAGGACGAGGCGATCGGCAAGGCCCGCGCTCTCCTGCGCGCGGGACGTACGATCGAGCAGGTGGCACGCGAGACGGGCGTTGAGATCGGTGCGCTGCGCCTGATGAAGCAAATGACTGCAAGGGATTGACAAAAAGGCGAAATACGGCTATAATATCATTCGTTCGGGACGTAGCTCAGTTTGGTAGAGCGCTTCCTTGGGGTGGAAGAGGTCGTGAGTTCAAATCTCGTCGTTCCGACCATTTTTCTGCATAGGGACTCCGCGCGGGGCTGCGCGGAGCTTTTTTGTTATAGAAAGCACATGGGCAGAAAAAGGAGGCGATCCCATGGATTTTATTGTCGATATCGGTGCAGTACAGGTGCTTCTCGTCGCCGTCATGTTTCTCTCTGTCATGGTGGAGGTCAAGACGGGGGGACTCGGCGTCGGCGTACTTCTAGGACTTGTTGCGGCGGGCGTATTTTGGGGCAGCCATTATACCCGCGGACTCGTAGAGTTCTATCATATCGCGGTGTTCCTTGCGGGTGTCCTGATGATCATTGTGGAGATCCTGCTGCCTACGGTGGGACTGCTTGCAGGGCTCGGCGTCGCGGCGATGCTTTACAGCATCGTGCTCGCGCTCGGCGGCGATATCGGCGCACTCGCGGCACTTGGGATCGCGCTCCTCATCTCCATCGCCGCTTTCATGCTCATCGTCTCGCGCCTGCCCTCGAGCAGACTTTGGAACAAGGTCGTGCTGCACGACAGCTCGCGGTCTGAGCGCGGCTTTGTCAGTGCAGAGGAGCATACCGAACTCGTTGGCAAGATCGGCGAGGTCATCACGGAGCTGCGTCCTTCCGGAACCGTGCGCATCGATGGGCGTCCCATTGACGTCGTTTCCGAGGGCGTGTTTATCAAGAAGGGAACGCAGGTTGTCGTTCTGTCCGTCAGCGGCAGCCGCGTTGTCGTGCGCCCTGTATAGCGCACGCATTGTATGACGGTATTGTTCAGGAGGTTTTTATGGGATCACTGTTCGGAGGAGCATTCCTCATTATCATCGTCGTTCTTGCGGTATCGATCTTCCTTCACTTTGTACCGCTTGGACTTTGGGTATCCGCCATCTCGGCAAACGTATCCGTCGGCATCATGTCGCTCATTGGAATGCGTCTGCGCCGCGTGCCGCCGAGCCGCATCGTGCTGCCGCTCATCAAGGCAAACAAGGCG
Source organism: Centipeda artemidis DSM 19719 (assembly GCF_000426665.1). GTDB lineage: Bacteria > Bacillota > Negativicutes > Selenomonadales > Selenomonadaceae > Centipeda > Centipeda artemidis. The sequence goes on along the minus strand of NZ_AUFU01000007.1, from coordinate 83,801 downwards.
GGGCTTGATGTCAGCGTCAATCAGCTTGAGGCGCATTACCTTGCGGGCGGCAACGTGGACAAGGTTGTCGACGCGCTCATCGCATCGCACCGCGCACAGATCGCTCTCCCCTTTGAACGGGCGGCGGCGATCGATCTCGCGGGGCGCGACGTGCTTGACGCCGTGCAGATGAGCGTCAATCCGAAGGTCATTGAGACGCCGATTGTCTCTGCGGTCGCCGCGAACGGCATCGAGCTGAAGATCAAAGCACGCGTCACCGTGCGCGCAAACATCGACCGTCTCGTCGGCGGTGCGGGCGAGCCGACCATCATCGCGCGCGTCGGCGAGGGTATCGTTACGACGGTTGGCTCCTCGGAGAGCCACAACGACGTGCTCGCGAACCCCGACGACATCTCCAAGACCGTGCTGGACAAAGGGCTCGATGCGGGCACGGCATTTGAGATCCTTTCCATTGATATTGCGGACGTCGACGTCGGGCGGAACATCGGTGCGGAGCTCCAGACCGATCAAGCCGAGGCGGATAAGCGCATCGCGCAGGCAAAGGCGGAGGAGCGCCGCGCGATGGCGGTCGCACGCGAGCAGGAGATGAAGGCCTATACGCAGGAGATGGAGGCCAAGGTCGTCGAGGCACAGGCAGAAGTGCCGCACGCGATGGCACAGGCGCTGCGCGAAGGCAAGCTCGGCGTCATGGACTACTATCAGCTCAACAACATCCAGTCGGATACGGATATGCGTCACGCCATCAGCACGGCGGGCAAGACCGATGAGAAACATCCAACGCCGCCCGTGAAGTGAGGAGATCGAGATGGAGTATCTTCTGCTCATTGTGATCGCGGTTATCGCATCACTGCTTGATGATAGGATTCGTGGAAAGAAAAAAGTGCCCCCGCCGACACTCCCGCATGAAATTCCAAAGCCAACGACGAAGGTGGAGCGTCGGGAAGAGGGGGCGCGATTTGAAATCCCGCCGATGCGCAATGTGCCGCAGGAAGTACAGCCCGCAATAGATACCGGTGTCCTGCGCGCGCAGGAAGAGATGCGTGCGGCATGGGAGGCAGCACGGCGCGAAGAGGAGCGGCAGAGACGCCGCCGCAGAGAAGAAGAACAGCGCCGCGCTGCCGCAGAGAAGGCAGCAGCAGTGTCTGCACGGCGGCGCGTCCCGCACCGCATCCTGCCGCAGATAACGCCTGCCGCGATGCAGCAGGCGGTGGTGATGGCGGAGGTGCTGGGCAAACCGCTGTCACTTCGACGGCGATGACACCCTATCTTGGCGCCTCGCTGTGTATTATATGGGGCTAGCGTTTTAGCACGGCTTGGGGTATATTTCTTGCCGCTGCGCACCATGGACTGCAAAGCGGCGGTCTTACATTGTCCGACCTTGAAAGCCTCCGTGCCGTACCGCCCCGTTGGGGGGAATGCTCCGCGGCTGCGATAATATGCCTCTCGCCGTACGTCATACGGCGCGATACACATGTTGTGCGCGTACGCTGTTGTATATCCACGCATCGTGGGAGCGTTCTTGGCGCGGCGAGGAAATGACAATGTTAGGCGCGAAAATCCTGCGCCGGACGATCAAAAAAAGAGACGACTGCACGCTGCAATCGTCTCTTTTTTGATGCCGTTTTACGGATTTACTTAATTTGATTCAAAAGTGTGGCGATCTCTGCTGCACTGCGGTCATTACCGGTCGCCGTCATGATGGGCTGTGCGCCGAGCATGACGGTATTGCCGCTGGCATATGCTTCGGAGCGGGCATGTCCGTTCTTATACGCGGCGGCAAGATTGCCCATAACGAAGTAGGCACGCTCGGCGGAGGTCATGTCTCCGGCAGCGGCGGGAGCGATGAACTCCTTTTTGTTGATCTGAACGGTACCATTATCCATAGCAACATGACCGCCGCTCATCGCCGTCAGTTTTTTCGCATAGTTGTCGCGGCGCGCTACATTTGACGGATGATCGGCGGCACCGGACATGATCTTGAACACGTTTGCAGGATTGTTTCCCTGCAGATCGATCATGCGCTGCCAAACGGCTGCGGTCGCACCCGGATTGTAGTTTGAGTGCGACAGATACTCAAAAGCAAGATTGTCCGCTTCCCATTCCATCGGTTTTGTGAGTCCTTGTCCGCTCCAAATGTTCGCAGCGATGGCTCCGAGTACTGTGCCCGTTGCGCTGGCAAGGATGGCGGGACCGAGGGAGCTCTTCATCCCTTTCGCGGGATGATCCTTCTGTCCGTGACCCATCTCGTGTGCGAGGACGACGGCAATCTCGTCCTCGTTCGTCAGATAGTCGTAGAGACCAACGTTGACGCTCATATTGTGTCCGAGCGTGCAGAATGCGTTGAAGCTCTCGTCATTGTTGATGAAGTAATTGTACGGGCGGTCGTAAATCGTGGGATCCGTTGCGCCGATCGCTGCGGTGAGATTTGAAAAAATACGGTGCAGCTGCTCGTTGCGCGCCGTACCGTAATAGACGCCGTATTTCTCCTGCAGCTCTCCAAAGAGTGCCTGGCGCCCCTCCTCCGTCGTATTGTAGTACTTGATTTGTTTGTTCATTTCGGACGCTGCGATCGTACCGCCTATGACGGCGCCGATGATATTGCCGATGCCTGCCTCGGCCACCGCAGGCGTGCCGAGCGTCACGCCCGCCGCCATAGAGAGCGAGACGGCGAGCGTCACACCGCCGTGCAGAAACTTATTTTTCCGCATCATATTCCCTCCTTTTCCTGTGAACACATGAATAAAGTATAAACAAATTCCCATGTAATTGTCTATAGTAGAAACGTCATTTTTTTTACGAGAAAGATTAAAATATCGTGGGCGGCCGGAGCGATAAGAGCATGGATTGCATTCTTGACACTATTGTCAAAAACTATTAAAATGAATGGGAGTATTTTCTAGCAATAAATTGGAACTTTGAAAACGAGGAGGTGGCCGTTATCGTTACTGAACTATTAGCGGTAATTATTGCTGTTATCGTCGGTGCAGGCGCAGGATACTATGCGCGTATGCGTACGGCGGAAGCTAAAATAGGATCAGCCGAGAACGAAGCAAAACGCATTGTTGAGGACGCGGAAAAGCGCGCCGAGACAAAGCAGAAGGAAGCCCTGTTAGAGGCGAAGGAGGAGATTCAGCGCCGCCAGCAGGACATTGAACGCGACGCCAAGGAACGCCGGAGCGAGCTCCAGCGTCTCGAGCGCCGTGCGATACAAAAGGAAGAGAATCTCGACCGCAAGCTCGAATCGATCGAGAAGAAAGAGGAAGGGCTTTCCCGCAAGGAGGCACGCATTGAAAAGGCGCAGGCGGAAGTTGACGCACTTTATGAAAATCAGCGTGCGGAACTCGAGCGCATCTCGGGGCTGACATCCGAGGATGCACGTACCGTGCTCATGGCGGAGGCGGAAGAAGAGCTAAAGCATGAGAAGGCGCGCAAGATCAAGGAGTACATCCGCGAGACGAAGGAGGAGTCCGATAAGGCAGCGCGCGAGATTCTAAGCGTTGCCATTCAGCGCTGTGCGGCGGATCATGTCGCAGAGACGACAGTATCCGTCGTTGCGCTCCCGAACGATGAGATGAAGGGGCGCATCATCGGACGTGAGGGACGAAATATTCGCACGATTGAGACGCTTACAGGCATTGATCTCATCATCGATGATACGCCTGAAGCGGTGATCCTCTCGGGCTTCGACCCTGTGCGCCGCGAGATTGCGCGCATCGCGCTCGAAAAACTCATTCAGGACGGGCGGATCCATCCCGCCCGCATCGAAGAGATGATTGAGAAGGCGCGGCGCGAAGTCGATCAGCGCATCAAGGATGCGGGCGAACAGGCGACGTTCGAAACGGGCGTCCATGGCATTCATCCTGAGCTCGTGCGTCTGCTCGGACGTATGCGCTACCGTACAAGCTACGGACAGAACGTTCTTGCCCACTCCATTGAGGTTGCCCATCTGGCGGGACTCATGGCGGCGGAACTCGAATGCGACGTTATGCTCGCGAAACGCGGCGGCCTGCTGCACGACATCGGCAAGGCGGTCAGCCATGAAGTAGAGGGACCCCATGTGACGGTCGGCGCCGATCTCGCACGCAAGTACCGTGAGTCGAAGGAAGTCATCAACATCATCGCATCGCATCACGGCGATGTCGAGGCGACGACCGTCGAAGCTGTTCTTGTTGCAGCGGCGGATGCCGTCTCTGCGGCACGGCCGGGCGCGCGTCGCGAGAGCCTTGAGTCCTATATCAAACGGCTCAAGGCACTCGAGGAGATCGCCGAGTCGTTTGATGGCGTGGAGCGTTGCTTTGCCATTCAGGCGGGGCGTGAGATTCGCGTCATGGTTCAGCCGGACAAGGTGGACGATGCGGGCGCCGCAGTGCTTGTTCATAATATCGTAAAGAAGATCGAGGGGGATCTCGAATATCCGGGACAGATCAAGGCCACGGTGATCCGTGAGACCCGTGTCGTTGACTACGCAAAATAACGGGACTAGCGTTATGGCGCCCGAGGGGGGCGTGTGGGGGAGGCATGCACCTCTTGTTTGAAAAAGGGACATTATGCAGCAACTATCATATATTGCCGCAAGGGCGGAGGATGTCCGCCGGACGGCGGAGAAGGCAAAGGAAAAACTTGACCGGCTCCCTCATATAGAAACACTCCTCATCACGGCGGTGCTGCCGTGTTCAGTGCCGATTGAGGATGCCCGCGCCCTGAGGGACAGCATGAGGGAACTCTTTCCTGCGGCGCGGATTCTCGTTCATACGTCCGCACTCAAAATGGCGGAGATGCACCTTGATAACGACGGAATTATGCTCGTGTTCCTCACGTTCGAGTCCTCACAGGCGGATTTCCTCATGATCCGCTCAGAGACTGCGGACGAAGCGACGAAAAGGCACTTTGTAGATTTTGTGGCAGAGCGTCCCCATACGAAACTGGCAGGTTTTTTTGTCGTCGGTATGATGGATCGGATTGACGATATTCTTGCGTCGTTTTCGGATATTGACGAGCGTATCGAGGTGTTCGGGGCGTTTGTCGATGCCGCGCCGATGCAGGCACGCGGTTATATCCTTGCGGACGATGAGGAAATGACTCGGGGAACGCTCGCCGTCGTCTTTGGAGGGGAGACTCTTGCGGCGTGTGTGACGCGCAATTTTGGCTGGAACATGCTCGGGCGTGAGATCGTGGCGACCCACGTGGACGGCTGCACGATTAAAGAACTCGACGGCGATATGCCGCTTAAAATTTACGAACGGTATTTCGGTATTAAGGGCGACGATAATTTCGGCGCGGACGCCGCGCTCTTTCCCCTCTGCTTTGAAGAGGAGGATGGGTCGATCTCCGCGCGTGTACCGATTAAAATCGAGGAGGGCAGCGGAGAGCTGACCTTTGGCGTTCCTATTGCAAAGGGGACGAAGCTGCGCCTTGCATATGGTGATCCCTATGCAATTCTCTCGACGGCGGCGAAGAACGCGCATCACATGGCGGATTTTTCGCCGCAGGTAGTTATGGGGGCGGCGTGTGTCGGGCATTATCTTCTGCTCGGTGATGATGTGACGAGTGAGCTTGGCGCATGTGCGGCGTTTCCCGCCGCAGCATCCTTCATGTTTGGCGAGGTGCGCCGCGCGGGGAGAAAAATTGTCGCCGCACAGCTGAATGTCATGCTGGTCGGCATGAAGGAGAACGCCGAGGGCGTCTGCGATGTAGAGCTGCATCCCAAACGCGTGGCGCAGCTCTCCTACAACCGCAAGATGATTGCCTTCATGTCGCATTTTGTCCGCGTTACGGAGGAGGAACTGAACAGTGCCAACCGTCGGCTGAGCCAGCTGGCAAGCCGCGATGCGCTGACGAACCTGCTCAATCGCCGTGAGATGGAGCGGCTGCTCCAAGAGGCAGTGCGCGACGCACAGGAGAATCGGACGCTGCTGACCGTCATGCTGATGGATATCGATCACTTTAAGGGCGTCAACGATACCTATGGGCATGATGTTGGGGACAAAGTGCTGCTGACGGTTGCAGACGCCATTTCGGGCACCATCCGCGGCTCGGATGCGGGCTGCCGTTGGGGCGGAGACGAGTTCTTTGTCATCCTGCAGGGCGCCACGCTCGAGCTTGCGGGGCGCGTGGGCGAACGAATCCGCCGGCGCGTCGAGGCGGCAAAGATGGCGTTTGACGGCAATGTGACGGTCAGTATCGGCGTCGCCCATTTTGATCCGGAGCGTGACAACGAGCTGCAGCTCTTTAAGAATGCGGACGAAGCGCTCTACAGGGCAAAGAAAGAGGGGCGCAACGCGGTCTACTGCCTTGGCCTGGGGAAAGTACGGCAGGGTGAATAGAAAAGAAATTAGTGTGATGGGGAGAGCATACCATGTTTGATTTTTTGCGCAGGCATTTCGCTCCGCGAAAAAACGGCAGACAGGCGCGCGAACAGGCACGCCCCGGCGTGCAGCTGCTTGCCTCCATGCTCGTTTGTTTCCCGGAGATCGCTTCCGTGTCATATGATCCCGCCGGCGGCGGGCTGACCCTTGATTTTACCATTCGCGCGGCAGTGTCCGACGCGGAAATGGATACGTTTTCGTCATTTTTGATCGAGAGCATTGAGACTTATCACGCACTGGAGGACGGGATTCTGTGCGAGTCGCAGACGGCATATGAGCGGTACGATGCACTCACGATGCTGCATCTCCTGCGCCCCATGACGGAACTGACTGAACGTGAGCTAAGTCTCATTGTGCGCCTTATGACGGACAAGTTTGGGGATCAGCTCCTCGTCGATCCGCACAATATGGATGTGCTCGATACAGAGTTCAGCAGCCTCCAGCACGAGACCCTCGAGCGGATGCTCGTTGCCGTGCGGGATATTCCGCTGCATGACCGTCTGGTCGGTATTCGCGAGCATGATCAGGTCGTTGTTTACAATCGTTCGTGAGCAGATTATTTATCGTGCTGCTGTAAAGGAGAAATCGCGTGCGCATCATGTTGGTCGGAGATGTCGTCGGACGTGCGGGGCGCCGCGCCTTCCGCGCGCATACGCCGCGGCTCCGCACGGAGCGAAAAATAGACGTCGTGATTGTCAACGGAGAGAACTGCGCCGGGGGCAAGGGCTTTACGCGCAAGGCGTTGGATGAGCTCTATGCGGGCGGTGCGGATATTGTGACCTCCGGCAACCATGTGTGGGATAAAAAAGAAGTCTTCGACTTCATCGACGACGAGCCGTTTCTCGTGCGTCCCGCCAACTATCCGGAGGGGACACCGGGGCAGGGGTACTGCATTTTTCCGTTCAAGGCGCGGAACATTGCGGTCATGAATCTGTCGGGACGCTCCTTTATGCCGCCGATGGACTGCCCGTTTCAAAAGGCGGAGGAGCTGATCGCAGAGATCGGCGACCGCGCAGATATTTTCGTCCTTGACTTTCATGCGGAAACGACCTCCGAAAAGCTCGCGATGGGCTATTATCTTGACGGGCGTGCGGATGTTGTCGTCGGCACGCATACACACGTACAGACGGCGGACGAGCGGATTTTGCCGCACGGTACGGCGTACATCACGGATCTCGGTATGGTCGGGGTGCAGGATTCCATTCTCGGCGTGCGTACGGATCTCGTTTTGAGGAAGTTTCTGTCGGGGATGCCTGTACGCTTCGAGATGGCGGAGGGGGCGGCGGAGTATGCTGCCGTCATCGTGGATATCGACGACGTGCAAAGGCGCCGTACGACCATTGAACGTGTATTAATTCGGAACGAACAGCCTCAAACTTAGGGAGATTTTACATGGCAAGCGATTTGCATATCCATACGACCTTTTCCGATGGGAGGGATACCCCGGAGGAGATCGTAGAAGCGGCAAAGGCTGCGGGACTTCGCTATATATCGATTACCGACCACGACAGTGTGGAGGGCGTGACCGAACTCTATGAGAGCGGCCGCTGCCCGGCAGGAAGTCAGCTGCGCATCATTCCGGGCGTCGGATTCAGTGCCGATTATCCGGATCGGACGGTGCACATTCTCGGCTATGGGATCGATATCTATAACGCAGGACTCCAAGAAAAACTCGAAGAACTCAGCGAAGCACGGTGGACACGGTTTACTGAAATTGTGGATAAACTCAAAGGGCTTGGTTACGAGATCGGTGAGACAGAGGTGCTGACCGACGAGGGAATGTGCAAGGCTATCGGCCGCTCCCATGTGGCGCGCGTACTCGTCAAAAAAGGCTATTTCGACGCCATACGTCCCTGTTTCGAGCAGCTCCTTATGCGCGGCAGACCTGCCTATGTGCCGCATTTTCGCCTCGCGCCCGACGAACTCATCGACATCATCAAGGGGGCAGGCGGTGTGCCTGTGCTCGCCAATCCGAAATCCATCGGTGACGAAGCGGTGGTCACGGATCTCATCGAGCGTGGCATCGGCGGCATCGAGGTGTTTTATCCAAGCTACGACATGCAGGACACGCAGCACTATCTTGAAATCGCGCAGCGGCACGGGCTTTTCGTTTCGGGCGGTTCGGACTACCGCGGCTTTACAGGGCGCGAGCCGGGCGAACTCGGTCAGTTTACCATCGAGGATGTCTACGCGGAAAATTTCTACCGGCCGCCGCACGGCGCATAACGGCTTGGAATCATAAAGAGGAGGGACACGCATGGACGTGATCGCCCTTGTCGGCCCCAGCGGCACGGGAAAAAGCCACCGCGCGCTGTGGGTCGCCCAAAAGAACGGCGCGGACGCCATCATCGACGACGGCATTCTCATCAAAGACGGTAAGGTTATCGGCGGCATTTCCGCGAAGAAGGAGAAGAACCGCATCATGGCGGTTCGGCGTGCGATTTTCGTTTTGGCGGGACACGCTTCAATGGTGCGCGAGGCAATCGCCGCCGCCGCGCCGCGCCGCATTCTCGTGCTCGGCACCTCCGAGAACATGGTGCAGAAGATTGCCAAGACGCTGCGCATCGGTACGATCAGCAAGATCATCCGCATTGAGGATATCGCCTCGAAAAAAGATATGGAAATCGCGCAGTACCATCGCCTCAAGAAAGGCGAGCACATTATTCCCGTGCCGAGCATTGAACTAAAACCTCATTTTTCCGGCTACCTCATTGATCCAATTAAATCTTTTTTCAAGACCTCCTCATCGAAGCGGCGCCGCCTCGGGGAGCGTTCGATCGTACGACCCGTATTCAGTTATTACGGAAAACTCGTCATCGACGACTCCGTGATCAAAAATATTGTGCACATCGTCGCAGAAAAAATTGACGAAGTATATGGTGTCGGGAGTACCCATGTACAGCATGTGGTCAATGGAGACGACGATCTTGGGATTACGGTTTCAACCGAGCTCGTATTCTCCTACGGGCATGAGATTACAAACACTATGGAAACGCTTCGAAGCGAGCTGTGCTATGAGATCGAACGCATGACGGGGATGGTCGTGCATGAGGTCAATATTCTGGTTAAAAGTCTGCATGTTGCTCCGGCGGCAGCACCCGCATAAAAGCCTTCTTCACTTTTTGGGGGAAAAGTGCTAGAATGAAAAGGATTTTTTTCGGGGATGTAGAAATAATAAATATGTTTTCCTATGCAGTTTTTTTGATGCAAGGAAATGGGGAAAGGAATGTGACGTTTCATGCTGGAACAGCTCGTTAGTTCCTCAACGCTCGACATCGGCAGCCGCGCACTGGCCGCGGCATCCCTGCGGCATGAGGTGCTCAGCAACAATATTGCCAACGTGAATACACCGAACTTTAGGCGAAGCCATGTCCGGTTTGAAGATCTTCTGCAAAAAGAGCTGGGGCTTGCCGAAGATCCGCTGATGAAGGTTGTGCGCACGCATGACCGGCATTTTCCGCTGGCCTTCCGCGGGAAGGCGCACGGCGTGATCGAGCAGGACAGTACGACGAACATGCGTCTTGACGGGAACAATGTGGACATTGACATCGAGATGGCGGAGGTCGCGAAAAACCAGCTCTATTACAGCGCCTTAGCAAACCGTATGGGCGGTTATGTGAGTAAGATAAAGAGTATTATCAACAGCAATCAGGGCAGCTGAATATAGGGAGGGAACGGTATGGGCATGTTTTTGGGAATTGACGCAGCGGCATCCGGACTTACGGCAGAACGTCTGCGCATGGACGTTATCTCGAATAATATTGCGAATGCGAATACGACACGCGCACAAGGCGGCGGCGCTTATCATCGCCGCTATGTGGTCTTTCAGCCGCGTGAAAAGGGCAATGGAATCGGTTTTGAGTCGTTCCTCGCACGTGCATCCGAGCGGATGCGCCCGGGGGACGGCGTTCGTGCGCTCTCAATCGAGACGGATCGGTCGCCGGGCGTGCTCGTCTACGAGCCGGGACATCCGGATGCGAACGCGGAGGGCTATGTTGAACGCCCGAACGTCAATATCGTCTCCGAGATGGTGGATATGATCTCGGCATCGCGCGGCTACGAGGCAAACACAACGACCATCAATGCCGCGAAATCCATGGTAAATGCAGCACTGCGCATCGGCAGCGGCAGCTAATTTCAGCGCTCATTGATAAGGGAGATCGATTTACATGGAAATACAAGCACTGCAAATGACCCCCGTAACGATGCGCGCGACCAGTCATCTTGGGGAGACAGTTGACAGGGCGGAGACAAAAAGCTTCGGGACCTATCTGAAAGATGCGCTCTCCGAGGTGAACCGGCTCCAGCTCGACTCTGAACATCAGGATGCACTGCTGGCGGCGGGAGAAGTCCAGGATGTCTCTCAGGTCATCGTGGCAGGGCAGAAAGCCGAGATCGCGCTTCAGCTGACGCTGCAGCTGCGCAACCGCGCTGTTTCTGCCTATCAGGAAATCATGCGAATGCAGGTTTGATCGCTTCCTAGTTTGCACTATGCGGCGGCGCCCGCATGGGGGAACGGGAAGTACATCCATGATGACTTGAAGGGAAAGAGATTATGGGAGAGTGGAAAGAGCGCGGCCTTGCCATGTGGGAACGCTTTGACAAGCGCCAACGCTATATCATGCTTGGCTCCGCACTCGCGATTCTTGCACTCATCTTTGGACTCAGTTTTTGGTATGGCAGCAAACCGGATATGGTGCCGCTCTTTACCGATATGGAGACCAAGGATGCGGGCGAGGTCGCCAATCAGCTGCGTGAAGCGAAGATCAGCTATGAGGTGCAGGACGGCAAGAATGGGACGACCATTCTTGTGCCGACGACGAATGTCCATGAGGCGCGCCTCAATCTCGCCACACAGGGGCTTCCGCGCGGAAACAAGGGGTTTGAGATCTTTGACGACAGTAAACTCGGTGTGACCGAGTTTCAGAATCGTGTCAACTATCTCCAGGCGCTGCAGGGCGAATTGACGCGAACCATTGAGCAGATCGATGCCGTTGAAAAGGCGCGCGTACACATCGTGCTGCCGGAGGACAGCCTCTACAAAAAAGAGGAAAAGCCCGCCACGGCGTCTATTATGCTGCGCCTGAAGCCGGGCACGGAACTGACCAAAAAGGAAATTAAGGGCATTGTCAACCTTGCCGCGCACAGCGTCAAGGGCTTAACGCCTGAAAATATCACGATCGTTGACGACACAGGGAAAATCCTCAACGATCCGGACGACCAGGACGAAAAGTCGGTCGGGGTCAAGACGCTTACACAGCTCGATATGACCCGCAAGGTACAGGACAATATTGAGAAAAAGGTGCAGTCGCTCCTCGATCAAACGCTTGGAGAAGGACGTGCCGTTGCACGCGTCAGCGTCGAACTCGACTTTGACGACCGCCTGACGGATAAGCAGACATTTACCCCCGTTGTGGACGACGCAGGCATCATTCGCAGTCAGCAAGATATTTCCGAGAACTACACCGGGAGCTCGACGAATCCGGGAGGACCGGCGGGCGTACAGAGCAACGTGCCCGGTTATGTGGAGCAGGAGAGCAACGCCAACGCGCAGTACGAGAAAAAAGAATCCACAAAGAACTATGAGATCAACGAAGAGCGCCAGCACGTCATCGCATCGCCCGGATCGATCCGTCGGCTGACGGTTGCCGTTCTCGTCAATGACGACGTGACGCAGCCGCAGCAGGAGAGCATCCTGCGCACGGTCAGCAGTGCGGCGGGCATCAATCAGGCGCGCGGCGACACGATCTCCGTCGAACCCCTGCCGTTCAGCAAAGAGGCGGCGGAGCGCCGCGCGGCAGAAGAACAGGCGGAAAAGGATCGTCAGGATCGCATTTTCTACGCGCAGGTCGGCATCGTCCTGCTCATCATCGCCCTCATCGTTGGAGGAATCCTCATGTATCGCCGCAAGAAACGTCTTGAACGCGAAGCGGCGGAAGAGGCGCAGCGTATCGAAGAAGAGCGCATCGCAGAGGAGCGCGCCGCAGCAATCGCGGCGGGTCAGGTCGAAGAGGAAGACCTCTCCGAAGAAGAGCAGCAGCAGATGAATCAGAAACAGGCGCTGCTTGCGCTCATCGATGCGAAGCCGGAAGAGGTTGCGCTCCTCGTTAAGACGTGGCTTTCGGAGGGGGAGTGACCATGCCGGACATGTATGGCAGCGGAGACATGACGAATCAGCAAAAAGCGGCGATTCTCTTTATCGCGCTTGGGCCTGAATACTCCGCAAAGCTCTTTCAGCATATGGATGACGACGAGATTGAGCAGCTAACGCTCGAGATCGCGAACCAAAAACAGGTATCCTCTTCGCTCAAGGCGGAGATCATCGCAGAATTCTACTCCATGTGCATGGCACAGGATTACATCTCTTCGGGCGGTCTCCAATATGCGCAGAACGTCCTCGAGAAGGCGCTCGGCCCCGACAAGGCGCTCGAGATCATCAACCGTCTTACGACGAGCCTGCAGGTGCGTCCCTTCGACTTCCTGCGCAAGACCGATCCCGCGCAGCTCCTCAACTTCATACAGAACGAGCATCCGCAGACCATCGCGCTCGTCATGGCGTATCTCGATCCGGATCAGGCGGCGATCGTCCTGGGATCGCTCCCTCCCGAATCGCAGGTCGAGGTCACAAAGCGTGTTGCGACGATGGATCGTACGTCGCCGGATTTCATCCGCGAGGTAGAGCGCGTGCTCGAACGGAAACTCTCTTCTATGGTTACACAGGACTTTACTACGGCAGGCGGCATCAAGGCGATCGTCGAGGTGCTCAACCGCGTCGACCGTACGACGGAGAAGGCGATCGTCGAGACCCTCGAGGTCGACAATCCCGAACTCGCCGAAGAGATCAAAAAGCTCATGTTCGTGTTCGAGGACATCGTGCAGATCGACGACCGTTCGCTCCAGCTCGTCCTGCGTCAGGTCGAGACGAAGGATCTCTCCCTCGCGCTCAAGGCGACGCCGCAGGAAGTTGCGGAAAAGGTGTTCAAGAATATGTCCACGCGTGCGGCAGATATGCTGCGCGAGGAGATCGAGTTCATGGGACCCGTCAAGATTCGCGACGTCGAAGAGGCGCAGCAGAAGGTTGTCGGTGTCATCCGCGTGCTCGAGGACAAGGGCGAAATCGTGATTTCGCGCGGCAAGGGAGACGAGATGATTGTCTAGGGTTATCAAGGCAGCCGTCTGGGAAGAGAATCCGCACCTCATAGACGTACCGCCCCCACCGCCCCCGCCCCGCGAAGAGGGGGAGGCGGAAGCCTTAAGCGAAGAGGCGGTGCAGAACCTCCTCGCCCGCATCGCCGAGCGCGAACAGGCGATGGACGAACGCGTCAAAGAGGCGGAAATACAGGTCGCCGTACTCCACGGGGAAGCCGAGGAAGAGCGCGACCGACTTCTCAGTGAGGCGCAGACACAGATCGAAAACGACCGTGCAGAGGCGCGTGCCGCAGGGCATGCAGAGGGCTTTGCCGCAGGCCATGCCGAAGGCGAAGCCGCCGTGCGCGAAGAGATGGCGGAGCTCATCCGCACGACCAACGCGCAGGCGGAAAAGACACTGCGCGACGCACACGACGCCATGCGCGATTATCTCATGCAGGCAGAGGAGGATATTGTTTCCATTGCCATGACGGCAGTGGAGCGCATTCTCCCGCAGCATTTCATTGATGTGCCGCAGATGGTTCTGCCCATCGTCCGCGACGCGATCCTCCGGGTCAAAGACCAAAAGGAAGTCATCGTCCATGTGCCGCCGGACAGCTATGATTTTGTCCTCATGGCACGCGACGAACTGCGAGGACTCCTCACGGCGGGGGATACGAATCTCACGATTACCTCCGACGAGGCAATGAAGCCGGGCGACTGCCTTGTGGAGACGCCGAACGGCAGCGTGGACGCACGCCTTCAGACGCAGATCGAACAGCTCAAAAAGGCTGTGCGGGAAGTAATGCTATGAATATGAGTGAAACGGGGGGAAATCCCCCATTTTCCATAGATGTCCGGAAATTTAAGGATGCCCTGCACGCAGCGTCACCGATGAAGCTCACGGGGAAGGTCACGCAGATCATCGGTCTCGTCATCGAGTCGCAGGGACCCACGGTGACGGTCGGCGAGCTGTGCTATGTCAGATCCCATTTCACCGGGATGCCGGCAGTGCCCGCAGAGGTCGTCGGATTCCGGGAGGGGAGCGTCCTGCTCATGCCGGTCGGCGAGATGCAGGGCATTGGCCCCGGCTGCGAGGTTACGGCAACGGGACGACGCCTGCGTGTGAAGGTCGGGGAGGAACTCCTCGGGCGCGTGCTCGACGGGCTCGGCAACCCCATCGACGGCAAGGGTCCCATCCTTACAAAGGAAGAGTATCCCCTGCAGGCGCCGCCGCCGTCACCACTCTCTCGTCCGCGCATCAGTGAAAACCTCTATGTCGGTGTGCGTGCCATCGACGGGCTCATCACGCTCGGTGACGGACAGCGCATCGGCATCATGGCGGGCTCGGGTGTCGGCAAGTCCACGCTGCTCTCCATGATTGCGCGCAATACGGAGGCGGATATCAGCGTCATCACCCTCGTCGGCGAGCGCGGACGTGAGGTACGCGACTTTATCGAGCGGGATCTTGGTGAGGAGGGGCTCAAACGCTCCGTCGTCGTCGTTGCGACCTCGGATCAGCCGGCGCTCGTCCGCATTAAGGGCGCGATGACGGGAACGGCGATTGCCGAGTATTTCCGAGATCGCGGGCACAAGGTCGTCCTCATGATGGACTCCGTGACGCGCTTTGCTATGGCGCAGCGCGAAGTTGGACTCACCATCGGCGAGCCTCCCGCAACGCGCGGCTATACACCGTCCGTCTTTGCCATGCTGCCGCGGCTCCTCGAGCGTGCAGGCACGAGCGAGCACGGGTCGATTACGGGCATCTACACCGTCCTCGTTGACGGCGACGACATGAATGAGCCGATCGCCGATGCCGTGCGTTCGATTCTCGACGGACATATCGTGCTCTCTCGCCGGATTGCTGCGCAGAATCACTTTCCGGCGATCGACGTTCTCGGCAGTGTCAGCCGCGTTATGTACGAGGTCGTTCCCAAAGAACATCTTGAAGCGGCGCAGGAAATGCGCCAGCTCATGGCGGTCTACAGCGAAGCGGAGGATCTTATCCATATCGGTGCCTATGTCAAAGGCTCAAGTCCAAAGATCGACGCTGCGATCCAAAAAATCGAGGGCATCAACGATTTTCTTTGTCAGGATATCTTCGAAGTGACCTCTTACGAGGATACGGAGCGGCGGCTCGTGGAGCTGACGGGGAAGCAGCCCGCATCCGCTGAAGAACTCACATGAAAAAATTTCGATTTCAGCTTGAAACCCTCCTTAAGGTGACGCGCATGAAAAAGGAAAAGGCGGAAGTCGCCTTTGCCGAAGCCGTGCGAAAACTGGAGGAGGCGCGTGCATACCAGCGCCGGCTGCTCGAAGAGATGCAGCAGGGGCAGCATGATTACGAAGAACTCTCTAAAACGGGCACGCGCATCAAGATTGGGCGGCTCA
Organism: Centipeda artemidis DSM 19719; assembly: GCF_000426665.1. Lineage (GTDB taxonomy): Bacteria > Bacillota > Negativicutes > Selenomonadales > Selenomonadaceae > Centipeda > Centipeda artemidis. The sequence continues at coordinate 67,917 of NZ_AUFU01000007.1, read as the reverse complement.
TGAGCTTTAACCGCTTCTTTGCATGGAAGCGGCAGCAGATCGAGGAGCAGCAGCAGGTTGTCCTGCGTGCAAATGCAGAGCGGCAAAAGCGGCTCAAAGTCCTGATGGAGCAGATGAGCGCGCTCAAGAGCATTGAAAAACTGAGGGAAAAACGTCTTGCGGAATACAAGGCGGAGGCACTGCAGGAAGAGCAGAAAATGCTCGACGAGATCGGCCTGCAGCTCACGATGAGAAACAGGGAAATGGAGGAAGCGGTATGATGGATCTTTCCGCCATACGGCAGATACAGGCACGCATCGCCGAGATTGAGGGACAGTTTAACCTGCCGCAGGCACAGCTTCCGGGTGCAGATTTTGCGGCACGGCTGCGTGCGGAGATTGATCGCAGCGCCGCAGGAGCGGCAGAGAAGGCACACACAGTGCAAGCCGCAGCTCCACCGGCCGCCGTTCAAGAAACGGCACGGGCAGAGCGGACTGCACCGACAGACGCTGCTCAGCCCGATCTCGCGCGTACGATTCATGCCGCTGCGCAGAAATACGCGGTCGACCCGAAACTTGTCTCCGCCGTTGCGGAGGTCGAGTCGGGGGGGCGGCAGGACGCCGTCTCGGACGCGGGGGCAATCGGCGTCATGCAGCTCATGCCGGGAACGGCTGCGGAACTTGGCGTCAATCCTTACGATATGAAGAGCAACGTCGAGGGCGGCACGAAATATCTGAGCGAGCTCCTCGGCACGTTTGGCGGGGATGTCCGCAAGGCGGTTGCCGCCTACAATGCGGGAGCGAGTGCCGTTAAGGCATACGGCGGCGTTCCTCCGTACGCGGAGACGCAGGACTACGTGAACCGTGTACTCGATATTTATCGGTGAGGGAAGAGAAAGAGGGATGGGGATTCTATGCGGAAGAAACTAAAGATCCTATTCGGTCTGATCTTACTCCTCGTGATTGTTGCGGGCGGTTTTGCCCTTGGCGTCTACCTGCGTCTCTTTGACACGCAGGCACTGAACGAGGAATATCATCTGCACGAGCTTCCGATTGTCGGCGAATACTTCGTCCCGCCTGCGGGCAGTGCCGAAGAGACACAGACGACGGGGACGCAGAGCGCGCAGACGTCATCTGCAAAACCTGCCGCCGCAGGCACGCCGAAAAAGGTATCTGAGAGCGTAAAGATCACGAAAGAGGAGATCGCCAAGCAGCAGGCAGAGCGCGAGGCGGCGGAAAAAAAGCGCGTCACGAAACTTGCACGTCTCTACAATGATATGAAGGCGGCGGATGCTGCTAAGGTGATGGAGGCTCTCGATATTGATCTCTGCATTGCGATCCTCCAGCGTATGGACGAGGGCAATGCGGCGAAGATCATGGCAGCGTTCGAACCGGAACGTGCCGCTGAGATCACGCAGATCATCTACGAGGGCGTCCCGCGCAAAGGGGCGGCAGCACGCAGTGCAGCCGCCCATGCTCCCGTACCGGGGACAGCGGACGAAGCGCCCGCAGAAACCTCACAGCAGTAGCGAATGTGCATATTTACACGAAAAAGAAGAGCCTGCGAAGTAGATGCAAAGCCTATTTCGCAGGTTTTTTGGGAGGTGGTGCCCTTGCGGCGTATTGTTTTACTGATGAGCCTTCTGCTCATCGGATTTTTTGGAATCATCGGCGCCGCAGGACATGCGGAGGCAGCATTCAGCGATCGTGCGCATGACATGGCGAAGATCACGGGGATTCGCATCGGGAAAGCGGACGGCAATGTCCGCATCGTCGTGGATGCCGACCGTCCCGTAACCTATCGGCAGAATGTCCTTGCAAATCCCACGCGCGTTGTGGTTGATGTGCAGAACGCATGGATTTCCGCAGACGTAAAGCGTTCAGTCGGCATCGACTCCTCAATTGCCTCTGCCGTACGTGTCGCGCAGTTCGACCAAACAACTGTCCGCATCGTGGTGGAGACTTCCGTGGGCAAGGACGGGTACAAGGTCTTTGCCTTGGGCGGCGACAAGCCGCGTATCGTCATGGACTTTGGACGCGCGCCGGGTAGCATACCCAAGAAGCCCGCACCGCAGGTACAGCCGCCTGTGCAGCTTCCGCAGCAGGGTGAGCAGGAGGAGGACGAGAACGAACAGCCGCGCGGCAGCAGTGACGTTAATCGGGATATCTCCAAGATCATCGGGCTGAAGGGGCGCAAGATCGCCATCGATCCCGGACACGGCGGCAGCGATTCGGGGGCGATCGGCCCCACAGGCGTCATGGAAAAATCTGTGACGATCCGCGTGAGCAAGGAGGTCAAGCGCCTGCTCGAAGCGGAGGGAGCGACCGTGATCCTCACGCGTACGGGGGATACCGAGGTCTCGCCAAAGGGCGCACAAGCAACCGCTGTCGAGGAGCTTGAGGCACGCTGTGAGATTGCAAACAAAGCGAACGCAGATATCTTCATTTCCATCCATGCGGACGCCTTTACGAATCGTGAGGTCAAGGGGACGACTGCCTACTACTACACAAAGGGCTCGCCGCAGTCGAGGCGCCTTGCCGACAGTGTGCGCACTGCCCTCATCGACTCTATCGGCACGCTTGACCGCGGTACGCAGACCAGCAATTTTTACGTGGTAAAACATACGGATATGCCGTCCATTCTCGTTGAGATCTCTTTCATTTCAAATGCAGACGAGGAGCGTATGATGAACAGTGAGGCGGGCATCAAGAAGATTGCCCGCGGCATTGCGGACGGCATTGCGGATTATTTCGGATAAAAGAATGAGAAGAGGAGGGATGACTTGCAGGAAGTTCATGGCTACCGGGCGCGTGCCCGCCAGTTCTTCATTGTGCTCCTTCCGATTCTCATCACGCAGCTCTCGCTCATGGCACCCGGATTCTTCAACACCGTCATGGCGGGACATATCAGCAAGGAGGATCTCGCCGGCGTCGCTGTCGGCGCGAGCATCTTCTTCCCCGTATTCGGCGCGTTTGTCGGGCTGATCTCGGGGCTGACTCCGGTGATTGCACATCATTACGGTGCGCAGGAGCGGAGGGAGATCAGGAGCGTCGTCCGGCAGGGATTCTACTGGGCGACGCTTTTTGGCGCGCTTCTCTTGGCGCTGGGCGCACTCACTGTTCCGATGCTTGTGCGGGCGCTCGATCTCGAGCCTGTCGTCGAAAATATCACGATGGAGTATCTGTCCTACATCGCGTTTGGCATGATCCCGATCGCGCCTGCGAGCGTTCTGCGCAACCTCATGGATGCACATGGGAAAACGCGGCTCACGATGTTTATCACCGTGACCGTTGTGCCGATCAACATTGTCCTCAATTACATATTCATGTACGGTGCGTTTGGAATTGCGCCGTTCGGCGGTGCAGGCGCGGGACTCGGCGCCGCGCTGAGCTATACCGTGTTCCTGCTGCTCACCATCATTGTTGTTTTGCGCATGGAACAGTTCAAACGCTATCATGTCTTTTCGGGATTCCCGCGCCCCGTGATCTCCGACTGGCGGGCACAGCTGAAGATCTGCATTCCCATCGGCATGACGGTGTTCTGCGAGCAGAGCATCTTCGGTGCGGTCGGTCTGCTTATGGCGGCATACGGTACAACCGTGCTTGCTGCGCATCAGGCGGCGATGAACTTTACGACCATCGTCTATATGCTGCCGCTTTCCGTCTCTATGGCAATTACCATCCTCGTTGGATACGAGGTCGGCGCGGGGCGCGAAAACGGTGCACGCGCATACATCCGCCTGAGCCGCGTGCTGACGCTTGCCTTCGTCGGCATCATTGCTCTTGCGCTTGCCGCCATGCGCGACCATGTCGCCGCGCTCTATTCGACGAATCCGGAAGTGCAGGAACTTCTGCGTGTCTTCCTTCTCTATGCACTCGTTATGCAGTTCTGCGACTGCGTCAACGCGCCGCTCCAAGGGGCGCTGCGCGGCTATAAGGATGTCACGGTTACATTCTGGCTCGCCGTCCTTTCCTTCTGGGGGATCGGACTGCCTGCAGGATACCTGCTCGCACGGATGACGGAGCTGGGACCATACGGCTACTGGGCGGGGCTCAACGGCGGCATCATCTTTGGCGCCGTCTGTCTCATGATCCGCCTGCGCGTCATCGAGAACCGGATGCGGCGGGAAAACGAGAGAAATGCGGCGATATCCGAAGTATAGACATATTGCCGCTGCTTATGAAAAAAATCAATATTGAAATTCTCCTGAAACGTGGTATGATAAACGCTGTGAGATAAACTTTCTCATATGAGATGGATTTATAGGATCATTTGATTCAACTATGTGATTTTTTTCACTATTATGTCAATGAGAGGGGAATATCATGGCGGAGCAGAAGCACGTTGTTATTGTCGGCGCCGGTTTTGGAGGGGTTTGTCTCGCCAAGGAACTCGCAAAAGAAAATGTCCGCATCACGCTTGTCGATCGGCACAACTATCATCTTTTTCAGCCGCTCCTCTATCAGGTAGCGACCGCTGTGCTCGCCGTGCCGGAAATTGCATATCCGACGCGCGCATTCTTCAAGCACAACAAGAATGTGGAGTTCCAACTCGCCTCGGCGGAGGGGGTCGATCAGGAACGCAAGGTACTCCTGACCAATCACGGTGAGATCGCGTACGATTACCTCGTACTCGCGGCGGGCGCAACGACGAATTTCTTCGGCAACGAGAGCGTCGCACAGAACTCCTATCCGATGAAGAGCCTCCAAGAGGCGATCGCGCTGCGCAGCCATCTCGTTCATGAATTTGAACGAGCGGCAAGAGTGAATGAGACCGACGATGACGAACGTCAGCGTCATCTCAACTTCGTCATCGTCGGCGGCGGCGCGACGGGCATTGAGCTGGCGGGCGCCATCATCGAACTTATCGATGTGTTTAAGAAGGAATACCATAGTCTTGATTTCAGCAGAGTTCACGTGATCCTGCTCGAGGCGATGGGCTCCGTCCTGCCGATGGTACCGCCCGACCTCCAACAGAAAACCATCGATGTTCTGCGGAAAAAGGGCGTTGATGTCCGGCTCAATACCGCCGTGACGGACTATGACGGATCAACGCTCAGCCTCAAGGGCGGCGACGTGATCCCGACCAAGACTGTGATCTGGGCGGCGGGCGTGCGCGCGCAGGACTTCATCAAAGACTGCGGCGGCGAGGTCGACCGCGCGGGGCGCATCATTGTCGAGGAGAACCTGCTCGTACGCGGCAGCGACTGCGTCTTTGCCATCGGCGACTGCGCGAACTTCCAGCACGGCACGGAGCGCCCACTCCCGACCGTCGCGCCCGTGGCAACGCAGGAGGCTCTGCAGGTGGGGCGGAACATCATGGCACTGATTCATGGGAAAAAGCCGGAAGAGCTTGGACGATTCGTCTATCAAGATCTCGGCGCGATGGCGACGATCGCGCGCGGCGAGGCGGTCATGAACGGTCCCATCCCTGTGATCGGCATCAATATGAAGGCGAGCGGTTTTATCGCGTGGACGGCGTGGATGTTCGTCCATCTCATGCGTCTGGCGGGGAAATATGCAAACTTCACCGTCATGATGAAGTGGATTTGGAATTATATTTTGGGCAAACGCCTCGCGCGCATCATCCTTACGAAGATGGAGTAGGACTTGCGCACCGCGTGCGTTTGTGTTATACTACGGCGGTAATGGACGCAGGGCGTCCGTTTCCAAGACTCGTTCTCGACGGCTTCGTCGAGTTCAACCAAGCGCGCACAAGCGGGCTTGTATCCGGCAAAAGAAACGAGGTGTATCGGAATGAAAGAGGGTATCCATCCGGAGTTCTTTGAGGCGACGGTGACGTGCGGCTGCGGCAACACGTTCAAGACCGGCTCGACCAAGGGCGATCTCCGCGTCGATGTCTGCTCGAAATGCCATCCGTTCTTCACGGGACGTCAGCGCGACGTTCAGGCGGGCGGACGCATCGAGAAGTTCCAAAAGCGCTACGCGAAGAAGTAGTAAAACCGGTGAGGTGCGCCGCACCTTGCCTGTTTTTGTCTGCGCATAACAGGAAGGGCTGCTGCACGAGAGATCGTGTGGCAGTCCTTTTTCATATAGAGGAAAAATTTATGTCAAAAAAAATCACCGATCTTGCCGTTGGCGGGCAGGCAGTCATCGAGGGCGTCATGATGCGCGATGCGGATCGGACGGCGACGGCGGTGCGACTGCCGACCGGCGAGATCGAGGTCGAGACGCATACCGTCACGTCCATCCGCGACCGCTATCCAATCCTCAATTTGCCGCTCATCCGCGGCTCGGTCATCATGATCGAGTCCCTCGTCATCGGGATGCGCGCGCTCTCTTTTTCCGCACAGGCGGCGGGCGAGGAGGACGAGCAGATGACGAAGAAGGAGCTCGCCATGACGATCGGCTTTGCGCTCGTACTTGCAAGCGTTCTCTTCATCGTCATCCCGACGGGGGCGGCGCACCTCGCGGCGGCTTATACGAACGATCCCGTCGTGTTCAACCTCATCGAGGGCGGCATCCGGCTCACCGTGTTCCTGCTCTACATTTGGGGCATCTCGTTTATGGACGGCATTCACCGCGTCTTTCAATACCACGGCGCGGAGCACAAGACCATCCACTGCTATGAGGCGGAGCTGCCGCTGACGGTTGAAAACGTGCAGCAGTTCACGCGCCTGCACCCGCGCTGCGGCACGAATTTCCTTCTCATCGTCATGATCGTCGCCATCGTGTTCCACGTCTTTTTCGGCTGGCCAGACCTCTGGCTGCGCATTCTGAGCCGTCTCGCGATTCTGCCCGTCGTTGCGGGCGTCTCGTACGAGATCATCCGCTTTGCGGGGCGCAGCGAAAGCCGTCTCGTCCGCATCCTCATCACGCCAGGGCTGTGGCTGCAGTACCTCACGACGCGCCCGCCCGCGGACGAGATGGTCGAGGTTGCGATCGAGTCGCTCAAGGCGGTACTGCCGCCCGATCAAATCCCCGCAGGCAGCGGGAATTACCGAAAGGAAGCATCGTGTTAAGCAAACTCACCGCAGTCGCGGACAAATACAGAGAGCTCGAAGCGCTCCTCAGCGATCCCACCGTCATGGCGGATATGGCGCGCTGGCAGCGGTACACGCGCGAGCACGCCGCGCTGACGCCCATCGTGACCGCATACGAAGCGTACCGCAAGGCGGAGGAAACCGTCGCCGAGGACAAGGAAATGCTCGCCGAGGCGGATGCCGAGATGAAGGAACTGTTGCTCGAAGAGATCGCCGCGGCGGAGGCGGAGCGCGAACGCCTTGCAAAAGAGCTGCCGATCCTCCTCCTGCCGCGTGACCCGAACGACGACAAGAACGTCATCGTCGAGATTCGCGGCGGCGTCGGCGGCGAGGAAGCGGCGCTCTTTGCCGCAAGTCTCTTCCGCATGTACGCGCGCTATGCCGAGCGGCAGGGATGGCGGACGGAGATCCTCAGCAGCAACGAGACGGAGATCGGCGGATTTAAGGAAATCTCGTTTCTCGTGACGGGTGCGGGCGCATACAGCAAGCTGAAATACGAGAGCGGCACACATCGCGTACAGCGCATCCCCGTCACCGAGTCCGGCGGGCGCATTCACACCTCGGCGGTCACGGTCGCCGTCCTGCCGGAGGCGGAGGACGTCGAGGTCACGATCGACCCGAACGACCTGCGCATCGATACCTACTGCGCTTCGGGCGCGGGCGGGCAGTACGTCAACCGTACGGAGACTGCCATCCGCATCACGCATCTGCCGACGGGCATCGTCGTGCAGTGTCAGGATGAAAAGTCGCAGCTCAAGAATAAGGAAAAGGCGATGAAGGTGCTCCGCGCACGCATCTACGACCGCGCGCAGCAGGAGCAGGCGGATGCCGTTGCCGCCGACCGGCGCAGTCAGGTCGGCTCGGGCGACCGCAGCGAACGCATCCGCACCTACAATTTCCCGCAGGGGCGCGTCACGGATCACCGCATCGGGCTGACACTCTACAAGATCGACGCCGTTTTGGACGGGGAGCTCGAAGAACTCCTCGCCGCGCTCATCACGGCGGATCAGGCGGAACGTCTGAAACAGGTGCAGTGATGGCGGAGCGTGAACTTTGGACGATCCGCCGTCTGCTCACATGGACGGCGGATTTTTTTAAGACGCGCGGCATCGAGAGCCCGCGCCTTGACGCCGAGGTATTGCTCGCCGCCGTCCTCGGCAAAGACCGCATGTATCTCTACGTCCATTTTGACGAACCGCTTGAGCCTGCGGAGCTGAGCACGTTTCGCGGCTATGTCAAAGAGCGCGGCGCGTATATGCCGACGGCATATGTGCTCGGCAGGCGGGAGTTCATGGGGCTGGTGTTTCGCGTCACGCGCGACACGCTCGTCCCGCGCCCCGATACCGAAATCCTCGTGCAGAGCGCCGTGGATTTCCTGTGCGCGCGGCATGCGGCGGGGGCGGAAGATATGTGCATTGCCGACCTCGGCACGGGAACGGGCGCAATTGCGCTCTCTGTCCTGCATCATGCGGATGTGGCGGAGCTGCACGCCGATGCCGTCGACATCTCGCCCGGCGCGGCCGCCGTCGCACGGGAGAACGCGGCGCAGCTAGGTCTTGCGGAGAAATGCACTGTGCATGAGGGCGATCTGCTCGCCCCTCTCGCGGGACGCAGCTATGATATGATATTGTCGAATCCGCCCTATATCCCTGCGGCTGACATCGCGGGACTCATGACCGACGTGCGCACCTATGAACCGCATCTCGCGCTGGACGGCGGCGCGGACGGGCTCGATTTTTACCGCCGCATTATGGCGGATGCCCCCGTGATGCTGAAAGCGGGCGGCGCAATCGCCATTGAGGTCGGCATCGGGCAGGCGGCGGATGTTGCCGCGCTTGCGGAGCAGCATCCGCGGATCGTGCGGACGGAGCTAAAAAAAGACCTTGCGGGGGTGGAGCGAGTTGTTATTGCCTACGGGGCGTGACACGGGATTTTGGCGCATAGCTGTGTCACTGCGAGAAATACTGCGCTCGACGTAGCTCTTAACTACACCTTCGCTTGTATTTCTCTTGTTCCTTGCTCTGCATCCAAACTTCCGTGTCACTCAGGTATCGGTATGAGTCGGGATTTTGGCGCATAGCTGTGTCACGGCGTTTACGTTTACCTTGCAGCTCAGGTGTGTACTTCACTCCGCGGCGCAAACGGGACGGCAGTCCATAAACGATTTTTAGAAAGTACACCGCCACGGCTCTGCGTAGCTCTGCTCTAAGAGCCGTATGACGGCGTTCTCACATCTTCGCATCTCTCGTCCGGTTATCGTGCCGCCCCGCCCCTTCGGGTGATGCTAGGCGTCGCGAGAGCACACACCTTCGCCGCTTCCGGGGAACGCCATATACATAATTCTCCCTCGCTATCAACGTATGTATGACAATGCCCTCGTAATATGTACGCCGAACGATAATTAAGAAACTGCATCGCTTTATGCGCACAGCAACACATTCGGAAAGGAGGAACGCGCCATGCAAACGCAAATCATATCTCCCGTACGCGATGCGGACATTGCACATGCCGCGCAGATGATTCGTGACGGCGCGCTCGTCGCATTTCCGACCGAGACGGTCTACGGGCTCGGGGCGAACGGGTTGGACGTGGCGGCTTGTGCGCGCATCTACGCGGCGAAGGGGCGTCCTTCCGATAACCCGCTCATCCTGCATATCGCCGACCTCTCCATGGCGGCGGATGCGGCGCGCATCGTCACACCCGCCGCGGCGCATCTTCTCACGGCGTTTGCGCCCGGCCCCATCACCGTGATTTTGCCAAAGGCGGCGCATGTTCCGGACATCGTGACGGGGGGGCTCTCGACCGTCGGCGTGCGCTGTCCCGACCATGACATTGCGCGCGCCCTCATTCGTGCGGCGGGCGTTCCCATCGCCGCGCCGTCCGCGAATACCTCGGGGCGTCCCAGTCCGACGACGGCGGCGATGGTCTCAGACGATCTTGCGGGGCGCATTCCGTGCATCCTCGATGGCGGCGCGTGCCGCTGGGGGGTCGAGTCCACGATTGTGGACTGTACGGAGGACGGGATCGTGACCGTCCTGCGCCCGGGCGCCGTCACGCGTGAGATGATTGCGGCGGAACTGCCGCAGATGGAGGTGCGCGTCGATCCTGCGCTCACGGCGGCGGATGCCGTGCCGCGTGCCCCGGGCATGAAGTACCGACATTATGCGCCGCGCGCATCACTCACCGTCTATACGGGCGCGCCCGATACCGTGACGGCGGCGCTCCGCGCAGAGATTCTGCGGCGCAGGGCGGAGGGGACGCAGGTCGGGCTGATTGCATCTCGGGAGACCTGTGCCGCGCTCACGGGCCTCATATCGCCCGCGTATGTTTACGCCTGCGGCGCACGCGGCGATGATGCCGCGTATGCGAATTGTCTTTACGATGCACTCCGCCGGTTTGACAATACGGACGCCGGGGCGCTCCTCGCCGAGGGGACGGACGAACACGGGCTTGGACTTGCCGTCATGAACCGCCTGCGCAAAGCGAGCGGAGGAAATATAATCATTGTAGGAGAATACGTATCCTAAAGAAAACTTATCAACAAAAGAGACTGATGCACAGATATTTGTGCATCAGTCTCTTTTACTTGTTAAAATTTGCCGGGCTGTTCAACAGCGTCAATTCTGTATCATCGCCGCATACTTTGCGCGGTCGTTTGACGGAATCCCCAAAGCGTCCATTGCTTTTTCAAGAGACAGATTTAGGTCCTTCATGAGGTTTTTGAGCGCGGATATTTGTGTCTTTTCTGTACCTTCGGCTCTGCCTTCTTTGCGCGCTTCGGCGCGGGCTTCGATCAGGTCGTCATTGATGCTCATTAGGAAATTCATATATAGCTCCTCCTTTTCACCGTTTTCCTTGAGTCGTCGGATCTCTTCGTCGATTTCCCGAATAAAGGGGCTGTCCCCGAGGATGCCGTTCATGTAGTTCAGGAAATCGTTGACCTCGGGATCAATATCGTCCGTCGGTTTTCCGGCGGAACTGAGGAATACCTTCGTCATGCCGTCCTGTAAGGTCAGATTTTTATCCTCGCGGCAGGTATTCTCAAACGTATAGACGCGCCGCTCGCCGCCCCACAGCGGGAAAGGGCAGAAGAAAATCACATAGGCATCGCCGAGGTCTTTGTATGCTTCCCCCGTCGTGAGGAAGTCAAAATCGATGGTCGTTTGATAAAAACGGCTGCGCCTGCCGATTTCCCGTGCGCCGTAATTGCGCACCTGCATCTCTAGGACGAACCGCGAGCCGGCAGTATCGGCGACGAATACGTCGAGACGAACGCCCTTGCTCTCATGTGTGCTCTTGAGTGGATATTCGTTTTCGATGTAGGCAATATCTTTCACCTCGATGCCGAGTACCCGCTCAATGAGGTGCTTGCAAATACGTTTGTAACTCATGATGAGCTTGAACATATAGTCGTCGGTGATGGTCAGATCCCGCCATTTTTACGCTGCATCAAGGGGCATCCCTCCTCGTACCAATTTTACCATAAATCGCGCCGCCTCGCTAGATATATCGACTGCATCGCACAATTTAGGATTGTTTTATTTCGCCTAATCTGTATAATAAAACGTATACCAAGATGAAAGAGGAACGGCAATGGATCATCAAACGCACAACGCAATCGTCAGTTTTATCTGGGGGATCGCAGACGAATGTTTGCGCGATATTTATCAGCGCGGGAAGTACCGCGATGTCATCCTGCCGATGACCGTCATTCGCCGGCTCGACAGCGTACTCGAGGAGACGAAGGGAGCGGTGCTCGCGGCCAAGCGCAAATTCGAGGACGCACATGTGGACGTCCCGCCGGAAACCCTCTGCATCAAAGCGGGACAGGCGTTTTACAACGACTCTCCCTTTTTGCTCAAGGATCTCACGAGCCGTACAAACGAGCAGAACCTGAAAGCTGATTTCATTGCGTATCTCAACGGCTTCTCTCCGAACGTACAGGAGATTTTGGATAAATTCAAATTCCGCACGCAGATTGATACCATGGACGACGCGGGCATCCTCGGCGCAGTCATCGAAAAATTCACCGCCTCGGACATCAACCTCAGCCCCTATCCGATCTATAAGGACGCGGAGAAAAAAGATGTCCTGCACCCGGGGCTTGACAATCACAGCATGGGTACGATCTTTGAAGAACTCATCCGCAAATTCAACGAAGACAATAATGAAGAGGCGGGCGAGCACTGGACGCCGCGTGATGTCGTAGAACTCATGGCAGATCTCATCTTCGTCCCCATCCGTCATGAACTCCTAGACGCAACGTATTCCTGTTATGACGGCGCGAGCGGTACGGGCGGAATACTCACCGTCGCGCAGGCACGTCTGCAGGAGCTTGCCGAGGAGCACGGCAAGGCAGTCTCCATCCACCTCTACGGACAGGAGGTGAACCCTGAGACCTACGCTATCTGCACCGCGGATATGTTGCTCAAAGGGGACGGCGCTGAAGCGGGAAACATCAAATACGGCTCGACGCTCTCCGAGGATCATCACGCAAAGATGTACTTTGACTTCATGCTGTCCAATCCGCCCTACGGTAAAAATTGGAAAGCCGACGCTACCAAAATGGGCGGGAAATCGGACATCAAAGACCCGCGGTTTCGCGTCACACTCGCGGACGGAGAACGCCTTGCCGCATTCCCGCGCGTGAGTGACGGACAGCTCCTCTTCCTGCTGAACAACATCGCGAAGATGAAGCAAAATACAAAGCTCGGCAGCCGTATCGCCGAGGTGCACAACGGATCGTCCCTCTTTACCGGGGATGCAGGCAGCGGCGAGAGCAACGCGCGCCGCTTTATGATCGAGAACGACCTTGTTGAGGCGATCATCGCCTTGCCGGAGAATATGTTCTACAATACGGGCATCGGCACCTACATTTGGATTCTGTCGAACAAAAAAGAAAAGCGTCGCAAAGGGAAGATACAACTCATCGACGCGACCGCGATGAAGTCGCCGCTCAGGAAAAATCTCGGCAAGAAAAACTGCGAATTTACTCCCGAGCTTCGTGCGGAGATACTGCGCATCTTTTTGGCATATGAAGAAAGCGACGTCAGCAAAATATTTGAGGGCAAAGAGTTCGGCTTTTGGTCGGTGACCGTGGAGCGTCCCCTGCGTCTGCGGATCGAACGGGAGCGCACACTCCCCGCGGGACTGTTCGGCACTGCCGAGGAGCGCGCCGCCTACCAAAGGGCGCTCGATACCGCGCCGCTTGACGACTGGACGGCGTTTGCAAAGGCGACGGGACTGAAGCCCGCCCTGCTGAAAAAACTGCGTCCCCATATCACCGTTAAAGATCCTGCGGCACAGCCTGTCGCGGGCGAAGCCGACTCCGCGCTCCGCGATACCGAGAACGTCCCGCTGAACTATCCGGGCGGGATTGCGGCGTTCATCGAGAACGAAGTGCGCCCCTATGCGCCCGACGCCTATATCGACGAGAAGAAAACTGAGATCGGCTATGAGATTAGCTTCACGAAGTATTTTTATCGACCGTTGGAGCTAAGGAAAATTGATGAGATTGTTCATGATATTCGTGTTGTGGAAGATGCAAGCAATAGACTACTTAACGCTGTACTCAACTATTGAGGAAATGATAGAATGAAGCGATACAAAACCTATAAAACAACAGATCAATCGTGGTTGACAAATGTGCCAAAGCATTGGGGATATGTGAAGTGTAAAACACTATTTGCAACGCAAACAGAGAAAAATAAAAATAATGAAGAAGGAAATATACTGTCATTGACACTGCAAGGCGTCGTCCGAAATAATAGGGAGAAACCTATTGGATTAAGTCCAAGTGATTACCGAACCTATCAAATCTTTGAAAAAGATGATTTGGTATTTAAGCTCATTGACCTTGAAAATATTTCTACCAGCAGGGTGGGACTTGTTCCTGAGCGGGGAATCATGAGTTCTGCCTATATACGTCTGTCTGCAAAATGCGATATTAATACAAGATATTTTTATTTTCAATACTATGACTTGTGGTTGAGACAAATCTTTAATGGTCTTGGGGCAGGTGTACGTCAAACCCTATCCGCGAATGACTTGTTGAACATAAAAATTGTTGTCCCGCCACGTGACGAGCAGGATCAAATCGTGCGCTATTTGGATTCGAAAATATCTGCGATAGATGCGGGGATTTCAAAGCTGGAAGAACAAATCAAATGCTTGAAAGAACTCAAATCAACACTGATCTCCGATGTCGTCACCGGAAAGATCGACGTTCGGGACGCCGAGATCCCGACAAATCCGTCCATGGAATAGGAGGATGCGCGATGAGCTGCACGAATACGAAGGAGAGCGGGCTGGAGTCGCTGATTGTTTCATATCTCACCGACCGGAACGGCTATGAGGAGGGGACGAACGCCGACTACAACGAGGCGTTCGCGGTCGATGAGACGCGGCTCTTTCGCTTCCTTCGGAAGACGCAGGCGGCGGAGATGGAAAAGCTCGGCGGTCTCGCGGACGAGCGGGGGCGGCGTGCCTTCCTAGGGCGGCTCTCCTCAGAGATCGCAAAGCGCGGCATCGTGGATGTCCTGCGCCGCGGCATCAAGGATCGCGCCGCACACTTCACGTTCTACTATGTGACGCCAACGGAGGGGAACGCCGAGGCAAAGGCACTCTATGATGAGAATATTTTCAGCGTGACACGTCAGCTCCGCTATACGGCGGGGGCGCGGCTCGCGCTCGATCTCTGCATCTTTGTCAACGGGCTGCCGCTCATCACGATGGAGCTAAAAAACAGTCTGACGAAGCAATCGACGGCGGACGCGGTGCGGCAGTACCGGGAGGATCGCTCGCCGCGCGATCTGCTCTTTTCGTTCAAGCGATGCATGGTGCATTTTGCCGTGGACGACCGCACCGTCATGTTCTCGGCGCAGCTTACGGGTAAGGCGTCTGTGTTCCTGCCGTTTAATAAGGGATATCAAGGGGGCGCGGGCAATCCGCCGAATCCCGCGGGGCTGATGACAGACTATCTGTGGCAGGATATTCTAACGCGCGCGAAGCTCTCGCGCATCATCGAGGGCTATGCGCAGCTCGTGAAAGAGACGGGGGAAGGCAAGGGGGAGAAGATGATCTTCCCGCGCTATCATCAGTTCGACTGTGTGGAGCGTCTGCTCGCGGATGTGCGCACGCATGGGATCGGTAGGCGGTATCTCGTGCAGCACAGTGCGGGGAGCGGGAAGTCGAACTCGATCGCGTGGCTCGCGCACGGGCTGGTCGGTCTGATGCGGGACGGGCGTCCGATGGTGGACTCGGTGCTCGTGGTGACGGATAGGCGGATTCTTGATCGGCAAATTCGCGAGACGGTGAAGCAGTTCATGCAGGTGAGGAGTACTTTTACGTGGGCGAAGCGCTCCTCTACGCTGCGCAAGGCGATCGCGGACGGCAAGCGGATCATCGTGACGACGATCGAGAAGTTCCCCTACATCGCGCAGGCGATGAACGCGTCTCTTGCAGGGCGGCATTTTGCCATCATCATCGACGAGGCGCACGCGGGGCAGACGGGGCGCAATGCGGCGCAGATGAATCGGACGCTCGCGGGCGGCGAGGGCGCTCTCGCGACCGACGATGAGGACAAGATCAATGAACTGATGGAGTCTCGGAGACTCCTCCCGAATGCGAGCTATTTTGCATTCACGGCGACGCCGAAGAATAAGACGGAAGAGCTATTTGGGATGCGCTATGAGGAGGACGGCGCGATGATGCACCGTCCGTTCCATGTCTATACGATGAAGCAGGCGATCGAGGAAGGCTTTATCCTCGATGTGCTGAAGAATTACACGACGGTTGAGAGCTGGTATCGTATCGTCCGGACGGTTGAGGACGATCCGATGTTTGATACGAGGCGCGCACAGAAGAAGCTGCGCGCATTCGTCGAAGGAAAGAGGAATGTTATCGCGCAAAAAGCGGCGGTGATGGCGGAGCATTTTTGCGCGTCGGTGGCGCGGCGGCTCGGGGGTAAGGCGCGCGCGATGATCGTGACAAGCAGCATCGAGTGTTGCGCCGCTTACTATCGGGCGGTGAACGATGCGCTCGCAGCGGAGGGACGTTCCTATCGTGCGCTGATCGCGTTCTCGGGGGAGCATGAGGGCGTGACCTGCGCCGAGATGAACGGTTTCCCCGATACGGATATTCCCGCACGGTTCAAGGAAGATCCCTATCGCATTCTCGTTGTGGCGGACATGTTCCAGACGGGATTTGACGAGCCGCTCTTGACGGCGATGTATGTGGACAAGAAGCTCGCGGGGATCTCTGCGGTGCAGACGCTCTCACGGCTGAACCGGGCATATCCCGGCAAGCGCGAGGTCTGTGTGCTCGACTTTGCGAATAACGAGGGGGACGTCGCCGACGCTTTTGCAAAGTACTATCGGACGACGCTGCTCGCAGGGGAGACCGATCCGAATAAGCTCCACGATCTGATCGCGGTGATGGAGGGCTATGAGGTCTATGCGGGGAGCGATGTGGAGCGCGTCGTGCGGCGCTTCCTTGAGGGAGCGGAACGCCCGCTGCTCGATCCGACGCTTGATGCGTGTGCCGCGCGTTATATGGAGCTAGAGGTGGGGGAGCAGATCGCGTTTAAGTCGGCGGCAAAGAATTTTGTCCGCACCTATCAGTTCCTCGCGATGATTCTCTCCTCCAGCAATGCGGCGTGGGAGAAGATGTCCATCTTTTTGCATCTGCTCGTGCCAAAGCTGCCCTCGCCCCCGGAGGAAGATCTCGCGGAGGGCATTCTAGAGACGGTTGACCTCGGCAGCTATCGGAACGCGGCGCGGGAGGCGATCGCGATCCTCTGTGCGGATGAGGATGCAGTGCTCTCGCCCGTGCCGACGGGATCTGCGGCGCATCCGACGGCGCCGGAGCTCGATCCGCTCTCTGAGATCGTGGCGGCGTTTAACAAGTCGTTCGGCAATATCGTATGGACGGAGGACGACGAGGTGCGGCGGCAGATCTATTCGCTGCCAGTACAGGTGGCGCAGGACAGAGCCTATCGGAACGCGATGAAAAACTCGGATGCGCAGAATGCGCGCACGGAGAGCGACCGCGTCCTTCAAGACATTATCTATAAGAACATTGAGGACTATTTGAAACTCATCCTACATATGCAGTCGACGCCGGGATTTGAGGATCGGCTGAGAGATTTTGTATTTGATACGACTTACAACGGTGGCGGCGTGCCGCGCGTGCCGACGCTACCCTACGATCCGCACGAGCCGGAGCGCTACGCGCCCTACGCGGAGCAAAGCAGAGAAGCGGCGGATCGCGAGGATAGGTTCGGCAAGCGATCTTGAGAAATCTCACATAAAAAGACTGCTGCACGTTGGCCAATGCGTTTGTGCAGCAGTTCGGATCTTCAATTTAGGCTTCCATTTTACAATGCGAGAATCTGATCGCGCAGGGCAGCGAGCTGTTCGCTCGAGGGGACGTAAAGCATGCGTACCTTGTCGAGGACGATTTCGCAGCCTGTGCCCTTGAGCTCATCCTCTATCTGCCCAATGCTCTGCCCGCCCCAGCCGTACGAGCCGAAGGCAAAGGCTTTGCGTCCTTTTGGAGCAAGCCCCTTCATGTAGCAGAGGAAGCCGCCGATGGTGGGGAGCATGTTGTTGTTGAGCGTAGGGGAGCCGACGGCGAGGTAACGGCTCGTGAGGACGTCGGTCATGATGTCCGCGTGTGTGTTGCACTTGATGTCGTAGTAACCGACGGACATGCCCTTGTCGATGAATGCCTCGGCGATGGCGTGCGCCATCATCTCCGTGGAGTGCCACATGGTGTCAAAGACAATGACGGCGCGATCCTCGGTCTCGCCCGTCGACCACTGCTTATAGTGCTTGATGATCTCGGGGATATGCGAGCGCCAGATGATGCCGTGTCCCGTGGCGATGAGCTCCATATCGAGCCCGTGGAGCGCTTTGAGCGCCGCCTGTGCTTGATTGCCATAGGGGAAAAGGATGTTGGCGTAGTATTTTTTCGCCTCCTCGCAGACGATGGCGAGATCAGTGTCGTCATCGTAGCGCGTGCCGCTCGCGAGGTGCTGACCGAACGCGTCGTTCGAGAACAGAATTTTTTCCTCGGGGCAGTAGGTGACCATACTGTCCGGCCAGTGGAGCATCGGCGTCGGGATGAATTGCAGGGTGCGCTTGCCGATGGAGAGCGTAGAACCCGCCTTGACCGTCTCGTAGGGGAGGTCGCCGTAGTACGCCTTGAGCCCCTTGAGCCCATTCGGCGCGCTCGTGATGACCTTCGCGTTCGGGGCGAGCCGCGAGATGATGGGAACGGTGTGCGAGTGATCCGGCTCGACGTGGTTGGAGATGATGTAATCGATACGCGAGGGATCGATGACTGTGGAGATGCGCGCGAGCAGTTCGTCGTCAAAACCGCGCTTCACTGTGTCGATGAGGGTGATCTTCTCGTCGAGGATGAGGTATGCATTATAGGTGGAACCGCGCTGCGTGTCGTAGCCGTGAAAGCTGCGCATCGACCAGTCAATGGCTCCGACCCAGTAAATATCATCCCGGATTTTGATGGCGTTCATGAATGAGGCTCCTTTCGCTCATAGGCTGATTTGTATTTCCTATAGATATTAGCTATAAATGAGAACTATATTCATAGGTGTATTCTAGCCGAAAAAGCGTACTTTTGCAATAGTAAATTATGCGGGAAAATCCTCTGTTTGTCGGGGTGCAGCGCATCCCGATTTCTTGACAGATGATTTTGCGTAATGTATAATATTTATAACGAAAGTTGTGTAAAATTGGGAGAAAATGACTAGAAAAGGAAGGACCTGCATGTTGGAAAAAATTCTGGTCTTTGATACCGAGACGACGGGCTTTCGGAGTGACGATGAGGTGCTGACGCTCGCTGTGGTGGACGGTGCGGGCAAAACCGTGGTGGACGGGATGTATGCGCCCGTATCCAAGAAGGAGTGGCCGGACGCGGAGAAGGTGAACCGCATTTCGCCTGCGATGGTGGCGGATTGTGCGCCGATTCTTACGCACCGGGCGGAGCTGGAACGGCTTTTCAACGATCCGGAGACCCTGCTCGTCGGCTATAACATTGAGTTTGACATTCGCCTTTTGGGGCAGTCGGGCATCCGCATTACGAATCCAAACCGGCACGATGTGATGCTCGCGTTCTCGGAGATGCGCAAGGTGCCGGATGCGCGGCGCGGCGGCTATCGCTGGTGGAAGCTCACGGAGTGCGCGGAGTACTACCGCTACAACTGGGGGACGACCGAGGCACACGGAGCTCTCGCCGATACGCTTGCGACGCTGTATTGCTATGATCAGATGCGGCAGCCGGTGTATGAGGAGCAAAGTCTCTTTTAGCAGAATTTCCTAATGGGCAGGAGGCGGTGCATCATGGGAAAGACGAGAGCGGAGAAAAACAAGGAACTCGAGCGCGGGCTTCAACGTGTGAAGCAGCAGCGCAGTTCCCGCCAGCGCAAGATCATCGGTACGGCGGTGGTGATGTTCATCATACTGATCATCGTCTGTGCACTGCTTCCCGGCGACGATGCCGCCTATGAGGGACGTTGGGAGAAGCCCGTGAACGACAGACAGTCGAAGATTCTTCAAAGTTTGGAGGAGAATTTCAAATAGTATTTGACGGGAGCGAAACCGCGCATTCTATGAAGGATCGCGGTTTTTTATTGGAGGAGTTGTTTGTATGAAATTCCAAGAGGTTATCCTCGCACTGCAGGAGTTTTGGTCGGGGCAGGGCTGCATCCTTGCGCAGCCGTACGATGTGGAGAAAGGCGCGGGAACGATGAGCCCGTGGACGTTCCTGCGCGTGCTCGGCCCCGAGCCGTGGAATGTCGCCTATGTCGAGCCGTCGCGCCGCCCCGCGGACGGCCGCTATGGGGATAACCCGAACCGTCTCTATCAGCACCATCAGTTCCAGGTCATCATGAAACCCTCGCCGGACAACATTCAGGAGCTTTATCTTGAAAGTCTTGCACGGCTCGGCATCCGCGCCGAGGAGCATGACATCCGGTTCGTCGAGGACAACTGGGAGTCACCGACGCTCGGCGCGTGGGGGCTCGGCTGGGAGGTCTGGCTGGACGGCATGGAGATCACGCAGTTCACCTATTTCCAGCAGGTCGGCAGTCACGATGTGAAGCCCGTCTCGGTGGAGATCACCTACGGGCTCGAGCGCCTTGCGATGTATATTCAGGGCGTGGAGAACGTTTATGATATCGCATGGACGGACGATGTGACCTACGGCGACGTATTTCGGCAGAATGAGTTCGAGCAGTCCACCTATGCGTTCGACCTCTCGGATGAGGATCTGCTCTTTGAGCTGTTCGATAAATACGAGGCGGAAGCGGTGCGCGTTATCGGCGCGGGGCATGTGCATCCGGCGCACGACTATGTGCTGAAATGCTCGCATACGTTCAACCTGCTCGACGCGCGCGGTGCCATCAGCGTGTCGCAGCGTACGGCGTTCATCGGGCGCGTGCGGAAACTCGCGCGGCTCTGCGCCGAGGCGTATCTGGCACAGCGTGAGGCGCTCGGCTATCCGATGCTGAAGAAGGGGGCGAAGGCATGAAGAGAGACTTACTGCTTGAAATCGGGACGGAGGAGATCCCCGCACATGCGATGCCGAACCTTCTGCGTGAGATGAAGCGTCTCGCGGGTGAAATGCTCACGGAGCAGCGTATTTCCTATGATGAGATTCGTACGCTCGGCACGCCGCGCCGCATGGCGCTCATCGTGACGGGCGCGGCGGAGCGGCAGGCGGACGTCAATACGGAGACGCGGGGTCCCGCGATCTCCATCGCGTTTGATGCGGACGGCAACCCGACCAAGGCAGGCGCGGGCTTCGCGCGCGGGCAGCACGTCGCGCCCGAAGACCTCATCCGCCGCGACGGCTACGTCTATGCGGCGGTGCACGAGACGGGCGCGCCGACGGCGGAGATCCTAAAGGAACTCCTGCCCGCGCTCATCCGTGCGATTCCCCTGCCGAACAGTATGCGGTGGGGCGATCTCGACTTCCGCTTCATCCGCCCGATTCGTTGGATCGTCGCGCTCTATGGCACGGACGTCGTACCGTTTACACTTGCCGAAGTGACGAGCGGCAACCGTTCGCGCGGGCATCGGACGCTCGCACCGGAGGACTTTACGATTTCCTGTGCGGCAGATTACGAGACGGCGTGCGAAGCGGCGTACATCATCGCGGATCCCGTGCGGCGGCGTACGATGATCTCTGCGCAGATTGCAGATGTGGCAAAGGCGTGCGGCGGCACGGCGGAGATCACGCCCGACCTCCTCGAGGAGGTGCTGTACCTCGTGGAATACCCGACAGCGCTCAGCGGATCGTTTGAGGAGAAATACCTCGCGCTGCCCGCCGAGGCGGTCATTACCCCGATGCGCGACCATCAGCGGTATTTCCCGGTGAAGGCGGCGGACGGCAGTCTCCTGCCCGTCTTTATCACTGTGCGCAACGGCGGCAGAGAGTACCTTGACGTAGTGGCGCACGGGAATGAGCGTGTCCTGCGCGCGCGGCTCGCGGACGCGCAGTTCTTCTTTGACGAGGATCGGAAGAAATCGCTCGCGGAGCATCGCGAGAAGCTGCACACGGTCGTGTTCCAGCAGGGGCTCGGCTCGATGTATGAAAAGACGGAACGCCTTGCACAACTGGCGGCGTCGGTTGTCGAGGATATGACCGCGGGCGACGACGCAGCATATGAGACCATGGCGGCGGATGCGCGCCGGGCGGCGGAGCTCTCGAAGGCGGATCTCGTGACGGGCATGGTGACGGAGTTCACCGAGCTGCAGGGGATCATGGGACGCGAATATGCCCTCCTCGACGGAGAGAAGCCGGAGGTCGCGCGTGCCATCGACGAGCAGTATATGCCGCGCTTTGCGGGGGATGCGCTGCCGGAGAGCGATCTCGGCTTTGCACTCAGCGTTGCGGATAAGATCGACAACATTGTCGGCACGTTCAGCCGCGGCAAGATCCCGACGGGGTCGCAGGATCCGTTCGGTCTGCGCCGTCAGGCGCTCGGGCTCGTCAACATGCTCATCCTCCATGAGAGCGGCATTCTGCTCTCCGATCTCATAGACGAGGCGTGTGATCTCTATGATTTGGACGATGCGGCGCGGAGCAAGATGCAGGTCGATGTCGCGGAGTTCATTCGCCTGCGCCTGAAGAACGTCCTCACGGAGCGCGGCGTGCGTTATGATGTGCAGGAGGCCGTGCTCAGCGATGTGGATACCGTTGCGGATGTGCCGGTACGTGCCGCCCATGTGGAGCACCTGCTCGCGGCGGACGATGCGGCGGCGATCGTGCAGTCCTTCGTCCGTGTGGGCAACATTGCGCGCAGTGCGTCCACGGGCGCTGTGGATTCTGCGCTCTTTGCGGCGGATGAGGAACGTATCTTGCTGGCGGCATATGAAACTGCAGTGGAGTTGCGCGCGTCCGGGAGCGACGATGATGGGACACTAGCGGTGGAACGCCGTCTTGCCGCTGCCATCGCTGCGTTCTTTGACGCCGTTATGGTCATGGATCAGGACGAGCGCATCAAGGCGAACCGACTGTCGCTGCTGAAATCGATCGACGACTATCTGCTCGAGACGGCGGATTTCAGCAAGATCGTCCTCAATTAAAGGACACAACATACAGAATGATTACGGAGCGACCGATTGAACAGGATGCGGGCGCTCCTTTTTATTTTTAATTAGCAAAAGATGTAATTATGTGGTATTATGACCACGTTAAAAGTGATAGTGTTTCTCATTATGAGATAAGTCTGTCATTTTATGGGGGTATGGCTATGGATATAGCGGGGAAAGAAAAAGTTATCTCGTGGAGCGCATCTATCGGGATTCATTTTGGTCTGTTGATCGCGGCGGCGGCAATGGGCTTGTTTGCCGTGGCTGCGACACCGGATAAACGTCCGATCGATGTGGAGATCTATGATACTGCCGCTCCTGCAAGCGCGCCGGCAGCGGCGGCACAGGCTGCGGCACCGCCTCCGCCGCCGCCGAGCATTGACGACATCCAATTTGAAAAGCCGAAGAAGGAGCCCGAACCGCAGCCGCAGCAGGAGCAGCCGCGCGAGACGCCGCGGCAGAGCGCAGCGGCGAATACGAACGCGAGCAGCACCTCGTCGACGGATACGGGAGCGAACAATGCGTCGACGAACAGCAATGCGAACAACGGCGGTGGGAGCGACAGCAATGCCCCTGCGGGAAACTCGCAATCGTCAAAACGACCGAAAGTACCTCCGCGCAATCTTTCAACGCCTCAACCGGTCTATCCGGAGTCACTTCGCAGTCAGGGAATTACGGGCGTCGTCGTTGTCCGGTTCGTTGTGACGGCGGACGGCAGCGTGCAGGACGCAACAGCAGAACAGTCCTCGGGCTATCCGGAGATGGATCAGGCGGCGATCGCGGCGATCTATAACACGCCGTTTTCACCCGCCCAGAACGAAGAAGGCGAGCCGGTTTCCGCCTATACGAGGATACCGGTTAGGTTCAATCTTAAATAAGCGGGGATACCGCGATAAACGTTTATGCTCCTTCTTGGAAAGAAGGTCTTGGGAAATTTTTGGGAAAATTTGGGAATAGAGACAGGGGAGGGAATACCCGTGCGTTACGAGACGAAAAGATTAAAGAGCAGCATCCGCCTCGCACTCATGACGGCGATTGCCGCATTGCCGATGACGGCGTTTGCGGCGGCGGATGAGCCGGAGGTCTACGACCTCGAGGAAGTTGAGGTTGTCGGGGTACACGAGACGGCGGCATCCGGAGAAAGTGAACAGCCGTCCGTCTATGCAGGAGGTCAAATTGCACGCACGAGCCACCTCGGTGTGCTCGGCGAGCGCGACTTCATGGACGTGCCGTTTAACGTGACAACGTTCAACAGTCAAATGATCGAGAACCAACAGGCAAGCTCCGTCGTCGACGTGATCGCGAATGATCCGTCGGTCTCCGATCTGACGCTCTCGTCGGTGTCGCAGGCGTGGATGATCCGCGGGTTCAAGGCACAGCAGCAGGACACGCAGCTCAACGGGATCTACGGCGTCGCGCCGCGATTCTACGGCGGCATCGAGTATGTGGATCGCGTCGAACTCCTCAAGGGGGTCGGGGCGCTGCTGAACGGTATGGCGCCGAACGGATCGCTCGGCGGCACGGTCAACTTCGTCACGAAGCGTGCGGAGGGGAACAAGGCAAGCGTGACGCTTTCCTATGGCAACTGGGGGCAGTTCACGCAGCACATCGACATCAGCCGTCGCTCCGCAGACAATAAGCTCGGCGTGCGCGTCAATCTTCTCCACAACAACGGCGATGGTCAGTATGACCGCGAGCGCATCAAGACGCATACGGGATTTATCGGCGTGGACTACAATACCGACCGCAGCCGCACGACGTTTGACGCCGGCATCATCAGCAACCGCGTGGAGAATGCGCAGTATCGTCTGCAAATATCCGACAACGTCATTCGAGCGCTTGGTGGAAGTGCACCGCGTGTAGATATCAACACAAACTTTGGCGCACCCGGCACGTTCCGCAAGGTCATCGAGAAGTTCGGGCTCTTGCGTACCGAGTATGACATCGATAAGAATATCACGGGGTATGCGGCGTTCGGTATGCGCATCACGCATCAGGATACGCTGAGCAGCCAGGTATCGCTCCGAAATGCCAACGGATCGCTCCGCGTTGTCCACCGCTACAACAATCAGATCAATAAGGCAAAGAGTGCGGAAGTCGGCCTCAAGGGGAAATTTGAAACGGGGGCGATCGATCATGAGATGACGCTCGCGGCAAGTCTCATGCACTATGACCGCTATATGTTCCAGAACTCTCTTACGGGAAAAGAATATAATACGAATTTGTATCATCTCCAGTGGAGGGATCTTGACAGCTTTCTCGGCCCCTTGACGAAACGCCTGCCGCTGAACGATTCGGAGACGCTGCGCAGCATCGCGCTCTCCGATGTGATGACGACGAAGGACAAACGCTGGACGTTCATTGTCGGCGGACGTTTGCAGCAGATCATCATCGAGGAATATAGGCCCAGGAAGTCCTATGAGGAGTCGAAATTCTCGCCCGCCTTTGCGCTCGTGCATCAACCGACGAAGCGGCTTTCTCTCTATGCGAACTATATTCAGGGGCTCAAGGATGGCGATGAGGCGAATAGTAATGCCGCGAATGCCGGAGAGAAGATGAAGCCGTTTGTCGCCAAGCAGTACGAGATCGGCGCAAAATATGACTTCGGCAAATTTGCGACGACGCTCAGCGCGTTCTCCATCAAGAATGCGGCGATCGTACGGGATCCCGTCACGCTGATAGAATCTGCGGACGGCGAGGTGCGCAACCGTGGGCTGGAGTGGACGTTCTTCGGCGAGCCGAAGGCGGGGACGCGCATCACGGGCGGTATGACGTGGCTGAACGCGCGCTTTGAAAAGACAAGCGGCGGCGTTAATGACGGGAAAATTCAAAGCGGCAGCCCGCGCATGACGGCGGTGCTCGGACTCGAGCAGGATATTCACGGCGTCCCGGGGCTTTCGCTCTCAGCGCGTATGACGTATAACTCTTCGACCTATGCCAATGATGCGAATACGTTCCGCGTCGCACCGTGGACGTGTGTCGATGTGGGCGCACGCTATCGGTTCAAGGCTGGCGGTACGCCCGTGACGGTGCGCGCGGATGTCTACAATGTGTTCAACCGGAACTACTGGCACGCGCTTGATCGCGGCGCGGTATACCTCGGTGCGCCGCGCACGTTCATGCTCTCCATGACGGCGGATTTCTAACATAGAACGCCGGGACAGCATCATATCGTTTCCATGATGACCGGCGTATCATGCGCGTTCGGTGGAGGCACGGCGTCGCCGTGCCTCTCGTCGTTTATACGTGCGTTATTATGTCGTGCATATCGTCAAAGGGGGTACTATGGAAGGCAATACGGCTCCGGTGCGGGCGGCGGGCGGCGGCGTATCTCTTGCGCTCGCCATCTCCCTGCTGCTCTGCGGCGGACTCTTTGCGGCGTGTCTCATGTCGCTCTATATTGGCGCGCAGGATGTGTCTGTTGCGACGATTTTCCGGTCATTCATGGCGTACGATCCGGCGAACGTGCAGGAGATGATCGTTCGGACGCTGCGCCTGCCGCGACTCCTCGCGGCGCTCCTGTGCGGTGCGAGCTTTGCGGTCGCAGGCGCGCTGATGCAGGGCGTGACGAACAACCCGATGGCGAGCCCCTCCATTCTCGGCATCAACGCCGGGGCGGGCTTCGGGCTTGCCGTCTTTATGATTCTCTTCCCGCAGGGGGGACTGAGTTTATCACTCCTCTTTTCGCTTGCGGGGGCGGGGCTTGCGACGCTCGCGATCTTTTTCCTCGCGCAGGCAAAGGGCGCGGGACGCGGCCCCGTATTTCTCGCGCTCGCGGGGACGGCGATCGGCGCGGTGTTCGGCGCGGTGACGCAGGCGATGACGGTGTATTTCGAGGTGGCGCAGGATCTCTCGTATTGGACGGCGGGCGGCATCAGCGGCGTGCGCATGGAGCAGGCGCTCTTTCTCCTGCCGTGGACGACCGCGGGGCTTGCGCTTGCGATGAGCATTGCGCGCTCGGTGACGCTGCTCTCGTTCGGCGAGGAGGTCGCCGTCGGGCTCGGGAGCAAGATCGGGCGCATCCGCCTCGTCGCGGGCGTGACGGTGCTCCTGCTTGCGGGCTCTGCCGTGGCAGTGGCGGGCCCCGTGGGCTTCGTCGGGCTCGTGACGCCGCATATCACGCGTAAAATCGTGGGCATCGACTATCGGAAGGTGATCCCTGTCTCGGCTCTTCTCGGCGCGCTTCTCGTCACGCTCGCGGACATCGCGGCGCGGACGATTCACCCGCCGTTCGAGACGCCGCTCGGCGCGGTGACGGCGCTCATCGGCGTGCCGTTCTTCCTCTATTTGATTCGCAGGGGGAGGAACAGGCGATGAGCGTACTGCAAAAGCGTTTTTATCTGTACAGCCTGTGCTGCACGGTGCTCCTCGCCGTTATGTTCGTTGTGCATCTCGGTTCGGGATTTACGGAGCTGGGCTACGGTGACATCGCGCGCATCCTGCTCGGCGGCGGGACGGCGGAGGAGAATCTGACGGTGTTCGACTTCCGCATGGTGCGCTCCGTGCTCGCCGTCGTCATCGGCGCGGGACTGGCGGTCTCGGGCGCGGTCTTTCAGACGATCTCGCGCAACGAGCTCGCAAGCCCGAGTCTCCTCGGCGTGAATGCGGGCGCGGGCTTTGCGATTCTCCTCTTGGTCTATTTTTCGGACACGGCGGGGAGCGCGTCGCTCTGGGTGCAGCCGCTTGTTGCAACCGTGGGCGCGGCACTCGCAGCGGTATTCATCTACCGCATGAGCTATGAGCGGGGGCATACGCTCTCGACGCATACGCTTGTCCTCATGGGCATCTCGCTGACAGCGGGGATTCACGCCGTCGAGATGATGCTGATCGTGCGACTGAACCCGGAGAAATTCAGTCAGGTCAACACGTGGATCATCGGCAGCATCTTCGGCAGCACATGGTCTCATGCGGCGCTCCTCTTTCCGATCGTCCTCTTTTTGACGCTCTTTTTCTATGTGCGGCGGACGGATCTCGATGTGCTCGCGCTCTCGGACGAGACGGCGATCGGGCTCGGCGTGCCGCTGAACCGCGCGCGATTCGTGTATCTGATGGCGGCGGTCGCGCTCGCGGCGTCATGCGTTGCGATCGGCGGGAGCATCGGCTTTGTCGGGCTGCTCTGCCCGCACATCGCGCGGCGGCTTGTCGGCGTGCAGCACGCGCGCAGCATCCCCATGACGGCGCTCGTCGGCGCGTTGCTCGTGGTGTCGGCGGATTATTTCGCACGCGTCGTGATTGCGCCCGAGGAGATGCTGCTCGGCATCGTCATCGCGCTCGTCGGCGCGCCGTATTTCCTATTTGTCTTGGCGCGCGCCAAGGGTTGAGCGCGGAGGTGAAAATATATGAAACTCACGATAGAACATCTAAAGGCGGGCTATGATACCGCCGTTATCATCGAGGATCTCTCGCTCGAAATTCCCGAGGGGAAGATCACGGCGCTCATCGGTGCGAACGGCTGCGGGAAATCCACGCTGCTCAAGACGATCTGTCGCATCCAAGCGCCGCTCGGTGGGCGCGTGCTCCTCGATGGGGCGGACGTGCATACGGCGAACCCGCGGGAGCTCGCGAAGACGATCGCGATCCTGCCGCAGAATCCTACGGCGCCCGACGGACTCACCGTGCGCGAACTCGTCTCCTATGGCCGCGCGCCGCACAAGACGTCCTTTTTCTCACGGACGATGAAGAAGGATGCGGAGATAATCGACTGGGCGCTCGCCGAGACGGACATGACGGCGTTCGCGCAGCGTCCCATTGGCGCGATGTCGGGCGGGCAGCGGCAGCGCGCGTGGATCGCGATGGCGATCGCGCAGGATACGGAGATCCTCTTCCTCGACGAGCCGACGAGCTTCCTCGACGTGGCGCATCAGATGGAGGTGCTGCGCCTCGTCAAGCATCTGAACGAGGCGTACGGCAAGACGGTCGTCATGGTGCTGCACGAGCTGAACCAAGCGGCGCGGTACGCGGACTATCTCGTGGGCATGTGCAAAGGGGAGATTCTCTACTGCGGCACGCCCGCGGAGGTGTTTCACCGGGAGATGCTGCGCGATGTGTTCGGCATCGACGCGGAGATCATGAACGATCCGCGCGGCGGGCGACCTCTGTGTATCCCGTATTTCATGGAATCGGAGGAGCACGGAGCATGATGCGCGGGAGAAAATTGCTTGCGGCAGGTCTGTGCGTCCTCGCTCTATTTGCGGCGTCCGGGTGTGGACAGCCCGATATTCGCGGGGAGAAATCGGAAAAGGCGCAGGAGACGGTGAAAAAACTGCGCCGGTTCGATCCCGCCGTGCTGCGCGCCGATACGCCGGCGGCGATCGACGCGGAATTTGCCGCGCGGCTCACAGACAAACGCAAGGCGGCGGAAAAGCTTTACCGCGTTGAGGACGGACGGCGCATTCTAAAGCATAAATTCGGCGAGACGGTACTGCCGGACGCGCCCCTGCGCATCGTCTGCATCCGCCTCGAAGATCCCATGCTCGCGCTCGACGCGCCCATGGCCGCCGCCTACGATTTTCCCGCGTACTATCTGCATGAGGAGCTCGCGGCGCGCGGCGTCATGCGCATCAGCATCAACGACGAGAACAAGACGATCAACCTTGAGCAGGTGCAGGCGGCGAAGCCCGATCTCATCGTCATGCGCGACAGCTTCGGCAAGGGAGTTTACGACGACCTCTCGAAGATCGCGCCCGTCGCGGCATTTGACCTGCGCGACTACGAGCGTACCCTGCTCGCGCTCTCGCTCGTCCTCGCGCGTCCCGCGGACGGCGAGGTGCGCCTGCGGCAATTTTACGATACGGCAAAGCGCGACCGCATCCGCATCAAGGGGCATATCGGCGATGCGACGGTCGCGCTCCTGCGCATCATGAACAAGGAAGTGCGGCTCTATCCGTATGCGACGAACGACATCAACAGGTTCATGTACGAGCTGCTGAACCTGCGCCCGCCGCAGATGGTGATCGACATCGACGGGAACGAGCAGAACAACGCGATCTCGCTCGAGCTCCTGCCCGATCTGCAAACGGATTACCTGCTCATCAGCGCGGGATTCGGCCCGAGCAGCAGACAGAGCAGTGCGATTGCGAAAAAACGATTTGCGGCGATGCGGCTCGATCCCCTGTGGCAAAGCGTGCCCGCCGTGCGCGCGGGGCATATGCTCGAGGTGGACTCGATGATCTGGAACGCGCATGGCATCATCTCGCGCGAGCGGGCGATGGATGCCCTCGCGGAGGATATGGAACGGCAATGATACGGCGCAGACGTTCAATTAAAGTTTAATGCCCCCTTCAAGCGCCCTTAACAACAGGTTTCTATACTAATACCATACAAGGAATGACGGAGATCCTTCGATCCCATCGGAGATTTCCGCAGAAAGGTGTGGTTTATGATGAAGAGATCTGTAAGAAAAAACTTGATTGGCATGACGCTCGGCGCTGCGATTCTCAGCGCAAGTTTCGGCTCGCTCGCGTACGCGAACAGTACCGAACAAGGGGGGCATGGAATGCCGACGCAGCAGACAGAGATGAAGATGGACAAACACCCCCAGGTTCAAATGTCTGCGGATGAGCAGGCAAAATATGTTTCGGAGGTCTTTGGCGTCAGTGAAACGGAAGTCAAACAGGAGATTGCGAAGAAGACGGATCTCTTTGACATCGGGCAGGGAGCGATGCTTGCAAAGCTCTCCGGAAAACCGTTCCCGAGTATTATGCAGATGAAGGCAAAGGGGAAGGACTGGCCGCAGATCGTCGACACCCTCGGCATCACGGATAAACAGCTCCAAGCGGGACTAATGGACATGGCGGTACTGCACATCAGTATGCGCGGCGATGTAGATGAAAATACGGCGCGCGACCTTCTGCAGAAGGGCTATGAGCCGCATGACATCGAGATGGCAGGTGTGATTGCGAAAGCCGCACACAAGGATATCCTGTCCGTACTGAACCAAAAGAAGGACAATAAGGGGTGGGGAGAGATTGCCGATGAGTTCGGCGTCGATAAGAATATGCTGAAGTCGGATCGACCGGACTTCCCGCCGATGCGTGATATGCCGGTGAAGAAATAATCCTTCCAAGGATGCCCGGCTGCGGGGACACTGCATAAAGAATATGCAGTGCCCCCGTTTTTCTATGGAAATCCTTTTCATACATTGCCGCCGGTATGTTACGGGGCGCGCTTGTTTGACAAATGTGCCGGACGTCTTTAAGATGGAGACGTGAGGAGGTTATCGCGATGCGGGTCAAGATGTGCGGGATGAGGTCGCTTGCGGCGGCGCGCGCGGCGCGTGATGCGGGTGCGGATTACATCGGATTTATTTTTGCGCGGGAGAGCAGGCGGTATATCACGCCCAAAGATGCGCGCTCGATCTGCGCGGCGGTGGACGTGGTGAAGAAGGTCGGCGTCTTTGTCGATACCGACCCCGCGGAGATGAACGAGATCGCCGCGTACTGCGGGCTGGACTACATACAGCTCCACGGGCATGAGCCTGCGGAGACGGCGCGCCGGGTGGAGCGCCCCGTCATCAAGGCGTACCGCTATGGCGACGACTTCGACGCGGACACGGCGAACGCCTATCCCGCCGAGATCATCCTCGTGGACAGCTACGCGCCGGGGGCGGCGGGCGGAACGGGCGCGGCGTTCGCGTGGGAGGATGCCGCGCGTGAGATCGCGCGCGTGACAAAGCCCGTCCTCATCGCGGGCGGGCTCACAGCGGAGAATGCGCGCGCGGCGATCGAGATCTTTCATCCGTTCGGTCTCGACGTGTCGGGCGGTCTGGAAGAAAACGGGGAGAAATCTATCGCAAAAATCGCAGTGTTCATGGCGGCGGTACGCGCGGGCGCGTCCGAATCCCGTGGGCATGATTGACAAATATGCGCAACTCCACTAAGATAGAGGGGCGCGCCGCGCTTCGGAGGATTCGCAGAGGAGGTACGTTCATGCGTGACCTATTGGCTGAGATTGTCGAAAAAAAACGCGGGATCGTCGCGGCGGCAAAGCGCGATGTGCCGCTCGAAACGCTCAAGAAAGATATAAAGTGCGGGACGTTCCGTATGGCGGAGCATTTTCGCCGGCACGGGTGGGGGCTGATTGCCGAGTGCAAATTACAGTCGCCCGCAAAGGGACGCCTGACGACGGCGCACACGGTGACGGAGCTCGCCGAGATATACGCGGCGGCAGGGGCGGCGGTACTCTCGGTGCACACCGACCCGCATTTCCTCGGGAGCAACGCGGATTTTGCCGCCGTGCGCGCGCTCGTCGATACGCCGCTCCTGCGCAAGGACTTTATCATCGACCCTTATCAAGTATATGAAGCAAGGGCGCTTGGGGCGGACGCCGTGCTCCTCATCGTACGCATCCTGACGCCCGCGGCGCTGAAGGAACTGCTCTTCCTTACATGGAGTCTCGGCATGGACGCGCTCGTCGAGGTGCATGACCGCGCGGATCTCGCGGCGGCACAGGAGACGCCCGCAGAGTTCATCGGCATCAACAACCGCAACCTCGTGACGTTCGAGACGAGCGTGCAGACGACGATCGACCTCCTCCCATACGCGGATACGGCGCGCACGCTCATCAGCGAGAGCGGCATTTTCAACGTGGAGGACGCCGCACGAGTGCGTGATGCGGGCTGCCGCGGCGTGCTCGTCGGCGAGGGACTGGTGAAGGCGGCGGATGTCGGGGCATTTGCGAAAGAACTGAGCACATTGGGGACAAAGGAGCATGAGCTATGAGTAAAAAGGGAAGATTCGGCGCATACGGCGGACAATATGTACCCGAGATCGTGATGCCCGCGCTGAACGAGCTGGAAGAAGCGTATTTGAAATACCGCGAGGACGCGGAATTTCGCGCCGAGTTCCAGAAATATCTGACGAACTACGCGGGGCGTCCGACGAATCTCTATTTCGCGGAGCGTCTGACGAAGCATTACGGCAAGGCGAACATCTACCTCAAACGTGAGGATCTGCTGCACACGGGGGCGCACAAGATCAACAACGCGCTCGGCCAGGCGCTCCTCGCACAGCGCATGGGCAAGAAGCGCATCGTCGCGGAAACGGGCGCGGGGCAGCACGGCGTCGCGACGGCGACGGTAGCGGCACTCTTCGGTATGGAGTGCCACATCTTTATGGGAGAGCTAGACGTGGAGCGTCAGCGGCTCAACGTGTTCCGTATGCGTCTCCTCGGGGCAACGGTCATCCCCGTATCGAGCGGCACGGGCACGCTGAAGGACGCGACGAGCGAGGCGATCCGCTACTGGGCGACAAACATCACGGATACCTACTACGTCATCGGCTCTGCCGTGGGGCCGCACCCCTATCCGGAGATGGTGCGCGACTTCCAAAAGGTCATCGGCGAGGAGATTCGCGCGCAGTCGGCGGAGGCGTTCGATGCAAAGCCCGACTATCTCGTCGCGTGCATCGGCGGCGGAAGCAATGCCATCGGGACGTTCTATGATTTCCGGGGCGACGCGAATGTGAAGAAGTTCTGCGTGGAGGGCGGCGGACGCGGCGATGAGGACGGCGACAACGCCAAGACGCTCAGCGGCGCGGGCACGCCCGGTATCCTGCACGGCGCATACAGCTACCTCCTCCAAGACGATGACGGACAGGTCGTCGAGGCATACAGCATCTCGGCGGGGCTGGACTACCCGGGCGTCGGTCCCGAGCATTCCTTTTTCAAGGATCAGGGCATCGTGACCTACGTCTCAGTGACGGATGCACAGGCGCTCGCGGCGTTCCAAAGGCTCTCGCGCATCGAGGGCATCATCCCTGCGCTCGAAAGCTCGCACGCGCTCGCCTATCTCGAGACGCTGATGCCGCAGACGAAGGCGGGCGAGAACGTCGTCGTCTGTCTCTCGGGACGCGGCGATAAGGACGTCCAAATGGTCGCAAAGGAGCTGGGGGAGGACATCGCATGAGCAAGCGTCTGAATGAAAAACTAGCGAAGCTGCGCAAAGAGGGGCGCAAGGGACTCTATATCTACATCACGGCGGGCTGCCCGAATGCGGAGGAGACCGTCGATATTATCCGCCGCGCAGAGGAAGCGGGCGCGGATGTGATCGAGCTCGGTCTGCCGTTCTCCGACCCGATGGCGGACGGCCCCGTCATCCAAGAGGCGAGCGTCATGGCGCTCAAACAGGGCATGACGCTGAAAAAGGCGCTCGATATTGTCAAGGAGATTCGGAAACACTCGGAGATCCCGCTCATCGGCATGGGCTACATCAATATGGTGCATCACTATGGATTTGAAAAATTCGTTGCGGATTTCAGCGCGGCGGGCATGGACGGCGTGATTCTCCCCGATGTTCCGCACGAGGAGTCCGCCGAGATGCGCGCGGTCTGTGCGGCGCATGATTTCACGCTGACCGAATTCATCACGCCCGGCACGACCGAGGAGCGCATGGAGGAGACGTGCAGGGACGCGGCGGGGTTCGTCTACTGCGTCTCGAACTACGGCGTCACGGGGGTAAAGGAGATCGATTACTGCGTCATCGGGCGCGTCTGCGCGGCGGCGCGCCGCTATACGAATGTGCCGCTCGCGATCGGGTTCGGCATCGGTACGCCTGACGCTGCGGTGCGCGCTGCCAGGCAGGCGGACGGCGTCATTGTCGGCAGCGCAGTCGTAAAGCGCATCATCGAGGGCGATATTGACGGCGGCATCCGTCTCATCGCCGAGATGCGAAAGGCATTGGATGCATAAATAAAAAATTGAACCGGGGCTGCCGTACAAATATGTTTTAACATATTCGTACGGTAAGCCTTTTTTATTGTAAGAGCTGCACAGCTTATGGGGAAATATATCCCCTCGGATATGTTTAACGCCGCTTCGGCATCCGCCTTGCCAAAAAAGCGGGGCTTAAAAATGGCTGCGGCGGATACCAAACGGCACATCGTTTGCGGCTCAACAAGTCGTTCCGTGCGGATTTGGCATGTACATCTTTGTGATTGTATCGACTTATGCACTCCTCTTAACGATTTATGACGGAATAACGTTTGTGAAGGAATATTTACACAGTTAATATACATGAATGAGATTCATTATAAATAATACTTTCCTCATGAATTATCCTTGTCAATATAGATTTTTTTCGGTATATTATACATGGACTTTATTGTTGCAGCCGCCTGTTATAAATCTGATTTAGAATGAACGGTTTCAGCATAATTTTTTATCCGTTGTGTATTGTTTATGATTATTTGTTTTTCCTATGTATTTATTTTATATCTTAATACAAGGAGGGTCTGTGTATGGGAGAGTATGGGAGTCTTGGTGTTTTCCTCTTGGTTGCGCTCGCGTTTCCCGTGATGGCGCTGGGGCCTGCGTTCCTCTTGCAGCCGCGCCGTCCGTCGCCGCAGAAGTACATTCCGTATGAGTGCGGCGTCGATCCGGTCGGGTCGCCGTATGTGCAGTTCCGCGCGGGATATTTCCTCTATGCGCTGCTGTTCATCGTGTTTGACATCGAGACGGTATTCCTCTATCCATGGGCGGTCGAGTTCCGGATGCTCGGAGTGTTTGCGCTCATAGAGATGTTCGTATTCGTCGGCATTCTCGCGCTCGGACTCGGCTATGCGTGGCGAAAGGGGGATCTGACATGGAGATAGCGGAGCGCGTGCCGGAATCGCTGCGGCACAATGTATTCGTCGTAAAAATCGATCAGCTCTTTCGCTGGGCGCACGCAAGCTCCATCTGGCCGCTGTCCTCAGGACTTGCCTGTTGTGCGATCGAGATGATGAGCACGGCGACGGCGCGGTTCGATCTCGCGCGGTTCGGCTACGAGGTGTTCCGTCCCTGCCCGCGGCAGGCGGATCTGCTCATCGTGGCGGGGACACTGACGTGGAAGATGGCGGAGCCGATCGTGCGGCTCTACGAGCAGATGCCCGAGCCGAAATACGTCATTGCGATGGGCGCATGCACGATTGCGGGCGGCCCTTTCGCCGACTCGTATTCCGTCGTCCCGGGCATCGACGACATCCTGCCCGTGGACGTCTACATCCCGGGCTGCCCGCCGCGTCCCGAGGCGCTGATGGACGGGATGCTGAAGCTGCGGGAAAAGATCCTGCATCCCGAACGCGTCGCGGCAGAGCGCGCGGCGTGGGCGGCAAAGGAGAAAGCGGCGGTGACAGCATGAGAAAAGAATATGCACCCGCCGAAACGCTTGCGGCAATCAAGGAGCAATTTCCGGCGGCGGAATACGACGCGGAAGCGGTACGTCCTGCGGTCTACATCGGCGCGGATGAACTCATATCGTTTTTGACCTATTTGCGCGGCAATGCGGCGCTCGCTTTTACGCGCCTTGAAAATCTGACGGCGGTCGATTGGAAGGATCGCTTCGAGACGGTCTATCATCTCTTTGCGCCCGCATCGGAGCATTGGCTGACGGTGAAGGTCACGCTCCCGCACGATGCGCCGCGCGTGCCGTCCGCGACGGCGGTGTTCCCGGGCGCGGAGTTCGAAGAGCGCGAGGTCTATGATCTCATGGGCATTGCCTTCACGGGGCATCCCGACCTGCGGCGCGTGTTCCTGCCCGAGAATTTCGCGGGACATCCGCTGCGCAAGGATTTCAAGGCCCCTCCGCCGCCCGAGATTCCGCGCATTCGAAAGGAGGCGCCGTGATGCCGAGAACGGAGACCTATACGCTCAACATGGGACCGCAGCACCCCTCGACGCACGGCGTCCTGCAGGTGCAGCTCGAGCTAGACGGCGAGCGCATCCTAAAGGCGACGCCCGTCATGGGCTATCTCCACCGCGGGATTGAAAAACTGCTTGAGGACAGGACGTACATCCAAGGGCTGCCCTATACGGATCGGCTCGACTATGTGTCCTCGATGAACAATAATTTCGGCTATGCGCTCGCAGTTGAAGAGCTGGCGGGCATCGAGACGACGCGGCGCGCGGAGTACATCCGCGTCATTATGGCGGAGCTGAACCGCATCAACAGTCATCTCATCTTCATCGGGACGCTCGCGAACGATCTCGGCGCGTCGACGGGGATGCTCTACTGTTTCCGCGACCGCGAGAAGATTCTCGACATCTTTAACCTCGTCTGCGGCGCGCGTCAGACGTTTCACTACATCCGCATCGGCGGGGTGAAGGAAGATCTTTCGCCCGAGGCGGTGACGATGATCCGTGCATTCCTCGACGAGGTTCCTATTTTCCTCGACGAGTACAATAAGCTCCTCACGGGCAACGAAATCTTTGTCCGCCGCATCGTGGGGACGTCCCCGATGACGACGGAGGAAGCCCTGCGTTACAACATGACGGGGCCGAATCTGCGCGCGACGGGGCTGCCGTTCGACCTGCGCAAGGTCGACGGCTACAGCGTCTACGATGAGTTCGAGTTCGACGTTCCCGTGGGAGCGCACGGCGACAACTGGGATCGCTACCAAGTGAAGCTCGGGGAGATCGCGCAGAGTGCGCGCATCATCCGGCAGGCGATCGAGGGACTGCCCGAGGGCGACTTCATGGGCAAGGTACCGAAGGTCGTGAAGCCGCCCAAGGGCGAGGTCTTTAGCCGCACGGAGGGGACGCGCGGGGAGCTCGGGTTCTACATCGTCAGCGACGGCACGCCGAAGCCCTACCGCATCCACATTCGCCGCCCCTCGTTCGTCAATATGCAGGGGCTCGACGCGATGTGCCGTGGGATGCTCATCGGCGACTCGGTCGCCGCGTATTCGTCCATCGACCCCATCATGGGCGAAGTGGACTGCTGAGAAAGGAGGGGGATGATGGAACTTTCTCTGCTTGCCGCTTTGGCAGCGTGGATGCGTGAACTCATCTATGCGATCGTGCCCGTGCCGCTCGTCGTGGATTTCGTCATGACGGTCGTCGGCGTTGCGGCGCTCCTCGGCATCATCTCGATGGCGGCGATCGTCTTTACCTATGCCGAGCGTAAAATCTGCGCGTTCATTCAGGTGCGTCTCGGCCCCAACAGGGTCGGCGGTCGCTTTGGTCTCCTCCAGCCGATCGCGGACATGCTCAAACTCATGAGCAAGGAGGACATCATGCCCGCAGGTGCGGACAAGGTCGTGTGGGCGCTCTCGCCCGCGCTGCTCTTCGTACCTGCGGCGCTTGTCTATGCCTTTTTCCCGTTCGATGCGGGCGCGGTGCTCGCCGACGTGAACGTCGGGGTGTTCCTCCTCTTCGCTGTGTCGGGACAGGCGGTACTGCCGTTCCTCATGGGCGGCTATGCGTCCAACAATAAATATTCGTTCATCGGCGGGATGCGCATCGTGGGGCAGATGCTCAGCTACGAAGCGCCGCTGCTCTTTTCGCTGCTCGGCGTCGTCATGCTGACGGGATCGCTGAGGCTCGACGACATCGTGCAGATGCAGGCGCACAACGCGTGGTTCATCTTCGTGCAGCCGCTTGCGTTCGTCATCTTTTTGATTGCGGCGGTCGCGGAGACGAACCGCACGCCGTTTGACCTCGTGGAGGGCGAGTCGGAGATCATCGCGGGCCCGTTTACAGAGTATTCGGGGATGCGCTGGGCGCTGTTCTTCCTCGCCGAGTATGCGAATTTGCTGACGGCGGCGATTCTCGCGACGACGTTCTTCCTCGGCGGCTACAGCGGCCCCTCCTTCCTGCCGGGCTTCGTGTGGTTCGGACTCAAGGCGCTCGTCATGGTGTTCCTCATCATGTGGTTCCGCTGGACGTTCCCGCGCACGCGCGTGGATCAGATTCTCACCTTCGGATGGAAGGTACTTGTGCCGCTCTCGATGATCAACGTCTTTTTGACGGGCGTCGCGATGTATGTCTTTGGGATGGTCTAAGGAGGCGCCGACATGTTTGGAAAAGGTCTGCTGACCGGAATGAGCGTCACATGGAAGCATCTCTGGGGGAAAAAGGAGACGTTCTGCTACCCCGAAGAGAAGCTGCCGATGACGGAGAATTTCCGCGGGGGCAACCTCGCGATGGACTGGCGCGTCTGCATCGGCTGTTCCATGTGCGCGAACGCGTGCCCGAACAAGGCGCTCGATCTGACGATCGTGCAGGATGCGAAGAAAAAGCGTCACATGCAATACTATATTCATAAATCCGGGCGGTGTCTCTACTGCAATCTGTGCGTGGAAGTCTGCCCCGTCAAGACGCTCGTGTGGGACAAGGACTATGCCATCTCCACATGGAGCAAGGAGACGATGACCCACGACGCGATGACCGATAAAGACCGCGCCGATCTTGCGGAGTTCCTCGCACGCGTCGAGATCGAGGCGGCGGAGGAAAAGGCGAAGAAGGAAGCCGAAGCGGCGGCAAAGGCTGCGGCAAAAGCCAAAGCGGAGGCGGAAGCAAAGGCTGCGGAAGCCGCCGCGAAGACGGCGGGGCAGGATGCACCTGCGGAGGAAAAACCTGCGGCACAGGCGAATGCAAGTGCGGCGGTACAAGCTGCGCCGGCTGAAAAAACTGCGGAAAAGTCCGCAGAAAAAATCGTGGAACCGCCTAACAACGCGGCACAGGAAGGGGGCGCGTCATGAGTTTCATCTTCTATGTGCTCGCGGCGATCACCGTCATCGGCGCACTCGGCGTTGTGCTCTCGCCGAACGTCGTGCACAGCGCGCTCTTCCTCGTCGTGTCGTTCATCGGCGTGGCGTCGATCTACTTTTACATCGGTGCGGAGTTCCTCGGCGCGGTGCAGCTCATGGTCTACAGTGGGGCGGTCGCCGTGCTCATCGTCATGGCGATCATGCTGACGCGGCGGGACTCGATGCAGCATTCGAATCCGTCGCAGAAACTCTTTCGGTGCGTTGTGACGGGACTGCTCGCGGGCGGATTCTTCTTCCTCATGGGGCTCGGCATTGTGCTCGCTCCCATGCCGGACGGGATGCTCGGTGCATCGACGGGCGCGCATGAGATCGCCGCGCTGATGCTCGGCACGTACGTCCTGCCGTTTGAGATTGGCGCGGTGCTCCTCCTCGCGGCGATGATCGGCGCGCTGATGCTTGCGAGAGGAGGGGATGCCGCATGATCGGACTGTCCGATTTGCTCTTTGTGTCCGCACTGCTCTTTTGCATCGGACTTTACGGACTGCTCACGCGGCGCGGTCTCATCCCCATCCTCATGTGCGTGGAGCTCATGCTGAACGCGGTCAACATCAACCTTGTTGCGTTTGATCGCTTCTATGCGCACAACACGGAGGGGCAGCTCATGGCGCTCTTTTCCATCGCGGTGGCGGCGTCCGAGATCGCCGTCGGGCTTGCGCTCGCGTTCCGTCTGTATCAAATCAGGTTCACGACCAATGTCGACGAACTCGATACGCTGAGAGATTAGGGGAGGGAAGGACATGTATACATTCGTACTGACCCATGCCTATCTCATCCCGCTCTTCCCGGCGATCGCGTTCCTCATCATCGCGCCCTTTACGCGGTCAAAGAAGAATCTCTCCGCGGCGATTGCGATCGCGATGATGGCGGCGGCGTTCGTGTTCTCCGTCTGCGTCGCGTTTGCGGTCGTGGACTACCAAATCACGATGTCCGATCCCTATGTGATGAAAACGTTGTGGGCAAAGGTCGGCGACGTTGCGCTCGAGATGGGCGTGCTCATCGACCCGCTCACGGCGATGATGCTCGTCATCGTGACGCTCGTCTCCCTGCTCGTCTATATCTACTCCGCCGGCTACATGGAACACGACGCGGGCATGGGGCGGTTCTTCGCATTCATGTCGCTGTTCTCGTCGGCGATGCTCGGGCTCGTGGTCGCGCTTAACTTCCTCCAGCTCTATGTGTTCTGGGAGGGCGTCGGGTTTTGCTCGTACCTCTTGATCGGCTTTTACTATCAAAAGGTGGCGGCGCGCGAGGCGGCGAAAAAGGCGTTCATCACAACGCGCATCGGCGACTTCGGAATGCTGCTCGGCATTCTGCTCGTGCAGATCACATTCGGCACGATGGATTTCGTCGAGCTGCGCATGATGGTGCCGCCCTACGCGATTGCCGCAGGGACGGGGATGCTCACGCTCATTGGATTCCTGCTCTTCATGGGCGCGATCGGCAAATCCGGGCAGTTCCCGCTCCATGTGTGGCTGCTCGACGCGATGGAAGGCCCCACGCCGACCTCGGCGCTCATCCACGCGGCAACGATGGTTGCGGCGGGCGTGTTCCTCGTGGCGCGTGCATTCTTCATCTTCAGCACGTCGCCCGTCGTGATGGACTTCATCGCGGGGCTGGGGGCGTTCACGGCGCTCTTCGCCGCGGTCATTGCCGTGACGCAGCGTCGGTTCAAGGCGGTGCTCGCGTATTCGACGATCAGTCAGCTCGGCTACATGATGATGGCGGTCGGCGTCGGCGCGTTCTCCGCCTCGATGTTTCACCTCATGACGCACGCGTTCTTCAAGGCGATGCTCTTCCTCTGCGCGGGCGCGGTCATGCACGCGCTGCACGACGAGACGGACATCACGAAGATGGGCGGGCTCTACAAAAAGATGCCGCTGACCTTCGCGGCAATGGTGATCGGCGTGCTTGCCATCGCGGGCATCCCGCCGCTGTCGGGCTTTTTCTCCAAGGATGAAATCCTCGCGGCGGTCATGCACGCGAGCACGCCGCTCTACGTCATGGCGACGGCGACGTCCTTCCTCACGGCGTTCTACATGGCGCGCCTGCTCATCCTCGCGTTCCTCGGAGAGAATCGGAGCGAACACGAGGCGCACGAGGTCGACGCCCGCATGTGGCTGCCGATGATGGCGCTCGCTCTGCTCACGATCGGGAGCGGTCTGTGGGGCTATTTCGGCGGGTTCTCGCAGTGGGTTCACGCGGGCGTGCCGCATCAAGAGGCCATCGATTGGACGGTGGCAGGAACGAGCACCGCGCTCGCGCTTCTTGCCTTTGCCGCCGCGTACCAAATCTACGGGAGGCACAGTTTCCGCGCCTCGATGGAGCGGAAGCGGTTCGGCCTCGCCTATCGCATCGTCTACAATAAATTTTACATCGACGAGCTCTATGCGCATATCCGCACGCGCTTCGTTTACGGAACGGCGGTCGTTCTGCGCTGGATCGACGAGAAGATCTTCGACGGCACGATGTACGGACTCGGCGGCTATGCGCTCGCGACAAGCGACCTCCTCACGGAGTCCGCGAACGGGCAGGCGCAGCGCTACGTCGTGGTCTTTTACACGGGTGTGCTGATACTCCTGTGCTATGCGCTCTATTGGGCAGTGCAGGTGCTTGCGTATTGGGGAGGAGGTGCCCTGCGATGACGGCGGTTCCCGTTCTTTCGATCATTCTATGGCTGCCGCTCGCGGCGGCGTGCATCATCGCGCTCCTGCCGGGCGGGCTGCACAGTACGATCCGGCGGCTCTCGGCGGCGGCGATGACACTCACGCTGCTGCTCATCCTTCACGTCTATGCGAACTACGACCTCATGCCGGGCGGGATGCAGTTCACGGAGTACGTTCCGTGGGTCACCGACCTCGGCGTCGCCTATGCGCTCGGCGTGGACGGCATCTCGCTGCCCATGCTGCTTCTCTCGGGCGTCGTCGGGCTCGCGGCGGTCTTTAGCTCGTGGCACGTCGAGAAACGCGTCAAGGAGTATTTCGTCCTCCTCCTCATCGTCATCGGGGGCGTTACGGGGGCGTTCCTCGTGCGCGACATGTTCCTCTTTCTCGTGCTCTGCGAGATGGTCGTCGTGCCCGCGTACCTGATGGTGCTCATCTGGGGCTCGTCGGAACGCGTCTCGAAGGAGCACGCGGCGATGAAGATGACGGTGTTCCTCCTCGTCGGCTCGGCATTCATGCTGCTCGGTGTGCTCCTCCTCTATGTGAGCGCGTACGAGACGGGGATGCGCACGTTCGACTTCGAGGCGCTCGCGATGGCGGCGACGGCGGGCTATATTCCATGGGAGGTGCAGGTCACCGCGTTCCTCCTCCTGCTCGTCGGCTTCGGCTCGCATCTCTCGATGTTCCCGCTGCACATCTGGTCGCCCGACGGCTATGCGGGCGCGCCCACCGCGATCTCCATGATCAACGCGGGCGTGCTGAAAAAAATAGGCGGTTACGCGCTCATCCGCATCGGCATCTTTATCCTGCCGCTCGGCGCAAAGTTCTGGGCACCCGTCATCGCCGTGCTCGCGATGATCAACGTCGTCTACGCCTCCTACATCGCGCTCGCGCAGCGCGACATCAAGTACATGATT
The DNA here is from genome assembly GCF_000426665.1 of Centipeda artemidis DSM 19719. Classification (GTDB taxonomy): domain Bacteria; phylum Bacillota; class Negativicutes; order Selenomonadales; family Selenomonadaceae; genus Centipeda; species Centipeda artemidis. The sequence continues at coordinate 25,218 of NZ_AUFU01000007.1, read as the reverse complement.
GCCTATTCGTCCGTCTCCCATATGGGCTATGTCCTGCTCGGCTTTGCGGCGCTGAACGCCGTGAGCGTCAGCGGCGCGGTCGCGTATATGGTGGCGCACGGCATCATGCTCGCGCTCTTTTTCTCGCAGATCGGCTACATCTACGACAAGACGGATCTCCGCAGCATCGGCGATCTGTGGGGGCTCGCGCATCACCGCCCGCACATCACGGTCGGGTTCATGCTCGCGGGGCTCTGCTCGCTCGGACTGCCGGGACTGATCGGCTTCATTCCCGAGTTCACGATCTTTGTCGGCGTGATGGAGGTCTACCCCGTCATCGCCGTCGTCTCCGTGAGCGGCATCGTATTTACCGCGTTCTATGTGCTGCGGATGCTCGCGCGCGTGCTCTTTGGCCCACGCACGGAGCGTTTTACCGCCATCCCGGACACCCAGAAAATCGACCTCGCGCCGCTCTTCGTGCTCGGTGTGTTCCTCGTCGGACTCGGCGTGTTCCCGGGGCTCTTGATGAACGTCGTTGACAGCGGCGTCGCGCCGCTCGTGCCGCTCTTTGAGCTGCTGAACGATGCGCCGACGATACTCGGAGGGGGGATGTGATGATGGCGGACATGAATTTTGCAGCGCTCTCCGTTGAGATCGGCATCGCCGTACTCATGGCGGCGGTGCTCCTCCTCGATTTGATTCTCGAAAAAAATGCGCCGCGCCGGATTCTCGGCGGCGTGACCGCCGTCGGACTGCTTGCCGTACTCGCGGGCGCGGTTGGCATGTATCCGCCGGACGGCGGCGCGGTCGCGTTCTATGCCGGACATTACATCGTGGACGGCTATTCCGTATTTTTCAAGATGCTCTTCATCGCGGGCATACTCTCCACCGTCCTGTTCTCCATGGACTACGCCGAAGAGGTTCTGCCGCACCGCGGCGAATACTATGTGCTGCTCCTCGCGGTGCTCCTCAGCATGTGCGCGCTCGCCTCGGCGAACGACCTCATGACCGCGTTCGTCGGGCTGGAGCTCATGACCGTCTCCTTCTATGCGCTCGTCGCACTGCGGACGGATGCGCCGCGCTCGGCGGAGGCGGGGATGAAATACCTCGTCTTTGGCGCGGGCTCGACGGCGGCGCTGCTCTACGGCATGAGCCTCGTCTACGGCATGACGGGGACGATGCTCTTTCAGGGGATCGCACAGGGCTACGGGATGCTCTTTCCGCTCGGGCTCATCGGCGTCGTGCTGATGCTCGCGGGATTCTTCTTCAAACTCTCGATCATCCCGTTCCACCTATGGGCGCCCGATGTTTACGAGGGCGCGCCCGCGCCCGTCACGGGACTGCTCGCCATGTGTTCGAAGGCGGCGGGCATCGCCGTCCTCCTGCGCGTCCTCTTCGTCGCGTTCCCCGTGCTCGCCGCATATTGGGCGCACCTGATTGCCGTGCTCGCGGCGGTCTCCGTGGTCGGCGGCAACCTCATGGCGTTCCGGCAGACGAATATCAAACGGATGCTCGCGTATTCCTCCATCGCACAGGCAGGATACATGATGAGCGCGCTCGTCGCCACGAACGCGGCGGGCATCAAGGCGGTACTCTTCTACGCGATGACCTACGTATTCGCGAACGTCGCCGCGTTCGTCACCGTCACCTATCTCGAGATGAAACGCGGCGCGGCGGACTTTGACACCGTGCGCGGGTTGGCAAAGGAATCTCTGCTCCCCGCGGGGCTTCTCATGGTCGCCCTTCTCACGATGGCGGGACTGCCGCCGACGGCAGGCTTCGTCGGGAAGATCTATATCTTCTCCGCCGTCATCGACGCGGGCTATCTCTGGCTCGCGGGCGTCGGGTTCGTCATGTCTATGGCATCCGTCTACTACTACCTCCTCGTCATCAAGGAGATGTACCGCGACGTCGAGCTAGGAGAGAAAGAGGTCAAAAGTAAACTCGTACTGCCCCTGCCCGCATCCGCCGTCGGCGTTCTCGCCGTCCTCTGCACCCTCATCGTCGGCATCTGGGCGCAGCCCCTCTCGATCCTCAGCAATATCGCGGTCTATACCTTTATGCGGTGAAACCTCATACGAAAACGGAGTCGTGGTGCATTTGTACCTCGACTCCGCTTTTATATATACTTCGCTTTACATTGTAAATCAAAATATGTAAAATACAGTAAAAGGTGGTGTTCATCATGGCAACAGTGCCGACACAAATAAGAATCGACCGTGACGTCAAAGAACAGGCAGGTATTCTCTTCTCGAGACTGGGACTTGATATGTCCGGCGCCGTCAACATGTTCCTGCATCAATGCGTCCTGCGCGGCGGCATTCCGTTCAGCATAGAGATGCCGCACTATAACGCGCGTACACTATCCGCGATGGAGGAAGCGAGGCGTATCTCACGCGATCCCGGCGTTCCGAGTTTTGATCGCATGGATGATTTGAAGAGGGCGCTCGAAGAATGACCTACCGAGTAAAATTCACATCAGCCTACAAAAAGGATTACAAACGTGCCAAGAAGCGGGGGCTTGATATTGGGCTTTTAGATGCTGTTGTCGATGAGCTGCGGCAAGGTCACACGCTTCCTGCAAAGCATCGGGATCATGAACTCAAAGGGAATTGGGCGGGATTTCGGGAATGTCATATTCAGCCCGACTGGCTGCTTATATATCTCGTTGAAGACGATATACTGACCCTTACGCTTACGAATACGGGCACCCATGCAGACGTATTTGATGAGTAACCTGAAAAAACATGCTCTTATCCGCGCGTCTCACTTTGAGGAGTCCGGCCAATTTAATGTGGCCGGGCGTGTTTTTATGTGGAAAAATTTTCTTTTTCGCACGTTTTATGGTATCCTACATATAGTCTTTTTGACAGGGAGGAAGGGTGCATTATGTCAGAGTATACATATACGGTGGAAAAACCGTGTCCGGTCTGTGGGGAAGAGACGCACGTGACGAAGATGAAAGCGCGCCTGATCACGCTTGAGACTGATGAGGACTACTGCGTTCACTATGAGGGAGTGAACCCTTACCGCTATCGCGTATGGATGTGCGAACACTGCGGCTTTGCCGCCGATGAAAAGCAGTTCACGGGCGAGCCTCTGAAGGCGCGTGACAAGGATAAGATCAAGGAGCTTCTTGCGGGGCATAAGGTCAATCTTCCATACAAAGAGGAGCGTACGGTGGAAGAGGCAATCCGCGCGTACAAGCTCGGCATCTACTTCGCCGAGCGGCTCGGCTGGCCGCTGCAAAAACAGGCGGGCTACTGCATGGGCATGGCGTGGGTCTACCGCGATACGGATGATCGCGATAAGGAGAACGAGGCGCTGCTGCGCGCAGCGGAACTCTACGAGAAATCCGTTATGACGGAGCACTACCCGATCAACGGTATGAGTGATATGATGGCAATCTATATGACGGGGGCGGCATACTACCGTCTTGAGAATTATGAAAAGGCGACGCAGATGCTTTCGCAGATCATGAGCGATCAGGAAGTGCGTAAGAACGATGCAAAACTCTTCGAGCGCACGCAGAACCTGTGGCTTGAGCTGCGTGAGAGGAAGGCCGCGGCAGAGAAAGCGAACGGTTAATGGTTATTGATATTCCGGCGCATTTCATTGAGGATTTGCGCAGCTTCGATTGGAGCACGATCCGGGAGACGGTGCAGGACTATACGCCTGTATTGACAGCACTTCGCGACACATGGGATCGCGAGACACTGACGGAAATCGCGGACGGACATCTCTTTGTGCGCGATGCGACGATGAACGAGGCGATCGCAAAAAATCTCGGTACAGACGGGAGCATCACGGGCATCACACTCACATCGCACGCGAATGGAACGCTCGATATCGTATGCACAACGGCAAAAAAATATAAGCGCATCGAGTTGTCCGGCACGATCGAGGAAATGGTGCATGACGGTGAGAAATCGTACGCCGTCTACCGTGTACGCAAGAAGAAAGTTCCCAATCACGGGCTTGTCTCGTGGATTTTCGCGCGTGTTTCGCTCTCTATGGTGGAGCGCATGGTCGGACATCTCGACGTCTCGGATCGCGTCCCCGTTGATGTGCGCGGCAATACGGTGCGCGTTGATTTCCACGAGGTGTTGGCGGCGTCTCGTTTTGGGCAGACAGAGTTCCGCGGGCACCGACTCATCGATATGATTGAGATCGAGGGGGCGCAGGTGCGCGACGGCGGCATCATGTTTGATACAAAACTGAACGTACCGGATGATGTGAAGGACGCACTGAGAAACATTTTGAAGGACAAGGTGCAGACAGGGACACCGGAAGGAGGTACAGAGTGAGAAGGAATATGCTCATTCGTATACTTTGTTTTGTTTTGGTGCTGGGATTGTTCCCGCAGATAACGGAGGCGGCAAAGTCGGCTCCCGTGACCGAGAAAATTCTCTTCATCCCGCATGACAGCCGCCCCATCTCGAGCAAACAGACGGCGGATGTCGTGGCACAGCTCGGCTACGACATTGTCGTACCGCCGAATGACCTCCTCGGCAACCGCGAGGATCTCGGGCATCCGGATGAACTGTGGGCATGGGTGCGGACGAATATCGCGCAGCCTGGGGTGAAGGGGGCTGTCATCTCCTCGGACGCCATGATCTATGGCAGCCTTGTCGGCTCGCGCAAGCATGCGTATTCGCGCGATGAGGTCATGGCACGCGCCGCGCGATTTGCAGAACTCCAGCATGAGCAGCCGAAGGTGCCGCTCTACGTGTTCGGCTCAATCATGCGTACACCGCGTACTGCCGAGGCGTCTGGACACGAGGAACCGGAGTACTACCGCCGCTACGGCGCCGATATCTTCCGCTACACGGTTCTGCGTGACAAGGATGAGGTTGAAGGACTCACACGCCGCGAGAAAAAGGAATATGCTTTTCTTGAACGGCTGATCCCGAAAGAAGCACTCGCCGATTGGATGGGACGCCGCGAGAAGAACTACGCAGTGAACTCCTACATGATTGAGCTCATGCGAAAAAAAGGTACGTTCCGGTACCTTGCGCTTGGGCGCGACGATAACGCGCCGTTCTCGCAGACCCATCTCGAGAGCCGTCACCTTACACAGGAAGGCGCGGATCTTGGCAAGACACGCTTTCAGACGATGGCGGGCATCGACGAGATCGCGCTTCTCATGCTTACGCGCGCCGTTAATGAGCAGCGTCATGAAATTCCCTTCGTCTATCCGCGTTACAATTGGGGACGCGGGGAAGAGACCGTACCCGCCTACTCGGATGAAAAAATCGGCACCTCCATCAGCGACGCTGTTCTCGCAGCGGGCGGTATGGTCGTGCGTGCACCCGAAAAAGCAGACGTCGTACTCACGGTGAACACAAATCCCGACGGGCGAACCTATGAGGCGAATGCGGCACTGAATGACGGGACACCGCGCGAAGGAACAACATATTTTGCCGACATTGTCTCCGACTACGTGGGGAAGGGCTACCCCGTTGCAATTGCTGACGTTGCCTTTGCCAACGGTTCCGATAACGCGCTCATGGCGGAGCTGCAAAAGCGTGGTTTGCTCTATAAGATTCGCGCCTATGCGGGCTGGAATACACCGACGAACAGCTCCGGCTTCGCCATCGGCGAGGGGATGCTTGTCCGTCATATGAGCGGTGATGCTGCCGATCGTCTGCTCACGACACGCTATCTCGACGACTGGGCGTACCAGGCAAACGTGCGCAATACCATTGCACGACAGCTCACATGGCTGCGCGGCGATGGCTTCTATGGCAGCCTCGGCTCGAAGATGGATGCGGTCAGTGCGCGCTCTACACGTATGATGAACCGCTTCATTGAGGAGAATCTGCCGCCGCTTGCGGACATTGATACCGTAGAGGTCACGTTCCCATGGAACCGCATGTTTGAGTCCGATATTCTGCGCGGTGAACGCGGCTTTGCCTATGATTTTCTTGCAAAGAGAGGCCAATGATATGTATCGAAAATATCTGATCGCGTATTTTTCTGCCTCTCCTTCACGGCGGACAGAGAAAATTTCCGAAAAAATTGCGGATGTGATAGGGGCAGACCTTTATGAGATTGTGCCCGCCGTTCCCTATACCGAGGACGATCTCAATTGGAATAATGAAAAGAGCCGTTCGAGCGTTGAGATGAACGACCCGGCAAGCCGCCCGGAGATCGCGGGTGAACTGCCCGATATTTCGCATTATGAGACCGTCTTTGTGGGATTCCCGATTTGGTGGTATATTGCACCGCATATTATCAATACGTTCCTTGAGAGCTGTGACTTGAAGGATAAGACCGTCGTTCCGTTTTCTACCTCCGGAGGCAGCCCTATGGGACAGACCACAGCACACCTGCGTCCTTCGGCGCCGGGCGCCCTCGTCAAAGAGGGGCGGCGGTTTGAGATGGGGGAGACGCCGATGGCGATTAATTCGTGGATTGCCTCCTTGGGCATTTAGGTGACGCGGGATTTTCGCGCCCGGCGTCGTCATCTCAAACAGATTCAATTCATGCGCGCCCTTGGGCGCGCATTATACTTATGGGGGAACTATGAAACGCAGAAACTTCCTGCTTGGCGTGCTCGCGGGGATCGGGGCGCTCGCGGGTGGGGCGGGACTCTTCGTCTCGCAGGAAAAATTCGGCCGTGCCCCGCAGGGCGCGCGCCTCAAACGCATCAAGCAGTCGCCGCATTATGTGAACGGACAATTCGTCTGCCTCGAACCCGTGGAATACATGAATGACAAGCTGCCCGACGAGGAGCGCCCCGGACGTATTGAGACCCTGTGGCGCGTTCTCTTTGACACGGACGACGGCCGCATTCCAAAGGAACTTATTCCAAGCAATAAAACAGATCTCGCCGCGATCCCGCGCGAGAAGGATATTGCCGTATGGATGGGGCACTCGACCTTTTATCTTCAGATTGCGGGGCGGCGCATTCTCATCGATCCCGTCTTTTCCGCATACGGATCGCCCGTCTTTTTCATCAACCGCGCCTTTCGCGGGAGCAACGTCTATACGGCGGCGGATATTCCCGAACTCGACGTCCTCCTCATGACGCACGACCATTGGGATCATCTCGACTACGCGACCGTCATGGCGTTGAAGCCCAAAATCAAGGAGATCATCTGTCCGCTCGGCGTCGGCGAGTTCTTTGAGGCATGGGGATTTGACCTTGCGCATCTGCACGAAGAGGATTGGGATACGGACATTGCGCTCGCCGATGATTTCCACATCCATATTTTGCCATCGCAGCATTTCTCCGGACGCTTCCTGACGCGCAACAACACCGAGTGGTGCGGATTTGCCATCGTTGCGCCGGAGCGGCGTGTTTACATCAGCGGAGACGGCGGCTATGGGAAGCATTTTCGCACCATCGGCGAGCGGTTCGACGGATTTGATCTCGCACTCATGGAAAACGGGCAGTATAACATGCAGTGGCACCCGATCCACATGCTGCCTGCCGAGACGGCGCAGGCGGCGGAGGATGTGTGCGCACGTGCCATTCTTCCCGCACATGGAGGGAAATTTGCGCTTGCTCTGCACAAATGGCAGGAACCCTATGCGGAGCTTCTGCGTGAGAGTGCAGGGCGTCCCTATCGTGTTGTGACGCCGCGTATCGGTGAGGCGGTGGATATCGCTTCTCCGGCCGACTACCCGCACTGGTGGGAAGGGATGACGTGATGTGCGATTTTGGCGCATCGTAGATTTTGGTTTGCATCCTTTACCTATTTGTAATATTGCGCGGGAGAAATCCGCTAAGTTCCTGTAAGATCCTTCCGATAAATTAAGTAGGTAGGGGGAATTTTATTGTGAAAAATTCTAAAATTCGATTTCCGATGATTTTTATCGGGATCTTTACGGCGGCGATTCTTGCGGCGCTTTACGTTTCGACGATTGGGCGCATGGAGAAGGCGAACGCTGCCGAGAGCATCAAGCTCTACTGTGATGCGTTCGTGCGGCAGGACGAGGCGGCGCAGAAACAGCTTGCGTCCTACGGAGCCCCGACGGAGTCGTTCAATATGAAGTCGGCGTTTGAGAATGCCCTCCAGACAACGGGGGCGGTGCTCTCGCCCGAGGAGGCGGCACAGCTCGGCGACGCGTACATGGAGTCGCTGCGCAGCGCCACGGTCGAGACGATGGTCTCGGAGCAGGGCAAGGATGAGGCAACGGTCGAAGTGACGATCACGCGGTTCGATATGCAGGGGGCAAAGGAAAAGGCGTCCTCGCTTCTGCGCCGGCGCATGAAGCTCGACGCCTCGCCCGAGGAGATTCGACGCGTCGCCGTGGAGGCGACGGCGGAGGCATATCGCGAGCTGCAGCCTGCCGGTACGGTAACGTTCTATGTGCCCGTGCGCTATAACGAAAAGACGCGCATTTGGGATCCTGCCGATCCGATGCAGTTTGGCTTTGATCTCTCGAAACAGACGATGGGGGTAGCGGAGTAATGGCGGAAAAGGATTGGACGGAGCGCGACCGCGAGACGGCGGAGGGGAACCCGCGCCGCCCTGAGGGCGCAGCAGGGCGTGCGATGCTCACGCGCATGAACGAGAGTCATGCGAAGCTCACGGCGTGGGGGCTGAGCCTCCTCTCCTTCGTACCGAATGATACCGTGCTCGACGTCGGCTGCGGCGGCGGCAATACGCTCGCACGCATGGCGGAGCGTGTGACAGAGGGACATCTCGTCGGCATTGATTATTCCGAGACGTCGGTCGAGGCGTCGCGGGCATTCAACAGCATGCTCGTGGCAGCGGGGCGTATGGAGATTCTCCCGGGATCAGTGGAGTCTCTGCCGTTTTCCGACGCGCATTTTGATAAAGTTGTGACCGTTGAGAGTTTCTACTTTTGGCCGAATCCTTCGGAGAGTTTGAAGGAAGTCGCGCGCGTGGTCAAACCGGGCGGGACGTTTCTCCTGCTCGCGGAGATCTATGAGCGCCCCGACCTGCCCGTGGGCATACGGGAAAAGGTTGAGGCATACGAGCTGACGAATCCGACGCCCGAGGAGTTTGAGCGGCTTTTCCGCGCAGCGGGATTCGCTCAAGTCGAGACGCACTTTATGGATGGTGAATATTGGATCGCCGTGGTCGGAAGGCGATAAAATAAAGGGAGTCGGTTATACTTATGCACTGTACGCATAAGTATAACCGACTCCCTTATCTATGCTGCGCGAGCGTGCGGACGAATCTCTCGATGTGCGCGGGCGGATGCTGCGCATAGAGGAGTCCATAGGGGACGGCGTACGCCCAATCGACGGGAATCGTCACGAGCGCGGGATGCACATCCTTCCAACAAGAGAGCGTCAGCAGTACGCTGCCCGTTTCGGCACAGCGGTTGAACACCGAGATATCGTAAAAATGCGCGGTATCCTCGATCCGGATATGCAGATCCTCTTCTAATGTGCGGCGCGCGGCATCGTTGCTCGCGGAGTCGCCCGCGGCGACCATGAGCACCGTTTCGCCGCGGAGGTCGGACGGCGTGAGCAGCTCCTTTTGCGCAAGGCGATGCCCGCGGGGAACGGCGCACATGATCTCATAGCGTCCCAGCATGAGCATATTGCATTTTTCCAGCCATGCATCGGAATCGCACGCCGCGACGAGGAAATCGTATTTCTCGCCAATGCGCACAATCTCCGCAAGAATGCCGTTGTGATCGTCCTCGAAGGGAACGAGATTCAGCGCGTAGTTCGGGAACGCCTCGCTCATTTGGTACCAGAGATCCATGAACGGCTTTGCCGGGTTGAGCATCGAGGTTCCCACGCGAAACACCTTCGGTTCTTCGGTCATGGCGCGGCGCGCGTTTTCAACCGATTGAGCGGCATAGTCCGTCAGAAACTGTGCGTCCTTGCAGATGATTTCGCCCGCCGGGGTCAGACGGACGCCGTGCGAGCTGCGCGTGAGGAGAGGAAGTGCAAGGCGGCTCTCGAGCGTATTGATCTGTTTCATCACCGCCGTGGGAGAGATGAAGAGCCGCTCGGCTGCCTTGCTGAAACTGCCGCAGTTCGCGACCGTTAAAAATACCGATAACTGTGTGCTGATCATATGATGCCTCCGCTTTGAACTTTTGGTTAAAGTGACTGTAACATATCGGAGATTCCGTGTCAACGAATCTTGCTGTATGATAGGTACAGAAACGAGAACGGAGGCACACAGAATGAAAGCGTTGATTGCGTACTTTTCCCGCGCACACGAGAACTATGTGAGCGGCACACTCAAGGAACTGCCGGTAGGGAATACGGAAGTCGCCGCGGGCATCATCCGGAAGTTGACGGGGGCGGACATATTCCGCATCGATCCGGTTCGGGAATATGCCGCGGATTACAACACCTGCATCGAGGAGGCGCGCGCCGATCGGCGGAACAATGCCCGCCCCGCACTGAAGGAATATCCGGAGAGCCTCGACGGCTATGACGTCGTGTATCTTGGATTCCCCAATTATTGGGGGACGATGCCGATGGCGGTGTTCACCTTTCTCGAGCATTTTGACTTCAAAGGAAAGACGATCCGACCGTTCTGCACGCACGAGGGCAGCGGCATGGGCGCGAGCGAAAAGGACATCGCGCGCCTTTGCCCGGGTGCGCACGTTGCAAAGGGGCTGCCGATTCACGGCGCCGGTGTCACTGCGTCGGAGCCGATCATCCGCAGTTGGATCGAAAGCTTTTCAGAATAAAAATTTATTGACCATGAAAACGGGGGGATTACAATGACGATGATCGAAGAAATCGCAGCGAGCCAAGAGCTGAAACAGCTTGTCGATACCTACGCAAACGAGTCCGACAAGAACAATCAGGACTACTATGTAAACATTTTTACCGAGGACTGCCGGGTGCGTGTTTACTTTAACGGCGAGCTCGGTATGGATCTGAAGAATGTGCATGATCTGATTGCGGCGTACAAGGGATTCGGCGCGGCGAAGGCGGCGTTCCATATGAACGGACAGCAGACGGTCGCCTTCGAGGACGAGACGCATGCCACGGGAACCTGCTATGCGCTGGCACATCTCGTCAACGAGAAGGACGGTGCCGATATGCTGACGACGCACGCCGTGCGCTATGAGGATCGCTATGTGAGGACTGCGGCGGGGTGGCGCATTGCGGCACGGGAGCAGTATTTTATGTTTTCCGATACGCACGCACTTGGAAAATAAACCGGTGACGTTTTGAATCTATCATAGGAAACGGGGAGAACATATGAAAGACGTTATGATTGTGACGGGAGCCGGTCAGCTGAGCATGGCGATTGCGCGCCGCATGGGCTATGAGATGAAGATCGTCGTGGGCGATAAGAGCCGGAAGAACGCGGACAATATCGTGGGGATTATGATGAACGCGGGCTTTGATGCGGAGGCGATGGAGATGGATCTCTCCGACCGCACCTCCATCCGCACCCTCATCGAAAAGGCACAGGAATACGGAGAGGTCAAGATGCTCGTCAACGGCGCGGGGCTCTCGCCCAGTCAGGCAAGCATCGAAGCCATCCTGAAGGTCGACCTCTACGGCACGGCGGTGCTTCTCGAGGAGGTCGGCAAGGTCATCGCGCGCGGCGGCACAGGCGTGACGATCTCCAGTCAGTCCGGGCACCGCATGGCACAGCTCACGGCGGAGCAGGACAAGGCGCTCGCCGTGACGCCGACTGAGGAACTGCTCGCGCTCGATTTCCTGCAGCCGGATCGGATCGAAAACAGTCTCCATGCTTATCAGCTCTCCAAACGCGCGAATGCGAAACGCGTCATGGGCGAGGCGGCGGGGCGCTGGAGCGATCGCGGCGCACGCATCAACTCGATCTCGCCGGGGATCGTCGTGACGCCGCTCGCTATCGACGAGTTCAACGGCATTCGCGGCGACTTCTACAAGAATATGTTTGCCAAATGCCCTGCGGGACGTCCCGGCACGTCGGACGAGATCGCGAACGTCGCCGAGCTGCTGCTGAGTCCGCAGGGCGCGTTCATCACGGGCGCGGATTTCCTCATCGACGGGGGCGCGACGGCATCCTATTTCTACGGGAAACTCAGCCAAGACCCGCGGAGCTGAGCAGGGGGCTTGACAAGGCGGGAGACGGCACCGCACTCTGTTGGGAAACAGGAGGATTATACCATGGAATATGTAACATTGAAGAATGGCATTCGGATGCCGATGGAAGGATTCGGCGTCTTTCAAGTTGAGGATGCGGCGCAGTGCGAGCGAGCAGTGTTGGATGCGATTGCGGCGGGCTATCGGCTGATCGACACAGCGGCAGCATATTTTAACGAGGCGGCTGTCGGCGCGGCAATCCGCACATCCGGCGTCCCGCGCGACGAACTCTTTATCACGACGAAACTATGGGTGCAGGATACGAGCTATGAGGGCGCGCAGAAGGCGTTCGCCGTTTCCATGGATAAGCTGGGGCTGGATTATCTGGATCTCTATCTGATCCATCAGCCCTTTAACGACTATTACGGCGCATGGCGCGCGATGGAGGAACTCTATAAGGCGGGCAAGATTCGTGCAATTGGCGTCTCCAATTTCTATCCGGATCGGCTTACCGATCTTTGCCTCAATGCAAAGATTCCGCCGATGGTCAATCAAGTGGAGCTGCATCCCTTCTTCGCGCAGGAAAAGGCACTCGAAACAATGAAGGCGTTCGGCGTCGTACCGCAGGCGTGGGGACCACTTGCCGAGGGCAAGCACGGCATCTTTACGAATGAAAAGATCGTCGCCATCGCGAAAAAATACGGGAAATCCCCGGCACAGGTCGTCCTGCGCTGGAACGTGCAGCGCGGCGTCGTGATTATTCCAAAATCCGTACGGCGGGAGCGTATGGAAGAGAACATCGATATTTGGGACTTTTCGTTGACGGATGCCGAGATGGCTGAGGTTTCGCGCCTTGACCTGGGGCACAGCGAGATCGTTGATCATCGCACCGCAGAGACCGTCAAGTGGCTGAGCGGTTGGCATATCCATGACTGAAAGGCGATAGATTGACGTGGCCGTCTTTCAGCAAATGCTTATTTTTACGCTGCTCGTGATGGCGGGACCCACATGAAGCCCCATCCCAGGACATTTCGCATACCGTCAAAAAGCTCCCGCCGTGGCGGGAGCTTTTGCTGTGTCTCGCATATGATGTTTGATTCCCGGCGATGTTCCTATTCGACCTGTTCGTGGACAAATTTGATAAACTCGTCCGTCGCGGCTTGATCCTTGAGCTTTGCCGTATACATATGGTTGCCCATCTGCGGCCACATCATCTCGGGCATCCGCTCGCACATGACGATTTTGCCGGCATAGCGCTCGAGGATTTCCTCGTGACTGTGCACATAGCGGTGGAAATCGCGGCGGCTCGCATACGCGCAGAAGCAGTGCTCATTCCGATCGGGGAGCAGACGGCGGTCGGCGGTGATCATGTCCGCCCAGATCTCATAGACGTCGGTGGAGTGGGCGAAGTTCATCATGTCGGTCGTATAGCCGCCCGCAGGGCGCATATTAACCTCGAGCCCGACGAAATCGCCGATGTCCCCAAGTCCTTTCTTTGCCTTCGTCAGGCGGAAGAACTCGAGATGGACGAAGCGGCTGCGCACGCCGAACGATTTGAGCGTGGCGCGCCCCGCTTTTTTGAGCGCATCCGGTACGCGATCCGCTGTGTAGTAGGACAGATCGAGCTGATAGAGCACGATGTCCATGACGGACGGCGGCCACACGGTCATGGATTCGAAGATGGGCACGGAGTTCGAATCGACGATGGCGTCGTAGGAACAGATGTCGCCCGTGACGAACTCCTCCATGACGTAGGGGACTTCGGGCTTTGACGCGTAGAAATGGCACAGTTCGTCGTGACTGTCGATGCGGTAGGTGTCCGTCGCGCCGACGCCCGTGTCGGGCTTTACGATGACGGGATAGCCGACCTCGGCAAGGAATGCCTCGGCGTCCGCGAGCGTTGTGACAGGGCGCAGACGCGCGGTCGGGATACCCGCTTTCTTATAAAAGGGCTTCATGGCGGATTTATTCTTGATGTGATCCATGTCGCCGAACTGCCAGCCCGTGCGGATGTTGAAATCCGTACGCAGACGCGCGTCGCTCTCGAGCCAGAACTCATTGTTCGACTCGAGCCAGTCGATGCGCCCGTATTTGAACGTAAAGAACGCGACGGCGCGCAGCATTTGGTCGTAGTCGCCGAGCGAGGGAACGAAGTAGTATTCGGTGAGCGATTCGCGCACCTCGTCTGCGAGCGCCTCGTAGGGCGTGTCGCCGATGCCGAGGACGTTGACGCCCTTCTTTTTCAGACGATCGCAGAAATTCCAATAGACACGCGGAAACTGCGGCGAAATGAAGATAAAATTCATACAATCACCTCATTGTTCTTGGTCAGACCTGTTCACGCAGCACGAACGGGAGGAAATAGGGGAACTGCTTTTTCCACCAGTCCCAATCGTGGTCGACGTCGTAGCCCCAGAAATCCACCCACGCGTGAATCCCCTTGCTGTGGAGCACGTCGCCCATGAGCGCGGTCGTGCGCCGTCCCTCCTCCTCCCAGCTGCCCTGTCCGACGCAGAGCACGATCCGTCGGTCGTTGTAGAGGTCTATGTAGGGGTGATCGGGAGACATATTCGAGAGGAAATCGAGCGGGGAGTTGTCGTAGAGCACGCCGTCCATCCATCCGTCGGTAAAGAACTTCGCATCGTAGACACCCGAGAGGGCGAGCACGCCGTCAAAGAGATCCGGACGGCGAAAGAATACAATGGCGGCGTGGAGTCCGCCGAGACTGCACCCGGCAGCGACGGGGAGGCGTCCGCTCGTGTTCTCGCTGCGGATGAAGGGAACGACCTCATCGACGATGTAGGCGTAGTACTGCTCTTGGCGGCGCGCACGCCACGGCTTATTGCCCCAGATGTTCGACCACGTTTCCGTGTCGACGGTATCCACGCAGAAGAGCTGAATGCGCCCGCGCGCAATGTCGCCCGACATCGCCTCGATCATGCCGAAGTTCTCGAAGTTGTCGCTCATCGCGTCCTGCGTCGGGAATACGAGGATGGGGGCGGCGCCCCCGCTCCCGTAGACGCGGATGTTCATCACGCGGTCGAGGCGCGCGCTGTGCCAGTTGATTTCTTTGCAGTCTATCATAAAGACCTCCGTGCATTTGTAGTTTTCAATACAATGCTACTCTATCGAATCGCGCCGTTTTTGTCAAATGGAAGAGGACGTCCGCTTGCTTTTTTCGAGAATATTTAGGATAATGGGACAAACGAAAAGGAGTGCATGATATTTGTCTCATATAATGAAACTTTCGCCCGTGTTCAAGGACTATCTTTGGGGCGGGCATCGGCTGCATGACGAGCTGGGCAAGGACTGCGGCACGGGCATCACGGCGGAGAGCTGGGAGCTCTCGACGCATCCGGACGGGTTCTGCCGCATTGCGAGCGGTACGGCGGCGGGCGAGACGCTCGCCGCGTGGCTTGCGGATCATCCGGCGGTGCTCGGCACACGCGCGGGCGGACGCACGGACATGCCGATCCTCATTAAGCTCATCGACGCCGCGCAGAACCTCTCCGTGCAGGTGCATCCGGACGACGATTATGCGCGCCGTGTGGAGAGTGACGCGGGCAAGACCGAGATGTGGTACATTCTCGACGCGGCGGAGGGTGCGGAGGTGATCTGCGGCGTTGCAGAGGAGCTCTCACGAGAGGAACTCGCGGCAAAGGCGGCGGACGGCTCGATCGTCTCCGCGCTCCGGCATGTGCCGGTGCGCCGCGGCGACGCGCTGCTCGTGCGCGCGGGAACACTGCACGGCATCGGTGCGGGCGTCCTCATCTGCGAGATACAGCAGTCGTCGAATGTTACCTATCGCGTCTACGACTACGGACGCGTCGGCGCGGACGGCAAACCGCGTGACCTGCACATCGAAAAGGCGCGGGAGGTCGCATCGCTCGTCCCGTCGGAGATCTCACTCGGCGGCATGGCGCGGCTCGGGTTCCTGCGCGGAGGAGCGGGGCGCCTGCTCGCGGCAACGGAGTATTTTACCGTCTATGAATTTACAGTCAAAGAGAACCTTTCCTTTGCGGCGGACGATGCCTCGTTCCACGCGCTCGTCGTCACGGACGGCATGTGTACGCTGACGCGGGGCGCACAGCGGCTCACCCTGGCGCGCGGCGAGACGGCGTTCATCCCCGCAGGACTCGGCGCGTACGACGTGGCGGGGCGCGGCACGTTGCTGCTTACGCACATTTAACCGATAGAGGAAATGTCATGAGGAGAAGTCCATCAAGACTTATTTATTTTCTATTGTAAGGTTCATACGGCGTATTCGCTCCGCTTCAATTTCCTGTAAAATTTTATCGGCGGCATTTGGCATTGCTCCTATCTCCTAATAAGTGGGGCTGTTTCGGTGTACTGTCCGCAGCGATTCCGCATACGGTGCGCGCAGAACGCCGTGCTCTGTGACGAATGCGGTGATGAGGCTGTGGTCGGTGACGTCGAAGGCGGGATTGTAGACGTTAATGCCTTTCGGCGCCATACGGCTGCTGTACCACATCTCCGTGACCTCTTCGGGCGGGCGCTGTTCGATCTCGATGTTCGCGCCCGTCGACGTCGACAGATCAATGGTCGAACTCGGCGCGCAGACATAGAACGGGATGTTGTAATGCTTGGCGAGGATGGCGACGCCCGACGTGCCGATCTTGTTCGCCGTGTCTCCGTTCGCCGCGACGCGGTCGCACCCAACAAAGACCGCTTGGATTTTTCCGCTCGCCATGAGTGCGGATGCCATGTTGTCGCAGAGCAGTGTGACATCCATGCCTGCGGCGCTGAGTTCGTACGCGGTGAGCCGCGCGCCTTGGAGCAGCGGACGCGTCTCGTCGGTGTAGATTTTGAAGTTATATCCCTTTGCGTGACCGAGATACATGACGGCGGTGGCGGTGCCGTACTTTGCCGTGGCAAGCTGCCCCGCGTTGCAGTGTGTGAGGAGACCGTCGCCGGGGAGGACGAGCGGCAGAGCATGTTCCCCAATGCGGCGGCAGATATCTGCGTCCTCCTCTGCGATGGCGCGTGCCTCGTCACGCAGGAGGATGCGCAGCTCAGGGACGGATGCCGCGCCGTGTTCCGCCACGACGCGCTCCATGCGCGTGAGCGCCCATGAGAGGTTGACCGCAGTCGGGCGAGATGAACTCAGATAGATCGCTGCGTCGTGCAGGCGGCGCGCAAAGACCGTGCGGTCGTCCGTATCGATTTCACACGCGGCGAGGTAGAGCCCGATTGCAGCGGCGTCGCCGATGGCGGGGGCACCGCGCACCTTCAGCTCCTTGATCGCGTCCCAAATCTCGCGCTGTGTCTTAAGATGCAGGTACTCCGCCCTGCCGGGAAGTTTTGTCTGGTCGATGATGACGAGCGCGCGCGCCGCATCGTCGAGGGCGATGGTTTCCATGTCAAGAATATTTTCCGCCACGATCCTGCCTCATTTCCTATGATAGACGTTTGTTCTAACCTTATTCTATCGAATCTCGTACGCCCTTTGCAAGGGATTCTTACATCTGCGCAAAACTTTGCCAAACGGCGGTAGATGCGAGATAAAAAAATTGACGGTTCGTTGTAAAATGAAGTTGAACAGCTTCCATTGTAGTAGAATAGGCGTAATCCATAGTGATTGCTCCTTTGCTGATGTTTTGTAGCGGAACCATTATAGCACGGGATGTCACTATGGATTTTGTTTTTGTTTAGCTGTTCAACTTCATTTTACAACGAACCGAATACTATCAAGTGTTGATTTCTTGAAGTTTTACAAATATATTCTACAAGTTATGCTATAATAACGCGGAATAGGATCCAGCAAAAGAAGGTGAGAATGAGATGCGGCTCACGGAACGAATCAACGCACATCTTAGGGATCTCAGCGATGCAGACAAGTGTATCTGGCGCTGGATCGACAGCAACCGTACGGCGGCGAGCCGTATATCCATCCACGAACTCGCGCGCGCGTGCGCCGTCTCAAGTGCGTCCGTCGTGCGCTTCGCGCAGAAGCTCGGCTTCGACGGCTTCGGCGAGCTGAAGGCGGTCATGCGTATGGAGGCAGCGGAGATGGTGTCGCCCCGCCGCGATGTGACAGCCACGCTCGGCAGCTTCTACGATCAGACATGGCGTACACTCATGCGGCGTGACTACACGAGCGCGAGCCGTCTCATCCGCGAGGCGCACCGCATCTTTGCCTACGCCTCGGGCTATGTGCAGACGAACGTCATGCAGGAGATGAAGCGGCTATTCGTCTATGACAACATCCTCATCTACGAGATCGCGGGTCGCGAGGAGTTCTACTCGGTCTACCAGACGGCGGGGCCCGACGACCTCTTCATCTTCATCTCGCTCTCGGGCGAGTCCGAGCGCGTCGTAGAGTTCGCAGATCAGCTCCATCTCAAGGGCGTCCCCATCCTCTCAATTACAGAGATGCGGCACAACACGCTCGCCGCCCAATCGACAGAGAATCTCTACGTCATGCCCGCAGAGATTGGACTCGCCGAGAACAAACAGCGCCTCCAGTTCAAATCCATGCTTGCCTACTTCCTCCTGCTCGAGATCTGGTATGTGCACTACCGCCTGTATGTACAGGAGCAGGAGATGGATTAGAAATGTCCCCTCCAGCGTTTTTGAGGGCTATACGAATCATCCGCTGCTGTAACAAATTTCATCCAATGTACCGTGATACAGTCTCCGTACATTCTGCCCGAAAGCCGCGAAACTATTGCATTCGCGGCTTTTTTGCGCTATCGTTGAGTCATCAGATTTCAGGTTTGTTTCACACACAGTTGCAAGGTTGGGATTTAAGGAGGAACGCACATGGCACTCAGTAAGGATGTCATCATGCAAAATATGCAGCGGTTCGGCGGTGCGATGTATACGCCCGTCATTCTGTTTGCATTCTTCGGTTTGACGGTGGCAGTGTCCATTGTCTGCAAGAACGAGGGGCTGCTCGGCAGTCTCGCCGCACCTGGCACACTCTGGTATGATTTCTGGTTCGTCGTCGAACAGGGCGCATGGACGGTGTTCGCCCAGATGCCCATTCTCTTTGCCATCGCCGTGCCGATCGGCTTTGCCAAGAAGGAACCGGCGCGCTGCGCGATGGAGTCCTTCGTCATCTATATGCTCTTCAACTACTTCATCTCCGCATTCCTCACGCTCCACGGCAGCGCGTTCGGTGTGGACTACAGCCAGCCGGCGGGTCCCGGCACAGGCCTTGCAATGATCGCGAACGTTAAGACGCTCGACATGGGCATGCTCGGTGCGATCTTCATCGCCTGCTGCACGGCATTCCTGCACAATCGTTTCTATGACACGAACATCCCCGATTGGCTCGGCATCTTCAAAGGACCTGCGTTCGTCGTGGCGATCGGCTTCGTCGTCATGATCCCGATGGCACTTCTCTTCTGCATCGTCTGGCCTGCCGTTCAGCACGCCATCGAGCAGTTCCAGTTCTTCCTCAAGACCAGCGGCATCCTCGGTGTCTGGGCATACACGTTCTCGGAGAAAATGCTCCTTCCCGCAGGTCTCCACCACTTCATCTATCTCCCGTTCATCTTCGGCCCTGCGGTCGTAGACGGCGGCATTCAGGCATATTGGCTTAGCCACATCAATGACTTCATGGTCAGCGGGCAGTCGCTCCGTGAGCTCTTCCCCGAGGGCGGCTTTGCCCTCCACGGCAGCGGCAAGGTGTTCGGTCTGCCGGGCGCGGCACTCGCGATCTATATGTGTGCGAAGCCTGAGAAGCGCAAGAAGACAGCGGCGCTCCTCATCCCCGCAACGATCACGGCGGTGCTCTGCGGCATCACAGAGCCAATCGAGTTCACCTTCCTCTTCGTCGCACCGCTTCTCTATCTCCTGCACGCCGTCCTCTCGGCAACGCTTTCCGCAACGCTCTATGCAATCGGGCTCTCGGGCAACTTCGGCGGCGGTCTGATCGACTGCTTCGTGCAGAACTGGATTCCGCTCTTCTCGTATCACTATGCGACGTATCTCATGCAGATCGCCGTTGGTCTGTGCTTCACCGCGATCTACTTCTTCGTGTTCCGCTTCGTCATTCAGCTCAAGGACTACAAGACCCCCGGCCGCACGGACGACGGCGTAGAGGACAAGCTCTTCACGAAGGCGGACTACAAGGCAAAACAGGCGGGTACAGCAGGTGCTGCGGCAGCCGCTCCCGGCATGAAGCTCGATGAGCGCGATGTCAAGGCGCGCGCCTTCCTCGACGGTCTCGGCGGCGCGGCAAACATCAAGGACGTGACGAACTGCGCAACGCGTCTGCGCGTCACGGTCAACGATCCCGAACTCGTCGCTCCGACGGGCGCATTCACCGAGGCGGGCGCACACGGGCTTGTCCGCAACGGTCACGCATTCCAAGTCATCGTGGGACTTTCCGTCCCGCAGATCCGCGAGCGCTTCGAGGCACTCATGACCGCCCCTGCCTCCGATGTGGACGAGGTCGCCGTCGGCACGGAGAAATCCTTTGCCATTACGGCTGTTACAACGGGTCATATCATCGATATGAGCGAGGTCAAGGACGAGATGTTCTCGCAGAAGATGATGGGCGACGGCGTTGCGGTCGAGCCGACGGAGGGCATTGTGGCCGCTCCTGCGGATGCTGAGGTCACGATGGTCATGGAGGACAGCCGCCATGCGGTCGGTCTCCGTATGGACAACGGCGCGGAACTCCTCATCCACATCGGTGTGGACACAGTGAAACTCGAGGGCGAGGGCTTTGAACTGCTCGTCAAGATGGGCGATCGCGTTAAGGCGGGTGCGCCGCTCGTGAAGTTCGACCGCGATGTGATTCATGCGGCGGGCTATCAGGACACCGTCATCATGGCAGTCACGAACTCCGGCGAGTACCCGCTCATGAAGAAGATGACGGGCATGGATGCAAAAGCCGGCGAGACGACGGTTCTGACGTTCTGATGAAGAAAAGCCTCCCCCGTCGAAACGGGGGAGGGGGACCACGCGCAGCGTGGTGGAAGGGGCGCTTTGAACGACAGGGTCCGAGTATCGTCACCGGCGCCCCTATCGGCTCGCATGCTCGCCACTTCCCCCGTTGCTACGGGGGAAGCTCATATAACGAAAGGAACAAGCATGAAAGCAACGAAATGGTGGCAGAACACCGCCGTTTACCAGATCTACCCGAAGAGCTTCAATGACACGACGGGAAGCGGCACAGGCGATCTGCGCGGCATCACGGAAAAGCTCGACTATCTGAAGGATCTCGGCGCGGGTGCGCTCTGGCTCACCCCCGTCTATCCCTCGCCCATGGTCGACAACGGCTACGACATCAGCGACTACACGGGCATCAATCCCCAGTTCGGCACGCTCGCCGACATGGAGGAGCTGATCGCCGAAGCAAAGAAGCGCGATATGCGCATCGTCATGGATCTCGTCTACAACCACAGCTCCGATCAGCATCCGTGGTTTATCGAGTCGAAGTCCAGCCGCAATAACGCAAAGAGCGGCTGGTACATCTGGCGCGACGCGAAACCCGACGGCAGTGCGCCGACGAACTGGCGCGGCATCTTCGGCGGCTCCGCGTGGACGTACTGCGCGGAACGCGATCAATACTACCTCCATACCTTTGCCGAGGCGCAGCCAGATCTCAACTGGGAGAATCCAGAGGTACGTGCAGCCCTCTTTGCAGCGGCGAACTTCTGGCTCGACAAGGGCGTCGGCGGCTTCCGCATTGACGCGATCACCTACATCAAGAAACCCGCCGTCTTCGAGGACGGCACGCCCGACGCGGCGGACGGCATGGTGAGCGTCCACACAATGACGGCGAACACGCCCGGCATCCTCGATTTCCTCCACGAGTTCCGCAGGGAGGTCTTTGACGGGCACGACATCTTCACCGTCGGCGAGGCGAACGGTGTCAGCGTGGCGGAGCTGCCCGACTGGGTCGGCGAGAACGGCGTATTCTCGATGCTGTTCGAGTTTGCGCACGTCCTCGTCCCCTACGAGGAGGGCGAATGCTGGTCGAAGATGGTTCCGTGGAAGCTCACAAAGCTCAAGGGCGCACTCTCCGCGAGTCAGGAGGGTGTTGCCAAGGAGGGCTGGTATCCGATCTACTTCGAGAACCATGACCGCGCACGCTCGGTGAACTACTTCTTCCCGAAGGGCGGCGATGCACGCCTTGCGGCAAAGGCACTCGCGACCATTCTCATGACTCTGCGCGGCACGCCCTTCATCTACGAGGGCGAAGAGCTCGGCATGACAAACGTCAAATGGGATACGATCGACGCATACGATGACATCTCCTCCCACGGGCAATACGAGCTTGCACTGAAGGAAGGATTCTCGCCCGCAGAGGCACTGTCCTTTGTCCACTTCAACAGCCGTGACAATGCGCGTACGCCGATGCAGTGGAACGATACGGCGAACGAAGGATTCACCACAGGTACGCCGTGGCTGCCCGCAAACGAGAATTATCACACAATCAATGCGGCGGCAGAGGAAGCGGATGCGGACTCCGTGCTCAATTACTACAAGCAGATCATCCGTCTGCGCAAGACGAATCCCGTACTGCTCAACGGGGTCTATGAGGAACTGCTTGCCGAAAACGAGCAGATCTACGCATTCTCTCGTACGGAAGGCAATCGCCGCATCGTTACGGCAGTCAACTTTTCCGCAGAGGAGGCACAGCTTCCCGCAGGATTTTTGAGGGGCGTGCGGCTCATCGGCAGCTATGCGGATGCGCCAAAGGCTGCGCTCCGTCCGCTCGAGGCGGTTGTCTATGAGGAGGAAGTAAAATGAAGGTAGCGGCAAGCGATTACGACGGCACGCTCCTCCGGGGCGGCAAAATCGACGAGGAGACGAAGGAGGGCATTGCCCGCTGGCGTGCCGCAGGGCACAAGTTCGGTGTGATCTCGGGACGCGACTATGGGATGCTTGTCCCGCAGCTTGAGGAATACGGCGTGGAGTTCGACTACACCGTCTGCAACAACGGCGGCATCATACGGGGTGCGGATGCAGCCGTCCGATTTCAGGCGGAGATTGATCCTCGCGCGCTCACGGCGATTGCGTCGGAGCCGAGCGCACAGAAATCCTTCCACTTCGCCTTCTCTGCAGCAGATGTGACCTATCTCTGCCACCACTCCGAGGGTTCGTGGATCGAGCGCGAGGCAAAGGACTGGGATTTCCCCATCGTCTACATCGAGGAGAGCGAGATCGGAGGACTGACGGGGATTCAGCAGTTCTCGCTCGGCTTTCATGAACCTGCTCTCTCGGAAGAATGTGCGGCGGTGCTGAACGCAAAGCTCAGTGACAAGATTCATGCGTTCCCAAATGCGTGCAGCCTTGACATCACGCCCGCCGGCATCAGCAAGGATCAGGGCATCCGCACACTCCTCTCCGTCATGGGATGGGATGGCGTGGAGGTGTTCGCCATCGGCGACGAGACGAACGACCTGCCGATGCTGAAGGCATGGGGAGGCTACTCGCTTACGACCGCACGTCCCGAGATACAAGCACAGGCGAAGCAGGTGTTCCCGAGCGTCGGCGCGATGCTCGATCACTTTTGCTAAGCTATCACTGATAAGTGGCGCCCCTTCCACCGCTTACGCGGTCCCCCTCCCCCGTTTCGAACGGGGGAGACTAGGGCGAACCGATAGGGGCGTCCCCACAACTTTTCTTGGGAGGAGTTACCATGGGTTTTGATCGTGAACGATTTGACGAGACAAAGGCTGCCTTCACCATAGACGACGATACGCTCCGCAGGATCGCCGATGATTTCCGCGCCAATATGTGCGCGGGGCTTTCGGGTGAAAAGGGTGCAACGCTTCGTATGCTCCGCTCCTACGCAGGACTTCCAAGCGGAAAGGAGCACGGCTCCTTCCTCGCGCTCGACTTCGGCGGCACAAATGTACGAGCACTTCGCATCCTCCTCAAGGGCGGCGGCGAATATGAGGTACTGAGCAAGGTCGCAAAGCCGCTCACCCTCCCCGGTGTCTATGACTACGTCAGCGCGGATGCAACGGCGGAAGAAATGTTTGACTTCCTCGCTGAGATCATCGATGAGGCGATCGAGGGAAATCGCACAACGAAATACCTGCTCGGACACACCTTCTCCTTCCCCTCGCAGCAGACCGACCTCTACAATGCGAAGCTGATTGTATGGACGAAGGAATTCGCCACGCAGGGGGTCGAGGGTAAGGTCGTCAACGACCTCCTCAAAGAGGCACTCGCACGGCGCGGCATGAGGAACGTCGAACCCGTCGCAGTCATCAATGACACGGTCGCAGTCCTGCTCGCGGCGGCATACAAGCACGAGCACACCTACATCGGCTCCATCTACGCCACGGGGCAGAACACCTGCTACTACGAGGAGTTCGCGGACGGCAGCGAGCCGCCTACCGTCATCAACATGGAGTCGGGCGGCTTCGGAAAACTGCCCTTCTCCAAATACGATGAGATTCTGGACAGGGAGTCCGAGCAGCCCGGCGCACAGCGTCTTGAGAAGATGGTGTCGGGACGCTACCTCGGGTCGCTCTACGGTGCGGCGCTTGCCGACCTCCTCGGTACGGACGGGGTTTACCCCTTTTCGAGCATTGAACTCTCCGAGATCATCGCAGATGCCTATCTCGACCGCCATTCGGCGGGCGCCGTCATCGAGGCAAAAACGGGCATGACCTTCACCGCCTCCGAGCGTGCCCTTCTGCAGGAGCTCGCGACTGCAGTCATCGTCCGCTCTGCACGCATCGTTGCGGCGACCTACGTCGCCATCATTCAGCACCGCATGGGTGAAAACGCGCTTGAGGACCAGTTCGTCGCCGTCGACGGCTCCGTCTATGAGAAAGTCCCGCTTGTCGCGCATCATCTGCGTGGTGCACTCGACACGCTGCTCTTGGACGAGGCGGTCAACGTCAAGATCATCCTCGAAAACACCGGCTCCGCCCTCGGCGCAGCACTCGCAGCAGCTATGACAGAACGAAATGAAAGGATAAAATGAAATCGGTTCGTTGTAAAATGAAGTTGAACAGCTAAACAAAAACAAAATCCATAGTGACATCCCGTGCTATAATGGTTCTGCTACAAAACATCAGCAAAGGAGCAATCACTATGGATTACCCCCATTCTACCACAATGGAAGCTGTTCGTAAATCGGGAAAGCACTTTACCCTTGACGAAAGGGGGCAAATACAGGCACTTCACCGCGAAGGATTCTCCCTTCGCGCCATAGCCGCACGGGTTGGATGCTCGCACACGGCGATCCACTATGAGCTTAAGCGGGGGACACCCGAACGCCAAGCTGCTCGCGGGCGGTCTCCACAATATACGGCAAG
>NZ_AUFU01000006.1 GCF_000426665.1 Centipeda artemidis DSM 19719 | reverse complement strand
CCGAAGATGAACGGCAAGCGATAGAGGCAGAATATCGGGAAAAAGACAAAGAACAGGAAGAAAAAGAGAAAGAAGAAGCAAAAACTCAAACCGCAAGGGAATTAAATAACAAGTACTATCGGGTATGTCAAGTAAAGTGTGTAAATTCCTTATATAAAAGCGCACGGCAGATCCTCTGCATATCAAAAAGGTAAATTTCTCTGCGTCGTCGAATTTAATAAGCATATCCAATTTTTGTACGCAGAAAGGATTGTCCTATGAAAATAACGAAAAAAAGATTCGGCATTGCGCTGATTGCGTCGTTAATCACCATACCTTCGACGTTTGCTGTGCATCCGGCTGAGGCGGGGATTGGGGGCGGTATCGGCATTACGTTCCCGGCGGGACATCACGGAGGGGCGCGGCTGCAGCGCACCTCTTATGCGGGCGTACGCGTGCATGATGTTGCCGAGGAGCTGACCGTTGAGGAAAAAGGCGGGCGGCTGCTGCTGAAACTCAAGGTGCACAACGAGGGGGAGAGCCTCTATATGGTCGAGCATCCGACGGGGCAGGATTATGATTTTGCGCTGCTTGATGCAAAGGGGAAGGAGATTTGGCGCTGGTCAAATACGATGGCGTTTACGCAGGCATTCCAGACGTTTGCCATTGAGCCGGGGGCGTCGCAGGAGTTTACGGCGGAAATTGAACGCAAGACGTATCGGGAGCTTCGAGACAAGGCAGTGCTCGCTGTCGCAGGTCTGACGGATACGGGCATCTATGTGTCGGCAGAGGTACCGGACACGGTGAGCGGCGGCACGCGCGGCGCGTCGATCACGGGAGGCATCATCTTCGGCAGCGGAGCTTGGTCACGATGGTAAAGGTTCGGAGCGACAGGCTGCCTGCGAATACATGACGATGCTCCGTCGACCGGATATATATCGCGTGTGCATAAAAATGCCCCCGGATGCGCTCCTGTGCATGGAAACGGCGCGATGGGTGGACGGGAGCGGCGCTCTGCGGTATAATAAACGGTAATTTTGCTGAAACACGGAGAAGGAAACGGCGGTGCAGAGAGCTTTGAAGCGGATCATTGTCAATGCGGACGATTTTGGGCGGCATGTGCTCATCAACCGCGCGGTGGAGCGCGGCGTACAGGACGGCGTGCTGCGCTCGGCGACGCTGATGCCGGGCGGCGCGGCGTTTGACGATGCGGTTTTGCTTGCACAGCGGACGCCGGCACTTGGTGTCGGCATCCATCTGACGCTCGTCAACGGTACTCCCGTCCTGCCGCCCCGAGAGATTCCCTCGCTCGTGACGGAGGCGGGCGTCTTCTATGACGATCACAATGTCTTTGCCGTTCATCTCCTGCGCGGGCAGGTCAATCTTGATGAGGTGCGCGCCGAGCTCGCGGCGCAGCTGCGTCGTGTGGAGACGGCGGGCATCCGACCGACGCACGCGGACAGTCATCAGCACATGCACGTCCTGCCGGGCGTCATCGACATCGTGCTCGACCTCTGCACCGCCGCCGCGATACCTGCGATGCGTGCGCCGCGTGCACCGCTCTTTGCGGGGGCGTTCGGCGGCGTCGGGCAGATCGTCGGGCGTGCGGGGCTGTCGGTGCTTGCCCGTCGTGCAGCGGTCATGGCGCGTCGGCGCGGAATACGGACGCCCGATCGCTTCGCCGGCATCGTCGCGGGCGAGGCTGTGGATACGCGCGTTCTCACAGAGATTGTACGCGCATCTGTGGACGGCGTGACCGAGGTCATGATGCATCCCGGCACGGACAATGCCGTTCTCATCCCCGCGTGCCTCTGGGATCACAACTTCGAGGCGGAGCTGCGCGCCGTCTGCGCACCGGAGGTGCACGACGCATTCCGTGCGGCGGGGGCGGAGCCGGTGAATTTTCGTGTGTTTATGGGCGGGGAGAGCACATGAAGCACGGCGTGCAGCCGCTGTGACAACAAGGATATTTCTTCTCGATCAAAGGAGATGGCTTCCTCTTGGATAGTTCTGCTTCGGATCTGATCTGTTTCGTATTGCTCGTTGTGTGTCTGTCGGCGAACGCGTATTTTTCGCAGATCGAGACGGCGCTGACGGGCTCGCACCGCGGGCGTCTCGAAAAGCTTTCGCTCGACGGCAATCCCGATGCGGCGGCGGCGCTCGCGCTGCTCGAGCATCCGGAAAAGCCCATCGCGATGGCGCAGGCGGGCGTGACCTGCATGAGTCTCCTCATCGGGCTTGGTATGGGACTGCTCGTTGCGCCCGCGTTCGGGCGATTCCTCGCACATCTCCTGCCGGGGATGGAGGTCTTTGCCGCAGCGCTCGTGCTGAGCATCGTCGTCATGACCGCGCTGACGCTGCTCTTTGGCGATTTTTTGCCCAAGGAGATCGCGCTGCGCCGCCCGGAGGACATTCTCCTGCGCAGTCACCGCAGCATCCGCCTTTTGACGCGGCTCACGTCGCTGCCGAGCGCGGCGCTCGTGTCGGTTTCGCGCGGGCTCCTGCTGCTCTTTGGCATCAGTCCGCAGGATCGCGCCGCTGCGACGGAGGATGCGGTGAAGGATCTCATGGAGCAGGGGACGGAGGACGGCACGTTCGAGAAGGCGGAGCAGGACATGGTGGATCGTATTTTCCACATGAGCGATCAGACCGCGTCCGCACTCATGACGCCGCGCACACGTATCGCGTGGATCGATTTGGCGGAGCCGCGGCGTGAGCAGCTGCGCATTATCCGCAGGACGCCGCACGACGTGT
Organism: Centipeda artemidis DSM 19719; assembly: GCF_000426665.1. Taxonomy (GTDB): domain Bacteria; phylum Bacillota; class Negativicutes; order Selenomonadales; family Selenomonadaceae; genus Centipeda; species Centipeda artemidis. The sequence continues at coordinate 136,863 of NZ_AUFU01000006.1, read as the reverse complement.
TCCCGGTTGCGTATGAGAACCTGGACGATTTTCGCGGCGTGATCTATGCAAAGGAGCTTCTTGACGCGATGCTCGACGGCAAGAGCATCGACCCTGCCGACTACATCAAAAAGCCGCTCTTCGTGCCGCGCACGATGGAGGGACTGCGCGTCCTCGAGAAATTCCGCAGCGGCGACATCCACGAGGCGGTCGTCCTCGACGAGTACGGCGGCGTGGTCGGATTCATCACGATGGACGACATCATGGAGGAGATCATCGGCAGCGAGGACGGCGATGCGCCGACGGGCGCACGCATGAGTGAGGAAGAGCGGGCGAGCTGGATCTTTGACGGGCTGTATCCGATCGACGAGTTCAAGGAGGAGTTCGGCATCGAGGAGCTCCCTGATGAGGATCACGACCATTTTCAGACGCTCGGCGGCTTTGTCACTGCGCAGATCGGGCGCATCCCTGCCGTCGGTGAGACATGTGATTGGAACGGGTTTACATTTGAGGTGCGGCGGATGGATCGTGCGCGCGTCGCGGAGATCCGCATAACGCGTGCGGAGTATGGCATGGATGATGAGGGCGACAGTCAGTGATGCTCTGATCAACGAGGAGGAAGTATTTTGAACGAACGCATTTATAATTTTAATCCGGGACCTGCCGTCCTGCCCGAAGAGGTGCTGCGCGAGGTGCAGGCGGAGCTGCTGAATTTCCGCGGGACGGGCATGTCCATCCTAGAGATCAGTCACCGCGCGCCCGCCTATGAAGAGGTGCACGCGCGGGCAAAGGCGGACATCCTCGAACTGATGGGGCTCGGCGCGGACTACGACGTCGTATTCACGGCGGGCGGGGCGAGTCAGACCTTTGCACTCCTCCCACTGAACTTTGCCTCGGTGGCGCATCCCGGCAGCTATGCGCTTTCCGGATCGTTTGCGGAGAAGGCGTACGAGGAGGCGGTGCGGCTCGGTGTCGGCACGGTCGCCGCCTCGACGAAGGAGGAGGATTACGCGCGCGTGCCCGCGCAGGAGGAGCTGAATATCGCGCCGAATGCTGCCTACCTCCACATTTGCCTGAATAATACGATCTACGGGACGGAGTATCACTATACGCCCGAGACGAACGGCATCCCGCTCTTTGCGGATATGTCCTCGGACATCCTGTCGCGTCCGTGGGATTTTGCGCGCTATGACTTCATCTATGCGGGCGTGCAGAAAAATCTTGGGCCAGCGGGCGTTGTGCTGAACGTCGCGAAGAAAAAGCTGCTCGAGAGCAGCCCCGCCGAACTCCCGACGATGCTGCGCTACAGCACGTTCCAAAAGAACGACTCGCTCTACAACACGCCGCCCGTTTTCGCCATCTACATGGTCGGCAAGGTCGCCGCGTGGATCAAGGCGCAGGGCGGACTTGCCGAGATGGGGCGGCGCAATGCGGAAAAAGCCGCGCTCCTCTATGGCGTCATCGACGGCTCGGACGGGTTCTATCGCGGGCACGCGGAAAAGGGCAGCCGCTCGCGCATGAACGTCACGTTCCGGCTCGGCAGTCCCACGCTCGAGGAGCAATTCGTCGCCGAAGCCAAGGAGCGTGGGCTCGCGGGGCTCAAAGGACACCGCAGCGTCGGCGGGATGCGCGCCTCCATCTACAACGCCATGCCGCTTGCAGGCGTCGAAAAACTTGCCGCATTTATGGAGGAGTTCCGAAAGAAGAATCGGTAAAGAGACATTAAAATAGCTGCCCCCGCAATCGCCGGTGAATGCGCATCGGGCAGCTTTTTTGTTTTCGGTTTGGGAAAATGCGGGGCGCGTCTGTTTAGCGAGCAGAATATCGATGAATTTGTTGATATATTCGCTGCTTTTTGATATAATATCCCTAGGAAAGAAGGGATCGCATGGCAAAAGCAGCACCGCTCAATAAGACCGTGCCCATCACCGCGTTCAACCGCGGGAAGGCGGGACAAATCTTTTCCGAAGTCAAGCGGTCGGGTATGGCGGTCGTGATCAAGAACAATGCGCCGGAATGCGTGCTGCTTTCTCCGCAGCAATATGAAGAGATGCGCGAGGAACTGCACGAGATGCAGCTCGCCCGGCTCGCAGCGGAGCGACTGCGCGACTTCGATGCAAAGAAGTGTATCCCGTTCGAAGAGGTCTGCAAAAATATGGGGATGTCGCCTGCGGCATGTGAGGACGGCGACGAGGTTGTGTTCGAATGAAATGGGCGGTGGATTTTCTGCCGGAAGCCGCCGACGATCTCGCGCGTCTTGACGGCAGTCAACGGCAGATCGCCGTCAAGGCAATTGAAAAGGTACGACAAAATCCGCTGCCGAACACGGAGGGCGGCTACGGGAAGCCACTCGGGAATGTCGCCGGCACCGCGCTTGCGGGACTGCTTAAAATCAAGCTCAGAGGGCAAGGTCTTCGCATTGTTTATCGCCTGCTGCGCACGGAGAAGCGGATGGTGATCATCGTGATCGGCATACGGGCGGACGATCTTGTTTATCAGACGGCACAGGGCCGCATCTCGAAATGATCCATAAAAAATCCCCAACCGTACGCGGCGGTTGGGGATTTTTGCTTGCATTGTTTCGTCAAATATGATCCTTAGGCAGACACGTCGACGACATTGCCGAGGTTCGGATCGACGCTTGCCGTGGTCTCCTCAAGGAGTTCGAGCGCGTCGTCGCTCGCGTTCATCGCCATCTTGGCGACGGCAATGCCGAGACTCTGCATGTCCTGCTGTTGATGCATATTGACCGACATCTGTGCAATATCCATTGTGAGATCCATTCCCTATTTCTCCTTATACATAGATGCTGAACAGGTTCAGCATGTTCGAGTAGCGCGACATCGTACTGAGCGAGCCGCCTGTGAGCAGTCCTTCCGCATAGCTGAGCTGCTTGCCGATGGATTCCTGCATGGTCGGCAGCACGCGGCTGCGCGAACTCTGTGCGAGCTGTGCATGACGATCTGCGCGTCCGGCGAGACCGTCCTTTCCGAGGATCGCCTCTGACTGTGCCGGCGAACTCGTAAGTGCGCGCGCGAGCTGATTTTCATTCACCGTCATTTGCCCCGTCTTTGCGTTGACGGTAATGCCCATCTTGGCATAGGAATCCGCCTTGTACGTCGTATCCGAGAAATCGGCAGCGAGGCGCTGTACGCCGGGACCTGCCGATTTATTCTCCGCGAGAAACGCGTTCGTCTCGTTGTACTGCGCGACGAGGTCTTTGACATTCCCAATCGCTGTTTTCAGGCGGTCGCTGTAGGTCTTGGAGCCGTCTGCGTTCGCCCTGATATCGGAGCTGTCAAGTTCGTAGCTCATTGTCTTGACCGTGCCCGCAGATTTGCGCAGATCCTTCATGTTCGAATCGTATTCCTTGTAGAACTTCGAACTGCTCTCGGCATAGGATTTGCGGAGCTGTGCCGCTTGATTTGCGATCGAAAAAATCGAGTTCAGTTCCTGTGCGCTCGAATCCTGCGCGCGGTACTGCGCGGAAAACAGACTCGACGATCCGCGCTTCGTATTCCCTCCGAAGAGCGCGGCGGTCGCGTCCATGCGTGAGCTATTGCTGTAAAGCGACGAATAGATGGAGCGTGCCGCTCCGGTCATCTGTGAAATGCTCGCCATAAATATCCCCCCTCCGTGGTCTATGGCATGGGAACGATTTCTTGTACTTATTATATCGCATTTTTAGGAAATGTCATCACTTTGGAAGAAAAAATTTATTGTTCATAGCGGCTTTGTGGTACAATAGTAATATAATGAACGGGAGGAGGTGCGTCTTGAGCGCAGTTGCATTCATGACGCTCGGCTGCAAGGTCAATCAATTTGAAACGGAAACCATGGAGGGACTGTTCCGCGCGCGCGGCTACGATGTCGTGCCGTTCGAGGAATCCGCAGATGTCTATGTCGTCAATACCTGCTCGGTGACGCATCTGAGCGACCGCAAGTCGCGCCAGATCATCCGCCGCGCGGCACGGACGAATCCGCGCGCCTGTATCGCGGTCTGCGGCTGCTATGCGCAGGTCGCGCCAGAGGAGATTCGCGCACTCGAGGGCGTGCGCGTCGTCATCGGGACGAAGGAACGCGCACAGATCGTCGACTATGTGGAGGAGGCAATGCGCGCGGAGAGCGGCATCTCGGGGCAGATCACGGACATCATGCAGGCGCGGACGTTCGAGGATATCCCGCTCGCGCACATGCCGCAGCGCACGCGTGCATTTCTCAAGATCGAGGACGGCTGTCAAAATTTCTGCACGTTCTGCATCATCCCCTATGCGCGCGGTCCTGTCAAATCGCGTGAGCTCGCCGCCGTGCGGCGCGAAACGGAGCGGATCGCAGCGGCAGGATTCCATGAGATCGTCCTCACGGGCATTCACCTCGGCGCGTACGGCATCGACCTCCCCGGGCGCCCGACGCTTGCCGATGCCTGCCGTACCGCACTCTCTTTGCCGGAGCTGAGGCGCCTGAGGCTCGGTTCACTCGAGTCGGTCGAGCTGTCGAACGATCTGCTCGAGCTCATCCGCACCGAGCCGCGCTTTGCAGCGCACCTGCATCTGCCGCTCCAGGCGGGGAGCGACGGCGTTCTTACCGCGATGAACCGCCACTATGATACGGCGGCGTTCGCACGTCTCATCGAGGATGTACGCCGCGCCGTGCCGGGCGTTGCGGTCTCGACGGACATCATCGTGGGATTCCCGGGCGAGACGGAGACACAGTTCGAGGAGAGTCTTGATTTCGTGCGTCGGATGGGCTTTGCGCGGATGCATGTGTTCCCGTACTCCGCGCGGAGGGGAACGCCCGCCGCACGGCGTCCCGATCAAGTGCCCGCGCCCATACGCAAGGAACGCGCGGCGCGGATGCAGGCGCTCGCTGAGGAACTCGCTGTAGGCTATCACCGGGCAGCGCTCGGCACGGTCACGGATGTCCTATTTGAAACGACGGCGCACGGCGTTACGGACGGGCTCACGGACACCTATATCCGCGTCTACACCGATGCTCCCGTCACGCGCGGCGACCTTGTTTCCGTGCGGCTGACGCGCCTTTTTCGTGACGGTGTGTGGGGAGAACCGGCGTAACGGGGCACGCTGTTGGGCAATACGGCGTGATTCCTCCTCCGGAAAGTCTGTCGGCAGCATAAGGAGGTGATGGAGATGCGTATCAATGAGGCAGGAGAGATGAGAGACCTGAACATACGCATCGGCGAAGAGTTAAAAAAACACCCGGAGAAGCGCATTTTCTGGTTTATATACGAAGGGCGAAAAATCTGGGTCAAACAGACAGAGTCCGTGCGCAACGAGCGTTGGCTGCGGTTCGCGCGCTGCGCATGCCTCGTGCTGGGACTTGGAATTTTGCAGCCGGGGGTAAATCCAAATGGGAAAAAGGCACTGCATTTTGAGACGGGACGTCTGGAGCGGCTCGCGCGGCGCGGTGTCGGGGTGCCGGAAGTATATGCCTCCGGGGACGGCTGGCTGGCGCTTGCCGACTGCGGCGCACGGGTATCGGAACTCGTGGGGAGAGCGGATGTGCCGTTCTCACAGAAGGAAGAGATGCTGTCTTCCGGCGCGGAAGATTTGGCGCGTCTGCATGCTTTGGGACTGCATCATGGGCGGCCTGCGCTCAAGGATATGATGTGGGACGGTACGCGCGTGATGCTGATTGATTTTGAGGACGGGATCCTTATAGGGCTTCCGCGTGAAAAACGTATCCTGCGCGACGTGCTGCTCTTTGTGCAGAGCATCTTCAAGGAAGCCGGTGCGGATGCCAATCGCCTTGCGGAAACGGCGTTCCGCACTTATGCCGGCAGACAGCCGCACTATGCCGCACGGGCATTTGCGTATTTCGGCAGGCTGGATGCGCTCTATCTGGTTCTGAAAATATTCCTGCGCCATACGGGGAGCGACTTGGAGAGTGTTTATCGGACGTTGGCATTTTTTCGCAGCGGAGGAGACGGGCGATAGAACCTCCCCTGTCTCGTCACCAATCCGTCCGCATGGGAACGAAGCCGCGGTGTAGGATGTGTGGAACGCTTGATTCCGGTACCTGCAAGAGGATACGGCGGTGTCTGTATGAAAAATTTTCCCTTGACACGTTCTTCTAAAGATGCTAATATAATCACCGTCGCAAGACAACGTGACTCAGTAGCTCAGCTGGATTAGAGTATTTGACTACGAATCAAAGGGTCGGGGGTTCGAATCCCTCCTGGGTCACCATTTTGATGAACGTATGGACGTCGACTTTGGTCGGCGTTTTTTTGTTGCCTTGGATTTGGCTGTTTCAATCGACTAATTGAGAATGAAAATATGAATGGGATTCATTTTTTGCTTTTCAAACGAAGTTTTTTCCTATATAATACGCATGTAAGGATTTGAAGAAAGGGTGGACTTTTGTTGGAGACGATGATGGGACGGCGCGAGCGCAAGAAGATGCAGTCGCGCAGGATGATTCTCGAGGCGGCGGTCAGCGAGTTCTCGAAGAACGGCTACAAGGATACGTCGGTTGCGGACATCATGAGGACAGCGGATCTCGGGATCGGGACGTTTTACAATTATTTTACGTCGAAGGAAGATCTCCTGTTCTCGCTTCTTAGCCGGCTCGGCGATGCCATCCGTATGGCGCTCACCGAGGCGCGGGCGGCGGATCGCACTGCGCTCGAGCTCCTTGAGGTCGGTGCGCGTGTGACGGCAAAGTTCCTCGATGAAAATCGCTTTGTGATGCCGTTGTTCCTCGCGGCATCCAGACATGCGGGACCCCAGGATACGGAGACGGGGGGGCATGGAGGTGCGGAGACCGCGGACGCGCCGCATCCGCACCACGGGGGGCATCCCGGCGGCGGACGTATGACACCGCAGATCAAGCAAATTTTTACGGAGATCATCGCACAGGGACAGGAGACGGGGGAGATTCGCGGCGACGTGCCCGTGGATCTCATCGCGGAGATGTTTCACTCGCTCTATCAGGCGGCGGTGTTCAGCAGGCTCGATCTCTCGTTTCAAGAAAATATCGCGCTCAAGACAAAGCTCTTGCTCGACGGCATCCGGGCGAGCAATGAGGCATAACCTAGTTCTGTGTATTGTATTTTAGGATAGGGGCTCCACATGATCAGCGTAACGAAATTACTTTTTATGGACGAGCACTACGGCGATGCGCTGCGCTACGGGCATAACGCGCACCGCATGAGGAACGGCGCGGCGGAGGGCATGGGACCCGTCGTCGTCTGGAACTCGACGCGCACCTGCAATCTGCGCTGCCGCCACTGCTATATGGAATCGGACGGGCAGAAATACGCGGGAGAGCTCACGACGGAGGAGGCAAAACGCTTCATCGACGAGCTTGCGGATTTTCGCGTGCCCGTATTGCTCTTTTCGGGCGGCGAGCCGCTGATCCGTCCGGATTTTTTCGAGCTGGCGGAGTATGCGCGCGACCGCGGGGTGCGTCCGACGCTCTCGACGAACGGGACGCTCATCACACGCGAGGTCGCGCAGCGCATCAAGGATCTCGGCGTCGGCTACGTCGGTATCTCGCTCGACGGGCTCGCGGATGTGAACGATATGTTCCGCGGCGTCGAGGGCGCGTACCGGCGCGCGATGGAGGGCATCGAGAACTGCGTCGCGGTCGGGCAGCGCGTGGGGCTGCGCTTTACCATCAACCACCACAACATCATGGAGCTCGATAAAATCTTTGACTTCATCGAGGAAAAGGGCATCAACCGCGTCTGCTTCTATCATCTCGTTTACTCCGGGCGCGGCGGTCAGATGATGGATGAGGACGTGACGGCGGAGCAGTCGCGCCGCGCGATGGATACGATTATCGCGCGGACAAAGGATTTTGAAGAGCGCGGACTCAAAAAGGAGATTCTGACCGTCGACAACCACTGCGATGGGGTCTATATGTATATCAAGGCGCTCGCGGAGGGCAACGACGCCGGCGCCGAGCAGATCCGCAGGCTCATCGGGGCGAACGGCGGCAACCGCTCGGGCATCGCGTTCGGTGAGGTCGATCCGCTCGGCTATGTGCATCCTGATCAGTTCACGCAGCATCATACCTTCGGAAACGTGCGCGATCGACCGTTCGGCGAGATCTGGCAGGATATGACGCACCCGATTCTCGCAGGGCTAAAGGATCGTAAGCCGCTGTTGAAGGGGCGCTGCTCGAAATGCCAATATCTGAGCTGGTGCAACGGGAATTTCCGCACGCGCGCCGAGGCGCGGACGGGGGATTTTTGGGAGTCCGATCCGTCCTGCTATCTGACGGATGAGGAGATCGGTCTTCGGGAGGCGGCTCTGTGAGCGCGCCGCCGGAGGCGTGTGCGGCATCCGCAGCGTGTAAAGAGGCGTCCTGCCCACACGCGGTGGGTGCACATCCAGGACATCTACATGGAGCGGGGCATCCGGGCGGGCATCCCGGGGGACACCCGCACGGAGCGGGACATCCCGGCGGACGACCGGGCGGACATCCGCAGGGTGTTGCGGGCGGCGGAGTGAAGATTATCTCGTGGAACACGACGAACGCGTGCAATATGTACTGCGCACATTGCTACCGCGACGCGGGCTGCCGTGCGGAGGAGGAGCTCTCGACTGCCGAAGGGAAAAAACTCCTCGACGAGATCGCAAAGGCAGGCTTTCGCATCATGATCTTTTCGGGCGGCGAGCCGCTGACGCGCCCCGACATCATCGAGCTGGTCGCTTACGCGCGCGGACTGGGGCTGATCCCCGTCTTTGGCACGAACGGCACGCTGATCGACCGCACGATGGCACAGGCGCTCAAGGACGCGGGCGCGTGCGGCATGGGTATCTCGCTCGACTCGCTCGACCCGCAGAAGCACGACACGTTCCGCTCGTATCCGGGCGGCTGGACGGGTGCGGTGCGCGGCATGGAGAACTGCCGCGCGGTCGGACTGCCGTTCCAGATCCACACGACGGTCATGGATTGGAACCAGCATGAACTCGAGGCGATGACGGATTTTGCCGTCGAGATCGGTGCGAAGGCGCATCATTTCTTCTTCCTCGTGCCGACAGGACGCGCCGAGACCATCGAGGAGGAGTCGCTGCGCGCCGAGGCGTACGAGGACGTCCTCACGCGCATCATGAAAAAACAGGAAACCGTGGACATCGAGTTGAAACCGACCTGTGCGCCGCAGTTCCTGCGCATCGCGGATCAGATCGGCACGCCGACGCGCTTCACGCGCGGGTGTCTGGCGGGACTGACGTACTGCATCATCAGTCCACGCGGCAAGGTGCAGCCCTGTGCCTATCTCAACCGTGAACTCGGCGACGTGCGCGAGACCCCATTCGATGAGATCTGGGCAAAGAACGAAGTGTTCCAAAAGCTCCGCACACTCGACTACGGCGGCGGATGCGGCTCCTGCAGCTATAAGAAGTCATGCGGCGGCTGCCGCGCCCGCGCCGCGTATTATCACGGCGGAGATTATATGGCGGAGGAGCCGTGGTGTCTGTACCATGGTCGCCGCGGAGAGGCGTGACGTCCGATCTTGGCGTCTAGCGTCGTTATTCGTCGAATACTGCGCTTGACGTAGCTTTTAACTACGCCTTCGCTTGTATTCTCCTCATGCCTAGCTATACATCCAAGCTTGCACGTCACTTAGCGTTGCTTATAGAGGGGGAGGCGTGACGCGGGATTTTGGCGCATAGCTGTGTCACTGCGAAAAATCCTGCAGTTGACGTAGGTCTTAACTACGCCTGCCCTTGGATTTTTCTTGTTCCTTGTTCTGCATCCAAACTTCCGCGTCACTTACTATCCGTATAAAGATGATGATGCTGGAGTTTCGTGCTGCTTCCGCATCGTTTGTCCTCCGGACGAAGGGGATAATATGCGGCTTTTAGCTGTATGTTGACAGTATCTTCAAGCTGTTTTACACTGATGATAAGGAAGGAGTGATCATGGTGTCGCAGACGAGTGTGAGCATTCGCATGGATAGAGATCTGAAAACGGCGTTTAATGATTTTTGCAGCGATATGGGTATCAGCATGACGACAGCGTTTAATCTTTTTGCGTGGAAGACGGTGAGCGAGTATCGCATCCCCTTCGATGTGGGAGATTCTCTGCCGAATGCGGAAACCCTAGAGGCGATTGAGGAAGTTCGACGTATGAAGGAGAATCCCTCTCTCGGAAAAACGTATACGGATGTCGATGAGATGATGCGGGAGCTGTTGGCATGAAATATACCGTACGGCCAACGACAAAATTTCAAAAGGATCTGAAACGTATACAAAAGCGAGGTTACAATATAGATCTCCTGACTGAGATTATTAAAAAGCTTGCGAACGGTGAGGGGCTTCCACCAAAGAACAGAGACCATGCGCTTACCGGTAACTATGCGTCATGTAGGGAATGTCATATTACACCCGACTGGCTTTTAGTCTATGAGATTCTTGAGAAAGAACTGATTTTGTATCTAACAAGAACAGGATCACATACTGATTTATTTTAATGTGATAGAAAAAACCCGGCAGTATCGACAATGTGGTGTCGATGCTGCCGGTTTTGGTTTCCAATTTACTCTTTCACATGCAGTGCGCGCATGGCGTTGAGGATGGCGAGGACGGTGACGCCGACGTCGGCGAAGATTGCCGCCCAGAGACCCGCCATGCCGAGTGCGCCGAGGACGAGGACGATGCCCTTGATGCCGATGGCAAAGATGATGTTCTGCCAGGCGATACGCATGGTCTTGCGTGCGATGTCGATCGCGGTTGCGATCTTCTTCGGCTCGTCGGTCATGAGTACGACGTCCGCCGCCTCGATGGCGGCATCCGAGCCGAGCGCGCCCATCGCGATGCCGACGTCCGCGCGCGCGAGCACGGGGGCGTCGTTGATGCCGTCGCCAACGTAGGCGAGCGTTGCGCCCTCCTTACGACCCGCAAGGCGTTCTTCGACCTGTGCGACCTTGTCCTGCGGGAGGAGTTCGGCGTGGATGGTGTCGATGCCGAGCGATTTGCCGACCGATGTGCCGATCCACTTCGAGTCGCCCGTCAGCATGACGGTCTCGCCGATGCCGCGCTCCTTGAGGGCGCTGACCGCGACCTTTGCATCATCCTTCACCTCGTCGGCGATGTGGACGACGCCTGCATAGCGTCCGTTGATGGCAAGGCAAACCGCACCGACGTGCGGGATGGCGGGCATATCCTTGGTGTTCTTTGCCTTGAGGAAGTCCACCGTCCCGAGGAGGATGATGCGTCCGTTGATGTGTGCGGAGATGCCGCGCCCCGCCTTTTCCTCGAGGGCGTGCACGTCCGTCCCCTCCGTCGAGTGCCCGCCCGAGGTGAAGGCGCGCACGATGGAGACGCCGATGGGATGTGTGGAGTAGCGTTCCGCGTTCGCTGCGTAAAAGAGTACCTCGTCCTTTGAGAACCCGTTCGCGGGCAGAACGTCCGTGACGCTGAAGCTGCCCTTTGTGAGCGTGCCGGTCTTATCAAAGACGACAGTGTCTGCCTTGGCGAGCGCTTCGAGGTAGTTGCCGCCCTTGATGAGGATGCCGGCGCGGCTCGCGCCGCCGATGCCCGCAAAGAAGGAGAGCGGGACGGAGATGACGAGTGCGCACGGGCACGAGATGACGAGGAAGGTCAGCGCGCGGTAGATCCAGCCCGCGAACGGATCGCCTGTCACGAGCGGCGGGACGATGGCGAGCAGCAGCGCGCCGATGACGACGGCGGGCGTGTACCAACGGGCAAAGCGTGTGATGAACGCCTCGGTCGTGGCCTTTTTGTCCGTTGCCTCCTCGACGAGCGACAGGATGCGCTCGACGGTGGATTCTTCGTACGGCGTTGTGACCTCGATCTCGAGGACGCCCGTCTGATTGATGCAGCCGCTGATGATCTCGTCGCCCTCATGCGCCTCACGCGGCATGGATTCACCGGTGAGTGCGGAGGTGTCGAGAAGTCCTTCGCCCTTGCGGATGATGCCGTCGAGCGGGACGCGCTCGCCCGGGCGGACGAGGATCGTGTCGCCGACCTCGACCTCGTCCGGGAATACCTCTTCTTCCTCGCCGCCGCGCAGGACACGTGCGGTGTCGGGACGAATATCCATGAGAGAAGAGATGGAGCGGCGCGAACGCTGTACGGCGTAGGCTTGGAACCACTCGCCGATCTGATAGAGCAGCATGACTGCGACGCCCTCGGAGTAGTCTCCAAGGAGAATAGCGCCGATGGTCGCGATCGACATGAGGAAGTTTTCATCAAAGACGCGCCCATGCCGGATGTTGACGGCGGCACGCCAGAGAATATCCCAGCCGATGAGCGCATACGCGGCGAGGAGCAGTGCCATGCCGATTCCGGAGTGCTCGAGGATCATGCCGGGAATGAAGAGCGCCGCCGCACCGCCGATGCGATAGAGCATCCGCTTCTGTTTTTTCGACATCGTGCTTCTCCTTCTAAAAGATTAGCCTTCGAATACGGCGTCCGGTTCGATGGTCTTGATGATCTTCCTGATTTCGCCGAGGATCTCGTCAAAACGCGCGTCGTCAGCCTCGAGCGTCATACGCTGACTCATGAAGTTGACGCGCACTTTCGTTACGCCGTCGAGCTTTGCTACGGCGTCCTCAATCTCCTGTGCGCAGTGCCCGCAGTCGAGTTCGCTCAGTTTGAATGCCTTTTTCATGGTAAGTTCCCCTTCCTTCATATGCTACATATGAATAGATGTTCATTTGTATTGATTATAAGACCTGCTGCGTGAAATGTCAAGCGTAAAATCATAGAAAAATAAAAATCCCTATTTTATTTTTCGCATAAGGCAATGGCTGGGACTGCCCATGTAGGTAGGGAGATAAAGGGGCATAAATATCAAAAAAAGGTACATCGTGCACGGGGAGATGCCCGGCATACGATGTACCTTTGCTTGTTAGAGTTTGAATTTTGATGTGATGTCGTTGAGTTTCGAGGCGGTGTGCGAGAGGGATTCGGCGCTGTCGCTCACGTCGTGCAGGCTTGCGCTCTGCTCTTCGGAGGCGGCGGCGACGTTTTCGGCGTTCGCCCCTGTCTTTTCGGCGACGGTGCCGATGCTTTGGACATTGCCGACGACAGCCTGCATATCGCCCGCCGTTTCGTCGACGGCTTTGCTGATCTGCGTGATGCTGGCGCGGACATCCTCGAGACGCTTTTGAATCGAGTTGAAACTCTTCTCCGTTTCGACAGTGACCTCTTTGCTCGCGTCCACTTTTTCCTCGGCGTTCGAGATGGCGCCGGCGGCAACCTGAATGCTCTCAATCATGCGCCCGATGGTCTGCTCGATTTCGTTTGTCGCGGCGGAACTCTGCTCGGCGAGCTTGCGCACTTCCTCGGCGACCACGGCAAAGCCGCGTCCTGCTTCGCCCGCGCGTGCCGCTTCGATGGCGGCGTTGAGTGCGAGGAGGTTGGTCTGCCCGGCGATCTCGCGGATGGTTGTGACGACATTCTTGATGGCATCCGATCCTGTGACGAGCTGTTCGGACACACGGGAGATTTCCGTCATGGAGTCGGCGACCGTCTCGTTCTGCTGGACGAGCTCGTGAATGTACTTCATGCCGCCCTTGGCATCGGCGACGGCGTCGTCCGCAGTCTGCGTGACATAGGCGCCGCTCGCACTCATCTCCTGTGTTCGTGCGCTGACCTGCTCGATGGCGGTCGAGATCTCGCCGATGCTGTCGTTGTTGTGCGTCGCGTCGGCTGCCACCTCGGTGATCGTGTGCGCGATGCTCTCGGAGACCTGCATCTGCGACTGGACAGAGCCGGAGAGCGCTTCGCTCTCCTTCGAGAGACCGTCCGCCTCGCTTTGAATGGAGCGGACGATGTCATGCAGGGCGTTCTTCATATCGATCAGCTCATTCGCCATATCGCCGATCTCATCGTTCCATGTGGCGCGCGTGCCGGGGAAGGAGAGGTCGAGCTTGCCGAGTTTCCCGACATCGTTGCGCAGGTTCATGAGACGCCGCGCCAGTTTGCGCGCGTACCATGTCGCGCATGCAATGATGGCGATGATGCCGACGAGGCTTGCGACAAGGGCGATGATAAAGATATGGTGCGCGTTATCGTTCAGATCCTCCATCTGACCGGTGCGTACCTGCTTTTGGACGTCGGCGGTCTTTTCAAAGAGACTGTTTACATCCTCTGTCCGCTTATAGAGTTCGCTCCGCGCAGCTTCGTAGGCGTTGGCATCACCGCTCTGATACGCAGCAATGACGCGCTTGGTGTGTTCGTTGTATTCATGTATGCCCGTACGCAGCTGCTGACCGAGCTGCTTGCTGTCCGGATTGACGGCATTTTCAGAGAAACGAGTGATTTGATCCTCTGCTTTCTTTAATGCGTCTTCTGTACGGCTTGCAGCGGCACTGTCTTTTGTCACTACGTAAGAGCGGAGCTCGCTGAGCCCTTGATGGAAGTCGTCTTCCGCACGCAGCAAGGTGATGGAGTTGTCTACCGTTACGGAGAGCAAGTGCTGATAAGCACCGCTCGTCGTATCAAATTCGTATAGAACGACGCCGAGAAGCAAAACCATCAGCGCAATAACGCTGCCCAAAAGTCCGCTGAGTTGTGCACCGATTGGAAGCCGTTTTCCCATAAAAAATCCCCCTTAATACCTTTCCCAGAGGTACGATCCACTTTCCGTAATCCCTAAAATACAATCCATGATACTAGGTTATTCTGTACCTTTTAAGATGTTTTGTCAATATATTTTTCATTGAAATTTCACCTGCAATGAAAAAAATGAAATTTTGTTCACAATATCACTTGCATTAGAATGATAAATGTGTTACATTAACACCCGTAAATTTCCTGTCTGTCATATGGTTCGTGGATGAATCATATGCCTTCGGAACGATTTGTCCGCCTTGGTGAATGCGCGCATTCGGGACTTGGCGGGGGGATTAGTGTCTGCACACTGCAATTTTTTATTAAGAAAGAATAGAGTGCATGGACGACCAAAGGGAGACGCAGGGAGTACGAGCCGGGCGACCGGCTTTTCTTTTTGCCCAAAATGGGGTAAAATAGGGGATACAGCGCTGAGATGCTTTATCTATGAGGCGCTTGCGCCGATAATATCATAGAGAAATATTGCGTTTTGCATTACACGGAGGTAAGCATATGCATATGTTTGAAACGATCGGCCGCATCGGCGACTACACACGGATGAAAAACCTGCGGCGTGATATGAACTACCGTCTGCGTACGGGACAGAGTTTGGCGCAGGCGCTCGGGATGCCGCAGGACATGAAGAAAACGCAGTCCGCCGCGCTCCTCCCACAGGTGCAGGAGAGCGATGAGTTGCGCTCTATGCGCATCCGGCAGAAGCTGCGGCAGGGGCAAAAGCTCTCGGGCGCGGATAAGCAGTACCTGAGGGATCACGATCCCGATCTCTATGAGAAGGTATCGCGTATTGAGGAACGCCGCGAGGAACTCGCCCGCGCCTTAAAGCGTGCCAAGACAAAGGAGGAGGCACTGCGTGCAGTCACGCTTGCGAACATCGCGGTGCTCGCGGAGATGCGCGCGACGGGCGGTGCAGAGGCACCGAGTCTCCGGCGTGCGGTGCAGGGCGGCGGAGGCGGTGCAGCTGCGGCGGGGACATCTGTTGCGTTTACCGCAGGAGCTGACGGCGTGCCGGATACGGGCGGAGAAGCCGCCGCTCTGGATATGCCGGCAGAGCCGAGCAGCGCGGAGATGAACGCCGCGATCGCGGGCGACGCGATCGGCAAGGATGCCGCGCCGGATGCCGCGGCGCAGCGTGCGGACACGGATGCGCCGGGCACGGAGGAATCCCCGCGCGAGGAAATGCCGCAGGCGACACAGGCGTTTGGCGGACACCGCGCGCTCACGCCTGCGGAAAAGGATGAGCTGCGCCGCTCCGCGCTGACGGGGACAAAGCTCACGCCGCTCGATACGGAGCACGTCTATCAACTGCGGGCCTATCAGCGCGAGTGGATGGAGTATTCGAACTCGAAGGCGTACAAGGAGCTGCCCGACACGCCGCTCGACGCGGCAAAGAAGGAGCTCGACAAAAAGCGCAAAAAATATCCGCACAGCGAAAATGCCCCTGCACTGCGTCCCGCACCCACGCCCGCTGAGATTCTCATGGCGGCGCAGCGGTACTACCACACGGCGCAGGTTAAGGAATTTTTCAGTATGCGCGGGTAGCGACAGATTATTATGGAAGGGAACTGCTATGTATACATTCAAAGGTGATCAATTTCCAAGCTTTCACGGCATCACGCCGCAGATTGACGAAGAGGCGTTCGTTGCCCCCCAGGTGTTCCTCTCGGGCGATGTGCGTCTTGCAAAATACGCGAGTCTCTGGCCGGGCGTTGTGGCACGCGGCGATGTGGACTACATCTCGGTCGGCGAGTGCTCCAACATTCAAGACCTGACCTGTCTGCATGTGGCGGACAACAAGCCCTGCATCATCGGCGACTATGTGACCGTCGGGCACTGCGCGTGCATCCACGGCTGTGAGATCGAGGATCACGTCCTCATCGGCATGGGCGCGACGGTGCTGACGGGCGCAAAGATCGGGCGCGGCTCGATCATCGCCGCGGGCGCGGTCGTCAAGGAGAACGCGGTGATCCCACCGAACTCGCTCGTGGCGGGCGTGCCGGGCAAGATCGTGCGCGAGAACATGGACCGCATTGCAACGATCCACGCGCAGGCGCTGAAATATAAATGCGAGTGGTCGGTCGAGTACGGCGTCTATCCCGAGATCGGCGGCGAACGCTATCACGGAGAGAAGATCATCTGATGGCGGACACGGAGCCTGCACGGACACTCCCGCACGGCGGTCAGCAGCAGGTCAAGATGGAGATCGCCGGTATGATCCACGGCGGCGAGTCGCCCTACGACATCATCTATCATGTCGCACAGTGGCTCGAGCGCACTTCCGGAGAGCCGGGCTATGCCGCCTACATCGAGGAGCAGATGCGCGCCGTCTACGGTCTCGCGCTCATGCACGTGCGTCCGATGGAGGACGAGCTGCGCGACGTGGAGGCGCGGCTCGTGCGCATCAGTGAAGCGTACCAAAAGCCGGAATTCACCGAGGAGGAGAAGAAGCGCATCCGCTTTGCCATGGATCTGCATAAAAAGAACATTGTGCGGCTGAAGGAACTCATTGCCCGCGCAAAAGCGGACGGCGCGTCCACGGATTTTGTGAAAAATTAAACGTACTTCATGTATATTTGTATACTAAGCGTTCCTTGTCTTGCGGGCATGGGACGCTTTGTGTTAGAATATCCACATTATTCCGCGCGGGGAGCGGGGCTTTCGATGATGTTGGTATTGCGTACAGGAGGAAGAGACCATGAACATTTCTACCGTGAAGAAAATCCTTGCGGCGGGTGCGATTGCCGCACTCTCCACAGCGCTGCTCGTCGGCTGCGGCAGCGGGGACTCCGCCGGCGGAGAAAAGAAGTTCCTCAACATCGGCACGGGCGGAACGGCAGGGACGTACTACCCCATCGGCGGCGCGATCGCCGAGATCCTGAATAAGGAGATCCCGGGCATGAATGCGAGTGCGCAGAGCACAGGCGCATCCGTCGCGAACATCAATATGCTGCGCGACAAGTCCATCGACCTCGCGACAGTGCAGAACGACATCACCTTTTACGCCGTGAACGGCACGGAGATGTTCGAGGGGAAAAAGTTGGAGGGCTTGCAGGGGATTGCGTCCCTTTACCCTGAGACCTGCCAGTTCGTGACGCTCCAATCGTCCGGCATCAAGAGCCTCAGCGAGCTGAAGGGCAAGCGCGTCGCGGTCGGTGCGGCGGGTTCGGGCGTCGAGGCGAACGCGCGCCAGATCCTCGCGGCATACGGCATCACCTATGATGACATCGACGAGCAGTTTCTCTCGTTTGCTGAGGGCGCGAGTGCACTCAAGGACGGCAACGTGGATGTTGCCGTCCTGACGGCCGGCTACCCGACGGCGTCGGTGCAGGACATCGCTTCGCAGAACCCAGTGCGTCTGCTCCCCGTGGATGAGAGCGTCGCGGACGGGCTCATCGCCAAGTATCCGTTCTATACCAAGACCGTCATCCCTGCGGGGACATATGCGGGCTTTGACGAGGCGGTGCCGAGCGTCTCCGTGATGGCGATGCTCGTGGCGGGACCCTCGGTCGATGCGGCGATGGGGTACGACATCACGAAAGCGATCTTCACCCATCTCGACCGCCTGCAGGGCGCGCACGCCGTCGGCAAGCAGATTACGAAAGAAACTGCAAAAGCGGGCATGTCACTCCCAATGAACGCGGGCGCGGAGAAGTATTTTGGCGAGTAAATGAGAGCCTATCTGATCGCGCTCCTTGCTGCGGCGGGGCTGGTCGCGTTTGACATCCTATCGGCGCCCGCACTCCTCATGGAGGTGGACGGGCATCGGGAGGTGCTCGCGGCACAGGTGAAGGATGAGGTACCGCTCACGATCCGGTTCATCCATTCGGTACAGAAAACGCCTGTCGAGGAATTTCTGACGGTACACGCGGACGGCCGGTTTCACCTGACGGGGACGCGCTATCAATCACACGGCGTGGGGCTGCCCTTCCTCCCCGAGGAGGGGCAGTTTCGCCGCGAAGGCGACTATTTTGTCCTCGATATGGAGCGCGACTACCCGTCACTGAGTCTCCGAACGGGTGTCGGGACGCAACTGCGCATCGAGGTCGCGGGGCGCGAGATCCCGCTCTATGAGATGTACGCACCGGGGACGAAGATTGATCTGTTTGTTGCCCCGCTGTATCGGGGGATATTTTAATCTCGGAGCAGATGCAGCATGATTTAGGCGTGACGCGGGATTTTGGCGCCTAGCTGTGTCACAATGACACGTTACGCCGCCGTATATCGTTACAGGGCACGGCACGCCGTGCCCCTACGGGGGCGGCATGGATCGTGACACGGGATTTTGGCACTTATAGGAGTTCTTTCATCGTGGGGGAGATTACCAAATACGCGCGTATGGTAGGGGCACGGCGTGCCGTGCCCGTGCCCTTGATCAATCAACGCGCGCCTTACATCGTGGGTAAATGCAGCTCTCCATGCGCACCGATAACAGGGGCGTCTGGTATCCCGTGATTTCATGATTATTTGCTGCGCTAAAAAACATAAAGGAAGTGAATGATGCCGTATGAACGATAAGAATACAGTGAACACGGATGAGATCCTGAAGAAATACGACCGCGAGTCGGACACCGTACACTACACGGGAATTCCGAAGAAGATCATCGCTGCGATTGCGATCACGTTCTCCGTATTCCAGCTCTATACGGCGACGTTCGGCGTGCTCGACGCGCAGCTTCAGCGCGCGGTGCATCTCGGCTTTGGACTTGCGCTCGCATATCTGCTCTATCCGCTGCGGCGGGCTTGGACGCGGGACAATTTCTTTCACCCTGTCGACGTCCTCTTTGCCGTGCTCGGTGCCGCCGCGCCCGCGTACATCGTCGTCCAGTATCGCGAGCTCGTGACGCGCGCGGGCTCCGTCTCGGGAGCGGATACCGTCGTCGGCATCATCGGGATTCTGCTTGTTGTCGAGGCGGCACGGCGCGTCGTGGGGCTGCCGATGGTCACGGTCGTCCTCGCGTTCCTCGCGTACGCGTTCCTCGGCCCCTATATGCCGGGCGTCTTCGCGCACCGCGGGCTTACCCTCGAGCAGCTCGTCGGGCATCTCTACTTCACGACGGAGGGCATCTTCGGTATTCCGCTCGGCGTCTCCTCGACGTTCATCTTCCTCTTCATCCTCTTCGGCGCGTATCTTGAGAGCACGGGACTCGGAAAATTCTTCATCGATCTTGCCAATGCCGTAGCGGGCTGGGCGAGCGGCGGCCCCGCAAAGGTGGCTGTGCTTTCGAGCGGGCTCATGGGCACCGTTTCCGGCAGCTCGGTCGCCAACGTCGTCGGGACGGGTTCGCTCACGATCCCGATGATGAAAAAACTCGGCTACAACGCAAATTTCGCGGGCGCGGTCGAGGCGGCGTCGTCGACGGGCGGACAGCTCATGCCGCCCGTCATGGGGGCGGCGGCGTTCCTCATGGCGGAGTTCGTCGGCGTACCCTACATTGAGGTGGTCAAGGCGGCGGCGATCCCCGCACTCCTCTATTTCACAGGCGTTTGGCTCGGCGTCCACTTTGAAGCAAAGCGCAAAAACCTCAAGGGAATCCCGCGCAGCGAGCTGCCGAATCCCTTGACCCTGCTCAAGGAGCGCGGACACCTCGCTATTCCCCTCGTCGTCATCGTCTACCTCCTCGTCTCCGGCTATACGCCGATGCGCGCGGCGCTCGTCGCGATCGTGCTCTCCATCATCTGCGCCATGCTGCGGAGTTCCACACGGATGAAGCCGATGGAGATTGTCTATGGCCTCGAGCGCGGGGCAAAGGCTGTCCTCGGCGTCCTCATCGCGTGCGCAGCGGCAGGCATCATCATCGGTGTTGTGACCAAGACGGGCGTCGGGCTGCGCCTCGCCTCGGGGCTCATTGATGCGGCGGGCGGGATGCTGCTCCCCGCGATGTTCTTCACGATGATCACCGCCATCGTGCTCGGCATGGGCGTGCCGACGACGGCGAACTACGTCATTACCTCGACCATCGCCGCGCCCGCGCTCGTGCAGATGGGCGTGCCAATCCTCGCCGCACACATGTTTGTGTTCTACTTCGGTATCATTGCGGACGTCACGCCGCCCGTCGCACTTGCTGCTTATGCAGGCGCGGGGATCAGCGGCGGCAATCCTCTGAAAACAGGCGTCCACGCGTCGAAACTCGCAGTCGCGGCGTTCATCATCCCGTACATCTTCGTGCTCTCGCCCGTCATTCTCATGGTGGATGCGACGCCGTTCGCACTCGTCACGGCGACGCTTACCGCGCTCGTCGGCATGATCGCCGTCAGCTCCGCACTTTGCGGATTCCTTGCGGACGACTGCAAGCTTTATGAGCGCGTTCTGCTCATCATGGCGGGGCTGCTGATGATCAAGCCCGGCAGTACGACCGATATGATCGGACTTGTCCTCTTTGCCGCGATACTTGTGATACAGAATCTGCGGAAAAAGAGAAAAAATCGCGAATAAATATGAAAACAGGCGCATCCGACTGGCGACAGCGCTTGTTTTTTAATTATGGAGGAAAATCGTCGTTTTGAAACAAATGATTTGCCATAGCGGCATTCGTGTGCTATGATATGCGCATATGATGCATGAAAGGGGTGAGGGGAGTGGCACATGCACAGACGGTCATTGGGAAGGGGAAAACCGGTGACGTGAAGGGGACTTTGTCGGCGACGGTTCCATTTTACAGCACGGAGAACGCAGTACATGCGGAGACGGACATCAGGCAAGTGGGACAGAGCCGAAAGAACCCCTTGCCGCTCAAAGACATGAAGTCCTTCCGGCGCGCGCCGCAGGCAAGCGGTATCCTGAAAAACGAAGCGCAGTAACGCTTTCCCCCGGCAATGCATCGCATCGCCGGGGGATTTTTTTACAAGCAGATAATGTTGATAGAATATGAACTGTGCGCCATCATAGACGTTAGTTCCGTTCGTGCATGAAGTTGGTATCACACGGAGGTTTGAGTGACGCGGGCTTTTGTGCCTAGCGTCGTTATTCGTACGGCGATACGTTACGCCGCCCTAAATCGTTTGAGGGCACGGCACGCCGTGCCCCTACGGGGGCGGCATGGGTTGATCGGATTTCGTAAAGAGGGCGCCTTCCTCGCGTTCACTGGAGTTCCTAACTATGCATCGAAACTTCCGCATCACTCAGGTTACGGTTTGGCGTGCGATTTTTGCGCATCGCCCTGTCATTACATCGTGGGAAAACTATCGACATATGCGCGCCTTGTAGGGGCACGGCGTGCCGTGCCCTCTTGCAAATAATGCGCGCGTATCTCCAAGAGGGGATGACGGCAATAAAAAAGCCGGAGCGAGACTGTATTTTACACAATCTCACTCTGGCTCTTTTTGCGTTCTCATGCGTTTTGCGATGTGTCTTCCGCCGCATCCTCGGGCGATTTCTTCCGGCGCAGGACAGCGTATACCGTGCCGGCGACGAGGAGAAAGAGGAGGGCGGCGGTGCCGATGAGGGCGGGCTTGTGCCACATGCGGAACGCGACCTCGATCTTTGTGGATTCGCCCGTGGTGAGCGTCTTGCCGAGGTTCCACGTCAGCGTCTTGCCGTCATCGGAGATGCGGTCGGCGTTCGAGGAGGTCGGCGTGACCGGCAGCGTCATCTCATAGGTGAACGTGATGTTGCTCGCGAACGCGCCCGCGCCGCCGCCCCTCTCCGTCCCGCTGAAGATGAGATCAAAATTCCAGTCGTCGTAGAAGAACGACTTTGCCGCCGTAATCCCCGCGTTTTTGCCCTCGTGTGCGGCGAAAAAGTCCACGTCGGAGAGCTTATCGAGTGTCGCGTAATGCTCCGAGATCTCGTAGCCCGACATATTGTTGTCCTTCGTCACGGGCGTCACCTGCGCATCCGGATTTTTCTCCACCGCCGCCGCCTTGCTCTGCTCTACGATCTCCGCGAGCATCGGCACGCTGACGAGCGTCGTCTTCAGATCCGCGCTGCCGTCGTCGTTGACGACGAGGTTCACGTCGCCGCTGAAACAGCCGCTCGTCACCGCGAGCAGTCCAAAGAGCAGCGCGGCAAGCGCCGTGCGCACGCTCTGTGCGTATTCCTTCCGTACCATGATTTCCTCCCATCGGTTCACCGTTGCTTCCGTTTGTATTCTAGCAGAGCGGAAATACTTTGGCAAGGTGTACATTGAGAACCGTTATTTTCTTTGTCAACACAGTTGACAGAAAAACATATATGTTATAAAGTACATGATACATAGTAAAACTATATGTTTGAGAATGTTAGGAGAGATGACGATGGCTGCGACACGAGAAGCAGGACATGAGCACATCCACACGCATGGGCATGACCACACCCATGCGCACGATCATGGACATGACCACACGCACGATCATGATCATGTGCATCCGCATGATCATGAGCACGCGCAGGACAAGTGGCATGCGCACACGCATGATGCGGCGCATCCGCATA
Source organism: Centipeda artemidis DSM 19719 (assembly GCF_000426665.1). Taxonomy (GTDB): domain Bacteria; phylum Bacillota; class Negativicutes; order Selenomonadales; family Selenomonadaceae; genus Centipeda; species Centipeda artemidis. The sequence continues at coordinate 113,904 of NZ_AUFU01000006.1, read as the reverse complement.
CGCACGGCGGCGTGAACGACTACATGCAGGCGATCTCGGCGTACCGCAAGACGTTTCCGTCGCGTCAGCAGGTGCTCGAGCAGACGCCCGACCCCGCGGTGCGCGAGATGCTGCTCTACATGGAGCAGATCGGCTGCGACACGGCGTTCGACCGGTTCGACAAGCAGCAGCCGCAGTGCGCGTTCGGCATGGCGGGCGTCTGCTGCAAGAACTGCAACATGGGACCCTGCAAAATTACGCCGAAGAGCCCGCGCGGCGTCTGCGGCGCGGATGCCGACCTCATCGTGGCGCGCAACCTCCTGCGCAGCGCGGCGGGCGGCGTCGCACAGCACGGCGCACATGCGCGCGAGGTGCTCCTCTCGCTGAAATTTGCCGCTGAGGGAAAGCTGAAGCTGCCGCTGCTCGGCGCAAAGCGCATTCGTGATCGCGCACGCATTCGGCATCACGACGCGCGGACAGAGCACAAAGCGGCTCGCGGGCAAACTCGCCGACGTCCTCCTCGCGGATCTTTCGCGCGCGCTCCCCGAGGAGTACCGCTCCATCGCCGCGCTCGCGCCCGCCGAGCGGAAAAAGGTTTGGAAGAAGCTCGACATCCTCCCCATCAGCGCGTACAACGAGGTGTTCGACGCCTTTCACCGCACGGGCTGCGGCACGGACGGCGACTGGGAGAGCGTTATGAAACAGTTCCTGCGCTGCGGGCTCGCGTTTTGCTATACGGGCGTCGTCGCAGCAAACATTGCGACGGACGCGCTCTTTGGCGTCGGACACCGCGCCACCTCGAAGGTCAACGTCGGCGCGCTCAAAAAGGGCTGGGTCAACATCGCCGTCCACGGGCATCTGCCGACGCTCGTCAGCGAGATCGTCCGTATCGGACGCTCCGCGGAGATGACTGCGCTCGCGAAGGAGCACGGCGCGGAGGGCATACAGTTCTACGGCATCTGCTGCTCCTGCCTTGCGGCGATGTACCGCTACGAGGGCGTCATTCCGCTCTCGAACGCGGTCGGCGCGGAGCTTGTCCTCGGCACGGGCGCGCTAGATCTCTGGGTTGCGGACGTGCAGGACGTATTCCCGTCGATTATGGATGTCGCGCGCTGCTTTAAGACCACGGTCGTCACGACGAGCGACGCCGCGCGCCTGCCGGGCGCGGAGCACTACGCCTACGACCATCACCATTCGAACATCGGCGAGACGGAGAACATCGCGAAGAAGATTGTCACGCGCGCCGTCGAAAGCTTTGCCGCGCGGCGCGACGTCCCCGTCTTTATCCCCGCGTACGAGGTGACGGCGGAGATCGGGTTCAGCGCGGAGTCCGTGCAGGAACGCTACCGCGGGTTCGGCGCGCTTGCAAAGGCACTCAAGTCCGGGCAGATTCGCGGCATCGTCAACATGGTCGGCTGCAACAATCCGCGCGTCGTTTACGAGCGCGCCATCGTTGACATCGCCGAGGAGCTCATCAAGAACGACATCCTCATCTTTACCAACGGATGCGCCTCCTTCCCCCTGCTGAAACTCGGCTATTGCAGCCTCTCTGCGCTCGACAAGACGGGTGCGGGACTGCGCGCTTTCCTCGGTGAGGATCAGCCGCCCGTCTGGCACATGGGCGAGTGCGTGGACAACACGCGCGCCTCGACGATCCTGGGCGCGACGGCGGCAGCCGCGGGCATCGACATCAAGGACATGCCGTATGCGTTCACGAGCCCCGAGTGGGCGAATGAAAAGGGGCTCGACGCATCGCTCGCGTTCCGCCTGTTCGGCATCAACTCCTATCACTGTGTCGAACCGCCCGTACAGGGATCAACCAACGTCGAGAACTTTCTTAAGCGCGACACGGCAGAGACGCTCGGCGCGGTCATGACCGTCAACACCGATCCGAAGGCACTCGCGGCAAAGATCATCGAGGACATCGACGCCGCGCGCGCGGCACTTGGCTGGGCGGACTGCGGCGCGCCCGTCCGCACCGCCCCGCCGACATTCGCACTGCACGCGCCCGAAGCCGCGGGCATCGGCGCATGAGACGCTTGACATGAAGTACACACTAAGGTATATGATAAAAATAAATCAAAGGAGGTTTTTCAAATGAGCAATAAAAAATATACGGTCATCACGGGCACAAGCTCCGGCATCGGCTATGCGGCGGCAAAGGCGTTCGCGGCACGCGGCAAGAACCTCATCGTCACTGCACGGCGTGAGGCACAGCTCGCACGACTGCGCGATGAGATCACGGCGGCGCATCCCGATGTGGACGTCGTGATCCGGACGGCGGATCTGTCCGTGCCGGAGAATGCGCACCGGCTCTATGACGAGCTGCGCGCTTATGAGATCGAGACGTGGGTGAACAACGCGGGATTCGGCAGCTACGGGAGCGTCGCGGAGCAGAATCTCACAAAAATCGAATCCATTCTGCGGCTCAACATCGAGGCGCTGACGATTCTCTCGACCCTCTTTGTGCACGACTACCGCGATGCGGCGGGCGCGCAGCTCATCAACATCTCCTCCTGCGGCGGCTATACGATCGTGCCGACGGCGGTCACCTACTGCGCGACGAAGTTCTATGTGAGCGCGTTCACAGAGGGGCTGGCACAGGAACTCATCGCATCCGGCGCAAAACTGCGCGCGAAGGTACTTGCACCCGCGGCGACGCGCACCGAGTTCGGCAAGGTCGCCAACGACGCGGCGGAGTACGACTACGACGCGCGGTTCGGGACGTATCACACGGCGGAGCAGATGGCGGACTTCCTCCTGCGGCTTTATGACAGCGACAAGATTCTCGGGCGCGTCAACCGCGAGACGTACGAGTTCGAACTCACGGCTCCCCTCCTTCCCTATGCGGGTAATTCGAGCAGGAATCAGAAGCAGCCCTCCTGCAAGCGATGAGTGCGGTATTGAAAGGGGTTTCATTTCATATAGGAAAAGATTATACTGTGACCTGTTGTCATGGTAAAAAAACTTCGCTATAATAGGGAAAGACCAATATTCGGACACTCCTGTGACGAATTGACCTATTGCTAATGAGAATCACTTCGGCTATAATAGCGAGAGACTGGGATTTTATCGATGTGTGCTGCTTTGCAGCGCGCACTTAGCAAAAGGGGGAGATATTCGTGCGCTGCCCGGACTTTGAGCATTTGCTTGGCTATCATGCCGCACCCCTGCTCGCAGGGCTGACGTCAGGGAGTCTCTTGTCGTTCCAAAAGAGCCGGTTTGAGGATTTTGAGGGGCTGCTCGCCTCTTATGAGCCCTGTTTTTCCTGCAAAGGTATCTCGACGTTCCGCGTTGCGGAGGGGACGGAGTACGTCCTCATTCTCTTTTACCGGGCGGAGCTCGTCGAGCGTGCGCTCACCACTTCCGGGGCAAAGGAGATCCTTGCGGGCGCGGGCTACCGCGATACGGACAGCATGGAAGACCGACTGGAGTTCCTGCGCCTGCGGATGCGCGTGCGCAAGACACTGCCGCCGGAGGTGGGGCTGTTCCTCGGCTATCCGCCGGAGGATGTGCAGGCTTTTATTGCGCGGCGGGGACAGGATTTTGTCTACAGCGGATATTGGAAGGTCTACACGAACGAGGCAGAGGCGCGTGCGCTCTTTGAGCGGTACTCTGCCTGCACGCAGGAGTTCTGTACGCGGCTCGAGGCGGGACGTCCGCTCGCAGAGCTGGTGCAGGCGGTTTAGCAGGAGCGCATCGCGCTTCGCAGTTCTTTTGAGGAGGATTTCACATGGCAAAAGCAGCGGTTGTGTATTGGTCGGGCACGGGCAACACGGAAAAGATGGCGGAGGGCGTTCGCGCAGGTATCGAAGGTGCAGGCGCGGAGGTTGAGCTCTTCGAAGTGGACAGCTTCTCCGTCGACCAGATTGACGGCTTTGACGGTCTCGCGCTCGGATGCCCCTCGATGGGTGCCGAGGAGCTCGAGGAAGGTTCGTTTGAGCCGTTCTTCGCAGGCGCCGTCGACAGCGGAAAGCTCTCCGGCAAGCCGGTCGTGCTCTTCGGCTCGTGGGGCTGGGGCGCAGGCGCTTGGATGGAGACGTGGAAAGAGCGCACGACGGATGCCGGCGCAAAACTCGTCGATACGTTCATTGTAGAGAACGAGCCGGATGACGAGGGTATGGAGGGGTGCAAGAACCTCGGCGCTGCCCTTGCCGGCGCACTCTAAGCCATAGACGCACATAGGGAAAAGAGTCGCTTCGCGCGGAGCGGCTCTTTTTTGTGTCTCATCTGTGGAGGATTTTTCAAGGAGGGCGGCGAAATATATACCAAGTATTTTGTGCATTTTGCCGCAGTGCCTTGCTGCGGCTGATCACATATGAGAGATATGAGGGAATCGGGAAGGGGAACATCTATGGAGACTGAGGCAGCATCAAGCGCTGTGCAGGCGGTTGGGTTCATTCACCCCGTCATGGCGGATGTGATGACGATACTGTCGTTTGTCCTTGTCGTGGCGAGTGTTGGGATCGCCTCCGTCGCGACATACTACGCGTGGCGGCAGACGGGCGGCACGGTGGATACGATTGAGGGACATGTCTCGTGGCTGCGCACGGAGGCAGAGCGCCTTTCGGCGGAGATACAGGCGTCCGTGCAAAAGGATTCGGAAACCGCGGCAAAGGTGCAGTCGCTCAGAGATGAAATTGAAAGCCTTGGCGCACGCATCGCGCAGATTGATACGGACGTTGCGGAATTGAAGGAGCGTCCCGCTGCGGCGCTCGCACCGGAGCCGGAACCCGAACCGGAGCCTGCCCCGCCGCCCGCCCCCGACCCGGAGCCGGAGGAGGAGATCGATCTCGATGCGCTCCTTGAGAGCAAGCCGATTTGGCAGGAATTTCTCGACGACTATCACGCGCTGCGTGAGACATTTTCCGCCGAGCGCGGTGCGGAGCTCTGCCTGCCGCTCATTGCCAAATATGGATTGCAGCTGCTCATGTGCAGCGACCATGCGGCGGTGGAGAACGGCAAGAATATGCCGAAATTCGAGACGGTTGAGGACATCGACGCGGCGACGTTCTGGGCGTACGACATCCCGGGACAGCCGGGGGATTTTGCCGTCGTGCCGAGTCCCATGGTTCCGTATGACAAGCATATGCATGACGAAGGCGGCATGAAGGAGACGTTCGCCGCGCGCTACGAGGACGGCAAGACCTACGAAAAACTCACGGTGGATATGCCCGCGCTCTTCTCGCAGAAAAATGACAAGTGGAACATCGAGCAGCCGGGACTCATTAAACTCGAGGAATAGAGAATTTATGAAACAGGGCTGTTGCACAAATGTGTGCAGCAGCCCGTTTCTAACGTCCTGTCCCTCTTGTATCCCTGCGCCCGATATAGTAAAATAACGTGGAATTAAAATGCACGGAGGGAACGATATGGTCGTTGAAATCGTCAGTGTGGGAACGGAGCTCCTGATGGGCAGCATCGTGAATACGAATGCGCGCCATATCGCGCGGCGGCTCGCGCACATGGGACTCGACGCGTACTATCAGACGGTTGTCGGGGACAACCCTGAGCGTCTGCGCGCCGCTCTTGACGTGGCTTTTACGCGTTGTGACTGCGTGATCACGACAGGCGGTCTTGGCCCTACGAAGGACGACCTGACCAAGGAGATGCTGATCTCCTATTTCGGCTGTACGCCTGCAGAAGACCCCGAAGCCCTGCGCCGTCTCGAGGAGCGTGCTGCGCGCCGGGGCGTCCCGCTCACGGAGAGTATGCGCAAACAGGCGACCGTGCCTGCGGGCGCGATCGTCCTCCAGAACAACAACGGTACCGCCCCCGGCGTCATCATCGAGAAGGACGGGCGCGCGTGCATCATGCTCCCGGGACCGCCGAAAGAGATGATCCCGATGTTCGACGAGGCGTGCAGCGTCTTTCTCCGGGCAAAGAGTGACAAGGTATTCGTATCCATGAATATCAAACTCTTCACAATGGCGGAAAAGGGATTGCCCGTCGGAGAGTCGCCTGTCGCCGACCGGCTCGGCGCACTCGTGGACGGAGCGAACCCGACCGTTGCGACTTATGCGAAGGAGGACGGCGTGCTCGTGCGCGTGACCGCCGCCGCCCCCACGCACGAGGAGGGGCGCGCCCTCATGGCGCCGACCGTTGCCGCCGCGAAAGAAGCGATTGGCGCAGAGTATATCAAATATGTGGAAGAGGACTAAATGCGATTTGAGATACTGCGGCGGGGCACCTATCTGCTCCTTGCCGTTCTTGTTTTATGCGGCGCAGTGCATACAGACGCTGCGGCAAGGCAGGTGCCGCGCGGAGCAGCGCAGGTGAATCCTGTGGCGGAGAAAAAAATAACATCCGTGCGGCTGCACTGGAAGCCCTTTGCGGGAGCAGTCCGCTACGCTGTGCGCATCATGCGCGGCAGTCCGAGCGCGGGGATGAAAGAGGTCGCTCTGCTCAGCCGCGTCTATACGACGGGCGTTGCCGTACCTCTTGCGGCGTATGGCGATGCGGCGGAGCTGTACTGGACGGTGCAGCCGCTCTCCTACGACGGCACGCCGATCGGGCGTGAGAGCGAGCCGCGTGCACTCTCGCAGGAGGAGAAGAATCCGACCGCGCCGCTTCTAACCACAGAGTTTGATGCGATGGCATACGCACCGCTCTACCCGGTGTACTCGTGGATCCCCCTGCCCGGGATGCAGCATCACGAGGTGGAGGTTGAGCGGCGGGACGGCGCGCGGAGCGTCCATGTGAGCACACTGCGCGCGGGGGAATATGACGTCTACGACGATCGCGCCTACCGCACGCCGGGGCATTACGTTTACCGCGTACGCGGCGTGACAGCTGCGGGCGCGCCGCTCTCGGACTGGTCGGAGGAGGGCTCCTTTGACGTTGCGGGCAACACGCCGATCGCCGCCCTCGGCGACAGCATCACGCACGGCGGCGGCGCGATTACCCTGCCGCCGTCCTATACACTATATGACTGGGAGACCTACTGCGCCGTGCCGGTGAAAAATCTCGGCAGAAGCGGCGACACGACTGCCGATCTCCTTGCACGGTTTGACAGCGATGTGCTCCCCTTTGCCCCGCATGTGCTCATCATCATGGCAGGGGTGAACGACTATCGATCGGGTGTCTACGGTGCGGAGAGCGTCCGCAATCTCGCCGCCCTGCGCGACCGGTGCGCGGCGCACGGCATCACGCCGATTTTTCTCACCGCACCCCCCATTCGCCCCGCGCTCATGCGCGCGCGCATGGACATCATGGCGCCGCCGTCCGACTGGTGGGCACACCGCGACTACATCAACAACTGGGTCATGCAGCAGGAATACTGCATCGACGTCGCGACCGTGCTCTCCGATGCGAACGGGCAGCTCGAGGAGGCGTACACAACGGACGGACTGCATCCCGATCTCATGGGGAAAAAATACATCGGCGAGCAGGTTGATCTCTATCTGCGCGAGCACTTCGAGTGGACAAGTTATGAGGCGCTGCATCATGCGCAGCGGGGAAAGGCAGCCGCCGCAGCGGAGGACGGCAAATAACGGCGTGTCCTCCGGAGGGACTTTATGAAGAAACAATATCTGTGTGCGGCACTCCTGCTCGTGGTGATTGCCGTGGGCGGTTTTGTCTGCGCGAAGAGCTATTGGAAAGAGCACACACACGAATATGCACTGATGCAGATTCGTGCGGCGATCGAGAAAAAGGACGCCGCAGGTTTTGCAGAGTACGTCGACGTGGAGCGCGTTCTTTACGGGATGCACGAGAACGCGTCGGAACTCCTTGCCGCGCATATTGACGCACTGCACGAGCGGTACCCGGACGATTGGTTTTTCCGCCACGACGCCGCCTTTATGACACGCTATATGGCGGAGCGGCGCACACGCGATGTCGCATCGGCGCGCGCCATGCTGGACTATTATTTCGATGAGAAACGCGTCCCCGTCACGCGTGAAGACGGCGCCGCACGCTGGGGCGCGGACGAGATGCGCGTGTTTGCCGCGCATTATACCGCCGCATCGATCTCGCTGACTGCCGCGGACGAAGCGCACGCCGTCTATCTGTGCAGCGTTCGGGGGGATGAGAGTACTTACGGACGCCTGATGCCCGAGGGCAATGTCCGGCTCGTGCTGGAGAAGCAGGACACGGGGCATTGGAAACTCGTTCAAATTGAAACAAGTGACCGCTCGGACAACGGCTTTTACGCATTCGTCGACGGCGCCGAGCGTTACTGGGCATTGCAGGGCTGGGACTAATTGCGAAAAAGGAGAGAAACGAAAGATGAAATACGAATTTACGAAAGACTATCTGACCGGGATCGACGAGATCGACGCCGAGCATCAAAAACTCTTTGACCTCACAAACGAATGCTACGAGCTCGTCATGGAGAGCGCCGCCGAGGATAAATACGACCAAATCGTCGCCCTGCTCGGCGAGCTGCGCGACTACGCCGCGACCCATTTCGCGAACGAAGAAGCGTACATGGAGAAGATCAACTACGACAAGCGTTTCAGCGAGCGGTATCAGCACCTGCGCTTCATACAAAAAGTCGACAGCCTCGATCTCGATGCCATCGATGAAAACCAGCAGGAAGAACTGCTGAAGATATTGGATTTCCTGGCGCGGTGGTTGTTTGGGCATATTAAGGGGATGGACTGCCGCATCCCCAAGGCTCAGGCGTGACGCGGGATTTTCGCGCCTAGCGTCGTTATTCGTCGAATCCTGCGCTTGACGTAGCTTTTAACTACGCCGGCGCTTGGGTTCTCCTCATGCCTAGCTATGCATCGAAACTTCTGCGTCACTCAGGTTACGGCAATAGGGCGCGGGATTTTCGTACCCTCCCCCAAACCTCAAAAATTGCGTTTTTTGAGGTTTGAATTTTCGGACACCTCAAAATTGGCGTTTTTTGAGGTCTTAATAATCTTTGGAAAGGAGGTAACGATGTCCTACGAGAGCCTTTTTCGTCTTTATCGTAAAAATCCCGCGGTATGGGAGGAAGTCTATCACGCGCGCTGTGGCAGTCCGTTTACAAAGCATCTCGGGATTCGTATCAAAGAGTACAATCGCTCGAACGGTTACGACGGCTTTTTCTGTTACTGTGAAGATATGTCGCTCCGGCAGGAGCGTATTATGATCGATTTCGCCGCTCTGCAAAAAACACTGCTGAACATTCCTCAGGCGGGGATTGATCAATATCTTCACGACTGCCTTGTTGATGAAATCAAGGCAAGCAACGATATTGAGGGAGTTCGAAGTACGCGCAGAGAGATCCGCAGCGCGCTTACTGCCGGAGATGCCGCGCGCGTGCGGATGCGTCTCGGCGGTATCGTCGATAAATATGCGCGCATCATAGACGGGGCGCATATTGCGATGGAAAACAGCCGTGATATGCGCGTTCTATTCGATTCCTTCCTCGCCGAAGAAATTGGGCGCAGCGATCCGAAGAACCTCCCGGACGGTATGCTCTTTCGCAAAGAAAGCGTGGACATTATCACGGGTACGCAGAAGGTGATCCATCGCGGTATCTATCCGGAACCCCAAATCATACATGCGATGGATGCGGCGCTCCTCATACTGCATGACGCGTCGATGCCCGCACTCGTCCGGATCGCCGTGTTTCACTATCTGTTCGGCTATATTCATCCGTTTTATGACGGCAACGGGCGCATGTCGCGCTTCATTACCTCGTACATGCTCGCGCGCACACTGCATCCGACGGTTGCACTGCGGCTTTCTATCCTGCTTAAGCAAAATAAAAAGAGGTACTACGACCTCTTCGCCATGACAAACGCCTCGATCAACTGCGGCGACCTCACGCCGTTTATATTGGGAACGCTCGAATTTGTGAATGCCGCCGTCAGCGGTACGGAAAAAAATCTGAGAGAAAAGAAAGACCGCTATGACGTTTATTATAGCCGCATCCAAAAATTAGAGGTCGACCGCACGCTCAAGGAGCTGTACGATGTATTGCTCCAAGCAACGATCTTCTCCGGTGCGGGCGTCAGTAAAAAGGAACTCATGCGGATGCTCGACAAGTCCGAGAACACGATTACCGCGCGCATGAAGGCGATGCCAAGCGGCGTGCTCAGGGAGAACAGAACCGTGCGTCCGTTTAGTTATGCACTGAACCTTAGAGCTTTGGATGAACCGATGTGACGTGCGATTTTGGCGCATAACTGTGTCACTGCGATGCGCGAGAATCCCGCGTCACATCATAATCTGAGTGAGGCGCAAGCTTTGATGCACAGCTAGGAATAAGGAGAATGCGAGAAAGGCGTAGATGAAACCTACGTCGACGAAGCGTTCGACGATATGACAACGCCGTGCGCGAGAATCCCGCGTCACGCCACAAAAATAACCCGCAATGAGCAGATGCGGGTTATTTTTGCTGTGTATTATATTTTAGGAGAGCTTTGGAAAACCGCATCCTATCCGCAGGATACGATCTCTAACGAAAGCCTATGGATACTATAGCACTTAAGAGAATGAAAATCAATACCCTAATAAAAATATTTTCATAAAAATTTCAGGAGAAAATGCCGAAATACAAAAAAATAGGAAAAATGAACTATGTTCAAGAACGGAGAAACACTTTATAATACATGGGAGACAAGGGAAGTGTCTCATCCGAAGGGCGGACGCCCTTCACACATACTCATAAGGAAATGAGGTGGCAGTGATGTCGGTATTATCACTTGCGTCGGTGCTCGACGATCCGGCAAAACAGATTCCGATCTATGCGATGGTGCGTGCTGCGGCGGTGTCTCCTGCGAAGGACGACGCGCTCTTCGAGAACATGCGCGCGGAGCATTTTTCGTATCGGGAGCAGATTCGCCGTCTGGATCGTATGGACAGCGATGCGTATCGGGTCGACATCGAAAATCTTGCGCGTTCGCTGGACTCGCTGGACGAGGACATCCACAAGGCGGCGTCGCGCGCGATCTTCGGCGATCCGTATGCGGTTGAGCTGAACCATGCCGATGCGAAGAAGACGAAGTGAGCTGCGGCTCGACGAACTACCGGATAGAGAAAAAGAGAGAATGCGCTCTTATGTGCGGCAGATGCCGTCGTGGGAGCGCTTTTTGCTTGCCTGCAAAATACGACCGAGCAAATTGTACATTATAAAAAACTTGTCATACTTTCTTTCCATGTGATAAAATGAACGAAATCGCATGCAGGTTCGGGCGATACGCCGCCGGTTCCGTGCATATCACACCCCCTGCCAAAGGAGGCGTTTTGATGGCAACAATTGCAGGCATTATTTTCGTCGTCATGTATATGGTGATCGTCTCGGAAAAGATTCACCGAACGGTCGCGGCAATGATCGGCGCGGTGCTCATGATGCTGCTCGGCATTCTCTCGCAGGAGACGGCGCTGCATCATGTGGACTTTGAGACACTCGGGCTGCTCGTCGGCATGATGGTGCTCGTCGGCGTGACGAAGGAGACGGGACTCTTTGATTACGTGGCGATCAAGGCGGCAAAGTCGGCAAAGGCGGAGCCGCGCCGCATCCTCGTCTATCTCTGTCTCATCACGGCGCTGTTCTCGGCGTTCCTCGACAATGTGACGACGGTACTTCTCATGGTGCCGGTGACGTTCAGCATCACGAGCATCCTGCGGCTCGATCCGATGCCATATCTCCTGACGCAGATCATCGCGTCGAACATCGGCGGCACGGCGACGCTCATCGGCGACCCGCCGAACATCATGATCGGCAGTGCGGTGAAGGAGCTGACGTTCGTCATGTTCATCGAGCACCTCGCGCCGATTGCAGTCATCTGTATGCTCGCCGTACTCTTTATCATGGAGCGCATCTATCATAAAGATCTTGTGACGACGCCGGAGCGCCGGGAAAAACTCATGCGCATGGACGAAAAGACGGCGATCCGCGATCACGCCCTCCTCAAACGCGCGCTCTTCGTGCTCGGGCTGACGATCCTCGGATTTTTCACGCATTCCTTCACGCACATCGAGTCCTCTCTGATCGCGCTCACGGGCGGATTCCTCCTCCTTCTACTTGCGGGCGGGAGCGAGCAGCTGGTTGAAAAGGCGATGCACGCGGTGGAATGGCCCACGATTTTCTTCTTCATCGGGCTGTTCATCGCGGTCGGCGGTCTGATCGAGACGGGCATCATCGCAGAGCTTGCCGAGCACGCGGTGGCGGCGACGGGCGGCGATCTCATGGCGACGTCGATGTTGATCCTCTGGATGAGCGCGATCGTTTCCTCCGTGCTGGACAACATTCCGTTTGTGGCGACGATGATTCCGCTTATTCAAGGCATGGGCGCGATGGGCATCGAGCATCTCGAGCCGCTCTGGTGGTCGCTCGCCCTCGGCGCATGTCTCGGCGGCAACGGTACGCTTGTTGGCGCGTCGGCAAACCTCATTGTCGCGGGCATGGCGTCCGAGCGCGGCGTGCGCATCTCGTTCGTGCGTTACTTTAAGATCGGTTTCCCGCTGATGCTGCTGACAATCGTGCTCTCGACCGTATACGTCTATCTGCGATATCTTCTGTAAAAAAAGGGACGAACTTCCTTGCAGGAAAAATATTCCGGAAGGCGAATAGAAAATATAGAAATTTGCGAAGCTGCCGAATTTCGGCGGCTTTATTTTTTTCAGAGTTCAGGAGGGGCTCATGTTTATTCTTGCATCTGCTTCGCCGCGCAGGCGGGATCTGCTGCTTCAAATCGGGGCTGACTTTGCCGCTGTGACGAGCGGTGCCGAGGAGTCGCTGGAGGAGGCCGTGCCGCATGAGGCGGTTGTGCGCAATGCGCTCGCGAAGGCGCGCGCGGTTGCGGCTGAGTATCCGGAGCACGCGGTGCTCGGTGCGGACACGGCGGTCGTTGTGGACGGCCGTGCGTTCGGCAAACCGCACGATCTCGCCGATGCGCGCCGCATCATCGGGCTTCTCGCGGGGCGGCGGCATGAGGTCTATACGGGCGTGGCGTGGGTCTATCGCGGGCGCGCGTATACGGATGTGATGAAGACCATAGTACAGTTCGCACCGATGCCCCCCGCAGAGATCGAACGCTATGTCAGATCGGGCGAGCCGATGGGTAAGGCGGGCGGCTATGCGATCCAGGGACGTGCGGCAATGTATATCGAGGAGATTCACGGATCGTATTCCAATGTGGTCGGCCTGCCGCTGCAAAATGTTGCGGCGCTGGCGCGGGAGGCGGGCATCAGCCTCTATGACGATCATGCAGATGCGTGAGCTCCCGGCGGGAGAGATGCCGCGTGAGCGGCTGATCGAAAAGGGAGCGCAAGAGCTCACCGATGCGGAGCTGCTGGCGATCCTCCTTCGGACAGGGCGGCGGGGTGAGAATGTGCTCGACATGGCGCGCCGCATCATCAGCGAGCTGCCTGAGCAGCGCATATCGGCGCTGCTTTACATGCCCGCGCAGGAGCTTGCGCGCATCGACGGGCTCGGTCTAGCCAAGGCGGCGACGGTGCTCGCCGCGCTCGAGCTCGGCAGCAGGGCGCAGCGGCGTGCAGGCGCGCGCATCCGCGTGGACGAGGCGCAGGTTGTTGCCGATCTCCTTCTGCCGCGGTATCGTACGGAGATTCACGAGCATTTTCTCGTGCTCCCGCTGACGTCGAAGAACGACATCATCATGGAGGCGGAGGTATCAAGAGGGACGCTCACACGGACGCTTGTCCACCCGCGCGAAGTGTTCGTTCCCGCGATCCGATGCGCCGCCGCACGCGTTATCCTCGTGCATAACCACCCGAGCGGCGATCCGATGCCGAGCGCCGAGGATCACCGCATCACGCGTATTCTCGTGGAAGCGGGGCGGCTGCTTTCGATCCCTGTGGTCGACCACATTGTGCTCGGAAGCGAGGGATATTACAGCTTTGCCGAGCACGGTTTGATTTAAGTACAGTTTTTTTTCGAGGAGAGAGGATTTCACGCCCTAATCATCGAAATATACTGATAAACCCTATTTATCAATGCAGATGAAGAAACGATTAGGAGGGATTATGATGAGCGAGATCAAAAAGATCCTCGTGCCCGTGGACGGCTCCGTGAGCGGATGCAAGGCGGTTGACGAGGCGCTGTTCTTTGCGGAGAAATGCGATGCAGAGCTTGATTTCGTCTACGTTGCGAGCAACATCAACAAGGATATTCCGAGCCATATCGTATTTGACCGCATCTGGGAGAAGATTCCCGCGGGACGCGCCGCGCGCAAGCACGTCAAGACGGGTAATATCGCTAAGACCATCCTCGCCGTTGCGGAGGAGGAGCACAGCGACATCATCATCATGGGCAGCCGCGGGCTTGGTCTCCTCAAAGGGGTCTTTATCGGCAGCGTCAGCCAAAAGGTCATTGAGGAATCGAAGATTCCCGTCATGGTGATTAAGTAGGTGACGCCGTGACCGTCCGGGAGCGTCTTGAGGCGCAGGAGGACGAACTTCTCTCGCCGCTGGCGGCGCGCAGCCGGGATGCAAAGCGCAGCCACGCGATGGAGGAGTGTCCGTTCCGCACGAAGTTCCAACGCGACCGTGACCGCATCCTGCATTCCAAATCGTTTCGTCGGCTCAAGCACAAGACGCAGGTCTACATCGTCGCAGGGGATCATTACCGTACGCGCATGACGCACAGCCTCGAGGTGGCGCAGATCTCACGCACGATTGCGCGCGGGCTCAGGCTCAACGAGGATCTGACGGAGGCGATCGCGCTCGGGCATGATGTGGGGCATACGCCTTTCGGTCATGCGGGCGAGGCGGTGATGGCGGAGATCATCGGGCATTTTGCCCACAACGAGCAGAGCCTGCGCATGGTCGAGATCTTGGAGCGCGGCGGGCGCGGCCTGAACCTGACCGGCGCGGTGCGCGACGGCATCCTCAACCATACGGGAAAGGGGATGCCGTCGACGTTCGAGGGACGCATCGTGCGCATCGCCGACCGCATTGCCTACCTCTGCCACGACTATGACGACAGCCTGCGCGCGGGACTCCTCCATGCGAGCGACCTGCCGCGCGAGGTGATCGAGTGCTTTGGCGCGGATACGTCCGCGATGATTACACGCATGGTATCGGATATGATTGTGACCTCCGAGCAGCGCGGCGACGCCGGGCTGTCGGAGGAGATGCAGCGTGTGATGGATCTGTTCCGCAGCTTTATGTTTGAGCGTATCTATCACTCCAAAACGCTTGCCCACGAGCGCGAACAGGCGGGATTTGTCCTGCGGGCGCTGGTGACACATTTTATGGAGCATTTTGATGCGCTTCCGCGCGCCTTCATTGTGCGCGCCGAGCGCTGGGGTAAAGAGCAGAGCGTCGTCGACTATGTGGCGGGGCTGACGGACAGCTATGCAGTCGCGCTCTTTCACGAGATCTTTGTGCCGCCCGTCGGCGAGATGAGTATACAGCCAATATAGAGGAGTACCGCATGAAAGACCCGAGGATGGAGGCGTTCGTGCAGCAGGTGCGCGCAGCGACCGACATCCTCGCCGTCGTGCAGAGCTATGTGCCGCTCCGGCGCAAGGGTGGACGTTACTGGGGCTGCTGCCCGTTCCACAGCGAAAAGACGCCGTCGTTCTCCGTCGTGCCCGCCGAGGGATTTTTCTACTGCTTCGGCTGTCACGCGGGGGGCGACGCATTCAAGTTCATATCGCTCATGGAGCACATCACGCCGTTCGAGGCGATCAAACGGCAGGCGGAGCAGCTGGGTATCCCTGTCCCCGAGCGAAAACGCGACGCACGCGAAGAGGCACGTCTGCGCGCGCTCGATGATCTGCGCCGCGTGAATGCGCTCGCGCGCGATTTCTTCCACAACTGCCTTACGATGACGCGTTACGGTGCGCCGGGCAAAGCGTATCTCGCAGGGCGCGGCATGACGGAGGAGACGATCGCGCGCTGGGGCATCGGCTTTGCGCCCGGCGCGTGGTCAAAGCTCGCCGACGCCTTTCAAAAGCGCGGCATCTCGGAAAAATTGCTCCTTGAGGCGGGGCTTTGCTCCGCACGCGAGCGCAGCGGCGGCATCTACGACAGATTTCGCAATCGTGTGATGATCCCGATCGCGGACGAGCGCGGGCGCATCGTCGGGTTTGGCGGGCGCGTGCTCGGGGACGGGACGCCGAAATATCTGAACACGGCGGAGACCCCCGTGTTCAACAAGCGGAAGCTTCTCTTTGGACTCGAACGCGCGCACCGTGCCATCGCGCATGAGGGCTATGCCGTTGTGGTCGAGGGGTACATGGACGCCATCGCGGTCGCCGAGGCGGGCGTCACGAACGTCGTTGCGACGCTTGGCACGGCGTTCACGGAGGATCATGCGGCGCTCCTCCTGCGCCGCGCGCCGCGCATTGTGTTCTGCTATGACAGCGATGCGGCGGGGCAGGAGGCGACGCTGCGCGCGCTCACCGCGGTGCGCGGACGTGCGGCGGAGCTGCGCGTCCTGCTGCTCCCGGACGGCAAGGATCCCGACGAATATATCCGCACACACGGTGCCGATGCGTTCCGCGCGCTCATCGACGCGGCGCTTCCTGTGCCCGAGTACCGGCTGCGCCACATCGCCGCCCGGATGGCGCCGGGGGCGGAGGGACAGCGCGCGGCACTCCGGGAGATGCTGCCCGTGCTCGCAGAGCTTGATGATGTAACGCGCTTCGCCTATGTGCGCCGCACGGCGGCGGAACTCTTTCTCGACGAGGGCGTGATCGGAGATGCCCTGCGTCGGTTCCGGATGCACGGCGGTACGGAGGAGCCGGCGCCGCGGGCGCAGAGCGGCGCAGTCCCGCAGCGTCCCGTGCGGCGGGAGCGCGGCACTGCGGCGGAGCGCGCGGGGCGTGAACTGCTTGCCGCCGTCTGGCGGGATGTGACGACGCTCGCGGAGATCGATGCTGCAGTCCCGCTGACGGAATTTCCCGATGCCTTTTTCGGAGATATTTTGCGGGCGGCGGCGGAGCATACGGTGGCGGGCGGCGCGCTCGATGCGGATTTTATCGCGGGACTCCCTGCGGCGGCGGGCGCGGCAATTTCACGCGCACTCGTTGAGGAGGGACGATCCGAAGAAAGTTTTCAAGACGCCCTCCGGACATTTCACCGGATGCATCTGACGGCGCGGCTCGCCCTGCATACGAGGCGCGCGGAAGAAATGATGCAAGAAGGAAAACAGGCATATATTGACGAATTAAACGAAGTGAAGAAGATACAAGACGAACTTTCCGCCCTTTAGGAATCCGGGCACATAGACGATAGACAATATACGCTGATCATACGGCAAGAGAGAACTGAAAGGAGGGGACAAAATGCAGGCAGCAGCACAGCGCGTGCCGGAAGAAGACCGCGTTATCGGGCGCATTGACGAACTGCTCAAGAGAGGCAAAGAGAACGGCGGCACACTGACGTTCAGCGAACTCATCGAAGAATTGGAAAAAAGCGATATGTCCCCCGATGAGATGGATGATTTGTACGGGCGCTTCCAGGAGTTCGGCGTCGAGATTGTCGACGATACGGATATGGAAGCAATGGCGGCGGAGGATGCCGAGAGTCTCGCGGCGGACGATGCGGATATGGAGCAGGAGGAAGCGGTCGAGATTGATCTCTCCGTCCCTGAGGGCGTTGCGCTTGACGATCCCGTCCGCATGTACCTCAAAGAGATCGGGCGTGTGCCGCTTCTCACGGCGGAGGAGGAAGTCGAGCTCGCGCGGCGCATGGAGGCGGGCGACGCGAGTGCGCGGCACCGGCTCGAGGAGGCGAATCTGCGTCTCGTCGTGAGCATTGCAAAGCGTTACGTCGGGCGCGGGATGCTCTTTCTCGATCTCATCCAGGAGGGGAATTTGGGGCTCCTCAAAGCAGTCGAGAAATTCGACTACAGCAAAGGCTATAAATTCAGCACCTATGCGACATGGTGGATCCGTCAGGCAATCACGCGCGCGCTTGCCGATCAGGCGCGGACGATCCGCATCCCCGTGCATATGGTCGAGACCATCAATAAACTCGTACGTGTTTCGCGCAGCCTGCTGCAGGAACTCGGGCGCGACGCGACAGCGGAGGAGATCGCCAAGGAAATGGGTCTCAGCGTCGTGCGCGTACGCGAAATCATGAAGATCGCACAGGAACCCGTGTCTCTCGAGACGCCGGTCGGCGAGGAGGAGGATTCCCATCTTGGCGATTTCATCGAGGACGAAGCGGCGCTCGATCCCGCAGACGCGGCGTCGATGATGCTGCTGAAAGAGCAGATCTCGGAGGTGTTAAAGACGCTTGCCCCGCGGGAAGCGGAGGTGCTGCGTCTGCGCTTCGGTCTCGAGGACGGACGCTCCCGTACTCTTGAGGAGGTCGGACAGAGCTTCGGCGTCACGCGTGAGCGTATTCGCCAGATCGAGGCAAAGGCGCTGCGCAAACTGCGCCATCCTGTGCGTCTGCGAAAACTGCAGGGAAATTTTGAATTTTGACATTGGATCGGCAATAGAGCGATTTTACACGGAACCAATTTACGGTAGGAGGACAGCGTTATGGCAGAGGGGACGGAGCAAAAAAAGGCGCCGAGCACCGAAATCATTGAACGCCTGCTTGCAAAGGGCAAAAAGAACGGCGGCTCGCTGACATACGGCGAGTTGATCGACGCACTCCAAAAACAGGATATGTCCCCCGACGAAATGGACGATATGTACCAGCGGTTCACCGACGAGGGTGTCGACATCGTAGACGAGGCCTCGGCGGCGGATGAACCCGCACCTGAAGAGCCGGCTGAAAAAGAAGAAGAGGTCGAGATCGACCTCTCCATTCCCGAGGGTGTCAGCCTCGACGACCCTGTCCGTATGTACCTCAAGGAAATCGGGCATGTTCCCCTCCTCACGGCAGAGGAGGAAGTCGAGCTCGCTCAGCTCATGGAGGCGGGCGACGAGGAAGCGCGCCATCGCCTTGAGGAGGCAAATTTGCGGCTCGTCGTCAGCATTGCAAAACGCTACGTCGGGCGCGGGATGCTCTTTCTTGACCTCATTCAGGAAGGGAATCTCGGTCTCCTTAAGGCAGTCGAGAAATTCGACTACAGCAAGGGCTATAAGTTCAGCACCTATGCGACGTGGTGGATCCGGCAGGCGATCACGCGCGCGATCGCGGATCAGGCGCGGACGATCCGCATCCCCGTCCACATGGTGGAGACCATCAACAAGCTGGTGCGCATCTCGCGGCAGCTCCTGCAGGAGCTCGGACGTGACCCGCGCCCCGAGGAAATCGCCAAGGAGATGGGCATCAGTGTCGCCCGTGTCCATGAGATCATGAAGATCGCGCAGGAACCCGTCTCCCTCGAGACGCCCATCGGCGAGGAGGAGGACTCCCACCTCGGCGACTTCATCGAGGACGAGGCAGCACCGGCGCCCGCCGAAGCCGCCTCGTTTATGCTCCTTAGAGAGCAGCTGGAAGAGGTGCTCGAAACCCTCACTGACCGCGAAAAGAATGTCCTGCGTCTGCGCTTCGGGCTTGAGGACGGACGGTCGCGCACGCTCGAAGAGGTCGGACAGAGCTTTGGCGTCACGCGTGAGCGCATCCGACAGATCGAGGCAAAGGCGCTGCGCAAGCTGCGCCATCCGAGCCGCAGTAAAGTACTCCGGGATTTCTTAGAATAAAAATCCATTGACAAGCGCGCACCAAGGTGCTACGATGACCATGCAGGCGATCCTGCAGCGTCTGCCGGAAAGAAGTGCTGCGCGATGCTTTTCACCATTGATATTCGTTTACGACACCCGACTCCACAGGACTGTGTGCAGTCGGGTTTTATTATTTTTTAAGGGGGTAATTTTATGCCGGTCAATCAGGGGAAAATTGTCATCATCGGGACGAGCAATGTCGGCTCCGCCGTGCTCAACAAGATTGCGGATTTTCAGCTCGCATCCGAGATTGCGCTCATCGATCTCGACATGGATCGTGCGCGCGGCGAGGCACTCGAC
Organism: Centipeda artemidis DSM 19719; assembly: GCF_000426665.1. Lineage (GTDB taxonomy): Bacteria > Bacillota > Negativicutes > Selenomonadales > Selenomonadaceae > Centipeda > Centipeda artemidis. The sequence goes on along the minus strand of NZ_AUFU01000006.1, from coordinate 94,087 downwards.
ACGAGTCACGCGATGTCCTCGCCCTACAGCACGAATATCAAGATTCATCCGGGCAGCTATGAGGACTGCAAAGACGCGGCGTTCATCGTCATCACGGCGGGACCGTCCATCCTGCCGGGGCAGACGCCCGACCGGCTGAAGCTCGCGAGCACGAACACGAAGATCATGCGCTCCATCTTCGGCGAGATTACAAAGCAGACGAAGGACGCCATGATCATCATGGTTACAAATCCGCTCGATGTCGCGACCTACGTCGTCTCGACCGAGTTCGACTATCCGCGCGAAAAGATTCTCGGCACGGGCACGATGCTTGAGACCTATCGGTTCCGCTACATCCTCGCCGAGCACTACGACATGGATCCGAAGAACATCCACGGCTATGTCCTCGGCGAGCACGGCAACGACGCCTTTGTCGCGTGGTCGACGGTCAACTGCGCGGGCTTTGGCATCGAGCATCTCGACGAATATTTCCATGCAAAGGAGACGCTGCGCCGCGAGGACGTCGAAAAGGGGCTGATTCAGACCGCGTACGACGTCATCAATCTCAAGGGATATACGAATACGGGCATCGCGATGGTCGTCTGCCGCTTCATCAAGGCGATCCTCTTCAACGAGCACACGATTTTGCCGTGCGCTGCCGCGATGAAGGGCGAGTACGGCATCAGCGACGTTGCGCTTTCCATTCCGCGGATGCTCACGCGCGAGGGCGTCGTGCGCTCCTTTGAGGTGCGCCTGCCCGAGGAGGAGATGGAGAAGCTGCGCCGCGCGCAAAAGAGTGTTCGCAGCGCGCTCGACGGCGCCGGGGTGAAGTAAAGGGGCTTCCTTATAATTTTCCTTGACAGGACGGCGCATTGCCTTTATAATAAGCGCGTCTGACACATTCCTCGATAGCTCAGTCGGTAGAGCGTCTGACTGTTAATCAGAATGTCACAGGTTCGAGTCCTGTTCGAGGAGCCATTTGTATATGCGAGGGTGTAACGCAGCGTTACACCCTTTCTTTTTATCTGTTGTTATATTTTGAGGGGCTATGATGCAACTGGATGCGCGCCTTGCGGCGATTGCGGCGTTCGTTCCCGCGGGGATGTCGTTTGCGGATATTGGCGGGGATCATGCCTATCTTGCGGCGGCATTGGTCAAGGAAGGACATGCGCCGTGCGCTGTTGTCGGCGATCTGAGCGCGGGTGCGTGTGCGGCGGCGCGGCGGACGGTGGAGGCGCGCGTGCTCGCTGACCGCATCGCCGTGCGGCAGGGCGACGGGCTTTCGGTGCTCGTGCCGGGCGAGGCGGAGGCGGTCGTGATTGCGGGGATGGGCGGCGCGCTCATCGTGCAGATTTTGGCGCAAAGTCCCGATGTGCTCGCGCATGTAAAGGCGCTCGTCCTGCAGCCAATGAATGCGGGGGCAAAGCTCCGCGCGTGGCTCTACGAGAACGGGTGGCATACAGCGGACGAGACGCTGGCACGCGCGGGCGGGCGCATCTACGAGGTGATCCGCGTCGAGCGCGGGCACGCGGCGATGCCCGCGGACGTGTTCCTACATGTGGGGGAAAAACTTCTCGCCCGCCGCGATCCGCTGCTCAGAGATTTTGTCACGGAGAAGCTCGAAAAGCTGCGCCGCGCGGCATCCGGCATGGAACGCGGGGCATCGGCGCGCACGAGCGCCGCATATAGCGCGGTACTGGAGCGAATCGAGGCGCTTGAAGGGGTTTTGAAAACGGTGTGATGTAGTTTTAAAGAGGGCTCAGGGGCGCATTTCACGCCGCGGCGCAAACGACGCGCGCGTGAGATATGCTGTGAACGCGACTGCGCCGCACCGCCCGGCGGTCGATCATGCGCCGGGCAGTTCCACGGCGCGGCGACATCGCATGTTCCCGTATGTATCCGATGCGCGCCGCCCCTGCGGGGAGTGCTAAGCGGCGTGAGAACGCATCCCCTTCGCCGCACGATATGTAACGTCATATCCGTTCAACGGGAAACATACCGTCCTACGCCGTACAAAATGACGACCATATGATTGCCGCTTGGCATTTGCCTTGCGAAAAAAGCGGGGCTTAAAAATCGCTGCGGCAAACGCCGCGCGGCACACGGCAACGACCATGTGTAACGTCATATCCGTTCAACGAAAAACATACCGTCCTACGCTGCACAAAATGACACAGCAATGTGCGAAAATCCCGCCGCCTAACACCGTAACCTAAGTGACGCGGAAGTTTCGATGCATAGCTAGGAATTGAGGTGAACGCGAGGATGGCGTAGATGAAACCTACGTCGACGAAGCGGTCGACAAAATGACACAGCGATGCGCCAAAATCCCGCGTCACTGTAAAGGAGAAAATATGTTAAGCTGTCAAACCATCATGAACGCCCTCGAACGCATCGCGCCCCGCCGCCTTGCCGAGGACTGGGACAATCCCGGGCTTCTCGTCGGGAGCTTTGCGCAGAAAGTACACCGCCTCATGGTCGCGCTCGACGTGGACGATGCCGTCGTGGATGAGGCGATCGAACGCAGGGCGGACATGATCATCGCGCACCATCCGGCGATTTTCCGCGGCATGAAGCATCTGCGCACCGACCTCCCGCTCGGGCGGCGCCTCGCGAAACTCGTGACGCATCACATTGCCGTCGCCGCCGCGCATACGAATCTCGACATCACGCGCGGCGGGGTCAACGATGTCCTCGCCGCGCACCTCGGACTCGAAAAACTCGCCGCGTTCGTCGTGACGGGAGAGTCGGACGGCGAAGTGGACAGCCTCGGGCGCATCGGCACACTGCCCGCGCCCGTCTCCATCGAGGAATTTGCCGACCATGTAAAAAATGCGCTCCATGTCTCCCATGTGCGCCTTGCCGCCGTTCCCGACCGTCCCGTGCGGCGCGTCGCGGTCTGCGGCGGCGCGGGCGCGGAGTTCATCGACAAGGCGGCGATCCGCGGCGCGGACGTCTACGTCACGGGGGATGTGAAGTACCACGATGCCCAGCGCGCCGTTGAGCAGGGGATGCACATTATCGACGCCGGGCATTTTGGCACGGAGTTTCCCGTCGTCTCCGTTCTCGCGGGGCATCTGCGCGCGGAACTTGAGAACGAGCACGGGGAGATTGAGATTTTTATCACAAACAGACAGCAGGACGTCTTTCAAGTGATTACATAATATAGTAAGAAACGATCACGAAAAGCTATCGCAGAGGAGAAGGGGAGTTCCATGAACCGGACGCATATCCGCAATTTTTCCATCATTGCCCATATTGATCACGGCAAATCGACCATCGCCGACCGTCTCATCGAGTACACGGGCACGCTCAGCGAGCGCGAGATGGAGGCGCAGGTGCTTGACAGCATGGATCTTGAGCGGGAGCGCGGCATCACCATCAAGGCGCAGACCGTCCGGCTCGACTACCGCGGTGAGGATGGTGAGATGTACGAGCTGAACCTCATCGACACACCGGGACACGTCGACTTTAATTACGAGGTCTCGCGCAGCCTTGCCGCGTGCGAGGGCGCGCTCCTCGTTGTGGACGCGGCGCAGGGCGTGGAGGCGCAAACGCTCGCGAACGTCTACCTCGCGCTCGAACACGACCTCGAGATCCTCCCCGTCATCAACAAAATCGACCTGCCGAGCGCCGAACCCGAACGTGTCGCCCACGAGATCGAGGACACCATCGGGCTCGATACGAGCGCGGCGGTACTCGCGTCTGCAAAAACCGGCATCGGCATCAAGGAGATCCTCGACGCCATCGTCGCCTACGTCCCCGCACCTGAGGGAGATGCGAACGCGCCCCTGCGCGCGCTCATCTTTGACTCCTACTTCGACCCATACAAGGGCGTCATCGCGAACGTCCGCGTGAAGGAGGGCGTCATTAAAAAGGGCATGAAGCTAAAGCTCATGGCGACGGGCAAGACCTTTGAGGTGACGGACGTCGGGTGTTTCCGCCCGCAGCCCGTGGATACGGGCGCACTTGGCACAGGCGAGGTCGGGTTCATTGCGGGTGCATTGAAGGATGTGCGCGACGTGCGCGTCGGCGACACCGTGACGAGCGCGGAGCGCCCCGCCGCCGAGGCTCTGCCCGGCTACCGCGGCGTGACGCCGATGGTCTTTTGCGGGCTTTACCCCGAGGACAGCAAGGACTATGACAATCTGCGTGAAGCGCTCGAAAAGCTCCAGCTCAATGACGCTGCGCTCGTCTTTGAACCCGAGACTTCCATCGCGCTCGGCTTCGGCTTCCGCTGCGGCTTCCTCGGACTCCTGCACATGGACGTCATACAGGAGCGGCTTGAGCGCGAGTACAACCTCGGACTCATCATGACCGCGCCGTCCGTCGTCTACCACGTCTACCGCACGGACGGCACCATGCGCGAGGTCAGCAACCCCGCAGACCTGCCGCCGCAGACCGAGATTGATCACATTGAGGAGCCGTATGTCAAGGCGACTGTCATCGTGCCGAAGGACTACGTCGGCGCGGTCATGGAGATTTCGCAGGAAAAGCGCGGCATCTTTAAGACCATGGACTACCTCGACGCGACGCGCGTCATGATCATCTACGAAATCCCGCTCAACGAGATCCTTTACGACTATTTCGACCGGCTGAAATCCGCCACACGCGGCTATGCCTCGCTCGACTACGAACTCATCGACTATCGGACGGGCAGTCTCGTGAAGCTCGACATTCTCCTCAACGGCGACCCCGTAGACGCGCTCTCGACCATTGTCCACCGCGACCGCGCCGTGGCGCGCGGGCGTCAGCTCGCCGTGAAGCTCAAGGGCATCATCCCGCAGCAGATGTTCGAGATCCCCATCCAAGCCGCGATCGGGAGCAAGATCATTGCGCGCGAGAACGTGCGCGCCCGCCGCAAGGACGTCCTCGCAAAATGCTACGGCGGCGACATCACGCGCAAGCGCAAACTCCTCGAAAAGCAAAAAGAGGGCAAGAAGCGCATGAAGGCGGTCGGCAGCGTGGAGCTCCCGCAGGAAGCGTTCATGGCGGTGCTGAAAATTGACGAATAAAAAAAAGGCGTGGGGCGTTTACGTCCACATTCCCTATTGTGTGAAAAAATGCGCGTATTGTGACTTCGCCTCCGCGTCGATGGGGGGGGACACAGCGCGCGAACAGGAACAATATGCGGCGGCGCTGCGCGCAGAGATCATGCGCACGGCGCCGCCGCTTTTCGCGCGCTTCGGAGACGCGGCGACCGTTTACTTCGGCGGCGGCACGCCGACCGCGCTCCCCGCGCATCTGCTCACCGGCATCATCCGTGCGGTGCAGGCGGCGGCAGGAACGCCCGCAGAGCTGACCGTTGAGGCGAACCCGGGGACGGTGGACGAGGAATGTTTTGCGCAGCTTCGTGCGGCAGGCGTGAACCGCATCAGTCTCGGCGTGCAGACCTTTGACGACGCGCTCCTTCGCCGCATCGGGCGCGTCCATACGGCGGAGGAAGCACGCGCGGCGTTTCGTGCGGCGCGCGCCGCGGGCTTTACGAATATCAGCATTGACCTTATGTACGGACTGCCGGGGCAGACGCTGCACGATCTGCAGGAGAGTGTCCGCGCTGTGATTGCACTCGCGCCCGAACACATATCGGTCTACGGGCTGACCGTCGAGGAGGGGACGCCCTTTGCCGCCGCACAGGCGGCGGGGCGGCTCGACCTGCCGACGGAGGAGACGGCGGAGGAGATGTACGACTATCTCGTGGCGGAGCTGCCTGCGCGCGGCTGCCTGCGCTATGAGATTTCGAATTTTGCGCGGCGGGGCTTTGAGAGCCGGCACAACCTCGGTTACTGGCGAAGCGTTCCGTATCTCGGCGTCGGCGCGGCGGCGCACGGATACGTCGATAACGTCCGTTGGGAGAACGAGCGCGACACCGCCGCCTATATCCGCAGGGTGATGGCGGGTGAGGATGTGCGCCGCACCGAGAATGGAGCGCGCACGCGGACGGCTGCGATGGAGGAGTATGCGTTCCTCGCCCTGCGCACCGCTGCGGGCATCGACGAGACGGATTTTCACCGCACATGGAGCGTGCCGTTCGAGGAAGTCTACGGCGCAGTCCTGCCGCGCCTTATTGAAAAGGGATTGCTGAAACGCGCAGACGGGTTTACCGCGCTCACACCTCTTGGTATGAAATATGGGAACGAGGTGTTTGCGGAATTTTTGTTGTCGTAGCATAAAAAAATATGCTATGATTGGGACGCACGATCTTGGCGCCTAGCTTTGTCATATCGTCGAATGCTTCGCTAGGAGTAGCTTTTAACTACGCCGTCGCTCGCATTCTCCTCATTCTTCGCTATGCATCGAAACTTCTGCGTCACAGTGTCGCAGGATTTTCGCGCCTAGCGTCGTTATTTCGTACGGCGATAAGTTACGCCGCCATGGCGAGACGGAGGGGGCGGCAGCGCCGTGCCCCTACCGGGGCGGCATAGCTTGATTGTATTTGTTAAAGACGACGGTTTGGCGGAATCATCGTATATATTCACGTGTGATTGCGATGCAGCTTGCATCGTGGGGAAGTCCCGCGATGATCGCGCGTCCTGTAGGGGCACGGCGCTGCCGTGCCCTTGAACGAGTTATGCGCGCTTTGCAACGTGCCGCTTTATTTCAAACAAGGTCATACTAGAAAGAGGTATCCATATGAAAACACTAACCATGATCGAGATGGCGGGCTGCCCGTACTGCGCGAATGCGCATCGTGCCATTAACGCCCTCAAGGCGGAGGGCGGCGCCTATGCGGATGTCCCTGTCGAATACATTGACGAGAACGCCGAGCCCGAGCGCACGAAGCCGTATGCCGGCATGTACTACTACGTTCCGAGCCTCTTCGTCGGCGGCGAAAATACTACGAAGCGCAGCCGGGACACGACTATGAGACGATTCTCGCGGCGGTACGTGTTGCTTTTGACACCATAACAAAGAGTTAAAACTTTTATGCATAAAAATTATGCATATTTTTCATGAAAGAAAAATGAAAAAACTACTTGTAAAATCGTCTGAAATAAAGCATAATATTAAGCATATTGCTCCGTGGAGAGAGCATGTATAGGAGGAACTATCAAATAAATCTGAGAGTTCCTAAAATCTAAGGATGAGGTGAGTTTATGCATCAACCGGTAACCAATGACCCACTAGTTATCATGTTCATCAACATGGTCATCGTCTTCGCCGTGCTCACTGCAGTATGGGGACTGATTGAGATCACGCACATGATCGACCCGACGAAGAAGAAGTCGGATCCTCCTGCGGCACAGCCCGTAGGCGGTGCGGCTCCCGCCGCTCCGGCTGCGCCCGCTGCTAAGACCGGCGGTCTGAACGCAGAGACGGTCGCCGTCATTGCGGCAGCTGTCAGTGCGTGCGGATGCAGCGCAGACCAGATTCAGGCGATTCGTCCCGCTGAGCAGCCTGCATGGACGGGCTTTGGTCGCGTCAGCGGCATGCGCTCGTGATGACGGGGAGGTATTGACACAATGGACTTTTTTAGCGCGTTTTCTGTCTCGCTGCAGGCAATCGCTGAGAGCAGCGGATTTTCGGCGTTCACCGGCGGCAACCTGATTATGATCATTGTTGGTCTCGTGCTCCTTTATCTCGCATTTGCAAAGGACTTCGAGCCGCTGCTTCTCAGTCCGATCGCATTCGGCTGTATTCTCGCAAACATCCCTCTCACGGGATTCTACGATGAGATGGGCGTCATGTCCGCCATCGGATTCGGTATCAAGTATGAAATCTTCCCGCCGCTCATCTTCCTCGGTGTCGGCGCGATGACGGACTTCGGTCCGCTGATTGCGCGTCCCTCGAGTCTGCTCATGGGCGCTGCCGCGCAGTTCGGCGTGTTCATTGCGCTGCTCGGTGCGATGGTGCTCGGCTTCACCGCACAGCAGGCGGGTGCGATCGGGATCATCGGCGGTGCGGACGGCCCGACCTCCATCTACCTCGCTTCTAAGATGGCGCCGGAGCTGCTCGGCGCGATCGCGGTGGCAGCGTACACCTACATGGCGCTCGTTCCGCTGATTCAGCCGCCCGTTATGAAGTTCTTCACGAGCAAGAAAGAGCGCGAAGTCGTGATGGAGCAGGCACGCGAAGTCACGAAGTTCGAGCGCATTGCGTTCCCGATCGTTTCGACGATCTTCATCAGCCTTCTCCTCCCGTCTATCGCAGCCCTGCTCGGTATGCTCATGCTGGGCAACCTCTTCCGTGAGAGCGGTGTGACGGATCGTCTCTCCGACACGGCGCAGAACTCGCTGATCAACACGGTCACGATCTTCCTTGCACTCGGCACAGGTCTCACGATGAGCGCCGAGAGCTTCCTTGTCAAAGAGACGCTTGAGATCATCTTCCTTGGTCTTGTCGCATTCATCTTCGGTACCGCTGCAGGTGTCTGGCTCGGCAAGATCATGTGCCGTGCGACGGGCTGGAAGATCAACCCGCTCATCGGCTCCGCGGGCGTTTCCGCCGTTCCGATGGCGGCGCGCGTCAGCCAGATCGTCGGCATCAAGGCAAAGCCGGGCAACTACCTCCTCATGCACGCCATGGGACCGAACGTTGCCGGTGTTATCGGTACCGCTGTTGCAGCGGGCACGATGCTTGCAATGCTGATGTAATTCGGCATACATTGCTGATTAAGGGATTTCGTACGAAGGTACGGAGTCCCTTTTTTGATGTTGTGTCGTAATAGTATCCCGCATTGTTGTAAGTGACAAAGCTGGGCACGAAAATCCTGCGTCACACCATTTGACAAAAACTGTTGTCACGGCTAATATGGAGTAGGATTTTTCGATTGCTCCGGCGTTCTTCCACCGCGGAGCAGCGCATCCGATATTATGATTGTTTTGGAAGGAAGGAAATATATGCGCGGAACCTTTTTTGGCATCGGCGTCGGACCGGGAGATCCGGAACTTTTAACGGTCAAGGCGATTAAGGCGATCGAGCAGGTGGACGTCCTCATCGCACCCAAGACGGAGAAAAAAGAGGGCAGCGTCGCCCTCGAGATCGCGCGCCCCTATCTCAAGGAACACATCGAGATCGTCTATCAGGTGTTTCCAATGGTCAAGGATTTTGCGGACAGCACGGACGCATGGGAGGCGAACAAGGAGGAAATCCTGGTGCTCCTGAATGCAGGCAAGAACGTCGCGTTCCTGACACTCGGCGATCCGATGTTTTTCAGCACCTATATCTATGTGTTCCGTCTGCTCGAGCATGAGGACATCGACATCGTGACCATCCCGGGGGTGCCGGCGTTTGCGGCGATCGGCAGCCGCATCGGGCGCCCCATCGTCGAGGGGAACGACGTGCTCGCCATCATCCCGGCGACCGCGCCGAAGGAGCGGCTTGAGGAGATTATGAAGGTCGCATCCAGCGCCGTCATTATGAAGGTCTACCGCAACTACCCCGAGATCGTCGATCTCCTGCACCGCAACAACATGACAGAGCAGGCGGTGCTCGTCAGCCGTGCGGGGCTGGACGACGAACGCATCATTGAGAACCTGGAAGAACATGCAGATGAGAAACTGAACTACCTTTCCACTATCTTGACACGAAGGAGTTAAATCATGTTCAAACAATGCGCAGCCGCATTCCTCGCGGCATCCACTCTTCTCTTCTCCGCGTGCGGCGCACCGAACGAGAAACCGGCGGCAACGGCGGCGGAAAACGCCGCATTTGCGACCATCACGGACGATAATGGGCGGACGGTGACCTTTGCGGAGAAACCGCAGCGCGTCGTCGTTACGTCCGCCTCCTATCTCGCGCCGTTCTATGCCGTCGGCGGCGAGGTGGTCGGGCGCCCCACGACGAAGGCGAAGGTACTTGCTGAGGCGGCAAGTGCTGCAGAGATCGGCCCCGTCTATCAGATCGACATGGAAAAGGTCATTTCGCTCAAACCCGATCTCGTCATGATCATCAAGGGCATCAATGAAAAGCTCATCGACACGCTCGACGCGAACGGGATCAAGAGCATTGTCGTCGATATGAAGAGCTACGACGACGTGAAGCGTACGCTGACGACGTTTGCCGCGCTCACAGGGCAACCGGAAAAAGGCGCGGAGCTCATCGCGAAGATGGATGCGGACATCGAGGATGTCAAGAACAGCATCCCGCACGAGAAGAAGCGCATCACTATCATTCACAGCACGGGACAGGGGCTTTCCGTCCAGCTCGACGGCAGCATCGCGGGATCGATCGCGCATATGCTCGGGTGGGAAAACACGGCGAGCGGCATGACCGCGCTCGACAAGAACCCCGACGCCGCCCCCTACAGCATGGAGGCGCTGGTCGCGCAGAACCCCGACATCATCTTCGTCACGAGTATGGGCGAGGAGGCGGAGATCCGCGCGTCTATGGAGGCGATGTTCAACGAGAGCCCCGCGTGGCAGAGCGTTGCCGCCGTGCGTGAGAACAAAGTGTATTATCTGCCGCAGGCACTCTTCCTCTTCAGCCCCGGCATTGACTTCCCCGCGGCGGTGCGTTACATGGCGCATCTCGTTTACCCATGAAGAAACGTCTCGCACTCCTCCTCCTCTTTGCCGTGCTCGCGGGAGGCTCGATCCTGATCTCGACGGCAAAGGGAACCGCCGATATTCCCCTTGGGGAAATCTTTGCCATCCTCGGCGGCACGCGCGATACGGCGCACGCGCAGATCCTCTGGAATATCCGTCTGCCGCGCACGATCGTTGCCGCACTCGTCGGCATCAACCTTTCGCTCTCGGGCGCGATCCTGCAGGCGATTCTGCGCAATCCGCTCGCCGATCCGCACATCATCGGCATCTCCTCGGGCGCGGGGCTTGCGGGCATCTTTATCATGCTTGTTCTGCCCGGGGCTGCACTGCTCATCACGCCGGGGGCATTCGTCGGCGCGATGATCGCCGCCGCGCTCATCTATATCCTTGCATGGAAGGACGGGATTCGCCCGACCCGCATCATCCTCGCAGGCGTTGCGGTGTCGGCGTTCCTCGGCGCGGGCATCTCGGCGATGATGATCCTCTACAGCGACCGCGTGCAGGGCGCACTCATGTGGATGGTCGGCGGGCTCTCCGCGCGCACATGGCCGCATGTCGACATGCTTCTGCCGTATACCATTGGGGCGGGACTGCTCACCCTCTGTGCCGCACAGCGTCTGAACATTCTCCAGCTCGGGGACGATATGGCGCGCGGCATCGGGCTTGCCGTGGAGCGCACGCGCATCCTCCTGACAGCCCTTGCGGCGCTGCTCGCGGCGAGTGCGGTCTCGGTCGTCGGACTGCTCGGATTTGTCGGGCTCATCGTCCCGCACGCCGCGCGTCTCATGATCGGCTCGGACTATCGGTTCCTCCTGCCGGCGGCGGCGCTGCTCGGCGTGACGACGCTGACACTCAGCGATACGGCAGCGCGCCTGCTCTTTTCACCGATGGAGCTGCCTGTCGGCATCATCATGGCGGCGCTCGGCGCGCCGTTCTTCCTATATCTCCTCAGGAGGCAGCTATGAGTGCGGGGGTTGCGGCGCAGAACCTGCGCGTCAAAATTGGCGGCAAAGAGATCCTGCACGGGCTGAATGTCTCGGTCGCACCGGGGCGGCGCACCGCCATCATCGGCCCCAACGGAGCGGGGAAAACGACGCTCCTGCGCGCCCTCTCGGGGCTGAACGCACGCTATACCGGAGAGATCCTGCTCGGCGGCAAAGAGCTGGGGAGCTACGCGGAAAAAGAACTCGCGCGCGTGCGTGCCATTCTGCCGCAGGAGCGCGGCGCGGCGCAGGGACTGACGGTGGGACAGCTTGTCTCCTATGGGCGGTTCTCCCATCGCAGCGTTTTTCAGGCGCGTGACGGTGCGGACGACCGTGCGGCGGTCGCGTGGGCGATGGAGACCGCGCATGTCGACGCCTTTGCAGAGCGTGAGGTGCATACACTCTCGGGCGGCGAGCGGCAGCGCGTCTACCTCGCCATGGCGCTCAGCCAGCGCCCGCGTCTGCTCCTGCTCGATGAGCCGACAACCTATCTCGACGTCGCGCATCAGCTGCGCGTCATGGAGATCATCACGAACCTCAACCGCGACAGCGGCATCACCATCCTCATGGTACTGCACGACATGGCGCACGCCATGCAGTACGCCGACGACATCGTGCTCATGCGGCACGGCGAGATCGTCGCTACAGGGGCGCCCGCCGACGTCCTCACAGAGGAGCGGATCGCGGACGTATTCGGCGTGCGGGTGGAGATATTTACGAACAGCCTAGGAGTGCGTGTGCCGTCCCCCGTGTCTTTAGTGTGACGCGGGATTTTCGCGCATTGCTGTGTCATATCGTCGGACACTGCGGTCGACGTAGGTTTCATCTACGCCTTCCCTTGTGTTCTCTTGTGCCGCGCGCATGATATTGCACTCTTTCTGATATGCCCCGCGGACAACGGGACTTTCTCACATATCGCATCCGCCTTTAACCTCCGCTGCACCTAGAGAATACAAGGTGCGGCGGAGGTTTTTACTTTTTGTGGTTTGAAAAACATTTGTTCATATAAAACAGGCGTGAGCATCTTCTCTTGAAAATAACAGAAAAATTATTACCTAGTGCTAAAAATCTAATCCGATTAACATTGTATTTCCAAACATCACGGGGTATGATAAAGACAATCCAAGAGGAAAGCACAAGGTGCGAAAAGGAAACAAGGACACTTTCGCGGCCGGCAATCCTTTTGGAACACGATCAGATTCTATGGATCAAAAGGAGGAGTTTATCATGAAAAAGACTCTCGTATCTGCGCTGGCGACGGCACTTGTTGTCGGTGCAGCAAGCACAACCTTCGCCGCGTCCAACCCGTTTTCCGATGTGCCCCGTGACCACTGGGCATACGATGCCGTAACCAAACTTGCCGCTGACGGCGTTGTCGAGGGGTACGGCGACGGTACATTCCGCGGTGACCGCAACATCACCCGTTACGAGATGGCGCAGATGGTCGCAAAGGCGATGGCAAAGAGCGATATGTCCGCGTCGGATCGCGCGCTCGTTGACCGCCTTGCCGCTGAGTTCGCCGATGAACTCAACAACCTCGGCGTCCGTGTCTCCAACCTCGAGCGCAATGCCGACATGGTGCAGTGGAGAGGACAGCTCCGCTATACCTACACCAGCAATCGCCTTGAGGGACAGGATCGCAAGAACGACAACAACCTCTTGTTCCGTCTCGACCCGTCCGCTGAGATCAATGACCACTGGCACGTGAACGCACGTCTTGATGCCTCTACGAATATGAAAGACGACGCGTCCGGCAACAACAGCGACAGCAATGTCAAACTCAAGCGCGCATGGGCAGAGGGTGCCTATGACAACTTCGACGTCAAGCTCGGTAAAATGGAGCTCTATTCTGCAGAGGGCTATGCAGCCCCCGGCGCTCTCGTATTCGATAAGGAGTTCTCCGGTGCAGAGGCGAGCTTTGGCGGGGATGTCAAGCTGAAACTCCAGGCAGGCCGCCTGAACCTCGACGGCGCGTATGACGGCGTTAAGACGAATCAGCTCGGGAGCAGCGATACCGCGAACTATCAGGGTGCGGAACTCCAGTACAACAAGGGCGGTCTCATGGCGGGTGCCGCGTACTACCGTCTCGGATCGGACAATTTCACTGCTGTGACGAAGAACGGCAAGGATAAGATGAATATCTGGGCGGCGAACCTTGGCTATCGCTTTGACAAGAACAGTATGCTCTCCGGTGCATATGCCAACAACAACGATATTGACGGCAGCAAAAACAAGAAGTCCTATCAGTTCGGCTATGAGTACAAGGGTGCCGATGCTGCGGATAAAGGCTCGTGGGGCGCATACGCCGCGTATCGTTACCTCGGCGGCGCGTCAATCTTTGCAACGGACGACGGCGCGCTCATTGGCTCGAAGGGGCTTGAGATCGGTACGAACTATACGCCGTTCAAGAACGTTGTACTTTCTGCGAAGTACTTCAACGGCAAGACCATTGAAGCACAGCAGAACGACAAGGTGCAGAAGCTTTTCGGCCGCGTACAGTTCATGTTCTAACCCGCATCCGGCACCGGTCGGAGCGGATATCGCAAAATCCATCCCCCTCCTTAGGGAGGGGGATTTTTGCTGTCTGTTGACGGACACAGAGTCACATTCAACTGAAAATAAGGTGAAAATTATAGTCTGGTATAAAATTTTTTACATAGAAATGCTTGCAATTTATTAATCCACGTGCTATGATGAAAACGTTCCAAGAGAATGAGAATGGTTCGCGATAGGAAAATAAGGACACTGCCGCTGACCTGTAATCATTTTGGAACACGATCAGATTCTATGGATCAGAAGGAGGAGGTTCTCATGAAGAAGACTTTTGTATCCACGCTGGCAGCGGCGTTCGTTGTCGGTGCAGCAAGCACGACGTTCGCCGCAGCGAACCCGTTCTCCGATGTGCCCCGTGATCACTGGGCATACGATGCCGTGACGCAGCTCGCCGCCGACGGTGTCGTTGAGGGCTACGGCGACGGCACATTCCGCGGTGACCGCAACATTACGCGCTACGAGATGGCGCAGATGGTCGCAAAGGCGATGGCAAAGGGCGATATGTCCGCATCGGATCGCGCGCTCGTTGACCGCCTTGCCGCTGAGTTCGCAGACGAGCTCAACAACCTCGGCGTCCGCGTCTCGAACCTCGAGCGCAACGCCGACATGGTGAAGTGGAACGGCAAACTTGAGTATACATATACAAGTCAGCGCAAGAAGTTTAATCACACAAAGACGAACGACAACAACCTTTTGTTCCGTCTCGAGCCGTCGGCTGAGATCAACAGCCACTGGCACGTGAACGCACGTCTTGATGCGGAGACCAAGATGAACACGGACGCGGGAGATGACAACGGGGACAAGGTCACGCTTAAACGTCTCTATGCACAGGGAGACTACGGCAACTTCCAGGTGAAACTCGGTAAGATGGAACTGCTCTCTGCCGAGGCGTATGCGAAACCCGGCGCCCTCGTGTTCGACGATGAGTTCTCGGGTGCCGAGGTCAGCTTTGGCAAGGATTTGAAGTTCAAACTGCAGGCCGGCCGCATTGATCTGGACGATGCGTTCGGTGCGCCGGGCGGCGGCCATGGTGCGCACAACCTGCCGGGTGATGAAGACGTGGCGAACTATCAGGGCGTCGAACTGCAGTATGACAAGAATAATGTCCTGCTGGGGGCGGGCTACTACCATCTGGGCTCCAATTATTTCAGAGGGATGCATTTCCACAGGAGAAATACGGTTCGGTATCTTAACAACAGCGCCGAGAATCTTAGAAACACGAAGGCGGATATCTGGGCTGTGAACGGCGGCGTCCGATTCGGCGACGCAGCAATGCTCTCCGGCGCTTACGCAGAGAACACAAAGGCGGACAACGCAAAGAGTTCCTGGCAGGTCACCTATGAGTACAAGGGGGCTGACCCGGAGGATAAGGGATCGTGGGGCGCTTATGTTGCCTACCGCAAACTCGGCGGATTCGCTTCCCCGTTCCCGACAAGCGACGGTGCTATGTGGGATACGAAGGGCGTAGAAGTTGGTACGGACTACACGCTTTTCAAAAACGTGGTGCTCTCGGCGAAATATTTCCGCGGCAAGGAGATCTATGTCGGACCGACGGCTGACGACAAGGCGGAGAAGCTCTTCGGTCGCGTCGAGTTCTTCTTCTAAAAATACTTGCGGCATCCGCCTCAAAACAAAATCCCCCTTCATCGTTGGAGGGGGATTTTTACTGTCCGCTGCAATAGATGCAGATATTTTTCAAGGTTTTAGAGGGCGTTGTGCCGAATACCGCTTTAACAGAGATGAGTACGGTATATAAAACACTGAAAATAAGGTGAAAATTATAGTCTGGTATAAAATTTTTTACATGGAAATGCTTGCAATTTATTAATTCACGTGCTATGATGAAACCATTCCAAGAGGATGAGAACGTTTCGCTAAAAGGAAACATGGACACTTCAGCGGCGTTTCGCTCCTTCTTGGAAATCAGATGTTTCTATTTATCAGAAGGAGGAGTTTCTCATGAAGAAGACTCTCGTATCCGCCCTGGCAACGGCTCTCGTTGTCGGCGCAGCAAGCACGACGTTCGCTGCTGCAAACCCGTTCTCCGATGTGCCCCGTGATCACTGGGCATACGATGCTGTGACCCAGCTCGCCGCCGACGGCGTTGTTGAGGGCTACGGCGACGGCACGTTCCGCGGCGACCGCAACATCACGCGTTATGAGATGGCGCAGATGGTCGCAAAGGCAATGGCAAAGGGCGACATGTCCGCATCGGATCGCGCGCTCGTTGACCGCCTTGCTGCTGAGTTCGCGGATGAGCTCAACAACCTCGGCGTCCGTGTCTCGAACCTTGAGCGCAATGCCGACATGGTGAAGTGGAACGGCAAACTCGAGTATACTTACACGAGCGAGCGTAAAGATGAGGATCACAGCCGTGTGAATGATGACCATCTCCTGTTCCGTCTTGAGCCGTCGGCTGAGGTCAACAGCCACTGGCACGTAAACGCGCGTCTCGATGCGTCGACGAATATGAAGGATGATGCGTCCGGCCGCAACAGCGACAGCAACGTTAAACTCAAACGCGCATGGGCGCAGGGCGATTATGACAACTTTACCGTCAAGCTCGGCAAGATGGAGCTCCTGACGGCTGAAGCATATGCCGCACCGGGCGCGCTCGTTTTCGACGACGAGTTCTCGGGCGCGGAGGTTTCCTTCGGCAAGGATGTCCAGCTCAAGCTGCAGGCAGGTCGTCTCGACCTCGCGGATTCGGCCGGAGCAGATCTTTTTGCCAAGAATATTGCGGATGCCGTTGCTACCGGTCAGATGTCGGCGGCAGAGGCGGCTAGAGCCTTGAACGATACCAAAGCCAACTACCAGGGCGTTGAGCTCCAGTATAACAAGGACAATCTGATGGCGGGCGTTGGTTACTATCGTCTCAGCGCTGAATCGCTTCGTGCATTCACCAAGGATTATAATAAGGATAAGATGAATATCTGGGCGGCGAACCTTGGCTACCGCTTTGATAAGAACAATATGCTCTCCGGCGCTTATGCAAATAACAGCGATCTGGAAGACTACAAGAAATCTTATCAGGTCACCTATGAGTACAAGGGTGCAGACGCTGCGGATAAGGGCTCGTGGGGCGCATATGCTTCCTACCGTTACCTCGGCGGCGCATCACTTGCTTTCCCGACGACGGACGGTGCTCTCTTCGGAACGAAGGGCGTTGAGCTTGGCACGAACTATACGCTGTTCAAGAATGTTGTGCTCTCCGCGAAGTACTACAGAGGAAAGCAGCTTGAGGCACCAGACAACGGCAAAGACAAGGTTCAGAAGCTCTTCGGCCGCGTCGAGTTCTTCTTCTAATCGATTCTCGGTACACAGAGCGGCATATGCCGCATAACAAAATCCCCCTCCTTCGGGAGGGGGATTTTTGCATAGAGAAAATTGTGTTTAGATGACTGCTCCATAAAAATAGGCTTACCGCACGAATACCTGTTGGTATATTTGTGCAGTAAGCCTTTTTTGTCTCAGCGTCCGTTATAGCATCCGCAGGTTCCGCGCTGCGTGCTGCGTGTGTCCTGTACGACGTTGGCAGCGCAATATGCGCTCGCATTGCCGATACAGTAGGCTTGATCCTGTTTTTGCGGCAGCTCGCACGCGCCGTCCTCGCATCCGGCGGCAAGTGCCTGTGCGCCAGCTCCGAGAATGAGTGCGGCGGAGAGTGCGGAGAGTATTTTCTTCATATGTGTTTTTCCTCCTTGTCATGTTGTTTTCCTTTATTCTATCACGTTCTATCACGACTGTCAAGAAGAACGGGATGTGAGAGGTTATTCTCCCTGAAAAATACCTGCAAATAATATAATTAATATTTATCTATTTATATATAGAATAGAATATGAAATTGATGAATTCGTTTTTTGTAGACAGAAGGGATGGGATGATTTTTGAAAGAGGCTCTTCTCTTTATCTTTTGATATGGGAATTCTATTTGATAGAGAGTATCTATATATTCTGTACAGAGAAACCCTGTTGAAAAAGATGAACTTAATTCATAATTTTTATTTATGAAAAACGATAAAAACACTTGATTTTTTTGATGCCTTGCGCTATGATACGGGTGAATCATGAATGCAAGATATTCATATTGAG
The DNA here is from genome assembly GCF_000426665.1 of Centipeda artemidis DSM 19719. Taxonomy (GTDB): domain Bacteria; phylum Bacillota; class Negativicutes; order Selenomonadales; family Selenomonadaceae; genus Centipeda; species Centipeda artemidis. Next base: position 75,993 of record NZ_AUFU01000006.1, on the reverse strand, counting down.
ATATTAGGAGAATCAATCATGCAGAATCAAGATATCGCGGTCGTCTACTCATCGCGCACGGGGAACACGCAGAAGGTCGCGGAGCATCTGGCGCAGGCGCTCGGCGCATCCTGCCACAGCGTGAAGGATACGGCGGGGATTTCGGATACCGCCGATCTCTGCATCGGCACATGGATTGACCGCGGTACGGCGGATGCCGCCGCACGCAAATACATCGAGACCGTGCGCGGACGTCGGGTGTTCATCTATGGAACGCTCGGCGCCGACCCGAATTCTGAGCACTGCGCAAAGTGCATCGCGAATATCAAGGCGCTCTTTGATCCGTCGAACGAGATCCTCGGCGCGATCCTCGTGCAGGGCGCGATTGATCCGATGATCATCGAGATGTTTAAGAGTATGCCGCTCGACAATGTCCACGCCTACACCGAGGAGAACGCGGAGCGCTATGCGGCGGCGGCGTCCCATCCGGATGCGGCGGATTTTGAAAAGGTCATCGGCGCAGCAAAGGAGGCGCTCGCATGAACAGCCTAGAGACAAAACTCGCGGAGCTCTCAACGGAGTCGCGCGGTTGGCTGCTCGGCACGAAGTCGGAGAATCCGCTCGGCTGCGCCTTTACGAAGAAACGTGTCGTGCATCCCGGCGCGGGCGGCAAGCGCATGATCATGGACAAGGCGGAGCAGGCGCAGGTGTGGGCGGAGCTCATGGCGCAGACGCCCGATCCCGCCGACGAGCGCGCGGCGTACATTCACATCCCGTTCTGCGATAAGAAATGCAGCTACTGCGGATTTTTCCAGAACTATACGAAGGAAGAAGCGGCGCACCGCTATGTCGACGTGCTCCTGCAGGAGCTCGACGCGGCGGCGGAGACCCCCTATGTGCAGGGGGCGCCTTTTCAGGCGGTGTTCTTCGGCGGCGGCACGCCGACCGCGCTCTCGGACGCCGACCTCACACGACTCGTGCGTGCAGTGCGGGAGCGTCTGCCGCTGACGAGCGACGCCGAGATCACGCTCGAGGGACGCATCCATGACCTCACGGAGAGCAAGGTTGAGGCGGCGATGCGTGCGGGCGTCAACCGATTCTCGCTCGGCGTACAGTCCTTTGACACGCGCGTGCGGCAGTCGATCGGGCGCATCGACGATCATGATACCGTTGTCGCGACACTGCGCCGCATGGTGGAGAAGCAGGGCGCGGTCGTCATCGCCGACCTCATCTATGGGCTGCCCTATCAGTCCCCGGAGGTCTGGGAGAACGACGTGCGCACGCAGTTCGAGATCGGCATCGCGGGCGGCGACCTCTACCAGTTGAATGTGTTCCCGGCGAGCGAGCTTGCGGCGCGCATCAAGTCGGGCGACCTCCCGATGCTCCCGACAACGGAGGAACAGTCCGAATACTTCGCGCGCGGCATCGCGATCGTCGACGAGAACCCGATGGCGCGGCGCATCGACACGACGCACTGGACGACGGATCACCGCGAGCGCAGCCTGTATAACACGCTCGCCAAGCGCGGCAACGACATCCTCGCGTTCGGCTCGGGCGCGGGCGGGTTCATCGGTCAAATCATGTGGCGCAATCACGGCGGACTTGCCGCCTATGAGAAGATGGTCGAAGAGGGCGCAAAGCCCTTCCAGTTCATGGGTGAGCAGGCGGACGAGCACCGGATGCACAGCGAGATCGGCGATCAGATCGAGCACGGATATTTCTACGCGCCCTTTTTTGAGAAAAAATACGGCGTGGAGCTCCTCGATACGATGGAACCGCTCCTCGCCGCGTGGGCGGAGAACGGACTCGTCACGCGCACGGAGACGGGCTTCCGTCTGACGCAGGCGGGAGAGTTCTGGCACGACAACCTCATTCAGGGATTCCTCGAAGCGTACGCGCTCACGCAGGAGGATGAGGTGAAGCTGCGCAAGGAGAACGTCGCCCTGCAAGACATGATCCCCAAGGATATCCGCTCTATGCTCGAGGCGATGTTCCCCGACGGAATGCCCCCGCAGATGGCGGCGGCGCTCGAAGGCAAGCCCTCGCCGGAGCTCGAGAACCATCCGCATATGCAAATGCTGAAGAACCTCATCGAAAAGAGCCGGGAGAAAGAGCGTGCCGCCGCAGCGGCATCCGCCCCCGACCTCAACACCGTCATGCGCACCTCCGCGCGTGACCTTGGAAAAGCTGTGTAGTGTATTTTATATAAAAAACTGCCCGTTTGCGGCTGCAGAGATGCAGCGCAGACGGGCAGTTTTGTATTTGTCGAGGAAATCATAGCTGTGAATCCACACATTAGATCAGAAGATAATGAAAATATATTTCATTATTTCTCTATTGATGTTATAATTGAGAAAGCAAATCGTTAACTCTATAACAGAAAAGAGGTGTTCTCCTTATGAGGAGTTTTCATGTAAGGCATCACCGAACGGCCTTGACCGCTGCTGTTTTAGGCGCATTGACGGCGGCGTCGTTTCATTCGGTACAGGCGGCTGCCGCAGACCGGGAGATGCCCGTCTATACGCTCGATGATGTTGTTGTCACGGCATCGCGTACAGAGCAGAGTGTGAAAGAAGCCCCCGCTTCGGTTGAGATCGTGACGCGTGAGGATATCGACCGCCTCGGTGCGGAGACGTTGGCACAGGCACTTGCGCTCACCGTCGGGCTGGATGTGACGGAAAACGGCATGGTCGGGAATCAGGCGGCGCTGCGCGGCATGAGTACCAATCAGACGCTGATCCTCATCGACGGACGGCGCATACGCACGGAGGATACGAGCCAGACGGCGAATTACTATGAGCTGCAGCGTATCAATATGGACGATGTGGAGCGCATTGAGATCGTCCGCGGTTCGGTCAGCTCTCTGTACGGCTCGGAGGCACTGGGCGGCGTCATTAATATCATCCGCAAACATCCTGAGAAAAAACAGGTCGGCGTTTCCGCCGATTGGACGAGCCGGCAAAAGGACGGCGGCGTATCCGTCGACTTCGGCAAGACGGGGAAATGGGCATGGCGCACGAGTTTCAAGGTGAGTGATATCCGCGAACGCGGTGCGGAAACGGCCTCCAATCAATATGGGAGAAAATACTATTTCAACCTAGACGGACGGATGGATATTGCGCAGCGTAAGCATTTGGATTTCTTCTTCGACTACATGAACGAAGATCTGGATCAGAAGTCCGAGGCCGTGACGCAGACGGGCGGCAACTACAGATCCAATCCGGGAACCGTGGACTATAATCATAAACGGTATTCGACAGGGCTGCGCTATGCGGGGGAGGATCGCAGGGGCGCCTACGAGATGCAGGTCTACTATACGCTCTTTGATAAAAAACAAGAGACACATCTGCGATCAAACGGCATACTCTCGGACTTTGACGACATGGTCTTCCGATCTTATATCGCGGACGGAAAACGCACCTGGAACGTCGGTGCGGATCATAAACTCACGTTTGGCGGGGAGTACCGGAAGGAGGAGTACGAGAGTACACGTATCGATGTGGGCGGCGGGCATATCGTCACGAGGAACGGTATTTCGAAAACTGAGTCGAAGGCAGACCTTGATTACGCCGCGCTGTATCTGCAGGATGAATGGCGCGCGAACAAGCGCCTTTACATCGTGCCGTCCGTGCGTTGGGATCACAATAATAAATTCGGCAATAAGGTAACGGCACAGCTCGGGACGACCTACCGGATCAGTGACCGCAGCCGTGTCAAGATGAATGTCGGATCGGCGTACCGCGCGCCCACGGCGAGCGAACTCTATATGCATTGGGATCATGTGCCCGCAGTTGCGCGCATAAGGTCGTGGCTCGTGCCAACGCAGGTACATATCGACGGGAACCCGAACCTGAAGCCCGAGAAGGCGGTGAACTTCGACCTCAGCTTCGAAGCGGAAGGAAAACGCAGCTCGGGGAAAATAACCTACTTCCACAATAAGGTGGATGATCTGATCAATCTCAATACCATAAGCAGGACGATTATGTCGTCCACACCGCCGCCGCCGCATCCGATCGCAATACGCAACATCGGACATTATGAAAATGTCGATAAGGCGACGCTGCAGGGGATTGAGTTTGAAGGCAGGCAGCGCCTTGGCGATCAATTTACGCTGCGGTCCACCTATACCTATCTCGATGCCAAGAACGATATGACGGGGGATCGGCTGACCGGACGAGCGCGGCACAAACTCTCGCTGCAGCTCATTTACGATGACTTTAAGCACGGGTGGAGCGGCGTCCTCTGGAACGACTGGATGAGTGATTACTACTATGCGGAGGGGCGCGGCAACGCTGCGGTGAAGAAGAATACCTCCGCGACGGTGCTCAACCTGGTCATCAACAAGAAGATCAACGATCACTTGAGTGCCTACTTCGGCGTGAACAATCTGCTCAACGAGGAAAATACGACGCTCTATTATGACGGACGCATTTGGCGCGGCGGGATCAACATGACCTTCTAACGCGGCGTAAAGTACCCGAACGCTGCGGGGATGCTGTAAGTATCGGCGAGATCCGCGCGGCGCACCCAGAGGAGGGCGGAGGGGGCATCGTCCTCGGCGGCGCAGAGCGGCGCGTCGTTCGTCTCTTCGACATAGACTTCCCAGCCCGTGAGGTTCCACTCAATATGCGTGAACACGTGGCATGCGGGCGGGAGCGGGGCGATGGAGCGGACGGCGAAGCCCGCCGCGGCGAGGTGTTCGAGCACCTTGCGCTTGCCCCATTTTCCTTCGAGATTCGGATATTCCCAAAGACCCGCGAGGAGTCCCCTTGCGGGTCTTTTTCGTATGGCACAGCGATCGCCGCAGCGCAGGAGGAGGACGGTGCGATGCTCTTTGCGCCGCGCCTTCAGTGCGCTCTTCACCGGATAGTCAAGTTCCGTACCCCGGTCGTGGGCAAGGCAAAGACGCACGGCGGGACAGGCGTGGCAGAGCGGCGCACCGTTCGGCAGGCAGACGGTCGCGCCGAGATCCATGAACGCTTCGTTGAGCAACCCGGCGTCTTTTCCGGTCGGATAGCAAGGGCGGAGCGACTCCTCAAGGGCGCGTTTACTCGCGTCCTTTGCGATGTCGATGGAATTTGCCGTCACGCGCGCGGCGACGCGGAGGAAGTTGCCGTCGACCGCGGGGCATGGGCGACCGTAGGCAAATGATGAGATTGCGCTCGCGGTATACCGCCCGATGCCCGGGAGCGCAAGGAGCGCATCAAAATCGTCGGGGAGGTCGCCGCCGTGTTTTTCGACAATCGCCTGTGCCGCGCGCTTGAGGTTGCGCGCGCGGCTGTAGTAGCCGAGTCCCTGCCAGAGCTTCATCAGCGCATCGTCGTCCACGTCCGCGAGATCCCGGACGGTCGGCAGGGCGGCAAGGAAGCGCAGATAGTAGCCGCGTACGACGCTCGCGCGCGTCTGCTGGAGCATGATCTCCGAGATCCACACATGGTACGGCGCCGGCTCGTCGCGCCACGGCAGATCGCGTGTGTCGGGCGCAGATCGCCGCCAGGTCAACAGTGTATCACAGAGGTCGGGGAAGACGGCGCTCCCCTCCCAAGGCTGTATCTTCATTCGTTTAACTCTCCTTTTCGGTTATTTTAGCACAGGGGAATGAAAAATGTTAGGGAGCGCTGCTTTATGCATACAAAAATCTCGGTGCGGCAGGGGATCGAGACTATTTAGAGAATATATACAATATGCATTTTCGTTGTGTTGGGATGTCGTAGGCATCAATTTGTAAGGGATGGGAGAAGCCGCGGGGATGAATGAAAAAGGGATCGCAATTCTCGTATGGAAACGGAATGAAGAACATTACGCGAACTGCATCGAGGGATTAAGAAATTTACAGTATCCTACGGGCTGTGAGGTTCAGGTATATACGCTCACGGAGCAGGATGTCTTTACAAAACAGTGCAACAGCGTCCTGGCGGAGACGGATGCAAAGTATAAGATCTATCTGAGCGACGAGATGCGCATCGCCGCGCCGACCTTTGTGCAGGACATGCTGAATATATTTGCAGACACTTCGATCGGCATGATCGGTTTTTTTGGGAGTGCAGAGATGCCCCTAAGCGCGAATATCATGGACGCTCCGCACAAATACGGCAGTGTGCTCATGCCGGTAAGCGGCGCGCTCGAGGAGATGAGATTCGGAGAAGGAACGGCGGAAGCTGTTGCGGATGTTCGGGCGATACTGCCGTCGCTTTTTGTCACGCAGTATGATGTCCCGTGGGACGCAAACTATACCGGACAGTATTATGCCGTGCAGGCACAGTGCCGGAATTTTACGCGGCGCGGCTATCGTGTTGTCGTGCCGATCGTAGAGACGCCGTTTTGCGGTTATCAATCGGAGGAAATTTCCTTTGAGATCGGCGGAGCGGATCGGGATCGCTTCTTTTCCGCCAATACTTCCGCGGCGGACGCTGCGGAAAAGGCTTTGCTCTATGCCTGCGGCGAAGGATCCTCCGTGCCGGGATGGAGAAACTTTTCTCATCCCGAGGGGATTGCAGTCGGGGCGCACACGCGGATTCACGAGACGGCAATTTGCGGGCTGAGCGAGGACAATTACGACGGTACGCCGCGTATCGTCATCGGGGACAACTGCCAAATCGGCGCGTATTCCATCATCACGGCGGCACAGCATATCGCTATAGAAAATTTTGTACATATTAGCGAAAACGTCCATATCTCCGATACGATATGTAAGCACCGGCATCTGTGCAGCTTTCTCAAAATGCAGGAGAGCGCTGACGACACGAGCGAAATATGCATCGGGCGAGCAACGCGCATCGAAGAGAACGTCTCTATTCGCGGCAACGTACATATCGGGCGCGGCTGTCTCATCCGAGCGAACACTGTTGTACGGTCGGATATCCCGGATTACTGCGTCGCAGAGGGGAATCCCGCGCGCATTGTCGAGGCGTTCTCCGCGAAAACGGGAACATGGCAAAGCGCGGCGAATGAAGAAGAGCTGTGCGCACTCTTCAGGGAGCGGAAAGAGACGCGCCCGATCCTGACCTATGGGATTATCACCTACAACCGCAGTAAATACCTAAGAAAATCTCTCAAGAGTGTCTTGGATCAAGTCGGCAGCGACGAGCTCGTCGAGGTACTCGTGTCGGATAACTGCTCTGAGGACGATACGAAAGAGGTTGTACAGGAGTTTCAAAAGAAGTACAAGAATCTGCGGTATCACTGCAACGAGACGAACGTCGGGGCAGAGGGGAACATCCATGCGGCGCTGAGGCACAGCAAAGGAGAATATGTCGTTGTGGCGGGCGATGACGATTACCAAGCAGACGGCAGCCTGTATATTCTGCTCACACATATATATGCGCATCGCGATTGCGCGCTCTTTTATATGGCAAATAAAGAAGGCGAGTTTGGCACCTATGAGGGGCAGGGATATTTGGATGTTCTTGAAAAAATGAGCTTTTACATTACATGGATTACCGGTGTAGTAATTAAAAAAGATGTATATATGTCCATTTCCAACCCGGAGAAGTTCAATGACTCGCGTATTCCGCAAGTATATATCCAAATGGAAATGCTTAAGAGGAATCCAAAATTCTCTATTGTTTATGGTTCGCTATTCGTGTTGAATCAAGAAGGGCATCTGCCGAGAGGATACAATCTCGCGGAAGTATTTATCAAAAATTACTTTAATATATTGGCGGCGACAGTAGAGATTCCCCCTGCCCGCCTGTCGAGAGAGAAGCAGCGAGTGATGGAAGAGATGATCTATCCCTGGTGTTGGAGAATCAAAAATCAAGGAGTAGAGTTATCTCTCGACGGAATATTTGACATCGTTGCCGAGTACTATGGCAAAGAACCATATTATGATGAAGTTGTTGAAAAACTGAAAGAGATCGTAGGGACATCAGAATCATAAAAAATTGTGCGGCATTTTGTCTGTCGGGGAGCGCATGTTATGAATGAAAAAGGGATCGCAATTCTCGTATGGAAACGGAATGAAGAACATTACGCGAACTGCATCGAGGGATTAAGAAATTTACAGTATCCTGCGGGCTGTGAGGTTCAGGTATATACGCTCACGGAGCAGGATGTCTTTACAAAACAGTGCAACAGCGTCTTAGCAGAGACAGATGCAAAGTATAAGATCTATCTGAGCGACGAAATACTCATCACAGCGCCGACCTTTGTACAGGATATGCTCAATATATTTGCAGACCGCACGATCGGCATGATCGGTTTTTTTGGGAGTGCAGAGATGCCCCTAAGCGCGAATATCATGGATGCCCCGCACAAATACGGCAGCGTGTTCATGCCGGCGGACGGCGCGCTCGAGGAGATGAGGTTCGGAGAAGGTACTGCGGATGCTGTTGCAGATGTTCGGGCGATCCTGCCGTCGCTCTTTGTCACGCAGAACGATCTCCCGTGGGACGCGGACTATACGGGGCAGTATTATGCCGTGCAGGCACAGTGCCGGAATTTTACGCGGCACGGTTATCGCGTCGTCGTGCCGATGCAGGGGACGCCGTTTTGCGCTTATCGATCGGCAGAGATTTCCTTTGAGACCGAGGCGGCGGATCGAGAACACTTCTTTGCCGTCTGTGCGCCTTATGCCGATCCTGCGGAGTGCGATGCGGAGAAGCATTTACTCTATGCCTGCGGAGAAGATTCAGCTGTGCCGGGATGGGAAAATTTTTCTCATCCCGAGGGGATTTCGATCGGGGCGCATACGCAGATTCACGAGACGGTTATTTGCGGACTTGCAGAGGACAATTACGACGGTACGCCGCGTGTCGTCATCGGGGACAACTGCAGTATCGGTGCGTATTCCGTGATCACGGCAACAAGGCGCATTGAAATAGAAAATTTCGTTCATATTAGTGAAGCCGTCCATATCTCCGATAGTATATTTAGACACCGGCATTTGTGCAGCTTCCTTGAAATGCAGGAAAGCACCGACGACATAAGCGAAGTGATCATCGGACGAGCGACGCGCATCGAAGAGAACGTCTCGATCCGCGGGAACGTGCATATCGGGCGCGGTTGTCTTGTCCGTGCGAACAGCATTGTGCGATCGGATATACCGGATTACTGCCTCGCGGAGGGAAACCCTGCGCGTGTTATCGAGGCATTCTCCGCAAAAACGGGAACATGGCAAAGCGTGGCGGATGAGGAAGAACTGCGCGCGCTGCTGCGAGAGCGGAAAGAAACGCGTCCGATCCTCACCTACGGAATCATCACCTACAACCGCAGCAAGTATCTGAAGAAATCGCTGAAAAGCGTACTGGAGCAAGTCGGCAACGACGAGCTCGTCGAGGTACTCGTGTCGGATAACTGCTCTGAGGACGATACGAAAGAGGTTGTACAGGAGTTTCAAAAGAAGTACAAGAATCTGCGGTATCACTGCAACGAGACGAACGTCGGGGCAGAGGGGAACATCCATGCGGCGCTGAGGCACAGCAAAGGAGAATACGTCGTTACAGCGGGCGACGACGACTATCTTGCGGACGGAATGTTGTATCTTGTGATCGACTATATCAGCCGGCACCGCGATATGGGAATCATTTTTATGACAAACCGCACCGATGAACTGTTTTTGCCCGCCTGCGAGGGGGCAGGATATGCGGACTATATACTGCGGGTGGGATGCTACATGACGTGGATCACTTGCATTGTAATGAATAAAGATGCATACCTATCTATTCAAGATCCGCAGCGATATAATTATACGCATATTCCTCAAGTGTATCTTCAGATGGAAATTCTCAAGAGAAAACCAAGGTATGCGATCCTTAGGGGGGCATTTCTTGCAAGCGGAGGCGGAGATCATCCGGCTTCAGGGTTTAACTTTATGGAGGTTTTCGTCAAGAATTACTTTGATATTTTGGCGGCGACAGTGGAGCTGCCGCCGGAGATTTTGGCATCGGATAAGAAATGCTTGATCGAGGAACTTGTAATTCCGTGGTGTGAGCATATTACCAAAACGCACATTGACTTATCTTTTGACGACTGGGATAAGATCCTTGCGGAATATTATGGACAGGAACCATATTACGATCGAATTGTCTCTGAAATGAAGGCAATATTGGATCCCGCCGGTTCATAAACATAATATTGGTATTGCCGTTGTTTGAGAAGGAGGAGCGCGCTTGAAGGCTGTCATCTTAGCGGGTGGGTACGGCACGAGGATCACCGAGGAATCACAGTACCGCCCGAAGCCGATGGTGGAGATCGGCGGTATGCCCGTCATATGGCATATCATGAAGGGCTATTCGGCGTACGGTATTCACGATTTCATCATCTGCGCAGGCTATAAGCAGTACATGTTCAAGGAGTGGTTCAACAACTACTTCCTCTACACAAGCGATGTGACCTTCGACATGACCCACGGACAGCAGGTGATCCTGCATGAGCAGCACTCGGAACCATGGCGCGTGACGGTCGTCGATACGGGCGACGGCACGATGACCGGGGGGCGCATCAACCGCGTCCGGCGCTATGTCGGCAACGAGCCGTTCTGTATGACCTACGGGGACGGCGTTTGCGATGTCGACATCGGAAAACTTCTTGCGTTTCACCGCACGCATGGGAAAATCGCGACGCTCACCGCCGTTTGGCAGGAAGAGTCAAAGGGCGTCCTGAACATCGGCGGAGACAACGCGGTGCGCTCCTTCCGTGAAAAGTCCCAGCAGGACAGTGCGCCGATCAACGCGGGGTTCATGGTGTTTGAGCCGCAGATCTTTGAGTATCTGGGCGGAGACGACTGCGTACTGGAGCAGGAACCGCTGTGCCGGCTGGCGGAGGAAGGGGAACTTATGAGCTATCAGCACCGCGGTTTTTGGCAGTGCATGGATACACTGCGAGAAAAACTCGAGCTGGAGGAACTCTGGAAGAGCGGTCATGCGCCGTGGAAGGTGTGGGAAGATTGAAGGTAAGTCCTGATTTTTATCGTGGGAAACGCGTCCTCGTTACGGGGCATACCGGTTTTAAGGGGATGTGGCTTTCGCTCCTCTTGCAGTCGCTTGGCGCCGAGGTGACGGGCTTTTCGCTGCCGACACCGACGGAGGAAGGCGGCAAGGTACTAAAAGCCGCCGGGATTACCACGGGGATGAAAAGCATTACGGGCGATATACGAGATCTTGACGCGCTCCAAAGGACGTTCGAGATCGCCCGCCCGGAGATCGTCGTTCATCTCGCGGCACAGCCGATCGTCCTCGAAAGTTATCGCGATCCCGTCGGGACATACGCCGCGAACGTCATGGGGACGGTACATGTCCTGGAGTGCGTGCGCCGGACGCCGTGTGTCCGCTCTCTCGTGAACGTCACAACGGATAAGGTGTATCAAAATAACGAATGGATGTGGGGCTATCGGGAAAACGAGCGGCTCGATGGCTTTGACCCGTATTCGAACAGCAAGAGCTGTGCGGAACTCGTGACGGCGAGCTATCGGCGGAGTTTCTTCGCGGACGGTCGGTGCGCCGTATCCACGGCGCGCGCGGGCAACGTGATCGGCGGCGGCGACTTCGCAGAGCATCGTATTATTCCGGATGCCGTCCGTGCGGCATATGAGGGGGTGCCCATACGAGTGCGCCGGCCGCATTCGACGCGCCCCTATCAGCATGTCCTTGAACCCCTATATGCCTATCTCCTGATCGCACAGGTGCAGTATAAGGACGGCTCGTATGCGGACGCCTACAATGTTGGCCCCGACGATGCCGACTGCGTGACGACGGGGGCGCTCATGAATCTCTTTTGCCGTCTGTGGGGCGCGGGACAGGTATGGGAAGATGCGAGCACGGAGGGACCGCACGAGGCGCAGTTCCTGAGACTAGACTGCGCGAAGATGCGAAATACGTTTGATTGGCTGCCGCGTTGGCATATCGATACGGCGGTAGAAAAGACGATCGCATGGGCGAAGGCATGGCGGCGCGGCGCGGACATCAGCGCCCTCATGCGCGCACAGATAGAGGAGTTTCTCTCCGCAGACAGAGAGGGCGCAGAATGACACAGCAGGAACTGCACGACAGGATCATCGCACTCACGAAGGAATACTGCGATACTTATCACAGGAAGCGTACGGAATTTCATGAGGGGGATCGGATTCCCTACGCTTCGCGCGTCTACGATCACGAGGAGATGTGCAATCTCGTGGACAGCGCGCTCGAGTTTTGGCTGACGGCGGGGCGGTATGCCGCCGCGTTTGAAAAGGACTTCGCCGCGTATCTCGGCGTGAAATACGTCTCGCTCGTGAGCTCCGGCTCGTCGGCAAATCTCGCGGCGTTCATGGCACTCACCTCGCCTCTGCTCGGAGATCGGCGCGTGCGGCGCGGCGACGAGGTCATTACCGTCGCGGCGGGCTTCCCGACGACGGTCGCACCGATGGTGCAGTACGGCGTCGTCCCCGTATTTGTCGATGTGACGATCCCGCAGTACAATATCGACGTGACGATGTTGGAGAAGGCACGTTCGGAGCGGACGAAGGCGGTGATGGTCGCGCATACCCTTGGGAATCCGTTTGACCTCACAGCGGTGCGCGATTTTTGCAGGCGGCATGATCTGTGGCTCGTGGAGGACAACTGCGACGCGCTGGGATCGACCTATACGATCGACGGCGCGAAGCGGTTTACGGGGACGATCGGCGACATCGGCACGTCGAGTTTTTATCCGCCGCATCACATGACGATGGGCGAGGGCGGCGCGGTCTATACGAACAATCCGAAGCTGCACAAGATCGTGCGCTCTTTCCGCGACTGGGGGCGCGACTGCGTATGTCCGCCGGGGCACGACGATTTCTGCGGGCGGCGGTTCGAGGGGCGGCACGGCGATCTGCCGTACGGGTACGATCATAAATACGTCTACTCGCACTTCGGCTACAATTTGCAGGCGACGGATATGCAGGCGGCAGTCGGCTGTGCGCAGCTGAGGAAGCTCCCCTTGTTCACGGAACGCCGCCGTCGGAATTTTGACCGCATGACGGCGGGGCTTCGGGATATTGCGGACAGGCTCATTCTGCCGGAGCCGTGCCCCGGGGCAAAACCGAGCTGGTTCGGCTTCCTGCTCACATGTAGGAAAGGCGTTGACCGTAAAGCCGTGGTGCAATACGTCGAGGAACACGGCGTGCAGACACGGATGCTCTTTGCCGGGAATCTCACGAAGCACCCGTGCTTTGACGAGATGCGCGCGTCGGGCGAAGGCTATCGCATCGTCGGGACGCTCGCGAACACCGACCGCATCATGAACGACACCTTTTGGGTCGGCCTCTACCCCGGGATGACGGACGAAAAGATCGACTACATGGCGCGCATCATCAAAGAGGCGGTTCGTCAATAGAATAATATAGCGAGGGACTTGCCTTTATCATATGTGGCGGCACAGAAAAGGAGCGTATGACGATGGGACGACGTGAACTGCTGGACTGCACGCTGCGCGACGGCGGCTATGTCAACGACTGGGCATTCGGTCATGACCGGATCATCGAGATTTTTGAACGTCTCGTTAGTTCCGGGGTCGAGTATATCGAAATCGGATTTCTTGACGCGCGGCGTCCCTTCGATATGAACCGCAGCATCATGCCGGATACGGCGGCGGCAAACCGGATCTTCGCCGGCGTCGATAAGGGAGATGCGGTTGTGCTCGGCATGATCGACTACGGCACATGCGGGATCGAGCATCTTCAGCCTGCGGGCGAGACCTTCATCGACGGTATCCGCGTCATCTTCAAAGAGCATCTCATGTATGAAGCGCTGGATTTCTGCGCCGAAGTGCAGGCGCTTGGGTACAAGGTGTTCGCGCAGATGGTGTCCGTGACGACCTATACGGATGAAAAACTCAGAGAATACGCAGCGGCGGTTAATAAGATAAAACCCTATGCAACGTCGATGGTGGACACCTACGGACTGCTCGATGAGGAGCAGCTCATGCACATCTTCTCGATTTTGGATGCACACGTCGATCCCGGCATCAAAATCGGTTTTCACGCACACAACAATTTCCAGCTCGGCTTTGCCAACACAAAGACGCTTCTCGCCTCGGACAGTTCGCGCAACCTCCTCGCGGACGGCACGATCTACGGCATGGGCAAGAGCGCGGGCAACGCACCGCTCGAGCTCCTCATGATGTATATGAACACGCACTGCGGCGGGCATTACGATACGGCACAGGTACTCGAGACCATCGACACCGTCATCTATGACATCTATCAAAAGCAGAGCTGGGGCTACAATATGTTCTTTTACATTGCCTCATCGACGCATTGTCACCCGAACTATGTCTCGTATCTCATGAATAAAAAGACCCTCTCGGTCAAACAGATTATCGAGATCCTCGGCACACTCCCGCAGGACAAGCAGCTCATGTACGACGCCAAGTTTATTGAGGAGCGTTACCTCGCGTATCAGAGCATCGCCTGCGATGATGCGGCGGATGTGCGTCGACTGAGGAAACTGTTCAAGGGGCGCAGCGTGCTCCTGCTCGGTCCCGGCAATACCATACACCGGCAAAAGAGCCGCGTGACGAAGTACATCGCAGAAGAAAATCCTATCGTCGTCTCCGTCAACTATGCGCCGAAGCATATTCCCGTAGACTATGTATTTCTTACGAAGGCAAAGCGATACACACAGCTGCGCAGCGATATGAGCAGCGGCATGAGCGGCACGGCGGAGATCATCGCGACGTCGAACGTGACGAAGGCGCAGAGCGATTTCTCCTATATCCTGCGCTATGACGCGCTCATTGATCCGACGACGGAGATCATCGACAATTCGCTCGTCATGCTGCTGAAGGCGATGATCCGCATCGGCGTGCCGGCAGTCACACTTGCGGGATTCGACGGCTATTCGCGTCGGAGCGACAACTACTTTGACATCAGCCGCGAATACAGCTTCGCCAAGGAAAAGGCAAGCTATCTTAACGACTATGTAAAAAATGTACTGCGTGACCTTCGCGGCAAACTCGAAGTGACGTTTGTGACCGCGTCGCGCTATGAGAAATAAGCGGGGGAGAACATGGGGAAATTACAGGATAAAATAATCCTCATCACGGGAGCAACGTCCGGCATCGGCCGCGCCGCCGCACTTCTCTTTGCCGCCGAGGGAGCGCAGGTCATTGTCGTTGGGCGCAGCAAAGAGCACGGCGACGATGTCGTGCGCCGTATCACTGAGGCGGGGGGGAGCGCTGAGTTCTTCGCCTGCGACATTGCGCGGACGGCGGAGATTCGTGCGCTCGCCGATACCGTAATGGAGCGTTATGGGCGGCTCGACGGCCTCTTTAACAATGCGGGCGTTCTGATTACGCGCAATTTGGAGGAGCTGGACGATGAGGCATGGGAGGAGGTCTACCATACGAATGTGCGCGGCGTGATGAATATGACGAAATACTTCATGCCAATGCTGGAATCTGCACAGGGGGTTATCGTCAATAATGCGTCGATTGATGGTCTGCGTACAGTGGGGAAAAGGTCCTATCTCTATGCAACTTCAAAGGCGGCTATGATTAAATTCACGCAGCTTTGTGCCCTGAACTATGCGGGTAAGGTGCGTGTGAATTGTCTGTGCCCTGGACTTACAGATACCGCACTCCATACGAATCGAGATTTTTCTCGATTCTCTTATATACCGATGGGACGTGTAGGAACGTCTGAAGAGATGGCAAAGGCGGCATTATTTATGATGTCAGATGATTCGACTTATATGACTGGTTCGGTACTGACTGTAGACGGTGGTGCATCTTTGCTATAGAGGTCAGCCTAAAGGAGGGGATTTGCGATGCAGAAAAAAGTATCGGATTATATCGCGGATTTCTTAGCCGCGCGGGAGATTACCCAAATCTTTACTGTTGTCGGCGGCGGAGCGATGCATCTCAACCATTCGTTCGGACATCACGCGCGGCTGCACTGTCTCTACAATCATCATGAACAGGCGTCGGCGATGGCGGCTGAGTGCTATGCGCGCGTGCATGGACAGCTCGCTGTCGTCTGCGTCACGAGTGGTCCCGGGGCTATTAACGCGCTGAACGGTGTGGTCGGCGCCTATCAAGACTCCATTCCGATGCTTGTCATCTCGGGGCAGGCAAAGCGTGACCTCTCAATTCATGGCTGCGGCGGGCAGATTCGCTCCATCGGCGGGCAGGAGGTTGACATCGTGCCCGCCGTGCAGCAGAATATGACGAAGTATGCTGTGATGGTGATGGAGCCGGAGCGCATCCGCTATGAGCTCGAGAAGGCGCTTTACCTTGCACGAGAAGGGCGCCCGGGACCCGCGTGGCTCGATATTCCCCTCGATGTGCAGGGAGCGTTCATTGAAACGGATACGCTCGCAGGCTATGTGCCGCCAGCGGCACCTGCGAAGACGGATGTCACGGAGGCTGCACGGCAGGTGCTCGCACGTCTGAGACAGGCGGAGCGTCCCGTTCTCTATGCCGGCAACGGCATTCGGTGGGCGGGCGGCATGGAACTCTTCCGGCGCCTGTATGGAGCCTTGGATATTCCCGTTGTTACCTGCTGGGACAGCATTGACCTCATCGCAACCGATGACACGCATTACTGCGGACGCGGCGGCAATATGGGCGACCGCGCGGGGAATTTTGCCGTGCAGAACAGCGATTTCCTCCTCTGCATCGGTGCGCGCATGAGCATCTATCAGGTCGGCTGGAACACAGCGACGTGGGCACGCGCGGCGTATGTCGCTATGGTCGATATCGACCCGCTGGAACTCTCTAAACCAATTCTGCGTCTTGATTTGCCCATTTGCACCGATGCCGCAGCCTTTATGGAGGCTTTGCTTGCTGCAGCGGAGGGAGAGCGGTTTACACACACGGCATGGCTCAGTCAATGTGCTGCATGGAAGGCTGCCTACCCCGTTGTGCAGGCGCGGCATAAAGCATCGCAGCACCCCGCCAATGTCTATGCGTTCATCGACTGTCTCAGCCGCCGCCTGCCGGAGCATGCGCTGACCGTTGCCGCCAACGGCTCGGCGAGCGTTGTCGGCAGTCAGTCATACTATATCAATACAGGGAGCCGATTCCTCATGAACTGTGCCATCTCTTCGATGGGCTACGCCTTGCCCGCTGCCATTGGGGCGTGTCTGGCAGGCGGGCACAGGAAGGTGGTCTGCATCGAAGGCGACGGCAGCATCATGATGAATCTGCAGGAGCTGCAGACAATCGTGACGAACCGTCTGCCCATCTGCATCTTTGTCATCAACAACGGCGGATATCATCAGATTCGGCAGACGCAGAACAACGTCTTTCACGACGGGCTCATCGGCGTGGGGCCTGAGAGCGGCGACCTGGGATTCCCGTCGTTTGAAAAAATTGCCGCAGCATTCGGGATATCCTACGCGGCGATTCGCAGTAACGATGAACTACCAGAGACGATTGACCGCGCAGTGCATTCAGAGACATACATCCTCTGCGAGGTGTTCGTATCGACGGAGCAGATATTTGAGCCAAAGTCCGCAACCAAGCGGCTGGCGGACGGGCGTCTCTTCTCACCGCCGCTTGAGGACATGGCGCCATTCCTGCCGCGGGAGGAATTGCAGCGGAATATGTATATTCCGCTTGTGCCGGAGGATGAAGAGTAAAACATTGTAATAGACGCCTAAAATAAATGATGTATTTCATTGGGGAGTGGGAACTATATGAAACTGGAGAAGCTGTACGATTTATATGAAGAGGGGAAATTACCAAAACGCACATATTGGGAATTGGCACGTGAGCGCTTTGTTCCGCTGCTCGAGGTGCAGCAGCTTCTGAGAAAGAATCCCTACTGCAAGAGCGTCGAGATACGCGCGGATGGAATTGTACTGCGGACGGAGGATATTGCCCTCTTTTTTGATATGACGCAGCATCTTTGCCGTGCAGAAGCGATTTTCATCGGTACGGAGGGCGAGGAGATTCCCTTTATGAGCCGATTTATCCCTAGAGGCGGGACTATATTTGATATTGGGGCAAATGTTGGGCGTGTGAGTCTTAGCCTTGCCAAGGCCAATGAGGACAGTATCATTTACGCCTTTGAACCCGTGGCAGATACTTTTGCCGGCCTAGAGCGCAACATTCGGCTGAACGGACGGGAAGGGCAGATTAAGGCGTACCATATGGGGTTTTACAGTGAGCGCGGTGATTTGAAATTCTTTGTACCTGCTGCGAACGAGGCGGCTTCGCTCCGGCCTATCACCGATACCTATTACTTCAAGGAAGGAAATCAGGGGCTGGGAGAGCCCCAAGAGCGCTCTGAGGAGGTTATCTGTCCTATCGATACGCTCGATAACTTTGTAGAGGAGCATGGAATAAAGAATATCGACTTTATTAAGTGTGATACGGAGGGGGCGGAGAAGATGGTCTTCGCTGGAGGGGCGCGTGTGTTCTCTCAGATGTGCCCTGTCGTCTATACGGAGATGCTCCGGAAACACGGGGCACGCTTTGACTATCATCCGAACGATATTATCGCGATGTTCAAGGAATGGGGCTATTGCTGCTGTACCTCTGCGGGAGAGCGCCTCATCCCGTTTGAGACGATGGACGAAACAACAACGGAGACGAATTTTTTCTTTTTGCATGAGGAGAAACATCGAGCACTTTTAGTGAAATATCGCGTATAAAAATCGGTGTGTCGAGGCGGCTGTTGAACGAATCTTTTCACACCGTAATATTTTGGGGGAATCATGATGAGCAATGAAATTGTGCCTTTTTCCGAGGCATATCAGAAAAATAGGCTGACACTGCGGGATGTTGTTCCGCTTGATGTGCCGCTTTGTATCTGTATCGAGCCGACGAACATCTGTAACTTCAAGTGTCTTATGTGCTGGCAGAGTACAACGGAATATACAAAACACGGTGGGCCTTTCGGCAATATGACGGACGAACTCTTTGATAAGCTTTTGGAGGATATGAAGGAGTTTTGCCGACACCAAGGCAAGAAGATTAAGCTCATCAAACTCTATTCGACGGGAGAGCCGCTCCTGCATAAGGGCATTTGCCGCATGGTTCAAAAAATCAAGGGCGCGGATATTTGTCATGAGATGGAGATTACGACAAATGCCTCACTCCTCACGAAGGAGGTTGCGAAAGAACTGGTCGACCTCGAGCTGGACTACCTACGAGCATCGATATATTCCGTACGCGCAGATGGGCAGGCACGTATCACGCAGTCGCGCGTTGCGCCCCAGGAGATTCGGGAAAATATTGCATATCTGAAAGAGTATCGCGACAGAAAAGGGGCGAAAAAACCGTTTATCTGCGCGAAAATCATGGATACACACGGTGAGGAATAATGAAGAATTTTATCGTATATATAAGGATGTTTCCGACGAGCAGTTGATTGATACGCCGTGGATATTACCGAAGCTCGAGGAGAATGCGCTCGACCGCCTTTACGGCAGTGAGAAAAAAGGGGAAGAGGCGCAGGCAGCGTATTTGGCGTAGGCACTCTATAAGGAACGCAAGGTCTGCCGCTACCCGTTCACACACATGACGGTGCGCAGCAATGGCGACGTTGTCGTATGCTGTACCGACTGGTCGCGCGATACATTGGTCGGCAGTATCTGCGAAAACTCTCTTGAAGAGATATGGAATTCCAAGCGGCTCTATGCGTTTCGCTGCATGCAGCTCAAGACAAAGGGGGCACGGCATTCCCTTTGCGCGACATGTGAAATCCCGCTGAAGGATACAAGCGAGGACAATCTCGATGATTTCCCCGTGGAAAAGCTCCATTATTGGGGGGAGGACGATGAAAAAAAGTCCGTTTCTAAATAGCCGCATCATTGAAGAAGACATGCAGGATATTTACGGGCGCGGTATGGACTGGCAACGGCTCTATGGAAAGACGGTTCTTATCACCGGGGCAGCGGGGATGCTTGCCTCATATGTTGTATTCTTCCTGATATACTTAAATGAATATTATGGTGCAGATATACGGATGCTGCTTCATGTGCGCAGCGGGGAAAAGGCGCGTGCACGCTTTGACTCCTATTTGGAGAAATCATATACCTCGCTGATGTATCATGACCTATGCGAATCATGGAGAATAGAGGAGAACATTGACTTCATCATTCATACTGCGAGCCTTGCCAGTCCACAGTATTATGGAACAATTCCTGTGGAAGTGGCCGCGCCGAATGTACTCGGCACCTACTATCTCCTGCAGTTGGCACAGGAAAAAAATATAGAATCGTTCCTCTTCTTCAGCAGCGGAGATGTGTATGGCAAGCTGCAAGAGGGAATGGGGGAGATTCGTGAGAGCGATTTTGGTGCCTCTGACCCGATGGAACTGCATAGCTGCTATGGAGAGAGCAAGCGCATGGGAGAGACATGGTGCAAGCTTTTCTGCGCTGAATACAGTGTTCCTGCAAAGGTTGTGCGTATCGCACATACCTATGCGCCGACGATGGATATTGAGAGAGACCCGCGTGTATTCGCCTCCTTTATGCGGTGTGTACGGGATGGGACAGATATTTTGATGTATAGTGACGGCAGTGCATGCAGGCCTTTTTGCTATATCACGGATGCCGTTGCGGGTTTTTTCCTTGTCCTCTTTGCAGGGACAGCGGGGCAGGCTTACAACGTGTCGAATGACCAAGCATTCCTCAGCATCTATGAACTAGCTCAAACGCTGCTGAAATTGCGGCCGGAGCTTGACTGCAAGGTTATTGCAGAGAAACGGTCGAAAGATACTGCATATCTAGAAAACCGCCTTAATCGGGCAAATCTTCCCTCAGCAGATAAACTACGAACACTTGGCTGGCAGTGTCATTATGGTGTGGAAGAGGGGTTTAGTCGTGTTTGGCACTATTTGCAGGAGCTGCCGGTGCAGACGGGATAATTGTTCCGATGCGGGATTCGATGCATGAGGAGAAGAGGTGCTGATATATGGAAATCAAATCGCGGTTCAAAACATATCGTGTGGAGTTTGTTGAATCTCTCTCGCTGCTTGGGGAGCTTGCGGCGGAGGACGATACGTTTTTTGTCATAGATCGAGCGGTGTATGAGCGTTATCGGGAACAGCTGCCGGCGGGTTCGGCGGGGCGGCTCTTCCTTATGGAGGCGGCGGAGGAGCATAAGACGATTGCGACCGCGCTTGCCATCTGCGAGCAGATGACGGCGATGCCGGCGAAGCGCAATACGCATCTCGTGTCGATCGGCGGCGGCATCGTGCAGGATGTGACGGGCTTTGTCGCGACGAGCCTTTACCGCGGCATTCGCTGGACGTTCCTGCCGACGACGCTTCTCGCGGCGTGTGACAGCTGCATCGGCGGGAAATCGTCGCTCAACTACAAGGGCTTTAAGAATCTGCTCGGCTCGTTCTATCCGCCGGATCAGATTTATATTTATCAGCCGTTCTTTCGCAGTCTTTCTCCGCGCGACTACTGCAGCGGCTTGGGAGAAGTTGTGAAGTTCAACGTCATCGCAGGCAAGGAGGGGCTCGCGCATATCGAGGCGGATGTCGACGCGCTGCTCGCGCACGATTACGAAAAACTAGAACAATATATTCAATCATCACTCGAATTTAAGAAGAAATTTATCGAAGCGGACGAATTTGACCGCGGCGAGCGTATCCTGCTGAATTTTGCCCATACGTTTGGTCACGCCTATGAAACGGTGAGCCGGTACGCCGTCCCGCACGGGTCGGCGGTGGCGCTCGGTATGATGACTGCGAATGCGATCTCCGTGCGCCGCGGGATGATCCCGCAGGACTATGCGGATCGGATTGCCGCCGTTTGCAGGAAGATATTGACGCATGTCGAGATCAAGAAAGAGTATTTTGATTTGAAAGCAGTCGTGTCCGCCATTCGGAAGGATAAAAAGCAGACGGATCGGAATATCACGGCGGTGCTCATCAACGAAAAATACGAGCTGAGTGTTTTTAGGGATGTTGAGGAGGAAGAGATTGCTTTTGCGATCAATCACCTACTGAGCAGTATGGAATAAGCTGCATCTTGC
This sequence comes from Centipeda artemidis DSM 19719, assembly GCF_000426665.1. Classification (GTDB taxonomy): domain Bacteria; phylum Bacillota; class Negativicutes; order Selenomonadales; family Selenomonadaceae; genus Centipeda; species Centipeda artemidis. Next base: position 54,123 of record NZ_AUFU01000006.1, on the reverse strand, counting down.
AGAGAAAGACAGAGGGGATGAACTCTCTTGATTAAGGAATATAATTTTACGGAATTTTCACCGCGTGTGAAAAAACTCCACATGGATGATGAGCAGCGGCACACGGCGATGACGTTCGGCTCCGGTTCCTATATGGTGAACGGACGCTTCGAGTGTGGCGTATGGGAAGGGCATGTACTCGTGGGACGTTACTGTGCTCTGGGACATCGGCTGACCTTTGAGCTGGGGCTCAACCATGACTATCGGCAGGTGACTACCTATCCGTTTGAGGATTTGGCGGACGGCAAAGAGCCGCAGATAAATCATTACAATCATGTGAATCGCAAGCAGATCATCATCGGAAATGACGTTTGGATCGGATGTGACGTAACGATCCTCGGCGGTGTGCGTATCGGCAACGGTGCGGTGATCGGCGCGCGCTCCGTCGTTGCGAAGGACGTGCCGCCTTATGCCGTTGTGGTAGGTAATCCGGCGCGCGTCATTAAATATCGCTTTGATGAGGAGACGATCCGTGCGCTGCAGGAGATCAAGTGGTGGAACTGGCCGGAGAAGAAGATCAAAGCGAATCTGCCGCTGCTGAAAGATCCGGTGCGTTTTATTGCGGAATTTGCTGCACCGCGCGAAGACGAGCCGGCGGATGAGACGGTCGCTATGATGCGGGCGCTCCGGGCAGACAGATACAAGATCTATTATTTTGTTCCGGATTTTGACGCGGAGGAAGCCGTTTGGCAGCATGTGATTGATTCGTATATTGAGACGTACTGCGCTGCGGATAAAACGGCGCTGCTGCTCCATCGCGCGGCATCAATGTCACAGGGGACGGCGTGGGCGGCGATTGCAGCGCGGCTTGAGGAGCAGGGGGAGGAGACACCGCTCCTCCTTGCCCACGATGCCGAGGAGGCGTTTTCGATTCCTGTGTTGCGGGAGGCAGACGTATTCGTTACGACCAAAGAGGATATTTCCTCGCAGTGTGTGGACTATGCGGCGGATACGGGCGTTATCATTCGCTATGGGCTGGATCACTGCACGCTTTTATTTGATTCGTGCTGTGATTGAGAATATGAAAGAAAATTTGGTGATATCCGAATCTATATCGCGCCTAAAAAATCATTGACAAATGCCGGCGGCGGGGCGATAATGAAGGAGTTTTCCCAGGGGTGAAGGTCGATGCGGCAGGCAGGGAGGAATCCGGCGTGATGAAGCATATTCTGTCTGTTTTTGTAGAGAATCAGACGGGTGTTCTCGTGCGCGTAGCGAGCATGTTCTCGCGGCGCGAGTTCAACATCGACAGTCTGTCGGTGGGGGTCACGGAGTCGCCGGAATTCTCGCGCATCACGGTGGTGGTGCACGGGGATGAGAATCTCGTGGAGCAGATGATCAAGCAGCTCGAGAAGATGCCTGTCGTGCGCGCCGTTCAGCGGCTCGATGAAAAGAGCGCGGCGTGCCGCGGCATGACGATGATCAAGGTGCACGCGGACGATACGAACCGTCTCGACGTGCTGAAGATGGGGGAACTCTTCCGCGCGCACGTCGTGGATGTGGACGCGGGCTCGATCATCTTTGAGATCACGGGCGGCGACGACAAGGTGACGGCATTCTTGAAGGTGCTCCGTCCCTACGGCATCGTCGAGATCATCCGCACGGGCCTGATTGCGCTCGAGCGCGGGGAACACACAATTTACGAACACTGTGAGGAGCGTGAGTACTATGGCAAAAACTTACTATGATCAGGATGTCAACTGGAGCGTACTTGAGGGAAAGACGGTTGCGATCATCGGCTACGGCAGCCAGGGGCACGCGCACGCGCTGAACCTGAAGGACAGCGGCGTGAATGTCGTCGTCGGTCTCTACGCTGGGTCAAAATCGGCGAAGATCGCCGAGGAAGACGGGCTGAAGGTACTCCCCGTGGCGGATGCCGTGAAGTCGGCGGACGTCACGATGATCCTCATTCCGGATGAAAAGCAGGCGGCACTCTACCGCAGCGAGATCGCGCCGAATCTGAAGTCCGGCAGCGCGCTCGCGTTTGCGCACGGCTTCAATATCCATTTCAACCAGATTGTTCCGGCGGATGACATCGACGTGTTCATGGTCGCGCCGAAGGGCCCCGGGCATCTCGTGCGCCGCACGTTCCGCGAGGGCGGCGGCGTGCCGGATGTGTTCGCTGTGGGGCAGGATGCGACGGGGCGCTGCTTTGACCTCGCGCTCGCGTATGCGCGCGGCATCGGCGGCACGCGTGCGGGCGTCATTCAAACGACGTTCAAGGAGGAGACGGAGACCGATCTCTTCGGCGAGCAGGTCGTCCTTTGCGGCGGTGTGACGCACCTCATCCAGAAGGGCTTTGAGACGCTCTGCGAGGCAGGCTATCAGCCGGAGATTGCGTATTTCGAGTGTTTCCACGAGATGAAGCTCATCGTCGACCTCATGTATGAGGGCGGCATGGCGAAGATGCGCAAATCCATCTCCGACACGGCGGAGTACGGAGACTACACGCGCGGGCCGCGCATCATCACGGACGAGACGAAGGCGGAGATGAAGCGCGTCCTCGGCGAGATCCAGGACGGCACGTTCGCGCGTCAGTGGCTCACGGAGAACAACGCTGCGGGGCGTGCGAACTTCCTCGCGGAGCGCCGTATTCACGCGGAGCATCCGATCGAGACGGTTGGCAAGGAGCTGCGCGGCATGATGTCGTGGCTGAAGGATGGCGCCGATCTGCGCAAGGACTAAGGAAATCACCGAACCTCTTCTGCGAGGCAACACGGCGGTCATATCAGAGGGGACGGCTTTTGCCGCACCCCTCTTTCTGTATTATTTTTGGAGGTAATCCATGGGGATGAATATGAGCGAGAAGATTCTCGCACGCCATGCTGGGCTCGATGCGGTGGAGGGGGGACAGCTCGTCACCTGCCGGCTCGACATGGTGCTCGCAAACGATGTGACGGGGCCGCCGTCCATCAAGGAGTTTGAAAAGACGGGACGTCCCATCTTTGACCGGGAGAAAATCGCGCTGATTCCCGATCATTTCCAGCCCGCAAAGGACATCAAGTCCTCGGAGCTGGCGAAGATCATGCGCGATTTTGCGCGCAGGCACAACATTCTGCACTACTATGAGCAGGGGCGTGTCGGCATCGAGCATGTGCTCCTGCCGGAAAAGGGGATCGTGGGTCCCGGGATGCTCACGATCGGCGCGGACTCGCATACCTGTACCTACGGCGCGGTGAACGGGTTCTCGACGGGCGTCGGCACGACCGATCTCGCGGTTGGTATGGCGACGGGCGAGGCGTGGTTCAAGGTGCCCGAGGCGATCAATGTGCATCTGACGGGGAAAAAACCTGCGGACATCAGCGGCAAGGACGTGATTTTGACGCTCATCGGGATGATCGGCGTGGACGGCGCGCTCTATCGGAGTCTTGAGTTCACGGGCGGGGGCGTCGCGGCGCTCACGATGACCGACCGTCTGACGATTGCGAATATGGCGATCGAGGCGGGCGCGAAGAACGGCATTTTCCCGTATGACGATGTGTGCAGGGACTATGTGGCGGGGCGCATGACGGCGGACTTCACGCCTGCCGCAGCCGATCCCGACGCCGTGTATGCGCAGACGGTGGAGATTGATCTCGGTGTGCTGCGCCCCGTCGTTGCGTTCCCGCATCTGCCGGAGAATACGCGGCGCGTGATGGATCTCGCCGAACCCGTCGCGATCGATCAGGTCGTCATCGGCTCATGCACGAACGGACGGCTTGAGGACATGGAGATCGCGGCTGAGATTTTGAGGGGACATACGGTGCATCCGAATGTGCGGTGCATCGTCATCCCCGGGTCGCCGTGGGTCTATCAAGAGTCGATGAAACGCGGCTATCTTGAGATTTTCATGGATGCGGGCGCGGCGGTTTCGACGCCGACCTGCGGCCCCTGCCTCGGCGGCTATATGGGTATCCTCGCGGCGGGGGAACGCTGCGTCTCGACGACGAATCGGAATTTTCGCGGGCGCATGGGGCATGTGGACAGCGAGGTCTATCTCGCGGGCCCGCATGTCGCAGCGGCAAGCGCAATATTGGGGCGGATTGCCGCGCCCGAGGAGGTGCTCTGATGCAGGAGGGAAAGGTCTGGCGCTACGGCGACAACATCGACACGGACGTCATCATCCCGGCGCGCTATCTCAACACGTTCGAACCGAAGGCGCTCGCGGCGCACTGCATGGAGGACATCGACACGACGTTTGCGAAAAATGTCGCGGCGGGGGACATCATCGTCGGCGGGCGGAATTTTGGCTGCGGTTCCTCGCGCGAGCACGCGCCGATTGCGATTGCGGCATCGGGCGTTCCCGTCGTCATTGCGGCGAGCTTTGCGCGCATCTTCTACCGCAACGGCATCAACATCGGACTGCCCCTGCTCGAGATCGGTGACGACGTGGAGAAGATCCATGCGGGCGACCGCCTGAGCGTCGATACGGCGACGGGCGAGATCCGCGATCTCACGACGGGCGACACGTTCCGCGCGCATCCCCTTCCGGGCTTCGTGCAGGAGATTGCGGCGGCGGGCGGACTGCTGAACTATATCAAGGAGAACGGGGGATTCCGCCATGGCGTATAAAATTGCGGTTGTGCCGGGCGACGGCATCGGCGCCGAGATCACGGCGGCGGCGGTCGAGGTATTGAAGGCCGTCGACGCGAAGTTCGCGCTCGGTCTCTCCTACGAAGTGCGCGACGCGGGCGGAACGGCATACGATAAGTACGGCACGCCGCTCCCGGAGGAGACGCTCGCCGTATGCAAAGCGTCGGACGGCGTGCTTTTCGGCGCGGTCGGAGGCCCGAAATGGGACGATATTTCTCCGGAACTGCGCCCCGAGCGCGCGATCCTAGGGCTCAGAAAAGGGCTTGGACTGTACGCGAATCTGCGCCCGGTCAAGGTGGCTGACGCCCTCGTCGAACATTCGCCGCTAAAACCCGAACTCGTGCGCGGCGTCGATCTCGTGATCGTGCGCGAGCTGATCGGCGGAATCTATTTCGGTGAGAAATGCGAGTCGGAGCAGGTGGACGGCGCGGAGCGCGCGTGGGACATGGAGAACTACTCCGTCCCCGAGGTGGAGCGCATCGCGCGGCTCGCATTCGAGACGGCGCGTCTGCGGCGCGGCGCGGTCACGTCCGTGGACAAGGCAAATGTGCTCGCGACCTCGCGCCTTTGGCGGCGCACGGTGACGGCGCTCGCATCGGAATACGGCGACGTCGCGCTCTCGCATCTCTATGTGGACAACTGCGCGATGCAGCTTGCCGTGCGCCCGACGCAGTTTGACGTCATCGTGACAGGGAACCTCTTCGGCGATATTTTATCGGATGAGGCGGCGGTGATCGGCGGCTCGATCGGGCTCATGCCGTCGGCGTCCATCGGCACGGGGACGAGCCTCTTTGAACCGATCCACGGCAGCGCACCCGACATCGCCGGGCGCGGCATCGCCAACCCGCTCGGCACGATCCTCTCCGCGGCGATGCTCCTGCGCTACGCACTGCATGAGCAAGCCGCCGCAGCAGCGATCGAGACCGCCGTCGACGCCGCCCTCGCGGACGGACTGCGCACGGGCGACCTATACACCGAGGGCAACGACCTCAAAAAGGTCGGAACGGAGGAAATGACGGGCGCTGTGCTGGCACATATTTAACATGAAAAAGGGGGGCGGTGTCGACGTGTGAAAGCGTTGGCAGTGCATACTATTTACAAATGTTATAACATGTGTTAGAGTGAGTATGCTTGAGGGGACTATATTTATGAAATCCTATTCATCTAGAGAGCTGCTCGAAATACTCAAAAAAGACGGTTGGTATGAAGTACATTGCACGGGCGATCACCATCAGTACAAGCATCCTGTTAAGAAGGGACGTGTTACACTGACGCATCCAAGGAAGGATGTTCCGGAAGGGACTGCAAGAAATATTTTGAGGCAGGCAGGAATTGACGTCCGTGATTGATTTGCAAGGCGGTGTAGAATATGAAAGACCGATATATATATCCTGCCGTTTTTACGGAGGAAGAAGGCGGAATTTCCATCGTGTTTCCGGATCTGCCGGGGTGCTGCCCGTGCGCAGATACGCCGGAGGAAGCGTTTAAGAACGCGAAGGAAGCACTCCAACTGCATCTATACGGTATGGAGGAGGATGGCGAAGACATCCCGATCCCCTCGAAGGTCGCATCTCTTCGTACCAAAGAGGGGACATCCCTTGCGATGATCGATGCATGGATGCCGCCGTTTCGTGAGAAGATGCTCAATAAATCTACGAATAAAACGGTAACGATTCCGCGTTGGCTCGACATTGCGGCACGCAAGGAAAAGGTGAATTTGTCACATCTCCTGCAGGAATCACTCAAGCAGTATCTAGGGATTACGGATCACAGACCACAGTATCTATAAAACAAAAAAGGCTGCCGCACGAAGGTATTGACCTATGTGCGACAGCTTTTTTATTTACGCTTCTTTTTCTCCTTCTTTTCCGCCGCGTCTTTGCAGGAGGCGGCGAGGAGGATTTGGTTGATGAGGATGTCCGCGTTCTCGGGGGCGATGCGCGCGGCATCCGCCCATGTGTGCCATGCGCCCCGATAGTCTTTGCTGCGGAGCTGCGCGAGTCCGAGGGCGTTCATGGCATCGGCGTTCTGTGGATTTGCCGCGAGCGCTCCACGCAGGGCTGCGGCGGCTTTATCGTCTGCGCCTGTCTCGAGGAGGACGAGTCCATAGTTATAGCGTGCCGTGGCATCGTCGGGAGCGAGTTTTAGATAGCGTTCGTAGGCAGCGTGTGCCTCTTTGCTGTGTCCTGCCGCCGCATGTACGAGGGCGATTCCGAGGTAGGGGGCAGGGCGCTTCATATCGCGCTTTTGCGCGGCTGTAAAGTCGGCGAGGGCGTCATCGTAGGCGCTCCGATGCAGGTACACAAGTCCGCGATAGATGTAGGCGTCGGCATCTGCCGCCTGCATGAGCCGGAGGTTCGCGGCGTGCAGGGCGGCGTCGGAGCCGTCGGGGGCGCGTGCGGCGTCGCGGATGAGGAGGATTTCCTGTCCGTAGGTCTTGCCAGGGACAGCCCATACGCCGTTCAGATCCGTCCAGCGCGTGAGCCGTCCGTAGACGTCGGGGCGGTTCGTTCGGATGTGGCTGTAGCGCGGGTCGACGATGGGGACGGTCGGGAGGTCTTTGCTCGCGTAGGCGAGGAGGTGCTGGATGTGCGCGCGGACACCCGTGCGGATGTCGGGGAAGGAGAGACCCCTAACCCCGCCGCCCGTTGCGCCCAGTCCGCAGAAATTGTTCTGCCGCCAGTCTACGTCGCCGCCGTATGCGAAAAAGCCCGTTTCCTTGAACGCCTGTGCGAGCGCGACGTCGGGGCGGATGCCTTCGCGCTCGGCTTCTTCATAGTAGGCATGCACGAGCTCTGCGGGCGTGCCGGTGAGTTTTGGCTGCGGGTTGCGCCGCAGGAGGTAGGAAAGCATCTGCTCCTCGGTTGCCGCCGCGTCGCCCATGATGGTGATCTCTGTCGGATTTTGTACGGGCGTCTTGAGTGCGTCGGCGGGCGGCGGCACGGCAAAGCGCAGTCCCGCGATCAATTTCTCATCGACGGTGCGTCCCTCGGGGAGCTGCGCCGGGAATGCGGGACGGCGAACGAGGGGCAGCTGCTCGGTCGTAATGGGCGGCGCGGGTACTGCCGTCGCGGCGGGGGCGGCGAGGGAGAGACTGAGTGCGAGGAGGGCGGCGAGGCGCATAGGTGTCTTCATCTTCCTTTCGTCGGGGCTTTTATTTCCTGCCGTAGATGAGTCCGCAGTCGCGCAGCATGAACCGCACGAGGAATGGCATGGGGATGTGCCGCGCGATGTTCGGGACGTAGGTGATGTCGTCGATGTCGTCGTGCTCTTTGAGGTAGTCGAGGAACTCCTCCATTTTGCCGTAGCGATCCTTGTCGCCGAAGGTGTCCTGCAGGGCGAAGGAGCCGCCCTTTTTCAGCGTGCGCAGGGTCTCCTCGACGAGCATGAATTTATCCTTTTGCGTGCGGACTTCGTGATAGACAAAATTGCTGATGACGGCGTCAAAGGATCTGCTCGGAAAGTCGATCTTTGCGGCGTCTCCGGGCATGAATGTGCAGCGCGCGCCGACGCCCTCGATCTCTGCGTTGCGGTCGCACTGATCTTTGCTGTAGTCCCACATGGCGCCCCACGCGTCGATGCCCTGCACCTTTGCCGCAGGAAATTGTTTTGCGGCGGCGATGGAGAGTGCGCCCGATCCGCAGCCGACGTCGAGCAGCGTGCCTTTGCCGTTCCACGCGAGGTGTTCGAGGAGATAATTGTGGATGCGGCGCATGAGTCCGCCGCCGCCGAAGGAAAAGACATAGTGGCAGTAACTCATGTAGAGCGCGGCAGCTGTGGCAAAGGTACAGAGGATGCAGGCGACATAGTAATAGGTTTCCTTGCCAAGGGTGAAGGCGAGCGCCTGCGAGACGGCGAAAAGTCCGAAAGCGACGCCGAAGAAGGTTTTCAGCATGGAGTTCGAGATCCAGTTGCCATAGCTTGGTTTCATTTATCTTGCTCCTTTTATTCGGTCGATGCATTTTGCGCCGCGATGAGGGCGTCGACCTCGCGGGTGACGGCGGCGCGGATGTCTGCGAGGATGTCCGAGAACGCGGCTTCGGGTACGCCGTAGGTGCGCTGGAGGTCATATTCGAGAGGCAGCCATGTACACGGGTCACCCTCGTTGTGCGTGAGCACCGCCTCCATGCGGTCGAGGGCGCGGACGAGCCGGGCTTCTTCGGTTTCTCTTGCGTCCATCTCTCTAAAAAGTTCCTGCAGTTCCTCGGCATAGGGCGGCGGCAGCGCGTTGATCCAATCGTCGCGCAGTGCGTGCTCGCGTGCGCGGTCAGCGTCGGTTTTTTCAAACGTCGGGATGTCTCCGGTAAAGACTTCGCCGATGTCGTGCAGGAGGCACATGAGGAGGACGCGCGTGAGGTCGGTGCCCGGGAAGCGGTCGCGGAGGAAATATGCCATGAGCGCGAGCCGCCAGCTGTGCTCGGCGACGCTCTCCTGCCGTCCGTCCCGCGTCCATGCGTGGCGCGTGCGTTCCTTGAGTCCCGCGATGCAGCGGATGATGCCGAGATATTCATCTGTTGTCATAGGGCGTCCTTTTCAATTTGATTTATTCAGAAAACGTCCTCATTATAACACAGCGGCGGGGCAAGATAAATGAGGATGAAATGAAAGTCTTTCCGTCATCCTTGTCAACGGTATGTCCATATAGTATGATAGAATCTTACTAGGAGGAATGCGTGTGATCAGGAAAATGGGCATCCTTGGCCCCGTGGGGACGCACAGCGAGGCGGCGGCGCTCTATCTGAAGGTGTGGCGGCATCGCGCGGCGGAGCTCGTCCGGTTCGCGGACATCGGCGAGTGCATTCATGCGGTCGAGACGGGGGAGGTGGATACGGCGTTCGTGCCGGTGGAGAACTCGCTCGAGGGCGCGATCACTGTGACGCTTGACGTGCTCGCCCATGCGGATATGCTGCGCGTACGGCGCGAGGTGATCTGGCCGGTGCACAACTACCTGATGGCGCGTACAGCAGAGGGCGAGATTCGTGTGGTCTACTCTCACGCGCAGCCCATCGCCCAATGCCGTGATTTCCTCCTGAGGTATTGTCCGCGCGCGGAGATCATCAAGACGTCGAGCACGGCGCGCGCGGCCGAGATCGTCGGCACGGCGCCGCCGGATGCCGGACTTGCGGCGATCTGTACGCGGCGTGCGGGGGAGCTGAACGGGCTTGTTGAACGTGCAGGGAAAATAGAGGATCGCGGGTCGAACTGTACGCGGTTCTTTGAGATCGCCCGCGAAGGGACGATCCCGCCTCCTGCCGAGCCGCCCGATACCGTGCTCGTCATCTGTCGGATCGACGGCACGCGCCCTGGAGCGCTCTATGAGGTGCTCGGGGAGTTCGCTCGGCGCGGGGTGAATCTGACGCGGATCGAGTCGCGGCCGGCACGGACGGAGCTCGGGGCGTATATTTTCTATTTTGATCTCGACGCACACTGCGATCCCGATATGCTGCGCGATGCGATCGATGCGGTTGCGGAAAAAAGTGTGTGGTTGAAAATAGCGGGGGCGTTTCCTGTTCATAGAGACGTGACGCACGATCTTGGCGCATAGCTGTGTCACTGCGAAAAATCCTGCGGTCGACGTAGCTTTTAACTACGCCTTCCCTTGAATTTTTCTAGTTCCTTGCTCTGCATCCAAGCTTGTGCGTCACTCACTATACGGTATTTTATTTATCTGCACCGCTTTGGCATCCGCCTTGCCAAAAAGCGGGGCTTAAAAATGGCTGCGGCGGACGCCGACGCGGTACGAAGTGGCGCGTTAGCTCCGGGGGGAGTATCACACATACGGTATGAGGCGGGATTTTCACGCTTAGGGGCATCATATTTTATAAATTTACAAAGGAGAAAATACTATGGTTGTCATTATGAATGTGGATGCTTCGCAGGAGGATATCGAGGGCGTCATTCACGCCATTGAGGAAAAGGGGCTCGAAGCGAAGGTGATGGAGGGCGCGCGGCAGAAGATTGTCGGCGTCATCGGGGACAAGACGCTGCTCGCCGCGACGCCGCTTGATGCGATGCGCGGCGTGGAGACGACGGTCGCGATCTCAAAGAGCTATAAACTTGCGAGTCGTGAGTTCCATCCCGCGCCGAGCGTGATCGATGTCGCCGGAGTGCAGATCGGCGGCGGGAATCCTGTGGTGATGGCGGGTCCCTGCTCGGTCGAGTCGCGTTCACAGCTGCTCGAGACGGCGGAGATCATCAAGTCGGGCGGGGCGCAGTTCATCCGCGGCGGCGCGTACAAGCCGCGCACCTCGCCCTATGCGTTCCAAGGGCTTGAGGAGGAGGGGCTGAAATATCTCGCGGAGGCGCGCGAGCGCACCCGGCTGCGCGTCGTCACAGAGGTGACGGTCGTCGAGGCGGTGGACACGGTCGCCGCCTATGCCGATCTGCTCCAAATCGGCGCGCGCAACATGCAGAACTTTGGACTCCTCAAGGCAGTCGGGCGTACGGGCAAACCCGTCATGCTGAAACGCGGACTCGCGGCGACGATTGACGAGTGGCTGAATGCGGCAGAGTACATCATGAACGAGGGTAATCCGAACGTCATTCTCTGCGAGCGCGGTATCCGCACCTATGAGACGTACACGCGCAATACGTTTGACATCAGTGCGATTGCGGCGATCAAGCACCTCTCGCATCTGCCGATCATTGCCGATCCAAGTCACGGCACGGGTAAGTGGCGCATGATCAAACCGATGTCCCTTGCCTCCATCGCGGCGGGCGCGGATGGTCTCATCATCGAGGTGCACCCGAACCCTGCAAAGGCACTCTCCGATGGACCGCAGTCCCTGACGCCCGTGCATTACAGTGACCTCATGCGCGACGTCCGGAAACTCAGCGCGTTCATGAAGGAGTCGCATATCATCCCCATGGATTTAGGATGATCGTGTGCAGGTTGAGAATGGAAACGCGTATGATTCCTAATTACGCGGTTTCTATTGACAAGCGGGACTTTGTGCCTTATACTCAGGGCAATGGAACGGTTCCGGAGAGGGATGCGGCGCTGCCGCTGCCTCACGGCGCAGGAACCGTTGCCGCTCACGGGAATCCTTCAAGGCTGCCAACAGAGGCAGCCTTTATTTGTCGTAGGGATTGCGGTGGGGGGGATTCACTCAGTGGTGAGTCAAGGCGCCAAGGAGCGAACATGCCCTCATGCAAGGGGCGAAGTGGCAAAGGAGGAACTACTATGTTCTCGAAGACGGATTTTTGGATCGGGCTTGCGGTCGGCGCGGTGGCGGGCATTTTCGGCTATCGCTTCATGCAGGAGCGTTCGCAGCAGCTTGCGGCGCTTGAGTCCGGTCAGGCGGAGCTGTCAGTTGCGGAACTGCAGCGGCAGAAGGAGGAGCTTGAGGATCTGATCGCGGCACAGTCTGCGCTCGATAAGTAAGGCTCGGTGTTTTCCGGAGGGGCTGTCGCGCGGGTGTCGCGCGCAGCCCTTTTTTGAAAAGGAAAGGGGGCTGCCGGACTTTGGATATTTTTGAAGCCGTCCGGGCGGCGATTCCCGCATCCGCACTCGAGCTCTTCCTGCGCTCAACTGAGGTTGCGTCCTATATGCCGGGGCGCGTGCGCCTCTACAGCAGGCAGATGATCGGCAATCCGGCGCTGGAGGAAGAGGTGCGGCGGCGTCTCGGTGCGCTCGCAGAGCTGGAGTCCGTGACGACGAATACGGAGACGGGATCGATCCTAATCACCTATCTGCCGGAGCGGCTGCGCGCGAATGCGGAGCTGCGCCGCGCGGAGGAATATATTGTAAAGCACGCGAGGAGGCGGGCATAATGTCATATGTTTCGGGATTTATGCTGGGAGCGTCGCTCGCGAAGTATCTGCGGCAGTATATGAGCGGGGGGGGTACGGCGCCGACCTCCTTTTTCGCGGCGAGCCGGGGCGAGCGGGGCAAGCGTCCGCGCGGGCGTCTGCCGCGCACGGGTGATCTGCTCCTGCCGTTTTCCTGCGTACATGCGTCAGCGGGGCGGCGGCGGTATCGGACGCCGTATTTGACGGAGGAGACGGCACAGCTCCTCACGGCGGGCATCCGCACGCTTTCGTTTGTGCGTGAGATCGAGGTGAACGCGGACTCCGGGAGCATTCTGCTCATCTATCATCCGGAGGATGAGGCGCACATCCTCGTGCTCGCGGAGGAACTGGAAAAGATCTTTTCGAAAGGGCACGCTGCGCCGCATGTCGGGACGCTCGCGCAGAGCATCCGCAGCTCGGTGCACGCGTTCAGCGGGTGGATTCAGTCGCATTCGGGCGGCGCGCTCGATCTGAACTCGCTCGCGGCGGGCGTGTTCTTCCTCATCGGCATCCGCCAACTCGTGCTCGCCAATGCGGCGGGCGCCGCAGGGGCGGGGACACGCACGTCGCCCTCGGGATTCCAGATGCTGTGGTGGGGGCTGACGCTCATGAGAGGATGGCGGACGGTATGAGTACGTTGAAAAATACACGCATCCGTATGAAATGCGCGCTCCCGCGCGAAGAGGCGGCGCGCCTTGCGGCGCGTCTGCGCCGCTTTCCGGCGGTGGCGGCCGCCGAGGTGCGCGAGGATCATGTGAATCTCTGGCATGAAGGGCGTCTCCCGGCGGATCGTGTTCTTGCGGCGGCCTCACGCGCGGTACGCACGGCGGAGGAGGCGTCGGTGACTCCCGCACAGCGGCTCGCAGAGTTCCGCCGGGACGCGCTGATTTCTCTCGCGAGCTTTGCGGCGATGGAGATATTGAAACGCACCGCGCCCGAGATGTTCGCGTCGATGAAGGTTCTGCGCGCCCTGCTTGTCGTCGCCATCTCGCGCAAATTCATCAAGACGGGCGTCGAAGGTCTCGTCCGCGACCGCGAACCGAATGCGGATACGCTCACGACGACGGCGGTCATCGCTTCCGTGCTCGCGGGCAAGCCCGAGTCGAGCCTCATGCTCCTCGTCCTCAGCAACGGTGCGGAGATGCTGACGAACTACGCGGCGGAGAAGGCGCGCGCGCAGATCTCGGGACTCCTCTCACTCGATCAGCGCTATGTCTGGCTTGTCGAGGGCGCGGGCGAAAACGAGGTCGAGCGCAAAGTTCCCGTGGAGGAGATTCGCCCCGGCAACATCATCGCGGCGCACGCGGGGGAGAAGATCGTCATCGACGGTCACGTCCTGCGCGGCGATGCGGCGGTGACGCAGGCGTCCATCACGGGCGAATCCAGCCCCGCGATGAAGCAGGCGGGCTCACCCGTCTACGCGGGCAGTGTCGTCGAGGCGGGCGAGATCGTGATCGCTGTGGAGAAGGTCGGCAGCGACACCTCCCTTGCACACATCGTTCACCTCGTCGAGGAGGCACAGACGCGCCGCGCGCCCGTGCAGAACTTCGCCGATCAGATGGCGAACTACCTCGTTCCCGTGTCCTTCCTCGGCGCGGCGATCGTCTACGGGGCGACGCGCGACTGGCAGCGCGTGCTGAACCTGCTCTTCATCGATTTCTCCTGCGGGCTGAAGCTCTCTACGGCAACCGCCATGTCCGCCTCCATCGCGGCGGCTGCAAAACGCGGCATCCTCGTCAAGGGCGGCAACTACATCGAGGCGCTTGCGCGCACCGATACCGTCGTCTTTGACAAGACGGGGACGCTCACGATCGGCGTGCCGGAGATCTCGTTCATCCGCACGGCGGACGGGGTCTCGGAGAAGGAGATGATCCTCCTCGCGGCGTCTGCCGAGGAGCACTCTGTGCATCCGCTCGCCGTCGCGATTCAAAAATATGTCGATGCAAAGGGGTGGAAAGCACCGCAGCACCGCTCCTCCGAGACCATCGTCGCGCGCGGCATGTGCGCCGAGGTGCCGGATTTCGACGGCTATACGGGCGGCACAGTGCGTGTCGGCAGCAAGCGGTTCCTCGCCGAGAACGGCATCGAGGATACGGAGCATCTCGGCGCGGGCGTCACGCGGAAGAATCTGCTCTATATCGCGCGCGATCGGAGGCTCATAGGAATCATTGGCATCGAGGATCCGATCCGCCCCAAGATGAAGAAGACGCTCAACCAGCTCCGCCGCTGCGGCGTGGACGAGATCGTTATGCTGACGGGCGATGCGAAGGCGGTCGCGGCGGACGCGGCGCGCGAGATGGACGTCGACTCGTACCATGCGGAGATTCTGCCCGAGGATAAGTCGTACTATGTCAACACGCTCAAGCAGCGCGGCACGGTCATGATGGTCGGCGACGGCATCAACGACGCGCCAGCGCTCGCCTTTGCGGACGTCGGCGTCTCGCTCGGCGGGCGCCAGACGGACATCGCGGCGGAGTCCTCGGCGGTGACGATCCACTCCGAGGATCCGACGCGGCTTGTCGAGGCGCTGCGGCTCGGACAGCGCACGATGCACCTCGTGGGGCAGAACTTCAAAGCGACCATCCTCGTCAACTCGGCGGCGATGATCCTCGGCGCGCTCGGGCGCATCAGCCCGCTTGCGGCGGCGGCGATCCACAACTCGGCCACGCTCATCGTTGTGCTCAACAGCTGCCGCATTTTAACGCGCGAGGGCGGACTCTTCGCACGACAGCGTTGAAGTATTGATTTTTCTCCCATGTTGTTGTAAAATACGATAGTATTATGACATGAAGATAGATTCGGATCATGAGAGTATGCCGATCCGCTATTTTGGGAGGAGCGTTTGTCGATGGCAGGGAAGATGAAGAACTGCTCAAGCTGCGGGAAGGTATTTGTCTCAATTAATAATGCCCGCATTTGTATGGATTGCCGCGCAAAGGAAGAAGAGTGGGAAAAGGCGATTGTTGAGTTCGTCCGTGATCATCCGAAGTCGCAGATCGGCGAGATCGTCGAGGCGACGGGCGTACAGGAACCGGTCATCCGCCGCATGATCCGGGAGGGGCGCTTTGTCTCCTCAGGCGCAGATCTCTACTATCCGTGTGAGAAATGCGGCTCGCCCATCCAAAAGGGACAGTATTGTGACAAGTGCCAAAGGGAGATCCGAGACGAATTGACCGCGCACATCGCGCAAAAGAGCGCGTCCGGGATGCGCACGACGGGGGACAAGTCCGGCGGGCGTAAGGGATATGTGACACTCGGCTAAAATTAAAAAATACGGGACGCACGCTGGGGAATGCCCTTAAGTGTGCGTCTTTTTTTTTCGATAAAGAAAATGAAGGAGCTCCGTGCATTCAAGTCGGAGCAGAACATTAGGTGGTGAATGAAGATGTTGATCAGCAATCATACGGTGTCGGCAGTGAGCAGGCTCTACGCCGGCAGCCAGACAACAAGCACGCGCCGCGTGGATGCGGTGCGCGCCGTGCAGCAGCCGGACGCGCTCGAACTCTCGGGCGAGGCGCAGAGCTTTGGCGACATCCTGCAAAAACTGCGTGCAGGCGACGGCGTGCGTGCGGATCGTGTGTCGTCTCTTTCGGCGCGCACGGATGCGGGGACGTATGCACCCGCTCCCGACGAAATCGCGGCGAAGATGCTCGCGATGCGTTATTGATATAGAGACCGGCAGCATGTGGAATGCCCTGACGGAGACGCTGCATGGCCTTTCGGCGCAGTATGAGAAAATCGGCGCGCTTCAGAAGAAGAAGCGCGGTATTCTTGTTGCGCTCGATATGGCTGCGCTCGAAAAACTAACGGCGGAAGAGAGCGCCTGCGCGCGCACAGTCGAGCGCTTGGAGAAGGAGCGCCTGACACAGCTTGCGCAGATTGCGAAGGAGACACCGGGAGTGACTGTCGATACGACGATGGAGGAGCTCGCGCTTCTCGCGCCGAACGATGCCATACACCGTGCCGTGCTGGGTGCGAGCCGCAAGCTGAGCATCCTCGTCAAGGAGACGAAGGAAGCGAGCGAAGCGAACGCACTTCTCATCGAGGGCGCGCTCATGGCGGTCAACCGCACGCTCGGTCGTATCGGCGGCGCGGTCGTCGATCCCGTCTACGGGCAGGGCGGCACAGAGCAGGTGCGGCATTTGAAGAAAAATTTGGATTTTAAGGCGTGAACGGTCATGACAAATGAGACCCGTGAGGTACTGCTCCTGCTCAAAGAGCAGCTCGGCACATGCGAGGCGGCTGCACGCTGCTTCGCCGCGCTGAAAGAGGCTCTCCGACACGGGGGCGCTGCGGGGGGCGTGAGCACTGCGACCGCTGCGGCGGAACGCAGCCTTACTGAGTTGCGGGCGGCGGAGAAAGCGCTTGCGGCGTTCCTGGAGCGTACGGGGCGCGGCACGCTCGCTGCAGTCATCGACGCAGAGCCGAACCTCAGCGAGCGGCTGACTGCGCATCGTGCCGCCCGCAGCGCGGCGGCTCGGCAAAGCGCACTGCGCGAAGAGGTGCAGACCTGCAAAGCGTTACTCGATCGGAACATGGACTTTATCAATTATCAGCTCAACGTCGTTTCCGGCACCTCCGCCGACGATACCTACGGGTGTTCGCAGCCCGTCGCGGGTCCCGGCGCGGGGCTGCGGCGCGAGATCGCCATGTTTGACGCGGACGTATAGTAATAGAAGGAATGAGGGAATATGCGGTCAACATTTGCCGGCCTCAATACGATGGTCAAGGGCATTCAGAACAACCAGCTCTCGCTGGATACTACGGGGCACAACATTACGAACGCCTCGACGCCCGGCTATTCGCGTCAGAGCGTCAACTCGGCGGCGACGAACTACCAGGAGCGTTCCTCGCTCTACGGGGACGTCCTCGTCGGCGGCGGCGTCGACGCGATGTCACTCACGCGTGCACGCAATATCTACGCGGATAAGCAGTTCTGGTCGGAGACGTCGGCACAGAACTTTTACAAGACGAATAAGACAAACTACGACAAGGTCGAGACGATCTTCAACGATTCCAAGAACACGGGCATCCTTAACGCGATGAAGCAGTTCTATGACGCGTGGGTGAATCTCTCGAACTACGCGAGCGATGCGGCGTCGCGCACGGCAGTTCTGACAAAGGGCAACAACCTCGTCGATCGCCTCCGGACAAATGCGAACCAGCTGCAGGATCAGATCGCGTCGCAGTACGACGAGATGCGCATTCAGGTGCAGAAGGTCAACAGCATCACGGAGCAGATCTCACGACTGAACAAGAACATCATGTACGCGGAGACGAACGGGGCAAAAGCAAACGACCTGCGCGATCAGCGCGACCTCCTCGTCGACCAGCTCTCGGAGATCACGAACGTCAACGTCTATGAGGAAGCGAACGGTATGTATACCGTCGTCTCGAACGGCATGACGCTCGTCAATCGCGAAGGCCGGCTGACGCTCGAGATGAGTGAGCCGATGAACAACGAGGAGTACGGCATCACCGACTACACCATCCGCATCAAGGAGGCGGGCGGCATCGGCTATGTCCCGCAGAGCGGCGTCCTCAAGGCACTACAGGATACCATCGTGCAGGATAAGGGATATATTGACAACCTCGCGGATATTGCCGCAACATTGCTCACAACGTTTAACGACGTACACAAGCAGGGCGCGGGCATTGATGCAGATGCGACAACATGGCTTAATTTCTTTGGGGACAACGGCAATAAAAGCACCGCGACCGGCGGCAGCTACACAGGTACACACTACACATGGCACGTCGATGCGGCGACGGGCGAGCGCTGGATGGAGCAGACTGCCGCGAGTGTCAATAAAACGGTTTCCGGCACGACGACAACGATTACGATGACAGATTCTGTAGTCGCTTCAGATAAGAAAAAACTTAAATCCATGCAGATCATCAATGCCCTGAAGGTCGCAAGCGAACTGACTGCGCCGGGCGGTCAGAACCTTGTCGCGGCACGACAGATCTACGATCCGACCGTCGATCCGCTGACCAGCAAGCCTAAGGGGATGGTCAAGCCGACCATCTCGGCGGGATCCTCGACCTACACCTACGACAACAGCTGGATTAACGGAACAGGCGACGGTACGATGGCAGTCGAACTGAGCAAGCTCTTCAATACCGATCAGGGAAGCTCGATGAATCCCGCGGGAACGGAGCGTCCGGTGAGCACGATTTCCATCAATCAGTATTACAACGGCATCATGAGCAAGCTCGGCGCGAACGCCGAGACCGTGGACAAAAAGCTCAAGCAGCAGGACGATCTCATCACACAGATCACCCAGTGGCGGCAGTCCACCGCGGGCGTCAACTGGAACGAGGAGCTGACGAATATGCTGAAGTTCCAAACGGGATACGGCGCATGCTCGCGCGTCCTTACCTCGATGGACGAGATGCTTGACAAGCTCATCAATAGTACCGGCACGGTTGGAAGGTAAGGTGTGACCCATGGCAATCCGCGTCAGCAGCGATTACTCGGTACAGCGCTATCAAAAAGATCTCAACGAACTGGAATACAATAAAGCCAAACTCATGGAGCAGGGCGACGGCAGCAAACTGCACCGCCCCTCCGACAACTCCGTGGACTATTCGCGTTACCTGCGCTACGACATCTCTGAGGGTGAGAACGAGCGGTATCAGAGCAGCGTGAAGGCAGGGCTTTCGTGGATGAACGCCACGCAGAACGCACTCTCCGGTATGGAGGATATTCAAAAGACCTTCAAGGCAAAGACCATTCAAGCGGCAAACGACGACAAGGATGAAAAGGGCGGCGACTGGCCTGCCATCGCACGCGAGATGATGGCAGGCATCCAGCAGATCGTCTCCCTCGGCAACACGCAGCTCGGTGACCGCTATATTTTCTCCGGGCAGGCGGATCTTACGCAGCCCTTCTCCATGACGGATTCGTCGCATAAGGTTGACCGCGGTCTTACCAAGACGCTCGATGATCGGCAGACAGCGTTCTTCAACGGTGTCAGCAATGAGAAAAGCGGTGATTTCCTGCATCAGATGCTTGCGCTTCAGGGGGACGACGGCAAAGACTACTATATGAATACCCTCACGGGCGACATCTATACGAAGGAATTTGTGCAGGAAGGGTATAAGGACGTCATCGCCAAAGGGCGCTCGACGGTGGATCCCGCGACGGATCGTGTTGGAAACATCGGCGGTGCGCTCAATATCAGCCAACATTTCAAGAATACGGGCGAAATCAAAACGGATGCAGGCGCCGGGACGAACTGGACGACATCCGCAATGGTCGGCGGTTCAACCGTCAATATGAAGTTTGCCACGATCAAACAGCAGATCGCTACCTATAACGGCGATATGCGCTACATCTCCATGGTCAAGCAGAACGGTTCAACCGAGCCAACGGCGGATACGGTGAATAAGACGGGGCGCGACCTCTTCGGACGCGATCTTTTCGACGATGGGAACTCGGGCAACAGTGCTTCCGGCACTGCGATGCTCAACAACATGCTCACCGTGTACGAGCAGACGAACCACTCCAACCCGCACTGGATCAGCTCCGACGGCGTAACGCTCGCGGATGCTGCGAACCAGGTGACGCTGCAGGCACACACGGAGACGGGCGCGCGCTCGCGCCTCTACACCGATATGACGGATATTTTGACGAATCACAAGGAAAACATCACAAAGGATATCACCGATGTCTCCTCGACCGATGTCGCGGCACTCGCGACCAAGATGATGCAGCAGCAGACTCTCATGAGCATGTCGCTCTCTATGGGGGCACGCATCCTACCGCTCTCGCTCGTCGATTATCTGCGCTGATTTTCACTAGCATTTTCATAACGGGAAAGGATGCCCACGATGTCTATGCTTTATCTCAACGTGCGCCACACACTCCCGATGATCGGGATGCGGTCGCAGAAGAACACCCTCGACGCGGGCATCAATCAGCCGAGCTACGATCAGACGTCGCAGCAGGCACGCTCGAACAAAGGAAAGACACAGCCCAAAATCGATATCGACAGCTATCCGAGCCGTCACAGCTACGGCTATACAAACCATACCGACTTTGCCCGCGAAAACGAGCAGGAAGGACTCTCGGGCGTGCAGCAGGGAACGTCCAAGCACACGCAGATGGCATGGGCGCTCGCCGAGGATGGGCCGAAACCCGGACGCATGGTTCCCATCGAGCAGGTGCAGAGCGAGGTGCAGAGCATCGCCGATCAGAACCGCGTGCTCGTCGCGGCGGCGATTCCAAAGCCCGAGATCAGCTTCGACGTCGGCGAGGTCGTCGGCGAGACCGAGGTCGGTACCGTTTTGCCGCAGTGGCAGATCGAGCCGCGCGCCAGCATTGAGTACAACCGCGGCAGCATCGAGACCTATCTCGAGCGCAAGGGTGACATTCACGGCTGGGTCAGCGAGGGACACTACGATATACTGGCATAACAGGAGTTTTTGATGAAAAAATTCATGACAACCCGTTTCGGCGAGATCGAAGCGGAAGAAGACGCAATCATCACTTTCGAATCGGGTATTCCGGCCTTTGAGGAGGAACGGGAATTCCTCATCATCCCCTACGAGGAGGGGAGTCCCTATGTGTTCCTCCAATCGCTCAAGACACCGGATCTTGCGTTCCTCATGACGATGCCGCTCGTATTCTTTCCGGAGTATGAAGTTGTCATCGACGACGACGTGGAGCGTGCGCTCGGACTGACGTCGCCCGATGAAGTCCTGATCTACACGATTCTCACTCTTTCGGGCACGGAGATCCGCGATCTCACGGCGAATCTCATGGCGCCGATTGTCGTCAACGCCAAGACGCGCCGCGCCAAGCAGATTGTGCTGGATCGCAGCCCATACACGACGAAGCACCGCTTGTTCCAGGATACAAAGGAGGACAAGTAATGCTCGTACTCACGCGCAAACCCCGACAGCAGATTATGATCGGCGACAACATCGTCGTGAACATCGTGGAGGTACAGGGCGACAACGTGCGCATCGCTATCGACGCGCCGCGCAGCGTCAAGATCTACCGCGGTGAAATCTACCGGGCAATCCAGGAGGAGAACCAAAGAGCTGCAGAAAGTCCGCAGAACTTTGACCTCAGCAGCTTGCCCAAAGGGTAAAATATATAGTCATCATGGAAGAATTCAGCGGAAACGCAGGGAGCGTTTCCCGGTATACACGGAGGGATACCTATGGCAGTAGGAAGCGTTCAGGATGTTATGCTCGCGGCGGTTGCCGTGAGCAGTATGCAGGACGGGCAGAGCGGCCCGCAGGCCGCAGGGAGCGATCCGGCACAGGAAAGTGCGGTGCCCGCATCGAGCAATGCGAACAGCGTGCAGTATGATGCGGCGCAGAAAGCAAACGAGAAATCGGCGCATCATGAAAAACTGACCGAAGATCAGACGGCATACATCACCAAAAAGCTCAACGAAATCATGCGCAGCATCAACGTCAATCTTGAGTTCCAGTACCACAAGGAAGTCAACGTGATGTCGGTGCGTATGCTGGATAAGAAAACAGGCGAAGTGCTGCGCGAAGTGCCGCCCGAGGCGATGGTCGAGCACATGATCAAGGTACACGACTGGATCGGCGCATTCTTGGATAAGACCGCCTAAGCCGGCAGAATGAAAGGCAAGGAGGAGTTACTATGGCAGGAGCAACAGGAGCCACGGGGTCAAAGGGAATCTACGGACTCTCAGGATCCGGCATCGACGTCGAATCGCTCGTCAAGGTCGGAATGCTCTCTCAGCAAAAGAGATATGACCGTATCTATAAAAAGGAAGTCGAGACGGAATGGCGCAAGGAAGCCTATGCGAATGTGTATGAAAAACTCAGCACGTTCCAAAACAGTACGCTTTCAAACTATAAGCTGAGCGCAACGACGAAGCCGATGACGGCGACGAGCTCGAATACGGACGCCGTAACGGCGGTCGCAAACGCAAGCGCGGGGCTCATGACACATAATGTCGAGGTTTCGGAGACGGCGAAGAACGCCTATCTGATGACGGCGACGGGCGCCCATGTGGAGCGTGCCAATACGGCGGCATCTGCCGCAAAGAGCATGATGCTCAAGGACATTGCCTATGCAGGCGGAACGAAACCGGCGAGCATGGCAAACACGGATGTCGCGCTTCGGTTCAAGGTCTCCGACGGAACAAATACGACGACGGTTGAGTTTACAGCCGAAGAGGTTTTCGATAAGAACCTCACGCTGAACGACCTTGCAACCCGCATCAACAATGCGCGCTATAAGGATACCGCCGGGAAGAACGCAGCACGCAGCCTCAGCGCATCCTATGACACCGTATCGGATGCCTTTTCCATCGTCAATACCAAGACAGGGGCGGAGAACAAAATCGAACTCTCCGTTGAAAGCGGTACGGGAGATATGCAGAATGCGTCTGCGCAGCTGCTCACAAACCTTAAGCTGGGCGATGTGAATAATAACCCCGGCACCGCGCAGACATACTCTGCCGGAACCACAAATGCCGTGACCGGCGTCAACGGCAAGGTCAAGATTGACGGACGCGAATACGATAATTTGCAGGAGAACAAGCTTACCGTCGGCGGCGTCACCTATACCTTTAAGCAGAAAACGACAGCACCGGCGCAGGTCGGGATCGCTCAGGATCAGGATAAGCTGCTCGAGAATGTGAAGAAGTTCGTGGAGGAGTACAACAAGCTCCTTGACGATCTCAACAAGCAGTACAGCGAAGGTAAGTACAGAGACTACGGCGTGCTCACGAAGACCCAAGAGGACGGCATGACGAAGGAGCAGGTCGAAAAGTGGAACGAGAAGGCAAAATCTGGGCTTCTGTACCGCGACGAATACCTCCGCTCCATCATCAGCGACATGCGCGATGCCGTGACCAACCGTGTCGGCTCCGTTCCCGGGCGCTATAATTCGCTCGCATCCATCGGCATCACGTCGAAGGATCAGAAGGGGCATCTGCAGATCGACGAGACGAAGCTCAAAAACGCTATCGCCGCAGAACCGGATGCCGTGAACCGTTTGATGTCGTATGACGATCCGGACAACGACTACAACAACAGCGGCGTTGCGAACCGCCTTTACAACAAGGTGACGAGCCGGCTCAAATCGCTTGAGAGCCATGCAGGCAGGACGGCGGACAAGACGGACGTTACGAGTGAGCTCGGCAAGCTCATCCAGAACTATCAGAAACAGATGAGCGACTTCAAACAGCTCATGACCTCCTTTGAGAACAATCTTTACAAGAAGTACAACGCGATGGAGGTTGCAATCTCGCGTCTCTCTGCACAGTTCAACTTCTTTGCCGCAAAGTAACAGGGGGATTCCCACATGGTAAATACCGCTGCGGACGCCTATAAGAGACAGCAGGTCATGACGGCGACACCCGAGGCACTCACGCTCATGCTCTACAACGGGTGCCTCAAGTTCATCAAGGAGGGCGTCGAGGCGCTCGCGGAGAAGCATTATGAAACCGCGAACGAGTCTCTTCAAAAAGCACAGAATATCATCAGCGAGTTCCGCGTAACCCTCAACATGGATTATGAGATCTCCCATCAGCTCCTGCCGCTTTATAACTACGCCTACGACCGTCTCGTCGAGGGGAATATGAAGAGCGATCCCACGATCATTGCCGAGGCATCGGATATCATGACGGAACTCCGCGACGCATGGGCACAGGCCATGAAGAAAGCGCGTGAGGAGAAAGGCTCGCAGGGCACAGAGGGGAGCGGCGTCTATGCCGGATGAACAATATGTGGCAGCCGCGGAACTCTGGGAGAAATATCGCGTCCTTACGCACGAGTTGATCAAATTCATCGACGGAGAGGAAATCGACACCTTCATCAACCTTGTTGATCAGCGGGAGCAAATCGTTGATTTGATCCGTGCGCTGCCCGCCGATCCCTATAAGGAGAGCGCGGCATGGGAAGCCTTCGATGCGGAGGTTCGTCCGCTCGAGATGCAGATCGGGTACAAGGCGCGCGCATGGCTGAACAAATCGCGCCGGCAGAATGCCGCCGTTCACAGCTATGATCTCTCCGAGGCGAGCCCGCTCGGGAGCGTACTCAACAAGCGTTACTGAGCGTGCGGACGACACCCGGTCTGCATCTTGACAAAACACAGGAAAAAAGTAAAATATTTTCAGCATAATGCTTAAGTATATCGTCCTTGTGACGATATACATTATGTAAAGCTAATAAGCAAGCGGTGCGGCTGTTCTTGACGGTCAGCTAGCAGCCGGACGGAATAGACGCGCACTTGCCTATTACAGCGGGCACGGATGTCCGCACATACATTTAACTTCCGGCACAGCCGGAACTATACCAGGGAGGAATTTACACCATGGCTATGATAGTCAAAAACAACATGTCGGCAGTCAACACGCTGAACATCCTGAACAAGAACCAGTCGGCGCTTTCGAAGAGCCTCCAGAAGGTCTCCTCGGGCATGAAGATCAACGATGCCGGCGACGATGCTTCCGGCTATGCCATCTCCGAGCGTATGCGCGTCCAGATCCGTTCGCTGAATCAGGACAACCAGAACACCCAGAACGGCAACAGCATGATGAAGACCGCCGAGGGCGCTGTCTCCAGCACGGTCGAGATCCTCAAGACCCTGAAGGAGAAGGCAATCAACGCGGCGAACGACACGAACACCGACGAAGACCGCCGTACGATCCAGAAAGAGATCAACCAGATGGTTGACCAGATCGACGACAACGCGCTTGCTACCTACAACGGCAAGTACCTCGTTGACGGTTCGCGCAACAGCATCGGCACGGCGACGTGCACGACGCTCACGAACAGCTCGCTCAGCACCGCATCGAAGTGGGGATCCAAGCTGACGGAGCTCCAGAGCCGCACGGACGAAGGTCTCAACATCCAGTCGACGGATAAGGTCACCGTTTCCTACGTCCGCGAGGGAAAGACCTACACCACGACATTCCAGGTCAGCACGTACACGATG
The DNA here is from genome assembly GCF_000426665.1 of Centipeda artemidis DSM 19719. Lineage (GTDB taxonomy): Bacteria > Bacillota > Negativicutes > Selenomonadales > Selenomonadaceae > Centipeda > Centipeda artemidis. Next base: position 28,784 of record NZ_AUFU01000006.1, on the reverse strand, counting down.
TCAGACCTCCTCACCGCGAAGGCATTCAATGGCTCGGAGGGCGTTGAGGGGACCGCATTCGTCGATTCGGGGAAAGTTACGGCCGGCGCTTGGATTGGTCTTGATAAGGCCGGCAACAGCGTTTACACGGCGGACAACAAGAGCGCTCTGTCGATCGGCGCGAAGGGTGCGGGCACGACCTACCAGGTCTCCTCGTTCACGCTCTCGATCTCGGACAACACGGGCGCGATTCGCAAGACTGCGAACACAGCGCTTGACGGCTTCAACGAGCGTATCCGCGCAGAGAACAAGTCGGAGGACAACGCTCTCGTTCTCCAGACGGGCACGAAGGCAAACCAGGCGATCAAGGTCAGCATGACCGATATGCGTTCGCTCGCACTTGGCATGAAGGGCACGGACGGTACGGTTATCAGCGTTCAGACGCAGGACAAGGCAAACGCTGCAATCAACGCCATCGAGTCGGCGCTCCAGAAGGCGCTCGACGAGCAGGCGAACATCGGCGCCGTTCAGACGCGTCTCGCCTACACGAGCTCCAACCTCACCACGGCAGCCGAGAATGTCCAGAACTCCGAATCCACCATCCGCGACGCGGACATGGCGAAGGAGATGACGGAGTACACGAAGAACAACGTTCTGCTCCAGGCTGCGCAGTCCATGCTCGCACAGGCGAACCAGAACAGCTCCGCTGTCCTCTCGCTCCTCAAGTAATTTTCGCCTCGGCGTTTACTTACGGACAACTAAAGAAGAGTCTCTTCCCTTCGGGGAAGGGGCTTTTTTTGTGGCGTGACAGCCGATCTTGGCGCACGGCGGTGTCACTGCGGAAAATACTGCGGTTGACGTAGGTCTTAACTACGCCTGCCCTTGTATTTTCCTTGTTCCTAGCCGTGCATCCAAGCTTACGCGTCACTTAGGTTAGGGTATGACGTGCGATCTTGGCGCATAGCTGTGTCACTTAGGTTACGGTATGAAACGGGATATACAATACAATATCATCGTGAGGAAACGCAGCATATTATGCCGCCTTGTAACGACACATAGCGGCGTTGGTTGATAGCTTTTCGTAAAGGCGGCGCCTTCCCTTGTGTCCTCCTCATTCCTTGCGCTGACTCCAAACTTCTGGTTCACTCCGGTTACGGCATGACATGATGCGGGATATACAATACAATATCATCGTGACACATAACCGCATCACTAATGCTTTTCATTTCTTCTGCGATGCCGTATAATGATTACAATGATTGAAAGGATGTGCGCCATGAAGATCTCCGCCTGCTATATTGTGAAGGACGAAGCGGATGAGCTGCGCCGGTCTCTGGCGAGTGTCTCAGCGGCGGCGGATGAGATCGTCGTCGTCTCTACGGCGGGAGATGTGTACATTGCCGCTGCGGCGGCGGAATATCATGCGGCGCTCTATGAATTTCCATGGCGGGATGATTTCGCGGCGGCGCGGAATTTTGCACTGGCTCATGTGACGGGAGATTATATCATTTTCCTTGATGCAGACGAATACTTCCTGCATCCGGCGCAGGTACGCCCTGCGATAGAATCCTATACCGCCCGAATGCCGGCATGGGATCTTCTGATGGTGCGTATGGAGCATTATGTCTTGCCGGGTGACCGGAATCATATGATGACGGATATTCTGCCGCGTGTTCTGCGCGGCGGCGATGCGCTGTGTTATGAGGGAACAATTCATGAGCAGGCGGTGCGGCGTGACGGCGGCGAGCGCATCCTGTGCTATGCGGATGAACGCCTTGTCTGCGGGCATACGGGATATATGCCTGTGCGGAGTGCGGAGAAGGTACGCCGTAATATCGCGATGCTAGAAGCGGATGCCGCAGAGCACGGGCGGAAACCATGGCACGCGGCATACCTCGCCGACTGCTATTTTTGGCTGAAGGACTACCGGCGCGTGATCGAACTCTCGGCAGAAGTCTTATCGAGCGATTTGGAGATTATTGGTGGTCGGAGCAAAATCTATCATCAGGTGATCGAGTCCATGCGCGCTCTGCATGATTCGGATGCGGAAATGCTGAAATACGTCAACGCCGCCATTGTCGGCTATCCCGATCTGCCGGATTTCTACGCGGAGCGAGGGATGGTTCTCTGCGGTCTGGAGCAATACGAGCCGGCACTCGCGAGTTTTACGGCGGCAATAGACCGGTACGAGGGCGACGCCGGCATTCGGCGGGACGATTCTTTTTTTAACCGTGATGTGGCGGCGCGGGTCGCGGAGCGCATGGTTCTGATTTATACACATTTGGGAGATGCTCAGAGTGCCGAGATTTGGGCGGAAAAAGAGCGGAGATACCGCATGGAGGAAGTGAGGCTCGCAGCGGATACGCAGCCGCATATGCGCCTGACGGCATGTTATATCGTACGCGACGACGCTGTGCATTTGAAAAAATCCATTGAGAGTCTGCGCGCGTATGTAGACGAGCTGATCGTTGTGGACACAGGATCGGCGGACGGGTCGGCGGATACTGCCGCCGTGCTTGGCGCGCGGGTCTATCATTTTGCGTGGAACGACGACTTCGCGGCGGCACGAAATGCCGCCCTTTCGCATGTTCGGGGCGACTGGGTCGTGTTCCTCGATGCGGACGAGTATTTCACGCCGGAGACGGCGGGGCATCTGCGGGACGTCGCTGCCGCGGCGGAGGAATCCGGCGCGCAGGTTCTGCTTGTTCCGTGGAGGAACATCGACGAGGACACGGGAGAGCTGCTGCTTGACTCGTTTGCGCCGCGCATTTTCAAATATGCGGAGGAGCGCCGCTATGTGGGGCGCATCCACGAGGAACTGCGGGATCGAGGAGTCGTTATAAAGCCTGTCGAAACGGTATCGCCGCAACGCCTGCGGCTGATTCATACGGGGTATTCGGCGACGCTGACGCGCGCTAAGGGAGAGCGCAACCTGCGGATGCTGCTGGCGGAGATGGAGACGGGGGAATATCCGGAGCGTTGCCTGCGCTATCTTGCGGAGACCTATGATCGGCTCGGTGATGCACGCATGGCGGAGCATTATGCGCTGCGCGATATTGAGCGCGGGCGACAGGCTGCGGTCTATGCGAGCTCTTCGTACCGCATCCTGCTCCATCTCTATGGGACGCATCCGCAGATGCGGGATCGGCGGCGAAAGATCGCGGGACGTGCCGCTGCAGATTTCCCGGAGCTGCCGGAGATGCACGCGGAATATGCTGAGGCGTGTGCCGCATGCTATGACTATGCGGCGGCGATCCGCGCGGCAGAGACTGCGCTCGATATCCCGCCGACGCAGGGAGGGCTTGAGCCGTCGGATTTCACGGAGGAAGGGGCGGCGCAGCTGCGGCTGCGGATGGGCATTTGGGAAAAAATACATATGCATGAACGAGACGTTCGTATTTCCGCCTGCGTATTTGTGCGCAACGATGCGCGCGATATGGAGACGTGGCTGGGGAATGCAGCGGCGTATGCGGATGAGCGCATCGTGCTCGACACGGGATCGACGGATGGGACGCGGGAGCTTGCCGTGCGCGCGGGTGCGGATGTTTATGAATTTGCATGGACGGATGACTTTGCTGCTGCGCGCAATACGGTGCTCTCCCGTGCGTCCGGCACATGGGCGGCGATTCTCGATGTGGACGAGGCGTTCTTTGATCCCCGCGAGGTGCGGCCCTATCTCGCGATGATGGACGTATTGATGCCGGAAGCGGATGCCGTTCTCCTGCCGATCGTGCATGTGGATGAGGATGCCGGCGCGCGTGAAATCGGGCGTGCGCCGCATGTGCGGCTCCTGCGTCTTGGCCGCGGGCTGTTCTATGAGGGACGCGTGCATGAACGGCTCCAAAAGGCGGAGGGAGAGCCCCTGCTCTATCAAGAGACGACAGCACTCTCCATTCGGCATGTCGGTTATTCTGCAAGGCGCATGTACGAGAAGCATGTGCGCAATCTCGCCCTGCTCGCGGCGGAAATAGAGCAAAACGGCATCCGCCCGGGAGATTATCGCTATCTCGCCGATACCTATTATGGACTCGGACAGTGCGCCGCCGCGCTTCTCTATGTGCAGGAGGCGATTGCGGAAAATGCAGTGTCTTTCGGCGCGCAGTCGCATCTGTATCATGTCCTGCTCGATTGTATGGAGCGTGAGGAACTGGCGCTCACGGAGCAGATCGTGGCGGCGGAGCGGGCGTGCCGCGCATTTCCGCTCCTGCCGGATTTCCATGGGCGGCTCGGTCTGCTCTATGAAGCGGCAGGGGATGGACGCGCGATCGCCGAACTCACGCGGGCGTCGAAGCTCTATGAAATGCCGGAGGATGAGAGCGGGGAAAGCTCCGAGTTCACGGCGTGGGCGGGGGAGATCTCGGCGGCGCGGGCGCGTCTCTTGCTAGCGGCAGGAGACCGTGCGGGGGCGGAAGCGGCACTTGCGGATGCCTTTGACGCGGGAACGGCGCGCGAAGCGGCGGTTGACGTCTATGCGGCGCTGCATGAGGATGAATCGTCGCAGCGCGTTCTTGACGGACTGCGTGCGCAGATCGGTACGGATGCGGAGAGCCTTTTCTATCTCTACCGCACGGCGGAGGGGAGCGGGCGGATGCCGCTTGCGCGCGCGGCGCTCTATGCACTGCACGCGGAGACGGGACGTGCGCCGGAGATCCCGCCGATCTATGCTGCGTTGCGCAGTCAATCGCCCGAGGAGTGTGCGGCATATCTGACGGGACTGCTCTCGGGCGATGTGCGGGAGACGGCGGAGATTCTTCTGCGCGTGGAACGCGTGCATATGCCGGACGGGCGGCATCTCTATCGCCGCCTGCGGGCGCTCCTGCCGGATGTGCTGCGAGCCTTTTGGCGGTATTATGACGAACCCGATGCCGCGGCGTGCCCCGATACCGCCGAGGGCTATGAGCTCGTGCGGGAGGCCTTTGTCCGCACGGCGGATGAGATGCAGGCGGAGCGCGTGATCCACTGTGCGGGGGCATTTGGCATCGTGCATGTACGCCGACTTGCGGATGATTTTGCGGCTGCGGGGCGCCCCGCGGCGGCGCTTGCAGCCTTGCTCTTCTACGGCGAAGCGGGCGGCACGGCGGACGCGGCATATCTCTATGAGACGGGGCGCGCCTGTCTTGCGCTCGGCAAACGGGACGAGGGAGGCGCGTATCTCAGCCGTGCGCTTGCGGCGGAGCCGGACACTCGGAAGGTGCGGGAACTGATGGAGCTGATACAATGAAAATTTCTGCCTGCGTCATCACCAAGAACGAGGAGCAGAATCTGCCGTACTGGATCACCTCCATGCGCATCTTTGCCGACGAGATGATCGTCGTCGATACGGGATCGACCGATGCGACGGTCGAGATCGCGCGCGCGGGCGGGGCGGTGGTTTACTACTTTGACTGGATCAACGACTTTGCCGCCGCGAAAAATTTTGCGCTCGACCGCGCATCGGGGGACTGGGTGGTCTTTACTGATGCGGACGAATATTTCACGGACGAGAGCGCGCCGCGCGTGCGCCCGCTCGTTGAGGCGCATGACGCGGAGGAACGAATCGACGGGTTCATCGTGCGTCTCGTCAATATCGATATGGAGACGGGCGCCCTGCTCGGCACGACGGCGCAGGTACAGCGCATTTTCCGCCGCCTGCCGCATCTGCGCTTTGTGGGAAGCATCCACGAGCATGTGGAGAACCTGAGCGGCGACCCAGCGCGCACAATGCTGTATGCCGAGGAGCTCGTTCTCTATCATACGGGATACTCTCCGCAGATCATGCGGCAAAAATCGGAGCGCGATTTGGAACTCCTGTCAGCGCGGCGTGCGGCGGGGCATCATGATAAAATGGACGCCTATCATCTGATGGACTGCTACTATACGCTCGAGGATTATGAAAAGGCGGCGGCATATGCACGGGAGGCAATGGATCTGCCGGAGCAGCCCGTTGGCGGGGAGAAGCGTCCGCATACCGTCCTCCTGCAGTCGCTCATTCTGATGAATGCCGCCGATGCGGAGATCGATGCCGCCTATCACGCCGCCCTCGGCAGGTTTCCTGAGACGGCGGATTTTCCCTTTATTTACGGCACATATGCGTGGGAACGCGGTTATCTTGCGGCGGCGCGCCGTGCCTATGCGGAGGGCGTGCGTCTCTATGAGGAGCATTACCGTCCCGGCGATCTCTCCGGCGTGTTCGCTCCGCTCGCCTATGAGCGGCTCGGTGCGGCGGCGGAGCTGTGCGGGGAAAAGGAAGCCGCGGCGGCGTTCTATATCCGGTCTCTGCGCGCGCAAAAGCGGCATCTGCTGTCCCTCAAGGCGCTCCTGCGTCTGCTCGCCGAGACCGGCGCGGAGACGGCGGATGTCGTGGCGGCGCTGAACGAACTCTATGACGAACAGGCGGATGCGGGGCTATTGGCGCAGGCGCTCGTGGATACGCCTTTCCCGCTCGCCGCCCTTTATTATGAGAAGCGCGCTGGGGGAAAATTCTCCGCGCGCAGACGACTGCTCCTGACGGGGGAAGTGTGTGCGGCGGCGGCATCCCTTATCGAGGATCGAGAGCGGACGGCGGCGGTCGCGGCGGCGCATATGGGGGAGTTTCCCGCACAGGCGCAGGGGAACATTGCGATTCTTCTGCCGCGATCGTGCAGGGAGCTTTCCGCCGCGCCCGAGGACATGCGGATGCGGCGGCGCATCGCGCGGCTTTCCGGAGAGCGGATATGACGGCGCGGATACCGGCAGACATCGAGCGTCTGCGCACGCGCATTTATGACGCGCTCGATCGCGGCGATGCGCTGCGCGCCAAGGCGGATATTGAGCTGCTCCGCCGGGATGAGCCGGGAGAGGCGGCGGGGCTTTTGACCGCGCTTGCTATTGAGTCCGGATCGCCGGAGGACGCGCTTGCGGCATGGAAGGAGTGCGCGCGCTGTCGACCGGACGATCCCTATACGATCTTTCTGCGGGCGCGGATTCATTTGATGCAGGGGGAGCGATGCGCAGCGCTGTCGCTCCTGTCGCCGCTGATGGGGTGTGCCATGCCCGGCGCGATCACGGAAAAGGTGTTCAATCTCGCGGGCGGGTGCGCGCGATTCATGGGGCGTGCGGAGGACGCCGTGACGTTCTATACGCATGCACGGGATGCGGCGCAGGAGCGGGAACTGCGCCTGCTCAATGCGAGCAATGTGCTCTTTAACCGGCATTATCTTGCACAGACACCTCTTGAGGAGCGTGCAGCGGCGGAGGAATACGGGGCTCTGCTCGAGGGTGTTGTGCCGTTCACCCATGCGCCGGGAGCGCAGCGCAGGCGGCTGCGCATCGGCTATCTCTCGCCCGATGTCCGGGAGCACGTGGTGCTCTCCTTTTCGTATGCACTCTTTACCGCGCTTGATACCGCACGATTTGAGGTCTATGTCTATGCGATGAACAGGGAGGATGCGTTCACGGACGGGATTCGCCGCCGCGTGGCTTGCTTTCGGAATCTCATGGGGTGTACGGCGGAGGAAGCGGCGCGTCTCGTCTATGAGGATCGGATTGATATCCTCGTCGATCTCGCGGGGCATACGGCGGGCGGGACACTGCCCGTCCTCGCCTATCGTCCCGCACCGGTGCAGATGTCGGGGATCGGCTACTTTGCCTCAACGGGGCTAAAGACCGTGGATTATTTTCTCGCGGATCCCATACTTGCGGCGGGACATGCGCAGGAGGGCTTTGTCGAGCGTCTGCTCGTGCTGCCGCGGACGCATTTTTGTTGGCAGCCGCTGCGTCCCGCGCCTCCGGCGACACACCTGCCGGCGGAGGGGCGTCCTATTGTATTTGGCAGTCTAAATAATTTTACGAAGATCAACGATCGGGTGCTGCAGGTATGGGCGGAGATTCTGCGGCGCGTGCCGACGGCGCGGTTGTTGCTCAAGACGGAGATCTTCTCCGTGTCGGACGGCGCCGCCGAAGCGCGGCGGCGGATTGCGGCGGCAGGCATCCCTCCGGAGCGTGTGGAGACGGAGGGGGCGTCGGCAGATTATCTCGCGGCATACGGGCGCATCGACATTGCGCTTGATACGTTCCCTTATCCGGGCGGCGGAACAACCTGTGACGCGCTCTATATGGGTGTGCCTGTCGTGACGCTCGAGGGGGAGACACTTGGGAGCAGGTTCGGGGCGTCTTTGCTCCAAAATATCGGCGCGGAGGCGCTCATTGCACATACGGAGGAAGAATACATCGAGCGCGCCGTTTTCCTCGCGCAGGATACGCAGACGCTCGATGCGCTCCACGCAGGGCTGCGCAATATGACGGCGGCGTCTCCCGTGATGGATGCAGCCGCCTATGGAGCAGCCGTTGGTGCGGCGTATGAAGCTGTATGGGCGGAATATACCGCACGGATATGCGGATGAGGTAAAGGTTCGCGCGGGGGACAACGATAGAATGAGTAGGACGGATGCGGCGTTGAGAGATCGCGTATTTGATGCGCTTTCATCGGAGCGTTATGCCGAGGCGCGCAGGATTGCTGAGCACGCGATTCGGGCAGGTACGGCAGACGATATGATCCGCTATCTTCATACCTATGCGGCGGAGCGTATGGGCGACCTGCCGCGTGCGATGCGGGAAACGGTGGACTATCTCGCGGCGGGACGTACGGAGATGCGCCGTGAATACATGCGTCTGCGTGCGGCGGTTGCGTATCGGATCGGGGATCCGCAGGCGGCGGAATTTTGTTATGATGCCTACAGAGAAGAACCGGGGAATGCGGGACTATACAGCTCGTTCCTGCTCGCACAGAATGCCCGGGAGATCGATGAGGCGGAACTGTATGCGGCGCATTGCGAATACGGTAGGCTCTTTGCGGATGTGCCGCGGTACACATTTCCTGTGCCGTATCGGCACGAGAAGATCCGCATCGGCTACATTTCGCCGGATTTTCGCCGGAATGTCATGCAGAACTTTATTCAGCCGCTCCTCACGACATATGACCGCACGGAGTTCAAGGTCTATGTATATAGTACGGCGACGGAGCCGGATGATGTGACGGAGGCGCTGCGCTCCTATGCGGACGTATGGCGGGATGTCGGAGATGCGCCTGCGGCGGAGATAGCGGCGCACATTCGTGCGGATGAGATCGATGTGCTGGTCGATCTCGCGGGACATGCGGCAGGCGGCGCTCTGCCCGTGCTTGCCCGACGCCCTGCACCGGTGCAGATTAGGGTATACGGCGACGTCGGGGGTGCGCGCAGTGGATGCGTTCCTGACGGATGCCGTCTGCGATCCGCCGGGCGCGGGGCATGAGCGCTATTTTACCGAGGAGCTTGTGCGCCTGCCGAGTCAGTTCTGCTATGTGCCGCCCGCGCATTTGCCAGCGTCGGAGGGAACGCCCGCGCGGCGGCGCGGATACATCGTGTTCGGCGTGTTCAATCAGTATCGGAAGTTTACGGACGAGATGCTTTCCGTCTGGCGGGAGATCATGGATCGCGTGCCGGCGTCGCGGCTTCTGCTCAAATCGCAGGTGTTCTTTGCCGGAGAGATGCGGGCGGCGGCAGAAGAGCGGCTGCGGCGGCTCGGGTTTGACCTCGAGCGCGTCCTCCTCGAGCCTGCGGATACGGGCTATATGCGCCGTTATCTCGATGTTGACATCGCACTCGATACGTTCCCGTGGCCGGGCGGGGGGACGACCTGCGATGCACTCTATATGGGTGTCCCTATGGTGACGCGCTATGCGGCGCGGCGCAGTACGCGCTTTGGCTGTGCGTTCCTCTCGCACATCGGGCTCGCAGAGCTTGCGGCAATGGGCACGGAGGACTATATCGCTCTCGCCGCCGCACTTGCGGGCGATCTCGATACGCTTGACGACCTGCATAGAGGTCTGCGCGGGATGATGGAGCGCTCGCCCCTGATGGATCAAAAGGGATATATGCGCGCTTTGGAGGACGCCTATCGGCGTTTTGCAGCAGTGGGATCGGAAAGGACCATATGATGAAGAAAAGGGCGAAGAAGCATCGTGGAGCATCTGTCGGGCATCGGCGTGACACGGAGAAGAAAATACGCGTCGGGTATCTTTCCGATTCTTTTGGCGGCGGCGCAGAACGGGATTTTCTGCCTGCGTTTTTTGCGGCGGCGAATCCGCTGCGTTTTGAGGTCTATGCCTATCATACGGGGACGGGGGGCGATACGGCGCTGTTTGCAGAGTCGGCGGCGGCATTTCGTACACTCGGTGCATGTACGGCGCAGGAGGCGGCAGAGGTTATACGGCGGGATGAGATCGACCTGCTGGTTGACCTTTCTTTTGATGCATCGTCTGCCTTCATTCGAGATGTTTTTGTCCGGTATCCCGCACGCCGGCTCCTCTCACTCGCAGAGCAATGCCCTGCGGAGGGGGCGGAGACACTGCCCCCTGTGGATGGAGAGACAGATTTTGTACCGCTATGCTATACGCCGATTGAGCGGCGGGATTCGTATGCATATCGCACGCCGCTGCTCGACGGCACTACACCGTTGATCGGCTTGATCGGCAGGGCGGATGAGGGGCGGCGGGAAGAGATCGTCACGCTCCTCTGCGCACTGCTCGCGCGCATTCCCCGCGTACGGCTGATTTTGCCGGTGTCGATCGGTAGCGTGCTGACAGATGCGGATGTTGCGCACATTTCAGAGATAGGCACGGATACCGCGGAGCTGATTCTCGTAGATGAGGTCGCCGATGAGGAGCTTGACATTGCGATTGGTGTCAATGCCGATCCTATGAAAATTTGCCGCACCGTGGAATATTCCGTGCCGATCCTTACGGCGGATGCCTTTGTTGGAAGGTATGCCGCCGGTATTCTCCGTGCGGCGGGGCTTGGGCTGGAGATTGCGCCGGACACCGCAGAACTAGCGGCGTGTGCCGCGTCGCTGCTGCACGATGTGGAGCGGCTCTCGTATTTGCACGAAACGCTGCGGTGGAATTTGCTCGACAGTCCGGTTTCCGAGGCCTCCGCTTATATGTTTACGATGGAGCGCGCCTATGACCGTGTGCTCTTCGGCGTGGAGGAATCGATGTGCGCGGAGGAACATACGGCGGCGCTTGCGCGTGCGGAGGCGGCAAAGGACTGGACGCGGGTACTGCGAGAGGGGCATATTCTCGACGGCTGCGGGGCGCTTCTGCCGGCGCAGCGCATGTCGATTGCATGGGCGTATTATTTTTTGAATCAGCGGGAGCGCGCGGGAAGATGGGCGCTTTCCGCAGAAGGCATTGAACGGGAAAGAGAAGGCGCGCGTCTCTATTTGTCCGTATCGGGGGTATCTGCCGAGGGATCTGCGGCGGACACGGTGCGGCGCGCCCGGGAGGGGATTGCCGCGATTGAGGAAGGGCGGCTGCCGGCGACGCCCGAGGTGTATGAAACTCTGATCAAAGTCTGTGCGGCTCATGCGCAGACTGTCCTCGGCGCTGCTGTCGCTATGCAGTATGCCATGAAATATGCTTCGTGTGTCTCTGATCCGCTGATGCGCCGCTCCTATCACTCCGGGGCTCTTTTGATGGCGAATGCCGTCGACGTATCTCCGGCGGAGGTCTATCGGCGCAGTTTGGCGTACGAGCGGCTGTTCGCGGATGTTCGCCCTTATACGCACGAGGGACGGCGAAAAAAGGATAAAATTCGCATCGGATATATCTCGGGTGATTTCCGCGAGCACGTCATGCAGTATTTCATCTGGCCGTTTCTCGCGGGATTTGACCGCGACGATTTTGAGGTCTATTGCTATAGTCTTGGCAGGACGGATCAGTATACGGAGTTCTTCAAGACACTTGTCACCGCATGGCGAGATGTTTCAAAGCAGGCGAATGCGCCGGAGAAGATCGCCGCTCGGATCTATGCGGATGAGGTGGATATCCTCTTTGATCTCGCGGGACATACGGCGCGCAGCGGCCTGCCTGCACTTGCGTGGAAGCCTGCACCCGTGCAGCTCTCGGGACTCGGTTATATGGCGACGACGGGGCTTTCCGCCGTCGACTACTTTGTCACGGATCGGTACTGCGATCCACCGGGGAGTGTCGGCGACGCATATTTTGTTGAAAAATTACTGCGCCTGACGAGTCAATTCTGCTATAATGGATATACACAGCTCCCGGTGTCCGAGGGAGCACCTGCTCGGCGGCGCGGATACGTTCAATTCGCTTCGTTCAATCAATATCTAAAGATGACCGATGAGATGCTCCGTGTGTGGGCAGAGATTCTGCGCCGGCTGCCGACGGCGCGGCTGCTGCTTAAAAATTCCGCCTATGAGAAGAAAGGCGTGGTAAGAGCGGCGCACGAGCGGATGAAGCGGGTCGGGCTCGATATGAGCCGCGTGCAGTTCGAGCGGGCGACGCGGGACTATATGCTGCGGTATCTCGATGTGGACATCGCGCTCGATACGTTCCCGTGGCCGGGCGGCGGGACGACGTGCGATGCGCTCTATATGGGCGTCCCGGTCGTCTCCTATTATACAGAGCGGCACAGTACACGCTTCACCTATAGTCTACTCGCCAATATTGGACTTAGCGATCTTGCCTCGGAGACCCTTTCGGATTATGTGGAGACAGCTGTGATGCTCGCAGAGAATGTTGATCTCCTCGATGCCCTGCATAGGGAGCTGCGGGATCGGATGAAGAACTCTCCCGTGATGGATCAGGTCGGCTATATCCGCGAAATGGAGGGATGCTATCGTGACATCTGGGCGCGGTACCGAGCAGCGCATGGAGAAGTTTGACGCCGCTTTTTCCCGCGTGCAAAAAGATCTCGCGGCGCAGCGTTTTGCGGCGGCGCACGCGCGCCTACGGCGGATGAACGAGGCGCATCTGTTCCCGGAATCGCGTCGGTGGCAGTATCATGCGATGGAAGGGCATTTGCTTCATATGCTGGGGGAACTCGATGCTGCGCTGCCGCATCTGCGCGCCTCTTGGAACATTGAGGGCGCGCCGCACGCTGTGCGCGTCGAGCTCCTCAGCAATTATCTGATGACACTCCACTATGCGGCGGATGTCTCCGATGCATTCCTGCGGGAGGAACACGGCGCGTGGGGACGCATCTTTGGTGATGTGCCGCAGTTCTCTCATGAAAAGCGGCGGCGGGCGAAAATCCGCATCGGCTATCTCTCGCCCTCGCTTTCCGAGCATGTGGTGCTGAACTTCGCCGTCCCGCTCTTTTCGGGATATGACCGGACGGGCTTTGACGTACGCATCTACAGCGCCGGAGGTGCGGACGACGATGTGACGGACTGGATTGCGGGCATGGTGGACGGATACCGCAATCTTGCGGGGATGCCGGAGACTGCGGCTGCGGCGGCGATTCATGCGGATGAGATCGACATCCTCTTTGACCTCGCGGGTCATACGGCGGGCGGGCGAACCCTGCGCATCGCGGCGTATAAGCCCGCGCCCGTGCAGATCACGGGCATCGGCTATTTCGATACGACGGGCGTGCCCGCGATCGACTATGTGCTCGGCGATCCCGTCTGCGACCCGCCGGGGATGGAGGAACTTTTTTTCGAAAAGATCCTTCGGCTGCCGCATACGCACCTCTGCTTCACGCCGCCGGAGCGGTTTGCCCCGTACGAAAATATCGTGCGCAGACCGCATATGCCCGTCGTCTTTGGGAGTTTTAACAATTTCTCCAAAATTACGGACGACACGCTCCGCCTGTGGGCGGAGATTCTGCACGCGGTGCCGGAGGCGCGGCTCGTGCTCAAGAATGTGAATGCCGACGCGGCGGCGCCGGAGCTGATGCGTGCTCGCGCTGCACGTGCCGACATCGACCTACGGCGGATCGACGTGCGCTCCGGCACGCGTGATTATTTGAGGGACTATCTCGATGTCGACATCATTCTCGACACATATCCCTATCAGGGCGGCGGAACGACATGCGAAGCCCTCCTGATGGGACTGCCCGTTGTTACGCGCGCAGGGACGCGCCACGGTGCGCGGTTCGGCACGAGCATCCTGTACAATGCGGGACTCGGTGAACTCGTTGCGGATACGGCGGACGCCTATGTCGAACGGGCGGCGCTGCTCGCGCGGGACGGCGAACTCCTCGCGGCACTCCACGGTGCGGTGCGGCGGATGATGCGCGCCTCTCCCCTGATGGACGGCGCACAGTATGTACGGGATATGGAGGAGGCATACAGGATGATATGGGAGCGGTATCTCAATGAAGAAGCGTAAGAAAAATCATGCCGAGCGAGCGCGGCAAAAACAGCAGCGCCACAAAGAAGCGAGAAAGCGGAAAGGGAAAGGAACAACGACTATGACACAGGACAGCAATGCGGCACGCATCCGCGGCTATATGGAGAAGAAGGCGTATGCCGACGCGGTCAATGCATTCGCGGATATGGCGGGGGCGGGGACGGCGCCCGAGGAATGCTTCGGCGATATTGCACGCGCCTATTTTGAGACGGGCGATACGGCGCGCGCGGCGGACTGGGTGACGACGACGCTGACACGCGATCCCGCGAACATGGACGTCCGCATTCTCCTTGGACGCATTTGTCTCAAGGAAAAGCGTACGCAGGACGCTTTCAAAATCTATGAAAATCTGCTCGCGTCCCATGGGAACGCACTGAGCGACGCGCAGCGCGCGGAGATCGACCGTTATGCGGGACTCGAGGCGCGGCTGAGCCCCGCCGAGGTGCGAGAGAATTATCCCCACCTCGCCGCATTCTTTGGACTCGTGTCCGCTCCCGTCGGCGTCCCCGCCCCGTCGGCGGTCAAGAAACCGGCAGTTCCCGCGCCGAAGGGCGTAGCCGTACCGCCCACAAAGGACGTCGCCGTTCCCGCATCGAAATCAGTCGCCGTGCCGTCCGAGAAAGCTCTTGCAGGGAGCGCCGCACAGACAGCCGCCAAAATCCTCGGCGAGAACATCCGCCCGCGGGACAAGGTATGCACGCTGAATGCGTTCGCGGGCGCCGCATATGTTGAGGGCGACTATGAGAGCGCACGGATTTTATTGACGGAATCGCTGCGTCTGGATCCCGGCTGTGACGAGACCATTAAGAACATGGCGGTGCTCCTGCACGATATGGGGGATAACGACCGAGCGATTCGCATGGCGTCGGAGATGAAGCACACGGATTTTTTATTACTCCGCCTGCTCAAAGCATAACCCCCGGCGGCGGAGCACATTCCGGCACTGTGGGACGGGATAATCTATGCGATCCTCCCATTCCCGTTGTCCTGCTCAATCGGATTGATGTCTGTGCACATGTGCGCCTCGATACACCGCTTCAGGCAATGCAGGCCGTAGGGGCGGTCACTCTGCATGGCTGTACCGGGGGGACCGGTGACCGCCTGCCCATTATCACGCTGGGGAAGGAAGAAAACAGCCTCATCCTAATTCAGCGGCAGGTGTATCTCAATACGTCGGGGCAGGCGGAACTCTTCGCGCTGTCGACGGCACGCGGGAATGTCCTCCTGCATGAGATGGACGATCATCCGTCGGTGGTGCGGGAACTCGAGGAGACGAATTATTTTTCGTTCCGCGCCGTCTCCGCCATACAGACGTCGACGCCGCCGCTTGCAGACATCCTGCGTGAGTTTAATCCACATGTCCTCTTACTGGAGAATCAGCTTGCGGCGCTGCCGGCGCAGCGGAGCTATGTGCGCGCTGCTGATCATGTGACGGTATTCTTTGGTGCACTAAACCGCGGGGCGGATTGGGCGCTGCTCATGGGTGCGCTGAATGAGGTGATTCGCGCCCATGGGGAACGACTTTCCTTCCTTGTGACGGGGGATCGAGCCTTCTATGATGAACTGCGAACACCACGGAAAGAGTTCATATGGGGAGAAAAAGACGGCGACCCCGTTGCCTCTTACGCGGACTATACGGCGGCACTGCATCGCGCCGACATCGCCCTCCTCCCGCTCGGCGATACGGCGTTCAATCGTACAAAATCGGATTTGAAGTTCATTGAGGCTGCGGGACACGGTGCAGCGGCGCTCGCCTCGCCCACGGTGTACGCGCGGACACTGTGTGACGGAGAGACGGGGCTGATCTATGGGGATGTGCGGGACTTCGTGGAGAAGCTGACTCTGCTCGTCACGAACGATGACCTACGCATCCGCTTGGCGGAGAATGCATATCGCTATGTTGCGGCGCATCGTCTCATCACACAACATGTGGAGTCTTATATCGCTGCATACCGTGACCTCTTTGCACGACGCGAAGAACTCGAGCGTGACCGGTGGGCGCGCATGGAACGATATTTCACTGATCTTTTGCCATGATTTCGGCTACTTTGACCGTACTTAAACTGTACGAATAATCGTTTTTCTTTTCCTTTCAGATATGCCATTGACAGCGGCTTAAGTGAATCTTATAATAAAGGTTAGCTTATGTGCCGCATCAGGGTAAACCTATCGCATAGGCAAGTTTGATCAAGGAAAGGAGCGCCGATGCTATGACAGGAAAAGTGAAATGGTTCAGCGCGGACAAAGGGTATGGATTCATCTCTCGCGATGACGGCGACGATGTATTTGTCCATTTTTCCTCCATTCAAGGAGAAGGGTACAAAACACTCAGCGAGGGACAGGAAGTTGAGTTCGACATCGTCGAGGGGGCGCGCGGTCCGCAGGCGGACAACGTCGTCAAAAAAGAATAACAGCATCTTTTCGAAAAGCCCGGCTTACACAGCGGGCTTTTTCATTTGCATAAATATAGCATCTCAATGAATTACGAAACAATCAGAATTTAGAGAACTTGGCAGGGGATTTCGCATCCGTGTCGAACTAATAAAGTATAAGGGGGGCGGTGTAAAGAAGAACGCTCCCTGTGGATAGAAAGGGGCTGTGTTTCATGGCTGCATTCACGATTCGGGGAAAAAATGTCGAGGTTACGCCCGCACTGCGCGACTATGTGGAAAAGCGCGTCGGCAAGATCACGAAGTATTTCGAAAACGTGGGCGAGATTTCGGTCCTGCTCTCCGTTGAGGGGAAACATCACAAGGTAGAAGTGACTGCTCCCATCGTCCGCGGCGTCCTGCTGCGCGGTGAGGAGCATTCGGAGGATATGTACAGCTCGATCGATCTTGTCATTGAGAAGCTCGAGCGCCAGATTCGAAAGCAAAAGACGAAGCTCGAGCGCAGGTTCCGTCACGGCGGGTTCAAGGCGGAGGCGGTGGAGACGTTTGCGGCACCCGTCCCCGAGGAGGACGACATCTATCCGGTCGTCAAGCGCAAGAGCTTTGCACTCCAGCCGATGGACGTGCAGGAAGCCATCATGCAGATGAATCTGCTCAATCATCATTTCTTTGTATTCCGCAATGCGGAGACGAACGAGGTTAACGTGGTCTACAGCCGCAACGATGGGAAATACGCCCTGATCGAGGTTGAAGAGGGCTGATAACGAGACCGTAAAACTGCATCAAAAGAGCCGCTTGCCGTGCGCTGATATATCAAACACCGGCGGGCGGCTTTTCCGTTGGGCAGGTTTATGAGCGAATGTTCGTTAGAAGTCCGGTATATAATGCGCAGAGGAGGCGGCGGCATCCTGCACATAGACGCGCGTCATGCCGAGATCGCGCGCCGCGTCGACGACGGACTCGTATTCGAATGTCGTGAGTTTTCGGTGAAGCGGCGGGAACTCTGTGGCTCGGTAGGTCGGCGTATACTGACGCATGAGGCTGAGCTGGATCGTGTCGCCGAAAGTCTCCCATAGGCGGCACACGATGGCGATGCTCTCACGGCGGTGTCCCGGGAGAACGAGATGGCGGACGAGCACGCCGGAGAGCAGACGCCCGTCTGGCGCAAATCGAACGGCACCGACCTGGGCGACCATGGCAGAGAGGGCGGCGTATGCGGCGGCGGCATAGCCCGGTGCGGTGGAGAAGCGGCGGGCGCTCTCCTCGGTATCGTATTTGAGATCGGGGAGGTAAATGTCGACATGCCCCTTGAGGAGTGAAATCGTCTCTACAGTCTCATAGCCGCTCGTATTCCAGACCACCGGACGGGAGAATCCTGCGGTACGGGCGAGTTCAAGCGCCGCGAGGATCTGCGGCGTGTAGTGGGTCGGGGTAACGAGATCGAGCGTCGCCGCACCCTGCGATTCAAGTGTGAGGAAACGTGCGGCAAGTTCCTCCACACTGAGGAGGTCGCCGCGCTCACCGCGGCTGATTTCGTGATTTTGACAGTATACACAGCGCAGTGTGCAGTGGGAGAAGAATACGGCGCCTGCACCGTGCGCGCCGATAAGACACGGCTCCTCCCAGCGGTGGAGCATCGTACGGGCAACGCGTACGAGGGCGCCCGCCCCGCAGAACCCGCGCTTTCCCGCCGTGCGGTCGATGCCGCAGGCGCGCGGGCAGATGCGGCATTCCCTGAGCGGCGCTTTCCAATCGATCATCCCTGTTCCTCCTTTTGCGTTATTATCCCACCCCAACCGGGATATTTTATGAATAACACACAACAAAGCCGCCTCCCGACCGGGAAGCGGCTTTGTTTATAGAGCAAAGGAAAATCTAGGGAAGAACGATGTCCACGCCGAGCTCAGCGGCGGCAGCGCGAATATCGGGCGACGGCTCGGTATCGGTGATGAGACCGGCGAGCGCGTCGAGGCTTGTGAAGTCGTAGTTGCCGTCCGTCGAAAGCTTGCGCGCCTCGGCGACGACATAGGCACGTTTGCTGTGCGCGATAATCGCGGCCTTGTTCAGTCCGTCGTCAATGTCGTAGGTGGAGACGCTGTTGGCCTTGACATCGACGCCGACGGCGCCGACAAAGGCGATGTCGGGTTTCAGACGCTTGATGAACTCCTGGGTCATACCGCCCCAGAATCCGTCACGTCCGCGGTTGATCTGTCCTCCGGCGAAGATGAGATCGATGCGCGGGTTGCGTGCGAGCACGCCGAGCACGTCGACCATATTCGTCACGACGGTGAGATCGCGGTCGCTCTTCATAAGAAGTTCTGCAAGCGCGAGGTTACTCGTCGATATGTCGAGGAAGACCATGTCCTTGTCCTGGATGAGTGAGACTGCCGCCTGTGCGATGCGGCGTTTTGCGTCCACATCCATGTGGCGGTGACGGCTCACTTCGATCATGTGGACGCTCTGCGTCAGCTTAACGGCGCCGCCGTATGTACGTTTCAGACGCCCTTGCCGCTCCAGCGAACCCAGATCTTTGCGGATACAGTCCTCGGTGACTTTAAACTTTGCACTGAGCTCTTTGACCTTGACCTTTCCGTCACGTTCCACCATACGGACGATGAGCTCTTGGCGTTCCTCTAAAAACATGATATTCACTTCCTTTAGCAGGTATACGTTAAAACGCTCACGCACCTGCATCAATGAGACGTCCCTTTCTTTGCCATTAGTGTAACGCAAATCATGAGAAATAGCAAGACAATTTTATCTATTATACAATATTCCGTTTATGTCGTTTTATTGATATATTCTGTTATGATAGATAATACCGCCTATTTAGAGGAAAGGTGAGTGACAACGTGTAGGTGGATGCGATACTTTTGTGTGTAAAATACGCAGTAATAAAGATATTCGTTATTGCAGAGACGCTTAAATATTTGAAAAAAACTTTTATATACATGAAAAAATCTATTGAAAACATGAGAAATTACGCGTATTTAGAGCGGGAATAGTCGTATTTCGTGAAAAACTTGCATAGAGGTCGGGGGAACTGTTACAATGCGGTAAGGGAAAACGCTCTGAAAAAAATGTATTCCGATATGCGGGTTCCCGTATTGCCGGAACGACTGCATGGGTATTTTAGGTTTTACCGAGGACGGCGCGGCGTTTGAGGACGTAATTCCACAGCATGACAATACCCGCCGCTATGAGTTTTGCAATCATATAATGGATGTGCAGGAGATCGACAAGAGACCACATGAGCAGCTGATTCAGTCCGAGCCCCGCGATACTCGAGCCGAAAAAGAGCATCTTTGCGCGGTGTGTCTGCGCAGCTGCGCCGCGAAAGACGCAGACGAGGCACAGCCAATAGTTGAGAAAGACGGAGACGGTGAAGGAGATCCCGGCGGAGACGAGGTAGTAGACACCCAGATGCGCCGTGAGAACGTAGAGGAGTCCGTAGTCGAGGAGAAAACACGCACCGCCGACGAGGACGAAGCGGAGTACTTCATAAAGTCTGGTACGCTGCGGCATGGATCGCCTCCTCCTTTTGCACTAAAAATTTGTAAATGGCCGCACGATGATTATGAAAGGAACGTCACATGCTTTTTAGATTCGCCGCACATTGCGGGATTCCTGCCAAGCGGGTATTTTGCGCCGCAGTGCTCATGGCTGCGGCAAGTATTTTGTTCACGGGGTGCCTGACGGAAAAGGATTCGAAAGAGACAACGGCGGAGGATACGCATCTCGTGCTTGGGACGGTGGCACGTATTCAGGCGCGCGGTACGGAGAAAGCGGCGCGCATGGCGGTGGAAGAGGCATATGACCTGCTTTCGGATATGGATACGAATCCGGATCGCACTGCGATACTTGAGATGGAAGCCGCCGCAGGATCAGGGGAGTGGACGAAGATTCCCGCGGAGCTTTATGAGATGCTTTCCCTTGCGCAGGCGATTTCACGGCGGTCGGACGGCGCGTTTGATGTGACCATGGGGACACTCACTACGTTGTGGTCGGAGGCACGTACGCGCGGAGAGCCGCCGACGGAGGCAGAGATCAGGGAGGCGCGTGCACATGTGGGCTATCAGTATCTCGAATTGCGTGAGGGAAATATGGATGGCGTGCCGATCTATGAGGGGCGCCTGATGAAACCGGGGATGCAAATCGACCGCGGAGGGCTGATCAAGGGATATGCGCTTGATGAGATCTTGGAGCACTGGGATGGGGCGCACCTGAAGGGAGCACTCGCAGATCTTGGGGCAAGCTCGATGCTCGGAATTGGGACGAATTCCGAGGGGGAGCCGTGGCAGGTAGGAATTCGCAATCCACGCGGCACGTCGTCTGTGGATATGCTGCTCGTGATGCCGCTTTCGGACGAGGTTCTCTCGGCATCGGGGGACGATGAGCGCTATTTCATGTACGAGGGGAAGCGCTTCCACCATCTGATTGATCCTCGCACGGGCTATCCGGCGGATACGGGGCTTGCCTCTGTGACGGTGATTCTGCCGCTCTCGATTGACAGTCCGGCATGGGAAGGACATGCCGGCATACTCTCAGATATGCTGTCTACGGCGATCTTTGTGCTCGGCCCTGAGAAGAGCCGTCCGCTGCTTTCAGATTTCCCAACGGCACTCGTGATTCTCATCGGACCGGATGGAAAGGTTATCGGAGGGTGGTGAATATAAACCGTTATTCGTTTTATTAGGATGCGGCGCAGGAAAAGTAATTTTCATTCTTGTAAAAACCGATGCATCTCTATCCAAGGGCAAGGTTGCTCCATCAAATAAAAATCCGGGAGTGCCGTCGGCAATCCCGGGTATCGTTTCAAGAATAAAGCTCATCCCAACTGTGTCACGTTCGTCACGCGGAATCCCTTGGCGAAAAGCCGCTCTTTCACGGTGTCGACGTTCGGGATGTCGGCGCGGATGATGATCTCGTAGGTGCCGTCCGGCTGCGGCATCGTGACCATGCTGTCGATGCTGATGTCCATCTCGGCGAGGATGGTCGAAATGTCGCGCAGGACGCCCTTGCGGTCGGCAACGTGGATCGTCAGGCGCGCCTTGCCGGTATCGAGTCCCATGACGGCGATGAACGCCTTGAAGATGTCCGTGGAGGAGATGATGCCGACGAGCTTGCCCGCGGACGAGAGTACGGGCATACCGCCGATCTTTTCGCGCGACATGACGAGTGCCGCCTCCTCGATGGTCATGCTGTCCGTGACCGTGATGACGCTCTTCTGCATGACGTCCGCGACCTTGATCTTTGAGAGCAGGGTGCGCTCCTCGAACCGGTCGAGCGTCGTTGCCGCCGACGGGGAGGCGCGCAGGAGATCGCGGTTCGTGAAGAACCCGACGAGCCGGCCGTGCTCCACGACGGGCAGACGGCGGAATCCGCCCTTCTCCATGACTTTTGCAGCTTCGCCGAGCCCCGCGTCCGGTGCGATGGTCACGGGATTCTTCGTCATACAGTTTTCAACAAACATAAACGCCCTCCTTACCCATGCGTATGGTAACGTCTTTTTTTCTAATATTCGAGGTTTACGGCGGCTTTTCCTTCTTTATTAATTGAAAATGCGGCGCATTATCCGCCCAAATACGCTTTGCGGACGTCCTCGCTCGCGGCGAGTTCTTTTGCGTCGCCCGCGAGGGTGATGCGCCCCGTTTCGAGGACGTAGGCGCGGTGCGCGATGGAGAGCGCCATGTTCGCGTTCTGCTCTACGAGGAGGATGGTTGTCCCCGCGGCGTTGATGTCGACGATGATGGAGAAAATCTCCTTGATCAGGAGAGGCGCAAGCCCCATCGACGGCTCGTCGAGCAGGAGCAGGCGCGGGCGGCTCATGAGGGCGCGCCCCATCGCGAGCATCTGCTGTTCGCCACCCGAGAGCGTGCCCGCGAGCTGCGTGCGGCGTTCCTTCAGGCGCGGGAACCTGCCGAAAACCGTCTCCATGTCGGCGGCGATGCCGTCCGCGTCGCTGCGCGTGAACGCGCCGAGCTCGAGGTTCTCCATGACGGTCATGTCGGCGAAGACGCGCCGTCCCTCGGGCACCTGCGAGATGCCGCGGCGGACGATCTCATGCGCCTTGTGCCCCGCGATGGAGCTGCCCTCGAATGTGATGTCGCCGCCGCGCGGCACGATCAGCCCCGAGATGGTGCGCAGTGTCGTGGATTTGCCCGCACCGTTCGCGCCGATGAGGGTGACGATCTCCCCCTGATTCACCGTCAGGGACAGTCCCTTGAGCGCGTGGATCGCGCCGTAGTAGACGTGGAGATCGGTGACGCTGAGCATGGGCGCAGTTGCTTTTTGTTCGTTTGTCATGATTATTCCTCCGCCCCGAGATATGCGCGGATGACCTCGGGATTCGATCGAATCTCCGCGGGCGTGCCGGCCGCGATGACCGTGCCGTACTCAAGCACATAGATGCGTTCGCAGATGCCCATGACGAGCGACATGTCGTGCTCGATGAGGAGGATCGTGATGCCGAATGCGCGCCGCACCCAGCGGATCATCTCCATGAGCTCCTGCGTTTCCTGCGGGTTCATGCCCGCCGCCGGCTCGTCGAGGAGCAGGAGCGCGGGCTGTGCGGCAAGCGCGCGCGCGATCTCAAGCCGCCGCTGCGCGCCGTAGGGGAGGTTCTTTGCCTTTTCCGCCGCGCTGTCCGCGAGCCGGAAGATCTCAAGGAGACGCATCGCTTCCTCTTCGAGCTTTTCCTCCTCGGCGCGATAGCGTCCGACGCGCAGCATCGCTTCGAGGAGACCGTAGTTCATGTGACTGTGGTACGCGATTTTTACATTGTCGAGGACGGAGAGCTCGCCGAAGAGCCGGATGTTCTGGAACGTGCGCGCGATGCCGCGTGCCGTGATTTCGTACGGCGCAAGCCCCACGATGCTCTTGCCGCGCAGGGTGATCTCGCCCGTCGTGGGGCGGTAGACGCCCGTGAAGAGGTTGAACGCCGTGGTCTTGCCCGCGCCGTTCGGTCCGATGAGCCCGAGCAGCTCGCCCTCACGGATGTGGAGGTTCAGGTCGGAGACGGCGGACAGTCCGCCGAATACCATGGAGACGTCCGTCGCCTTGAGCAGATTCTGTGCCATCATGCCTTACCCCCTTTCCGGAAGAAACGGTTGAGCGGACGCATCGTCGTGACCTCAACGTAGCCGAAGAGCCCCTGCGGGCGGTAGAACATCATGAGGATGAGCGCGAGCGCGTAGACGATCATCCGTGCGTTCGGGAAGCTCGCGAGCGCCGCCGAGAGGAACGTCACGACGAGCGCGCCCGCGATCGAGCCGGTCATCGAGCCGAGCCCGCCCATGACGACCATGATGAGGATGTTGAACGACTGCATGAACGTAAAAGATGCGGGGCTGAGGATATACATATTGTGTCCGAAGAGTACGCCCGCGACGCCCGCCAGTGCCGCGCCAATGGTAAAGGCGAGCACCTTGTACCGCGTCGTATTGATGCCCATCGCTTCGGCGGCGATCTCGTTCTCGCGGATGGCGAGACAGGCACGCCCGTGGCGGGAATTGACAAAATTTTTGATGATGAAGAGCGTGGCGAGCATGATGAAGAACACCCATGTGAAGTTCGTCAGGTGGGGGATGCCCTTAAAGCCCGCCGCGCCGCCGACATACGGCACGTTGATGATGAAGATGCGGACGATCTCGCCGAGCCCGAGGGTCGCGATGGCGAGGTAGTCGCCGCGCAGGCGCAGGGTCGGCAGTCCGATGAGCGCGCCGAGCAGTCCTGCCGCCGCGCCGCCCGCGAGGAGCGCGGCGATGAAGGGGAGGTGAAAATTCGTCGTCAGGATGACGCCGACGTACGCGCCGATCGCCATGAACCCCGCGTGTCCGAGCGAGAACTGCCCCGTATAGCCGTTGATGAGGTTCAGGCTCGCCGCGAGCATGATATTCAGCCCAGCAAAGATGAGGTTGAGCTGCCAGAACGCGCTGAGCACGCCCGCGCCCGTCAGCCCCATGATGACGCCGTAAATAGCGAGGGCGAAGAGGAGCATTTTGAGGTCGCCGTTTTGCAGGATTTTCATATGCGCACCTCCTTAGACCTTTTCCTTGATATTTTTGCCGAAAATGCCCGCGGGCCTCAGGAGCAGCACGAGGATGAGGATCGCAAATGCCGCCGCGTCGCGGAACATCGAGAAGCCGAATCCCGAGATGAACGCCTCCACGATGCCGAGGACGATGCCGCCGACGACCGCGCCCGGCAGGATGCCGATGCCGCCGAAGACCGCCGCGACGAACGCCTTAATGCCCGGCATGAGCCCCATCAGCGGGTCGATGGAGTTGTAGTAGATGCCGATGAGGACGCCCGCGACCGCCGCGAGCGCCGAGCCGATGGCGAACGTGATGGAGATGATGCGGTCGGCGTTGATGCCCATGAGCTGTGCCGCTTCGGTGTCGTAGGACGCGGCGCGCATCGCCTTGCCGATCTTCGTCGCGCGCACGATGTAGGTCAGGATGATCATAAGGACAAAGGTCACGCCCATGATGAGGAGCTGCTGCCCGCTGATGACGAGCCCTTCGAATGTCCACGAGATGTCGCTGATCGTTGCGGGGAACGTGCGCGGCGTCGGCGAGACGAGCGCCATCATGACGTACTCAAGGAGGAACGACACGCCGATCGCCGTGATGAGCACCGAGATGCGCGGCGCGTGGCGGAGCGGGCGGTACGCGAACCGCTCGACCGCGATACCGAGCAGGGAGGTCACCGCCATGGAGATGAGGATCGCGGGCACGACGGGGATGCCGAGCGTGATGGCATAGAATCCGAGGTACGCGCCGACCATGTAGATGTCGCCGTGCGCGAAGTTGATGAGCTTGATGATGCCGTAGATCATCGTATAGCCGAGCGCGATGAGCGCGTAGATGCTGCCGAGGGATACTCCGTTAATCAATTGCTGGAGAATCTGCTGCATGAACTCCATAGAACCGCCTCCTGTGGGCTGTGTTATTGATGAAAAAGAGCCGCGCATTTGCGGCTCTTTGACCCTATTCGTACCGACGAATCACATGCTCGGCATAATCTTCGCCACGACCGTGCGGTCGCCGTCCTTGTTCTCGAGGATGACCGCCTGCTTGATCGGGTTGTGCTCGGCATCCATCGTGATCGTGCCGGTGCCGACCGTGAGATTCTTCGTCTCCTCGATTGCCTTGCGGAGCGCCTCGGGATCGTCCGAACCCGCGCGCTTCAGCGCGTCGACGAGGAGTTTGCCCGCATCGTAGCCGAGCGCGGCAAAGACGTTCGGTGCATGTCCATACTCTTTCTGATAGGCGTCGATGAAGGGGCGTACCGACTCGTCCTTATCCGAGTAATGCGTGCTGAAATACGTGACGTTCAGTGCCGCCGCGCCCGCGAGCTCCGCGACCTTTGCATCGTCCCAGCCGTCCGTGCCGATGATGGGGGCGGAGATGCCGATTTCGCGCGCCTGCTTGACGATCTTGCCGACCTCCTCGTAGTACGCGGGGACGAAGATGACGTCGGCATTCGCGCCGCGCAGACGCGTCAGCGTCGCCTTGAAATCCTGATCCTTTGCGAGGAACGCCTCAGTCATGACGACCTGCCCGCCGCCCGCTGTAAAGACCTTTTCAAAGACCTGTGCGAGACTCTTGGAGTAGTCCGTCGAATTGTCGAGGTAGATAACCGCCGTCTTTGCCTTCAGCGTGTCGAGTGCGAACTTCGCCATGACGTCGCCCTGCTGGGGGTCGATGAAGCAGCTGCGGAAAATCCACGGCTTCACCGTGCCGTTCTCGACCGTTACGTCAACCGCCGTCGCGTCTGGCGCGATGACGGGAACCTTGTTGTCCGAGGCGACCTGCGACTCTGCGATGACGTTTGCCGTCGTTGCGGGACCCACAATCGCGCGGACATGATCGTCGGAGATGAGCTTCGTCGCCGCATTCACGGACTCCGCCGCCTCGGACTTGTTGTCCGCCTCGATGAGGACGATCTTCTTCCCATTGACGCCGCCCGCATCGTTCGCTTCCTTAATCGCGAGCTTTAGCCCCTCGAGCGTCGAGATGCCGTAGTTCGCCGTGTTGCCCGTCATTTCAAAATTCGCGCCGATCTTGATCTCATCCGACGACGCCCCGTTATCTCCGCAGCCTGCAAGAGCTGTGCCGAGCAGTGCCGTGCAGGCGAATACCGCCGCAAGGCGCTGCACCTTTCCTCCGAACTTCATGCGGAACCCTCCTTTGACAGTTCTCATTATCATATAAAAAGATAGCCCTCATTATAGGGGAGGGCGCGCCGTTCGTCAAGGTATACAATTTGACACCCTTCGCCCGCGTTGCTATAATGGGGCACATTCACATGGGGGAGGATAATATGAACGAAAAGAACTTTCCGCTCGAGCGCGAACAGACCATAGAACTCATTAAAAAATTCCCGACGCCGTTTCACATCTACGACGAGGAGAAGATCCGCGCGAACTGCCGCCGCCTGTGCGATGCGTTCGCGTGGGCACCCGGCTTTCGTGAGCATTTCGCGGTGAAGGCACTGCCGAATCCGCGCATTGTCGAGATTCTGCACGAGGAGGGCGCGGGGACGGACTGCAGCAGCATCGCCGAGCTCCTTATCTCGGAAGTGGCGGGCGTTGTTGGCGAGGAGATCATGCTCACGTCGAACGATACGCCGTTCGACGAGTTCCAAAAGGCGATCGCACTCGGCGCCGTGATCAATCTCGACGACATCACGCACCTTGATTATATGGCGAAGCACGCGGGACTGCCCGAGGTGCTTTCGTTCCGCTACAATCCGGGGGACACGATCGAGGGCAACGATATTATCGGGAAACCCGTTGAGGCAAAATACGGACTGACCCACACGCAGATGCTTGAGGGCTATGCGCGGGCGCGCGAGATGGGCGTGCGGCGGTTCGGACTGCACACGATGGTCATCTCCGCCGAGCTGCGCACGGAGGCGTTCCTCCTCACGGCGCGCATCATGTTCGAGCTCGCCGTGGAGCTGAAGGAAAAACTCGGTATTCACGTCGAGTTCGTCAACCTCGGCGGCGGCTTCGGCATCCCGTACCGTCCGGAGGAAGATCCCGTGGACTTCGCGGCGGTCGGTGCGGGCATTGAGCGGCTTTATAACGAAATCATGTGTCCCGCGGGACTTGGGGATGTCGCCATCCGCACGGAGAGCGGGCGCGCGATCACGGGGGATGCGGGCTGGCTCGTCTCGATGGTTCTGCATAAGAAGGACACCTACAAGCACTACGTCGGGCTCGACTCCTGCATGGCGAATCTCATGCGCCCCGCGCTCTACGGTGCGTATCATCACATCACCGTTCTCGGCAAGGAGCACGCGCCCGCGGATCATGTCTATGATGTCACCGGCTCGCTCTGCGAGAACAATGATAAATTCGCCATAGACCGTGCGTTGCCACAGATCGGCATCGGCGACATCATCGTCATTCACGACACGGGGGCGCACGGCAGCGCGATGGGGTTCAACTACAACGGCAAGCTCCACTGCGCCGAACTCCTCCTGCGCGAGGACGGCACTGTCGAGCTCATCCGCCGCGCACAGACGCTGGACGATTATTTTGCGACGCTGCATTATGAAGGATCGCTGATGAAATCAACGAACGCAATAAAATAAATACAGGAAAACAGCCCCGCTGTCTCTGCGAAAAATCGCATCAATACAGCGGGGCTGTTTTCGTTGTCGTTGATTTTTGGAACGCAGATCAGTCAGCGTACTCCTTCGAGGAGTTCCCGATAGATCGGACGCTCATCAGTTGGGACTTCAAGAAGATCCATTGCCTGCTCAGCAGAAAGTTTTAGTTTTGTAATAAGAGAGCGAAGACTTGCCGCCCGATCTTGTTGTACACCTTCCTTTATGCCTTCCTTGCGCCCTTCCTTTATGCCCTCTTTGCGTCCTTCCTTTCGCCCTTCCTTTATGCCTTCCTTGCGTCCTTCTTTCCGCCCCTCCATACGCCCTTCGGACATACCGGCCTTCCACTCGTCTCTCATCTTCATAGCAAATGTCATATACTCCACCCTCTCTCCTTCTTCCGTTTTCACTTTTCGAATCTCATCTTCAATTTCCTGTACGAGCGCGTCGCCGCTCAGTACGCCGTCCACATACGAGAGAAATGCCTTGAGTGCGTTACTGACGTCACCCGCTGTGCCCTTTGTGTTGAGGAAAATCTTCTGCGCGCCGTCCCGCAGCAAAAGAGACGTATCTTCTCTGCATAGATTTTCAAACGTGTAGATGAACCGATCTTTACCAAAGGGATCAAAGGGACAGATAAAGAT